>NZ_CP016774.1 GCF_002288105.1 Candidatus Planktophila versatilis | reverse complement strand
TAGCAAGCGGTTATCCACAATTATCAGAGCGTAGAAGGGGCAGATCGCTGGTTTGACCCGCGGCTATCCACACCCGTAACCTTGCCATCTTGCCTCCCCCGTATTTATGACCAGCTAGGGCTAAAGCGCCCTCAACATTTTGGAGTTCTCATGACAAAGCGCACCTTTCAGCCAAATACGCGTCGCCGCGCCAAGAAGCATGGCTTCCGCGCGCGCATGGCTACCCGTGCAGGACGCGCAGTTCTCTCTGCTCGCCGTGCCAAGGGCCGTATAAAGCTCTCTGCCTAAGGTTTAAGAGCGCAACGGATCTTCTCGTGCTCCCAGCCGACGCACGTTTAACTTCAAGCTCTGATTTCGCCCGAGCAACAAAAAGCGGAATCCGAGTTACTACAGAACACTTTGTTGGATATCTCTACATCTCACCTGTCACAAATAATGCATCAGCAAAATGCGGACTCATCATTAACAAAACTGTCGGCGGATCCGTCAAACGTCACCGCCTTGCGCGCAAAGTTCGCCACGCGGCCGCACCTCATATTGTAAAACTCCCACTCGGCTCACTTTTTGTTGTTCGCGCTCTTAAACAAAGCGATGATAAAAATGTGGCGTCAGAGATTTCTACCCTTATCCAAAAACTTATCGAGCGCTCTAAAAAAATTGAGGCGCGCTAATGAAGTTACTTCTTACCGCACTCACCCGCGCCTACCAATTATTTTCTAGCGCGTTCGCGCCACGATGCAAGTACTACCCATCTTGTTCTAACTACGCCCTCACAGCGATTACTCGCCATGGGTTAAAAGGAATTGCGATGGCTTCATACCGAATCCTTCGCTGCAACCCGTGGTCACTCGGCGGCGTTGATTATGTAGATGAAGACCTTGATTGCGCAGATGCGAAAAAAGCCCATAAAACACTAGTAGGAGCTCGCTAATGGACTCAATTCTTAACCCGCTCTATAGCATCGTTTCTGGTGTCATGGTGGCAATTCACCAAGCGGTTGCTCCCATATTTGGTAAAGACTCAGGTGTCACCTGGACTCTTTCCATCATAGGTCTGGTAATACTCATCCGAATTATTCTGATCCCACTTTTTGTGAAGCAGATTAAAAGCCAACGCGCAATGACTGCACTACAACCTCACATGAAAGAGATTCAAAAGAAGTTTAAGGACGACCGTCAAAAGCAATCAGAAGAGATGATGAAGCTCTATAAAGAGCACAAAACAAATCCACTCGCATCATGTTTTCCAATCATTGCCCAAGCACCAATTTTCTTCGCCCTCTTTACCGTGCTTAACGGAATCGCAGCAAAGACTGATGAAGGCGTAGCAGCCCCTATCGGACGCGGATTTCTTAAAGGCGAATTCCTAGACAGCGCGGCGCAAGCGACATTTTTCGGCGCCAAGATTTCACAGAGCTTCTTAGGCACTACCGACCTTAATGTTCGCATCGTCACTGTAATTTTGATTATCTTCATGTCTGCCACAACATTTACTACCCAGCGCCAACTCATGGTTAAAGGCATGCCAAAGATGGATGCAAGTAACAATATGATGTTGCAGCAGCAAAAAATTATGTTGTATGCATTCCCAGTTATCTTTGCAGTTTCAGGAGTTAACTTCCCAGTGGGTGTATTGATCTACTGGTCGACTACAAACCTCTGGACTTGGGGACAGCAGTACTACGTCATCAAACGAAACCCAACACCGGGATCTCCGGCATATGAGGCGTTGGCAAAAAAGCGCGCGGAGAAAGAAAAGTTAGAGAATAAAACACAGAGCACTGAAATTGACCAGAACCAGGAGCAGGCTCCAGAAGTTCTGGGACAACGAAAACAACCAAAGAAGAAAAAGAAGAAGAAGTAATAAATCAGACAAATACTATTAATAACGCTTAACCCGGACAAAGGATGAGAAGATGTCAGAGAGCACCGAAACAACAGTAGAAACTTTAGAAGCAACCGAAGAAGTGGTTGGTTCAAAAGAGGAGCGCGCTCCAAAAAGTGCTGCCAAACTTGAAGAAGAGGGCGATATCGCAGCCGACTACCTAGAAGGCCTACTGGATATTGCAGATCTCGATGGCGATATCGATATCGATGTGGAAAATGGTCGGGCAGCTCTTGCAATCGTGGGTGGCAAACTTAAGCACCTGGTGGGAGCAGAAGGTGAAGTCCTTGATTCAATCCAAGAGCTCACCCGCCTAGCTGTGCAGACAGCAACCGGGGATCGCAGCCGACTTATGCTTGATATCGATGGATTTAGAGCAGGGCGCCGCAAAGAGCTCACCGCTCTGGCGCAAGAGATGGCTGAACAAGCAAAGACCACAGGCAGCTCAATCAAGCTAGACCCAATGAACGCCTTTGAGCGCAAAATCATCCACGACACTATCCAGACTTTAGGGCTGACCTCAGAGTCAGATGGTGAAGACCCAAACCGCTTCGTCGTTATCTACCCAGCGTAGATCTAGTTTCACGTGGAACAATCAGTAGAGGGGCTAGTCGGCCGCTACTTCCCAGAACGCCAGGAAGAGATTCGTGCCTTTGCGCAATTTCTGACCACCGCCGGAATTGAGCGAGGCCTGATTGGCCCCCGCGAAGGCGAGCGCATCTGGGAACGCCATATCTTTAACTGCCTACCGGTAACCCAGCTTCTGCCTCAGAATGCCTCCCTTTTTGATATTGGCTCCGGGGCGGGCTTGCCTGGCATAGTGATAGCCCTAGCTCGTCCTGATCTAAAAGTAACCCTGATCGAACCCCTTGAGCGCAGGGTTGAATTCTTAAAAGAGGCGACCGAGGGACTTGGTATTGAAGTGATTCGTGGGCGCGCCCAAGATGTGAAGAAGAGCGCCGAATACGTCACCGCCAGGGCTGTGGCCCCGTTAGAGAAGCTGAAGAAAATTAGCTGGCATATGGTTAAAACCGGGGGAGCCTTGCTTGCAATGAAGGGTGAATCTGCCGCCGCCGAGATGGTGGGGGTAAAGAACGCGGTACTCCATGAGATTGAACTCGAAGGAATAGGCCTCGGGCGCATCGTCGAACTGCGCAAACCGAGCTAGGCGAAGGAGCTGCGGCGCCAGGAGTGGTTAGATTGGCCCATGCCCGGTGATGATTCACGTGAAACACTCCCCAAAGTTGTCGGGGTTCGCCGGCTAAAAGAGGCGATGGCCAAGCCGGCCTCCACCCGAATTTTCACCGTCGCAAATCAGAAGGGCGGGGTGGGTAAAACCACCACCACCGTCAATATTGCAGCCGCCCTTTCTATGGGGGGTTTGCGAGTCCTTGTTATTGATCTAGATCCACAAGGAAATGCCTCAACTGCCCTGGGGGTAGAGCACCGCCAATCAGCCGGTGTCTATGAAGTGCTGATGGGTAGTGCGCAAATTTCAGAGGTCATTCAAAAGGTGGCAGGTTTTCCAGCACTTGATTGCCTTCCTTCAAATACATCACTTGCCAATGCCGAAATTAATTTAGTTTCCATGGTTGCCCGCGAACTACAACTCAAGGCCGCTATCGATGAAATTAGTGCAAATTATGATTACATTTTTATTGATTGCCCACCATCACTAGGTTTACTTACCATCAATGCATTTGCTGGATCAAAAGAATTGTTAATCCCGATTCAAACCGAGTACTACGCACTAGAAGGCTTGTCACAACTTCTTGAGACCTACTCTGTTGTGAAGAAGAGATTAAACCCAACACTTAACCTTTCCACCATTGTTTTAACTATGTTTGATGGGCGCACACGTTTATCAAATGATGTTGCAGCAAATGTGCGATCACATTTTCCTAATGAACTTATTGATATTCCTATTCCTCGTGCGGTGCGCGTTTCAGAGGCACCTTCATATAACCAAACAGTGATGACCTATGACCCGCTCTCACCGGGTGCGATTGCTTATATGCAAGTAGCCCGTGAGATTGCAGAACGAGGGAAAGCTAAAGATGATGTTGTCTTTGATTCAAATGTAGTCAGCATTAATTACAAAGGTGGAATTGCATAATGGCGATTAAACGTGGTGGGCTCGGCACAAATCTTGATTCACTTATTCCCACATCACTTACTGTTGCCGGCACTGAAGTTGCACAACAAAACGAAGTGCCCATCAACCAAATTTCACCTAACCCACGTCAGCCTCGTACAGTCTTTGATGAAACGGCACTCAATGAATTAATTGCATCCATTAAATCAATCGGTATCTTGCAACCACCTGTAGTTCGCAAAGTTGCGGAGAATAAATATGAACTCGTTATGGGAGAACGCCGCTACCGCGCTGCTAAAGCTGCCGGGCTAACTTCTATTCCTGTCATCATTAGACAGACACCGGATAATGAACTTCTTCGTGATGCACTGATTGAAAATATTCACCGCAGCAACCTCAACCCATTGGAAGAAGGCGCGGCATATGCACAATTGCTCAGCGACTTTGGCTGCACCCACGATGAACTCGCTCTCAAACTTGGCCGATCACGCCCACTGATTTCAAACACAATCCGGTTATTAAATCTTCCTGATGCGGTGCAACGCAAAGTTGCATCCGGTGTTCTTTCTGCCGGCCACGCGCGAGCACTGCTGGGACTCACAGATGCAACAGAGATTGAAAAGCTTGCCTCCAGAATTGTGGCAGAGGGGCTAAGTGTTCGCTCTACTGAAGAAATTATCGCCACCATGAAACCAACAAGTAAGGGCGCTAAGAAATCTAGCGTTAAGGGAGTATCAGGTGCCGGCTTAGCTGCCGCCGAACTCTTAAGTGATTACCTTGATACCCGTGTGAGTGTGGAGAGTGGTAAAGGTAAAGGCAAGATTGTTATCGAATTTGCAGGCAATGAAGATCTACAACGCATTGTTGATCTCATCGAAGGTTCTAAGTAAGAGCGGTTCCTCTGCGACCCATCTCTTGCTTAATCACACCACCGAGTGCTTTCACACCTTCACGAATCCGCTCTGGTGTTGGGTGGCAATAAGAAAGACGCATCGCCCATGAGCCCAGGCCATCTGCGTAGAAGGCACTGCCTGGCACATAAGCAACCTTGGCCACAATCGCCTTTGGCATTAAAGCTTTAGTATCAATTTCAGCCGGCAAATTAACCCACACATAAAAACCACCACCAGGCTTTGTCCATGTGGCCTCTGCTGGGAAATGTTGTTCTAGGGATTCCAGCATCGCATCGCGGCGCACCTTATAAAGCTCACAGAAGCTAGCAATCTGATCGCGCCATGGCTGATCAGCCAAATAACTAGAGATAGTGAGCTGGGTGAAGTTTGACGGACACAAAATTGAAGATTCAGATGAAATCACCAACTTATCTTTCAGTGATTGCGGAACAAGTGCCCAACCCACACGAAGCCCAGGAGCAATAGTCTTTGAAAAAGAGCCTAAGTAAATAACATTTTCAGAATCTTCGGCGCGCATTGCATTCGGGGAAGGCTTATCAAAACCTAATAGCCCGTAAGGGTTATCTTCAACGACAAAGATTTCTTCTTCACGGCAGATACTTAAGATCTCGGTGCGGCGATCAGCGGGCAGACAAACACCAGTGGGGTTTTGGTAATTTGGAATTAGATACAAGAACTTGATCTTGCGCCCGGTAGCACGCACACTCTTAATTGCTGCACGTAATGAATCTGGAACAAGCCCGTCGTTATCCATTTCAACATGAACGACTGAAGCTTGGTATTGACGGAAAGTTCCGAGGGCACCGACATAAGAAGGAGCTTCAACGAGGACAACATCACCTGGATCGATAAAGATTCGAGAGATGAGATCTAGTGCTTGCTGGGAACCGGTAGTAATAACAACATCATCAGGGTTTGCGCGAATTCCTTCAAGTGCCATCACATCGCAAATCTGTTCCCGAAGTTTCGGATGTCCCTGGCCACTTCCATATTGCAGTGCTTCCGAACCATTGGTGAGAATGAGTTCCTTGACTACCCCGGCAATCATCTCCATCGGAAGGGCAGACAGATTTGGCATTCCACCCGCGAGTGAAACAATTTCCGGGCGAGATGCAACTGCAAAAAGTGAACGAATCTCTGAAGGCAGCATCTCGGCAGCGCGCGCAGCAAATCTCTTCTCGAGATTCTGTGGGGCGCCGGTTTGGTAGCGGATAGAGATGTCAGACATAAGGAGAAGTCTCCCATAGGTCAAGCGATGCTAGCGAATGAATATCCTCTTCATTAATCAGCGAAGACCTGCGCTACGTAGGTCTGATATTCGCAAGGTTCCAGTCTTTGCATCATCTTCGGCCGCTAAATAAAGGCGCTGAATCGCAATAATGAAGCTTTCAGCAATGGTGTCTCTAAATTCGGCTCGGGCCAAGCGGGCAGCATCTGCGCTATTTGAGATATATCCAAGATCCACACGAACTGCAGGTGCGGTGATCAGGCGAAGTGAATCCCATGTCTTTGCATGTGTGCGGCAATTCAGGAAATCAGTACGTGCACAGAGTTCGCGCTGTACTAAGGATGCAAATCTTTCACCCACAATTGAGTGCACGCCATGTTGGTCATTGCCATAGAAAAATGTTGCCACACCATGTGCTTCTGGGTTTTTGTGCTGGTCGATATGAAATGAAATCATCAAATCAGCCTTATTTTTATTGGTAAATAAAATCCGCTCTTCTTCACTGGGGTTGTTATTAGCACCGCGTGTGAGAAAAACAGATGCACCCAGTGCTAATAGACGTCCCTCTAACCGCTGGGCAATATCAAAGACAATCTCTCGCTCATAATCTTCTGAACTTGGATCAATTACAATTACTTTATTAGCCAAAGCAGGCCCACGATTTTTCTGCAGCGCACTTTCACGAAGTGCTGCGGGTGCACCACCGGAAACAATTTTTGTCAGACGAAGCATTGCGATAATTGTTGCCGGACCACACTTACCATCAATGGCAACACCGACAGATTTTTGGAATTCCTTAACAGCACTTTCGGTCATAGCTCCGTAAATTCCATCAACTCGTCCGCAGTGAAAACCCATCTCAGTCAGACGCGATTGCAGAGCTGCCACATCATCACCGTGCATCAATGGCGGCTTTTGTAGATAGAGCGAGCGATCGCCCAACTTCCATCTGGCCTCTTCTAGCGCGCGAAGTGTTTGTTCGTTGAGCTCACCGGTGATGTGAAGACCACGCTCTTGCTGAAAAGAGCGAATGTCATCGGCCGACATCTCTTTCATAGCAAGACTCTTCCTAAAAGTAAGTTAATTAGATGAAACCTTCGAGCTCTTTCAGAAGAGCAGGCTTTGGCTTTGCACCAATGATTGTCTTTACTACTTCACCATTGACATAGACATTGAGCATTGGAATAGAGGTCACGCCATATTTGATAGCGATGGCAGATTCTTCATCGGTATTGAGCTTTACAATCTTTAACTTATCACCGTGTTCTGCAGCGATATCATCAAGAATCGGAGCGATTGCGCGGCATGGACCACACCATTCGGCCCAGAAATCAACGAGCACTGGCGTGCTGCTTTTAAGCACAACCTCATCGAAATTGGCTGCTGTGACTTTGATTGGTGCGCTCATCTTTACTCCTATTTTCTATCTAGCTCTTGTAATTCTATAGCGGTTGAGGTTACTAGTGGGATAAAAACTTTTCAGCATCGAGAGCTGCCTGACATCCCGAGCCTGCCGCTGTGATGGCTTGTCGGTAGGTGTGATCGACCAGATCACCACAGGCAAAGACTCCAGCGAGGTTTGTGCGGGTAGAGCGGCCTTCGACTTTCACATAACCCTCGTTATCAAGTGTCACAGAAGATGTAACAAGCTCAGAGCGCGGAATATGCCCGATAGCTACAAATAATCCAGTGAAGTTACGCTTACTTACTTCTCCAGTTTTAGTGTTACGAAGTTCGAGGGCTTCAACTTTCTGCTCACCTAGAACATCAATGACTTCGGTATCCCACAACAATTCGATTTTAGGATTAGCAAATGCGCGCTCCTGCATAATCTTAGAGGCGCGAAGTTCACCACGGCGGTGAATCAATACAACTTTGCTTGCAAACTTAGTTAGAAATGTTGCCTCTTCAAGTGCGGAGTCGCCACCACCAACAACAGCAATCTCTTGATCTCGAAAGAAGAAGCCATCACACGTGGCACACCATGAAACACCACGCCCCGATAAACGCTTCTCGTTCTCTAAACCAATTTCTCTATATGCCGAACCCATCGCAAGGATTACCGAACGGGCGCGAACAACATTTCCTGACCCATCTTTAATAATCTTGATATCACCAGTGAGATCCATTTCAACAACATCATCGGTAATCAGTTCAGTACCAAAACGCTTTGATTGCTTACGCATGTTATCCATGAGATCTGGCCCCATGATTCCATCAATAAAACCAGGAAAGTTTTCAACTTCAGTTGTATTCATGAGCGCACCGCCGGCGGTGACAGAACCTTCATACATTAAAGGATTTAATTGAGCGCGAGCGGCATAGATAGCAGCGGTGTAACCAGCTGGTCCAGATCCAACAATGACAACCTCACGAATATCTGTGCTCATGGGGTGAGAATATCGCGCTTAACAGAATTACTTATCGCGACGCCGGCGCAGGGTAGCGGCGACGAACCCTCTAAGCCCTGAGACTTCACTCACTTTCAGAGCTCTGGCAATAAAGAGATAGGCAATACCACTTCCCGCAAGAATGAATATCAAACGAATAGCACGAAGGGCAAGGGAGGCATCGTCATAAGCCCAATCGAAATAGAAAGCGATTGCAAAAAATGGAAGCATTCCCACAAAGGATGCAATTAACAGAAGCCCATGTTGAGCGGCGAAATCACCGACTTGTAGCCGCCCGATATGTTTTTTCAATAAAGAGATAGTAATAAAAAGCCCAACGATGTAACTGACTGAAAACGCTAAACCGAGTCCCACTGTCACCCAATAACTATCCAAGGTTTCCAGAAATACATAAGATAAAGCAACAGAGATGATGTTGATAATCAAGATAGATAAAACCTGCGTTTTAGTATCTTCAAATGCATTAAAACCACGAATCAAAATTAAGTTGATTGAAAAAGCTACAAGGCCGATACTTAAAGCCGAGAGCACAAAACCAATATAGCGAGCATCCTCTAAGGAAATTCCTAGATAGAGAGATTGGGTCATGAGTGGGCCGAAGAGAAGTAGCGCAACAGCGCTAGGCACGGTAACAACAGCGACCATTCGAATTGCACGAGTGAGTTGTTTGCGCACCTCTTCCACATCTTTAGCTATGGCAAGCCGTGATAAATGAGGAAGTAGCGCTGTGACAATTGAAATTGTGACGATCGAATATGGCAAGAGCATGATGTAGTAAGCGCTAGTAAATGGAGTAAAACCAACACCTGTTGTTATTCCAGCTTGGGCACTTCGCACCGCGGCACTTGTCGCAACATTGACTGTGACTAAGTAACCAAGTTGAGAGATAAGCACGTAGATCAAGGTCCACCCGGCTAGACCGAAAGATTTACCGAGCCCGCCAAGACCAAACATGGGGCGGATATGAATTCCAGAGCGCTTGACTACTGGAATCAAAATAAGTGCTTGCACAACAACACCCAGCGTCGTGCCCCAACCCAGAATCTGCACTTGCAGATCTGTAATTGTGCCCAGTGCTAGTGAGCGCTCAGTGATGAGAACGGCGGCAAAAACAACAATCACAACCAGGTTATTTGCAATCGGCGCCCACATTAGTGGCGCAAAAGAGCCACGGGCGTTTGCAACCTGACCGAGCATCGTAAAGAGACCAAGGAAGAAGATTTGCGGCAAACAATAACGAGTAAAGGCAACTGCAATCTCTTGCTCAGTTTCAAAACCAGGAGTTGAAAATTCAGGTGCATATAAACGAACAAGTGCGGGCGCAAAAATTACTCCCACTGCAACAAGTACAAGGAGAATAAGAGAAATAGTTGTGACAAGCCTGGAAGCAAAACCATGGCCACCATCGTGATCTTCAAAAGATCTCACTAGTTGAGGAACAAAGATCGCGGTGAGCGCACCACCAACAAGTAAGTTATACAAAATATTAGGCATGGTATTTGCAACGTTAAAGGTGTCAGCTAAAAGTGCGGTACCAAGCACGGCGACAGCAAGCAGCGCGCGAACAAAACCGGTAATTCGGGAAAGTATTGTTCCTATCGCCATGATTCCAGAGGCGCGAAAGAGTTCGTTATTTTTCATTTACGACTCTTTCGTACTCTTCGAACAGATTGCGTAATTGCACCTAAGAACAATAGAACTGCAGCAGCCGTTGTAAACCACGCAACACGAGAATCTATGATCGTTGCGCTCAAGGCTAGCTCAGATTGCTCACCCACTAACTGCCCTTCACTATTCATAAATTGGGCATTCACAAGGACGGAGCCCGGAGCAATGACATTTACTTCCAGAGTTAATTGCTGCCGCGATTTTGCAGCTAACTGGATGTTATTTACATTCTCAATTGTGATACGTGAGTTCAGTGGAATAAGAGAAAGATTTACAACAGTTGGTGTGTCAAAACTATTTACCAAAGTCACCGGCAGTTTGGCGGTAGTAGAAGTGAGTTGATATCGACCTGGAATCACGCGCAGCTTGGCAGTCATCGCCTGAACCGCACGCGTTGCTGAGTAAGAGAAAAAGACGCGTTCACTCTCATCAAGTACTGGATTCATTACCGTGCCAAGTCGCGCCCGAAGAGCTGTGATCTCAGGGGCGGTTGAGATTGTAGAAAGTCCAGTGAGCATCCTGCGGTTCTCTGTATACAGGGCCCTAAATGGAGAACTAAGGCGCGATGCCCCTTTGCTCCACCCATTTTCGGCAATAACAGGACGACCTAATTGAAGTTCTAACTGCTGCTTTCCAAATAGCGAGTAGAAACGTAGCTCACTTGGCGCTAATCGCTTTGCAAGAGATTGATCTGGGTTGCCATACGGCAGTGCGATAACTGAATTTTTTAGCGTCGTAAACTTCAAGGCAAATAACCAACTCTGTGCAGCTAACTGCCCTGCTTTATCTTCTTCGCCCGCAATCGAATAACCATCTGCCATATCTGCGATTTCATCAATAAGAGCTGGGTCTATCACCCACGTTTTTCGCGAGTTTGCGGGGTTAAAGACAATTTTACCCAACTTACCTTCGGGTGTGATCAACGTTGCTAATTCATTATTGCGAAATTTACCCTCGAAATCTTTATGAGGTTTATCAGTAATTCTTACAACTGGAGTTGCAGCATCTGCAGGTGTCACACCAAGGGCAATGAGTGCCAACAGAACTATTGCTACCTTCTTCATAGCGCAGACATTTCTTGCGCCGCATTTGTTCGCGCGATTAATTTCTTTTCGTCAGGATAAGCAAGGCGTTCCACGATTTCAGCAAGCGGGAACCATGCAACCTCATCTACTTCACTCTCTTGCGCCGCCAGTACCCCACCATTTTCTCGGAATAAATAATGATGAACAGTTTTATGAATTCTCTTCCCACCTGCCATAAACCAGAAATCGATTACACCTAAAGATTTTTCAATAACAGAGACGATGCCGGTCTCCTCTTGCACTTCGCGCAAGGCCGCTTCTTCCGGAGTTTCACCCTCTTCAATATGTCCCTTAGGCAGTGACCAGAGAATTCTCTTGCCGGTCGTATCTTTAAGATCGCGACGGCCGATAAGCAGGCCAAGTTTTCCGCTGGCATCAACGACAAGTCCACCGGCGCTGACTTCATCTACTCGTTTGGCATAAACAACTTTTGCCGGTGCTTTTTTTGCGCGCTCTGCATTAGGGGCGGTGGGGGTCGTTACATCTTGAGATTGTGGGGAGCGATGAGCTGGGCGCTTGCGCCTACGCTTTTTCTTCGTACCTTCGCTGCCCGCACCAGGTGCCGGGGTCATAGATGAAGAGTACGCGACTACGCTTATCTATTGTGAGCGCAGAGAAGAGCAATTTTGGGGCAGCCGCCGAGTTGGCTATCCGCTCCCTCATCGCAAACGCGCCAGCGGCATCATCACTTGCCCAAGCTTTCACCGCCAGTGGTTTTCGCCTTGCACTCGTGGGTGGCCCTGTGCGCGATGCAATCTTGGGTCGACTTGGAAATGATTTAGATTTCACAACAGATGCGCACCCACATGAGACAAAGAAAATACTTAAAGCATGGGCAGATAATATTTGGGATACCGGAATTCTCTTTGGCACAGTTGCAGCCAAACTCGGTGATGTCACTGTTGAAGTAACTACGTATCGATTAGAGAAATACGAAGAGAATTCTCGTAATCCAGATGTTGAATTTGGTGACAACATTGAAGGAGATCTCTCCAGACGAGATTTCACCGTTAACTCGATGGCGCTAGAGCTCACAGGAGGCGAACCAGAATTTATCGATCCATTTGGTGGGCTGGAAGATTTAGCGAAGAAAGTATTAAGAACACCAGCAAGTGCCGAACAATCATTTTCTGATGATCCACTTCGCATGATGCGTGCTGCTCGTTTTGCAAGTCAACTTAACTTTGCAATTGATCCAGAAGTCACTGCAGCAATGACAGCGATGGCTTCTCGCATCTCGATTATTTCGGCTGAGCGGGTGCGCGATGAGTTTATAAAAATGCTGATGTCAGAAAACCCACGACTTGGAATTACCATTTTGGTAGATACCGGTCTTGCTGATCTTGTCCTGCCAGAGATTCCAAAGCTGCGTCTGGAAATTGATGAGCATCATCACCATAAAGATGTGTATGAACATTCCATTACCGTGCTAGAGCAAGCAATTGCGCAAGAAGACAGACTAGGCGGCCCTAACCTTGTCATTCGCCTAGCAGCGCTTTTGCACGACATTGGAAAACCAAAAACTCGCAACCTTATTGAAGGCGGCGGAGTTTCATTTCATCACCATGAAGTAGTTGGAGCCCGGCTAGCAAAGGCGCGCATGAAGGCGCTCCGCTTTGATAATGAGACAGTCGACGCCGTTGAAACCCTCACCGCTTTGCATCTGCGCTTTCACGGTTATGGCGATGGCGAATGGACTGACTCTGCGGTGCGCCGTTACGTGCGCGATGCTGGTGAATTACTCACACATTTACATGTATTAACTCGCGCCGATTGCACTACTCGTAATGCAAAGAAGGCAGAACGACTAGCTCGAACATATGACGGCCTTGAGGCACGCATTGCAAAACTGGAAGAGGAAGAAGAGTTATCAAAGATTCGCCCAGATTTAGATGGCGCCCAAGTAATGCAACTACTTGATCTCAAACCTTCAGCTGATGTTGGCAAGGCCCTTGATTTCCTGATGGAGCTACGCATGGAACATGGTCCGCTGGGTGAAGAACGTGCGACGCAAGAGTTATTACAGTGGTGGAAAGCTAGGCGTCATCCTTAAGAAAGAATTTTTCTGGGCGTAGCAATACTGTGGCAACAAGTACCCAGGAGATTGAAACGATAAGTGGCAACAACCATGAGTCACCGCTGATGGGCAAGATCCAGGCGGCAAAGAGGGCGCCAGTAACAATTGCTGAATTAACAACGACGTCATAGACCGAAAAGACTCGACCACGGAAGTAATCATCGATCTTTGATTGCACCAGGGCATCATTTGTTACTTTCACACTCTGACCACACATGGCAGCAAAAAATGCGGTAGCCCCAAGCAGAATTGGGGTGCGATCTATAACAAGTAAGAGCGAACCAAAACTTGCCGCAAAGATTGATAAGCGAATCCAACGGTGTCGTCCAACTTTTCGCACGCCGTAAGGAGCGGCAAGTGCCCCAATAACAAAGCCGGTAGCTGCAATAGATAAGGTCACACTTAATCCGGTAAGACCAGCCTCACTGTCGGCCGGATCATTAAAAGTATTTCTTTCTAGTAAAAGCGCTGTCAGTGTAAGGGCGGTGAGACCTCCGCGATGAATTGCCGTTGCTGCAATTCCGCGAGCAGCATCGGCGTGTACTTGTAGGAATTGAAAACCTTCACGCATTTCAATGAGACCTTGGGTAAAACTTCCCTTAACAATTTCATGTGGGCGCGGGCCAATTTCAGTCTTTCCCAACAAAGATGTGAGCAGTGCAGCAATCAGATACCCGAGAGAAGCTGCAAGTATCAGTACCGCGTCTGCGTTATCGGCGCTCCCGGAAAGATCAAGTAATTGGCGAATGCCTAAACCAATTCCGCCGCCAAGAACAACCCAGACAGAACCACCGGTGACAGCTAACGCATTTGCTGAGATAAGTTCTTTTGGTGTTGTCATCAGTGGAATTCCGGCAGATAGCCCGGCAAGAATTAATCTATTGACGCCAAATGCAACCAAAACAAACACAGTAATTTCTAGCCCAGTTCTTTCATTAAAGATTAAGAGTGCGATAACGACAAGTGTGAGCGACCTAGTGAGGTTAGCGAAAAATATCGCTCGTTGTCGAGAGAATCTATCGAGTAGCGTTCCAACAAATGGACCCACGACGGAATACGGTAGAAGCACAACGGCAAATGCCACCGCCGCATTCACCGCACTCGCCTGACGTTCAGGAGAAAAGAGAATAAAAGAGGCAAGCGCGCTTTGGAAAATTCCATCGGTAATCTGCCCAGACCAACGGATTCGCAGCAAGCGAAAGAGTTTCCGATCTCTGAGCAATTGCCACAAAGTCATAGGAGAAGCGTAGTTAGGTAAAGGGGTTTATTCTTCTCCTATTATGCAGACTCGACGAGGGTTCATCGATTATTCACTTGATAAGCGTGCAACCCTGCTCGCTCTCTTTCGTGGTGTTGTCGATGCGTGTGATGCTGACCCATATCTGATGCGAGCAGCTAAATATCACGGTGAGAAAACTGAGCGCAAATGCCCAGTGTGTAAGAAAGATGGGCTAGTAGAACTGCGTTACACATTCGGGGATCAACTGGGGCAATTCTCTGGTCGTATAAAAAATGGAGCTGAACTTGCAGAGATGGAGAAAGAATTCGGAGAGTTCTCTGTGTATGTCGTTGAGGTCTGTCGTGAATGTTCCTGGAATCACTTGTGCTCTACATACTTATTAGGCGATGGCCGCGAGCGTAAAGTTCCACGTCGCCAGCGCACACTCGAGGATGAAGACTTCGCTTCACTGAAGTAGACATATTTACCCAGTAATCTAGCCAAATGATTAAAACCAAATTGATCCGAGCCGGAATCTTCCTGGCGGGCTTTGGTTTTATTGCGGGTGCAACCCTCTTCGCATTTGCCTGGTTTACCGTTTCAATCCCGGACCCCAACGCCTATGTAAATAGTCAATCCACCGTCATCCAATATTCAAATGGTTCTGAAATTGGTCGCGTTGGAACTCAGAACAGACAAATTTTGCCGCTTGCAAAAATTCCCCTTCGTCTGCGTTATGCAGTGATGGCGGCAGAAGATCGCAACTTTTATGCCAATCGCGCCTTTAGTCCCACCGGCATCGCACGAGCACTTCTCAATAACCTCAGATCAGGAGATCTCACCGGAGAAGGTGGCTCAACAATCACACAGCAATATGCAAAGACCGCATTTTTATCTCCAAGTCGCACAATCCAAAGAAAAATAAAAGAACTTGTTATCTCACTTAAGTTAGAAAATGCGCTCTCGAAAGATCAGATTTTAGAGAACTATCTCAACACCATTTATTTTGGTCGCGGTTCATATGGTGTGCAGACTGCGGCTCAGCAATACTTCAATCGCAACGCTCATCAACTCAGCATTTCACAATCTGCAGTCATCGCAAGTATCTTGCGAGCTCCAGGTTATTACGATCCTTCGCTCTCTAAAGAGAACGCAGTCCGACTTGAAAATAGATTTGCTTATGTCATTCAAGGAATGCTCGACCAGAAGTGGATTACTGAAGCCGAGGCAAAGGATGCCAAGTTCCCGCGAGTGGCACCACGTACAACATCTGGACAATTAAGCGGTCCTAAGGGTTACATCATTGATGCGGTACAGAAAGAGCTCAGCAAACTCGGATTTACTCAAGACCAGCTACTTGTTGGCGGTTATGTCATTAAGACAACGCTCGATCAACGCGCACAACAAGCTGCAGTTGATGCGGTAAATAAATTCACACCTGCTGACGCTCCGGAAAACCTGCACACCGCACTTGTTGCCATTCGCCCCGGCACTGGCGAAGTCATTGCGATGTATGGTGGAAAAGATTATGTAGTTCGACAACTAAACGATGCCACCCAGTCCATTGCCCTAGCCGGCTCTACCTTTAAGCCCTTTGCCCTCATTGCCAGCTTAGAGGCTGGAATTCCGATGACATCGATGTGGAATGGTGACTCACCACAAACTTTTGATGACTTAGGAAGACCATATGAGGTATCGAATTACGGCGATGAAGGGTGGGGTCAGGTAGATCTGCTCACCGCAACCCAACACTCCATCAACACTGTATTTGTACCTCTTGGTATGAAAGCTGGCATGGATAAAGTTGTTGATGCAGCAAGACGTGCTGGAATTCCAGAAAATGTTGCGATGATTGCAACTCCATCTGTTGCCTTAGGTGTTGCAAGCCCGCATGTGATCGATGTAGCAAACTCCTATGCAACATTTGCTGCCCAAGGTGTGTATTCAAAGCCTTACATGGTGGCATCTGTAACGGGCTCAAATAAAGGTTTGCTCTATCAAGGCAAGGCACAGACACAAGAAGTATTTACCAAAGAGGTGATGGCAGATCTCACCTACGCACTTAAGAGTGTGGTCAATGGCGGAACCGGATCGGCAGCCCTTGCTTTGGGTCGCCCGGCTGCCGGAAAAACTGGAACATCGCAATCAAATGCGTCAGCGTGGTTTAGCGCATACACACCACAACTAGCGGCTTCCGTTGCCCTCTTTCGCGATAGCGCATCTGAATCACTTAATGGAATTGGCGGCCTCACATCTGTGACAGGTGGAACATTCCCGGCAAGAATCTGGACCTATTTTATGAAGGGCGCTTTGAAAGATGAGCCCATCATGAGTTTTCCAGCACCTGCAAATATTGGCGGCCTTGAACCTGTCGTGATGACAAGTGGTGGCGTTCAAACAAGAAAGAAGTAATACCTGATGCGCGTTGGAATTCGCGTCGTTCTACTTCTTGCAGTTCTTTCTTCGCTAGTAAGTTTTGCCAAGTTCAATCACTGCAGCGCCGAAGGCTGGCAATCACCAGGACAGTATGTTCATGCATGCTATTCAGATATTCCAGCCCTGTATGGCGAACGTGAATTAGATCAAGGCAGATGGGCTTATTCCAGTGCCGAGAACGCTGTTGAATACCCCGTTGTTCAGGGCGCAATCATGTGGGTTACCGCAAAGCTTATTCCGCAAGGAGTAACTAATTACTTCCACATCAACATACTTCTCTTAGCGCTGCTCTTTCTCTTCATTTCTTTTATCACATTTAAGATCAAACCCGAATTTGCATACTTACTACCACTGGCACCGGCTGCAGTGGCCTCGCTCTATATCAACTGGGATCTCTGGGCGATAGCAACGATGTTAGCTGCGATATATTTCTTCGATAAGAAGTTAGAGATACCAAGTGCGATACTTCTTGGAATTTCTATCTCAACAAAGTTTCTCCCCATCTTCTTACTCATCCCCATCGCACTGATTTTCTTTCGCCGAGAAAAGATTGCAAAGTTTGCGCGATATTTCCTGATCACTGCGGCGACATTCATTGCAATCAACGCACCGGTATTTCTCACAACACCACAAGGGTGGTGGCGCTTTTATTCACTTAATCTCAACCGCGGATCTGACTGGGGTTCGATTTGGTATGCCCTCTCTAACTTAGGTCTCAACCTCACCCACCAAAATTATTTATCTGTTCTCTGCTTACTCATCGGAATTACCGCACTCATCATCTATTTACTCCAACTCACTAAACCACCCACCCTTGCCCACACAGCGATCTTTATCTTCATCATCGTGATGGCGGTGAGCAAGGTCTATTCACCGCAATACGTTCTCTGGTTAACACCCCTTGCAGTCATTGCACTTATCGATAAAAAAGATTTGGCCGTGTTCTTCTTCTGGCAAGGGTGTGAACTTCTTTATCACTTCGCAATCTGGCAACACCTTGCCTCTGTTACTGGTGCGAAATTCGGTCTGCCGGTTGTGGCATATTCAGTCATTACCCTGGTCCGCATCGCCGCCTCGATTCTCCTGCTGGCCCGCCTAGCCGCCCGCCATCAAAAATCCCGCGTATTTCCGAGCGAATTTCTCTTATCAACAGGCGAGAGTTACCCTTAGCGTCCTGAATTACACAATCCTTCGGAGCGTGTTCTTCAGGAGTATTAACCCTCCTGTCACGGAAATGCCGTGGCCGTCTTAGTCCAAAGGAGGTCGGGTTAACGCATGCGTCACTATGAATTAATGGTCATTCTCGATCCAGAACTCGAAGAACGTACAGTCACACCATCACTTGAGACATATCTCAAGATCATCAAAGACAGCGGAGGCCGCGTCGACAAGCTCGATGTTTGGGGCAAACGCCGTATGTCATTTGAAATCAATAAGAAGCCAGAAGGCATTTACGCAGTTGTAGATATGCACTGCGAGCCTGCGGCAATCAAAGAGTTAGATCGTCAGCTGAACCTGAACGAATCTGTCTTGCGCACAAAGGTAATACGCCCCGAGTAATCAACAGCTGCCGCGTTTCGCGCGGTAGTTGTCACCTATTACGGGTAATTTATCAGCACGGACTCCACGAGTAGATAAGAGGAAAAAATGGCAGCAGGAGATACAACAATCACAATGATCGGCAACCTCGTTGACGATCCGGAGCTACGTTTCACACCTAGTGGTGCAGCGGTAGCGAAATTTCGTGTTGCCTCAACACCTCGTTATCTAGATAAGGCTACAAATGAATGGAAAGATGGCGAGAGCCTCTTCCTTCAATGCCAAATCTGGCGTCAAGCTGCAGAAAATGTTGCAGAGTCACTGACAAAGGGAATGCGCGTCATTCTCTCTGGCAGACTCAAGCAACGTTCATATGAAACAAAAGAAGGCGAAAAGCGCACAGTCTTTGAGGTAGAAGTTGATGAAGTAGGTCCATCACTCCGCAATGCAACAGCGAAGGTCACACGAGCTTCGCGTGCAGGTGGAACTGGAGCAAGTGCAGCACCTGCTGCAGCCGAATCCTTCAACGACGATCCATGGGCTGCCGCAACGACTTCACCAGCCGGTGGTGGATGGGGAACATCTACAACCGACGAACCACCCTTTTAAATAGAAGAAGTTAAACAACCGACAATCCATTCCTTCTAAGCAAGTTGCGAAACTACTTGGAAGGGCCCGAAAAGGAGCACCACAATGGGAGCAAGAAATAACAAGGCTCTACGCGAGCCGAAGAATAAGGGCGCTAAAGCAGCGGCTCTTAATAAGAAGTTCAAGAAGAAGCCTTGCAGCTTCTGTCGTGACAAGGTCACATATATCGATTACAAAGATATTGCGACCCTTCGCAAGTACATCTCAGATCGCGGCAAGATTCGCGCTCGCCGAGTAACAGGTGCTTGCACACAACACCAACGTTCAGTAGCAACAGCTGTCAAGAACAGCCGTGAAGTAGCGCTACTGCCTTACACATCTTCAGCGCGATAAGGGAGCTAAGAACTATGAAACTCATCCTTACTCGTGAAGTAAATAAGGTCGGAAACGCTGGCGATGTTGTCACTGTTAAAGATGGCTACGCACGCAACTTCTTGTTGCCACGTGGCGTTGCAATCGTCTGGTCACTTGGTGGCGAGAAGCAGATCGAAGGAATCCGTCGTGCACGTGCTGCCCGCGAAGTCCGCGATCTCGATCACGCTAAAGAGATCAAGGCAACACTTGAGAAGGCAACAGTGACCGTAAAGGTCAAGACCGGTACAGCTGGTCGCCTCTTCGGTTCTGTCACAGATAAAGACATTGCTGCTGCAATCAAATCAGCAACATCCGTTGATATCGATCGCCATAACCTCAAGACAACTGGTCACATCAAGAAGACAGGCACACACGCCGTTAAGGTCTCACTTGCACACAACATCGTTGCAACTGTTAACTTGACTGTAGTTTCTGCTTAATAAATCTTCAGTTATAAGAAAGCCCGTCGCTATCTGAGGCGGGCTTTCTTATTGCCATTTTCAATCTCAGGTGAAATCTCACCAGATGAGAACTCCTAATTTACTTTTCTCCCCACCTTTCCACGCTCAATTGGGAGGCTATCCACCGTTAGGCGGGAGTTACACACACCTTCTCCACACCCTTTTACACATAGAAGTGTCCCTTATCCACACCTTTACCCCCAGGGTGCTTCGCATTTGTCAGTGCTCTAGAGGAAGGTACGCCTCGTGAGCATCGCAGAACTACCCAATAACTCCCAACGTAACGGGCAGTACAACACTGTTGGGGCTGAGTTTGAGCGCACACCACCACAAGATCTTCAAGCAGAACAATCAGTTCTCGGTGGAATGCTGTTATCAAAAGATGCGATTGCAGATGTTGTTGAAGTCCTACGTGAACGTGATTTCTATAGACCAGCACACGAACTTATCTACGATGCAATTCTAGATCTCTACGGACGTGGTGAACCAGCCGATGCAATTACCGTTGCGGCAGAACTCACAAAGCGTGGCGATATTGCGCGTGCAGGTGGTGCACCTTACTTACACACACTTATCTCTTCTGTGCCAACCGCTGCTAACGCCGGCTACTACGCAAAGATTGTGCTTGAACATGCAATCATGCGCAGGCTTGTGGAGGCAGGAACAAAGATTGTGCAACTTGGCTATGATCAAAATGGCGAAGTAGATGACGCAGTAGATGCTGCGCAAGCAGAGGTCTATGCAGTCACAGAACGACGCTCTTCTGAAGATTATGTGCAACTCAATACTTTATTGCCGCAAGCACTCGATGAGATTGAAGCTATCTCAAAAGGTGTTGGCGCTGAAGGTGTTAAATCTGGTTTCCGCGATCTAGATCAACTCACACACGGTTTCCATCCTGGAAACATGATCATTCTTGCGGCTCGTCCTGCCGTCGGTAAATCAACACTCGGTCTTGATATTGCCCGTCACGCCGCAATCCACGATAACCAAACAGCTGTCATTTTCTCTCTTGAAATGTCGAAATCTGAAATCACAATGCGCATGCTCTCTGCCGAAGCGCGCGTGGGACTTAATAGCATTCGTTCCGGTCAACTCAGCGATGACGAATGGTCAAAGCTTGCTCGCCGTATGGGCGAGATCTCAGATGCACCGTTATTTATTGATGATTCTGCCAACCTTTCCATGATGGAGATTCGAGCAAAAGCACGCCGCTTAAAGCAACGTCACAATCTCAAGCTTGTTGTGATTGATTACCTGCAGCTGATGACATCAGGTAAAAAGGTGGAGAACCGCCAGCAAGAAGTATCTGAATTTTCGCGTCAATTAAAGTTGATGGCAAAAGAACTAGATGTTCCAGTTATTGCAATCTCACAGCTCAACCGTGGCCCGGAACAACGTACAGATAAGCGCCCAATGCTCTCAGACCTTCGTGAATCTGGTTCTATTGAACAAGATGCCGACGTTGTTATCTTGCTCCACCGCGATGATATGTATGACTCACAGAACCGATCAGGTGAAGCAGACTTCATCGTTGCTAAGCACCGTAACGGACCAACTCGCACCATTACCGTCTCTGCCCAGCTTCACTTTGCACGCTTCTTTGATATGGCACCGAATGTTGGTTCTGGCCGCGACTTCACGCAATCAACTGCTACAACAAATGATATTCAACCGACAGCGCCAGGTGACGGTGGTTGGAACGAGTAGTTCAACTTTAATTTATTTTTGCGTTACGTTCTTAGCGCGATCTGCTAAGTAGATTCCAAAGAGCACAGTTGCTGCGCCAATGAGTTGTATGAAATCCCAACTCTGACCAAACCAGAACCAAGCAAAAGCTCCAGCGAGAACTGGTTCAAGCATCCCAATGACGCTACTTGTTGATGCGGTAAGAAGTCGCATGCCGGTAAGTACACAGAGATAAGGAACTACGGTTCCAATGATTGCAGCTGCTGCCATCATCACCCAACCAGGAACTAATGTGCCAGCAGCAATGCCACCCAGGTCCATCTTCATTGTAAATACTTCAAAAGGAAAGGTCCAAGGTGGAAGAACTACAAGCCAAAAGATTGATGCAAATCCCATACCAAAGATAAGTAGGGCAATCGGTTCGCGTTTCTTTCCAATTTTCTCACTCATTAAGAAGTACGCAGCTAGCGCGAAGGCGCTCATCACAGCGCCACCGATACCAATCAAGTCGAAAGCGAAGCCATCCCACGCCTTGGCAACCAAGACCAAACCGAAAATTGAGAAGGCGATAGCTATCCACATTTGGCGCGCAACGAAAGACTTACGGACAAACTTAATCCATAAGGCGATCCAGATTGAAGCGGTGAACTCGATGATTAAAACAAGAGCTAGTGGTACTCCACGTTGGATGCCAAGTAGGTATCCAAAATTAACCATCGCAAAACCGATGACACCGTATAAGCCTAATTTAGGTATTTCAGCGCGCACCATCTTTATGATTTCAGGGCGAGTGAGTACGACCAGTGTTCCAAGAATGAGCACAGCCGTCACAGAACGGAACTCAGCTAAGCGAAATGCCGGCAAATGCTCTAGTACAACCGTAACCACGATTCCGCTTAATGCGAAGAAGAAAGCTCCTAAAACAAGAAAAAACTCACCACGATGTTTTGAGAGCACCAGGAAAGGTTATCGTACAAGGACTAAAAAGCGGACTCCGGGATCTCCATAATCGTTGAATCAGTTGCTTCCACAATCTTGCGATCTGCAGTGATATGCGGAAGAACTGTTGCAACAAAGAACTTTGCCGATGCAATTTTGCCGGTGTAGAAATCAGTATCTTTGCCAGCACCGGCAGCTAACTTCGCCTCTGCGATATCTGCCTGGCGAAGAAGAAGCCAAGTAATAATGACATCACCTACTGCCATCAAAGCACGTGAGGTGCTCAGGCCCACCTTGTAAATTTCATCTGACTTCTCTTGCGATGCCATCGCATGGCCAACAAGCACGCCGATAATTCCATTGAGATCAGCCAGTGCTTTAAGGAGAGCTTGCTTCTCAGCAGCATGTGCTCCTCCACTTTCGGCAAATGCTTGAATCTCTTTTCCGAGTAGACCAAGTGCGCGGCCACCATCTTTTACAACTTTGCGGAAGAAGAAGTCCAAACCTTGAATTGCTGTTGTGCCTTCATACAAAGTATCAATCTTGGCATCGCGCACATACTGTTCTAGTGGCCAATCTTGGGTAAATCCGGCTCCACCAAATGTTTGTAGCGATTCAGTTCCAAGAAGTGTCCATGATTTTTCAGAACCGAAACCTTTAACAACCGGAAGCAGGAGATCGTTCAGACGTTCCATCTTCTCCAGCTTCTCTTCCTCCCCGGCTGCTCGAGCCAATTCGATCTCATCTTGAATTGAGGCGGTATAGAGCACAAGTGCGCGCATGCCTTCGGAGTAAGCCTTCTGCACCATCAACGAGCGACGCACATCTGGATGCTTAATGATTGTCACACGCGGGCTTGCTTTATCGTTCATCACCTTCATATCGCCACCTTGCACGCGGACTTTGGCATAGGAGAGTGCTTGCAGGTAGCCGGCAGATAACGTTGCAATCGCCTTAGTTCCCACCATCATGCGAGCGAATTCAATAATTTTAAACATCTGGAAGATTCCTTGATGGACATCACCGAGTAAATAGCCAACCGCAGGTTCTTTCTCACCAAGATTTACTTCGCAGGTAGCAGAAACATTAAGGCCCATTTTACTTTCTAGGGCTGTGACATATACGCCATTGCGTTTTCCTAGTTCGCCTGTTTCAAGATCGAACATGAATTTAGGAATGAGAAAGAGTGATAAACCTTTTGTTCCTGGTCCGCCACCTTCACGACGAGCAAGCACAAAGTGCATCACATTCTCATAGAAGTCGGCATCTCCGGAAGTGATGTATCGCTTATTTCCGGTGATGTGCCAAGTCCCATCTGCTTGTTCCACAGCTTTTGTCCGCCCTGCCCCAACATCTGAACCAGCATCTGGTTCAGTCAATTGCATGGTCGCGCCCCAGTGACGGTCAACCATATGTTTCGCCATTGTTTTTTGAACATCTGTGCCTAATAGAAATGCAACATGGGCAAAGGCATAACCGGATGCATAGAGGTGAACAGCGGGATTTGAGCCAAGGACCATTTCAGCAATTGCCCAACGAATAGATGCCGGAACTTTCATTCCACCGAGTTCTACTGGTGCATCAAGTCGCCACCACTCACCATCAATGTATGACTTAAAAGATTTAATAAAGCTCGCAGGCAGATTTACATTGCCAGTCTCTTTATTCAGAATTGCGCCAACGCGATCACCTTCAACAAAGGAAGCAGCTAAATCGTTCTCACATAAACGCTTCATCTCTTCTAACATTCCCATTGCGGTATCGCGATCAAGTTCAGAGTAGATAGAAGTACCCAGTACTTTTTCGCGACCAAGTAGGTCAAAGAGGCAGAATTCAATATCGCGCAGATTGGCTGTGTAATGGCTCATGGCGCAATAATGCTACCCGCCAGTAACTTAGGCAAGCGCGCCGGACTCCTTTTTCTAAGCCCGCAAAGGTAGGCTCGCGCCGTGCTTCTTAGTGATCGCGATATTCGCTCCGAAATAACGGCGGGCCGCGTGGCCGTTGAGCCTTTTGAAGAGGTGATGATCCAGCCATCCTCGGTCGATGTCCGCCTGGATAAATTCTTTCGCGTCTTTGAAAACCATAAATATTCAGTCATCGATCCATCTATCGAGCAGGCAGAGCTCACGCGCGAAGTTGTTGCCGATGATGGTGAAGCATTTATCTTGCACCCAGGTGAATTCGTATTGGCAAGCACCTATGAAATTATCACTCTTCCAGATGACATTGCCGGGCGGCTAGAGGGTAAATCTTCATTGGGCCGCCTAGGACTGCTCACACATTCCACTGCCGGATTTATCGATCCTGGATTTTCTGGACACATCACCCTGGAGCTTTCCAATGTTGCTAACTTGCCGGTGAAGTTATTCCCAGGCATGAAAATCGGTCAGCTCTGTCTGATTAGACTTTCATCCCCTGCTGAACACCCATACGGTTCAGCCATTTATGCATCTCGTTACCAAGGACAGCGCGGGCCAACCCCGAGCCGTTCTTTCATGAATTTTCACCAGAGCAAGATCAAATAACGCCTCGGATACCGATTATCTGGGGAATACAACTACCCACCAGAAGGTTGAATACATTATGGAATATATAGTCATCGGCGCAGTCATACTTTTAGTTTTATTCTTTATTGCCCAATACAACCGCCTCATTCGCTTGAATATCACAGTCGATGAAGCATTTGCCCAGATTGAGGTTCAACTCAAGCGACGTGCAGATCTGATTCCAAATTTAGTGGAGACTGTTAAAGGATATGCAGCCCACGAACAATCAACATTTGACGCCGTTGTCACAGCGCGGGCGAAGGCGACCAGTGCAACAACTATTGCTGACGTTGCGGCAGCAGATGGCGCCCTGACAAATGCACTCAAAGGTTTGCTCGCAGTGGCTGAGGCGTATCCAGACCTGAAGGCATCGGCAAACTTCTTATCACTTCAAGAAGAACTTTCAACAACTGAGAATAAAGTTTCATTTGCCCGCCAGTTCTATAATGACACTGTGCGCTCGCTCAACACGGCCGTTAAAACCATCCCCACCAGCTTCTTTGCCGGCTTTGCCAAGGTAGATGCGCGTGACTTCTATGAAGTTGAGAATCCAACAGATCGCAACGTTCCTGGCGTTAAGTTCTAGCAAGTTCTATGGCTGAGAATAACTTTCGGGCACTCGCTTCTGCCAATAAAGGAAAGACCTATTTCCTTCTTGCAGCAATGGGAGTTCTCACCTGGCTGGTCGCATACGCGGTACTAACTTATTTTGGAGCCGGCACAGCTTCAACAATTGTTCCGTTTGCGGTGGGAATATCACTCATTGGCGTGTGGGGCTCTTACTATGGCTCAGATAAATTAGTACTCACCATGACAGGTGCCAAAGTTGTTACCCGAGAAGATGCACCCGAACTCTTTAATGTGATTGAAGAAGTGGTGATTGCAAGCGGTTTACCTATGCCTAAAGTGGCAATCGTAGAAGATTCTGCGCCCAACGCATTTGCAACCGGACGTAATCCTGACCACGCACTGATTGCATTTACTACACGGATTCTTGAAGTCATGGATCGCGATGAACTTCAAGGAGTCATCGCACATGAGATGTCACACGTGGCAAACCGTGACACCTTAGTGTCAGCAGTTGCAGCAACTACTGCCGGAGCAATAGCAATCTTGAGTGATTTTCTGATGCGCATCATGTTCTTTGGTGGCGGTCGCAGAGACGGAAACCAAAATCAAAATCCAGTCGCACTTGTTCTTTCACTTGTTGTCTTAATTCTTGCTCCGATTGCAGCGCTGCTCTTGAAATCTGCAATCTCACGTAAGCGTGAGGCGCTAGCAGATGCCACAGCTGTCTCCTTTACGCGCAATCCCGCCGGGCTTCGCAAAGCACTTGAAGTATTAGCTGCTGATTCAACTGTCGTGCGCCAGAAATCAAATGCGGTTGCACATATTTGGATCGAATCTCCATTAGATGCAAAAGCAGTCTCCAAACTCTTTAGTACTCACCCACCAATCGAAGAGCGCATTGCAACGCTGCGTGCGATGGAATCATTGGGTCCACAGATTTAATATTTTCTAACTTTGCGCTGAATTACATTGGTGTAACTCCACCCACAATGGGGATAAACTCTGTGGATATCTAGCAAAGAGTGAGTTGATTCAGTAGGAACCCTCACCCCTGCGCCGAACGGGCGGTAAATCCCACTCCTAAGGCTTCTCGCCGGTATTTGACTTCTGATTTAACGATAGGATTTCACCCTGCTATAGCGGAATCACCGCTCTATAGCCCATTTAAGGCAAATTCAAGGAGTTCCCACTTTGAGCGAAAAGCGTGATGTGAAGAAGGAACCAGGCGGATACGACGCCTCCTCGATCACAGTCCTAGAGGGCCTTGAGGCTGTTCGAAAGCGCCCCGGAATGTATATCGGCTCCACCGGTGAACGCGGGCTGCACCACCTTGTCTATGAAATCGTCGATAACGCAGTTGATGAAGCGCTCGCAGGTTATTGCACTGAAATTAAAGTCAGCTTGATGCCTGATGGGTCACTACAAGTGGTCGATAACGGTCGCGGAATCCCGGTTGATATCCACCCGATTGAAAAGAAGCCAGCACTTGAAGTTGTTCTCACCGTTTTGCACGCCGGTGGAAAGTTTGGCGATGGTGGCTACTCAGTCTCTGGCGGCTTGCACGGTGTTGGCTCCTCTGTTGTCAACGCACTTTCCACAAAGCTATCTGCTGAAGTAAAACGCGATGGATTTACCTGGCGCCAAGATTACCGACTCGGTGTTCCGCAAGCACCTGTTGCTAAAGGTGAAGCAACAACTGAGACCGGAACAACAATTCAATTCTGGCCATCGGAAGATATCTTTGAAACAACAGATTTCTCATTCGAAGTTCTCTCTACTCGTTTTCGTGAGATGGCATTTCTTAACCGCGGCCTGATTTTATCTCTGACAGATTTGCGCCCTGGCCATGTCGATGACAAGGGTGAACAAATTGCGGTGCGCTACCAATACCAGGGTGGTATTACTGACTTTGTAAAACACCTTAACTCCACACGTGGTGAACTTCATAAGACCGTTATCGCAATTGAGTCAGAGGATAAAAAGGCGCAACTTTCACTTGAAATTTCAATGCAGTGGAATAACGGCTTTTCCGAGTCTGTCTATACCTTTGCCAACACTATTCACACCCATGAAGGTGGAACCCACGAAGAAGGTTTCCGCACAGCACTGACTTCAGTGGTTAATAAGTTCGCCGAGGAACAGGGACTTATTCGCAAGAAAGAAGATCGCCTTACGGGCGATGATGTTCGTGAAGGCCTTACTGCAATTGTCTCTATCAAATTGGGTGAACCACAGTTTGAAGGACAGACAAAGACCAAACTCGGTAACACTGCCGCGAAATCATTTACCCAAAAAGTAGTTAATGAGCACTTGACGCAATGGTTTGAACAAAACCCACAAGAGGGCAAAGACATTATTCGTAAATCAATCGATGCAGCTTCTGCTCGCGTGGCAGCACGTAAAGCACGTGATTTAGCTCGTAACCGTAAGGGCTTGCTCGAAGGTCGTGGAATGCCCGGCAAGTTAGCTGATTGCCAGTGGACTGATCCTTCCAAGTGCGAGCTCTACATTGTCGAAGGTGACTCTGCTGGTGGCTCGACAAAGGGTGGCCGCGATTCACGAAATCAAGCAGTCCTGCCAATTCGCGGCAAGATCCTTAACGTTGAAAAGGCTCGTATTGATCGCGTGCTACAAAATAATGAAGTGCAATCCCTGATTACCGCACTCGGTACCGGAGTTCACGATGACTTTGATATAGAAAAGTTGCGCTATCACAAGATTATTCTGATGGCTGATGCTGACGTTGATGGTCAACACATTCGCACACTACTTCTTACTTTGTTATTTAGATTTATGCGTCCATTGATTGAAAACGGTTTCGTCTATCTTGCCCAACCTCCACTTTATAAACTCAAGTGGGGCGGTAAAGACCCGGTTGAGTATGCATTTAGTGACAGAGAGCGCGATGGCATGATCAAGATTGGTCTAGATGCCGGAAAGCGTCTTCCGAAAGAAGATGGAATCCAGCGCTTTAAAGGTTTAGGTGAAATGCCGGCAAAAGAGTTGTGGGATACCACTATGGACCCAGAGCATCGCGTCTTGATTCAGGTAACACTAGATGACGCAGCAGCAGCCGATGATTTGTTCTCTGTTCTGATGGGTGAAGATGTAGAACAACGACGCGCCTTTATTCAGCGCAATGCTAAAGACGTTAGATTCTTGGATATCTAATGACAACTGATGACATGGCACCGGAAGAGGTAACTTTCGATCGCATCGAAAAAGTAGACCTACAAGTTGAAATGGCGCGCAGCTATCTCGACTACGCCATGTCTGTCATTGTTGGGCGCGCACTTCCTGATGTGCGAGATGGCCTAAAGCCAGTTCACCGCCGCGTTCTCTATGCCATGTTCGATGCTGGTTATCGCCCCGATAAGGGCTATTACAAATCTTCTCGCATCGTCGGTGATGTCATGGGTAATTACCATCCTCATGGTGACACCGCTATCTATGACACCGTTGTTCGTTTAGCTCAGTCATGGTCACTTCGTTATCCATTGGTAGATGGCAACGGAAACTTCGGTTCACCCGGTAACGATCCAGCAGCTGCGATGCGTTACACCGAAGCTCGCTTGGCACCTCTTGCCATGGAGATGATGCGTGATATCGATGAAGATACCGTCAACTTCTCACCCAACTACGACGGACGATCACAAGAGCCTGATGTATTACCTGCACGTTTTCCCAACTTACTTGTTAACGGCTCTGCCGGTATTGCAGTGGGTATGGCGACAAATATTCCTCCGCATAATCTTCGCGAAATCGGTGAGGCGGTCATTTACGCACTTGAACATCCAGATATGCCGGCCCCAGATCTACTTAATCATTTGCTTACTGTTGTGAAAGGCCCAGATTTTCCAACCAAGGCACTGATTGTTGGCCGTGGCGGCATTGAAGATGCCTATCGCACTGGCCGTGGCTCAGTGACTATGCGGGCAGTAGTAAATGTAGAAGAGATTAATAAGCGCACATGCTTAGTTGTCACTGAACTTCCCTATCAAGTGAACCCAGATAACTTAGCGCTTAAAATTGCTGAACTTGTTAAAGATGGAAAGATCAAGGGAATCGCAGATGTGCGCGATGAAGGAAACGAACGTCTAGGTCAACGCCTGGTTATTGTCTTGCAGAGCTCGGCAATTCCAAAGGTTATTCTTAACAATTTATATAAGCAGACTCAACTACAAGATACTTTCGGTGCCAATATGTTGGCACTTGTCGACGGTGTTCCACGTACCTTGCGCTTAGATGAATTCATTAAGTATTACATCGAGCATCAAGTTGAAGTCATTGTTCGCCGTACTAAATTCCGCTTGGTTGAAAAAGAGAAACGCGCACATATTCTTAAGGGATACCTCAAAGCCCTCGACGCCCTCGATGCCGTGATTGCACTCATTCGTGCCTCAAAGACTCCCGAAGAAGCGCGTACAGGTTTGATGAAGTTACTCGATGTCGATGAGATCCAAGCAAATGCAATTCTTGATATGCAGTTGCGCCGAATTGCAGCACTTGAGCGTCAGAAGATTAATGATGAATACGAAGGCCTGATGGCTGACATCATCGAGCTCAACGCAATCTTGGCATCGGAAAGTAAGCAGCGCGAAATCATTAAGAGCGAGCTCACTGAAGTGATTACTAAATACGGTGATGAGCGCCGTACTCAAATTGTGGCAAGTGAAGGTGATTTCTCGGCTGAAGATCTCATTCCTGATAACAATGTCGTAGTAACTATTACCCGCGGTGGATATTCCAAGCGCACTACCGCTGATCTCTATAAATCACAGCGCAGAGGTGGTCGCGGCGTTAAAGGCGCGGCGCTGAAGCAAGATGATGTGGTTGATCATTTCTTTGTTGCCTCTACCCACGATTGGCTCTTGTTCTTCACCAACCAGGGCCGCGTTTATCGGGCGAAGGTGCACGAGCTTCCTGATGCTGGCCGCGATGCCCGCGGACAACATGTGGCAAATCTGATGGCATTTAAGCCAGAAGAACAAATTGCACAAGTGCTTTCATTTAAAGATTACAACGCAGCTCCTTACCTAGTACTTGCCACAAAAGGTGGGCTAGTGAAGAAGACCCCACTGACTGAATACGATTCACCGCGCACCGGTGGCCTCATTGCAATCTCATTAAAGCCTGGGGATGAAGTTGTTTCAGCTTCTCTTGTCCGTAATGCCGATGAACTCTTGCTTGTTTCTAAGAAGGCGATGTCACTGCGCTTTACCACCGATGATGATTCACTTCGTCCGATGGGACGTTCCACATCTGGTGTGATCGGAATGAAATTTCGCGTGGGTGATGAACTCTTAACAATGGCGCGCGTTGATTCTCAATCTACGCAGGGTGCATTTGTCTTTACCGCAACCGATGGTGGCTATGGAAAGAAAACTCCAATCGATGAGTATCGACTACAAGGTCGTGGTGGCATTGGCATAAAGGCGGCAAAGATCGATGAAGATTCTCGCGGAACACTTGTATCCGCACTTGTATTAGAAGATAAAGATGAAATCCTCGCGATTACATCTGCTGGAACTGTCATGCGAACCCCTGCAGCTGAAGTGCGCCAAACAGGCCGCGATTCAATGGGAGTTCGTCTGGTCAACTTAGATGTTGGTGTGACCCTGTTATCTGTGACCCGCAACAGCGAAGATGAGATTTCGGAGCAAAAGTAGTAGGGTTCACGCCTGTAGTAATGGGGGCCGTTTTGGCTACTTGATGATATTCAAGTAACCTTGCGCTTCTGCGAAACGCACGAAAGTACGTCTAGCGGGCCCATAGCTCAGCCTGGTTAGAGCGCTTCCCTGATAAGGAAGAGGTCGGTGGTTCAAGTCCACCTGGGCCCACCCGTTCTAATACGGGGACCTAGCTCAATTGGTAGAGCACCGCCTTTGCAAGGCGGGGGTTAGGGGTTCGATTCCCCTGGTCTCCACATGTCAAACACTGCAACCCTTCACACCTCACTCGGCGACATTGTCATCGAGCTATTTCCTAATCACGCACCTAAGACTGTTGAAAATTTTGTAGGTCTTGCAACTGGTGCCAAAGAGTGGACGGATCCTCGTACAGGTAAGAAATCAAATGAGAATTTATATGACGGAACTATTTTCCACCGTGTCATCGCCGGTTTCATGTTGCAAGGTGGAGACCCACTAGGTCAAGGCTTTGGCGGACCTGGATACCAGTTCGCTGACGAATTCCATGGCGAGCTTCAATTTGATCGCCCATACATTCTTGCCATGGCTAACTCTGGACCAGGAACAAATGGTTCACAGTTCTTTATTACAGTTGCTCCAACAACATGGCTTAACCGCAAGCACACAATTTTCGGTGAAGTAAAAGATGTCGCTTCACAGGCCGTTGTAGACAAAATTGGCGCAACACCAACAGGTGCCCAAGATAAGCCTGTGACACCAGTTGTCATTAATAGCGTCACTATCGCTTAATTCTTTAAGCGCATGAAATCGCGTTCAACAGTCATATCGCTAATCACCATTATCTGCGGCTTTTACCTATACGAACTCCTTGATTCCGGAATCATTGGCACCTTTGGCCTCTATGGAATCGAATTACTTAAATCAACAAACGAGTGGTATCGACTTGTCACTGTGGCTCTCGTGCACGATAACTCAAATACAATTCCAATTCACCTAGCATTTAACATGCTTGCCCTGCACTCACTCGGAACACCGATCGAGCGCTTTATGGGGCGCAGCAAATTTCTCATTATCTTCTTCATCTCACTCATCGGTGGCTCTCTATTTTCGGCATACAGTCTTGGTTACAACGGATATTCAGTGGGAGTATCAGGTGCGGTCTTTGGTTTATTCGGCGCATTTGTAATTATTGGCAAGCGAATGGGCGGTGACATTAAAAGCATCATCGTTGTCATCGCCCTGAACTTTGCACTGGGTTTTACTATTGGCGGCGTAGATTGGCACGCTCACCTTGGTGGTCTTATCGCAGGGGCTGTAGTGACTAAGTTATTGCTTACTCTGAAGCCTTCACGCTTCTAAGTAATATCTGGGCAACATCGAGTACTTCAACATCTGATTGACGCGCAACCATTCCATCACCGACCATGATTCGGCAGAATGGACAGGCAACAGCGACTTCTTGCGCCCCGGTATCAATTGCTTCATCAACACGATTTAAGTTGATGCGAGTTCCAAGTTTTTCTTCCATCCACATGCGGCCACCGCCACCACCGCAGCAGAATGATCGTTCCTTATTACGTGGCATCTCTTCCACATCGCAACCACTAGCCTCCAGCAGCTCACGAGGTGGTGCGTAAATTTGGTTGTGTCGACCGAGGTAACAAGGGTCGTGATAAGTCAGCTTCTTATCTGATTTATGCGGACTTGGCTTCAGGCGTCCTTCTTTAATCAAATTATTAAGTAATTGCGTGTGGTGCAACATCTCGAGCTCAAAACCACTCTGTGCATAATCTCGTCCAATAGTTGTGAAGCAATGCGGGCAGGTAACAACAACCTTCTTCTTACCTTTTGATCTATCGCCAAAAGTTTCGTTAAAAGTCGCAATGTTTTCTTGGGAAAGAATTTGGTAGAGAAATTCATTACCGGAGCGACGTGCCGGATCTCCAGTGCAGGTCTCACGCTTTCCTAGAACGGCAAAGTTAACTCCCGCCATATGTAGTAACTCAGCGACAGCCTTTGTTGTCTTCTTTGCTCGATCTTCGTATGCACCAGCGCAGCCAACCCAGAAGAGATATTCAACTTCTTCTGGAAGTTCACCGCTAACAACGCGTACTGGGAAATCACACTCTGCAATCCAGCTCTCGCGGTCAGCCTTATTAGCACCCCATGGGTTTCCGGCCTTCTCAAGATTGCGGAAAGTGCCACCAAGCTCTGTTGGAAATTCAGATTCAACGAGTACTTGGAAGCGGCGCATATTAACGATGTGATCAACGTGTTCGATATCAACTGGACACTCTTCAACACAAGCACCACACGATGTGCAAGACCATAAGACATCAAGTGAGATAGGAGCGTTCTCACCCACTATGTTTTCGGTCTCGACAACCTTTGACATCGCGTGATCGCGCATCGCCATAATCAATAACTTAGGTGAAAGTGGTTTATCGGTATGCCAGGCCGGACATTGCGATTGGCAACGACCACATTCGGTGCAGCTGGTCATATCCAGCAAGCCCTTCCAGGAGATATCTCCGCGCGTTCCAAGGCCAAAGACATCATCTTCAGCCGGATCTTCGAAGTTAACAGGCTTACCTTTTGAGAGCATCTCTGGCAGCGCACCGAGTGCTGGTTGATCGATATTACGTTTGTAGTAAATATTAAAGAAGGCAAGGAATCTGTGCCAGGCGATACCCATGGTGAAATCAGATGCAATCACAATGAACCAGGCCATTGAAATAACAATCTTGAGCGTTGCGACGATAACTATTGCACTTTCAAGGGACGCAACCGACATGGAGTTAAAGGCAAGAACTGCCGGCCATGAAATCGCATAATGCCAATTCCATGATTCTTCATTAGCGAGTGCGCCTTCCAAACCACGAAGTGCAATGACACAGAAAACAATGCCAAGAATTGTCGCCTCGATGTAATAGGCCTTACCCATATTCGATCCACTAAAACGATTGCGTTTACGTAAACGAGTCACTTGGCGAATGCCAATCAAGGTAACTATGCCAACGCCGGTGAGGGCGGCGATGAGTTCAGCAAAGAGTTCATATCCAACAAAATGTCCAATAAGGGGCAGTGCAAAGTCTGGGTTAACTACTTGTCCATATGCGGTGATGAGAGTTCCGAATAGCGCGCCAAAACCAATCATCACAAACCAGTGAGCGATTCCCGTGGCTGTGAAGTTGAGCATCTTGGTATGTCCAAGAACTTCTGTGAGCATGTTCTTAAACCGCGCAGATTGATTATTGCTGCGAGTGGGATCTGGTTGCTGCTTCTTATACAGAGCAATTAATTGGCGTACTCGCACAGTAAGAAAAATGAGTGCGAAGGCAGTAATGAGATAAGAGAGTCCTGCCAGCGCAAACTTCATAAGCGTAGGGTAATCGTTACTGGCGATTTAGGAAGCGCACATGCTTAGGAGTCAATTCATCTAATGAATTCACACCCAACAACTTCATATTTCGAACCATTTGTGTGCGCATGATTTCAAGTGCGCGCTCGACGCCATCTTGGCCACCAGCCATCAGGCCATATAAATAAGCTCTGCCCACATAAGTAAATTGAGCACCGAGTGCGATGGCGGCTAAAACATCAGCCCCATGCATAATTCCGGTATCAATATGAATCTCGTAATCTTTCTTAAATTCCTTCTTAATATCACTCAGTAAATGGAGCATTACCGGGGCGCGATCGAGCTGCCGTCCTCCGTGATTGGAGAGTAGAACCGCATCGGCTCCAAGCTCTGCCGCCTTTTTTGCATCTTCAAGATTTTGAATTCCCTTGACCGTCAGCGTTCCATTCCACTGTTCTCTAATCCACTTCAGATCTTCCCATGTCATTGTTGGGTCGAACATGTAGTCAAGGAGTTCTCCTACAGTGCCCTCCCAATTCTTCATCGATGCAAATTCGATTGAGGGAGTTGTTAGAAAGTTAATCCACCAAGCAGGTCGAGGAATAGCGTTAATCACTGTTCCAGCCGTCAGGCGCGGTGGAACGGTGAGGCCATTTCGGTAATCACGAATTCTTTGTCCGGCGGCAGGCACATCAACTGTGAGCATTAGGTTTTTCACACCAGCACGTTGTGCACGCTCGACCAGCGCCATGCTTCCTTCGCGATCTTTCCACATATATAACTGGAACCAATTGCGACCATTAGGTGCTGCGGTGACAACATCTTCAATAGTTGTTGTGCCAAGGGTTGAGAGCGTAAATGGAATTCCAAATTTTTCAGCAGCCCGTGCTCCCGCAATTTCACCTTCAGTCTGCATCATGCGGGTAAATCCGGTTGGAGCAATACCAAGTGGCATTGAGAATTTTTCTCCGAGTGAGGTGCGAGTTAAATCTGCAGTAGATACATCTTTTAAAATACTTGGGATAAATTCAAGATCAGCAAATGCTTGACGAGCGCGTTCTAGACTTACTTCACTCTCTGCTGACCCGTCGGTGTAATCAAACGGACCTTTAGGAGTGCGCTTCTTTGCAATATCGCGTAGATCCCAGATTGTGTATGCCTTCTCTAAGCGACGCTTCTTGCGGCGCAGAGTAGGAAGTGAGAACTTAAGAAGTGGGGCTAGCTCCGAAGGCTTGGGAAATTGACGCTTAACATTCTTGCCCATGGAAGAAGTGTTCTAAAGTTTCTTACTTAGCGCCACTTAGTTGCGAGCGAGAATCCCACAGCGATAAAGCTAAAGCCAATAATCATGTTCCAAGCCCCGATACCCGGAATTGGGTAGCGAGTTTCGCTGACATAGAAGATGACAATCCAGAAGAGGCCGATTAGGAAGTTGGCAATCATCACAGGGGCAAGCCACGATGGGCTCTCGAGCAGCGGTGACTCTTCTTCGATGTGATGCTGTTCTTCGTGAGCGTGCTGCTCGGCGACCTTCTTACGCAACTTCGACTTTGGCATGAGGGCAAGGTTACAGCACAATTAGGACCATGGCTCGAATCCTCGTCATCGATAACTACGACTCGTTCGTCTTTAACCTCGTTCAATACCTCGCACAATTGGGGGCAGAATGCACCGTTGTTCGAAACGATGAAGTCACAGCCGATGAAGCTGCGCGCTATGACGGGGTTTTAATCTCCCCAGGACCGGGCACTCCAGATAAGGCTGGGGTCAGCATCGCGATGATCAAATACTGCGCAGAGAATTCAATTCCGTTATTTGGCGTCTGTCTTGGCCATCAAGCAATCGGTGAAGCATTTGGCGCCACTGTCTCTCGCGCTCCAGAGCTTTTACATGGAAAGACTTCAGAAGTTCTGCACAATGCAACGGGAGTACTGACTAATCTGCCTTCACCATTTACTGCAACTCGCTATCACTCACTTGCAGTAGAACGAGATACCGTTCCAGATGTCTTAGAAATTACCGGGTCAACTGAATCTGGTGTGGTCATGTCACTTAAACATAAAACCTTGCCAATCGAAGGCGTGCAATTCCACCCAGAATCAGTCTTAACCGAACACGGACATCAGATGTTGGCTAATTGGTTGGTGACATGTGGTGATCTAGCTGCACCTAAGCGAGCAGTTGGATTATCGCCAGTAGTTGGTAGAGCTAATTAAGGTTCTCTATTAATTGTAATTGTCACTGATTTACCAATTGTTTGAGTTGACTCCGCATCAGGTGCTTGGCGAATAACAACACCGAGTGGTTGCTCCGGATCGAAATCAAAGAATTCGTTGATAAGAAAACCCGCTTGAATCAGCGAAGTCTTAGCTTGAATTGCTTCCACACCAACCAAGTCTGGAACAGTGATTTCACCACTTGCAATTGTGAGAATTACTCCACTGCCAGCATCGGTAACTGAGCCCACTGCAGGTGTCACTTCGAGCACTGTTCCCTGTGGTTCATCTGATGGAGCAGCAATGGTCTGTGAAACAAGTAGACCAACAGCGGTAAGGGCTGCGCGTGCATCGATTAGTGACATGCCAATTAGATCATCAGGAACAATTGCCTCTCCCGGACCCTTTGAAATCGTAAGTACGATCGATGAGCCAGGTTGGGCGCTCATTGTTGCTAGTGGTATTTGGCTTGCGACTCGATCACGTGGAATAACGCCGTCATTCGCTCGTCTAATCGTGATTGTGTATTGGCTCAAGAGCGCGCGTGCTTGTGCCTCACTCAAGCCCACAACATTAGGGATTTGCGCCAGATTCTTATTTGAGCTGCCACTATATAAATAACCGCCAATAGCTAGCGCAATCGCGGCAAAGAAGGCACCACCGTAGATAAGTGCGGACTTGCGCGTAAACACAGGTGGACTAACTACCTTGGCTAATACTTTCTCACCTGCGCGTACTCGCGCAATATCATCGAGCATCTCTTGTGCACTTTGGTAACGATCTGCAGGTTTCTTGGCTAGTGCAACCGCAAGAATAGTTTCAATTCCTTCTGGAAGATTTGGTTGTATGGTGCGAATAAGTGGAGCGGTACTTGATGCATGTTGGTAGGCAATTGATACCGGAGTTTCTCCAGTAAATGGTGGTTGCCCCGAAAGTAGTTCAAAGAGTAAGCATCCAGCTGAGTAAATATCACTTCGTGAATCTGCGGGCTCACCCACAGCTTGTTCAGGTGAAAGATATTGCGCAGTTCCCACAACGTTCCAGGTGCTGGTAAGAGTGGCACCAAGATCATCCATGGCACGCGCGATTCCAAAGTCCATTACTTTTACATCGCCCTTGTCGGTGATCATTACATTCGCCGGCTTGATATCGCGGTGAACAATCGCTCGCGCATGTGAATACTCAAGGCCTGCAAGAACGCCCTCGGCAATTTCTAGTGCGCGCTGCAGCGGAAGTCTTTCACCATCATGAATCAGATCACGCAAGGTGTGGCCAGAGACAAGTTCCATCACGATATACGGCGCAGGTTCTTCACCAGAGTCATAGACAGCAACAATTGCTGGGTGATTAAGGCCAGCGGCGGCTTTTGCTTCTTTTCTAAATCGAGCTACGAAGAGTGGATCTTTTGCTAAATCACTACGCAAGATTTTGATAGCAACTTGTCGTGACAAACGTTGGTCTTGTGCAATATACACATCGGCCATGCCACCTGTGCCAATCATTTCCCCAAGCAGGTAGCGAGCACCCAATAATGAATTCATCATTGTGCGGCACCTAAGGTGAGAATCGAACTATCTTCACTTATCTCCACCAGATCAGCGATGATTACCGTGACGTTATCGGGAGCGCCATTGATATAGGTGGCATCAACTAAAGCATCAACAGCTTCTTTGCGATTCTTACCTTTAATCAATGACTTAATCTCTTTCTCGGTTAAGACAGAGCTCAATCCGTCGCTGCATACTAGATAGCGATCTTTAACTTTTCCTTCGAGAATCAGTAGAGGTGCGTGTGTGATGCCATCGCCCATGAGGACTTGAGTGAGCACCGAGCGCTGAGGATGCGTTGCAATATCTGCCTCCGAAATTGCACCTTGGCTAAGTAGCTCTTGAATCACGGTGTGGTCGAGGGAGAGTTGCTCAAATGAGTTTGCCCGCAACCGATATGCCCGGGAATCTCCAATGTGGAGCAAGGCAATCTTTTCCTGTGAGAGAAAGAGAGATGTCAACGTAGTTCCCATGCCCGAAAGCTCTGGGTTTTCATCTGCCGCACTCTTTATCTGAGTATCAATAGTGTGAAGTGATTGGCCAAAGAGATCGTCAGCAGAATCAGAATCAATATCTGGGTGAGTAATAACTGAGGTGAGTTCGGCAAGTGAATTGATTGCAATCTTTGATGCAACTTCTCCTGCTGCATGCCCGCCCATTCCATCGGCAACAGCAATAACGTGCAGTGAAGTAAGAGCGCTATCTTCATTGCCCTTGCGGACAAGACCCACCGCAGAACGCGCGGCAGTTGCGAAGTAGAGCTGGCCCATGGGGGTAAGACTAATCTCTTTGCTACTCTCGGTCTCATGCTCATCTACGCGCATCGCGGTGCGAGTGCCGATTTTCCAGAACTCACCATGGCCGCCTACGAAGGCGCAGTTGAACAAGGCGCCGACGGCTTCGAGTGCGATCTGCGCATCACCAAAGATGAAGTACCTATCTTGTGGCATAACGCTTCGATGCTCGAACGGGCTGGCAACCGAGGCCTCATTGCTGAGATGACATATAAAGAGGTATCTCGGGCATACCCACAGGTTCTCACCCTTGATACTTTCTTAGATTATGCAATCGCCAATAAGAAAGGTGTGCTTTTAGAAACTAAGCATCCCGTCTTTTCCGGCAACCGCGTTGAAGAGTTATTAGTGACGGCACTTCATGAAAAGAAAGCACTCGCAAAAATTGCAGTCTCTGTCATGTCATTTAGTTGGCTGGCGGTGGAGAAGATGCGCAGATTAGATTCAACAATCAACACAACATTTCTCATGCATAAAAATACGCCATGGTTTCAGGCACGTTTTTCATCTAGTGCTGCAATTGGACCAGGAATGAACGAATTACGTGCTGAGCCAATGATTGCGAAAAAGATCCAGTCGCTGGGGCGCTCGCTCAATGTGTGGACCGTCGATAAGGATGCGGACATTCACTTGTGCCAAAAATTAGGCGTAGACATTCTCATCACCAATAAGCCGGCACATGCACGTGAGGTACTCGGGTATCCTTAACCAGTGAGCACCCAAGACAGCCATACATATGCCTATTTGGGGCCGGTTGGAACTTTTACGGAAGCTGCACTAAAAACAATTACCAGTGAAGCTGATATCTCCATTCCTTTTGCCAATGTCACCGCCGCACTCGATGCAGTGCGTTCTGGGAAAGCTGACTACGCACTCGTTCCGATTGAGAATTCGGTAGAAGGCGTTGTTGCGCGCACCCTTGATGAACTTGCAACTGGAGAACCACTGACAATCGCTAGAGAAGTAACACTGGCTGTGACCTTTGCCTTAATGGTTAAGCCAGGTACGAAAGAAATTAAGCGTATTGGCACACATCCACATGCCGAATCACAATGCCGGGCCTATATTGCAAAGAACTATCCGCATGCAGAAATAGTTTCTACTGCATCAACTTCTGCCGCAGCGGAGGCAGTGAGTAAGGGTGAAATAGATGCAGCTATTGCATCAAGTGCGGCTGCCCAACATTTCAACCTAGAAGTAATTGCTGAAAATATTGGAGATAATGGTGGCGCCGTCACCCGATTTATCGCTGCCCAGAAGCCGGGATGGATGCCAGAGCCGACCGGACACGATCGCACCTCGATTGCCGTCTTTATCGGTATCGACCATGCGGGAGCGCTCCTTGAAATTCTGCAAGTCTTTGCCCAACACGATGTAAACCTGACATTCATCCAGTCACGTCCAACGGGTCGCGAACTTGGTCACTACCATTTCATCATTGATGTCGAAGGTCATATTAAAGATGCGCCAGTCGGTAAATCCGTGGAAGAGCTCCGCGAAATCTGCGACGACATTAGATTCTTAGGATCTTATCCACGGGAGGTGCGCGCATGATTGATATCAAATTCTTACGTGAGCACCCAGATGTTGTCCGTGCATCACAAAAGGGGCGCGGTGAAAGTGTTGAACTCGTAGATCAAATCCTTGCAATTGATGAGAAGAAACGCGCTGCGGTAACAGAGTTTGAAACGCTACGCCAAGAACAGAACACCCTTTCCAAGAGCGTTGGCGCAGCTAAAGGTGATGAGAAAGCAGCACTGCTTGAGAACGCGAAGGCCTTGGCAGATAAAGTAAAAGCGGCCGATACAAAGCGCGCCCAGGTAGAAGAGCAAACCAAAGCGTTAATTTTGCAACTCTCCAACCTATTAGACACTCAAGCACCTATAGGTGGCGAAGAAGACTTCCTCATCATTGAACATGTTGGAACCCCGCGCGATTTTGGCAAAGATGGTTTTGAGCCGAAGGATCACGTTGAACTCGGTAAGTTACTAGGTGCCATTGATACCGAGCGCGGTGCAAAAGTTGCTGGCTCACGTTCTTATTACCTGACCGGTGTTGGTGCGCTCCTGGAATTTGCACTCGTTAATTACGCAATCCAGAGCGCGGTAAAGAATGGTTTCACACCTGTTATTCCACCAGTGTTGGTAAACCCTGCGGCAATGGAGGGAACAGGATTTCTTGGCCAAGCAGCAGAGAATGTATATCGCATTGAAAAAGATGATGTCTATTTAGTAGGAACATCTGAAGTCCCACTTGCAGCGATGCATATGGATGAAACTCTGCCGGTTGATAAATTGCCACTTCGCTACGCCGGATATTCATCATGTTTCCGCCGCGAAGCTGGAACATATGGGAAAGATACTCGCGGAATTATTCGGGTGCATCAATTCGATAAAGTAGAAATGTTTACCTTCTGCAAACCTGAAGATGCACAAGCAGAGCATCTGCGGTTGTTGCAGTGGGAGAAAGATTTCCTGAGCGCAATGGAGATCCCATTCCGCGTAATCGATGTTGCATCAGGTGATCTGGGTTCATCTGCCACACGTAAATTTGATATTGAAGCATGGATTCCTACGCAAGATGCCTATCGTGAAGTAACCAGTACATCGAACTGCACGGAGTTTCAAGGGCGACGCTTGAATATTCGTTATAAAGACTCTGAAGGAGTCAAAGCAATTGCCACTCTCAATGGCACCCTAGTTGCTATTCCTCGCATGATTGTTGCAATTTTAGAGAATCATCAAAATGCAGATGGCACAGTCAATGTTCCGGCAGCGCTGCAACCATTTCTTGGCATGAAGAAATTTGAGGTTGTGTGAGTCTTCCTCAAGTATCGCAGCGCCGTCCAAAGCTCATTGCATCAGATCTCGACGGCACCATCGTCGCCCACTATGGCAATGTAACTCAGCGCACCATCGACGCTTTTCGTAAAGCGCATTCCATGGGAATTGAAATCTTCTTTGTTACAGGTCGCCCACCGCGTTGGATGCCAGAGATCAAAGAGGCATTTGGAATTGGTAACGCAATATGCGGCAATGGCGCCATGTTGTATGACCTGCAGAACGATAAAGTCCTAGAACAATGGCTGATGGATGCTGAAGATATCCTGGAATCTGTCAAGCGATTGCGTGCAGCGATTCCCCAGATTTCATTTGCAGTGGAATCACATAATTACTTTCACCGAGAAAAGATTTATATTCCGCGCTGGGATGTTGGTTTAGATAACATCGGAGTAGATCGCATTGAAGAAGTGATTACTTCTCCATCACTGAAGCTGCTCGCTCGCTGCTCTCAGCAGGAGCTAACATCGGATGAAATGTTAGCTATCGCATCAGTTGAATTAGAAGGCCTAGCAACTGTTACACATTCAAATCCGCATGACTCACTTCTTGAAATTTCAGCTATTGGTGTTTCAAAGGGAATGACACTTGCAAAGATGGCGGCTCGACTTGGAATCGATGCAGCCGATTGTGTTTCATTTGGAGATAATCCAAATGACTTCTCAATGCTTGAATGGTGCGGACGATCATTTGCGATGTCTGATGGACATCCCGAGGGAGTGAAGTATGCAAAAGGAGTTGCTGGTCCATGCGAAGAAGATGGTGTTGCAATCATCATCGAGCAGCTGCTCGAACTTCCTGCCTAATTACTCACTAATTTTTCGCTGAATTATTCAAGATGGCCACTTTCGGGTAATCTCTCCCACGGAGGACTCGCATAGCGGCCGAGTGCACCGGTCTTGAAAACCGGCAGGTGAAAGCCTCGTGGGTTCAAATCCCACGTCCTCCGCGCTTAATGCCAAACCCGCCTCATGCACTGGGGCGGGTTTTGCATTTCATGCGCCAGTTGTGGCTGACTTCATAAGCTATATGCGGCTCACCGCCTAGCGACTTTGCCCCAGTAAGCGCACACTTCTCTCATTAGAGAATCCCGTCACTCGGGAAAACTAGGGGAGCAGACATGTCCGGAGTTTTTTCTCCAACGCGCGCGAAGATTAAAGAGCGCACGCTACGCACAGATAAATGGTGGTTAGAACCCGCAATTACCTTCGGAGTTCTTTTCTCATTCATTATCTATGCAACCTTTAGAGCTTTCGAGGGTGCCAATTACTACAAAGATCATCTGATCTCACCTTTCTATTCACCGTGTTTATCAGAAGCCTGCGTGCCGGAAGCAACATTTCTTGGCTTTACCCCGGTCAGTGCTCAAATTTTTAACTTCGCACTTTCACCAGCACTTATTATTTTGATCTTCCCACTTGGTTTCCGTATGACTTGTTATTACTACCGCAAGGCTTATTACCGCGCTTTCTGGCTTTCACCACCAGCGTGCGCTGTTGCCGAACCACACACCAAGTACACAGGTGAAACACGTGCACCTCTTATCTTGCAGAACTCACACCGTTGGTTCTTCTATGCAGGTTTGGTCTTTAACGTCTTTCTTACCTATGACGCGATTATTTCGTTTAAGAGCGTTGAAGGTGAGTGGGGACATATGAGTGTTGGTTCCCTCGTACTGCTCGTGAGTTCAACACTTCTCTGGTTCTATTCACTTTCATGCCACTCATGTCGCCACACAGTTGGCGGACGTTTGAAACATTTCTCAAAGCACCCAGTTCGATATAAGGCATGGACTTGGGTATCAGCGCTTAATCACAAGCATCAACAATTTGCCTGGTACTCACTTGCTGGCGTTGCATTTGCCGATATCTACGTTCGCCAAGTTGCAACTGGCGCCTGGACAAACTTCTACTTCTTCTAAAGGATGCCGACAGATATGACTGCCAACGAATCAACTCTACAAAGAGAGAAGTACGACGTCCTTATTATTGGTGCTGGCGGCGCTGGTTTACGTGCAGCTGTGGAGGCTCGCGAAGCAGGCTTGAGCGTTGCAATCATCTGTAAGTCACTCTTTGGTAAAGCTCATACGGTGATGGCCGAAGGCGGCGCTGCTGCATCTATGGGAAATGTGAATGATAAAGATAATTGGATGGTCCACTTTCGCGACACTATGCGCGGCGGTAAATTCCTTAACCATTTCCGGATGGCAGAACTACATGCCAAAGAAGCACCAGATCGCATCTGGGAACTTGAAATGTGGGGTGCGCTCTTTGATCGCACAAAAGCAGGAAAGATTTCACAACGTAACTTTGGTGGACATGAATATCCACGCCTTGCTCACGTAGGAGATCGCACCGGCCTGGAAATTATTCGCACAATGCAACAGAAGATTGTTCAGTTGCAGCAGAAAGATGGTCGTGAGTTTGGCGATATGGAAGCCAAAATAAAAGTATTCGCAGAGTGCACCATCACTGAAATTCTTAAAGAGAATGGCAAAATCTCTGGTGCTTACGGTTACTGGCGTGAGAGCGGAGAAGAAGTTCTCTTTGAAGCACCTGCAGTAGTTATTGCTACCGGCGGTGTTGGAAAAACTTTTAAGATTACATCGAACTCTTGGGAAGGCACCGGAGACGGACATGCACTTGCGCTCAAAGCAGGCGCGAACCTGGTTGATATGGAGTTCTTACAGTTCCACCCAACCGGAATGGTCTGGCCACCTTCAGTACGTGGAATCCTTGTTACTGAATCAGTTCGTGGTGAGGGCGGAATTTTGACTAACTCACTCGGTGAGCGCTTTATGTTTAAGTACATCCCAGATGTATTCAAAGATAAGTATGCCGATAATGAAGAAGAAGCAGACCGCTGGTATCTAGATCAAGATAACAACCGACGTCCGCCAGAGCTCCTGCCACGCGATGAAGTTGCTCGCGCGATTAATACCGAAGTGAAATCAGGACGCGGTACTGAACATGGTGGTGTCTACCTCGATGTTTCAAAGCGCATCCCTGCTGAAGTGATCAAGAAGCGTCTTCCTTCGATGTGGCATCAATTCTATGAACTTGCTGGCGTTGACATTACAAAAGAGGCGATGGAAGTTGGCCCAACTTGTCACTATGTGATGGGCGGAGTGGAAGTTGAACCAGATACTGCAGCAGCAATAGGAGTTCCAGGACTCTTCGCTGCCGGTGAAGTTGCTGGTGGAATGCACGGCTCAAACCGTCTTGGCGGAAACTCACTCACAGACCTTCTTGTCTTTGGTCGCCGGGCAGGTGCTGGCGCCGTAAATTATGTGAAGAGCGCGGGTGCTAATCCTGTCTCGGCTGCATCAGTTAAGGCCGCCGCCGATCGCATCGAAGCACCATTTAGTCGCGCAGGTGGAGAGAACTCATACTCACTTCACGCGGAGCTGCAGGAAGTCACACATAACTTAATTGGAATTATTCGCACGCGCACCGAGATTGAAGAAGCAATCATCAAGATTGCCGACATTCGCGCTCGCAGTAAGAACGTTGCCGTTTCCGGGGGGCGTTTATTCAACCCAGGATTCCACCTAGCCTTTGATCTAGACAACATGCTCCTGGTTGCTGAATCAACAGCAAAGTCGGCGCTTTTGCGGGAAGAATCGCGTGGTGGACACACTCGAGATGATTTCCCTGGCATGAATAACAAATGGCGCCAGATCAATAACATCGCCAGCTTTGACGGCAATCAAGTCAACATTAAAGAACAAGCTTTGCCAGTATTGCCTAAAGAGCTCTTTGATCTCTTTGATGTGCACGAACTTGAGAAGTACATGACACCGGAAGAAATTGCGAAAGGCGGTTCCAACTAATGGCACGCACACTTAATCTTCGCATCTGGCGAGGAGACGCAAAAGATGGTGGTCTCAAAGATGTACAAGTTGATGTCAACGAGGGCGAAGTAGTTCTCGATGTTATTCACCGTGTTCAAGCAACGCAGATGGGTGACCTCGCTGTCCGCTGGAACTGCAAGGCAGGAAAATGTGGATCTTGTTCGATGGAGATTAACGGCAAACCACGCCTTGCCTGCATGACTCAGGTTGCTTCATTTGATGAGAATGAAACTATTACTGTTACACCACTTCGTGCATTTCCTGTCATTAAAGATCTCGTTACCGACGTATCATTTAATTATAAGAAAGCAATGGAAATTCCAGCCTATGAGCCACCTAAGGATTTAGCACCAGGTGAAGCACGCATGCAACAAGTCGATGTCGAGCGCAGCCAAGAGTTCCGCAAGTGCATCGAGTGCTTCTTATGCCAAGACACTTGTCACGTAATTCGCGACCACGAAGAGAACAAGCCATCTTTTGCTGGGCCACGATTTTTTATCCGTATCGCAGAACTCGATATGCACCCACTAGATATCTTGAAAAACCGTAAACGCACTGCTCAAGAAGAGCATGGTCTTGGAATGTGTAACATCACAAAGTGCTGTACTGAGGTCTGCCCAGAACACATCAAGATCACTGACAACGCAATCATTCCAATGAAGGAGCGCGTTGTTGATATTAAGTACGATCCAGCTCGCATGTTTGCCGGTCTTCTCAAGCGAGAAAAGCGCAGCTAACACTGAAGGCGGTCTGGCTAGTCTCACTTGGGGGAGTTCTCGGCTCTCTTACCCGCTGGATACTTTCTTTAATAATTCCACACAGTGGTAACGGAACACTTGCCGCCAATCTACTTGCAGTAGCTTTAGCAATCTTCTTCCTAGTGTTGATGGAGCGTCGCGGAATTACAGAGCTACGTTATTTCTTACTTCCAGGTTTCTGCGGCGGACTTTCCACATTCTCTGCTGTGACATATGAGGCTGTGGCACCTGATGAAGCTGGATTCTCATATTTGCTTATCAACGTAGTTGCCTCATTGATAGTCGCTTACCTTTCACTTAAAGTCGCCCGAAAAGTTGTGAAGGCTCGAATATGAATGTGTTCATGGTCATTGTCGGAGCAGCTATCGGATCCCCTGCCCGATTCTTAGTTGATCAATATTTCAAGAAATTTACAGATAAACCTGCCGGAACTTTCATTGTAAATATCCTCGGCTCATTTCTCATTGGACTAACTTTTGCCACAACGGAGCACTGGCACGATTTTCTGGCCGTTGGCTTCGCCGGCTCCTTCACAACGTGGTCCACATTTATCGTTGATCTCTATCTTGGCTATGAACTCAAGCACTATAAAGTTGTTGCAATTAACCTATTAGCTTCAATTACTTTTGGCTTACTGGCCGCTTATCTGGGCTATAACCTGGTTAGTTAAGCAAAATCACTCATTAATTCAGGGGTAGGCTGGCAGAAGTTCACTTTTCATTAACTTTCTAGACCCCAAGACCCTCTATTTTTCTGCCGTTATGGCGTGTATTGCCGGTAACGGGACACAAAAAGTGGGCGATGTTTTTCGAGGGAGTCGTCCACTTTTTGCTTTCTATTTATCGCTCTAAGACTCGCTTCATCCACATTTCAATATCATTAGGATGGCGCGGGATGTTTTCAGAAAGATTTCTATATCCATCACTTGTTACAAGAACATCATCTTCAATACGAATACCAATGCCGCGATATTCAGGTGCGAAGAGTTCATCATCAGGTTGGATGTATAGACCGGGTTCCACAGTTAATACCATGCCCTCACGCAATGGTGCATCGGAGTACATCTCTTTGCGGGCTTGGGCGCAATCATGCACATCAATACCTAAGTGATGACTTGATCCATGCAAAGTCCAGCGACGATGTAGACCCACCTCAGGCTTCATTGATTCTTCGACCGAGATGGTGAGAACTCCCATATCGGCTAAACCACGTGCCAATACTTCTTGGCATGCCTTATTTACATCAGAAAATAGCGCTCCAGGTTTAACGGCGGCAAAACCAGCGAGCTGAGCTTCATAAACAAGCAGGTAGAGCGCACGTTGTGCCGGAGAAAACCTGCCATTTATTGGAAAAGTGCGAGTGATGTCGGCGGTGTAGAAAGATTCCATTTCAACACCAGCATCGATTAAGACAAGTTCACCTGGATGCAGATCGCCATCGTTACGGGTCCAGTGCAGTACGCACGCGTGTGAACCTGCGCCCACGATGGTGTTGTAACCAAGGTCGTTACCTAATATGCGGGCACGGCCATAGAAAGCGGCATCTAGTACTCGTTCACCGCGCGAGGTTTGAACAGCGGCCGGAATGGAGCTAATGACATCATTAAACCCAAGTGTTGTTGCGTGAACTGCGCGCTGCAGTTCACTCACCTCATATTCATCTTTGCATAAGCGCTGTTCTGAGATGAACGTTGCAAAATCCTTATCAGCAGGCGAGAGTGATTTCTTGCCATCAGCTAGTAACTCTTTGAGCTCACTCAAATTCCTGGTTTCAATTTGGTAGCGCGCCTTAGCCTCTGACAATGTGAATCTGCGACCTACCCAGAGTTCGCCATATCTTGCATCGCGATAGAAAGCTTCAGTATCTCTAGTTGAACGTGGGTTCATATAGAGATAGGTAATGTGTGAATCTCCACTCGGTTCAAGTATGAGTACCGCATCAGCTGTTGCATCAGGTCCTTGCACGCCACTGTAATAAGCGAAAGCACTATCAGGGCGGTAGTTGTAATCGGTATCACCTGCGCGCACCTTCAGTTCACCTGCAGGAATTACTAGTCGCATTCCTTGGTATGCCGCAGAGAGAACTTGCCTGCGGGAGTATGCGTAGGTAACAACTTCCAGCGGCTCTAATTCAGTGAGTTCACTTTCGTCCCAGCCACTTTTCATAAATTCAGAGAAGATCAGTGAAGGTCCTTGATCATGGACCCGTGCGGTTTGCTCTTGCGGTGCTTGGGTACTCTCGCTACTCATTGTGCAATCCTAGGACTTACCGCAGTAAGTTCAAGATGGATGTATCAAGGCGCATCAACGACGAAGATGGTGCCATCCCTTTCTATCGTGGGTAGCAGGATGAGGTTTCTTGTCGCCGGACCCCCAGTTGGCTTACCGGTCGTCGCTTCAAAATATGAACCATGTGCAAAGCAGACTAATTGAGAACCAGAGATCTCGACATCACGCCCCAAGTGGGTGCACCGATTGCTAAATGCAATCACGCCATCTTCGCGGCGAATGAGGATGTAACCCCGCGCTGGGTAATTAAGTGAGGGGTTACTCACCGAGATTGGCTGGTTAAGTTTTAGATTCGCACTCTTTGCCACCGCAAACTCATCTGGTGGAGGCGTGTAGGCAGGGCGCGGTGCAGTTGAAGTGGTGGGAGTTGGCTGCGTGGAAGGTTGAGTTGTAGCCGAAGGAGTTGGCTTGGCTGGTGTGACCGGGACACCTTTATTCCACACTAGCTTGTTACCAGATTTCACACATGTGTATTTCTTATCCCGCCAAATAATTGTTTGCCCCACCCGTGTGCACTTCAGAGTCGGAACTTGAGCAGCCTCAGCAATAAATGGGTTGGCAAGAAGTGCAACTCCGGTGAGAATCTGAAGAATCTGTCTGCGTGAGAAGTGTGACATGTAACGATTATTCCCTGGAATTAGGTGATGAAAGTAAACACCAGGATAACGCAGTATTAATAGAGACAAAAAGCAACACCATGCATTCATATAAAAAGTGATAACAATTTGCTTGGTTGTTACTGGAAATATAACTCTCACCTAAAGACTTCGCGCAAACCTCACCGTGAGGTATTACCTAAGGAGTAATAAATGAAGAAGAAACTCTTCGCAGCTGTATCTACGGGTGTGATTGCATCATCACTCGTTCTTCAGAGTGCATCTGCAGCAGAAGCGCCGGTCTACTTAATTCCCGCAACAGATGCCGCTTCACTTGCTGTTATCGCAACAACAGGCGACAAAATTTCAAACGAAGTACTTCGTGGAGTTCCAGATGGAATGGGCGCGATGAAAAACGCAGATGGAACACTGACCCTGCTTTCAAACCATGAAATCTCAACTGGTGCAGATATCGCAAATAAGAAAGACACCGGAACATGGGGATCATCAATTTCAAAGATGACATTCGATCCGGCAACAAAGAAGATCACAAAGATGGAAAGCTGGATGAAGAGCATGTCCTACTACAACTACGCCACTGAGAAGTGGGGTTCAACATGGGAGCAGTCACTTCCAGTAGGCACTTCAGCCACTGATGCTTATGGATCAATCATCGGCACCAACGGAATTAACCGCCTATGTTCAGGTGACTTGGTCGCTGCAGGTGGATTTGCGTATAGCGAGAAAGATGCAAAGACAAAAAAGACAGTTACCTACGGTTACAAGGATGCTGTCTACCTCACAGGTGAAGAAGGCTCTGATGACCAGTCACGTGCTTTCGCATTCGACGTCGACGGTAACGGAATCCAGCTTCCAAAGATGGGTCTTGCTCCATGGGAGAACCTTCTTACAAAGCCAGGTACAGGTAAGACAACGATTGTTATGGGAAATGAAGATGGCAACGCAACAGATAGCCAGCTTTACATGTATGTCGGTACAAAGCAGACAACAGGAGCTAACTTTGCTGAGAAGGCTGGCCTCACAAACGGCAAGCTCTACACAATTGCGCTAGAGAACTACCGCACAGATAACGCCGTACGTGCAGTTGCAAAGGGCACAAAGATTAAGGTTGGCTTCAATGAAGTTAACACAAACCCTAAGTTCGGAAAGCTTGCAACAATGTCACAAGCTAACGGAACGACATTCTCACGTATCGAAGATGGCGAGTTTGATTCAAAGAATCCAAACGTCTTCTACTTCGTTACAACAGAATCAAATAAGGATCCGCTAGCAACAACACCACGTCCAGGTGCTACATACTCACGTGATGGTGGCGCACTTTGGAAAATGACTTTTGCTGATGCAAAGGATCCATTCAAGGGTGCAACAATTGAGATGCTACTTAACGGTACCGAAGTTCCGTACCTTACTAAGCCAGATAACCTAACCATTGATGGTGACTACATCCTGATTCAGGAAGATCCAGGCAACAATGCTCACATTGCTCGCCTAGTTGCATACCGTATCTCTGATGGCAAGCTCGCCGAGATTGCAAAGTTTGACGAGCAGTACTTCATCACAGGTGCGGCAAAGTTCATCACCCAAGATGAAGAATCATCAGGAATCATCAACGTCAACAAGTTCTTGAAGGCAAGTGGCGACACAAAGTCACACTTCTTCTTGAACGCACAGGTTCACTCAAAGCTTTCAGTGGCACGCCCAGATTTGGTTGCTGGCCTTGGAACAACTGAAGTGATGGCACTTGATAGCAAGGCAATTGAAGGCGGTCAGTACTACCACCTTGCAGTTGACTGGACAAAGGTCACATTTGCTTAATAAGTAAATGAAGAATTACAACTGAATAAGGCAGAGAGCGGTTCGCTACACAGCGGGCCGCTCTCTCGCCATTTATACAAGGGTTAGGTATGCCTGGGCGAAGGCGCTAAACTTGCCCTGCAACTCGGAGACGTCGCATAGCCCGGTCGAGTGCGCCTCACTGCTAACGAGGTAAGGTGTAAAAGCCTTCAGGAGTTCAAATCTCCTCGTCTCCGCTCAATCTTTCCTCTCCCACGCAAAAATATGAAATGCACTCTTGACCTTTGATAGGAATATTAGATACTTGGGCACACCCAAAGGGAAAGAATAATAAAAATGGCAAAAGTACGTGTCGGCGTCATCGGTGCTGGAAGCTGGGCAATCGCTTCACACCTCCCGCATCTTGCAAATCATGACGACCTCGAATTTGTGGGAATCTCACGTAAAGGTCCAGAAATCCTAAAAAAGATTGCAGATCGTTATGGATTTAAAGTCGCCTCTGAGGATTATCGAGATGTACTAAATGCTGGTGTGGATATTTGCGTGATTGGTAGCCCAACAGGATTACATCATGAGCATGCAAAGGCTGCGCTGGAGGCTGGTGCACATGTCATGTGCGAAAAGCCAGTAACCATCAACCCGACAGATGCATGGGATCTTGATGCAACTGCAAAGCGCGTAGGTAAAGAGCTCATCATTGCTTTTGGTTGGAATTACATGCCAATGATGCAAGAGGCGAAAGCTTTAATGGAAAAGTATGGAATTGGTGATTTAGAACATCTGACTATTCATATGTCTTCTATGACAAGAGAACTTCTCTCCAACACAGGTGCTTATCCGGATGCGACACCAGAATCCTTGCCTGATGAGAAAACTTGGACCGATCCAACACTTTCTGGCGGCGGATATGGTCAGGCACAGCTTTCTCACGCACTAGGTATGGGTTTGTGGGCAACTGGTGCTAGAGCTGAGTCTGGTTTCGCCTTGATGTCTTATCCAATGAATGCTCCTGTTGAAATGCACGATGCAATTAGTTATCGATTTGAAGGTGGAGCAATCGGTTCCGTCTCTGGCGGCTCTGCTCACGCGAAAGCCCATAAGACTTACCACGCACTTGAATTAAGAGCTATTGGCTCTGATGGCCAAATCCTTTTGGACCTTGAGCGGGCAGCAGTCTGGTTGTATTACAAAGGCGAAAACATCAGATTAGATCTTGATGATGATGCCGGTTATTACAACTGTCAGGGACCCATTGATGCACTCGTTGCAGCGGGTAAGGGTGAGAAGTTTAGGAACTACTCACCAGGAGAACTCGGCGCTCGCTCGGTAGAAGCTTTGGATATTGCTTATCGAAGTGCGGCAAGTGGAAAGCTTGAGCACCGTCTGTAAGAATCTTCTGCACTGCTGATTCCTGCATTGCCCCATTTAACATCGCGCCAAGTTTTCTCTTCGGGTGCTAGTTTTACGTACTCCTCATGCTCGCCACCCGCTGTTTTAATTCGCACCTTTCCGGCACCTATCGGCATCTCTTCAAATTCAACGTGTGTCACAGCAAGAAATTCAGAGGCGCTTTGCAAGTTAGTTGGATCTCCTGATTCCCAGAGCGCTGCAACTGCATAGGCTGGGTTCCACCACGGCCCGCCTTGAGAGGCATCAAGTATTGAGGCAACTGAAGTTGAGAGCACGACTGTGATGAATTCTATTTTTTCTTTATGCACTTCACGTAATTTCAATGCAGCAGCGAGGGCGGCATGAACAAATCCATTTGCGTCCATTAAACGAATTGCCACACCATCAATACCATTGAGAATCTCTGATGTTGATCCTTCAACAAGGAACAATTCAAAGAGCCCGCGGGGCCCGCTCCATATTTCTTCTGCGTGTGGAGCGCCAACAAGGGCGGCATGAGCGCTTGTAATTCCAAGTGAAATAGCTGAAGCACGATTTGTTTGGGCGGCGCCCTTGCGTTCGAGAACGGCTTGTGAAGAGCCACCAATGTTCATAGCGCAAATATGTAGTGCTTTTACGTGTTGCTCTCTTGATAGCCCAAGTGCGATTGCAGCAGTTGTTGTTGCAGCGAATGCTCCACTGGTTGCTGTGACATGCCATTTAGATCTATGCAGTGGTCCAAAGAAATTAGCAATCGTTGCACCAGTTCGATACCCGTAGGCAGCAGCTTCATAGACTTGCTTGAGCGATAGACCGCGCTCGATTCCAATCGATGTTGCGATAGGCCAGATGATTGAACCTGGATGAGTGAGTACTTTCCAATTCACATCATCCATATCGAGTGCACTGGTATAGAGACCTAAAGTCACGGCTCTTTCGGTGATGCCCGAGGAGAGCGCAGGTGCGCTCACCCCATAGTGCTTTTCACCTAAAACAGCAGAGGCCACAAAGTCTTGGAAGAGTATTTCAAGGCGGTTTTCTTTGATTTCAAGATTGTTTTGCGTCAGTGCTTCGATCATCAACTTTCCAAGTTTGGGATCATGCATGAGAGAGAGCCTTACTACTAGATCGTGGTCGGTAGATTGTAGGAACAACTGCTTGCGACGGGGCCTTTTCTGCAATGAGATCTAACATCAAGCGCGCCGATTGCCGCCCCATCTCTTCCGGATCTCGATAGACCGAGGATAAATCGGAAGAGAGAAGATCAAACATGGGCCATTCATCTAGTGCGACGAAGGCAATATCGGCCCCGGGCTTAATTTTTAACTCTTTTAGTGCGTGAAGTGCTCCGGTTGAAGCACCAATGCCACCTGTAATCAGCGCATTTGGTAATTTTTTACCTGAGAACAAATCTTTGGTTTGCTCGTATGCAAATTGTTCCCCAAATTTACCAAGTCGAATTAAATCCTCATCAATTTTTATTTTTGCATTCGATAAGGCTTGCTCATAACCTTTAATTCTGTTGCGCGAGATAAAGACATCTTTTCGCCCTGACACAAAAGCAATTCGCTTGTAGCCATTCTTAATGAGGTCTGCTGTGGCTTCTCTTACGCCTTGCGCATGATCGCAGATTACAGCGCTCGCGTTGAGTCCGGTCACTTCCCGATCTAAAAGCACTACTGGGGCACCTAATTCATTAATCGTGTTGCGAACATATGGAGAGTCTTCGGAAACAAGGGAAGCGATAACACCATCGATTCGGCGACGCTTAAAGAGTGCAAAATTCTCTTTCTCGGCATCTAAATCTCCATGTGAATTAATCAAGATGATTGAATAGCCAGCTTTACGTAATTCATGCTCAGCGCTTTGCGCAACAATTGAAAAGAGGGGATTGGTGATATCTCGAATCATGAACCCAATCGTGTTGGTAGCTCCTTTGCGCAGTGATTGCGCCAAGTGATCTGGTTCGTATCCAAGCTGGGCAACTGCTGCCTCGACTTTTTCGCGCATTTTCTCTGAGACATCGCGATGGCCGGAGAGAACTCTAGAAACACTAGAAATTGCGACGCCAGCTTTGGCGGCAACATCATGAATCGTGATTCGATTCTTTCCCATGGTCAGCCAGGGTAGTCCTGGCACGAGGGAATGAGAATGAATCCTGGAAATTATTCCCAGAAAAGATTTCCGGGGTAAATATTGACAAAGGCAGATTCCTGCTTAGAATTAGGAATCGTTTCCAGTTTTACTATCCCAGGAGGTGCAACGTGGACCTAACCATCACTCGTGTTGAAACTGAGTCAGTCCGTGTTCCCTTAGAGCGGGTTTATAAGGGCAGTCACTACAAGATGACTCACCGCTCGACAACCATCACTCGTATCTTCACTAAATCTGGCCTCGTCGGTGAAGCCTATGCAGGCGATGAAGATGCGGGGCTACTTGAAATTGACAACATTATTCATGAAGAGCTTGCCCCATTGATTTTGGGCAAGGATGCATTTGAAATTGAAAAGCTGTGGGAGCTCTGCCGCCCTGCAACATGGGACATTCTTCGTGATCGTCGCCTTGGATTAGTGGCAACTGCCTCTATCGATGTGACTTTGTGGGATCTACTTGGCAAGGCATATAACGCACCACTCTGGAAGCTATGGGGTGGCTATCGCTCCAAGATTCCGGTCATCACAATCGGCGGCTACTACGGCAGTGATTTAACGATTCAAGAAGAAGTTGAATATCTGCTCAAAGAGGAATTTGCCGGAATGAAATTTAAGATTGGCGGTCTTGAGCCAGAAGAGGATGCCAAGCGCTTCAAAGAAGCTCGACGCGTGGGCGGGGATAAGTTCCGCATTGCAGTAGATGCCAATCAGGGTTACACGGTTCCGCAAGCAATCAAATTCTCACACTTAGTTGCCGACGATAATCTCTTATGGTTTGAAGAGCCATGCATTTGGCAGAACGACAAAAAAGCGATGCGCGATGTTCGCTATATCGGCAACGTCGCTGTTACTGCCGGACAGACTGAATTTTCAGCAGCAGGCTGCCGCGATCTGATGGAGACCGGATCTATCGATTACTGCAACTTCGATTCATCGTGGTCGGGTGGACCCACTGAATGGCGCCGGGCGGCGGCTATCGCAACTGTTTATGACGTAAAGATGGCACACCATGAAGAGCCGCAAGTAGCTTCACATCTACTTGCATCCATTCCTCACGGTACCTACCTTGAGTTCTTCCACCCAATGCGAGATCCCATCTGGCACAACATGATCGCCAACCGTCCAAAGCTGAAAGATGGGTATATGCAGCTCAACGACACCCCTGGGCTCGGTTGGGAACTCGACCGTGATTACATCAAGAAGTATCGGATTGCTGAACGGGTATCAGAGCTAAAGTAATTCGTCCCTGACCAGGTGAATTGGTAAGTAGAGATACTGCGCACGAATACGTGCGTCTGTTCAAAAAATCTGGGTATTTCAATGCATTGTTCAATTTATAACATAAGTTTATCTTGAGTAATTGGTGAGTTTTCTATTGACACACATCACCTGGCAGGAAAGGATTCCAGTTAAGGCAAGAAATGCTTATGGGGAATTCGACACGGATCCCTCATCAAAAAACGAAGTTAGTGAAAGGTAACGGTGAACGATGAAAACTTTATCCAAAGCTCGAGTAGGTATTGTTTCGGCTTTAGCAATTGCTGCACTAGTTGGTTCAACGCTAGTTCCTGCTACAGCAGGACAGTATGAGTTCCGTCCAGCGGTCAAAGGCAGTGGTAAGGGAATCACAATCGGATATATCGGACTCGATGATGCAATCGGATTCGGTAAGGATGTTGGCGATTCCATCAAGCGTGAAGCTAAGAAAGCAGGAGCAAAGGTAATTTACTGTGACTCTAAACTTGATGCTGCAAAGGCACTAAACTGTGCAAAGACATTCAAGTTAAAGAAAGTTGACGGTATCTTGAATTTTCAGCCTGTGGCATCAGCCTCTGCATCAATCTGTAAGGCAGGCCCACAAGTTCCAGTTATTGCAATTGATATTGAGCAAGATCCATGTCAAGACGCATTCATGGGAGCTGACAACAGCTACGCCGGTGAAGTAACCGGAAAAGCACTCGGCGAACACTTCAAGAAGACATTCAACTGTGAGTTTGATTCATTCATCTCACTAGAAGATTACGGAGTTGGAGTTGTAAACGCTGCACGTATGGGCGGATACCGCACAGGCTTCGAATCAGTTTGCGGCAAGATTGGTGACAAGTTGATCCAGATTGATGCTGGTCGTCTTGAGCCAGCTCTTGCAAAGATGAAGGATGCACTTACAACCCTTCCTAACGCAAAGAAGATTGCTGTTGTAGCAATTAACGATGAAGGTATCCAAGGCGCATTTGCTGCTGCAAGAGCAATCGGTCGCGACCAGGATATTTATGCAGGTTCACAAGGTGCAGCTGCTTCAGCTCACTGCGATATCGCTAAGAACCCTAACTGGATCGGAGCAACTGCTTACTTCCCAGAGCGTTACGGCGAGATTGGTGTTCCTTACCTTATTGATCTCATCAAGGGAAAGAAAGTTCCTTTCCAATTGAAGATCAAGCACGTCGCAGTAACTGGGGACAACGTATTTAAGTTGTTCCCAGCTTCAAAGGCGAAGTGCGCGTAATACTGCATAGGTAGGAAAACGCTTCACAACCAACTGCTAGAAAGGGTTTCTATAAATGTCGAATAAGACGGAATTGATTCGTTTGGAAGGCATTAAGAAGTCTTATAACAGTGTGGAAGTTCTGCACGGAGTGGATTTATCTGTAAACGCCGGGGAAGTCATTGCACTTCTCGGGGAGAACGGAGCAGGTAAATCCACTCTCGTGAAGGTTCTGGCGGGGGATATTCCTCCAACAGAGGGCGTTATTAAAGTTAACGGTGCCGAGTTCTCTCAGCTTGATGTATTTAAAGCGAGAGAACTCGGTATTCGTATGATTTTTCAAGAACTTAACGATGCTCCCGCACTCACCGTTGCTGAAAATATTTCTCTTGGCCAATGGCCGACATCCGGTGGAAAGATTGCGTGGAAAGAGCTGAAGGCAAAGGCAAAAGAAGTCCTTAATCGGCTCGAAGTAGATATTCCACTCGATGCAGAAGCAGGCTCACTGCGCGTGGGAGAGCGGCAGTTGCTTGAGATTGCACGAGCTCTTATTCAAAATGCAAAAATTCTTGTTCTGGATGAACCATCGGCAGCTCTTTCAAACATTGAAGTTGAGCGCCTTTTTAAAGTAATGGATCAACTAAAAGCCCAAGGTGTAGGAATGGTCTACATCACCCATCGCCTTGATGAAGTCAACCGCGTTGCAGACCGCGTACAGGTGCTCCGTGATGGCGACTCTGTACTCAATGAAGTGGCTCAAGAAGTCTCACGTGAAGAATTGGTAACTGCGATGCTTGGCCACGCAACTGTACAAAACGTACGTCCAGTAGTTTCTAAAGGAGATACTCGCGCCCTAGTTGTGAATAACCTCTCCGACGGACATGTTTTTAATGACATTTCATTTGATGTTCATCAAGGTGAGGTTCTCTGTTTATTTGGAAAAATTGGTTCTGGCACCTCTGAAATTCTCGAGAGTATTTTTGGTTTGCGCCCACTTAAGTCTGGCGAGATAAGCATGTACGGAGAGAAATTCACTCCTAAGTCTCCGCAAGACTCTACCTCTAAGAAGATTGGCTACCTGCCTGCAGACCGCCAACGACTTGGCTCCTTTGCGATTCGCTCTGTGGCCGAAAATCTCGCTGTTAGTTCATGGGATCGGATGGCTAAGTTTGGTTTTGTGAAGAACGCAGATGAAGAAAAGGCTTATGGAACATGGCAAGAAGCGCTCTCTATCAGCTCGCGCCGCGGGCCATCACAAGAGATTTCAACTCTCTCGGGTGGAAATCAGCAGAAAGTTCTTCTTGGCCGTTGGTTTGAGGCAAAGGTAAATGTGCTTCTCCTTGTTGAACCTACACGAGGTGTGGATGTTGGAGCGCGTCGTGATATCTATGAAATTATTCGTAAACAAGCGAAAGAGAGCAACATGGCTGTTCTTGTTGCCACATCTGATTATGAAGAAGTAGTTCTTCTCGCAGACCGTGCACTCGTCATTTCCCGGGGTGCAATATCTGCAGAATTTACCGATGATCTTGTTCAAGCCAGCAATCTAATAGAAGCGTCAAGTTAGGAGCACATAGCAAAATGATTAAGAATAGAGCTAAATCAGTGACAGCAGGCACCGAAGATGGTGCAAAGAAGTCTCGCAAGATTCCTGACACCGCTCCGCTTATTGCTGTGCTTGTTTTGATGATGATGTATTTCAGTGTCGCCAGCGAATACTTCTTCCAAGTCGAAAACTTCAGAAATATTCTTGCCAACGCTGCAGTAACTGGAATTGTCTGTATCCCATCTACATTTTTAATTATCGCAGGTCATATCGATCTATCCGTTGGATCAGCTGCTGCAGTATCTGGAATGATGCTTGCTCAAGTTGTGAACTCCCAAGGGGTGGCAGTTGGAATGCTTGCAGTTCTCGCCTTTGGATTGGTCTTTGGATGTTTTAATGGATTCCTTGTGACCGTCGTTGGTGTTAACTCGCTGATTACCACCCTTGGCGGCCTTGGATTCCTCTATGGAGTAGCCCTTCTAATTGGTAACGGCCAGACAGTGGGCATGAACGACTTTGAATGGCTAGGAACCGCTCAACCGCTCAAGATTCCACTCCCAATCATCATTTTCGCGGTGATTGCTCTTCTTGGAGCGATCACGCTTCGATATACAAAGTTTGGTCGCTCAATTTATGCAATTGGTTCAAATCCCAATGCAGCCCGTGTTGTAGGTATTCGCTCTAATCGAATTATCTTCCAGACATTTATTCTCTCTGCAGTTGCATCGGCTCTTGCAGGTGCTGTCCTTACCTCACAACTTTCTGCAGGTTCTCCAAACTCAGGTCTAGGACTTGAACTTCAGGTGATCACAGCAATCGTTCTTGGTGGCGCCAGCCTTGCTGGTGGCCGAGGTTCAATCTTAGGAACAGTTCTAGGACTACTCATCGTGGGTATCTTGAACAACGGTCTGATTCTGATGGATGTACCAACCTTCTGGCAGCGTATTGCTCAAGGCTTGATGCTTATTCTTGCTGTTTCCTTCGACTCTATTCGAGCCAAACTCAATAGCACTAGGAGTTAACGCATGACGGTCAATGTTTCTACACAGAGAATCATTCCTGCTCGTCGACCTAAGAGGACTATCAAGGTTGGTTTAGTTGCCGGCGGACTCGGCACATACTGGCCGCAATTTCCACATCTCTTGCCGCAACTACAAGCATCAGCAAAGTATGTCTCACAACGTATCGGGGCGATGGATGTTGAACTAGTTGATGCTGGATTTATCTCTGATCCACAAGAAGGTGCAATAGCTGCTGAGAAGTTACGTGCTGCAGGCTGTGACATGATCGTAATGTTCTTAACTACCTACATGACATCATCAATGGTTATTCCTATTGCCCAGCGTTCTAATTCGCCTGTGCTCGTAATTAACTTGCAACCAACTGAACAGATGGATCACGCAAATTTCGACACCGGTGATTGGCTGGCATACTGTGGAGCTTGTCCACTGCCAGAAGTAGCTAACGCATTTGAGCGGGCCGGAGTTCCATTCCGATCAGTATCAGGATTCCTACGCGAAGAACGCGCATGGACAAAGATTCATGGTTGGATTCAAGCTGCTGGAATTCGCGCAATGCTTCGTAACTCACGTCATGGCATTATGGGCCACCTTTACCCTGGAATGTTAGATGTATCCACCGATATGACTATGGTAACTACACACTTTGGTGGTCATATGGAAGTGCTTGAATTTGATGACTTACGCGTGCGCGTTGAAAAGGCAACTGAAAAAGAGATTAACGCAGTCCTTGATGAAACTCGTTCAATCTTTGATTTAGATTCAACAGTTAACGATGATGATTTGCGTTGGGCAGGACAAGTAGCAGTTGGACTTCGCCGCCTCATTGATGATTTCGATATTTCAAGTCTTGCTTACTACCACCGTGGTCTCGATGGAGAAATTCACGAGCGCCTCGGTGCTGGAATGATTCTTGGTTGTTCACTTCTTACTGCAGAAGGTGTTCCTGCTGTGGGTGAGTATGAATTGCGCACATCCATCGGAATGTTGATGTTTGATCGAATTGGCGCAGGTGGATCTTTCACTGAGTTCCAGGGACTTAACTTTAATTCTGGTGTTGTTGAAATGGGCCACGATGGCCCTGCTCACCTATCTATTACCAATGACCGTCCGATTCTTCGTGGCCTCGGTGTTTTCCACGGTAAGCGTGGTTATGGAGTTTCGGTTGAAATCGGTGTCAAACATGGACCGGTCACTACCTTTGGAGTTAATCAACGCAAGAACGGCAGCTATCAATTCGTTGCCTCCGAAGGCGAAGTTGTTGCTGGACCGCGTCTTCTGCTTGGAAATACAACATCACTGATTGATTTTGGAATGAATCCAGGTGAATGGTGTGATGCTTGGAGTGCTACTGGAGTGCCTCACCACTGGGCGCTAGGAACCGGCCACCGCGTGGCAGAACTGCGTTCAATTGCAGAACTTCTTGATATTGAGATGGTTGTTATCTAGTAGCTCTTAGACTGTTAAGAATCAAAGAAATTTAGTAGGACTTCTTTCCTTTATTGCTATTTGTTCTAGCCTTCGTCTCTGCAACGTTATGGAAAGTCGTCGGAATCAAGATAGTTCTTGGAGCCTCGCCACGGATTAACTCCAGAATCAGCTCAGCAGCATATCTACCGATTAATTCAGGATTTCGATAGACCGAAGAAATAGGTGGGTTTAACAAGTCAAATAAAGGCCATTCATCTAGGGCAACGATGGTGACATCCTTCTCTGGCACTTTTCCGATCTCTTTAAGGGCATGCAACGTGCCACCGGAAGCTCCAATTCCACCAGTTAAAATAGCTGTAGGCGGCTTTGGGAGCTTAAACAATTTTAAAGTTTCTTCCTTGGCATATTTTTCAGTAAAGTCCTTAAGTCGGATGAGCTCAGGGTAGATCTTCTCATCAGCATCTTTATAAGCGGATCTAAAACCTTCTAAGCGGTTCTTTGTTACATACATATCTTTTGGCCCTGAGATGAAGGCAATGCGGGTGTGGCCCTGTGAAAGAAGGTGTGCAACTGCCTTTTTAACACCCAATGCATGATCGCTGAGTACGGCGCTACTGGTGACTCCGGGCAACTTACGATCTAGGAGAACCGTTGGTGCACCGAATAATTCGAGGTCTTCTTTGACGCTATCAGATGTCTCAGAGACCAGCGATGCGATGACGCCGTCCACACGCCTGCTCTTTAAAATAGCAAAGTTTAATTTTTCGGTATCTTCTGTGCCTGATGAATTGATTAGAATCATGGAGTAATGAGATTTGCGTAGCTCTGCTTCACAACTTTGCGCGATAGTTGAGAAAAACGGGTTCATGATGTCTCGGATCATAAATCCGATGGTGTGTGTTGTTCCGCGACGCAAAGATTGCGCTAGATGATCAGGTCTATATCCAAGGTTATTTACAGCCTTCTCAACCCTTATTTTCATTGTTTCCGAGACCGACTTATGTCCGGAGAGAACACGAGAAACACTAGAGATAGCCACACCCGCTTGGGCAGCAACATCCTCGATTCGGACCCTAGCTACTTTCTTTGATTTCAAAACTTTGCCTTTCGCAGGGCTATCTTCTTTTGCGGTGTGTGGAGTCTACAAAGGAGTAAATGCGTTCACCGCATTATAGGAGAATTACCTTGCTTGCAAGAAATTACAGGGAGTTAATTCTTATCAATCCTGTATTTTGCAATGAAGTCCTCGTCTAGCTCCCAGCCAAATCCAGGCTCTTCTGAGAGCAGGAAGTTGCCATTATCGAGCGGCTTCTTATTTGCAAGCATCTCCCAGAAAATAGGATCTCGGGTTGGGGAGAAGCATTCGGTATAGGTTCCGTGAGGCACCGATGCCAATAAATGCGATGACACTTGAGCCTCTTCATGGTGACCTAGTTGCACATCAAAAGTGGCGGCAAGAGCAGCAACGCGGCGCCATTCAGTCGGGCCTCCGCCCCATGAAGCATCGTAGTTACATACATCGATTGCATCATTGACCATTAGCTCGCGCATACCAAGTTTGGTGAACTCACTTTGTCCAGCGGCAACATTGACATTTCCACGAGTTCGAATGTCACGAAGCCCGCGCCAATCTGAATGCCAACGAGTTGGCTCTTCAAACCAACGCAACTCAATCGAATCCTCAATGCATGCCAAGAATGCCAGTGCTTCCGGAACGGTATATCCCTGATTGGCATCAACTACGAATAGAAAATCATCACCAACAATTTTCTTAGCTAGCTTTAATCTGGCGGCATCTTCCTCAGGCGGTTTTGCCCCAATCTTAAATTTCATACCAACTGTGCCAGTTTCTTCCTTGAAAAATTGAAGTTCACGTTCTAAGTCAGCTTCACTGGAACCGTAGTAACCACCAATTCCAATCATTGGAATCCGATCTCGGAATCCACCCCATAGGCGCCATAAAGGCTGGTTAACGCGCTTTCCAAATGCATCCCAGAGCGCACTATCGATACATGCAATAGATTGCATCGGAATTGCGCGATCGCGCAATTGATCGAAGGTAACGGGAAGCATTGCGTGCCACACTTTTTCAATCTGGCGCGAGTCCATGCCGATAATCGCAGGAACAATCTCGTCATGGATAATGCCTAAGACTTCGTGCTGCTCTTCATCTGTGTCAGCGTTATAGCTTTGGCCGACTATTCCATCAGATGTGGTAATTCTGGTAATGATTGTGCAGCGGTTACGCATCTTGTAGTACGAACCTTTGTAGAGGTGTTTAAGAGGTACCTTTATCGGAATCGTCTCGATTTTTTCTATAATTGGCACTTTATCTCCCTTAATTGGTTTCGCAGGTAAAAATGACGTCGCCCGTTTTTATTGCGTCGTTCTCCTTAAATAGGAGTTCAGTAATTTTCCCACTCACGGGAGATGGAACTTCAACCGAAGCTTTATCAGTTTCTACCTCAAGGACCATCTCACCAGCTTCAACCTGGTCACCGACTGATTTCTTCCAGTTTAAAAGGAAAACCTCATCCACTGTGTCACCAAGTCGTGGAAGTTTTACGCTGGTTTTCATTATTTACCTTTCTTATCGGTATAGATATTTTGGAACATCGAAGCCAAAGTAGGATTTGGAGCGCTCTTGCACACTTCAACAACACCCTCGATTACCTTAAGAGTCTCCTCTTTAATCTTATTAATTTGAGCAGCATCAATTAACTTCTCTTTGACTAGTTTTTCTTCAGTCAATTTAATTGGATCGCGTGCTTGCCATTTTTCTAACTCTCCTTCTGGGCGATAGAGCGCTAAATCGGCTCTAGAGTGGCCGGAGAATCGGTAAGTCTTTGCTTCGATAAAAGTTGGTCCCTTACCGCTTCTTGCATGATCTACAGCCTTTTGAATACCTTCTTGCACGGCTGCAATATCCATGCCATCAATTGCATAGTGCGGCATGCGATAACTCTCGCCTCGCAGGTGCAAATCTTCCAGCGGTGTCGTGATATCGATACGGCTGTATTCGCCGTAAACATTGTTGTCACAAATGAAGACAATAGGCAGGTTCCAGATAGCCGCTAAATTCAGGGTTTCATGGAAAGCTCCAATATTTGTGGCACCATCACCGAAAACAGCAACTGCTACATCATCTGTTCCTCGGGTTTGGAATGAGAGCGCGGCGCCTGCAGCAACTGGCATACCGCCTCCGATAATTGCCGAAGTAGGAAGAAGTCCTAATTCCATGTTGCTTAAGTGCATAGAGCCGCCTACGCCACCACAACAGCCAACTGTCTTACCCATGATTTCACCCAAGACTGATTCCGGGCTAAGTCCAAGTGCGAGTGCAATTCCGTGACCGCGATACGTTGCTGAAACAATATCTGTAGGTCGAAGCACTGATGCCATACCAACTGCAAGTGCTTCTTGCCCGATACACAAATGTGTTGTGCCTCTAATCTCACCTGAGGCAAAGAGCGCATTTATCTGTTCTTCTAAAGTACGTATTTCAATCATACGTTCATACTGAGCAACTTTATTGCCGGCTAAGGCAGATCGACGTTTTAGTTCAGCACTCATGAGCTTAGACCTTCAATCTCCCACCACTGTTTCGGAGTTAATCCGTTTTTCAATGATTCTGTAAGTTGGCGAGCTATATCTTGCGCTGTTGGAATGTATCTTGCTTCCAAAGTTCCACTATAAGGAACTGGAACATCAGGTGTAGTGATTCTAAATGGCGCAGCTTTAAGAGATGAGAAGAGCTTTGAAGTAGTTGCAGCAAGTATCTCAGAGCCCCAGCCACCACTGAATGGAGCTTCTTCAACCACGACCAAACGGCCAGTCTTTTTCACTGATTCAAGGACAGTTTGGCGGTCCCAAGGAACGATGGTCGCAAGGTCAATAAGTTCGGCATCAATTCCAGAAATCTTAATAGCCTCGTGACACACCTTTACCATTTGTCCCATCGATACCAAAGTAATGTCTTTTCCTGTACGCAGAACTCGCGCCTTACCGATCTCCATTTTTAATGAGGTATCAACTGGTCCACGATCGGCGTATAGAACTCTTGTTTCAAGAAACATTACTGGGTCTGGATCTTGAATTGCTGCTCGAAGCAAACTGTATGCTGACTGAGCATCGCTAGGAGTGATTACTTTTAATCCTGGGGTTGCACTTACCCAGTTTTCAAGAGTTTGCGAATGCTGGCTACCAAAACCTAAACCAGAACCACAAGAAGCACGTACGACCATCGGTACGGATAACATGCCATTACTGAGGTAACGCATCTTTGCCGCTTCAGTAACGAGCTGATCGAGTGCGACCCCTAAAAATTCCATAAACATAATTTCAACAACCGGGCGCATTCCCATGATTGCTGCTCCGACTGCGGCGCCCGTGAATGCCATCTCAGAGATGGGAGTATCTCGAACGCGAAGGGGTCCAAATTCCTGAAGCAGACCTTCTGAAGTTTTAAATGGCCCTTCAGCTACTGCCACATCTTCGCCGAAAATCATTACTGACTTATCGGCTCTCATCTCATCTGCCAGCGCCGTTGCTATTGCTTGGCGAAAACGGATTTCCTTTGTGCCGCTCTCAAGGACCTGTTCAGTCATTTCTTATAACCCTTCACAAGGATAAATCCTATTTTGTTTACATTTTGCTTTACTCAAGCCTATGGAAACGATACCATGTCAGAATATAACTTTCCCACCATAGGAGTCAATAGCTTCACATGTACAACAAATCACTATTTGAGCACTTGCCGCTCTCGGGCTTAAAGGTCCTAGATGCAACCTCTAACATTGCCGGTCCTTTTGGTGGGGCAATTCTGGCTGATTTGGGCGCAGAGGTAATTAAAGTGGAGACTCCGGCAGGTGATGCCTCGAGAACTATGACACCGCAAGATGGAGATAGATCCGCCTATTTTCATATTGTGAATCGGAACAAATCTGCAATCAGTATCGATCTAAAATCGGCAGAAGGTCAAGCAGAGCTGAAAAAGCTTTTGGCTGATACCGATGTCTTTCTGACTAATTTTCTTCCGGAGCGTTTAACGGCGATGCATCTGACCCCAGATGAACTGATGAGAATTAAACCAGGCTTAATATTTGGCAATTTATCTTCTTATGGCAGCAGCGGACCAGATTCATCTGTGCCTGGATATGACGCCACCTTGCAGGGGCGAACCGGAATCATGCATGTTACCGGCGAACCTAACGGAAAACCTGTTCGAGCCGGTGTCTCAGTACTCGATATGGGCGCCGGGATGTGGCTAGCTATTGGAGTTTTGGCTGCCTTAGTTAAACGCGCTGAAACCGGGCTAGGTTCGGTAGTAGAAACTTCGCTCTATGAGACAGGCGCGTCGTGGGTGAGTTATCACCTTTCCGCGTTCCAACTGAGTGGGAAGCCTTCTGAAAGATTTGGTGCAAGTCACCCAGCTTTTGGTCCTTATGGTCTCTATCAAACACTTGATGGAGACATCTGCATTGGAGTGGGCAACGATAATATTTTTTCTAAGTTGTGTGTCTTACTCCATCGCGAAGATTTGATTACCAACCCACAATTTGTGACCAATACCAGCCGAGTTGCGAATGCAGCTCTACTTCGAATTGAGCTAGAAAAGGTCTTGGTAACCCAGGGCGCTAAGCATTGGGCCGAACATCTTGGTAGACAGGGAGTTCCCGTAGATCGCGTTTCCAAGCCCGAAGATTTGTTAAATGATCTACAGGCGCAAGCAGTGGAGATACTGCTGCCTTACCCTGATGAGACAAGTAAGGTAAAGAAGATCCCAGGGGTCCCAATCCGATTTAATGGAGAAAGACCACCTATTAGAAGCGCGGCCCCACACAGACCCAATTAATACATTAATTGACCACCGGAGACGTTAAGCACAGCCCCGGTGATGTAAGAAGATGCATCTGAAGCTAGGAATATCACTGGACCCGCTAGCTCTTCTGGCGTAGCAAGGCGGCCAAGTGGAATCATTGAAACGAATCCTGCTAAAGCTTCTGGAGTTTGATTGCCCACCATCATCTGTGTATCGACTCCACCAGGAGAGACCGAATTGACGCGCACCCCATCCGGAGCGAATGAGCGAGCGAGACCTTTAGTCATTGTGACAACTCCACCTTTACTGGCGGCGTATACAACCGAGCCACCGAAGCCACCGGTCCACCAACCTTGAGAGGAGAAGTTGACGATAGAACCCTTGGTGCCGGCCTTGCGGAATGAATCTCGGGCGGTGCGGTTTAAGAAGAAGGTTGCTTTTAAATTGGTATCAATTTGGAAATCCCAATCGTCTTCTGTTATCTCATCCACAGTTGAGCGCCGGCGCAAAACTGCTGCACAGTGAACAAAAGCAGCCATGGGCGCCATCTCTTGCGCGAGCTCAAAAATACCTTTGTGATTAGCTAGTTGCGATAAATCCAGTTGAAGGGACTTATGCCCCGTGCCTGCCAGGCCAGAAATTATCTCCTCGACTGGAGATCCGGGGATATCAACGAGAAGAACGTGAGCCCCAGCTTCTGCCAATCCTTGGACAACTGCCTTGCCAATTCCACCTGCGGCTCCAGTAACAACAACACTTTTACCCGTTAATCCTGAATCACTTCGCCACATGGACGCCCCACTCCCCGAGTTAGTTAGTTCTTTCGAAAAATTACCAAAACACCTATTTAATATTGTTACATAAACCGCTACAGTCTATTTCACAGTACACTCATAGAAAAGTCAATATGTTTAAGGTGGAAATTTAATGGAATCACTATTCGGTATCACTGGATCTAAAGTTTTACTCACTGGCGGTACAGGTGGAATAGGTTCTGCACTAGTCGGAGGTTTTCTTCGAGCCGGAGCTCATGTGTGCATGCTGGCCCGCGATGAGGATGCGGTGAAAATTTCACAGCAGAAATACTCTGAATTTGGTGGGAACTTAACTTATGTGATTGCTGATTTCCTATCAGATGATTCATGCCTAAGCGCAGTCGCGCAGGCAACAAAAGCGCTAGGTCAGATTGACACTTTGGTGTTGGCACATGGCAACGCCATGCCAGGACCTGCCATCGACCTGACCCTTGATGTATGGTCGGCGCAGATTCAAGTGAACTTAACTGCGACCTTCCGTTTAGCACAGGCAGTTGCGCCAGAGATGATTAAGCGAAAATCTGGAAAGATTATTACTTATGCGAGCATGCTGACATTCCAAGGTGGATTAAATGTTGCTGGATATGCCGCGAGCAAAGGTGGGGTTGGTCAACTCACCAAAGCCTTATCCAATGAATGGGCGCCCCACGGAGTGAATGTGAACTCGATTGCTCCTGGATACATCAAAACCAAACTCAATCAACATGTGTGGAAGGATCCGGAGAGAGAAAAGAGTGTATTAGCTCGCTTAACAAGTGGGCGATGGGGCAACCCAGAAGACCTCGTTGGACCGACCCTGTTTTTAGCTTCCCACGCAGCAGATTACCTACATGGAGTAATTCTTCCCGTGGATGGCGGATGGCTCTCTCGGTGAAAGACGAAGTCGCTACCAACGTTGGTATCGATAGCTACACCTTCCATCGATTCTTTGGTGAGATCACTAAGTGGGAAGAGCCTTCTCAGGAACAGTGGAAGCTAAAGGATTTCTTTGACTTTGCAGATCAACAAGGAGTCTCTTTCGTCTCGCTGCAGACCGTCTACTTAAAAAACGAGATTGATACCTTCAAAGCAGATATCAAGAACTGGTTGGCAAAACCCAACCGCACCGTGGTCTTCACCTGGGGCCATCCAAACGGATTCGATGGCGGGCGCAAACCAGAGATGTTATTTGATGCCTTGTATTTCCTGCAGGTATCCCATGAATTAGGACTTCCGCAGATGCGGATTGTGCTGGGTAATCATTGGAATTTTGATATGCCGGTGCAAGAACGGCTAGAGACGCTTCGACCCCTTGTGAAGTCAATGCTGGTAGCAGCTGAAAATTTTGGGATCAAGATATCTATTGAAAATCATGCAGACTTTCTAGCCGTTCAACTCATGGGATTTATCAAAGAGTTCAATTCTCCCTATCTAGGGATGTGTTTGGATTTAGCAAATGTCTTTCGAGTGGGAGAAAATCCAGAGCAACTTTTGAGAGATTTCAATCTTGATAAGGTATTTATGATTCAGGCAAAAGATGTCAGGAAAATTGAAGGTCATGAACACCCCACTGGATGGTGGCCAAGTCAATTCTTTGGATCTGGAGATGTTGGTTTAATGAATTGCATGAAGGTGTTGAAAGAAAAGAACTTTAGCTCTCCTGTAGTTGCAGAGATATCAAATCTATTTACTGATCTAGAGGTGAAAGAAGTTGCAGCGCAGGCAGTTGCCTACCTAGCCCGTGAACTAAATACCTAATTTTCATGTTAATTGACTTAAGAAGAGTTTAAAAGAGGGAGGAATTCCCATCTGCTCTATTGACGCCATTCCTGCACAGTCTATGCTTATGGAAAGGTTTCTATGAGCAGGTTTCTAATGAGAGAGAAAACGTGAAAGCAGATATTGAAACACTCGCAACAGGGCTAGGTCATCCAGAAGGTCCTGACATTTTGCCTGATGGCCGTATCGTGATGGTAGAAACATTTACAAGTAGAATTATTGCTTGGTCACCGACACGAGGAATTCATGATTACGCGAACTGTGGTGGTGGACCGAATGCTTGCAGACTAGGTTCAGATGGAGCTGTATATATAACGCAAAATGGTGGCACGGCTGGTACATGGAGAGCGAAAGTTATGTCAGTACCTTCTATCCAGAAGGCTTGGCCAGATGGCAGCGTCGAAATCATTGTTGAGCAAATTGATGGATATAAATTACAAGCCCCAAATGATTTGAGCTTTGGACCTGATGGACGACTTTACTTTACAGATCCAGCAGATTACGACCCAGAAGATAGAGGACTGGGTCGCATATTTGCGGTAAATCCTGATGGCACTGGCGAACTTTTAGATGAGATTCCCGCAGCGTTCCCCAATGGCATTGTTGCAGAAGCGGGTGGCACCATTGTTTGGGTAGATTCATATGAAGGCGGTGTATATCGATTGCGTCCAGGTGGGAAATCAGAGAAGATTGCGCAGTTACCTGAAGGTCACGTCCCTGATGGTCTGAAAATTGATGTAAATGAAAATCTATGGATTACTACTTATACAGGTGGAGGTGTAGACATCATTAAGCCAGATGGAACTTATATTGATTTTCTTAAAACTGGGGGCGTCCCCCTCAATTGCGTCTTTGAAGGAGAAAACTTAATCATCACCGATTTTGGCGATATTGACACTATTTCAGTTGCTGAACCCATGGAAGGAAGACTCTGGAGGATTCCGGTCGGAGTCAGAGGGATGGAACTCTTTCGAGGTGCAATAGCATGAGCGATTCCTTTGACCCAATGTTCTCTGTACAAGGCAAAATCGTGCTGATTTCAGGTGCTGGAAACGGACTGGGAAGAGCAATCGCCATTGGTTTAGCTGCTCGCGGCGCAAAAGTAGGCGCCCTCGATTTTGCTTCAGATCAAGTACAAGAAGTCTGTGATGAAATTATTTCTCAGGGTGGAATCGCAACTCCGCTTGTTGCCGATGTGAGAGATACAGCTGCGCTCGCAAGTTGTTTAGAAAAGTTAATCGAGAAATTTGGAGTTCCAGAAATTGTTATTGCGGCGGCTGGAATAAATCGGCGTGGTACTGCCGTAGAAATGCTCGATAAGGATTGGCAAGATGTTATTGATGTCAATTTAACCGGATCATGGAATCTTGTGCGGCTGGCAGCGGCAGAGATGATCAAGGCTAAAGTGCAAGGTTCGATGATTTTCATCTCCTCAGTTGCAAGCCTGGTAGGAATCACAACCGGGATTGCGAATTACTCTGCCAGCAAAGGTGGCATTAACTCTCTTACGCGCACCTTGGCGATGGAGTGGGCAACCTTGGGAATCCGAGTCAACGCAATTGCGCCGACTCATTTTCGAACCCCAATGTTGGAGAAGGCAATTTCATTAAATCCAGAAGGCGCTGAATATTTCACAAGAAATATTCCATTAGGGCGACTGGGTCAACCAGAAGAACTGGTCGGGACAATCGTCTACTTGTCTTCGGCCGCATCAAGTATGGTCACCGGAATAGTCTTAGCCGTAGATGGTGGACATACCGCACGATAAAGAAGGTTAACGATTCTCACTATGTCCAAGTAGTGGACATTGGCCCTGAGATCTCTAATTTTTTATCCACTATCCATATATCTCTTCCCATTTTTCTATGCTGGGAGTACTATTTGGAAACGATACCAACGGGGAATATGGCAGAAATATTTTCCAACAACGAAAAGGGTTCCTATGAAAATTGTAAAAGTTGAGCCAATCCCCGTCGCATATCCTGAACCCAACGACTTTAATGCTGAGCGATACCTCTGCCTGGTAAAAATCACTACCGATGATGGTCTCGTTGGCTGGGGTGAATCCATCACACAATTTAAAGAAGCAAATTTTGCAGTTGCAGCTCTCATAGAGGGACTCTCCGAGTTCGTTATCGGAAAGTCTCCGATTGATAATCAGGCAATCTGGACTTCAATTCGCGAACGCTATTGGTGGTATGGATACCGTGGCGGCTTAGCAGCATATGCACTTTCTGCAATTGATATCGCACTCTGGGATCTTAAAGGTAAGGCTCTGAATGCAAGTTTGCTTGATTTACTCGGCGGACCTGTGCACGAGAAACTCCCGGCTATTGCTTCTGGTCATGCTCACGACTCATCAATTCCGGCAATGGCTGAACAAGCTAAGGGATGGCTTGCAACTGGAATGCAAGGAGTGAAAGTCGGATTTGGTAAGCGCGGGAATGCACATCTTGGATACGAACACGATCGCGATGTTGAGTATGTAAAGCAGATGCGTGAAGCACTTGGTCCAGATAAGAAGCTCATTATTGATCTTGGCTATGCAATTAAATGGGATGTTGCAACTGCGGTAAAGCGCGTGCAAGCATTTGATGAGTACAACATTGATTGGATTGAGGAACCACTCGGTGCTTGGGACCCTGAGGGTTATCGAACACTTCGCGATAAGACTAAAACTCTCATCGCTTACGGAGAGCGCGAATGGAATGTTGCTGGTTATGAGGCAATTATTGCGACTGGCACATGCGATGTATTTGGTATTGATCCTGGCCGCGTAGAAGGTGTCACAGGCTTTACAAAGATTGTCTCTCGCATTGAATCAGCAAAGCGACAGGCCAACGCTCACGCTTGGTCATCTGCAATCGTCTCGGCGGCAAGTATTGCGGTCAGCTTTAGTAGCTTGGCCTTTAAGCTCTTTGAATTTAAGCCACTTGCTAACCCGATGCAAAATGATCTCGTTAAGACCCCGCTAACCCATACAGATGGCTGGGTCTACCCACCATCCGGGCCAGGACTAGGTATCGAAATCAACGAGGATGTAGTTAATAAGTATCGCCAGAAGAAGTAAGTTTTTCTAGAAAGCGCATCGGTTTTACTGGTCGAAGAATGGCTAGTTGTGAATCTGAGCAACTCTTTCTAATAAACGCTCTGCAACTTTCTTAGATGCTTCATCAATCATGAGGCCGTCAAGATTAGTAGCACCTGATGATGCCTTAAATGCGTCAATAATTTCTTTTGCATGTGCAATCTCTGCCGGACTCGGTGTAAAAGCTTCATTGACCAGCGCGATTTGATTTGGATGAATCACCCATTTTCCATCAACACCTAAAGCGCGGGCCGTACGGGCAGAGCTCGAAAGGCCGGCATCATCGGTGATTTGAAAGTAAGGCCCATCGTAGGCAGTCTTTGCGTGCGCATGCGCTGCAATCACAACTTGCATGAGTGGCCATTGCAGTGCGTTCGCTGCTTCCGCCCAAGGAGTTCCAGGATTACTACTTGGCATTCCTGCTGAAGCCATGAAATCTGCTGGCCCAAAGGCAAGGGAGATCACTTGCGGATGAGATGCAATCTGTGGCGCATTGATGAGCCCCATCGCACTTTCAATTTGTACTTCAAGTTGCATATTGGCCGGAAGTTTAGCCGCCCAGCTCTTTACGTCCTCCAGGCTATGTATTTTAGGAAGAATAACTGAACTAAGAGGTTGTGGATTAAAACCACAGATGAGATCAATATCGGCTTTGGCAAAGGTGCTTGAGAGTTCATTAACACGGAGTGAAATTTTCTTTTTACTCTCAACTTTGCTCAGAAAATCCTTAAGGTATGCGCGAGCCGCTACTTTATCTGCGGGCGTAACAGAATCTTCCAGGTCAAGAATTATCTGATCGCAATCGAGCGTCAGAGCCTTTTCCACCATCTTTGGCTGGCTAGCAGGCACGCAGAGCAATGAACGCATGTTGCTTAGTCTAGAGGCAGCGGGCTTACGAAGGAAGGAAAATCTTCTGAGTAATCGATGCCGAAATCATTTCACGTAGTTGCGCTAAGCCCGAGACTTCTCCAGCAGCAATAGCCTGCATACCTATATTTCCTAGGAGAGTAGCTTCTACTGCGCCAGTAATAACTTTCTTTCTGGTGACATCAGCGGTCAATTGATTGAGGAAATCATTGGCGCTGCCTCCACCCACTACATAAATGAGATCAAATGAATGGCCTTCCACCTCTTCAAAATCAGAAATTACCTGATCATAAGCAGCAGCCAAACTGTCAAAAATACAACGTGCATACTCCGCCGGAGTATTGGGAACTGGTGCGTTATTTGCAATGCAATACTCGGCAATACGGCCGACCATGTTTCCGGCAGCCAAAAAGATATGATCGTTAGGATTGATAAGAAAGGAATTGGCAGGCACCTTCTGCGCCGCGGCAACGAGTTCTTCGACTTTGATATCTAATCCTTGGGCAGCCCAGTCTCGCTGACATTCTGATAGCAACCACATTCCAGCCACATTACGCAAGGACCGCACAGTTGCCTGCACACCTAATTCATTTGTTAAATCGATTTCAAATGCTTCATTGGAAGTATTTGCTTGCGATTTCTCGTAACCAACCAGAGACCATGTTCCACTTGAGATGTAAATGGATTTCTCCGGATGAGTCATGGGTACGGCTGCAACGGCCGATGCGGTGTCGTGTGAACCCACTGCCACCACTTGAATCCCGTCGAGTTCTCCATGGCCCTTAATCTTGCTTAAAAATGCTCCCGCTTCATGGAGTGCGGGAAAAATTCTCTTGGGGAGATCTAATTCTGCAATCAAATCCCAATCCCAATCGCGCGTTATAGGATTAAGTAATTGAGTAGTAGATGCATTAGTTACCTCCTGCGTCGCACTTCCGCAGAGGAAATAATTAAGTGCATCGGGAAGCATTAGAAATTGAAAAGCACCATCAAATTCATCAATTGAGAGCCCAGCGATTAATTGATAAATTGTGTTAAAGGTGAGAAATTGGATTCCAGTACTTTTATAGATTCGCTCTTTGCCAACTAGCTTGGTCGTATCTTCCATAACTCCTTCGAGTCGTAAATTTCGATAGGAAAAAACTCTTTTGTTAAGCGATCCATCGCTATTAAGAAGTTGGTAATCCACACCCCAAGAATCAACGGCCACTGATGTTAAGGGATATTTCTTCGCCGCCATATTCAGCCCTACAAGAACTTCTTCTTGAAGCTTGGACCAGTTCCAAAGAAGACCATCTACAGGATCATCAATAGGGTCATTGGTAAAACGGTGAATAACTTCGAAGGAGATTTTTCCATCCGAAATAGTCCCAACTGCCACACGGCCGCTGGTTGCACCTAAATCAATCGCTGCGTAAGAAGCCATAGTTAGCGCAGGAATGCACTCGCTACACCGCTATCAACCGGGATATGTGACCCTGTTGTCAGTGGTAAATCTCCTGCAACAAATGCAAATGCCGCTGCAGCAATGTGTGATGGAAGGACCTCAAGTTTTAAGATGCTGCGCTGGGCATAGAACGCACCAAGCTTCTCTTCTTCAACGCCATAGACGGCAGCGCGATTTGCGCCCCATCCACTAGCGAAAATTCCAGAACCTTGCACAACACCGTCTGGGTTAATTCCATTAACCCGAATTCCATACTCACCGAGCTCAGCAGCTAGCAGTCTCACTTGATGAGCTTGATCTGCCTTGGTCGCGCCGTATGCAACATTGTTAGGACCGGCAAAGACGGCATTCTTTGAAGCAATGTAGAGAATATTTCCAGCCATCTTCTGCACAATCATTGCCTTTGCAACTTCGCGTGAGAATAAGAATGAACCACGAGCCATCACATTATGTTGAAGATCCCAGTCACTAACAGTTGTATCAACTAAAGATTTAGAGAGTGAGAGCCCGGCATTGTTGACCAAGATATCTATTCCACCGAATGCCAGTGTTGTGGCATTTACTGCAGCAGCAACTTGATCTTCAAGTGTGACATCGACACCCACGGCGAGTAATCGCTCAGAATTACCCATTTCAGCTATGAGCTTCTTTGCACCTTCTAGATCGCGGTCTGCAATTGCAACACAAGCACCCTCATCAAAGTAGCGCTGAACAATTGCGCGTCCGATTCCTGATGCACCACCTGTCACAATTGCGATTTGTCCGGCAAGTGCCTTTGGCTTAGGCATGCGACGAAGCTTTGCTTCTTCAAGATCCCAGTATTCGATGCGAAACTTTTCGAGTTCTGAGATTGGTGCATATGTTGAGAGAGCTTCAGCTCCACGCATCACATTGATGGCGTTGACATAAAACTCTCCTGCAACACGAGCTGTCTGCTTATCTTTGCCGTAAGAAAACATGCCGATTCCTGGAACCAGAATAATTAGTGGATCTGCCCCACGTATTGCCGGAGATTCCTTGGTTGCATGACGGTTGTAGTAAGCCGAGTAACTCGCGCGATACTCCTCATGCAAAGTGCGAATACGAGCGGTTACTTGCTCAAGATCAGCACCTGGCTCTGTATCAAGGACCATAGGGGAGACCTTGGTACGTAAGAAGTGATCAGGACATGATGTGCCTAAGGCAGCGAGTTTTTGCAGTGACTGGCTGGCGATGAAATCTAAAACTACATCTGAGTCGGTGAAGTGACCAACCATGCGTGCATCCTGTGAAGCCACGCCTCGCAGTATTGGAGAGAGTTGTGCGGCGCGTGCCCTACGTTCTGCTTCCGCAAGCGCCTTGTACTTAGCGATACTTGCACCAAATGGTTCTGATTTGCCATTTGCCTTAATGAAATCTTCTGCCTTCTTTATGGCATCAAGTGAGCGCTTCTCGCACTCATCAGAAGTATCAGCCCATGTTGTTAAGCCATGGCCACCAAGAATGCACCCTTTAGCGTTCGGGTTCTCTGCGGCAATCTTTGCGATATCCAATCCAAGTTGAAACCCAGGTCGGCGCCAATCCACCCAGAGAATTTCATCCCCAAAACATTTTTTGGTGATAGCAGGACCATCGGCGGAGGTGGCAAAGGCAATGATTGAATCTGGATGTAAATGATCAACATGTAACTTATCAACCAAACCGTGCATCGAGGTATCAATGCTCGGCGCTGCTCCACCTTTACCAAAGAGGCAGTAGTCAAATAGTGCAACCATTTCATCCTCGCGTTGCTCACCAGGATAAACATTTTTAAGCTCATGAACTTTATCGGTATATAAAACTGCTATTCCTTCTTCTTTGAGAGTACCGAGATCACCACCGGAACCCTTGACAAAGATAAGCGAGGTTGGCTTACCGGAAATTGGATCAGTAATCGTTGCCTTCGCAGAGGTATTGCCACCGGCATAGTTAGTTACTTTTGGGTCGGCACCTAAACGATTAGAACGAGAAATCAGTTCGTTAACTGCAGGAGTTAACTCAGATAGCTTTTTAATTATGCACCCCACCCAGCTTGATTGCCGCCGACTCGTGAATCAGCAATTTTCTTTAGATAACCAGAGGCTTTAAATGCCTTCATAGGATTGGGATCAATTCCCTTATCGCTGCGCCACTCTTCAAGAAGTGGACGGACATCAGTGTTATAGGCATCCATCAGGACACCGTTTGCCTCAAGCACATCACCTGCAGCTTGCGCAGCTTCAAGTGCACCCTGGTCAACTAATAGCGCCTTTGCAGCAGCCTCTTGAACATTGAGAATTGAGCGAATTTGCCCAGGAATTTTCGCCTCGATGTTGTGGCATTGATCTAGCACAAATGAAACGGGCGTTCCGACATCGAATCCGCCGTTGATGTTGACTTCGTGCAGAATGCGGAATAACTGGAATGGATCTGCGGCTCCAACAATCAAATCATCATCAGCGTAGAAACGTGAATTGAAATCGAATGCACCAAGCTTCTTTGCTCGAAGTAAGAAGGCCACGATGAATTCAATATTTGTTCCAGGAGCATGGTGTCCAGTATCAACGCAGACCATTGCGCGCTCGCCAAGTTGTAGACAGTGAGCGTAGGAAGTTCCCCAGTCAGGAATATCAGTGGTGTAGAAAGAAGGCTCAAAGAACTTGTATTCAACAAGCATTCTCTGATTGCCTTTGAGGTGACTATAAGTTTCGTGAAGTGATTCAGATAAACGATCTTGACGAGAGCTGATGTTGTCTTGGCCCGGATAGTTGGTGCCATCTGCAAACCACAACTTCAAATCTTGTGACCCAGTGATATCCATGATTTCAATGCACTCTAGAAGGTGGCGGACTGCTTTCTCGCGAATCTTCTTATCGGGATGACAGACTGACCCCAGCTTGTAATCATCGTCTTGGAAGGTATTGGAGTTAATTGTTCCAAGCACCACACCTAGATCTTTTGCGTGCTTGGCAAATTTTGCGTAATCCTCAACCTTGTCCCAAGGAATGTGTAGGGCAACGCTGTGAGCAGCACCGGTGTACTTATGTACCTGGGCGGCATCTTCTACTTTTTCAAAAGGGTCACGAGGAACACCCGGTTGACCAAAAACTTTAAATCGTGTTCCAGAATTTCCGTATGCCCATGATGGAGTTTCGATTTGTAGTCGGTCAAGAACTTTCTTAACGTCCGCCTTTGATGCCATGCCGTGCTCCTCTAGTAGTGGATGTAATAGAATTTATTGAAGAAAAAAGACTTGCTCAAGCTTGATAAATCCCTGATCTGCATTAACGCCTTCAAGATTTTCAAAGAATGGTGCCATATCTTTCTGCCATTTCTCGTTAATCTCAGTCTTTCCCATCCCTGCTAGCGCCGCCTCTAAATTAAGTGTTTCGAAATATCCAAAAAGTGAGCCATCAGCACGATCGAGGAAGATGGAGTAGTTGGTCCAACCAGTAGAGCGAAGAGCGTCGAGCATCTCGGGCCAGACTTCTGTATGTCTGCGCACATACTCATTCATCATCTCTTTACGTACTTTGAGACGAAATGCGACTCTCTCCATAGAATTCTCCTTGAACCGTTTTAAGCAGTTAGCTAAGGCTATTCATTGAGTTTAAGGGCGTCAATTGAGCGCGAAAAGAGAATCTGTTCAAAAGGCAAAGTAGCCAGACTCGCTCTAAATCCTGTATCGTTTCAAGTGTTCAATAGATTTTGTTCAATTCTAGGGAGATCTTTGTGGCAAGTATCAGAGATGTGGCCAAAGCCGCCGGCGTCTCTTTGGGCACCGTCTCTAATGCGATTAATCGCCCAGAGGTATTGGCACCACTGACTCTGCGTAAAGTGCAAAAAGTTATTGAAGAAATGGGCTTTGTTCCGAATGCATCCGCCCGCAATCTGCGCGCTGGACGAAATCGCGTCATTGGATTAATTGTCCCTGACATTTCTAATCCATTCTTCACCGCGCTAGCCATGGGTGTAAACGATGCTGCCTTTGCCGCAAAGTATGTTGTGATTTTATGTAATACAGATGAGAGCACTGATAAAGAGAGCCAGTATTTAGAGGTACTCAGCGCTCAAAATGTAGAGGGAATTTTGATTACACCAGCCAGAGAGACTATTAGGGCTCTGGCAAAAGTTGCCGAAAAGGGAATTCGCTTGGCTCTAGTTGATCGTCCTGCGCTCGGTTTGCAAGCATGTAGCGTTGCAGTAAACGATTCATATGGTGGTTCGCTGGCGCTCACTCACCTACACGAACTAGGGCACCGCAAAATTTTATTGCTCACCGGAAGTGAAGATATTCCACAAGTTGCCGATCGCAACACCGGAATTAGAGATTCTATGAAAGAAATCCCGGCTAACCAACTCCCTCAGATTATGGAACTTCGCCTGGATTCTATGAGCGCTTCAAATGCATACGATGCGATGATGAAGAAGATTGAATCAGGTGTTGATTTCACAGGAATCATCTGTGGCAATGACTTGATCGCACTCGGTGCCATCCGCGCCTTGCGCGAAAAAAATATTGCGGTTCCAGAAGATGTCTCTGTTATCGGATATGACGATATAGATTTTGCGGGCAGCGCCAACGTTCCCCTCACTTCAATATCACAACCCGCTTATGAACTCGGTTTTGCAGCGGCTGAATTGATTATTTCAGAGTGCGAAAACCCCGAGCGCCATGTTCATCAACGCATTGAATTCCAGCCACGTTTAGTAGTTCGTTCTTCTACCGCCCCTACTAAATCCCACCGTGCAAATTTGCGAATTTCCTAACTGAGTAAGAAACTGGGCATCGATGTCAAGATTTAAGGTAGCAATCGTCGGCGCGGGTCCTGCTGGCTACTTTGCAGCCCAAGCTCTGCAAAACTTGCAGAGCGATGAACTTCAATTTTCTATTGACATGATTGAACGTTTACCAACGCCTTGGGGTTTAGTGCGTAGTGGTGTGGCCCCGGATCATCCAAAAATTAAGACCGTATCGAAAGTATTTGAGAAAATTGCTGTGGAACCAGGCTTTAGGCTATTTGCAAATGTTGAACTCGGCTCAGATCTGACGATTGAACAACTCAAAGAGAAGTACGACGCGGTCATAATCGCTACCGGGTCTGCAGTTGGCAAGAAGCTTGGCATTCCTGGAGAAGATCTACCAGGCTCCATGTCTGCGGCCACCTTCGTGCCTTGGTATAACTCCCACCCAGATTTCAAAGATCACACTATTGATTTGAGTTGCGATACAGCCGTTGTCATCGGCGCTGGCAATGTGGCCATGGATGTGGCGCGCATCTTGGCGCTTGAACCCAGTGAACTTGATCCAACTGATACTGCAGATCACGCAATTGATTCATTTAAAGCAAGCGCCGTGCGCAAGGTAGTCATCAGCGCTCGCCGCGGAGCTGAGCATGCCGCCTTCACATCACCTGAGCTACGTGATCTGCCAAAACTTGAACATACCAATGTGATAATGAATAAGTCAGATATTTCTGATGCTATTTCGCGTGCAGGAGATGAACCTGCAAAAGATGTGAAGAGCAATCTTGATGCCATGTTGTTGATTGCTGAAAAAGAAGCGACCAACCACGAGCGCACGATTACCTTCCAATTTCTAGCCACCCCTATTGAGATTAAAGGCGCTGGCCGCGTTGAAGAGGTTGTATTTCAGAAGACGGGCAGTGATGAGATATTTAGCATCAAGTGCGGCCTCGTGATTACCGCCATTGGTTATGAAGCAACAGCGCTAGCGGGTGTGCCCTATGAGAAGGGCAAGGTAGTAAATACTGATGGTCGAGTACATGAGAACGTCTATGTTGTTGGTTGGGCTAAGCGTGGTCCGTCAGGTGTGATTGGTACCAATAAATCAGATGCAGCAGATGTCATGAAATTACTAGTCGATGATTTAACTACTCCCAAGAGCGCGGGTGATATCACCGATGTAATTACACATAACAGAGTTGTCACCCAAGCTCATTGGCAGGTAATAAATCAGGCTGAAGTAGCAGCAGGTGAACCGCTGGGTAAACCGCGTCGCAAGGCCGTTGATCGCGAGGAGCTCTTAAGACTCGGTAGGCTGTAGTACGTGCGATTTATCAACCAGCCGATTTATGATCTGACTTACGACGATGTATTTATGGTTCCAAGCCATTCCGAACTTACTAGCCGTTTAGAGGTAGACCTTTCTTCACGCGATGGTAGTGGTACAACAATCCCGCTTGTTGTTGCAAATATGACAGCAATTGCCGGCCGCCGAATGGCAGAGACAGTGGCAAGACGTGGTGGCCTAGTTGTCATTCCGCAAGATATTCCAATTCCGGTTGTTGCAGAGGTCATTGCATCGGTGAAAGCTCGCCATACATTTTTTGAAACTCCCATCACGCTGACTCTCAAAGAGACTGTGGCTGATGCAGCATCACTTATTCATAAGCGAGCACATGGGGCCATCATCATCGTCGATGGCACAAAGCCTGTGGGAATCGTGACTGAGGAAGATTTAGCGGGCGTTGATCGCTTTACTCAACTCAGCCAGGTCATGACGCAAGAGCTAACAAGCATGCCCGAGACCTTAGATCCGCGTCAGGCGTTTGACTTCCTGCATGAGCGCCTGCGCACTGTCGCCCCAGTAGTTTCGGCAAAAGGTGACCTCGTTGGAATAGTTACCAAAGTGGGTGCACTACGCGCAACGTTATATTCGCCAGCAATTGATAAGAAGAACAGATTACGTATTGCGGCAGCCGTTGGTATTAATGGCGATGTAGCTGATAAAGCGGCAAAGTTAGTTGCGGCAGGAGCTGACGTACTTGTCGTTGATACCGCCCATGGTCATCAGAAGAAGATGATCGAAGCGCTGCAGAGCATTAAGAAACTAAACCTTGGGGTACCAATCGTTGCCGGCAATGTTGTTACCGCCGATGGTGTTCGCGACTTGGTTGCAGCTGGCGCTGACATTATTAAGGTCGGAGTTGGACCAGGTGCCATGTGCACAACGCGCATGCAGACAGGTGTTGGCCGACCACAGTTTTCAGCAGTTCTTGAATGTGCTACCGAGGCAAAAAAGTTAGGTGCACACGTCTGGGCCGATGGCGGAGTTCGCCATCCTCGCGATGTTGCACTGGCGCTCGCGGCAGGTGCATCGCAAGTAATGATTGGTTCTTGGTTTGCTGGCACATATGAATCACCTGGAGATCTGATGCGTGATAGTTCAGGGCGTGCATATAAAGAATCATTTGGAATGGCATCAAAGCGCGCGGTTAGTGCCCGCACTTCACAGGAAGATGCATTTGATCGCGCCCGGAAATCACTTTTTGAAGAAGGCATCTCATCTTCCCGAATGTTCCTTGATCCAATTCGTCCAGGAGTTGAAGACCTCATCGATGAAATCATTTCTGGACTTCGTTCTTCTTGCACGTACGCAGGTGCTAAGAACCTAGAAGAGTTTGCAGACCGCGCGGTTGTGGGAATTCAATCTGCCTCTGGTTATGCAGAGGGACGCCCACTGAATCAAAGTTGGCGCAGTTAAGCATTAATTTCTGCTCGTTTTAAGCGTTTTTCAGTAGCGAGAAAAGCCTGTAGTATTCGTTTTCGCAATACACAATTTAATAGGCGTGCGTAGCTCAACGGATAGAGCATCTGACTACGGATCAGAAGGTTAGGGGTTCGAATCCCTTCGCGCGCACAAGTTAAGCTATCGGTGCCTTTCACACCGGGGGCTTTTCTTTTTCAACCTCTGAATGCATTCGCAAACTTGTGGAAATTCTCAACAAGTAAATCAATTTCAGGCAAGCGATGTGCCTTAGGTATTCTGAAATGACTATGCTGAGCATATGAGACTTCGCTCATCTGTGAAACTCTAACTATCTGGTGTGACGCAAAATAAATCAAATCTCGGGAGACAAATTATGCAGTTACTCTACGAAATACTTTTAAGGTTAGTGGGTGTAGCGTAATGAAAATACTCGTGCTGGGCGCTGGTTGGCGAGTTCAAAATGACGTACTTCCAGCACTCATTGGTTGTGGAGTAAGCCCTGAAGACATTGCTATTGTGAGGAGAAAACCAAGTAGCGTCCCGGGACATGAAGCGATTGAATGTTTCTCGAACATTTCGGAATTACCCCAAGATTTTATTTCCGATTCCATACTGCTCTGCAGTCTCCCAACAGGAGAAGTTTTTCAAATGTTGTCCACAATTCTAACTAAAGGTAAGCCAGCCTCGATTCTTGTTGACACTCCCATTTCAATGATTCAATCCGAGTTAAAATCACTCGAATGGCTTTATCAGATTCAATTTAATGTCCTCGAGGACTCTGTGTTAATTCCCTGGCTTGACGACATAAAAGACCTTAAACCGGCGGTTGTATTCATTAAACACGGGCTTTACTACTACCACGGGACTGCCTTGATGTCTTATGTCGCTAACCGAAAATTGTTTCGCATTTCCCCATGGTCGCTTTCGGACTCCTTCCCCTGGATTTTTCTTGATTCTCGGTTACGTGCGTATATTATTTGGGGAAGTAAGAATCCAAATAAGGCTGGTGGTTTTGTGCTTTCAACTTTTGGTAGGCTCGTGCGCGATTCCAATTTTGTTTCTACACGTACAGTAGACTACGCAAAAGGCGTGCTAGGGGAATCTTTTGAATCAATTGGATCAGATGGCTCCCTTACTCGGAGCTCGCCACTGAGCAGCATGGATGAGTGGAAACGAATTGGCTTAATGCTTGGCCTCCGCAAGTTGATTTTTTCCAAGGAAATGGCATTTCCTTCAATTGATGAAGCAATTGTTTTCGAACAACTTTCCTGCTGGGATCAATCTCATTTGATTATCCCGCGGATTTTTCGAAAAGCTCGAAAGCTAATTGTTTCCGTACCAGGGGGAAAAATGCTCATAAAAGGTATTCGATTCATACGCAACTTTAAGAATTAACTCAAAACTAGGGTCAGGTCCAAAATCTTATAAGTGCTTCCGACCGAGCAGCTTATCTACGGTAACAACCGCTATAGCAAGCGTCGCCATGGTGGGGTGGGTCGCAGAAGCCCGAGGTAAGATCCCAGCACTGATTGGATACACGTTTGGCAATGAAGAAATTTCTGCCGGGTGGGTGCCACTGGGGTGATTACTTGTCTGCAGATCTTCAATATTCAGGCCTTGCCTTTGAACAACGTTTTCCACTCCCGGCATAGCATCAATACAAGAGAGTAACCACTTTCCGTATCGAATAATTAAATTCCATTCATCAGATGAGATGTCAAAATCGATTCTAATTCCTGGAATTCTAGGAGTGAAGCCTTCGTCCGTTTCCAGACTGATACCTCTCTCCGGACTGTTTGGCGATTCAATAAATAGGTTTATGTCAGCTTCGACAGACCCTTTACTTGAGTCACCGTTACTCTTCATCCCATAAAATTCAGAGTCACCACGTGGATTTCGGAAGGATACTCGAGGCCCACCGTGGTTTATATTAGTAAAATAAATAAAACCTCGAAGAGAGTCAAATTCTTTGGGCTGATTTGAAATAGACCATCTAGGCCAAAGGCGCGAGCCATCCTGATTTTCCGAATAATCAATTAGTGGCGCCCATTGAAACAATCCCGAGAATTTAACAGATCCTAATTTAATAGTGAGGTGATCTGACAGATTTCTACCAAGGGCTGCTAAATCCCCATTTTCCGTCGATTTCACGGAATTCATTAGAAGTCTTGTAGTCTCAATGGTTCCTAAGCACACGAAGACACGTTTGGCGCGAACTTCAAACTCATCTGTTTCGCCGAATCGAATCATGCGCACAGTTACAAATTCGCCTGAATCCTCTAAACTCAGCGCAATTGCGTTCTTTATAAATTTGACACCTGGGCTTGACTTTAAGTTTTTAGAATTTTTCTTCATTTTTGAATCTTTTACAACGTATGCGTAGCAAAGTTCGAATACTTGGGAATCAAAATTTGAATCGCTAGATGGATTATTCTCAACCGGGACATTCTTTATGAAATCGAATCCATTGATTTCAAGCATCTCGGAAACAATTTTGTAGCCAGGCTCCATATTTGACCACATTAGAGAATCGGGTGAGGGACGACTGAGGTCTTTCAATGGAAATCCCATGCACGCACCACCCCAATGAAATTTTGACCCACCAAAAAGGCTTGGCATTTCACGTACATTTTTGAAGTCGACATTTGAATTTACAACCGTTGACGCGCGAAGCGCTGGCAATCCTTGCCCCGAATCGACAGTTACTACTTCGCAGCCTGCTGCCGCGAGTCGCTCTGTAACTACTATCCCTACGGGCCCAGCGCCTAAAACTAGGTTTTGTATCATGCAATGATTGTATTCCACCCTGTTGCATCTGGAAAAGTTGGATATTCATCCAAGCCTGTTGAGGTATTTGTCGTCGTGTCCTGTGAGCAACAAATCGAACTCTGGTCCGATGGTTGAGAATGCACCTGCTATGTTGCATTCATGTTTCTACTCATTGGGGTGGAGATACTTCTCCACTCAGATAGCAAAAAACTTTGTTTAAATCTTTGCTTTCAAATTGCTTTCAATCACACAGATTAAGCCTGAAACTTGGAGAACCAGTGAGAGCGTCTCCACGCTTAATTGCGGCAAAAGAACGAAGAACTAGATACTTAGAGATACGCTGAGACCAGCGTGAAGAGAAACTACGGATCAGAAGGTTAGGGGTTCGAATCCCTTCGCGCGCACAAGTTAAGCCTCGAGTGCCTTTCACACTTGGGGCTTTTCTTCTTTACGCTCTTATTGCTTTAGCAAACTCTCGGAAATCTTCAACAAGTAAATCAATTTCAGCCTGGCCATGTGCCAGTGAAATTAACCATTGCTCATCAAGTCCTGGCGGAGTGATGATTCCGCGGTTGAGGGCGAATAACCAATGTGCTTCTGCGATACCAAAGTCAGTTGCTTTGTAGTCACGATAGTTGCGAACTGGTGTTGTTGACCAGGTAACGCAGCCCTTCACACCAAAACCGACAGTATGTGCTGGAAGTTGGTATTCATCGATAATCTGACCGATGCGAGTTAGTGCTTGCAGGTTCAACTCTTCAGCTGCTGCGAGTGCCTCATCGGTACAAATACGATCTATGGCACGGACACCCGCCATTGCAAGCGGGTTACCGTTAAATGTTCCAAAGTGTGCCATTTTTCCGTTGCTGACAAAGTCCATGTATTTCTTCTTGCCACCGAAGGCGGCAAGTGGAAGTCCGCCACCTATAGATTTTGCAAGAGTGATGAGATCTGGCTTTACGCCGAGTCGAGCAGATGCACCGTGTGCACCCGCTGTGAGTCCAGTTTTCACTTCATCAAAGATCAGGATGACGTTGTATTGATCGCAGAGTTCACGAACTCGCTCGAGATAACCTGCATCAGGAAGAACAATTGCAATGTTCTCTAGAACAGGCTCGACGATGAAGCAGGCAATTTTATTTGCGTTGCTTGCAAACATACGCTCGAGGGCTTCAATGTTATTAAATGGAACGACATAGATATCTCCGGGCACCAGATTTGAATCAATATAAGGAGTTGGCTCTTCAGCGTCTCCAGCTTCTGCAACCGGTGGCTTGGAAGAAACTACAAATGGGTCATAGCTACCGTGGTAGCCACCCTCAATTTTTAGAATGCCCATCTTCTGGGTCGCAGAGCGGGCAACTCGGACGGCATACATCGTTGATTCGGTGCCTGAATTGGTAAATCGAACTTGGTCGATTCCAAAGCGCTTACAGATTCGCTCTGCTGCATCAGTTGAGGTTGGGGAGGGAGTCACAAAGAGCATGCCTTGTTTCAGGGAGGCTTCAATCTCTTCAATCACAATTGGGTTCAGGTGGCCGGCGAGCATTGCGCCAAAGCCCATAGAGAGGTCGAGTAATTGGCGACCGTCGACATCGGTCATATATGCGCCCTTGGCCGATGAGATGGAGATTGGGTAGGGATCCCAGTGCTGGAAGCTAGAGGTGACGCCAAGTGGCAGTGAGTTAAATGCCCGCTTGCTCTCAGTCTCAGATGCTTTGGTGCCTTGTGTGAATAATTCCCATTCAGCCTTAAGTACAGAAGCTACTTTTTCTGGCGAAACTGGAGTTGATGTGGACGGTACGTATCGGTGTGTTGCTGCATGTTGCGATTGGATCGCTGCTTGTGTAGTCATTGTAAAGCTGTACGGCAAATGTTTCTGATTTAGAAACCGTTTGAGAAGTACTCTCCTTTGGTTTTGCGAATGAACGCAACCCAATTATCTATGAAGTGGTGAAAACTTGCAACTAATGCGTGTTTCAGCGAGTTTTACGCACGAATTATCTGGATTGCATTCAAAACAATAATTCCTACCGCCACGATAATTCCAAGATACTTTGCGGGTAAACGGCCAACTAGGCGCGCTGCAACTGGGGCGGCAATGACTCCACCAAGTGCCAATCCGCCAACTGTTGACCAATTAATATCAATGCGCCCAATCTGTGCCAAGAATCCGGCAGAAGCAGAAAGTGCAACGACAAATTCTGCTGCACTCACTGTTCCGATAACTTTACGAGGTTCAGTCGTTGTCGTTGTCATCAGAGTTGGCGTAACAATTGGGCCCCAACCTCCACCACCTGATGCATCAACAAATCCACCAGTGAAACCAAGGTAGGTGAGAAAACGCGGATTTTTTATCTCCAACAAATTAGTTTGTGGTTCGGTCTTAAATACATTGCGATAGAGAAGTAAGAAACCCAAGAAAAGTAAGAGGGTGGAAATGAATATCTTTGAACTAGATAGATCAATAAATGTAAGGAATGTGGCCCCTAAGAACGCGCCAATTCCTCCTGGAATAGCCAACCTGAGAAGAATCTTCTTATCTATATTCTCAGCATGCCAGTGAGAAGCACCGGATGCGAGAGTCGTACCAATTTCAGCGATATGAACAGCGGTAGAGGCAACCACTGCAGATGCCCCTAGCGTGACCAAGAGAGTCGAACTTGTGAGTCCAAAACCCATTCCCAGAGAGCCATCAATTAACTGAGCTGCTGACCCTACGAGGGCAAAGAGAAGCCAATTCATAACAGAATCTTAATTATTTTCTCCACATTGTCTGCAACTGACGCGGTTCCATCAAGGTGCAAATCTGGAGCGAGAGGTCTTTCATAGTCTTGTCCCACACCAGTGAAGTTTGGAATCTGTCCAGCAGCAGATTTCTTATATAAACCTTTTGGATCTCGGGAACGACATGTTTCAACTGGTGTATCAACAAAAACTTCCAGGAACTCACCATCGTCAAAGATACTCTTTGCGCGCTGTCGGTCGACCTCAAATGGACTCACCAGAGCGGTAATGACAATAAGGCCAGCATCAACCATTAGCTTTGCAACCTCAGATACTCGTCGCACATTCTCGGCGCGATCTTCTGGTGTAAATCCGAGATCCATATTTAGGCCTAATCGTAAGTTGTCACCATCTAAAACATACGCGTGAGCACCTGAAGCAAACAGCCGTTGCTCTAGCGCATTAGCAATTGTTGACTTACCTGAACCTGAAAGACCGGTGAGCCAAATTACGCGCGCTTTCTGAGACTTTTGGACCCCACGTTGGGCTTTTGTTATTTCATAATCCTGGTGCGTAACGTTCGAGGCGCGTCGAAGAGAGTGACGGACCATTCCAGCACCAACTGTTTTTAAGGTCAGTCGGTCGACAAGAATGAAATTACCAAATTCTCTCGAATCCGTATAAGGTCGCATGACTACTGGGATATCTGTGGCTACTTCAACATCGCCAATTTCATTCATCTGTAGAACATCTGAAGAGATATGTTCACCCGTATTTACATCAATCTTGTGGCGGATTTTTGTAACAATTGCCGGGGTCGTGGTTGCGCCACTCACCAGTAAGTAAGAACGACTATGTATGAGGGGTTCTTCATTGAGCCAGACAATGTGGGCAGCTAAGCGATCAGAAGGTATTAAATCTTCAGTTGACTGGGCAATGATGTCTCCACGGGTTGCATCAACTTCAGGCGTTAGTACCAAAGTGACTGCCGAATCAGTGGGGGCGTGCTCGCTCTCCTCATTAAAGGTAACTATCGAGGAAATCTTTGCCTTCTGCATGCTCGGAAAAATCGTAACTTCATCACCTTTACTGAAACTTCCACGACGGACAGTTCCTGAAACCCCGCGAAAATTTTCAGCTCGAGCAATCATCTGAATCCGCATCAACCCCCGTGCTTCATGGTCAACTGGTTCGCTCCAGTCTTGGATGCTCTCAATAAGGGTTTTTCCTGAATACCAGTTCATATTTTCGCTGCGGAAAACAACATTATCGCCCGCCAACGCACTCAGCGGGATGATGTGAACATCTGTGAGCTCAAGCCGATCGATAGTTTTCTGAATCTCGGCTGAGATGTCATCAAAGACTTTCTTATCAAAACCGACAGCATCTAATTTATTGATGGCAACAATTACTCGGGAAACGCCCATCAAAGAACAGATTGTTAAGTGGCGCAACGTCTGTGTGCGCACGCCCTTGATTCCATCAACTAAAACCAGTGCTATATCTGCACGTGATGCTGCAACCACCATGTTACGTGTGTACTGCTCATGGCCTGGAGCATCGCTGATAATTAGTCGTTTACCATCCAAAAGATTCATTGATCGATAAGCGACATCGATAGTAATTCCTTGTTCGCGCTCAGCTTCAAGCCCATCAGTCAGAAGGCTGAAGTCAATTTCTCCAGCAGGGATAGTCGAACCTGTGCGACGTACTTTCCTTGCCGCGCCGACTGTGTCGTGCGGGATGCTATCTGTTTCAACTAATAGGCGGCCAATGAGAGTTGATTTACCATCATCGACACTGCCACAGGTTAAGAGGCGAACAATTGCACCGGACATTAGAAGTACCCCTCGGACTTCTTCTTCTCCATAGAATCTTCATTATCGCCGTCAATTAATCGGGTGGCACGTTCACTAAGCTTTACTTGCAAGACTTCTTCAACGACATCCTCAATAGTGAGAGCATTGGATTCAACAGCTGCGGTGAGTGGATAACAGCCCAGCGTGCGAAAGCGAACCTGCTTCATAAATGGAGTTTCACCATCTTGCAAGGGGTAACGATCATCATCGACCATTATTAATTGTTCACCACGTTTGACTACTGGTCGTTCTTTGGCGAAGTACAGTGGATTTACTTCAATGCCCTCCTGCAGGATGTAATGCCAAATGTCATTTTCGGTCCAGTCAGAAATTGGAAAGACGCGCATAGTCTGCCCTGGGCCTAGCCGAGTGTTATATGTGTTCCACAGTTCAGGGCGTTGTTCGCGCGGATTCCAACGATGGCCAGGATCTCGAACGCTAAAGATTCTCTCTTTCGCCCGGCTCTTCTCTTCATCTCTACGTGAACCACCAATGGCAGCATCAAAACCATGGAAATCAAGTGCTTCACGTAGGGCAACAGTCTTCATCACACGGGTGTATTCGGAAATTCCAGTAGTAAATGGGTTGATATTTGCATCCACGCCAGCTTGATTTGTATGCACAATAAGTTTCGAATTGGTTTGCGCAACCACTCGATCTCTAAAAGCAATCATCTCTTTAAACTTCCACGTGGTATCTATATGTAGCAATGGGAATGGAATAGCTGCCGGATAGAAAGCTTTACGAGCAAGGTGTAGAAGTACCGTCGAATCCTTACCGATTGAATACATCATGACCGGTTTACGGAAACCCACAGCCGTTTCACGGAAAATCTCTATCGATTCGTTTTCGAGTTCTTTAAGGATGCGTGACTTTATACTCATGAGCCCACTCGTGGAAATGTGAAGTCTGCATGACTCTTACCCATTGATACAAGAAAATCATCTTGAACCTTGCTCGAGCGATCTTGCTTTACTGTTGTCGGCGCAAGAGTTAACTTATCCCAATCTGAGAAGCCAGGAAATGCTGCAAAACTCTGTATCTCTCGTACCTTTTCCGGGTTATGTAAATCATCGAAATCAACATCAAGAATCTGGCAACCTTGCGCTTTAGCGAATTTCACGTAGCGAGTATAAAAGTCTGTAAAGTCATTTGTAAATCTCTTGAGCTCATTTGCATCAAGATTAATCACTAAGTCAGAAGTAGAAGCTGTATGCCATTTGCCGCTGGCATTTGCTTTCTTATGCGATACAAAACGGTCCAGATGATTTCTACGCAAGAAAATAATGTGCGGCTTGAACTCGGAGATCAGTGATTCCAATTCCTTATCAGGAAGGTGTTGAGGAAATATCTTGATGACGTGAATTCCAGGAATCTTCTTGATTGCACTCAAGGTTTTTCGAGAATCAAGAGATGTTGTTTCGAACTTGTTATAGGACCATTTCTTACGTTGCTGTTTTAGATTTTGTGAATATCTAAATGAAAAGAATGGATAGTGGCGATTAATCTTTTCAATATTCTTATTCCATGCATTGAAGATGAAGAATTCACCGTAGTAATGAAATCCCACCTGATCATTTGAGAGCAAACTGCCAATTGCATGGGTGCCAGAGCGGGGGAATGAGAGCACAAAGACTATTTTTGATTGCACTTGGATGGCTTTGCGAAGGTAATTGACTACGAAATAGGGAAGTAGCGCCCTGACATTAAGGAGAAACTTCTTTATTGAGGGCATTTTACCTTCGGTAGACACTTTAGAATCTTATCAGTCCAAGTTTTGAACATTGATAGTCTTACCCTGTGTCAGAGCCCGCAATTAAGAGTCTAGATAAACTCACCAGCTTTTCTCAGGAAATTGATGCTCTAGAACTATTGCGTAAGCAGCGAAGGTCGAAAGTTAAGAAATACCCTTCAGTCTCTGTTCTAGTTTCTACGGTTCGTCCAGATGATCTGACCAATCTACTGCAACAGTTAGTCAGCCAAAGCCTTCCTTTATTTGAATTACAACTTGGTCTGCATGCAATTAAAATAAATGCCTCACACAAGAAACTGATTCGAGTTCTCGAGAAACGAAAAATCTCAGTAAACATAGACACATTTGACCGGGAGAGTAGCCTTGGCACAATTCTCTCTTCATTAGCCCAGGCATCGTCAGGAGAATTCATCGCAAAGATGGATGATGATGATTATTACGGACCTGAGCACCTAAGAGATTTATTGGATGCAGCCCTTGATACCGGTGCGGATGTAGTGGGTAGGGCGATGAATTATGTATATCTCGAACCCTTGCAGCTAACCGTTCGTAGATTTTCACCTCACGGGATTCAAGCCGTTGAGTTATGGAGTGATTGGGTTTGCGGAGGAACAATTCTTGCTAAGCGTGCAGTAGCTGAAGCCGCACATTGGTTTGGAGATGGCAATACTGCAGTCGACAGGTTCTTACTCAGCGGAGTAACTAACAACGGTGGAAAAATCTGGAGAACTTTTGGGGCCGGATACATTTATCGTCGCACCTTTACATTCCATACTTATGCAACGAACTATTCCAAGTATCTCAACGGCGCAAATGAACATGTAGTCGGAAGATGGAAACACCCGGTATTTGGAGGTAATCTCCTATGAGTACCAATTTTAGGTTTAACCGCCCTCAAAATCTTGCGCTAGTGAGTAGACCTTCGCTGTCAGTGGCCGTGGTCATCGCATGCAAAGATGGACAAGAGAAGCTAGATCTTGTTTTAGCCTCCCTTACCTCGCAGAGTTACCCATCACGTTTATTCAACGTCTATGTCATTGACGATGGAAGTAGCACACCAATAACTATTCCTTCAATCTCACCGAAAAAAACACGCCTATTAAAGTATAAAAACTCGCCATCTCACTGGGGAAAAACTGCAGCCACCAATCATTTTGCAGCAGGACTTAAAGAAGATGTTCTGTGGTTCATCGATGCAGATATGGTTTTCGAACCTGACCACCTTGCCCACCATATGAAGTGGCATCATGAAGCAGATGATTTTGCGGTCTTAGGTTGGAAGCGATTTGTCGATCACTGGGATTACACGCCAGCGGCCCTTGCGGAATCGCTACGTAAAGGTGGCTTCCATCAGCTGCATTCTCAGAGCTGGAGTAAAGAGTTGTGGGAAGAGCGAGTCAATCGCACGCAGGATTTAGTAAATCCGGCACTTGAAGGTTATCGAACTTTTGTAGGTGCAACATTTTCAATTATGAATTCTCAGTGGAAAAAACTTGGTGGCTATAACCGCGAACTCATCACTGGTGAAGATACTGAACTAGGTTGGCGTATCTTTACAAATGGGCTAAGAACAGTTCCGGAGCGAGAGGCGCACTCTTGGCATTTAGGATTTAGTACAGTCGAGAAAAATAAAGAGTCGATTCACCGCCATAATGATCCGGCGTTAGCGCAGTTTATTCCGGAGATGCATTCAGTCCGGGCACGCTATGAATTTGATTGGAAAGTTCCCACATACCAAGTCTTTGTTGATGCCCGCAATTTAACCTTAAGAGATTTGCTCCTGCGCAGGCAGGAGCTGCTAGCAGTCAATGGTACGTCTGCTCATTTCACCTTGATGGGCCCATGGAAGCTTCTGAGAAGTCGATACTCGCCAACTGCAGATAAGTTTGCCGACCTTCGGGAAATCCGTAGCTGGTTAAAGGCAGATGAGAGTTATACCTTTGTCGAAATTGATTCAGAAATGAATGTGACAATCGATAGCGTTATCGAATTAATTAAACCAAGTGCAACACCACACTACATATTTATCGAAGGCTCATCTAAGGTTGATTTAAAGCATTTAGTTGACTTACAGATAACTCAAGGCCATGGATTGGTGGGAGTTGTGGACAAGAAAGATAATCGAGCATTTGTGATCTTTGCACCAGCGCTTTCTCGCGCGTGCACATCAGGTGGAGATGTGTATGAAAATATCTCTACACAATGGGGACTCAATTGGATGACAGATGAGAAGTTTCTTCAGCTCAATGCTGGTAGAAAATCTCGCATCAAGCGCTTCAATCGGTTTCTCAAGCGCGAGGGGAAGAAGATTAATTCTCCTGCCCAGCTTTTCATCTTTATCCAAAAGCTTGGGAAGTTGATTCTTCGAAAAGTTTTGCGCAATGGCTAAACCGACAATAATCCTTGCGACAAGCAACGGAATCGGAATGGGGCATCTCGCCAGAGCAACTGCGATAGCAAAAGCAATGCAGGAATTTGCCACCCCTGTGATTGTCTCTGTCGCTGGAGGAATTGCCGAGATTCCATCTGCAACTGGTTTTCAATGTGAATACATTCCAGGAAAGACTCGCGGATGGATGCCGCGCGGTAAATGGGATACCTATTTTCGCGATCGCTTAGTTGCGATAGCTCAGGAGACAGGTGCCAGCGTCATCGCCTTTGATGGCGTTGTTCCTTATCCAGGGTTTATTGCATCTAAATTAATGGATCCTCAATTGCAACTTGTGTGGATACGACGAGGTATGTGGCAAAAAAATCTCTTGCGCTTCGTTCTTCCCTTCCAATCGCAATTAGTTGATCAAGTTATTGAACCTGGGGATTTTGCTCGAGGCTATGATTTCGGACCCACAGCTGGACGCAATGAAGCAATCCTTACCGCTCCAGTTTCACTCTTTGAAAAAGATAAGGCTCTGTCACGCGATGACGCCCGAAAAGTTTTAGGTCTTGATATAAATCGCCCAGCTGTACTGGTGCAACTTGGCACTGGTGATAGTGATGTGAATCAGAAAATGCATGCTGCGCTCTCTGGGCTTACTGGATGGAAAGATCTGCAGGTTGTACTCACCAAAGATCCAGTTGATAAGAATGGCGCCTCGTGGGCACCCGATGGCTTGGATATTCGGGTAGTGCGCCATTTCCCACTAGCTCATGTGTTGCGCGCATTCGATGCAAGCGTCTGTGCCACCGGATATAACGGGGTTCATGAACTTTTACCGGCGCAAGTACCAACAGTGTTTGTCTCTAATATTCGAGGAACTGATGATCAAGAAGCCCGTGCACAATGGTGTCATGACATGGGCTTCGCCTTACGTGCCGACCAGTCAGATTTAAGCAACATCACTGCAACAGTAAGAAAATTACAAGATTCGCAAATTCGCGCGCGGCTACATCAGCAATGTGAGCATCTTCCCGATCCGGTGGGCGGGCAAGAAATTGCGAAGATTCTTTATGAATTGGTAAGTAAGACAAAGATGTCTCGTCAAGGGCCCGTTAATCGCCTGAAGCGACTTTTATTGTGGTCAGTTCTCAGAAGGGCGGCTCTCATTTATCGCACGATAAATCCCCATAACGTAGATGACTTAGTAAACCGCGAGGCACCAATCTGGGGATCTCAAAATACTGCTGAAGATCTTCACCCACTTATTAAGGGATCGATGCGTTTTGAACATCTAATAACTGGTGCATCCGAGAATTACATTAGGCGACGCAAGGAGATTGCACAGTCCGCCTACGGCACTCCTGGTCCTAGCTAGAAGCGAGAGCGAATTTCCCAGAGATCTTTAAATATCGGATTAAAGAGAGTGCTTGCAAGATATTCGACTCCACTGGAACCACCGGTTCCTGGTTTCTTTCCGATTGTTCTTTCAACCATTTTCACATGGCGGTATCGCCATTCTTGAATACCTTCATCAATATCTACCAGTCGTTCACTGACCATGGAACTCTCGGGATCTTGCTTATGAACAGTTAAGAGAACATCTTGAACAAGTGGATTGGATTCATATGCAATGGATTTATCCCGCGAGATCACTTCATGGGGAAGTGTGTAACCTCGTGCTTGTAGATAATCCAGGAATGAATCCCATAATGAATTACGGGAGGTAATCCCAGCAATTTCTGATTGAACCTCCGGTGGAAGGTGGCTCGACATGCGGCTATCGCGACGGCCAAGAATCGCTTCCACTTTTCTAAATTGAGCTGATTGAAATCCACTTGAGGAAGAGAGAAAGCCTCGAAAAGCATTAAATTGAAGTGGCGTCATCGTTTCCAAAATATCTACCTGTGCAACGCATACCTTCATGATGGTCCGGATCCGACCAAGGATTGCAAGTGCATAGTGGGTGTTACCAGACTCAAGTGCGCGTTGGGCTTCGAAGAACTCATGGATTAACTGTTTGAACCAGAGTTCATAGGTTTGATGGATGATAATAAAAAGCATTTCATCGTGCTCAGGTCCGGTGGAAAGTGGCTTTTGGAGTGCAAGTAATTCATCGATGGCAAGGTATGAACTGTATGTAAGGGCGGAATCGAATTCATTACTCATGTGACGCGAGATTCCGATCCTTGAATTTTCTCGTATTGACGGGTCTCAGTAAGGGCTGTAATTCGTTGGAATCCATCCCACACCTCGACATAGGAAGTCGCTAATGGGGAGATAGCCAGGCGTATGGCATTAGGAGTACGGTAATCAGGGATTACATTGGCAAATTTTCTAAGTGCAACGCAAATTCTTGCGGCATCAGGATGACCAAGTGAGATGTGTCCACCGCGTTCCTGAGGATTTCTAGAGGTTAAAAGGGTGTAACCAAGCGGAGCTAACCATTCATCGAATAAATCAATCATCATCTGAGTTCCAATAGCAGCCTTCGATGCTATGACGTTTATACCTGCCTCTTCAATCATCGAATAGGAAACTTGCACGCCACGTATTCCAATAATGGATGGACTTGCAATTTGGAAACCGCGAATTCCTTCTGCTTTCACAAATTCAGCTCCCATGCCAAATTGATCTTCATTTGCAAACCATCCTTGAATGGGAGTCTGCAATTCACTTTGAATCTTCCTATTCACATATAGCCAGGCTGGTGATCCAGGGCCAGCATTGCCATATTTATATGTGCATCCCACTGCAAGATCGACCCCGTTGTCATCGAAGTTCATCTCGATAGCACCCGCTGCATGGCTGGCATCCCACACAACGAGAGCACCATAACTTCTAGCCAAATCAGTGATGGATTTAATGTCTGTACGAGCACCAGAGCGATACTGAATTACTTCGAAAGTTACTAGTGCGACATCTTCTGTCATGTACCTCTCTAGCAGTTCTGCGGTGACTAACTCATTTTCTGCAATTGCAGGATCTTCGTTGTCGATGATTACCAGGTTCAGCCCATAGCTCTTTGCGATTCCATCGAGTATGTAACGATCAGTAGGAAAATTTGCCGCATCTGTAATTATTGTCTTGCGGCCAGGGCGTGCGTTAATTGCTGCTAAACAAAGTTGATAGAAATTAACTGAAGTTGTGTCACAGACTAGAACTTGCCCAGCGCCTGCGCCTAGAACTGCTCGGCCCAAAAGATCTCCTGCCACCTGCGCTTCATCGATCCAATGGCTCCAACCGGTAACGACTTCATTGCCCCACTCGTGGGACAGGAAATCTCCCACCGCTTTGACGGTGGCATGGGGCAATCTGCCTAGGGAATTTCCATCGAGATAGCAGAGATTAGGGTCTGTGATTACGAACTTGCTTCTATATTCGGCGAGCGGGTCATTCTTATCTAATTCCAACGCGTAAGCGCGGTCAGTGACCTTCATAGTTCAAAGGTACGCTCTCCTACCGTGGCGCGCAATGTTGTAAATATCGAAGAGGTTTCTAAGGCCTTCGATATTCGTCCTCTTCTCGATCGTGTTTCACTCGGAGTCTCAGAGGGTGAACGAATCGGAATCGTCGGACGCAATGGTTCGGGTAAAAGCACGCTCATGAAGATTATTGCAGGCGTAGAAGATCCAGACGCAGGTCGAGTTACAAAATCAAATGCAGCGCGTATTGGAATTCTCTCTCAGATTGATACAGCCGCCGCCGATGCCACCGTTGGTGATGTTGTGATTGGCAATCGTGAGAAACACGAATGGGCTAGTGACCCACAGATACGTGAGATATTTACCGGACTATTTGGTGGATTCGATGACCACCTGTTTGAAAGAGTCTTCTCATCGCTATCAGGTGGTGAAAAAAGACGGGTAGGTCTTGCCAAGTTGCTCATTGATGACCTGGATCTGATTTTACTTGATGAGCCAACAAACCACTTAGATGTTGAAGGCGTTGCCTGGCTAGCCCAGCATTTAAACAATCGAAAAGATTTAGCACTTCTTGTTGTTACTCACGATCGTTGGTTTTTAGATGCAGTCACAGATCGAACCTGGGAAGTAGTACTTGGAAAAGTAGAGGAGTATGACGGTGGTTATTCAGCATTTGTTTTAGCAAAAGCAGAGAGATCTCGTCAGGCAAATGTATTGGATAGCCGTAGAAACAATCTCATCCGTAAAGAGTTAGCCTGGCTTAGACGTGGCGCACCAGCTAGAACAACTAAACCAAAGTTTCGAGTTGATGCGGCCAATGAATTGATCTCTGCCGAACCCGCCCCACGTGATTCAACTGAACTATTAAAGTTTGCACTCAATCGCTTAGGAAATACTGTCTTTGAACTACACCATGCACTTATCAGGGCTGGCGATAAGAAATTAATCGAAGATCTCACTTGGAATATCGGTCCAGGAGATCGCATAGGAATAGTGGGAGTTAATGGTTCCGGAAAAACAACTCTCATGCGCACTTTGGCTGCCTTGCATCAACTCTCAGCTGGAAAACTGGTCACAGGTATTACAGTAAAGATTGCCTTCCTCACCCAACATTTAGATGAGTTAGATCCAGAGTGGCGCCTACTTGAAGCGGTAGAAAAAGTTGCAACCCATGTAGAGATTGGCAAAGGAAAGACTTTATCTGCCTCCCAGCTATGCGAACGTCTGGGCTTTGATCGCGATGCCCAGTGGACTCCAGTAGGCAATCTTTCTGGGGGAGAAAGACGACGATTGCAACTAACCCGATTGCTTATGGATTCGCCCAATGTTGTTCTACTCGATGAACCTACAAATGATTTTGATATCGAAACCCTCACCGAACTCGAAGATTTACTCGACAGCTATGGTGGAACTCTGATTGTTATCTCTCACGATAGATATTTTCTCGAGCGAGTCTGTGATCGCTTCTATGGGTTGCTTGGAGATGAAAATCTTCGAGATCTACCTAGAGGTGTAGATGAATATCTTGAGCGAAGAGCTGATTCAGTGTCATCACGCGGTAACACGGCGCCAAAGCAGTCATCTGGTTCAAGTGCTGCAGAACAGAGACAACTCAAGAAAGATCTAGCCCGCCTTGAGAAGCAGATAGTAAAAGGTAAAGAGCGAATTGCAGAACTATTTGCCGAACAAGAGCGTGAAAGTGCGAATCATCAACGTTTAATTGAACTCACCAATGAACTAGCTTCGGCTGAAAGTGAACTTGCGAGTCGAGAAGAAGAATGGCTGCAAGTGACGTTAGCCCTGGAAAGTTAATAGGATTGGGTTATGTCTAAAAAGACGCAACGCTTAGATGTATTGGCTGCAATATCTGGAGTCATGATTGCTCTTCAGGCACGCGCAAATGGAGAACTCTCACACTTAATCGGCAATGGCGTCCAAGCTGCCCTTGTTTCATTTGGATCAGGCCTAGCCATTATTGCGGTGATTGCACTGTTTAATCCGGCTATCAAAGCTGGCGCAGCTAATTTACGTGGGGCCATTACACGCAAAGAGTTACCAAAATGGACTCTCTTTGCTGGGGCGCTGGGTGGAAGTTTTGTCGCAGTGCAAACGCACATTGTTCCCCTTATCGGTGTGGCAATTTATTCAGTGGCATCCATTGCCGGACAGACCGCAGCTTCACTTGTTGTTGATCGCATCGGGTTAACTGGTGGTGGCAAGAAGCACATCACTCCACGACGAATCGGGGCGGCGCTATTTACGGTCTTTGCAGTCTTCATCTCGGTCTTCGACCGACTTGATGCACAAAACCTTTCAATCTTCGCCGTTATCTTGGGCTGTATCGCGGGGGCGATTGTTGGAGTACAGCGTGCGCTCAATGGACAGATAAACGAACATTCTCATCAGAGTTTCACAACATCCCTGCTCAATTTCATTATGGGAACTGCTTTCCTCGTAATTTTCCTTTTCATGCTTATCGCACTCGGTCCAACAGAACTTGTTCCTTTACCTGCGGGCCCATGGTGGATATACACGGGTGGCGTCATTGGAGTTATCTACATTGCCTTTACTTCAACAATCGTGCAACACCTGGGAGTTCTAACTTTTACGCTTTTCAGCGTTGGCGGACAACTAGTTGGATCCTTGATAATTGATTTTTATTCACCTACTGAAGGCGTGCAGGTAAGTGCTTATCTAGTTACAGGAATCGTTATGACTTACTGTGGGGTTCTCGTCGGTGGCGTGAATAATTCACAATCCCGGAAACGATTGAACCAATGATAAAGAAGGCTGCAATCGCGTAAGAGAATGTTCTCACCCACGGGACACTTGCAGCATAGAACCCAGCGAGAGTAATTCCCGCCCCCCACAGAACTGCCCCCACGACATTGGCAGATAAAAACTTGTAGTAATTCATCTTCGATGCCCCCGCAATGGGTGGAACGAAAGTTCGAATCCAAGGGAAGAAGCGTGCTGCTACAACTGCCCACCAGCCTGATTTTTCATAGAAACGCTCGGAGTTCGCAATCATTCGTTGCACACGCGGTGACTTTCTCTTATCAAGATATGGGCGGCCCACAACACGACCGATGACGAACCCAACTTGATCTCCGAAGAATGCCGCGAGCAAGATAACTGCCACTAAGACAGCAATATTGATATTTCCATGAGAAGCAGCGACCAAGCCTGCGCTGAACAAAATTGAGTCACCAGGAAGGAAAAAACCAAAGAGAAGTCCAGTTTCAATAAAAACTATCGCCCCAATAACAATGTAAAAGATGAATGGGGCAAGAGTTGAGAGTTGTGAATCAAATGATGCGGCAAGCTCAATCACACAGAAGCCTTCACTGCCGCCGCAACTTTAACAACAACGTTAGGGTCAAAAACGCTAGGGACGATGAATGATGTATTTAGCTGCGAAGGACTTACGCAATCGGCAATCGCCTCGGCTGCAGCAACAAGTAATTTGTCGGTAATTTTATGAGCTTGCGCATCAAGTAGACCTCGGAAGATGCCCGGGAATGCAAGCACGTTGTTTATTTGATTAGGGTGGTCACTTCGACCGGTCGCAACGACAGTTGCATACTTTCGAGCGATAACAGGATCAATTTCTGGGTCAGGGTTGGCAAGTGCAAAAACTATTGAACCTGCTGCCATTGCAGCTACATCCGCTTCTTTAAGAACGTGAGGCGCACTGACTCCAATAAAGATATCGGCCCCCACCATTGCCTGGTGAATATCACCAGCGAAATTGCCAGGGTTTGAGTGTTCGATAAACCACGAGCGCATTGGGTCTGATGATGTTGAATCGCCACCGATGAGTCCATCTTTATCGAAAGCAATAATATTCTGAGCGCCACTTAAGAGAAGCAGTCGCGCGATTGCTGTGCCAGCAGCTCCTGCGCCACTCATAACAATTTTCACAGCAGACATCTCTTTCTTCACCAACTTAAGAGCATTGCGCAGCGCTGCTAGAACGACAATTGCAGTCCCATGCTGATCATCATGAAATACAGGAATATCAAGAAGTTCACGCAATCGACGCTCGACTTCAAAGCAGCGGGGCGCCGAGATATCTTCAAGATTGATTCCTCCATATACAGGGGCAATAAGTTGCACTGTGCGAACAATTTCATCAACATCTTGTGTATCTAGACAGACAGGCCACGCGTCCACATTTGCAAAGCGCTTAAAGAGCGCAGCTTTTCCTTCCATGACGGGAAGGGCGGCAGCTGGACCAATATTTCCAAGGCCGAGCACGGCAGAGCCATCGGTAACAACGGCCACGGTATTGCGCTTCATGGTCAGGCGACGAACATCGGATGGGTCATCAACAATTGCTTGCGAAATTCGAGCAACGCCTGGAGTGTAAGCACGCGATAGATCATCACGAGTTTTCAATGGAACCTTAGAAGTTACTTCGATCTTTCCGCCGAGGTGTAGCAAGAACGTGCGGTCACTTACCTTGCGAACGGTAAGGCCATTATTGGCTGAGAGGGCATCATGAATTTGTTGAGCGTGGTCAGAGTCAATCGTGTCGCAAGTAACGTCAATGACTACTTTTTCAAGCAAAGATTCAACAACGTCGAGTGCGGTAATCGTGGCACCAGCATTGGTAATTGTTGTAGTAATTAATGCAACAGGTTGAAGTTCTGGTGATCCTTCAACACGAATCGTGATTCCGTAGCCGGGTGATGTAGAAGCCATTTACACAACTCCATAGAGACGGTCGCCGGCATCGCCTAGACCAGGAACGATGTATCCCTTTTCATTTAACTTTTGATCGAGGGAGCCTGTCACTAGCGTTATAGGAATTCCTGCATCTTTAAATTCATCCTCGAGTGCCTTGATTCCTTCAGGGGCGGCAAGTAAACAGATGGCAGTAATTTCATTCGCACCTCGCTCGATGAGGTAATTAATAGCCATCGCCAACGTTCCACCTGTTGCAAGCATTGGATCAAGGACAAAACATTGGCGACCAGATAAATCTTCAGGTAAACGATTTGCATAGGTGCTTGCTTGCAGCGTCTCTTCGTTTCGAACCATACCGAGAAATCCAACTTGTGCAGTTGGCAATAACTTCGTCATGCCTTCAAGCATTCCTAAACCTGCACGCAAGATGGGTACGACAACTGGACGAGGTTCAGCTAATACCAATCCTGTCGTGGCAGTCACCGGAGTTTTAATGGAGATAGATGTGGTGCGAACATCACGGGTTGCCTCATACGCGAGCAGAGTCACCAACTCTTCAACAAGAAGTCTGAAAGTTGGAGAATCGGTCTTTTCATCGCGCAGAACGGTTAATTTATGAGAGATTAACGGATGGTTCGCAACGTGAACTTTCATGTCATTTACTCTACAGGGCTTTCTTTCTAATCCAATGAGTGCCAAAATGGTTGATGTGTCAGAGCAGACCCAGGACTTCGCAATTGAGGCGTGGCATGAAGACGGCCGCTGGTCTCTTGCCGCTTTGCCTGATCCGGATGACCTAACTCACATTATTGATCGGCTAAAAAAGCAGCAAACAAATGGTGGTGCTGTTGCTCTCATCGCTATCGATGATGAATTCTTCATCGCAATTCGCGTACTAGGTAGTAACGTCAAATACTTCATGAGCGATATCACCGCAGCTCTCGACTATGAAGTGGCCGCCGAATTTTTAGAAATTGCAGATATTGATGCACCAGATGAAGAAGATGAGCCACTTCCTACCGGCGACCTAGATATTTTTGCTGATTTAGGTTTACCTCATATGGAACTCTCAACTCTCTGTGACGATGCCAATCTCTTTCCAGATGAACTGATTGAAGCTATTGCTCATCGATTAGGATTTGGCGAGCAATTCGCAGAGTTATTGGAGTCATAAAAATTTCACTTCGTACGCCAAATGAATTAATGGGTGAGGCAATTGCAATCGCTCATGACGCCGTGCGCACAGGAGATGTTCCAGTCGGCGCAATTGTCTTGAATAAAGATGGCATTGTTATTGGAATAGGCTCCAATGAACGCGAGGCAAATAACGACCCGACAGCCCACGCCGAAGTAGTTGCAATTCGTAATGCAGCCTCACGATTACAAAATTCGCGCCTTGATGGTTGCACCTTGGTTGTGACGCTCGAACCGTGCGCCATGTGCGCTGGTGCTATCGCACAATCAAGAATTTCACAGTTGATCTTTGGTGCTTGGGATGAAAAAGCAGGAGCAGTGGGCTCGGTTTGGGATCTACTCCGTGATCCGCGTTCGATTTTTAGCGTTGAGGTAACAGCTGGAGTACGTGAAGCTGAGTGTGCGCAGTTACTGAAAGATTTCTTTTCAGATAAGTAGTTCGTAAGAAGGATTTAAAATAACGAGCTGTCCATCTTCTTCCCCGACCATTCCCTCTGCGCGCATCTCCATACCAACTTCCAAGCCAGCTATTTCTCGGCGACCCAAGAAGTTCAAAGTGATTCCACCACTGTGATCCCACACTTCAACCTGAAGTATCGGCGCAGAACCACGCGGAGCTGTTGAAATTGAAGTTACCCTGCCGTGGACCATAGAGCGCTTACGCCATTGGATCTCTCCGATTGCGGTGACATCGTCTACATAGTGAGTAACCGGAGCAAAAACCTTCGGAGCATCCTGTGTTGGCTTCTGGAAATCGGTGGTCTTAACGTGGGCCAGGCTTTCACTCGCATGGTTGATAGCAAGCGGTTTACCTGAAGTAATTCTGTTGACATCAAATGGCACGATCGTTGCTACCACACGCTGCAGCTGTGAGATTGGTGCTGCAATGTTCTCCGCTGTCTGATCATGGAGCAGGCGACCTAAGAATCGTGAGTATGAACGACGAGGCAATAAAATGGTTAATTCAACATCGGGTTTCTCGGTCTTGCGAATTGCGTAGTCGAGGGCAGAGTTAACGATTCGACGGTCTGGGCAATCAATGAGTTCAAGCTGAACATCTTCAAGGGCAACGGAGGCTGCCCAGGCTTTTTGAATATCTTCAGCGCGACGATCATCGATGACGAAATGCACTGCTCTAATCTTGTGTGGTTTAAGGCTTCGTGCATAACGAACTGCTCCAACTGTCGCAACATCGACGCTATCGACGAATATTGTGACCATGTGACGTGCCATAGAAGTAGCACGCTCTTGCTCGGTCTTCACAGAGAGAGCATCTTGTTCGCGTGTGTATTGACGGCGTAAACGCAAGAATGTTGCGACCAAGATTGGCGCCGTCACAAGTACCAACCACGCGCCTTGAGTGAATTTAACGACAGAGAAAATGATGACAATTATTAGCGAGATTGAACCTGCAAGCCCGTTTATAAAGACTTTAATCTTCCATCCCTTTGGTTTGGTGCGCAGGAAGTAGCGAGTCATTCCGAACCCAGCCAATGTAAAGCCAGTAAAAACTCCGAGGGCATAGAAAGCGACGAGATGCTCGACAGATCCGGCTGTGATTACCACTAAGAGGATTCCGCCACCCGCAAGCAAGAGAATTCCGTTTGAGAATGCAAGACGGTGGCCGCGCTTAGTTAACTGGCGTGGCAGGTAACCATCTGAAGCAATAAAGTTAACTAGTAACGGGAATGCACTATATGTGGTGTTCGCTCCAGCAAACAAAATAAGCATTGTTGCTAGCTGAACCATAATAAACATCAATGAGCCAAAGGCGCCTGTACCCACCGCAGCCTTTGCAATCTGTGAAATTACTGTCGGAACACCAGATTCATATGGCATGGCATAGATGTGATGCGCAAAGTAAGAGACTCCTAAAACAAGAGTTCCAAGTAGACAGCTCATGATGACAAGAGTGCGCTTGGCATTTACATGCTCTGGTGCTTTAAAGAGGGCAACACCATCGGAGATTGCTTCAAGGCCAGTAAGAGATGATCCACCATTTGCAAAGGCGCGTAGCAAGATAAAAATCGCTGCAAATGTGAGCAAGCCTTGTGGTTCTCCTAATTCGACGGCACCAGGCAAATCGGTATCAAGCACAGGCAAAGTTCCATTTGCTAAACGGTAGAGCCCCATACCGAAGACGATGAACATACATCCGACGAAGAAATAGGTAGGAAATGCGAACGCTTTTCCCGCTTCCTTAACTCCACGCAAATTTCCATATGTAAGAAGTGCGATGACTGCAAAAATCATATGCATCTTATACGGTTCAGCGGAAGGGAAGGTCGAAATTATTGCAGCGACTCCTGCAGCAGCTTGAATTGCGAGAGTGACGATGTAATCAAGCATCAGTGCGACAGCAGCTATCTGGGCAACAACAGGTCCAAAGTTGTCGCGCGAGACAATATATGCGCCACCAGTTTTCGTATACACATCAATAACATTTCGATATGACAATGTAATGATGACAAGTATTACAAGAACTATTGCTGTCATTGGCATCAAGATTGCAAATGCTGCTAATCCAAAGGCGGGAAGGAGTGCGATCAAAATCTGTTCTGAACCGTAGGCAGAAGATGAAATGCAGTCTGAAGAGAGAATTCCGAGCCCGTATCTCTTGCTCAGACGTTGGTGACCAAGTGAGTGACGATTGAGTGCGCCGCCTAGAAGAAAGCGCTTAACCTTGTAGGAGAATGGATCTTTCACGTGCGCGTGTTCCTGTAGTGCTACCGGCTCCGGTGCATCATCGGTCCAAGACTTAGGCACTTCTACTCCCTCGGGCGTTGCAGTTAAGGCATCACCACTGCGTAGGAAACCATTTTAGGTGACCCATCGATATCTCGTAAGTATGCTTATCTTATGCGCACTCAGTTATATATAGATGGTCAATGGGTAGATGGAAGCGGCACGCTAGACGTTATCGACCCCAGTGACGGCTCTGTTATCGCCAAAGTTGCCACATCCAGTGATGATCAGAACCTCGCCGCCGTAGAGGCCGCCGACCGCGCGGGCCCATCGTGGGCACAGACTGCCCCACGCGTGCGAAGTGAAATTTTGCGGAAAGCCTTTGAAATGATGATTGCCGAAGCTGATTACTTGGCTGAACTGATCTCAAAAGAAAATGGTAAAGCTTTACCTGATGCAAGGGCTGAAGTGAATTACGCGGCAGAATTTTTCCGCTGGTTTGCTGAAGAGACTGTTCGAATTTCAGGTGATTTCAGAATGGCACCTTCGGGGGATAAGCGAATTCTGGTCACACACCAACCTATTGGAGTCTCGCTTTTAATTACACCGTGGAATTTTCCTGCCGGAATGGCAACGCGCAAGATTGGTCCAGCCATTGCCGCAGGCTGCACCATGATTTTGAAACCTGCTGGTGAAACACCACTGACTGCCCTCGCTATCGCCGACATCCTCGAGCGTTGTGGATTACCCAAGGGCGTCTTAAATGTAATTCTTCCAGCGAAAACCGGTCCAGCAATTAGCAAACTGCTTCACGATAATCGGGTAAAGAATTTGTCATTTACTGGATCCACCCAGGTCGGAAAGATTCTGCTCAAAGAAGCAGCAGATCAAGTAATTCGTTGCTCGATGGAAATGGGCGGCAATGCGCCATTCGTTGTTCTAGATGATGCAAATGTCGAAGAAGCCGTAAAGGGTTTGATGCTGGCAAAGATGCGCAATGGTGGCGCTGCATGTAATGCTGCCAACCGCATCTATGTCGCGCGTGCTATTGGGGATAAATTCATTGCAGAATTTACAAAGGCTATGGCGGCTATGAAAATGGGCGTTGGTCGAGAAGCTGGAACACAGCTTGGGGCAAGTGTTTCGATGAAAGAGCGAAACAAGATTGCCGAACTTGTCGATGCTTCAAAAGCGCGGGGTGCCAAAGTTCACCTCGGTGCTACTACCCCGGATGGTCCTGGGGCTTTCTATCCAGCAACTGTGCTTGAAGTTTCCAAAGATGATGACCTCTTAGCCAATGAAATCTTTGGCCCAGTTGCACCTATTGCACTCTTTGATACTGATGAAGAGGCCCTTGTGCTGGCTAATGACACTGAATATGGGCTCATGAGTTTTGTGTATTCGCAAGATTTAAAGCGTGCCATCCGATTTGCAGAAGGTATCGATGCTGGCATGGTTGCAATCAACCGCGGATTAATCTCTGACCCTGCTGCGCCATTCGGTGGTGTAAAGCAATCAGGCCTTGGGCGCGAAGGTGGCTTTGAGGGAGTGCATGAGTTCTTGCAGACAAAATACATTGGCGTAGAGATTTAATTTCTTCGCCCATTATTTACCTGACATTCACTAATAACCACGGAATACCCATGCCATCAGGCGGAGAATTAAAGCGCTTCCCCAGCCGATTACTTGCTAAAGAAGGGGTTGCCGTGTCACAAATTAATGATCTACCAGAGTGTTTCTTGTGCCGTTCGCAAGACCTCGAACTTGTCATGAATGCAGAAAAAGGACCAATGGTCCTATGCGATGAGTGCGGGTATTCAAGCTTGATGTCTAATAAACATCTCACGCTGCCAACAGTTTTCACTATCGCTTCTTAAAAATCTACTAGCTTAGCTACTAGACCTTAAGTTCTGCGCGAGCCTCGCATTCGGCCAACGTGTTCGTGATGCAGTCGATTCGCTCTTCGCTTTTTTGGGAAAGTTGAGACCAGCTAATTCTTTGGAATTCAAGCTCTTCCGGCGCACGATAGCTATATCCGCATCCGTTCTCGTCTACGGAGATTTTATACGTTGCTCCATTGCTTTCAAGGAGTTCCTCGCCACCATCAATTAGGCGCATTGCCAACTCTTCATATTTAGACGCATTTTTTAACTTGAGCTCATTCATCAGACCAAAGTAGTTTCGCTCCCACTCGATGTCCTCACCGCCTAGAAACCGATCTTGATATTTGCTCATGAGTGGAGTTTAACTCACGTACCGCACCTAAGTTCAATAGTATTTTCAGACCAAACAGGCGGAGTTTGGTACTGCTTTCCATTTATTAATGCCTTTGAGTAAGCCAATCCATAGTATTTTGATTTTGTCTGATTTTTGCAAAATATATAAGTAAATTGATTTTTTACTATTAAGCCGCGTGATTTGGAACTGAGGCCTTGAGTACTCTTTTCTACCATCAGATGCGGAGGACCAATCCCGACTTTATAGATTTTCACAGTAAGAACGACATTTTCTTGTAAAACGTTGCACCTTGAGATTGCATTTACCTTAACCGCTAAGCGACCTTGTCGCTCCAGAATTGTTGAAGAGATATGTGCGTCCCCAACATCGATAAAGCATTTAGTTTTTGGGGGAGATGAAACCTTTTCAGTTGCTTGAAGCTCAGTTGAGAAGATCACCGAAATCATCAAAATTGTTAGCAAAACTGATTGATACTTACCTTTGACTTTGCTCATGCCACAGGATGACAAGTAATTGGGAAACATGAATCAGGCTATCCACAGGCGGTACTGGCGGAGGATGAGGGATTTGAACCCTCGATAGGTTGCCCTATACACGCTTTCCAAGCGTGCGCACTCGGCCGCTATGCGAATCCTCCTGAGTCATACCTACCTGCTTCAATGAAGCCCGTAAGTCCGACCGGCTAAGGGTATCGGTGTCCAACTGAGTGCTCTGACACTTAAGATTGGGCCAGATCTCCGGTGCGACGCCACCGTGCCGAACTCCCCCAGGGTAGGAATACAGCAAGGGTAGGTACGCTCTGACGGGTGCACCGGAGGTCCCAAATCAATATAAGCAGTCAGAAGTTAATCAGCTCGCAGCCAATTAGAAGTGAATTGAATTGCGACCTTCACGAGAGTAGAAAAAGATGTCGTTAGCGTTATATCGAAAGTATCGCCCCTCTGTATTTGCAGATGTCATTGGCCAAGAACATGTCACTGTTCCGCTTTCAAACGCGCTCGAATCAGGAAAAACTCATCACGCATATCTATTTAGTGGACCTCGTGGTTGCGGAAAAACTTCAAGCGCTCGCATTATGGCGCGCTCACTGAACTGCGAAAAAGGACCCACACCGAATCCATGTGGCCTCTGCCAATCATGTAAAGATTTAGTAGCAAACGGACCTGGTTCTATTGATGTGATTGAACTCGATGCGGCAACACACGGGCTGGTCGATGATGCCCGCGATCTTCGCGATAAAGCATTCTTTGCGCCAGTACAAAGTAAGTACAAGATTTATATTATTGATGAGGCCCACCAGCTAGGGCCAGGTGCTTCAAATGCGCTGCTTAAAGTTGTGGAAGAACCGCCTCCCCACGTTATTTTTATCTTTGCTACAACTGAGCCAGAGAAGTTGATTTCAACTATTCGCTCACGTACCCATCACTACCCATTTCGCTTAGTACCGCCAGGAACTCTGACCACACACCTTGAAGGCATCTGCCAATCAGAAGGCGTGCAGGTTGCTAAAGGAGTTCTGCCACTTGTAGTTCGCGCCTCCGGTGGCTCTGTTCGAGATGCCTTATCTGTCCTTGGCCAACTCCTTGCCGGTGCTGGCAAAGATGGAGTTAGCTATGACATCGCAATTCAACTTCTTGGATTTACCGATGGCGCGCTCCTTGATGATGCTATGGATGCCATCGCTGCCCGCGATGGTGCAACGCTATTTAAGACAGTGGACCGGGTTATTGAATCAGGACATGACCCACGTCGCTTCACTCAGGATTTACTCGAACGTCTGCGCGATCTCATGATTGTTGACGCATTAGATGCGACAAATGCCAACAGCATCTTGCGCGAACTTCCTGATGATCAACTCGAACGGATGCGCGGGCAGGCACAGAACATCGGACAAGCATCACTTTCGCGCGCCGCAGATATTGCAGCCGAAGGACTCACTCAAATGCGTGGTGCAACTGCGCCGCGTCTTATTCTTGAACTCATCTGCGGGCGCATATTGCTGCCGATGGGCGATGCCGGTGAATCAGGACTTCTCGCTCGCATTGAACGGCTGGAGCGCGTTGAAAGTATTGCCCCACAGCCTCGAGCCGTTGATAGAGCCGATTATGTAAGTGCGGCAACTGCTGAAGCAAAACGGGAAGCCCCTGTTAAGCCAGTAAAAGAAGTTGCTGCCGTCGAAGTTGTGGCTGAAGAAAGTAATGCAAAGAAGGAAGCTGCTGCGCCTGCAAAAGCTCAGATTGATTCCATTGATGTGGCAGGGCTGCGAAGGTTGTGGCCTGATGTGATTGAGAATGTGAAGAAGAGGCGCCGCCTTACCTGGTCACTGTTATCAGCTAGTGCACAGATTCTTGGTGTGGATGATAAGAACATCACGATCGGAATCGTTAACTCGGGTGCTCGTGATTCATTTGTGCGCAGTGAATCAGATGAGATTCTGCGCCAGGCATTTATTGAAGTTGTTGGCCTTGATCGCAAGATTGAAGTTACAGTTGATCCAAGTATTGATATAACATCAACACCAGAATCACGTGCGGTGCGAACATCAGAGGCTCCAACAGATAAGGCGCAACTATCGGGTGCAGCGTTACTAGTCTCTGAACTTGGTGCCACTGTCATTAGCGAAACGAATCACGAATAATGTCAACCGGAATGTATGAAGGCGCGATTCAAGACCTCATCGATGCGCTAGGTCGGCTGCCAGGAATTGGACCCAAGAGCGCCCAACGCATTGCATTTCATATCTTGCAAGCAGATTCTGAAGTAGCAGCTAACTTAGTTGAGGCAGTTCGCACGGTGAAAGAACGCGTTAAGTTCTGCACGCAGTGTGGCAATGTTTCAGAGGAGACCGAGTGCCGAATTTGTCGTGACCCACGACGTGATGGAACAAAGATTTGTGTCGTTGAAGAGAGTAAAGATGTGATTGCAATCGAGCGCACGCGCGAATTCCGTGGGAAATACCATGTGCTTGGTGGCGCCATTAGTCCTATTGATGGAATTGGCCCAGATCAACTGCGCATCCGGGAGCTAATGCAGCGGCTTTCTGACTCATCGATTACCGAAATCATTTTGGCCACAGACCCCAACCTGGAAGGTGAAGCCACTGCCACCTACCTGGCTCGCCTGATTAAGCCGATGGGCATCAACGTCTCGCGCCTTGCATCCGGTTTGCCTGTGGGCGGAGATCTGGAATATGCAGATGAAGTCACGCTTGGTCGCGCATTTGAGGGCCGCACCAACCTTTAGTCTCATTATCTGGGCGCTGGAGCATCTCACATAGTAAGATTTTTAGATAATTGGGTGGCGTCATTTTTTCTCCTGCTTCACACTTAAGCCATGGGTCTGATTGTTCAGAAATTTGGTGGCTCCTCTGTAGCTGATGCCGAGGGCATGAAGCGCGTGGCTGCCCGCATTGTGGCGACTAAAAAGGCCGGCAATCAGGTTGTCGTCGTGGTCAGCGCCATGGGCGATACCACTGATGAACTCATCGAACTGGCCAATGCGGTCACTCCGATTCCGCAGGGGCGCGAGCTGGATATGTTGCTCACCGCCGGTGAGCGCATTTCAATGGCCGTGCTTGCGATGGCAATTAACAATCTTGGCTTTGAAGCACTTTCCTTTACTGGATCCCAAGCTGGTGTGATTACAGATTCAGTTCATGGCAAGGCGCGCATCATTGATGTGACACCAGGTCGGATTCGGGAAGCAATCGATGGCGGGGCTATTGCAATTGTTGCCGGCTTCCAAGGAATTTCCCAAGATACAAAAGACATTACAACTTTAGGCCGTGGTGGGTCCGATACAACTGCGGTGGCGCTCGCCGCTGCCCTGGAAGCAGATGTCTGTGAGATTTTTACAGATGTCGATGGCGTCTTTTCAGCCGATCCACGAGTTGTTCCAGCTGCGCGCAAGTTAAAGACTGTTACATATGAAGAGATGTTAGAACTTGCTGCAGCTGGTGCGAAAGTTCTGCATTTGCGTTGTGTTGAGTACGCGCGCCGATTTAATTTACCGATTCACGTCCGATCATCATTTTCACCTAACGAAGGAACATGGGTGGTTGAAAACCATCCGGATGGAGGCACCATGGAGCAAGCAATCATCTCTGGCGTAGCGCACGATAAGTCAGAAGCTAAAGTCACAATCGTGGGCGTGCCGGACCGCACCGGCGTTGCTGCCCGCATCTTCCAAGCCGTTGCCGATAACGATATTAACGTTGACATGATTGTCCAGAATGTTTCTGCCGCCGCTACTGGCCTGACAGATATTTCCTTTACCGTCTCAAAGACTGAAGGACAGAAGGCAACCTCAGTTCTGCAACGCATTCAAGGCGAAGTTGGATTTGCCTCAATTATTTACGATGACACAATCGGCAAACTCTCACTTGTGGGAGCAGGAATGCGTTCACACCCAGGTGTGACAGCTACATTCTTTGCGGCCATGGCCGATGCTGGGGTGAATATCGAAATGATTTCTACCTCTGAAATTCGCATCTCGGTCATCGTTCGTCAGGCAGACCTTGAGCGCGCGGCAAAGGCTGCCCACACCGCATTTGGACTCGATGCCGATCAGATCGAAGCAGTTGTATATGGAGGAACAGGTCGATGACACCTAAGAAAGTAAAGAGTGCGAAGAAACTTCCATCACTTGCAGTAGTGGGAGCAACAGGTGCGGTCGGCACAGTGATGCTCGATATCTTGAGCAAGCGCACAAATGTTTATGGTGAAATTCGCCTGATTGCATCCGCTCGCAGCGCCGGAAAGAAATTGATGTGTCGTGGTGAAGAACTCACAGTTGTCGCACTCTCACCAGAAGCCTTTGATGGTATTGATATTGCAATGTTCGATGTTCCAGATGAAATTTCAGCCGAGTGGGCACCGATTGCCGCAAAGCGCGGAGCTGTCGTCGTTGATAACTCTGGTGCATTTCGCATGGATAAGAAAGTTCCACTCGTTGTTCCAGAAGTAAATCCGAAGGAAGTAAAGAAGCGACCAAAGGGAATTATCTCTAATCCGAATTGCACAACACTTTCCATGATTGTTGCCATGGGAGCACTTGATAAGAAGTTTGGCTTGAAAGAACTTGTTGTCTCTTCTTATCAGGCAGCATCGGGTGCTGGGCAACCTGGAATTGATGCGCTGCACGATCAGATTTCAAAGGTTGCTGGTAAGAATCTTGGATCAGTAACCGAAGATCTTCGTGGCACCATTACTGATTTAGGACCATTTCCAGCTCCACTTGCCATGAACGTTGTTCCATGGGCCGGTTCTCTTAAAGAAGCTGGATATTCATCGGAGGAACTTAAAGTTCGCAACGAGTCACGAAAGATTCTTGGTATGCCAAAACTTAAAGTGGCTGCAACATGCGTGCGCGTTCCTGTCATTACAACCCACTCACTAACAGTTCATGCAACGTTTTCCAAGGTTGTTACACGTAAAGCAGCTCAATCGGCTCTAAAAAAGGCGGAGGGAGTCTTCCTCTATGACAATCCGGAGAAGATGCAATTTCCAACTCCTGCCGATGTAGTGGGAACAGATCCGACCTGGGTTGGCCGTGTCCGTCAGTCATTGGATAACCCAAACTCAATTGACCTCTTTGTATGTGGCGATAATTTGCGCAAGGGTGCAGCGTTAAATACTGCACAAATCGCAGAGTTACTTGCTGCTGAATTCACCCAAAAGTAAATAATCGCAGGAAGCAGAACTAGACTCTGACCATGACAATCGTGGTCGCAGGCGGTACTGGCCTTGCTGGCTCTGCAATTGTGCGGGCCTATCAGGCCACCGGCGCCGAAGTAGTTGTAATCAACCGAAAAGTTGTCGACCTGCTCGATCGTGATGCCACAACAGCGTTCTTGAAATCAGTAAAGCCGGCTCTGGTTGTTGATGCTGCTGCCAAAGTTGGCGGCATCGGTGCAAATAACGCTTATCCCGTCGAATTCCTTTCCGATAATGTGCGAATTCAAAGCAACCTGATGGAGGCGGCGCACGCAGCAGATGTAGAAAAGTTTATTTTTCTTGGCTCCAGCTGCATCTATCCAAGAGATTGTGCTCAACCAATTAAAGAGGAATATCTACTCACCGGCCCGCTTGAAGAGACCAACTCTGCCTATGCAATTGCAAAAATTGCTGGAATAGAACTCATTAAATCTTTTCGAAAAGAGTATGGCCGTACCTGGATTTCATTAATGCCCACAAATCTCTATGGACCACGTGATAATTTCGAATTACAGGGATCACATGTGCTTCCTGCCTTTATTCGCCGCTTTGTCGAAGCCGCGCAGAATAACGTTGCTACCGAAACTTTGTGGGGCACAGGTTCACCTAAGCGCGAGTTTTTACATGTCGATGATTTAGCTTCGGCAGTGGTGCACTTGGGCAATACCTATGATGCAAAAGAGCACCTGAATATTGGAACAGGTGAAGACCTGACCATTAAGGAATTGGCGCAACTTGTGGCGCAATTAGCGGGCTTTACCGGTGAAATCGCGTGGGATACGACAAAACCCGATGGCACACCTCGCAAGGTCCTTGATGTTTCGAAGGCGAAATCGCTAGGTTGGGCTCCACAGATTTCGTTACGCGATGGAATCGCATCAACTATCGCTTGGTATAAAGATGCAACTGCAAAGGGAGAAGCGCGACGATGAGTAGAAAAGTTGCATTAATTACCGGTGTCACCGGTCAAGATGGTTCCTACCTCGCAGAGTTCTTGCTAGCTAAAGGTTATGAAGTACACGGTCTAATTCGCCGTTCTTCCACATTTAACACTTCACGCATTGATCATATTTATCAAGACCCACATGAGAAGAACCCAAAGCTATTCCTGCATTATGGCGACCTCATCGATGGAGTGGGACTAACTAACCTCATCCGTGAAATCAAACCAACTGAGGTATACAACCTTGGTGCGCAATCACACGTTCAAGTTTCATTTACCATGCCGCAATACACCGGCCAGGTGGATGCGGTCGGTGCGGTTGGATTACTTGAGGCGATACGTTCTGCCGATCTTGATATACGTTTCTATCAAGCATCAACTTCCGAACTCTTTGGATCAACTCCACCACCACAGAATGAAGATTCTGTTTTCCGTCCACAATCACCATATGCGGCGGCAAAGCTGATGGCTTACTGGTGCACAGTTAACTATCGCGATGGCTATGGGCTTCATGCAACAAATGGAATTCTCTTTAACCACGAATCCCCACGTCGTGGCGAAACATTTGTGACTCGTAAAATTACCCGCGCAGTGGCTGCCATCAAGGCTGGCAAGCAAGAGAAGGTATTCCTTGGAAATCTCACCGCAGTGCGCGACTGGGGTTATGCAAAAGAATACGTCGAATCAATGTGGCTCATGCTTCAGCAAGATAAGCCATCAGATTATGTAGTGGCAACAGGTGTGGGAGCTACCGTGAAAGATTTTGCGGAAGCAGCATTTTCACGAGCTGGGCTAAATTGGGAAGATCATGTTGAGACAGATAAGAAATACATCCGTCCAACGGAAGTAGATGCACTTATTGGCGACCCATCAAAAGTGAAAAAGGCGCTTAATTGGAGTGCGACTACTCACTGGAAAGAACTTGCCGAACTGATGGTTGATGCTGATATTGCAGCACTTAATGATTAATTAGAAACCAGCGGTAAGAGTTACCAAAGAAACCTCTGGTGGACTTGCAACGCGAATTCGTGAGAATGGTCCGGTTCCCATACCTGCAGAAACATTAAGAAGCGGTTCACCTTTCACAACCGTTAATCCACGGGCGCGCCAATTAGGCAGATCACAATTAGTAGTCAGCGCCTTTGATCCACCAGGCCATGGCAAGCGCACCTGACCGCCATGAGTGTGGCCAGCAAATATTGCATCGAGGTTGTCATCAGACATAGCCTTAAGAATGCGCAGATATGGTGCATGGGTAACACCGATAGCCACATGACATTTTTCTGGTTGCCCGGCAACGAGTGAGTAATCATCAAATTCCAGATGTGCATCATCTGTGCCGCGAGCTTCAATCACTGTTTTGTTGATGGTCACCATTGCGCGCGAAGTGTTGAGGTTCTTCCAGCCACGTGCTTGCAGGCCAGAATCAAGTTCTTGCCAGGCAAGTTCGGGGCCGTGTATACGCTTTCCATGATTGGGAAGTAGGTACTTAAGCGGATTCCTTGGCACAGGTTCGTAGTAGTCATTAGATCCAAAGACAAAGAGCCCAGGAATATCCAAAAGAGAGTCGAGTGCATCTAAGACCACGGGCACAGCGTGCTTATGGGCCAAGAAATCACCAGTGCTAATAACTAGGTCGGGTTTGAGTGAGGCAAAGGATTTAATATCTGCAATCTCACTCTTTCGAGCTGGCGTGAGGTGGAGGTCAGAAAAATGCAGGATTCGAATATCTGCGTGGCCTGCCGGCAAGATAGGCATCTCGGCCTTGCGGAGTACATAACTCATGATTAACCAACAATAGTGGGGCATGAGAAGATACGGCTATGGGATTAAAAGAGACACTCAAAAGCGACCTGACAGAGGCAATTCGTAGCAGCGACAAAATTGTATCGGGCACCATCCGAATGGTTCTGACCGCTATTACCAATGAAGAGGTATCTGGAAAAGAAGCACGAGTTCTTTCTGATGACGAAATCATTACCGTGCTTTCTCGTGAAGGCAAGAAGCGTCGTGAGGCTGCAGAAGAGTTTGCAAAAGCTGGACGCACCGATAGAGCTGCGGAAGAAAAAGCTGAAGGTGAAGTCATTGCAAAGTATCTTCCTGCACAACTTTCCGAAGATGACATTAAGAAGTTAATCGCTGCTGCAGTTGCATCAACTGGTGCAGCGGGACCAGCTGATATGGGTAAGGTTATGGGAGCAATAAAGCCACAGATCGCAGGAAAAGCAGACGGTGCACTCGTTTCATCGCTGGTTAAAGCAGCGCTAACCAATTAAGCACAGGGAGAGGCAATAACTAATGAAGTTTGAATATGCCACAGTCCCACTACTTTCACATGCAACTAAACAAATTCTTGATACCTGGGGTTCAGATGGTTGGGAACTTGTCACTGTCATTCCAGCACCTGGCGGGGAACAACTCGTTGCGTATATGAAGCGTGAGATTAAGTAATGAGCGTTGATGTTCGGGCAAAGCTAGCTGAAAAAGGGCTAGTACTTCCCGTTGCCTCTAAACCAATTGCTGCCTACGTTCCAGCAGTTCGCACCGGCAATATTGTCTTTACCGCCGGTCAACTTCCGATGGTTGATGGAAAGATTGCGCGCGAAGGAAAAGTTGGCTCAGATATCACCGTTGAAGAAGCTAAGGCACTTGCTGAAATTTGTGCACTGAATGCGCTCTCTGCTGTTGAACTTGTTGCACCCGTAGATTCCATTGTGAAAGTTGTTCGTATTGTCTGTTACGTCAACGGCGCACCTGGATTTATTTCTCAGCCAGCAGTTGCCAATGGAGCATCAGAGCTCTTTATGCATATCTGGGGAGATGCTGGAGTTGCTGCGCGCAGTGCGTTAGGTGTTGCAGAACTTCCGCTTAACTCACCGGTTGAGGTCGAGTTAACAGTCGAAGTAAAGTAATTACTTACCGCGCTTTTCTAGCCGCTCTAGATCTGTAATCAACACTGCGCGACCATCAAGCTTGAGCCAACCACGGCCAGCGAAATCTGCAAGTGCTTTATTTACTGTTTCGCGTGATGCGCCAACTAGCTGTGCCAGCTCTTCTTGCGTGAGATCATGATGAACAAATAAACCTTCGCTGCTGTGCTTTCCAAAGCGGGTACCTAAATCAATAAGTGCTTTTGCAACGCGACCTGGAACATCAGAGAAGACCAAGTCGCCAACGGCTTCATTGGTGCGGCGTAAACGTTGCGCTAAACGAGTGAGCAGGTGAAGTGATACTTCTGGATTTCCCTTAAGCCAAGGAATCAATTTTTCGTGACTGAGCGAAAAGAGCTTTGCATCAGTAACTGCTGTGGCAGTTGAGGTTCGTGGGCCTGGATCAAAAAGGGAGAGTTCACCGAACATCTCACCGGGTCCAAGAATTGAGAGCAGATTTTCTCGCCCATCACCGCTAGATGTACCGAGCTTTAATTTGCCTTCGAAGATGACATAGACATGTTCACCCTCATCGCCTTCTTTAAAGAGGATGCCGCCCTTGGAGATCTTGACTGAATCCATTGAAGCGCGCAGCGAAGCTGCCTGAGCATCATCAAGGGCGGTAAAGAGCGGGGCGCGTCGTACGACTTCATCTTCTTGGGGCACATCGGTAGTTTACTCGCATGGCCGCCGATAGCGAAACTCGAAGTAACGCTCGCGCTATCTATCGGATCTTGACCAGGACCTACCCAGAGGTACGCTGCGAATTAGATTTTACAAACCCGCTTGAGTTAACTGTGGCAGTTGTTCTATCAGCGCAATGCACCGACAAGAGAATTAATACCCTGACGCCAGCACTCTTTAAAAAATATAAGAAGGCGACAGACTATGCGCGAGCACCACTTGCTGAAATTGAAGAGTACATTTTTTCTGCTGGTTTCTATCATGCAAAGGCAAGGCATCTCAAAGGCCTCGGAACCAAACTTGTTGAAGATTTCGATGGAAAAGTTCCGGCCACTATTGAAAAGCTCGTTACCTTGCCTGGTGTGGGGAGAAAGACCGCCAACGTCGTACTCGGACACGCATTTGGTATTCCAGGAATTACTGTTGATACCCACTTTGGCCGGTTGTCGCGACGCTTTGCTTGGACAACATCGAAGGATCCCGTCAAAGTTGAGCATGAAGTCGGCGCACTCATCCCGCAGAAAGAATGGACGAATCTTTCTCAACGAATGATTTGGCATGGCCGGCGTATTTGTCATTCTCGTAAACCAGCGTGTGGTGCATGTCCGGTCGCAAAGATTTGCCCATCATTTGGAATTGGTGAAATGGATAAGGCGAAAGCGAAGTTACTGGTGAAGACGGATAAGGACTTCAGATGAAGAAAATCTCTGGACTCTTTGTACTTCTTTTGGCTCTCACCGCTTGCTCTTCCATAGAACCTATTCAAGTCAAAGGTGAAGTAGTTAGTTGCGCGAACATTAAAGTCGAAAGTGGGACTGGCGTGCCGCTGGAATGTCTTGGTGGCGGTAGCGCAATCGCTGCCGATTCCATTCGCGGGCCAGCGCTGATCAATGTGTGGGGCACGTGGTGTGAACCTTGTAAGCAAGAGTTACCGCACCTCGCTCACTTCTTAGCTAAATACAGCGACCAAGTCGATACGGTGGGAATTGCGGTGGAAGAGAAAAGCATGGAGCGCGTGAGAAAGTTTGTTCAAAGCCACGGAATTTCATGGCCCATTCTTTATGATGCAACTGGTGCGACTCGTGGCAAATTTGGAATGGGCGTGCCGGTAACCTGGCTGGTGGACGAATCTGGCACAGTTGTATATAAGAAATACGGACCATTTAAGTCGACCGAAGAGATTGAGCTAGCAGCGATAAAGTATTTGGGAGTGAAATGATTTTTGATCTTATCTTCGCACTTGTTGCCATTGGTGCATTCTTTAACGGTTATAAGAACGGCCTGGTCACAACAGTTATTAGATCCATATTCTTTATCGCTGGCGGCGTAGGTGCGATGTATCTAGTTGTTAAATTCGATCAATCAGGTTGGCTCATCATCGCAATCATCGTCGGTGCCTATGGAGCTGCTTTTGTAGGAACACAGATGGCGAAGGGCCTTAAGGTCACCGTTATCCGCGGACCACTTCGGCTGGCAGATTCACTCATGGGTAGTGCATTTGAAGTTGGCAAGTACGTACTTCTCTTTTATGTAATCGGCACGATTTTATTGTGGGCGCCATGGCCAGCAGGGCAGAACTCAGTTTCTGAGAGCCGCTTCTATCTGCAGGTAAGTAACCACGCACCTGAGGTGATTGCTGATATTCGTAAAGAGGTAGAGAAGGTTCTTTCTAATCCTCGTCTTTAGAGGATTTCAAACCTTCAGAAATCAATTTCATCACATTGGGATCTGCCAGAGTCGTTGCATCACCTACCGCACGATTTTCCGCAACATCTTTTAAAAGCCTGCGCATAATCTTGCCGCTTCGGGTCTTAGGAAGTTCATTGACCACCATGATCTGACGAGGCTTTGCAATAGCCCCAATTTCTTTAGCAACGTGGTTGCGTAGCTCCTTTACGAGTGCATCACCATCGGCATGGGCTGTTCCGCCTCGTAAAATAACGAAGGCAACAATTGCCTGACCGGTAAGTTCATCAGCTGCGCCAACGACGGCAGCCTCAGCGATTGCCTCGTAGGAGACAAGTGCCGATTCAACTTCAGTAGTAGATATGCGATGGCCAGAAATATTCATCACATCATCGACTCGACCCATAAGCCAGATGGCACCGTCATCATCGAGCTTGGCACCATCGCCGGCAAAGTAAATTCCTGGAAAACGAGACCAGTAGGTTTCTTTATAGCGTTCGGTCTCACCCCAGATACCGCGCAACATAGATGGCCATGGTTGATCAAGAATGAGAAAACCACCATGTCCATTTCCAACTTCTACACCTCTGTCATCAACAACTTTCGCGCTAATTCCTGGCAATGGTCGCATTGCCGAACCAGGTTTTGTGGCAGTCACACCTGGAAGAGGGGAGATCATGATCGCCCCGGTTTCTGTCTGCCACCAGGTATCAACGATTGGGCAGTTATTGCCGCCAATAACTTCTCGGTACCACATCCATGCTTCCGGATTAATTGGTTCACCAACAGAACCAAGTAGACGAAGTGTTGTGAGATTGAATTTATTAGGGAATTCATCTCCCCACTTCATCCAGGTGCGAATGAGCGTTGGTGCTGTATACAAAATAGTGACACCATACTTTTCAATAACTTCAAATACGCGACCTTTGTGTGGTGTATCAGGTGTACCTTCATAAATAACTTGCGTGCAACCATTTATGAGTGGTCCATAGACCATATAGGTGTGGCCGGTAATCCAACCCACATCTGCAGTACACCAATAGATATCTGTTTCAGCCTTGATATCAAAAACAACCTTGTGGGTATATGCCGCTTGGGTGAGATAGCCACCGATGGTATGAAAAATTCCCTTTGGTTTAGCTGTTGTTCCGGATGTGTAGAGAATAAATAAAGGGTGTTCGCTATCAAAAAACTCTGGGGTATGCGTTGGGTTTTGGCGATTGACAAGATCATGCCACCAGATATCCCTGCCTTCATTCCAGGCGGTCTCTTGCCCAGTGCGCTTTACCACTAAGACATTTGCAACGTTTGTCTCACCTTTCAGTGCTTCGTCTACAAGTGGCTTAAGAGCAAATGCAGCACCTTTTCTAAAACCACCATCTGCTGTGATGACTAATGTGGCATCGGCATCTTGAATGCGAGATAAGAGCGCGTCGGCGGAGAATCCACCAAAGACAACAGAGTGAATTGCGCCAATGCGCGCGCACGCAAGCATGGCAACAATTGCTTCAGGAATAAGTGGCATGTATATCGCAACACGATCTTCTGAGTTGATTCCAATTTCGGTGAGTGCGTTTGCAGCTTTACTGACATCGGCAAGTAGTTGTGCATAAGAAATAGTTCGAGTGTCGCCAGGTTCGCCCTCAAAATGAAAAGCTATGCGATCACCATTACCTTCGGCAACATGTCTATCTACTGCGTTGACGCTCGCATTAATCTGGCCACCAACAAACCATTGCGCAAAGGGTGAATCCCATTGCAGCGTCTTATCCCACTTCTTGTGCCAATTCAGAGCACTGGCCTGCTCGTCCCAGAAAGCTAAGCGATCTTTATCAGCGTGTGCGTAGAGGTCAGCGCTTGCATTTGCTTGGGTGGCAAAAGCACTTGAAGGAGGAAAAGATCTATTTTCAGTGGAGAGATTTTCCAGTGATTCAGAATTGCCACTCATATACGCGAGGTTACTCCTTTGTCAGGAGATTTTTCTAGCGATATTTATCAACAGAGCGCCAGATTGAGTCCTATTTCTTATCGATGAAGGCTGATGATTCGCAGCTATCGCCACATCCATCTGAAATGTGAAAGGAAAATTATGACAATCGCAGCCATCATTACAATCTTGCTTAAAATCCTCGGCAACCCCGCCCTCATAGCGGGGCTGATCGCCTACCTGCAGAAACTCCTCCACCCGTAGGGGGGTTTACCGCCTGCAGCTGCTCCCGCGTAGTAAGTGAGTCGATTTTTCTTACGCGGGGGTAGGTGGTTGGATTAGGCGTAAGCCTGACAAAGACCCAGTGCCGCGTCGATGCGTTTACACCAGTTCTACTCACTCACTTGGGAGCCTCAGATGCCAATAGCAACCCCTGAAGTTTATGCAGCAATGTTAGACCGCGCGAAAGCGGGATCTTTTGCTTATCCAGCAATCAACGTTTCTTCATCACAAACAATCATCGGAGCAATTCGTGGTTTCGCCGAAGCAGAATCCGATGGAATTATTCAATTTTCTTGGGGCGGAGCTGAATACGCATCCGGTTCAACGGTAAAGCACATGGTTGATGGCGCAGTAGCGCTAGCAGAGTTCGCCCATGTGGTGGCCAAGAATTACAAAGTCAATATTGGTATTCACACAGATCACTGCCCAGCAGAGAAGCTAGATGGATTCATGCGTCCGCTTCTTGAATTCGGTGCGCAGCGCATCAAGGAAGGTAAGTCACCACTTTTCAACTCACATATGTGGGATGGCTCAGCTGTTGATATGCCAGAGAATATGAAGGTCGCTCGCGAACTTCTTGATAAATCTGTTGCAGCTCGCACTGTGCTTGAAATTGAAATTGGCGTTGTGGGCGGAGAAGAAGATGGCATCGAGGCAAAGCATGATGCAAAGCTCTACTCAACTCCAGAAGATGCCCTTCTCACTATTGAAACTTTAGGCACAGATGCAAAAGCTCGTTACATGGTGGCAGCAACATTTGGAAATGTGCACGGTGTATATAAGCCAGGAAACGTTGTATTGCAGCCAAAGATTCTAAAGACTCTGCAAGAGGCAGTTGCGGCCAAGCTTGGTTTACCTGCCGGAAGTAAGCCTATGGATCTCGTCTTTCATGGCGGCTCTGGCTCACTACTTTCAGAGATTCGCGAGTCACTTGATTACGGCGTGATCAAGATGAATGTTGATACCGATACCCAGTACGCATTTACCCGTCCGGTCGTTGACCACATCATGAAGAACTACGACGGAGTCTTAAAGATTGACGGCGAAGTGGGAAATAAGAAGGCCTACGACCCACGTGCGTGGGGCAAAGCGGCAGAAGCGGGAATCGCAGCACGCGTTGGCGTAGCATGTGAAGATCTTCGCTCTACCGGAACATCACTACTTAAATAACAACCTAACAACGAGTCGGAAAGGCTTTATCCATGCCTGCATTAGTACTGCTGGGAGCTCAGTGGGGCGATGAGGGCAAGGGTAAAGCTACCGACTTGTTGGGCGATCGCGTTGATTACGTTGTTCGCTATCAAGGTGGAAACAATGCAGGTCACACAGTTGTTATCGGCGATCAGAAGTACGCCTTGCACCTCCTGCCTTCTGGAATTCTTTCGCCCAATGTAATTCCAGTTATTGCCAATGGTGTTGTTATTGACCCAGGTGTATTACTTGAAGAAATTAAAGGGCTGACCGAACGCGGAATTGATTGCAGCAAGTTAGTGATATCAACGAACGCACATCTGATTACTCCTTACCACCGCACCATCGATAAAGTCTCTGAGCGTTTCCTTGGTAAAGCCAAGATTGGTACAACTGGTCGTGGAATCGGTCCAGCTTATGCTGACAAGATCAACCGCATTGGAATTCGCGTACAAGACCTATTTGATCCATCAATTCTTCGTCAGAAGTTAGAAGCGGCGCTACGCGATAAAAATCAAGTTCTTATCAAGGTCTTCAATCGCAAAGATATCGAAGTTGAAGATGTCCTAGAAGAGTATTTGCGCTACGCCGAGATCTTGCGACCTTACGTGGCAGATACAGTCCTTTTACTTGATAACGCGCTCAAAGCTGGCAAACGAGTGCTTCTTGAAGGTTCGCAAGGAACGCTCCTTGATGTCGATCATGGAACCTACCCATTTGTTACTTCATCTAACCCAACCGCGGGCGGTGCATGTACAGGATCAGGAATCGGACCAACAAAGATTGATCGCGTCATTGGAATTGTTAAGGCTTACACAACTCGCGTTGGGTCAGGTCCATTTCCAACAGAACTCTTCGATGAAGATGGCGAGAAGCTACGCACTATTGGCGGTGAAGTTGGCGTGACAACGGGCCGTGCACGTCGATGCGGTTGGTATGACGCACCTATCGCCCGTTATGCGGTGCGAGTCAATGGCCTGACAGATTTCTTCTTGACCAAACTCGATGTATTAACTGGATGGGAACAAATTCCAGTCTGTGTTGCATATGAAATCGACGGTAAGCGCGTTGAGGAACTTCCTGCATCACAAACAGATTTTCACCATGCAAAACCAATCTATGAATATTTGCCAGGGTGGAAAGAAGATATCTCTGGTGCGAAGAAGTTGAGCGATCTGCCTAAGAACGCCCAGGATTACGTGAGCTTCCTGGAAAAGATTTCTGGTGCACCAATGAGCGCCATCGGCGTTGGTCCCGGGCGCACTCAAACAATTGTTGTGAAGGATTTCATCTAAGCCATGAAAATCCTCCTAGTCGGAAGCGGCGGCCGTGAGCACGCACTCGCACTAGGACTACAGGCAGATGCAGCGTGTACTGAGCTCCATGTCGCACCAGGAAATCCTGGCATTGCAACTATTGCCACAATTCACCCAGTTGCCGTGACAGATAATGATGCAATCTGCGATTTAGCTACGAAGTTAGAAGTTGATTTAGTAGTCATTGGCCCAGAAGTTCCACTCGTTAATGGTGTTGCAGATGTATTGCGCAGCGCTGGTTTCGCAGTCTTCGGCCCCTCAAAGGCCGCGGCCCAACTTGAAGGATCAAAAGATTTTGCAAAAGGGGTCATGCGCGATGCTGGTGTTCCTACTGCGCATAGTTTTACCTGCACTAAGCAATCAGAGATAGAGATAGCACTCGACACTTTTGGTGCGCCCTATGTTGTGAAAGATGATGGCCTTGCTGCAGGAAAGGGAGTTGTTGTCACCGATGATCGCGATGTCGCACTGGCGCATGCACTTACATGCACCCGTGTTGTTATTGAAGAATATTTAGCTGGCCCAGAGATTTCACTCTTTGGAATTTCAGATGGCCGAAACATTTTGCCGATGCAACCTGCGCAAGATTTCAAACGCGCCTTCGATGGTGATCTGGGACCAAACACTGGCGGCATGGGGGCTTACTCGCCACTTGCATGGGCACCGGATGACATCGTTGAAGAAACCTATGAGAAAGTATTAGCGCCCATGATTGCCGAGATGGCAGCGCGTGGGACTCCCTTTGTGGGACTGCTCTATGCCGGGTTAGCGCTGACCGATGATGGAATCCGAGTGATTGAATTCAATGCCCGTTTTGGAGATCCGGAAACACAAGTACTTATTCCACGATTGGTTACACCGCTTGCCACACTTCTCTATAAGGCTGCCACCGATGATCTAGATGACGAAGTACTGCACTGGCGCGATGAAAGCGCCGTCACAGTTGTACTTGCAGCTGGCGGATATCCGGAATCACCAAAGACGGGTGGAGTCATCACATTAAAGCCCGCAGTTGAAAAAACCCAGATTTTTCACTCTGGCACAACACAGGACGGAGCATCGCTGCTCTCAAGTGGCGGACGAGTGCTGACAATTACCGGAATGGGCGCCGATCTCACCGAAGCTCGGGACCGCGCATATCGAGTCATCTCACAGATTGCTCTCGAAGGCTCTTTCTACCGCAGCGATATCGCACTTAATGCGTCGGTGGCAGAGAAGGGCAATTAAATGGAGGAGAATGCACCAGTGAGCGTATTAGCTGATCGTTATGCATCCGCCGAGATGCGCAAAGTCTTTGCGCCCGAAGAAAAAATCATTGCTGAACGCAAACTCTGGATTGCAGTAGCCAAGGCGCAAGCAAAGCTGGGGCACGCTATAGCAGACTCAGTAATTGCAGATTATGAAAAAGTAATCTCAAAGGTCGATTTAGCGTCTATCGATGCCCGCGAGAAAATCACTCGCCACGATGTCAAAGCCCGTATCGAAGAATTTAACGCACTGGCTGGCCATGAAGCTATCCATGCCGGAATGACCAGTCGTGATCTGACCGAAAATATTGAAGCACTTCAAGTTCGCAATGGACTTTCGATTGTTCACAATAAGACAGTCGCACTCCTTGCCGCACTTGCTGCAAAAGCTGCGCTGTACTCGGACCAACCCATCGCTGGGCGCTCACATAATGTTCCAGCCCAAATTACAACTCTTGGTAAGCGTTTTGCATCGGCGGCTGAAGAACTTCTCTTTGCATATGAACGACTTGTCTCTCTTCAAGACCGCTACCCGATGCGCGGCATTAAAGGTCCGGTTGGAACAGCGCAAGATTCCATTGATCTCTTGGGTTCAACAGAGGCACATCAGAAACTGGAATCTGCTATCGCAGCTGAACTTGGTTTCAACCGGGTATTAGATTCAACCGGTCAGGTCTATCCGCGCTCACTTGATTACGATGTAGTAACAACTCTTGTTCAAATTGCGGCTTCTCCTTCCTCTCTTGCTACATCTATTCGACTGATGGCTGGTGCCGAACTTGTCACTGAAGGCTTCAAGGCTGGACAAGTGGGCTCATCTGCCATGCCACACAAGATGAATACCCGTTCATGTGAACGAGTTAATGGACTCACCGTCATTCTTCGCGGATATGCATCGATGGTCTCTGAACTCGCTGGCAATCAATGGAATGAAGGCGATGTTTCATGCAGCGTTGTTCGCCGAGTCGCCCTACCTGATGCGTTCTATGCTATCGATGGGCTACTTGAAACCATGCTCACAGTCCTGAATGAGTTTGGTGCATTCCCGGCCATTATTGCGGCAGAGCTAGAAAGATACTTGCCGTTCTTAGCGACAACAAAGATTTTGATGGCTTCAGTAAAAGCAGGAGTCGGTCGCGAAGTTGCACACGAAGTGATTAAGGAACATGCAGTTGCGGCAGCACTTGGAATGCGCGAAGGAAAGCCAAATAATTTCCTTGATGCGATTGCACAAGATAATCGCATTCCATTCGACAGAGCAGCACTCGATGCACTCATTGGTAACCCACTTGAATTTACTGGCGATGCTCGCCAACAAGTTGCTCGAGTTGTAAGTCGCATTGAGGCGATTTCAGCCGCGCACCCTGCCGCTGCGCAGTACAAGCCCGGCTCTATTCGGTGAGCGGCTTCGGTGTAGCTGGCCCGCCGCCAGCACCATCGATTGAGGGTTGGAACCACCTTCGCACCGGAAAAGTCCGCGACTTATATTCCAATGATTCTGGGGAAATTCTGCTCGTAGCATCCGATCGCATTTCAGCTTTCGATTGGGTACTACCAACGACTATTCCTAATAAGGGTGCGATCCTGACTCAACTCTCACTCTTCTGGTTTGAATTACTTGCCGACATCGTTCCTAACCATGTCATCTCTGATGAGGTACCCGAGTCTGTTGCAGATCGCGCAGTTATTGTGCAACCGCTTGAAATGTTTGCCATTGAATGTGTGGCCCGTGGATATCTGACTGGCAGCGGGCTGGTGGAATACAACACCAACCAAGAAGTGTGCGGGAACCCACTTCCAGCAGGGTTATTAGATGGTTCAGCCCTGCCAGCAAGCATTTTCACGCCAGCAACAAAAGCTGAAGTAGGCGATCACGATATCAATATAGATTTCCAGAGCGCGCAAAAAATAGTCGGAGCAGAAGCGGCCGAAGATCTTCGCCGGCTTACTCTTGCTCTCTATGACACTGCAGCCGATTTCGCACGTGGGCGTGGCATCATTCTGGCCGATACTAAATTTGAATTTGGAATTAATATGGCGGGTGAAATTACACTTGGAGATGAAGCCCTCACCCCAGATTCATCGAGATTTTGGGAATCTGATGGTTGGGCTCCTGGAAAATCACAACCTTCTTTTGATAAACAATTTGTACGCGATTGGTTAACTTCTAGTGGCTGGGATAAGAAATCTCCTCCACCAGAGCTACCAGCAGAAATTGTTGCGAAGACAGCAGCACGTTATCAAGATGCATATGAACGAATTACCGGCAGTAAGTTCTAAGAGAAGACTAGGGAGATAAAAATGGCAAAGATCGTGGTTGATGTGATGTTAAAGCCCGAAATTCTTGACCCACAAGGAAAGGCCGTTGCTGCTGCCCTTCCTCGTCTTGGATTTAGCTTTGCCAAAGATGTCAGACAAGGAAAGCGATTTGAAATAGAGGTCGATGGGGATCCAACACCAACTCAGCTTGCCGAAGTTGAGAAGGCTGCCGAAAAATTGTTATCAAATCCAGTGATTGAAAACTTCACAGTGCGAGTGGAGAAGTAGAAGTTATGAAAATTGGTGTTGTTACTTTTCCGGGAACTCTCGATGATCGAGATGCGGCCCGTGCAGTTCGTCACGCAGGTGGGGAAGCCATATCTTTGTGGCATAACGATGCCGATTTAAAAGGGGTAGATGCAGTCATTCTTCCGGGTGGTTTTTCCTACGGTGACTATCTTCGCTGCGGTGCGATCTCGCGCTTTTCGCCAGTGATGGAGCCCATCATTGATGCAGCTAATGGCGGGATGCCGCTTCTCGGTATCTGTAACGGCTTTCAGGTACTTGCTGAAGCACATTTGATTCCAGGGGCGCTGACACGTAATCACGAATTACATTTCCTATGTCACGACCAGAATCTTAGGATTGAAAATACAAACACCCCATGGACTTCTTCTTTTGCTCAAGGTCAAGAGATTCTGATTCCGCTAAAAAATGGTGAAGGCGCATATATGTGCGATGACAAGACCCTGGCAGAGTTAGAGAGCGAAGGTCGCATCATTGCGCGATATGTAGGTGAAAATCCAAATGGTTCTCGTAATCTCATTGCCGGCATTACAAATGCACGTGGGAATGTCGTCGGTCTGATGCCTCACCCAGAACATGCAATTGATTCACTGACCGGACCATCAGCAGATGGTTTGGGCTTTTTTACTTCAGTATTGAAAGCTTTGGTGGGCTAATGGCACTTGATACCGTTGCTATTGCCCAAGCTAATCCAGATGCAACTCAACCTTTTGCAGAACTTGGGTTGAAAGCAGATGAATATGCAAGCATTAAAAAGATTCTAGGACGGCGCCCCACTTCCTCAGAGCTAGCCATGTATTCAGTGATGTGGTCTGAACACTGTTCGTATAAATCATCAAAAGTTCACTTGAAGCAATTTGGCGAGAAGGCAGTCAAAAGTGATGCGCTCCTGGTTGGTATTGGTGAAAATGCTGGCGTTGTAGATGTCGGTCAAGGTTATGCCGTAACTTTTAAAATTGAATCTCATAACCACCCATCATTTATCGAGCCATATCAAGGAGCTGCTACTGGTGTGGGTGGAATCGTGCGTGACATTCTTACAATGGGTGCACGCCCAATTGCCATCATGGATCCACTTCGTTTTGGACCAGCAGATGCACCAGATACTCGTCGTGTACTACCTGGAATCATTGCTGGTGTTGGTGGATATGGAAACTGCTTAGGTTTGCCAAATATTGGTGGCGAAGTTGTCTTTGATGAAACTTATATTGGAAACCCATTGGTCAATGCCCTCTGCGTAGGCGTCATGAAACATAGCGATATTAAGCTCGCAAAAGCAGCCGGTGCCGGCAATCTCGTAGTTCTTTACGGAGCAAAAACCGGCGGTGATGGAATCGGTGGCGTATCTGTACTTGCATCAGAGACATTTGAATCTAAGGGACCAGCAAAGCGTCCGGCAGTTCAGGTGGGCGACCCCTTTGTTGAAAAAGTCTTGATTGAATGCTCGCTTGAGATATTTGCTGAAGATCTCGTTGTTGGAATTCAAGATTTGGGTGGTGCGGGACTTTCTTGTGCTACCTCAGAGCTTGCATCTGGTGGCTCAGGTGGCATGAAAGTGCAGTTAGATAAAGTTCCGCTTCGCGACCCATCACTTTCACCAGAAGAAATCTTAATGTCTGAATCACAAGAGCGGATGTGCGCAATTGTGGAGCCAAGCAAGATTGCACGTTTCCTTGAAATCTGCGAGAAATGGGATGTCACAGTTAATGTCATTGGTGAAGTCACCGATGGCAATCACCTTGAAATTACCTGGAACGGCGAACTCATTGTTGATGTCCCACCTCGCACAGTTGCCCATGATGGCCCGGTCTATAACCGGCCACTGGCACAACCTGCCTATATTGATGCGGTTGCCAAGGAAGTAATCAAAGTTCCCATTCCATCAACGCCGGATGAAATCAAAGCTACCATTTTGAAGTTGGCAGCAACTCCAAATTTGGCAGATAAATCTTGGGTCACCAATCAATACGATCGTTATGTTCAAGGAAATACCATTCAATCGCAACCTGATGATTCTGGAATGGTGCGCATTGATGAGAAGACTCACTTGGGTGTGGCAGTTGCAACTGATGCCAATGCCAATTGGTCCTACTTAAATCCTTACCAGGGTGCGAAGTTAGCTCTGGCAGAAGCAGCACGAAATATTGCAACTGCAGGTGCGAAACCGCTTGCGGTGACCAACTGTCTTAACTTTGGCTCACCGGAAGATCCAGGTGTGATGTGGCAATTTGCTGAATCTGTGCGTGGGCTAGCAGATGGATGTTTAGAGATGGGACTACCTATTACAGGTGGAAACGTCTCGTTTTATAACCAGACGGGGTCTGTTGCAATCCTTCCTACCCCTGTTATTGGTGTACTTGGCGTCATTGATGATGTGCGCACCCGCACACCGATGTCATTTGATCGCGCTGGTCTTGATCTCTACCTACTTGGTGAAACAAAGGAAGACTTGGCTGGAAGTGAATGGGCATATCTGCATAATCAACGTGGAGGTATTGCACCGATTGCAGATCTTCAACGCGAAATGCAACTGATAGAACTTCTTGTTGCAGGTCGCACAAAGAAGATATTTACTGCAGCTCATGACTTAAGCCAGGGCGGCTTAGCGGCAACACTGACAGAGATGGTGCTGCGCCATCACATAGGTGCAACAATCCAATTGGAGAATGTTGGAATATCACTGTTGAGTGAGAGCCCAGGTCGCGTTGTTGTGGCAATTGATCCCGCCCAAACCAAGGCACTCACAAGTGAGGCAGCAGCGCAGAAGATTGCACTGACAAAGATTGGTGTGACTGGTGGAGATGCTCTTGTTATCAATGGCGCAGCTATTACGCTAGCTGAACTGCACACCGCACACACGCAAACCTTTCCGAAGTTGTTTGGCTAATTTGTTATGCGCGACCCAGTTGTTCTTCAAGAAGTGAAAGCAACGCTTGCACTTCTGACCGAACGCTCGCCAGGGCGCGCGATAGAAGTGCGGGTTCCTCCCTATGCCGCGGTGCAATGCGGTGATGGCCCCACGCATACGCGAGGAACTCCAGCTAATGTGATTGAGATGGATGCCCAGACCTGGCTCGCACTCGCACATGGAGAGCGCACCTGGGCCGATGCAATGGCAGCAGGTTTGATTATTGCCTCAGGTGTTCGAGCAGACCTCACTTCACTTCTACCGCTTAAGATTGCGCCATGAGCCGGCGCCCAGATGGATTGTTAAATCACAATCTTCTCGATGCTGACCTTGGACCACAAGATGCCTGTGGTGTTTTTGGAGTATGGGCACCGGGTGAAGAGGTAGCAAAGCTCACCTTCTATGGTTTGTATGCACTTCAACATCGCGGACAAGAATCAGCAGGTATCGCAACATCTGATGGTGAAAGAATCTTGATTTATAAGGATATGGGTCTTGTTTCCCAGGTATTTACTGAGACCGATCTCGCTTCACTTGTTGGCAATCTTGCTATTGGTCATTGTCGTTACAGCACAACCGGATCTAGTACCTGGGTAAATGCCCAGCCCACACTTCGACCAACGAAGTATGGAACGTTAGCTCTTGCACATAATGGAAATCTGACAAATACCGGCTCACTTGCAGAGATCGTGCAAAAGTTAGAGACAAACCTTTCAAAGAATGAACGCGGTGCCACAACAGATACTGAAATTATGACCGCCCTGATTGGTCTGCAAGATGAGAAAAATGTGGAAGCCAGTGCACTTGCAGTCTTGCCAAAACTTGAAGGTGCTTTCTCACTCGTCTTTATGGATGAACACACCTTGTATGCAGCACGTGATCGCCATGGTGTTCGACCACTTGTAATTGGCAAACTCGAACGCGGTTGGGTAGTTGCATCTGAATCTGCCGCCCTGGATATTGTTGGTGCTGCATTTGTTCGAGAAGTTGAACCCGGTGAATTTCTTGCAATCAATGAAGATGGAATTCGCTCGCAGATGTGGGCAACTCCTGATCCCAAAGGTTGCATCTTTGAATACGTCTATCTAGCTCGTCCTGACACAACAATTGCTGGCCAGGGTATTCACGCTGTGCGCGGACGTATTGGTCAGCGCTTAGCCATCGAGGCTCCAGTCGATGCTGATCTAGTTATTCCAGTTCCTGAATCTGGAACACCAGCAGCAATTGGTTATGCAAAGCAATCTGGAATTCCCTATGGCCTTGGCCTGGTGAAAAACTCCTATGTGGGGCGAACATTTATTCAGCCATCACAGACAATTCGCCAGCTTGGAATTCGATTAAAACTTAATCCACTTCGCGAAATCATTGAAGGTAAGCGCATCATCGTTGTCGATGACTCAATTGTCCGTGGAAATACCCAACGCGCACTTGTTCGCATGTTGCGCGAAGCGGGAGCCCTGGAAATCCATGTGCGCATCTCTTCCCCACCTGTGAAATGGCCCTGCTTCTATGGAATTGATTTTGCTACCCGCGCCGAACTCATTGCTAGCGGCTTAGAAGTCGAAGAAATTCGCCGCTCCATCGGCGCCGATTCACTGGCCTATGTCTCTGAAGCAGGCCTGATTGAAGCCACAAATGTCGCCGAAGATAAGTTATGTACTGCATGTTTTTCTGGTAACTATCCCATCGCAATTCCAACAGATATGTCTGAAGGAAAGATGCGCCTAGAAATCACAGAGGTTCATAAGTAGTGGCAACATATAAAGATGCTGGTGTTGATATTGATGCTGGAGATCGCGCAGTTGAATTAATGAAGGCATCCATTGCGCGCGCTTCGCGCCCAGAGGTAATGGGTGGCATTGGCGGATTTGCTGGACTCTTCGATGCATCTGCGCTCAAAGGCATGAAGCAGCCACTTCTTGCAACATCGACAGATGGCGTTGGGACAAAAACTGAGATTGCTCGCCAATTAGGAAAGTACGACACCATTGGTGAAGACCTAGTTGCGATGGTTGTTGATGACCTTGTTGTCTGCGGGGCAGAACCCCTATTTATGACTGACTACATCGCAGTTGGCAAAGTAATTCCCGAACGAATTGCAGATATCGTTGCCGGAATAGCACGCGGATGCCAGAAGTCAGGAACTGCCCTCATCGGCGGTGAAACCGCTGAACACCCTGGCCTACTTGATGAAGATGAGTTTGATATTGCAGGCGCGGCAACCGGTGTGGTCGATGCCGAGAAACAATTAAGTGCCGAGCGAGTTAAAAGTGGAGATTTGATTATCGCAATGCCGGCAAGTGGCTTTCATGCAAATGGGTATTCACTGATTCGCCACATTCTGAGCTCACAGAAACTTGATCTCAATAAGAAATATGAAGGATTACCTGCCACGCTAGGAGAAGTCCTGCTGAATCCTACTGAAATTTACACACTTGATTGTTTAGCGCTGATTAAGGCTCAAGGAGAAAAGCTACGCACTTTTAGCCACATCACTGGTGGGGGAATAGCCGATAACACTGCGCGCGTTATTCCGGCTGGGTTACGTGCGCGATATGACCGTTCTACTTGGTCGCTACCGATAGCAACACGGTTTTTAGCAGAATCTGCATCGGTGCCCCAAGCAGATATGGAACGCACCTGGAATTGTGGCATTGGCATGAGCGCCATCGTTGATCCAACCATTGGTGACCTGGTTATTCGCTCGCTCGCAGCTCGTGGAATGTCGGCCTGGATTGCGGGAATCGTTGAGCCTGCTCAAGATAATGATGCCCCACGTTCATACTTGGTCTCTGAGTACAAAGGATAAATTCAATGGCAAGTAAGTCAAAGATGGCCCGTCAACAACAAGTGAAGAAAAGTAAGAACGTTAATTTCTACATCATTGCGATTCCGGTTCTTGGATTTCTCATCAAGTTAATCACGATGATTAACACCCCTAATGGTGGGTGGCTTGGCGCAGATGGTGAAAATTACTTCAGCGGCGTTGATGGACTTCTTGCAGATGGTTATCTATCGGATAAGAGCATTCTTTCCTACTGGCCAGCCGGATATCCCATACTGCTGTGGGGCTTAGCGAAGATATCAGTCACACAAATAATTTGGCTCATTTCAATTACGCAGACCCTCTTCTATGCCTATGCCAGCTACTACTTTGTTAAGCAACTTCGCGATACTAAATTGCGCCCTTATCTATTTCTCATCGGAATCATTCTCGCCATTAATCCCACTCTTTCCCTAAGTTCGATGGCAGTGGGTTATGAGAGCCCTATTGCAGCATGCATGTTGATGGTTGTGGGTCTGATTATCAAATCTTTGCAGAGTCCTAATGATCGCCGTTTGGTAATTCGAGTTCTAGGCGTGGGTGGCTTTTCAGCCCTTGCAACATTTATGCAACCGCGTTGGCTTCTGACCTCAATTGTTATCGCAGTGGTGTGGGCGCTGATGTCTAAGAGCCGCAAAGTGCAGGCCCTAATTCTTGTGGGCGTTATTGGAGTAATGGCAATTGCGCCAGCAATCCTTATTCAACGCAACATTGCATCTATTGATAAAGCTGTCATCTCAACAAACTTAGGTGTGACCATGAGGATTGGTGCTGGTCCACAAACAACGGGTGGATATTCCCATACTGGCCCAGATGTGCCATGTGATCCAGTTCCACCGGCAACAACGGTTTCAGATAACGATGTCGTTAAGTGTGTGATCAAGTGGTATGCCGCAAATCCAGTAAAGGCTGGAAAGCTATTTGTGAAGAAGGGTTGGTACTACTGGACTCCGTGGTCTGGTCCACTTGGAAATGGAACGATGGCGCGCAACCCTTGGCTCAAGGTCAATCCAATTATGGATATCGCACGCGGTAGCCAATCGGGAAATGATCTGGTCTACAAATCTGTCGGCAAAGGTATTTCATTCTTCTGGGTAGTCGGCTGCATCTCACTCTTCTTTATTGGTTTCTTCTGGCTGCGTTCCATGAAGGGCATCTATGCCAATATCGCCTGGCTCACCGGTATCCCGGTCGTCATCTCTTGGCTCATCTCCATGGGCACCATTGGAGATCACCGTTTCCGTATCCCGACAATGTCTTTGAGCCTGTTCTTACAGGTAATGGGCTACTTCGCCCTGCGCCACAAGGCTAAAACGCGCTCATTTGCGGTGGCTTTGGAGTCAAGTGCCAAGGCGCGATAACCTACGCGTCTGACACGCTAGATATTCGTAAGGAGGTCGCCCATGGGTCGCGGCCGTGCAAAAGCAAAGCAGACCAAAGTCGCTCGCGATTTAAAGTACAACTCTCAGGAGATGGACCTCGATCGCCTTGCCAAAGAACTTCATGGCGATACTCCGAGCCAGCAAAATCAAGAGGATGACGATCCGTTTGCTGAAGGAAATTACATCCCTCGCGCATAAGTAGTTTTTCTACATAGACTCTTCTATGTGAGACCAACACCGTATGTCGCATCCCTGCGCATCTACGAACCTCTTTCCGCATTTGATTCCCTCGACCGTCTTCGTTGGCAGAGCATTGATGCAAATACCGATACTCGCAAAGAAGAGCAAGCGCTCGCACTTCGCCGACTAGTATTTCCAGAACCACCAGCAGGTCGCCCCGATGGTGCGCATGTATTAGATATCAAAGACATTCGATATGTATCACCATGGTCAACTGCAACCCGTTGCTGGGCAGCACTTGATGACTTTAAAGAATCACTGCCATCCTCAATTACTCCATTTTTTATCTCATCGGCCCTGGAAGAAGTAATCACAACAGGTGTAGATCTCATTGAAGATCGAGTTCCGCATATCATCACCGAGACATGGGTAATCCCACCGCGCTGGTTCTCACTTTTTACGCCAGAAGAACGGGTGCGCGGGGAAGATGATGATGGACCATTCTCATTTGCGCGAACAACAATGGCTAAAGCTCGCGAACGCGCAATGAGTTCGCATGAAATTGTCTTGGGTGCATTTGGCCAAGGCCCAGTTGAAGGAGAGATAGAGAATTTACTCGATTGGCTCGAACTCTTTCACCCAGAGTCACTGGTGGAGTTAGATTACGGAGGCTTGGCCGCATACCTTGATACTTCACTTCGAGCACAAGGTAAAGATGGTCTTGATGACGATACTTCGATCGAAGATGTTGCGCACAGTTTGTCTGGATTGGCAGCAGCCGACGGCTCCATCGCCGGACAAGGCTATGAAAAGCTTGTTTCGCGCTGGAGATTGGTGCAAGGGTTCGAATCAGCAACCTAATCTTCATATTTCGGTAAGAAGTTCGGTATTGCCACCAGCGTGGTGGTGGGGAATACTTCGCGACATAACGGCCCAAATCGGACACTCGAATAAGGCCAAGTTTTTTGGAGGAAATACATGAGTCGTCTGCCTGATGCAGAAGTGCTTCTGACTCCGCGCGAGGTTGCCGACTTATTTGGCGTTGATCCCAAGACCGTTACTCGTTGGGCGAAAGCCGGAAAACTCACTTCGATTCGCACGCTAGGTGGACATCGCAGATATCGTAAATCTGAAGTCGATGATCTTCGCCAAAATTACTTCAAGGCACAGAATTAGCTAACCATTTACTTTATGAGTTATTCAATCGCGCAATTTTTCTTATTAGGTTTTCTCACCTTCGCACTCGTTGGTCTGATTACGCCACCAATCAGATATCTTGCGCTGCGCTTTGATGCCGTTGATGCACCGACACTTGAACGTAAGGCGCAGAAAGAACCCGTTCCATATTTAGGTGGAGTAGCCATTGCTATTGGAATTATTTCTGCATCCTACGGTGCTCTCATTGCAACTGATTTCTCACTGGCAGCTCTCAAACTGGCTAGCTCGGTATTAGTTCCAGCAATTGCAATTTCAGCGATGGGTTTATGGGATGACTTACGTGGTTTAGCTCCATGGCCACGGCTAGTTGCGCAGACATTTACCGGAATCATCGTTGCCGTCATTCTTACCGTCACCGACACGATGGGTTTTGCCTTCAGTAATCACATCGTCAATTACGCAATCACAGTGCTCTGGATAGTTGGCGTCTGTAACTCCATTAATTTCTTTGATAATCATGATGGCGGGGCCGCCGGCACAGTTGCCGTCATTACCTTCTTCCTCTTCTTTATCGCCTATGACCGCCAGCAGGTGCTGGTGAGCGCCCTTGCGATTGTGACCGCCGGTGCCACAGCTGGATTTCTCATCTGGAATCGCACTCCAGCAAAGATTTATATGGGCGACGCCGGCTCACTCTTTCTAGGCATCATCGTTTCGGTGTTAACAATTCGTTTAAGCCCAGGAGTTATTCCTACCTATAAGTCACTCGCTATTCCGCTATTTCTTATGGCAACGCCCATTCTTGATACAACAGTGGCAGTAACATCGCGTCTTTATCGCGGCATCTCACCTTTCCAAGGAGGCCGTGATCACCTTTCTCATCGCCTAATGCGCGTCGGCCTTAATCGTCGCATCACCGCATTTACCTTGTGGGCCTTTGCTGGCTTTTATGGATTTGTTGCTCTCGCGATCTATATCTGGCCCGATACGTGGGGCACGCAAGTGATTGTCCTAGGCGCCATTGCATGGGTGGCACAGTTGATTTATTTCTTAAGAATTCCTTCTGAGGGGTAGACTGCGAACATGTCAGATAAAAACGAAGATATGAAAGCAAAAATGCTTGCTGCCCTAGAAGCGAAGAAGAATAAGAAGGGCGCACCTGGTTCCCAGACTCACTCTGAATCAGGATCAAAGATTCGCGGTGGACAACGCAGTGGTGGGGCACCTCAGGTGCAACGAAAAGCAGGCCCTTCTGGTTCAGGTTCTGCAGGTTAATAAAGAAAAATAGAAGTGGCTCGGGACAGGATCGAACTGTCGACCTCACGATTTTCAGTCGCGCGCTCGTACCAACTGAGCTACCGAGCCATTATTTAGTTTTAGTTATCACGTTGCGGCAGTACTTTAAAAAAAGAAGAGAGCGTGTGGACACTCTCTTCTTTCGCGACCCGGACGGGACTTGAACCCGCGACCTCCGCCGTGACAGGGCGGCGCGCTAACCAACTGCGCTACCGGGCCTTGATAAATCAAAGCCTTTACTTCGTACTGCTTCTTGCCTCTTGTGCCCCCAACGGGATTCGAACCCGTGTTACCGCCGTGAAAGGGCGATGTCCTAGGCCCCTAGACGATGGGGACGTTTGAGGCTCGCAAATCGTACCGGCTTACGGGTGCACGACCAAACTCGATTAAAAAGCCCCTATAAATATGGGATTTAGAGCAGTGACCACTGCACTGTGACAGAGACAGTGACATCTTGTTCGCCAAGATCAACGACTGTCGCATCTGATTCTGCTTTTGCAACTGCCATCACTGGAATGTAAGGAGTTGGCGCAGAGTTTTCTACCAGGTAATTAACTTTCCCAAGTTTTACACCTAGAAGTGATGCATATGATGCTGCTTTTGCACGAGCATTTTTGACTGCAACTGTGCGAGCCGCCGTTGCCGCCTTTGTGTTATCTAGCACAAAAGGAGTAGCGCCATTGAGTTGAAGGCTATCGCCACCAGCGGAAACTATTGCATCAATGACATCGCCGGCAGTAGCTGCCGCTCGCACAGTAATTGTCAATGATTGCGATGCACGGTATCCCACGAGAACAGTGGTGTTGTTATCGTATTTGTATTCTGGATATACCGAAACACTTGTACTTGCAATGTCTTTCTTATCAATTTTGGCCAAAGTCAGAGCAGCGCGGACCGCAGCAGAAGTCTTCGCTGTTGCCGCCAGAGCTTCTTTGCTAGTCGTAGCAATATTTGTAGAAGTCGCGTTGATGCGCACTGCATCGGGAACAACCTTGACACTGCCTTGTGAACTAATGGTGATATATCGAGTGGCGGCGGCATTGGCAGATGGAACTACTAAAGCTGCAATGGCTAGTGTTAACACGGCAAGAGTTGAGATACGGCTACGAGTTGTCATGACTCTATTATCCCTTACTTCTTGTGGGGTGCGTTATAGATTCCTGTGTGATCTCGGAGCATTCGCTCTAATGAGAAGTATGTATGTGCTCGCTCTCTGCCTGCGGCGCCCAACTGATTTCGTAACTGCGAATCAGCGGCTAATTCAATGACACGCGCTGCCATAGCGCTAGCAGTGGGGGCGGTAAGAAAGCCTGTCTTTGAATCTTCGACGATATCTGAAATAGAACCGACAGCTGGAGCAACAATTGGTAACCCAGCTTGTGCCCCTTGGATCAGTGTCAGTGGGATTCCCTCGTTGTCACTTGTCAGAATTGCAATATCACTAGCTGCAAATAGTTGGTCAATATCTTTGCGCCACCCTAAGAAAGTTATCGGTAGTTTCTTCGCAGTAGCTCGCGCACGAGAGCTTTCAAATAACTCTCCCTCACCGGCCACCAAAAAGTGCACGGCCACGTTCTGTTTTGCAATCTCGGCGGCAACATCGACTAGCCGGTCAGGTCTTTTAATCTGTGTGAGTCGACCGACAAATGTGCAATAAATAGTTGCGGGATCAAGTTCTAACTCTTTACGTAGTTCGGCCCTTTCGAACCTCTTTGGCTCCGGTAATCCAGGAAAGAAGACGCTGTATTGCGCTGGCTTGCCAATACCGGCAGCTAGCAGGTCGTTCTTCACCACCGTGCCGATTGCTATTAAGTGGTGGGTGCGCCCAGCAAGTGCTTTCTCGATTGCAATAACTAATTGGGTTTTCCATCCAGAAAAATATCCGTGCAGTAGGTGGCCATGAAATGTGTGAATTCGTATTGCGCCTTGGCCCGCAATCATTGAGGCAAGCCGGCCCAGGACGCCAGCTTTCGCAGTATGAGTATGAATTACATCAGGCTGAATTTTCTTGATCATTGCAACCAGACCGATAAATGCTCTGAGGTCAGTCACTAGTGATATTGATCTACCAAGGCCGGCAATCCGAGTTGCCTTGATATCTGTGGCTACTTCTTCCAAATAATCTGCTTCATTGACATCGCAATAGCCGGTGACAAGCACTTGCTCAAACTTGGATGCATCAAGGCCTCGCATTAATTCGGCCACGATGACGGCAGGTCCACCCACATTCATGCGGGCGATAATCTGCATCACTTTTATGCGCTCGGCCATGTGGTTATCTTCTCGCAAAAAGGCTGGATAATTGAACTCATGAGCAGCGGGCAATTCGTATCTGAGTGCACAGCAGATGCAATTACGCGCGCTGCCCAGCAACTCAAAGCGGGTTCACTGGTCGCACTACCGACAGAGACTGTCTATGGGCTGGGCGCCGATGCTACAAATGCTGCTGCCGTTGCCAGAATTTATGAAGCAAAGGGACGTCCTGCCGATCACCCGCTGATTGTGCATGTGAGTGAAATGGCAGATATCTCTGAATGGGCCGATGAAATCCCGGAATATGCAATTTCACTGGGACGTAAATATTGGCCAGGACCCATGACACTTATCTTCATACGTTCATCACTAGCGCAGGATTTTATTACTGGGGGACAAGACAGCATCGGGCTACGCGTCCCAGACCATGTTGTGGCACTTGCGCTGCTTGCAGAATTTAAGGAGCTTGGCGGTAAAGGTATTGCCGCCCCGAGCGCTAATCGCTTTGGACATGTCTCACCAACATCTGCAGCAGCTGTCAACGCCGAACTTGCAGACTATCTAGTTGACGGTGATCTCATTCTTGATGGCGGCCCATCGCAGGTCGGCGTTGAATCAACAATCATTGATTGCACGGGTATTGCTCCAAGAATTTTAAGACCTGGTGCAATCACGGCAGAGATGATTGAGCAGGTAACTGGATTACACCTTGAAGAATCCGAGACAGATATTCGAGTAAGTGGATCACTTGAAAATCATTACTCACCGGAAGCCAGAGTGGCACTTGATTGCCAGCCACAACCAGGTGATGGATTTATTGCACTTGCAAGTGTTCACACACCGCAGGGTGTTGTTCGCTTGGCATCACCTGCAAACAATGAAGAGTTTGCGCGCGTTCTTTATGCCGCGCTACGAAGTGCAGATGAGCGCTCATTAACCCGTGTTGTTGTGCACCAGCCAGCAGGAGATGACATCTCAGTAGCCATCCGCGACCGATTACTGCGTGCCAGCCGCGGTCGCTAAGGTGATAAAGTTCAGCTTCTAGCGCGCAGTTGGCGCTAGTTGTATGTGGGGCCTATAGCTCAGCCGGTAGAGCAACGGACTTTTAATCCGTGGGTCGACAGTTCGAGCCTGTCTGGGCCCACTCTTAAGTAAAGTCACACCATGAACACCCCCGTGCAGCGTCAGAGTTCTTGGATCCCTGCATACATCACACTAGGAATTGTCTGGGGCTGTTCCTTTATCTTCATCAAGTTAGGTCTTGAATTCTTGACACCCTTCGGAGTCGCCTTTGTGCGCTGCGCACTAGGCGCACTGGCACTTCTCACCTATGCAAAGTTAAGAGGAATCTCCCTACCTAAAGATCGCATGGTGCGATTTCATCTGTGGGTTGTTGCAATCTTTATTAACGTCATTCCTGGAATTTTCTTTGCACTTGCTGAAACCGCAGTGACCTCAATTTTGGCAGGAATCATCAATGCCGTGACACCATTGATGACAATCATTGCAATTTTGGTTATCAACCGAGAGGAAAAACCGAAGCCATCACAACTGCTGGGTCTATTACTTGGATTTCTTGGAGTCCTTACCGTTCTGGGTGCATGGAGAGGCCTCGGTGATAATCCGCTCTGGGCAATACTTGCCTTACTCCTTGCCGTCAGTTGCTATGGAATTTCATTTCCTTACACCCGCAAATATGTAATTCCACTTAAGATTCAAACCGAGTCCCTCATGGCTATGCAGCTCACGTTGGCTGCCTTCACACTCTTACCTTTCTTTCTTTTCGATGGAATTTCTAAGTACGAATATCGAATTGGACCAGTACTGGCAATGATTGGCCTGGGTGTCTTTGGCAGTGGCTTTGCCTACTTATGGAACTACAAAGTAATGCAACTAGCTGGTAGCGCGATTGCAAGCTCAGTTACTTACCTGACTCCACTAGTTGCAATTATCGTGGGAATCATCTTTCTCAACGAATCAATTACCTGGAATGAGCCGGTGGGCGCGCTCATTGTTTTGTTTGGTGCAGCAATTGCGCAGGAGAGAATTTCGTTAGGAAAGCGTAAAACCGACCGGTAATTCAAGGCGATGAGTCGCAAGCAACACTTCATTTTTTAAAATCGATTCAGTTTTGTCATCAGCCACAATAATTCCACCAGAGAGAATGACTGCCCGCTCACAGAGTTCGTGGGCATAGGGAAGATCGTGGGTCACCATCACGATAGTGACATCGAGTGAGCGCAAGATGTCTGCAAGTTCACGGCGACTAGCTGGGTCAAGATTTGAAGATGGTTCATCCATCACCAAGATTTCTGGTTTCATGGCGAGCACCGTGGCAACAGCAACTCGTCTGCGTTGTCCAAAGGAGAGATGGTGTGGTGGGCGATCTTTAAATTCGCTCATACCGACTAAATTCAGCGCATAGTCAACTACTGCATCAAGTTCGGCTCCGCGCACGCCCATGTTGTAGGGACCAAAAGCAACATCTTCACCGACGGTAGGCATAAATAATTGGTCATCTGGATCTTGAAAAACAATCCCTACTTTTGAGCGGACTGCCCGGATGGATTCCTTATTTTTTGAATCTACTTTCTCACCTGCGATAAATACTTCGCCCTGCATTGTCTGGTGGATGCCATTCATATGCAGAACAAGGGTTGTCTTTCCGGCGCCATTAGGACCAAGTAGAGCTACCCGCTCACCCTTTTCAACGCGGAGATTTACACCATAGAGAGCCTGATTGCCATCAGGGTAAGCAAATGCCAAATTGTTAATCAATAAACTTGGTTGATTGCTCATGTTTTAACCAATCATCCTGACAAAGATAGATGTAATTAAGGCGAAGGTAGGAATAGTAAGGGCTGTTAACCATGCTCGGGCACCGACAGATTTCACTTCCGTATGTGGTAGCTCGCCATCAAATCCACGAGAGAGCATGGCAAGGTGTACTCGTTCTCCTCGTTCATAGGAACGAATAAAGAGCGCAGCAGCCGAAGTGGCGATTACTTTCCAATGTTTCACGCCAGTTGCATCAAAGCCGCGTGATTGACGAGCGATTTTCATCCGCTCCATCTCGTCGCTGATCACATTTACATATCGCAACATGAAGGAAGCAATCTGAACCATGATTGTTGGCAGGCGAAGTCGCTCGAGCCCTCGTAAAATCTCGCGAGCTGTTGTGGTCGTAGAGAGAATGACGGCACTTAAAACACCTAAAGTTCCCTTGGCAACGATTGAGAGACCGGCAAGTAGCCCTTCACGATAGAGATTAAATGGACCTAATTCAAAGCGTTCGCCGGTGCCGAAGAAGGGCATGAGCACGGCAAAGAATATAAATGGGACTTCGATTAGTGCGCGCTTGGAGAGAGTGAAGATTGAGATCTTCCCAGCTGTTGCCGCCGCAATAACCAACGCTAAGAAGATAACAAAAGCGGGCCAGTAGGTAATGGGGGTGGATACAACAACTAGAACGAAGAGAAGTACTGCAATTATTTTTAGATGTGACGGCAGCGAGTGAGCCACAGAGTGACGGTGAATATAAAGGCGCTCACCTACATCATGGCCGTGGTGATGGCCGTGTGAGTGAACCTGACTTTTTTCGGAAGTTGAAGTGTTTATCTACTCGCGCCGTTCTTGCGTCGCAAGACCAAGAAAAGTCCAGTTGAAACTCCAGCAGTGGCGATTACGCCAATTACTCCTGCGGCACCAGTTGAAAGGCGTTCATTTTCAATACCTTTGACGCCGTAGTCAGCTAGCAGCCCATCTGCATTCGTATGCTCCTTAGCGCTATCCAGGAATCCGATATCTTCAGCAACCTTTTCAAGCCCATCTGGGTTCGAGGAGGCATAGTTTGAAACGACGCCTGCTAAAAAGAGTGAGAGCACAAATCCAGCGATGAGGAATTTACTTTGTTTATTCATTCTTTCACTCTCGTTTCTAGAAGTTGAGTGGATCCTTTATATCCGTAGACCAAGTCAGAGCGACTTGCCATAACGGCTCCGACGGCGAGTGCGGAGATAACGCCTTCGCCAATTCCAATCAGAACATGGGTACCAATCATTGCGGTAAGGACTTGTGTGATTGAAAACGTTGCTGTTCCGCCAATTGCATACTGAAGAACAAATCCGGCGGCAGCACATGGCACCGAGATCAATCCGGCGACAAAGGCTGCAATTGAAATCGATGATTTATTTTTTGGAAGAATTTTCTTCACCAGAACGAAGATTGCGTAGCCAACCCAGACTCCGATGAGTGACATGTTAAAGACGCTCAAACCAAGTGCGGTCAGCCCGCCGTCTGCGAAGAGCAGAGCTTGCATCACCAGCACGACTGTCAGCGCGAGCGAGGCAACCCAAGGTCCGACCAGAATCGCAGCCAGTGCGCCTCCGAGTAAGTGGCCACTTGTTCCAGCAGCAACGGGAAAATTGAGCATCTGTACGGCGAAGATAAAGGTCGCGGTAAGGCCAGCAAGTGGCGCAGTCTTCTCATCAAGGCTTGACTTGGCGCCTTTGAGGGAGAGTGCCACTCCGGCGGCGGCGATGCCGGCAAAAGCAACAGAGGTAGGGATATCGATGAATCCATCAGGGATATGCATGGGTTGAGCCTCCTAGATGCAAACGATTTGCAACAGGAAAAGGTTAATGGAGAATTTACCGTTGTGCCAGTCGAAATAACCGCGGGGCGGCCAGCGTTAGGTCTAAAGTGCAGGAATCTGCCAAGCACGGCGCAAGCCACCGGGAGGTCACATATGAGCGAAGATTACGGCCAGGAAGAGCTCGTCACTGAGGAAATGCTCTGGGATCGAATCCCTGAGGTTCAAGGTGAAGAACGTGCCAACACTTTCTACGAACTCTCCGCTCGCATCTTTGCTCGTGGCCAATATGACGAAGCGTTAGCGCTCGCCGAAACTGCGCGAGATATTTTCTCAGAACTTGGCGCATCGGCACCCAGTGAAGGTTTAGCCCAGGCATATTCTGCAATTGGTTACAACCTTAATCAATTAAAGCGCATGGATGAAGCTGCAACTGCCATGAGCAAGGCCGTTGCCATTTTGCGCGATAACAAATCTCCGATTGCACTTGAACTTGCTTGCACCTTGGGCGAGTGGTGGTACTCATCTAAGAATTACGAAAAAGTCATTGAGACCATGTATGAGTGCTCGCAAGAACACCTCGTCGATGGAAACACAATTGGCGCGGCAAATGACATGCACCTCATCGGATGTGCTCATCGCGAGCTAAAGAACTTTAATGAAGCAATAATTTGTTTCCAAGAAGCGCGCAAGATGTTTAAAATTGAAAAGGAAGTAATCAACGTTGCTCGTTGTGATCAGAAAATTGCATCGTGCTATGTTGAAATTGGCGAAGGCGAAAAAGCGCTAGATGCGGCACGTAAATCAATCGATGTCTTTGAAACTGCCCATGATCATCGCCGGGAAACCTTTGCCCTCTTTGAATACGGCAAGGCCGAAATTCTGCTTGGAAAGCTAGAAGATGGGCTTTCTACACTTGATAACGTGCTTCAAATCATTGCTGAAGATGAGCCAAAAGACTTTGAATTCATTCTAGATATTGAAACTCGGATGGTGGCTGTCATGCGCCAACTTGGGCGAATGGAAGAAGCCGATGAAGTTGATCGTCGTCTTGCCACAGTAAGAGAAGCGCTAGAAAGTGAAGAAGCTCCGAAAGAAGACGGCTTCTAAAACAACTCTAAGTCTTACGCGGTAAGTGCTGCAGGGCCCAGTGATACATCGCAATAGCACCGGCGGCAGATGCGTTCATAGAACGCGTTGATCCGTATTGTTCAATGGCGTAAAGCACTTCACATACTGCAATGCCCTCATCTGACATTCCAGCGCCTTCTTGCCCAAAGAGCAGGACGCACCTTTCGGGAAGTGCTGAACCCTCTAGATGTTTTGAAGAAGGAACGTTATCGATTCCAATGATGGGAACTTCATTCTCCTTACACCACGTCGCAAAGTCAGCAACAGTGGGGTGATGCATGACTGTCAGGTAGCGATCGGTGACCATTGCTCCGCGTTTATTCCAATCGCGCTTGCCGATGATGTGGACCAATGAAACATTAAAAGCATTAGCGGTGCGCACAACGGATCCAATGTTTAAATCATGTTGCCAGTTCTCGATCGCAATTTGTAGCTTATGACGTTTACTGTCGAGGTCAGCAACAATGGCTGCAACCGACCAATACCTGTAATGATCGAGGACATTCCTGCGGTCGCCGTTTTCCAGTAACTCCGGGTCGTATTGAGCACCCGTTGGCCATGGCTTCTCATGTGGGCCAACGCCAACAACTGGGAAGAATTCACCCGGTCCGATGACGGCAGGTGTGTTGATTTCCATGGATGCACTCTAAACTTACTTTACGGCTAATACCAAGGAGCATCATGAATATCGTCTACCAGATTGCATTTGGGATACATCTACTCTGCATCGTTGCCATTTTGGTGCTGCTTCTTCTGCAAGTAAATAAGAGCCCACGCACTCTCAACCCTGGTGTAGTTCACGCAACACTGACTGCACTTATTGCTGGAGTTGTCATGGTGGGGCTATATGAAACGGTAAAAGTTGATGAGGTTGCCAATCACACAAAGTTTGGCGTTAAAGGATTGATTATTGCGGTGTTATTGACCTTGGGCTACAAGAATTTCAAGAAAGCTGAACTCAAGAGTTCTGTCTGGGCGGCTATGTTGGTGCTCACGCTTTCTAATGTGCTCATTGCATATATCTGGTAACCAATTTAGTAATGAAACGTAAAGTTAGCCTATTCTGCAGCGCCCTGCTCCTACTTACCTTTCTTAGCCCTGCTTCTGCAACAGCGCTGGAGCCAAACTCTGTGGCATCTGTATTTAGTAGATATATTGAAAATAAGTACCTAGCAAACCCTTCTGTTGTTGTGATTGACCAGCAAGATGGTGCTGTTGTCTATGAGAAGGGTGCGAATTCACTACGCAAGCCAGCATCTATTCAAAAGATTTTCATGGGTGTAGCAGCGGTCATGCATCTGCCCATGGATCAGGTCTTTCCCACTTCGCTCTGGGTTGGCACAGAACCAAATAGTTTGGTGATTCAAGGGAGTTACGACCCATGGATTAGTACTAGTGCCAAGCTTGCCGAAAAGATGGGCCGAACATCTTTACCGCGGATTGAATTCAACTCACTCAAAGCACTTAAGGACCTAAACCCAGATTTAAATTCGAACTTCACCCTTTTCTATTCAAGTCTTTTTACTCCCGAAACTGAACATATTAAGAAGTTTTTTCGAACCAAGGGCTTAAATGTAAAAATGAAGAGAGTGAGCAACCAGACTGCTCTTGATTTTTCAGGCACACGAATTCTTGGCTCAGAGTCTCCCGTACTTGAGGAAATGCTTGCTTATGCAATTGCATGGAGTGATAACACGCTCTCGGAGCGGATAGCCCGACTTGCCTCTGTAGCCGCAGGCAATACCTTTGATCAAGCTGGTGTTGCAGATACTTTCTCAAATGCATTGGCAGAACTTGGAATCGAATCTTCAAAGATGATTATCAAAGATGCCAGCGGGTTATCTAAAGAAAATCGCGTCACCGCAAATCTGGTCGGTCAATTACTTGTGAAAATTAGAACAGATGAACGATTCGTGCCACTAATAAACGGTTTTCCGATAAGTGGTATTTCTGGCACCCTACGAAACCGATTTACTGAAACTGCCCCAGATGCAGTCGGTTTAGTTAAAGCAAAGACTGGAACGCTGAGCAATACAACTAATTTAGCGGGGTATGTTGAATCCGGAGACCGCGAATATGCATTTGTCATCATTTCCGATAGACATGTAAAGACTTATTCTGTCGCTAGCCGAATACGAGATCTAGTTGATCGGATTCTGGGAAAGATTGCGGCGCCCTTCATGCCTCGCGTTCAACCAGAACCAGAACCGGTACCAGCGTCAGAACTAGAACCAGAATTAGAGATTGCTAGTTCTGAAATACCTTTATAGAACCTTCATAACAAGCAACCCAGGCTTGTTCAGTTTCATTATCGTAGGTAACACCGATAGGTTCTTTGCATACCTTAACGTTTTGGATAATCGAAAGATCGGCAGCCCGCAACTTCGTCATGGTTCCGCTTCTGAAATTGACTACGAAGAGCGCCGTTCCATCACCATTAAGTGCCAGGCTGCGTGCAGAAAGTCCAGTCTTTACACTTTTGATGACCTTGTTCCGCTCTAAATTCCAAGCTATAACTTTTCCTGAGATATTAAGGGTGGCGTAGAGAGTTTTGTCATCTGGCGATAATTGAATAGCACGCGGGTTAGATCCAATTGGAATCGATGACTTAGTAAAGTCAGTTAAATCAATTCGATGAATACTATTCCCACCCATCTCAGCGACGTAGGCATATCTACTATCTGATGAGATTGCTATACCTCTGGGATATCGACCAATTTTCATGGTCTTGATTACTTTTTGTTTTTCAACCGAGATTACCGAAACTGTATATGAACACCAGTTACTGACTAGAACATATTTGTTATCAGGTGTAACACTTACTACTTTGGGAACTGAACCCACTGGATACACAGCATCGATCTCATAGTTCTCTAGATTGATTCGAGAAACAAAACTGGTATCAAAGCCAGATGATGGCGAACACACATCGTGTCCCTCTTTAGTAAACCCTTTTCCATACATCGCATAGTTAGTGAAGTAGAGATACTGTGAATCTGGCGAGAATGCCCCTTCTACTGGAGCACCTCGATAAGTGCCCGAAAATCCTGGAATCCCTAGCGATGAAAGTGAGACTGAATCTTTGACTGTCGTAATCAATTCAAGAGAACGGGAATCAAAGATGGTGACGCTATGTTGATACATCATGTTATGCGCACTGACCAAACCGCTCTGTGATGCAGCTACCGACTTAGGGCTCAAGGATCCAGTGAAAGTCTTAACCAACTGCATCTTGGATTCAGCTGGCTCACTTGCTTGTAATGGGCTGGCAAAAACCAGGGGAGTTAAAGCGGCAATACAGAGGGCAACTGTGACTTTGATCTTACGCATGCCGGCAAGAGTACTAGTGCAAAAAGGTAGGCTATCCATATGAAGTCGGTGCGCGCATATGTAGACCTGATGAAATTACGCGTGGTTGAACTCTTGATTATTACAACTCTGCCAGCGATGGTTCTAGCAGAGAAAGGGTTACCAAGTTTTGGCTTAGTTGCGGCAACGCTGATTGGTGGCACGTTAGCTGCAGGTGCATCTAACGCCTTTAACATGGTGCTTGAAGCTGAAACCGATAAGTTAATGGCTCGAACTTCACAGCGTCCTTTGGTAACAGGATCCATTACTCGAACCCAAGCAATTATCTTCGCTTCTATATTGACAGTTCTATCTCTCCTCATTTTTGAAATCTTTACCACCGAGCTGGCAACACTTCTCGCAGCGCTAGCAATTTTCTACTACGTGGTCATTTACACAATCATTCTTAAGCCCAACACTTCACAGAATATTGTTTGGGGTGGTGCAGCTGGTTGCATGCCAGTTCTAATTGGTTGGGCTGCTGTCACAGGATCACTGACTCTCGTTCCGGTTGCGTTCTTTCTAGTTGTATTCTTTTGGACGCCACCACATTTCTGGGCTCTTGCAATTAAATATAAAGATGATTATTCGGCGGCTGGAATTCCAATGTTGCCTTCGGTTTCAACACAATCTAACGTCATTAACCAGATGTGGTTTCACACAATTGCCATGGTCGTTTCTTCTGCAGCCATGATTCAATTGGCAGGGCTACCCGTGTGGGTTCTATGCGCCACAGTATTTCTTGGAGCAGTATTTACATTCCAACTATTTGCACTCAAAGAGAATTCAGATAACTACAACAAGGTTGCTGCTGGAATTTTCCATTGGTCAATCACTTATTTGAGTTTATTCTCTGTATTACTGGTTGTGGCTCAGTTACTCAGTGCTTGATCTAGATCTTTAATTAAATCGCCAACGTGTTCTAAACCGACGGAAAGTCTGAGTACCGAAGGAGTAATACCCATCTTGAGCTGATCTTCAGGGCTCAGGCGTCGCTGGGTAGTAGAAGCAGGATGAGTAATGAGTGATTTGCTATCCCCGAGATTATTTGAAATATCAATGACGCAGAGTGCATCCATAAAGGTAAAGGCTTCCCGTCGTGAGCCGGCGAATTCAATACCTATAGTTGTTCCACCTGCACTCATTTGCTTCTTAGCTAATTCAAAATCCGGATGCGAAGGCAAGCCTGGATAGCGAACACTCTTAATCTTTGGATGCCCTTCAAGAAATTCCGCAATAGCCTGCGCACTTTCTGACATACGAGAAACTCGAAGTTCCATAGTTTCAAGTGATTTCACAAGAACCCACGCGTTAAATGCACTCAGTGTTGGTCCGGTATGTCGAACAAAAGGAATCAATTTTCCATAGATATACGAGAACGATCCAAGAATTGCACCGGCAAGGACGCGACCTTGACCATCAATGTGTTTTGTTGCTGAATACATCACCACATCTGCGCCCAGCTCGAGCGGTTTTTGCAATACCGGCGATGCCATCACGTTATCAACAATCACCGTTGCACCAACTTTGTGAGCTAAATCGGAGACAAATCTGATATCAACAATTTCAAGAAGTGGATTACTTGGTGTTTCAATAAATACTGCCTTTACTTTCTTAGACAGTGCTTTTTCCCAGCCAGCTTTATCATTTGCTTTAACTAACTCGTAGGTCACGCCCCACTTAGGCAAGATTTCGGTAATAACAACATGGCATGAGCTAAACATCGCAGCTGAGGCAACAATGTGGTCACCAGCTTCAAGAATGCAAGCCAAGGATGCAAACATTGCCGCCATTCCAGATGCGGTTGCTACGCAGTGCTCTGCTCCTTCTATGGCTGCCAAACGCTTTTCAAACATGGCAACAGTTGGATTATGAAAGCGGCTATAGAGAAAATGATCAGTTTGGTCGGTAAATGCATCGGCTGCTTCTTGTGAATCGGTGTAGGTAAATCCGCTGTTGAGATAGAGCGCTTCAGATGTCTCACCGAATCCAGAACGAGCGAGTCCTTCGCGAACTGCTGAAGTTTGTGGATGAACTACCCACTCGGGCTCGCGACGTTTTGGGTGTTCGTGATAACCCCAGACCTCTTTACTCATAAGAGCATTCTAAGGTTTGCGTGGTATTTTGCACATATGACGACTATCGCGATATCTGTCAAAGATCTCAGCAAGAAATACGATTCTGGCTTTGCAGTCTCGCACGCAAATTTTGAAGTTCCCTTAGGCACCATCTGTGGGTTCGTTGGTCCTAATGGAGCGGGTAAGACAACAACTATTCGTATGCTGCTCGGCTTGATCTCACCTACGGGTGGAACTGCGGAAATTCTTGGGCAATCCATTAGCCACCCAGATAAATACCTCTCACAAGTGGGCGCGATGATTGAAGGCCCTGCCTTCTATCCGGCGCTGTCAGGTGCGGAAAATCTTAAAGTCCTGGCAACCCTGGGCGGCTTTCCTATCGAACGTGTGGAAGAACTTATTCGCACAGTAGGACTCGAGGGACGAGGCCAATCGAAATATAAAACATATTCACTCGGCATGAAGCAGCGACTGGGTATTGCAGCAGCCCTGCTGCCGAATCCAAAGATTTTGATACTAGATGAACCAACCAATGGATTAGATCCAGAAGGTATTCAAGAAGTTCGCGACTTACTAAAAAAGCTAGCTTCACAGGGCACCACGGTTTTCGTCTCATCACATTTGCTTTCAGAGCTAGAACTCATTAGTGAATACATTGTCATGTTACGAAAAGGTGAAGTTGTATTTGCAGGCCCACTTCTAGAACTTATGCAAGCGCAACAGCCACTGATTTTGGTGAAGACACAAAATCCTTCGGACTTACAGAAGATTATTGAGATTGCCGAGCAAGATGGACATAAGGCCTCAATCCGCTCTGAAGTTGCACATATTGAAGGTCCAGAGGAGTGGGCTGGAACTCTTAATAAAAAAGCATTTGAAGCAGGCATTGTTCTTACCCAACTTGCTCCGCAACTTCCTAACCTAGAAGAGACATTCTTTGAAATGACTGGAGATCGTTCATGATTCGCGTGATTATGGCCGAGTGGCGCAAGCTGCGCAGACCAACTCTCTTCCTTGGCACTTTAGGTGCTGCTCTTTTTTTCACTGGCCTAACGAGCATTTTTCTCTACCTCATGATTGATTCTGAAAGAGGAAACTCAGATCGTGGTCGCCAGGTGAGTCGAGAAGTTCTGGAATTAGCCGGGGGCTCTGTTTTTGGATTTGCCTCAGTGGGTGGGTTACTCGGAGTTATTGCACTCTGTGTTTTTGCCGCACAGACCGCGCAGGAGTACACCTACGGAACTTTAAGAAATCTCCTTGTGCGCCAACCTGGGCGGCTTCGGATTTTGGCCGGCAAATTAATTGCCATGAAACTCTTTGCACTTGTATTAGTGATTATCTCGGCAGTCGTGAGCATCGGGATTTCCGTTGCTTTATCTGGGCGCGCCAAAGTTGCGACAGATTTATGGTTCACAGCATCGGGCTTCCACGCAATTGGTCAAACGCTGCTCAATGTCAGCATCTCAGTCATTTACTTTGGCATCGTAGGAATGGTGTTAGGACTGCTCTTTCGCTCGCCAATTTCTGCGATCTCTATCGGGGTTTTGTGGCTTCTTATTATTGAAAACCTCATCGGCGCTGTGAAGCCAGTGACGCTGGATTGGATGCCTGGAAATCAACTATCAGTAATTGCCCAAGGTGGTAGCTCAGATGTTTCATATTTGCATGCGTTAATTCTGGGAACTCTCTATGTATTTGTTGGATCGATAGTTGCCGCAACACTTTTCTCTCGAAGAGATGTGGCTAACTAACGACACAGGGCCAATAGCCCCAACTAATAACTGTCTCTGATTTATTCTTCTTCAATGCGCCGCAGAAATCGCCTACTTAGCCTTGCAATTATTGCCGGGCTGACTTTGGCATCTACACCTGCTGTGGCAAAACCCAAGCCGACTTTGGCCGAAATTGAAGCCGCCAAGAAAGCAGAAGCGGCGAAGAAGGCGATCGCCGATGCAGCAGCAAAGAAATTATCGGCTGCAAATACAACTCTCAAAGAATTGACGGCAAAGGCAAGTGTTGCGCGAGCTCTCTATCTCAAGGCGCAGAATGAGCTGAATATCGCTACCGCGCAAGCAGTTGCTGCCGCCAAGTATGCAGCTGAGACTGCAGCAGCAGTGCAAGAAGCACATCGCGTGATTGGCAAGTTAGCAGTTGATGCTTACATGCTTGGTGGTGCGATGAGTGATATCGAACCACTGCTCAGTGCAAACGGCCCACAAGATCTGATTGATCAACTTTCAACACTAAATACCTTAGGTGCACAAAACAGCACTGCGTTAGATAGATATAAAGAAGCAGAGATTGTTGCTCGTGCGGCCAAGAAAAAAGCGGAAGAGGCGAAAGCAGTGCAAGAAGTAGCAACTGCAAAAGTTGCAGCAGCTAAGAAAGTTGCCGATGATGCACAAGCACTGCAACAAAAAGAGGTAGATAAACTTCGCGCAGTGCAAGATAAGTTGATTAAAGAACTTGCTACTGCACGAAATGTTCGCATCACACTTGAACAACAGCGACAGCTCGCTCTCCTGGAAGAGAGCCAGGCAGGAACTGCAGCGAACACCATCAACCAAGCAAAAGTTTGGCCAGATATAGGATTTAAAGGAAGATCAACCATTCGCACCACTGAAGCACAACGTGCAGCTGCAGTTGCATTTGCAAAGAAGCAGGTCCTCGCGCGCAAACCATATATTTGGGGTTCAGAGGGTCCTAACTCATTCGACTGTTCCGGGTTGGTTTATGCAGCTTACAAATCTGCTGGCCTTGGATGGCCTAACTGGGATCGCCTTAACTCAGCGCTCTATTCAGGTTATACAAAGCATGTGTCTCTCAATGAGTTGGTACCGGGTGATCTTCTCTTTTACTCATATAAAGGAACCATCTCAACAATTCACCACATCACAATTTATGCAGGTGGCGGCATGATGTGGGAAGCGAATTCCAAGGGCAAAGGCCTGCTCTATTCAAATATTTATAGCGTAAAGGGACTTATGCCATTTGGTGGTCGGGTCTAACCTAGACCCATGGCGCAGGCATCAGTTGCAATTCGTAACGCGGTAAGAGAGCAACTCGAAAGATGTGAAGCTGGCGACTGCATTCTTGTTGCAGTCTCTGGCGGAGCAGATTCACTCGCTCTAGCCCAAGCAACACTTGTTGAGTGCGCCCCGCTAGCAATCAAGGCCGTTGCAGTCACTATCGATCATCAACTGCAAGAGAAATCAGCCGACCAGGCAGCGAAAGTCGAAAAACAATTGAGAGCAATGGGCTTTCAAGATGTGGTGGTTGCCAAAGTAAATGTCTCACTTGAATCTGGATTAGAAGCTGGCGCGCGAAGTGCTCGATACGAAGCGCTACAAAGAATTGCAGCAGAAAAAAATGCGGTCAGGGTTTTACTGGGGCACACCCGAGATGATCAAGCAGAAAGCGTTCTACTCGGATTAGCTCGTGGTTCAGGAACTCGTTCACTTTCCGGGATGGCAATTGAAAATGGAATTTATCTGAGGCCACTTCTCTCACTTACTCGCACGCAGACCGAAGAAGCCTGCACGGAAGCAGGTATCGAATTTTGGAATGATCCTCATAACGAAAACCATGAGTTTTCTAGAGTGAGAGTTCGCCGTGAAGTTCTGCCGGTAATGGAAGAACAGATTGGCCCTGGAATTGCAGCAGCTCTGGCCCGCAGTGCTGCTTTACTTCGAGATGATGCCGATGCCCTCGATGCAATTGCCAGCGCTGAAATTTCAAGTCATAACCTCAAAGATTTGGATTGCTCAGCCCTTGAGCTTTTGCCTCGAGCGATCAGAACTCGCATCCTGCGCAGCGCAATCTATGCAGCGGGTGCACCTTCAGGCTCAATTTCAGCCGACCATATCGGGTCAGTTGAGGCGCTGGTCACTTCTTGGCACGGTCAGGGGCTGGTGAGCCTGCCGGGTGGTGTGAAGGTTGAGCGAATTTCGGGCAGACTTTCGCTCTCAAACCAGTAAGTTCGATTCGAACACATAAGGAGCACACCCGGTGGATCTCGCAGCAGTCGGCACAGATGTTGAAAAAGTAATTGCAACGGAAGCAGAACTGGCTGCAAAGATTAAAGAACTTGCAGCGCTCGTTGATGCCGATTACAAAGATAAGCAAGTTCTTCTTGTCGGAGTTCTTAAAGGTGCGATCATGGCGATGGCAGACCTCACTCGTGCGATGCAAACACATATTGAAATGGACTGGATGGCTGTTTCTTCCTACGGCTCTGGCACAAAATCAAGTGGCGTAGTCCGCATCCTTAAAGATTTAGATCGCGATATCACTGGTCGCCATGTGCTGATTGTGGAAGACATTGTTGATTCTGGTTTGACGCTGTCATGGCTTAAATCAAACTTACTGTCTCGCGGCGCGGCATCTGTTGAAATTCTGGCAATTCTCCGTAAGCCTGAAGCTGCCAAAGTCGACGTTAACGTTAAATACGTCGGCTTTGATATTCCGACAGAGTTCGTTGTCGGATATGGACTCGACTTCGATGAGAAGTATCGCAACCTTTCATTTATTGGTGTGCTTGCCAAGCACATGTACTCATAAGGAGCTCCATGTCTTCCCAAGCACCCCAAACTAAGTCCCCATTGGATAGATTCAAAAAGTCCAAGGAGAAAAGCGCTGCGAAAAAGAATGTGAAAGCGACGCCGCAAACTCGCGCACAGAAACTTTTCCGAGGACCCCTCTTTTGGATCATCGTCGCCATCATTGGTGTGACTATTTTTGGGCAGATCTCCAGCGCCTCGAATAGGTATACCGAGATTAAGACTTCACAAGCAATTGCTGCCATCTCACAATCTGAAGTTGAGTCAGCCGTGCTTATTGATAAGAGTCAGAAGATTCGCCTGATATTAAGTAATGGAAAGACAATTAAAGGTGCAACAAAAGTTGAAGCTTCTTACATTGCGCGCCAAGAACCCACACTTATCGATGAACTCACAGCTAATCCGCCAATAAAAGGCTGGACGGTAGATGTTCCAAAGACATCAGTACTAACGACTATTCTCTTTAGCTTCGGTCCAATACTTATTATCGGTCTGCTCTTCTTCCTGTTGATGAGCCAAGCACAAGGTGGAAATAGAGTATTTTCCTTTGGTAAATCACGGGCAAAGCTGCAAGATAACGATGTACCGCAGAATACTTTTGATGACGTTGCAGGTGCTGATGAAGCAATCGCTGAGCTAGAAGAAATAAAAGATTTCCTGGCAGATCCCGCTAAGTACGCGCTACTCGGTGCCAAGATTCCTAAGGGAGTACTTCTCTACGGCCCGCCAGGAACAGGAAAGACTCTTCTTGCTCGCGCCGTTGCTGGTGAAGCGAAAGTTCCTTTCTACTCAATTTCTGGCTCTGACTTTGTAGAAATGTTTGTGGGAGTTGGCGCCGCCCGAGTTCGTGACTTGTTTAACCAAGCGAAAGCGAACGCACCCGCAATTGTTTTCGTAGATGAAATCGATGCAGTTGGACGCCAGCGTGGTGCTGGTATGGGTGGCGGCCATGATGAACGCGAACAAACTCTGAATCAGCTTCTGGTAGAGATGGATGGCTTTGAAGCTAATGGCCAAGTAATTCTCATTGCTGCCACAAACCGTCCAGATGTTCTTGATCCAGCACTTCTTCGTCCAGGGCGTTTTGATCGTCAGATTCCAGTCGAGCGCCCAGATCTCAAGGGCCGGGGAGATATTCTGAAAGTGCATGCAAAGAACAAGCCAATTTCAAAGGAAGTTGAACTCGTTGCATATGCCCGCAGAACACCAGGATTCACTGGAGCCGATCTAGCAAATGTGCTTAATGAAGCAGCGTTGCTATCTGCGCGCGAAGGCCAAAAGACAATTGGCAATACGCAGATAGATGAAGCCATTGATCGTGTCATGGCCGGACCACAACGCAAGTCACGGTTGATGTCTGAAGAAGAGCGTCGCGTTACTGCATATCACGAAGCAGGTCACGCACTTGTTGCGCATGCTCTTCCGCATACTGATCCAGTTCATAAAATAACTATCATGCCGCGCGGGCGAGCACTTGGTTACACCATGGTTTTGCCTGATGAAGATAGATACTCAACTACACGTAACCAACTTCTTGATCAGTTGGCGTATTCACTGGGTGGTCGCGCCGCCGAAGAACTTATCTTCCATGACCCATCCACTGGTGCCTCAAATGACATTGAAAAGGCAACCGCGCTTGCTCGCGCAATGGTGACCCAATATGGAATGACTGAGGCAATTGGCGCAATTAAATTAGGAACCGATGCATCAGAACCATTTATGGGCCGTGACTATGGACATCAACGAGATTATTCAGAGAACGTTGCTGCAGTAGTCGATGCTGAAATCCGTAAATTAATTGAAACTGCCCACCAAGAGGCTTATGACATTCTTGAAGCAAATAGAACCATTCTTGATGAAATGGTAATTAAACTTCTTGAGATTGAAACGCTCAATAAAGAAGAGATTGCGCAGATATTTGCCAAGGTGAGGTCATGGCCTAATCGTCCGGCATGGACAGGATCAGAAACACGCACACCTTCAGCTACTCCACCGGTTGATATTCCAGAGCGCATCATCACCGCAACACCTGATGCATCGAAAAAAGCACGGCGCGTGAAGAAAGCAACTTCCGAGTGAGTGATATTTCTTCAGTATCAATGGGGCCACATGATGGAGGCGCATCGCATCCATATGATCATGAGCGCGCAGAAAAGGCTGTCCGCGAACTCTTATTGGCCCTTGGTGAAGATCCCGATCGTGAAGGATTAAAGGACACACCAGCTCGCGTTGCTCGTGCATTTGCCGAAAACTTTGAGGGACTCTGGCAGAAGCCAGAAGATGTATTGACAACAACTTTTGATATTGGACATGAAGAGTTAGTCATCATTCGCGATATCGAGGTATTTTCTCATTGCGAGCACCACCTCACTCCATTTCATGGTGTTGCTCACGTTGGATATATCCCCAGTGGAAAAATTACCGGACTTTCTAAAGTTGCTCGGTTAGTTGATCTCTTTGCACATAGACCACAGGTGCAGGAGCGATTAACAACTCAGATTGCCGACGCCCTTGTTGAAATACTTAAGCCAATGGGCGTAATTGTGATTATTGATTGCGAGCACCTATGTATGTCAATGCGTGGGGTGCGTAAGTCTCAAGCGCGAACAACGACATCAGCTGTGCGCGGAGTTCTGCGCGACCCAACAACTCGCGCTGAAGCAATTAGTCTTATTACGAATCGATAAATCTCAATGCTTGTGATGGGAATTCTCAATGTCACACCGGATTCCTTTGCCGATGGTGGAGTAAATTTTGAGACACACATTGCAATCACCCGTGGCTTAGAGATGATTGAAGAAGGTGTCGACATCATCGATATCGGCGGAGAATCAACACGGCCAGGTGCGAAGCGAGTATCGGCAGAAGAAGAACAAGCGCGTGTTATTCCTGTGATTCAAGGACTTGCTGGCCAGGGCGTCACATTGAGCGTTGACACTATGCGAGCAGAGACTGCGCGATTGGCTGTGCAGGCAGGTGCGAGCATTGTTAATGATGTCAGTGGCGGGGCAGCAGATCCAGATATGTTTGCAACTGTTGCCGAATTGGGTTGCAAGTACACGATTATGCATTGGCGAGGTCATTCAGCAGATATGAATTCAAAGGCTATCTATGGTGATGTGGTCAGTGAGGTAATCGAGGAAGTAACGCTGCAACTAGATAAGGCACTCGCTGCTGGCATTAAGCGTGAGAACATTATTCTCGATCCAGGTATTGGTTTTGCAAAAGATGCCGAACATAACTGGGAGATATTAAATCGCATCGATGAATTCATTGCCCTGGGATATCCAGTCCTTATTGGGCATTCTCGTAAGAGGTTCCTTGGCGGTGACACTCCAGACTCACGCGAAGCAGCAACCGTTGCCGTTACTCAATCACTTGTGGGTAAAGGCATTTGGGCAGTTAGAGTTCACGGTGTGAAGGTGAATAAGGATGCGATCAGCGCATGAGTGATGTAATTTCGATTAAGGGCATTCACGGATTTGGCTATCACGGAGTCTTTGACCATGAAGCAAAAAATGGACAAGATTTCTATGTTGATCTCGAGATTGCGTTAGATTTATCAAAGGCGAGCACATCCGATGATTTAAAAGACACCATCGATTACGGTGCTCTCGCTGATCTTGTAGTGGAAGAAATTACTGGCGCTCGAGTGCAATTGATTGAAAAACTCGCTGGAAGAATTGCAGATCGAATTAAGGCATCTCATCAGCAGATTGAACGCGTGAGCGTAACCGTGCATAAGCCTAAAGCGCCTGTTTCGGCAGAGGTTGCAGATATCGCAGTAACGATCTCGCGATGAAAGCAGTCGTTGCACTCGGTGCCAATATTGGTAATCCCCACGAACAGATTGAGTTAGCGCTGACTATGTTGCGAGCTGCAACCGAAGTTATTGCCGTCTCTTCCTTGCACACCACTAAACCTGTGGGGGGTCCAGAGCAACCCGACTACATCAATGCAGTCTGTATTCTAGAAAGTGAATTACCTGCGACAGATCTACTCTCACTCTTACATGGCATTGAAAAAACTCTTGGTCGAGAGCGCCAGGAGCGATGGGGCCCCAGAACTATTGACCTAGATCTCATTCAATATGGCAGTCTGCTCAGCAGCGCCGAAGAGTTAGAACTTCCACATCCACGGGCACATGAAAGACGCTTTGTATTACAACCTTGGAGTGAGATTGAACCCGATGCAATTTTGCTCACCCACGGGAAGATCTCTCACCTTTTGGAGCAATTGCCATAACGCTTTAGACTTAAGTCACTGCCTGCCCGGTACCTGAAAGGACTGGAGCCATGAAAGTAGTAACAGATGTTGGCCAACTTCCTTCAGGCTGCGCATTTGTTCCCACGATGGGCGCACTTCATGCAGGACATGCTTCACTGATGTCTATTGCTAAAGAGCACAGCGAGAACGTGGTGGTCAGTATTTTTGTGAATCCACTTCAATTTGAGAGTGCAGAAGATTTAGCAAAGTACCCAAGAACTCCGGATGCCGACATTGAATTAGCCGCAATGCACGGTGTGACACATGTGTGGTTACCGCCGCACGCAGATATTTATCCGAAAGATCACCCTGTTCTTACCGCTGGTCAAATTTCACAGCTATACGAAGGTAAATCAAGACCAGGGCACTTCGATGGTGTGGTCACCGTAGTTCGTAGATTTTTTGATTTACTCAAACCAGGTACTGCAATATTTGGCGAGAAAGATTTTCAACAACTAAAGCTTGTTGAGGAGATTGCGGGTGATGTAAAAATCATTAGAGCACCCATTATTCGTGAAGCTGATGGCTTGGCGATGTCATCCCGAAATATCCGATTAACCCCCGAAGGCAGAGCAGCAGCGGCAGTGATCTCACAAGCCCTATTTGCATCTGAGACTGAGAGTGAATTACGTAAAGCTCTGGCATCACAGCCACTTCTTACCGTTGATTACGCCGATTTCATCGATGAAGAAAGCTTTCTCCCAGCAGGTGGAGATACAGCACACACTCGTGCAATTGTTGCCGGGTGGATAAATGGGGTCCGTTTGATTGACAATAGGCAGATGGTGCAGCGCTCATGAGATTACTAGCCCCCGCACCTGGCTGGACTGCGCAAGCCGATGTCATAGTCGTTGGCTCTGGTATCGCTGGCCTAACTACGGCGTTGCAATGTCGAACATTTGGTTTATCCGTTCTACTTGTTACGAAAGCAAGCGTTGATGAAGGTTCGACAAAGTGGGCACAAGGTGGAATTGCTGCTGCCCTTGGTGATGGTGATTCACCTGAAGCGCACGAAAAAGACACTTTAGTTGCTGGTGCTGGGCTATGTGATGTCGATGCTGTTCGAGTATTAGTCACAGAAGGACCGGAGGCGGTACGAAAACTTATTGAACGTGGCGCTATTTTTGATAAAGAGGCAAGTGGTGAGATCGCACTTACTCGCGAAGGCGGACATTTACGTAATCGAATTATCCATGCAGGGGGTGATGCAACGGGAGCTGAAGTTTCACGCGCCCTGCTTGCAGCTGTTCACAACGATCCTGAAATCGAAGTTGTTGAGAACGCACTTGTTTTAGACGCGCTTAAAAACGATATTGGAGATATCTGCGGCGTGACTTTGCACGTGATTGGTGCTGGTAGTCGCGATGGAGTTGGTCGCGCAATTGCTAAGGCTGTTGTCTTGGCAACCGGTGGATTAGGACAAGTCTTTGCTCAAACTACCAACCCTTCTGTTTCAACTGGAGATGGCGTTGCCCTAGCACTTCGCGCCGGTGCCAAAGTTGCTGATGTGGAATTTATTCAATTCCACCCCACCGTTTTATGGCTAGGAAATAACTCCGAAGGCCAGCAACCTTTGATTAGCGAAGCAGTACGAGGTGAAGGTGCCTATCTCCTTGATGACCAAGGGAATAGATTTATGAAAGAGATTCATCCACTTGCTGAGCTAGCGCCACGCGATGTTGTGGCAATTTCAATTATGCGAGTAATGAATAAGAATCATGCACAGCATGTGTGGCTTGATGTGCGCCACCTGGAAGGATTTGAGAAGAGATTTCCAACCATTTATACATCCTGTATTGCACATGGAATAAATCCACTCACAGAGTTAATTCCGGTGGCACCGGCTTCTCACTATGCATCCGGTGGCGTGCGCGTGGATCTCAATGGCAGGACGAGTGTCAATGGTCTCTATGCGTGCGGTGAAACAGCATGTTCTGGAGTGCATGGAGCCAATCGATTGGCTTCCAATTCCTTACTCGAGGGCCTTGTTTTCAGTGCGCGTATCGCATCAGATATTGCAGCGAACCTTCCTGAATTTACTGAGCCGGTAGAAAATGTCTCACGAGCCATACTTCTTGACCCATCAGTACGTCACGATATTCAGGTGAGTATGAGCCGAGGTGCTGGCGTATTGCGCTCCTCGGATTCATTAGTGCGCACAAGTTCAGATCTCACACGTATTGAAGATAGAACTAGCGCGCAGCCATGTGTAGAGGCGTGGGAGACAACCAACCTCTTTCAATTAGCGCAAGCTATTCTTAAAGCAGCACTCATTCGCCAAGAGACACGTGGCTCACACTGGCGGGAAGATTTCCCAGAAACAAGTGATCAATGGCGAAAGCGTATTGTGCAACAACTTGATCAAACTGGATACTGGACAACGGGTTATCAGGAGGTAGGCAATCAATGATTGATCGCGAACTCATTAAACGTGCACTTGCTGAAGATCTAGATGGCGGGCAAGACATCACTTCAGTTGCCACAGTTTCTGGAAATGAACGAGTCGTTGCAGATTTTGTCTCCCGTAGTGCGGGTGTTATTGCTGGCATTGATATGGCGCGCGCAGTTCTGGAAGAAGTGGGCCTGAGCGAAATCGCGGTATTGGTTGCCGATGGCGCAAAGGTCGCTAAGGGAACTGTTCTCATGAGCGTTCGCGGAGATACTCGAGCAATCTTGCTGGCAGAACGTACCGCGCTTAATTTTCTCGGACATCTGGGCGGCATTGCCACACTGACCCGCACTTGGGTAGAAACAATTGCAGGAACTACTTGTGCAATCAGAGATACACGAAAGACAACGCCTGGAATGCGAGTCTTGGAAAAGTACGCAGTTCGTATGGGCGGCGGAACCAATCATCGGATGAATTTAAGTGCGGGCGCGCTCATTAAAGATAATCACATTGCCGCAGCTGGCGGAGTCACAGCAGCTTTTAATCGGGTGCGCGAGAAGAACCCGACAGCTGAGATCGAAATTGAAGTCGATACGCTGGATCAATTAGCAGAAGTAATTTCACTGAAACCTGATTGCGTGCTGCTCGATAACATGAGTCCAGAGCTTTGCGCAAAGGCGGTTGCACTAGTAGCGGGTGCATTTAAACTCGAAGCATCTGGTGGAATCTCACTGACGAATGCACGTGCATATGCCGAAACTGGCGTTGACTACTTAGCAATTGGTGCACTAACTCATAGCGCACCTGTTTTAGATATTGGCCTAGATCTGAGAGCGGAGTAATTATGTTGTTAACAATCGATGTCGGAAATACAAATACAGTTCTAGGAATATTTGAGAAAGAAACTCTCATTAGGTCCTGGCGGGTAAAGACTGATCCCCGCACAACAGCTGATGAACTATGGTTGCAATACAGTGCACTTGTTACCGGTTATGAAGTCGCTGCACTTTCCATCTGTTCCTCTGTCCCGGCTACCCTTCGCGAATTGCGGACCATGATTGATACATATTTCAGTGATACCCCCGTGACAATCGTGGAACCAGGAACTAAGACTGGCGTGCAGTTGTTGGTGGATAATCCCAAAGAGATAGGTGCAGACCGAATAGTTAATACGCTAGCTGCCCACACTCTCTATGGTGGACCTGCAATTGTTGTTGATTTTGGAACCTCCACAAATCTTGATGTTGTTTCTCCGAAAGGTGAGTTTTTAGGTGGCGCACTTGCACCCGGTATTGAAATCTCTGTCGATGCACTAGCTGCACGAGCTGCGCAATTACGAAAAGTTGAATTAATCAGACCAAAGAATGTTATTGGCAAGAACACCGTAGAAGCTTTGCAATCAGGAACGATCTATGGATTTGCGGGACAGGTTGATGGCCTTGTCGAACGCATTACTGATGAACTTGCGCAAAGTTATGAGAAAGCACCGATAGTTATTGCAACGGGTGGATTAGCCCCGCTCATTATTGGAGTTTCAGAAACCATTGATGAGCATGAGCCAGACCTGACTTTGATTGGACTTCGCCTTATCCACGAGAAGAACTCTCACTAGTTCTACTGCCAAAAACGATAGACTGTGCGCCACCATGACCACCGATAACTCACCCGCACAAGAGGACGATCTACCGGAGCAACTTCGGATTCGTCGCGAGAAGCGCGCCAGCCTGCTTGAGCGTGGAATTGAGCCATATCCGGTGGCAGTTGCTCGCACAAAATCATTGTCAGAGATTCGTGAAAAATACGTGGGTCTTGAAACCGATATCGCTACCGGAGATATTGAAAGCCTTACCGGGCGAATAATTTTTAAGCGTGACACTGGAAAACTTTGCTTTGCAACGCTGCGCGAAGGTGATGGAACAGAGCTGCAAGCGATGTTATCCCTGGATAAAGTCGGCGAAGTGCAACTCGATGCCTGGAAATCAGATATTGATCTAGGTGACATTGTTTCAGTCACCGGTGAAATCATTACCTCTAAACGAGGTGAGCTATCTATTCTTGCTAATTCTTGGACACTTGCATCAAAATCGCTACGACCACTACCAAATGATCACAAGCCGATGTCGGAAGAGACGCGCGTTCGTATGCGCTATGTCGATCTTATTGTTCGCCCAGAAGCGCGCAGCGCTGCTCGCATGCGCCCCAATGTCATGCGCTCACTTCGCGAAACTTTTCACTCACAGAGCTTTATCGAAGTAGAGACACCCATGCTGCAAGTCATGCATGGTGGGGCAACGGCGCGTCCATTTAAAACATTCAGCAACGCTTATGACATGGATTTATATATGCGTATTGCCCCTGAACTCTTCTTAAAGCGTTGCGTTGTGGGCGGTATTGAACGCGTCTTTGAAATTAATCGAAATTTCCGCAATGAGGGCGCCGACTCTTCTCACTCACCAGAGTTTGCAATGGTCGAGTCATATATGGCATACGGTGATTGGCGCACAATCGCTGATCTCACTCGTTCGCTGGTTCAAAATGCAGCCGTTGCTGTGTCGGGTTCTCACGTTGTTACCCATCACGATGGACGTCAAGCAGACCTTGGCGGCACATGGAAAGAGATTTCGCTCTACGACGCAATTTCGCAAGGTGTTGGCGAGACGGTAACGGCATTGACTTCTATCGATGAGCTAAAGAAATATGCGACAAAACTTGGCATGAAGATTGACCCGAAGTGGGTAACAGGCAAGCTCGCCGAAGAGATCTTTGAACATGTAGCAAAAGATAAGTTAGTTGAGCCAACCTTTGTGATGGGCTATCCAGTAGATACCTCACCTTTGGTGCGTGCTCACCGCGAGTTGCCAGGCATGGTTGAAAAATGGGATCTCTATGTCGATGGATTTGAGTTAGCAACCGGGTACTCAGAACTTATTGACCCAGTCATTCAACGTAATCGCTTAGTGGAGCAGGCTCAGCTTGGAGCTAAAGGTGATTTGGAAGCAATGCAAGTAGATGAAGATTTCTTACGCGCAATGGAGTTTGGCATGCCTCCCATGGGTGGAATGGGAATGGGCGTCGATCGTTTACTCATGGCGCTCACAGGTCTTGGCATTCGTGAAACTATTTTGTTCCCGCTAGTAAAACCGGAAGTTGATTAGCCATGACAATTATTCGTTCGGCAAAGACTTCTGATGTTAAGGCAATTCGTGAACTTGTAGATTCATATGCGGCGCCTGGGCAAATGCTGGCAAAAGAAACTGTCACGCTCTATGAAAGCGTTCAAGAATTTATTGTTGCTGAAGACGATGGTGTCATTATTGGTTGCGGGGCACTGCACGTGCTCTGGGAAGATTTAGCAGAAGTGCGAACAGTTGCGGTTGACAAGAATTGGCATAAAAAAGGTGTCGGACATCTAATTATGGAAGCAATCATTGATAGAGCTCGCAACGTCGGAGTCCAGCGAATTTTCTGTCTCACATTTCAAACTGAATTCTTTGGCCGACATGGTTTTGAAGTGATTCAAGGAACGCCAGTTGATCATGATGTCTACCAACAGCTACTTCGTTCCTACGATGCTGGCGTTGCCGAATTCCTGGATCTCGAATCGGTCAAGCCAAATACCCTGGGCAACACCCGGATGCTGCGCACTCTCTAGAGCCGGCCACCGCTAGTAATCCGAGGGAATATTCACCCCATATTTAGGGTTCTATGAGGCAAGTAGCTTTCTACCTCGCGCCTTGCCCGGGCGGGGTTATAGGCTTACCGCCAGCACATCGAAAGTTAGAAATAAAGGAGTCCGCCAATGTTTGAGCGCTTTACCGATCGAGCTCGACGAGTAGTTGTCCTAGCTCAAGAAGAAGCACGCATGCTCAATCACAATTACATCGGCACTGAACATATCCTCCTTGGCCTGATCCATGAAGGTGAAGGCGTTGCTGCTAAAGGTCTGGAATCACTCGGCATCTCACTCGAAGGTGTTCGCGCGCAGGTAGAAGAAATTATTGGTCAAGGTCAACAAGCACCAAGTGGTCATATTCCATTTACACCTCGTGCAAAGAAAGTTCTTGAGCTCTCACTTCGGGAAGCACTCCAGCTCGGACACAACTACATTGGTACCGAACATATTTTGCTCGGGCTCATTCGCGAAGGCGAAGGCGTTGCCGCACAAGTTCTCGTAAAGCTTGGCGCAGATCTCAACCGAGTCCGCCAACAAGTAATCCAACTTCTCTCCGGCTATCAAGGCAAAGAGACTGTTGCCCAAGGTGGTCCGGCTGAAGGAACACCTTCAACTTCACTTGTACTTGATCAATTTGGTCGCAATCTCACAGCAGCAGCGCGTGAAGGCAAACTCGATCCTGTTATCGGGCGCGAATTAGAAATTGAACGTGTGATGCAGATTCTCTCTCGCCGCACAAAAAATAACCCTGTTCTTATTGGTGAACCTGGAGTTGGAAAGACTGCAGTAGTTGAAGGCCTTGCTCAGGCAATTGCCAAGAACGATGTTCCTGAAACTTTGAAAGATAAGCAGCTCTACTCACTAGATCTTGGTGCACTCGTTGCGGGTTCTCGCTACCGTGGTGATTTCGAAGAACGCCTGAAGAAAGTTCTGAAAGAGATCAAGACACGTGGCGACATCATTATCTTTATCGATGAGATTCATACTCTTGTCGGCGCAGGTGCGGCTGAAGGTGCTATCGATGCCGCAAGTATTTTAAAGCCGATGCTGGCACGTGGTGAGCTCCAGACAATCGGTGCAACCACACTTGATGAATATCGTAAGCACATCGAAAAAGATGCAGCGCTAGAACGCCGCTTCCAACCTATCCAGGTGAAAGAGCCATCAGTTGCGCACACCATCGAAATTCTTAAAGGTCTTCGCGATCGCTATGAAACACACCACCGTGTCTCAATTACTGATGGCGCACTAGCTGCCGCTGCAAATATGGCAGATCGTTATGTTTCAGATCGCTTCCTTCCTGATAAAGCAATTGACCTTATTGATGAGGCGGGATCACGTCTTCGCATCAAGCGCATGACAGCTCCAGCTGAACTTCGCGAATTTGATGACAAGATTGCCGAGGCTCGCAAAGCCAAAGAGTCAGCTATTGATGCGCAAGACTTTGAAGGCGCCGCATCTTTCCGCGATAACGAGAAGACACTTCTGCAAGAGAAGCAAGAAGCGGAAAAGAATTGGAAGGCCACAGACCTCGATAAGGTCACTGAAGTTGATGAAGAGCTGATTGCTCAAGTTCTTTCAGCATCGACTGGTATCCCAGTCTTTAAGTTAACTGAAGAAGAGACTGCTCGCTTGCTTCGCATGGAAGATGAACTCCATCGCCGTGTGATCGGTCAAGATCAAGCAATCAAGGCGCTTTCACAAGCAATCCGCCGCACACGTGCTGGTCTTAAAGATCCAAAGCGCCCGGGTGGATCATTTATCTTCGCTGGACCTTCTGGAGTTGGTAAGACAGAACTTTCTCGCACCCTGGCATCATTTTTGTTCGGTGATGAAACAGCGTTGATTCAACTTGATATGTCTGAATATTCAGAACGTCACACTGCATCACGTTTATTTGGCTCCCCTCCGGGATATGTGGGTTATGACGAAGGCGGTCAGCTCACTGAGAAGGTGCGTCGTCGTCCGTTCTCAGTTGTGCTCTTTGATGAAATCGAAAAGGCACATCCAGATATCTTCAACTCTCTCCTACAAGTCCTTGAAGATGGTCGCCTCACTGATGCGCAAGGTCGCACTGTTGACTTTAAAAACACAGTCATCATCATGACTACCAACCTTGGAACACGTGATATCTCCAAATCACTCGGACTTGGTTTTGCTAATGCCGATGATGACCTCACAAATTACGATCGCATGAAGGGCAAGGTTCAAGACGAACTCAAGAACCATTTCCGCCCAGAGTTCCTTAACCGCATCGATGATGTCATCGTCTTCCACCAGCTCACTAGGGAGCAGATCATTCAGATTGTTGATCTCATGATTGCCAACCTTGATGAGCGCTTGAAGGCAAAAGATATGGGTATCGAACTCACTCAGGCTGCCAAAGACCTCCTTGCAGCTCGAGGTTATGACCCACTTCTCGGTGCACGTCCACTTCGTCGAGTTATTCAACGAGAGATCGAAGATTCACTCTCTGAGCGAATTCTCTTCGGTGAACTTAAAGCTGGCGAGATCATTGTGGTCGATGTTGAAGGCGTTGATGCTGATGCGAAGTTCACTTTCAAGGGTTCGCCAAAGGTATTAATGCCAGATAGCCCAGAGGATTTAGCACAGACACCTACTGCTTAGTTGCACGTGCTTAATTGCGGGGAAGTGAGTAACTACTCTTTCCACGTGCTTCAATCAAGCCATCATCTAATAGCGTAAGAAGCGCCTTCTCTAATTGTGAGGGCACATCCCACAACTGCGCAATCTCGCTCTTCTTTAAGACTTGGTTTTCACGCAGTGCTTGAACAATCGCGCCTCGGCACTGTCTATCTGTGCCATGCCATGTTTGTCGTCTTTTAACGATATCTGATTTTGGGTAATCCAAACTTCGCCAAGTGCAATCCTTTGCCACCGGACAGATTCCACACTTCGGAGTCTGCGATGTGCAGATAAGAGCGCCTAGCTCCATCGTTGCCGCCGCCCACACGTGCGCCTCATTCTTTGGGATTAACTCTTCATAGCGAGATTTCTCAGCCCTGGTTGCCGAAGCTTTGGGAGTTTCTACTCCGTCATAAAGCCTGGCAAAGAGTCTGCGGATATTGATATCAAGAACAAGTGAGCGATCGTTAAATGCGAAGGCAACCATGGCAGCGGCTGTGTATTCACCGATTCCGGGCAAGGCACGTAGCTCTGCCTCCTCGCGCGGAATACGTCCTTTGTATTGACTTGTAATTACCTTGGCACACTCATGTAAACGCAGAGCGCGACGCGGATAGCCAAGTCGTCCCCAGGCAGTAATGACTTCTGCAGGTTTGGCCTTGGCAAGGGATTCGGCAGTGGGCCAGCGCTTAATCCATTCGGTATAGACAGGAAGTACGCGAGTGACTGGAGTTTGCTGCAACATAAATTCAGAAACTAGTACACCCCAGGCATCTGTCTTTCGCCAGGGGAGATCACGCTTATTGCTCTTAAACCAGGAGATGATTTCTTTCTCGTACATTAATCACCAGTGATTTTTACGCGCGCCAGAGCTTGATCAAGACGAGAAACTTCGACAATCTCCATTCCATCAATCTTCACATCAGAGCCAGCTGGAACCAAAGCGCGTTTGAAACCTAGGCGATATGCCTCGGCTAATCTGCGAGAAACACCGCTTACTTTACGAATCTCACCCGCCAGCCCCACTTCGCCAATGGCAACCAGATCAGCGGGCAGTGCTAAGCCTTTAGCAGCTGAAGCAACTGCAAGTGCGAGAGCTAAATCGGCGGCAGGTTCGGACATCTTCATACCGCCAACAGTTGCCGCATAAACATCGCGTCCACCTACTCGAACGTGGGCACGTAACTCAAGAACTGCAAGTGTCATTGAGGTGCGGGCTGCATCGAGTCCACTTGTTACCCGCCGTGCATTTCCAAAATCATTCTCACGCCCAGCACTTACTAGTGCTTGAATCTCGGCAAGAAGTGGGCGACGACCCTCGAGGGTTACGGTGACACACGTTCCAGGTACTGGTTCGGTGTGACGACATGTAAATAGCCCCGTGGGGTCTAGCACGCTCTCTATTCCGGTATCACTGAGATCAAAACAACCAACTTCATCGCTAGCGCCAAAACGATTCTTAATTGCACGAATAAGGCGAAGTCGTGAATGACGCTCGCCTTCGAATTGAAGAACTACATCGACGATATGTTCAAGTAAACGCGGACCAGCAATAGAACCATCTTTTGTCACATGGCCAACTAATAGCAGAGTGATATCTCGATCTTTGCAGATGCGAATGAGCGCCCCTGCTACTTCTCGCACCTGTGTTACCCCACCCGGTGAGCCATCGGCAGTTGATGAACCGATAGTTTGAACCGAGTCGATGATGAGTAATTCAGGCTTGACTGCATCGATATGTGCAATGACGGCACCTAAATCTGTTTCGGACGCCAGAAATAATTGTGGGTCAATCGCGTTGATGCGCTCTGCACGTAAGCGAACTTGGGATGCAGATTCTTCACCGGAAATATAGAGCGCCGGAATTCCTTTTGCCGCACTTTGGGCGGCTACGGAAAGCAGGAGAGTTGATTTGCCAACACCTGGTTCACCGGCAAGCAATATGGCTGCACCCGGTACAAGTCCGCCACCGAGAACTCGATCTAACTCTGATACTCCGGTTGGTCTTGCGTGCGCGGCAGATAGGTCGACATCGCCAATAGCTGTTGCTTTATTTGTTACCGAACCTGCAACGAGAGAGAGCTTCTTTGGTGCAGCAAGTTCTTCAACTGTGCCCCACGCCTGGCATTCTCCGCAGCGACCAACCCACTTCTGTGAACTCCAACCGCATTCAAAACAGCGAAATGGGTCCTTCTCAACTTTGGCCATAGTCCTAGATTAGACCAGAGAACTGACTACTTACCGGCTGCGATTGTTGCTGGGTGTTGAATAACGAAGAGCGGTAGCGAGCGAGCTTGAGCATCTTTAATGCCGGCGATGCGCTTATCGCAATGCTGGGCAAGAACTGCGTATGCATCTTTACCCATGAGTTGTTGCAATTCGGCCTTGTTGGAGATGTAGACAGGTTCACTACCGACATGAGCATCGGTATTACTTGTGCAATACCAATCAAAGTCATCTCCACCATCGCCCCATGCAAGACGTTCATATTCGCCAATGACGGTGATTTGGTATTCACGTTCGCCAACTTCGCGAGTTTCAAAACTACGACGTAAGGGAAGTTGCCAACAGACATCAGGTTTTGTATCTACAAAGTGAATTTCACGCTGCTGTGCCAGGTGATGAAGCACGCAACCAAATGATCCGGTAAATCCTGGTGCTTCATGACCTTTGCGGTTAAGGAATATGCAGGCATTATTGACGGTGCGAGTCTTGCGTTCTTTATCTTCATCTAAATCGGTAATGCGAAGTTTGCCGCCAGGTTTCTTTGGGCGAGCCTCTTCATAGAATTGCCACATTTCAGGAGTCAGATATTCAGCTGCCTTACGAACGCGTTCTTCATCATCCTCATCTGAATACATCGCACCTTCGGTGCAGCATCCATCATTGGGGCGATCCTTAAATACACCTTGGCAGCCATCGCCATAGATACAGGTCCAGAATGAGGTCAACCATGTGAGGTCGCACTTGAATATTTCTTCTTCATCATTTGGATCTGCAAATTCGACCCAATCACGTGCGAAACCTGGCTTTATCTCTGACATAGTCGCAGAGCCTACGCGTACTCTTTCGCCATGGCTAATTACAAAGGCATCTCCAGAGTTGGCATCATCGGTGCCGGAACTATGGGAGAAGCATTTATTGCAGCCCTTATTCGATCTGGATTGCAACCCTCTTCAATTGCCATTGTTGTACGCAGACAAGAGCGCGGCCAAGAGCTGGCAAAGAAGTACGGTGTCACAGTTGTTGGCTTAGCTGAAACCATCTCTTCATCTGATGTTCTGCTTCTAGGAATAAAGCCCCAGGGTCTCTCAGAGTTATTGCCTGCAATTGCGCCGCATCTGCGTCCCCAAACTCTGGTGATCTCCCTCCTTGCTGGTAAAACCATCGCCGCAATCTCAGAAGGTCTAAGTGGCCATACAGCTATCGCCCGTGTGATGCCAAACACCCCAACCCTTCTGGGCAAAGGGATGGCTGGTTACTCACTAGCTACCGGCGTCACTGAAGATCAGAAGAAATTTGTTGATCAATTACTGACCGCAACCGGCAAATCACTTCTTATTCCAGAAGAGTTACAGAATGCGCTCACCGGAACAAGTGGCTCAGGACCTGCCTACTTCTTCCGTTTTGTGGAAGCGATGATTGATGGCGCTATCGCACTGGGTCTCTCCCGTGAAGATGCAACAACACTTACCGTGCAAACAATCGTTGGGTCTGCGGCCATGTTAGAAGAATCAGGTGATAGCCCAACAGTTCTTCGTGAGAAAGTCACCAGCCTGAAAGGTGCAACTGCCGAAGCACTTGGCGTCTTTAATGAAGCAGGAATTTCGAAGATTGTTGCAGATGCGATGGCTGCCTCTGCCAAACGTGCAGCAGAGTTAGCGCAGTAATGAAAAGAATTGCACTACTTCTTGTAATATCCGTAGCGCTGGCTCCATCAGCGCAAGCCGTTCAAAAGAAAGTCGCAGTGAAGAAAGTGACGACGGTTCTTAGCGTTCCTGGCGCGGAGATGCTGGCGGTATCTGGCTCCTCCATCATCACCATTGCAACGGTAGATTCACAAACAACCGATATTGCGCTGAGCGCTGTTAATGGCGCTGGAGTCTCACTCTGGCAGAAGGTCATTGATTCAGGCGTTGATGAAGTGGCGATGGCAACAACTGTTGATGGTGCGGCAAATGTGTGGCTGGCAGGCTTTTCATCGCAAGTAAAGATTGCTTCTACAGAAACAGCATCTGTCATAGCTGAAAACCCCGATGCAATCACTTTAGAAGCCGCTGAAGAATTGCGAGGAGATCTCAACGTACTCACTGTGTGGAAGATTTCCCCCGTAGGTGAACTGCTTGCAACCTATACATCTCAATACGATCTTCCTGGCCTGATCAACTCAATTTCTGTGAACAAATCTGGGTTATCAATCGTTGGCGTTCTTTCAGAGAAACCGTTTCTGCAGAACATGAGCGCTGCTGGTGAATTCTCACAACAAGCAAGTATTGGAACATCTAAGACCACAATTAACACTGTTGTTCGAAATAGTGATGGAAGTTCATCACTATTTGGTTCCAGTACCGAAACTCTAGGCGGAAAGAAGTTAGCTGGGGTTCGAGACGGTGTACTTGTTAAAACCTCCAAGTCCGGAGCAATCGCTTCTGTGGTTCGAAGCTCTGCTATCAAAGGCGATCGCTCCTGGTTAAGTGCCGATTCAAGTTTGCTCTTAAGTGGTTACGTGAAGGTTGGAAAAACTACAGAGACTGCGATTACAAAATTCACTTCGACATTTGTACCCACTTGGACAATAAGATTTGCTTCCACCGGTCAATCACGTGCCATCACTGGGGCTGGAATAAGTTATGCCGCGATGGGTTCAAAATCTGCGATTGCATCCATTACAGGATGGAAGCCAAGTAAGGCACAGCTACTGGTTGTGGTATTTGATGCAAAAGGTGCAATGACAAGTGCATTTGGTTCTAGCGAACTAAGTGAGCCGCTGGCACTTGCGTACTCAAAAGAGTTGGGAATTGTGGGCCTTGCGCTCAACGCAGATCAATCACCGGCCGTATTTCGTATCGCTGCCCGTTAAATCTAGGGACGAAACATTGAAAGTTGGCCTTTATAGCCGGCAACTAAATATCGAACTCCATTTACGACAACCCAGGCTGAGGAAATTCCAGCTGAGTTTTCCTCGGTAGAAACTAACTTAATGGTTGGTGTGCTCTTTGAATGATCTAGAACACATAACCTCTGAGCACAATTAAAGGCCGTTGCATTGCCATCTGTATTAAGGAATTTACTTGGGGCACCAAAGTTTTCAGGGGTAACCACATTTTGTTCAGGAGTGCTCGCTAGTGTGCTCCAACGAATTCGATTAGGGCTCGGCATCGTTGCCGGACTTGCAATCATCCAACTAGCACTGATTCCCGAAAGATTCTTTGCAATAGAAATATCGTAGCCAGTCATCGGAGTAAAGGACCCGGAAGCATCGAGGTTGTAATAACTCCAAGGCACAGTGGATAGTGTGTCGCGTGATGCAACCCGCACTTCACCTGATGTTGCTTCTTTGCGCTGATTAATTGTGAGAACAGAGTCATAAACAACAAAGGTCTTCTTGCCATCAAAGATAGCCTTGAGATGGAATGCCACATCGCCTGTGCTGCGGCCATCAGTCTTACGATCACCATCGACTAACTCATAGCTCCATTTCGTTGCACTCTTTAGCTTTGATGCACCAAGGAGAATGCCTTGGCTCTCATCACGATAGAAGACTTGAATTCCGGCTGCTGTTGCAACGCAGGCGCTTGAAACGCTGACATCACTTGCAGTGCGCACACGAATTGGATCTTTGTAGTCATTTACGGCAGTGCCATTTCCATCGATGATTTCATAGGTAAATGACTTGCCGTCATAACGTGCATAGCGCAGATCTCGATCTACCTTTTCGGAGTAGAAGATATGCAGAGTTTGACTTGTTCCCGACCCATTAACACATGTGGAAATTGGGCTGGTGATTGGGTTCTTAGTGCGCGGAGTGCTTCCACCTGCGCCATCAATGGTGAGCTTCCTCCAACTCTTACCTTCCCAAGTAGCAATCTTCAGACGCCCACTATTGGAATCGGTATAGAGCAGAGTTGGCTTTCTATTGAAGTTAATGCTGGTCACATTTGTAGCATCAGATGAATCATCGATTACAAATCGCTTCCATGCTGCGGTCGGGGCAACTGGTGCGGTAATCACGGCATCAGAAGTTCCATTGGAATTTGAAGCCACAATGCTGAAGGGATAACTGGTGCCATTCTTAAGGCCAGTAAAGGTTATGGGCGATGACATTCCACTTATCACTTGATCTGTCTTGAGGTTACGGACCGAGTAACTCGTTATCTGCGCGGATCGCGCATTCGCTGGTGGGTCGAAGGTAACAATGACAGCGCCATCAGAGATCAGCGCTGTTGCATTTCTTACAGCTTGCGGAATTCCAACAGCCACACCCACCGGAGGTTTGCGACGCATATCTTCCATCATCGCAAGTAGAAGCGGGCCTGGTTCGCGGAAGACTTCACCGGCATCAAGATTCGGTGTCATGATGCGATTGAGTTCAGATTTTGAATAAGTCTCTTCATCTAAATGGCTGACAGAAGATCCTTCTTCATATCGCGCAGGTGTATAAAGAAGTGGTTTCACACCGCCGTTGGCTGCTATTCCCAGAGCTCCAGACCACACAAGAGTTGATGTCAGAGCTTTGCCGAGTTCAAGTGATGGAGATGGAAGGTCGGCAAGTCTTCGACCATCTGGTAACTGTGCATATGCATCGTACGGTGTGGGTTGTTCAATAGTTCCATATCCAAAGAAATTGTCGTAGGAATCAGTTGAGAGAAAACCGAGGCCATGTCCCATTTCGTGCAAGAAGACAGATTGGAGATCATATTCATTAACGCGCGGAGCCCCGTCGTTGCGCGTATTCCAACCTGCAGTTGAATTAACCTGGATAACCATCTCTGGATTCTCAGAATCTAAATCTTTGCCAGCCAGAGCATTGGCAAGAGCCGATGGATACCAAAGACTGGGATCAGGTGCACCATCAAAGCCGGAATAGAAATTTCCTGGTCGTGCGCTACCCAGAACGCTATAGGCAGCTACCCGGCTCCACGTTGCCTCGATAGTAATTGGAACACTCGACTTAAAATTAGCACCCCATATATCTACCGCTGCTTGGAAATCTTTCTTCGCCCATTCTGGAAAATTCTTATAGTTAACGACAAACTTTGATTTCTGTTCTAGATACGCAACCTTTGGCGAACGAGTCTGCGCCTTAGCAAGTGAGGGCCCAGCGTAGATATATCCCCATGAAGTAGCTGGTGCGACCTTGAAATCATTAAGAGCATATGACTGGACTGGAGAGAGGAGGGAGAGAGCAAGAGTGAAGATTGTGAGAGCGCTGGCTGCTGTGCGTTTCATGCCTCTCATAGCGCCCAACGCTATCAGGATGCGAGAATGCAGTCATGGTCACAGTCACGGTTTATTCACGCCAAGGCTGTCATCTCTGTGAAATCGCTGAGAAAACACTTGAAGATTTGCGAAAAGAGTTAGTTTTTACTTTGGAAACACTTTATATCGATGGTAACGCCGAGCTTGAAAAACTATACGGAACAGAAGTTCCAGTCATTCATATCAATGGCGAGCACCACGATTTCTACAAAGTAGATCCGGTGAGATTTAGAACTTGCCTTGAAAAATATCGTCAGCATCAATAATTCGGTATGAATAACCTTGCTCCGCTAAGAAACGTTGGCGGTTTTGAGCAAAGTCTTGATCAATAGTGTCTCGTGAAACCACCGAATAAAATATTGCCCCACGACCATCTGCCTTAGGTCGCAAAATTCGCCCTAAACGTTGCGCCTCTTCTTGGCGAGAACCAAAGGCTCCGGAAACCTGAATAGCAATTGTTGCCTCTGGTAGATCAATAGAAAAGTTTGCAACCTTTGAGACAACAAGACAGGTAATTTCACCGGTGCGAAATGCTGCAAATAATCGTTCCCGTTCTTTCTGCGGCGTCTCACCTTTAATCACCGGAACTCCAAGAGTTTCTGATAAATCATCGAGTTGATCTAGATACTGACCAATAACAAGAATCTGCTCATTGGCATGGTGAGCCACAATCTCTTCGACAACATTTCGCTTGGTTCGAGTAGTTGCGCAATATCGGTAACGTTCTTCTGGCTCAGCAGTTGCATAGGCAAGGCGCTCGGCTTCGGTGAGATTTACTCGCACCTCAATACATTCAGCTGGTGCGATATATCCCTGCGCTTCAATCTCTTTCCAAGGAACATCAAAACGCTTAGGACCGATGAGTGAGAAGACTTCACCCTCCATGCCATCTTCCCGGACAAGAGTTGCAGTTAGGCCTAACCGTCTGCGAGATTGAATATCGGCTGTGAAACGAAAGATTGGCGCAGGTAATAGATGCACTTCGTCATAGATGATCAGCCCCCAGTCGTGAGTATCAAAGAGATCAAGGTGGGCATAGACGCCATTCTTCTTCTTTGTCATCACTTGGTATGTGGCAATTGTTACCGGGCGAATCTCTTTCTTTGAGCCAGAGTATTCACCGATCTCGTCATCATTAAGGGTTGTGCGCTTAAGTAATTCAGAACGCCATTGACGGGCGGCAATGGTGTTGGTGACAAGAATGAGAGTCGTAGCTTTCGCATGCGCCATCGCGGCAGCGCCCACAATTGTCTTTCCAGCTCCACACGGAAGAACTACAACACCTGAACCACCATGCCAAAATCCTTCAGCGGCATGCTCTTGGTATTGGCGAATCTTCCAGCCATCTTGCTTGAGCGCAATCTCATGTGCTTGGCCATCGACATAACCTGCAAAATCTTCGGCTGGCCAGCCAAGGCGAAGAAGTGATTGCTTAATCTGACCGCGTTGGCTGGGGTGCACTGCAATTGTTTCATTATCAATTCTTATACCAAGTAGCGGAGCGATCTTCTTCGCACGGATTACTTCTTCCAGCACTCCAACGTCAGTGGTGGCAAGGATAAGTCCATGAACAGGGTCAGCTTCTAGTCGCAGGCGACCATATCGAGACATCGTTTCGGCAACATCAACAAGTAGTGAATGAGGAACCGCATAGCGCGAAAACTTAATCAGAGTATCAATTACTAGCTCTGCATCGTGTCCAGCAGCGCGTGCATTCCAGAGTCCAAGATTGGTTAAGCGGTAGGTATGAATATGTTCAGGGGAGCGCTCTAGCTCTGCAAAGGGTGCAATTGCGCGTCTGCATTCAGTGGAAAGTATGTGGTCAACATCAAGAAGAAGTGTTTTATCGCTCTGGACGATTAATGGGCCATCGCTCATGAGAGTAAATCCTTAATAAAGGCATGCAAGAAATCGCTGCGGGGTTGCATGGAGGAAATACTGACCCATTCATGTGGTGCATGTGCTCCGCCACCGACGGCACCAAGTCCATCTAGAACTTGCGCACCAGCTGCTGCAGCAAAGTTTCCATCGCTAGCCCCACCTACTTCGACCGAACCTAAGGCAGGCATTCCCATTGCTGCCGCAACTTTCTCGGCTCGCTCATAGAGTGCTTTGGTAGAAGTGGGTTGTAGTGGGGGACGATTAAGGCCGCCAGTAACTTCAATACGAGCGTTGGGATTTTCGGCAACGAGCGTGCGAATCTCGCGATCAATTCTTTCCAGTTCTGATTGTGAAAATGAGCGGGCATCAATATCAAGTGTTGCTAAATCAGGAACGGTATTGGCTGTATTTCCAGAGCTGAGCAGGGTTGGCACAACAGTCGTTCCATGTTCAATATTTTCCAAAGCGGAAAGCTTAAGAATTATGTGAGCAATTTCAGTAGTGGAGTTGACTCCCTTTTCGGGTTCGAGGCCAGCGTGAGATGCCAGGCCATGGACTGCAATCTGATACATCGCAGTTCCTTTCCGACCTGTCTTCACCTTTCCATCAAGTGATGCTTCAAGGACTAGAACTGCCTTCGCCTTTGATGAGACTTCTTTAATCAAAGCTTTTGAGCAATGACTTCCGGTCTCTTCATCGGTAGTTGCAATGAGGGCAACAGATCCTTCAATTCCCTTAAGGGCATAGAGTGCTTGAATAAATCCAGCCTTCATATCAAATGTGCCAGGCCCGCGCAGAACATCGCCCTTGATCTCCCAGATTGGTTGATAGGAACCAATCGGCCAGACGGTGTCGAGGTGAGCAAGAATGACCACATCAGGTGATTCAGCGCCCCACCAAAAAACAGGACGGCCTTCAATCTCTTTTATCTGTGCCGGAACACCAAGTACTCGGGTGGCAATATCACTGGCAAGTGTGACAACCGACCGACATGCACCGAGATCATCGCTGGGTGATTCACAGCGAACAAGTGCTTCTAGGGCGGCCAACATAGGCTCAAGTCTGCCGTATTGGGCCACCTTCTCGCTTGTCATAGCGCAGCCACCCCTGTGATTCGAGCGATTCTAAAGGTCTGCACTTCACCGGTGGCGTGATCTCGCGCGACAAGTGAGCCGGCCGAGAGTTTTAAGGGATCAATAATGCGGTGAGAAACGAGGCCATTGTTATCGGCATAGCCAATAGAGAGCGATGTTGATGGTTGATTCTGCAAGTAATCACTTAAGAGTTCGAGGGTTTCATTTGCAGTTGTGCGAGGAAGTGAACCCAACGCCTCTGTTGCAATATTGCGCATGGTGCTCTGCTTACGACTTGATTTCTCACCGGTGCGAAGCGCTCGCAAAGCTCCTTGAATATGAATTTCATCGGGGCGATCAATTTCACCGATAATTCTTGGAGGCCGTGCCTTACTTTGGGCACGTTGAATACGAGGACCACTGAGCAACAACCCGCGAGAATCTTCTGCTGCAGGCAAGTAGCCACAACTGCGCAACACATTCATCGCCTCTGCTGCATCGTGGCCACAGATAAGCACCTCAGGTGCAATCTTGCGCAGACCCAAGATCTCAAGTCGCTTATCTCCCATGATTTGGGTAATGAGAGCTGAATCCTCACAACGGATAAATGAAGCGGTATTTCCCACACGCAATTTTCCATGTTTCTTGGCAACATCGGCGATTAAGTACTCAAGTGGTTGCGGCATAGGAGTCTTTGATGTCTTGGCTAGGAATTTAGTAATTTCTTCACCAGTGCGTCCATGATCGAGTCCTCTGCGAATCGAGCTTTCCGAGAATCGATAGACAGTTGCACCACCCCGTGATTCCACATCTGCAATCAGGGCTAAATCTTGCGCTACTTCATGTTCCAGTGGCCCTGGTGCGATTGCGGTGTTATCACTCTGAATAAGTATGTGATCAACAGGCTGTGGCAGATCTGTATTAATTGATTCGTTGTCGCCACCCTGCAAGAAATCAATACCGTATGCGGAGATAACTCCTTGGCCGGTAATTCCCAGCCATTCGGCTTCGCGCAGCGTCCATGTCACGTAATCGAGTTGCAGCCCACCAGAGCGTTTACTCGGTGCCAGCCACTGCGCAGATTGATGTAGTGAATCTAAATCTGGAGCGATAGCAGAATTTTCATTGAGCAGTTGCAGAACCAATCGTCTGGTGGCCGCAGCCATTGAACGATCTAACTCGGGCCCTAGTGGTGCAACATTCTTCTGTCCCTCTTTGCCAACAAGACCTGACATTCGCGATGAGATATACCAAGCAGATGCCAGTGATTGCCAACGCACAGAAACACTCTGGGTAAGCCAGATATCAAATTGGTGAGTAGGCAATATTTTGTCATCCGGATCAATTGTGAGCAGCCCTGCAAGATATGAAACTTCTGCAACAAATGCCGCACACGTTTCATCGACACCTAGATGAGCCGATAGCTCCTTTAGTTCTCGCACACCCAAACCACCCGAACGAAGTGCTGTGGCAGGCTCTTGCGCCCAAAAGTTCAATACTTCTTCTGTCCAGCGAAGGAAGGTGGTGATATTTGCAATCGCAGCTAGTTGCACATTACGCAGATCACGGGTTGTGCCAGTAACTGAGGGCTGAACGTTTTCAAGTTGGCGATGAACTTTATTTCCACGCAAGTACAGCGCTACCTCGCGCGGCATAACAACGGTTTGTTGATTAAATGCAATCAGAAACTTTTCATCTAGTAACCACTGAACACCAGCAGATGGCTTCTTGAGATCACTGATGGCGCCACGTGGTGGTCCCCAGAACATGGCATCAAGAACTTTTTTCGCTGCATCCGGTGCTTCTTCTAACTTCTTTAACTTCAGAGTTCCAAGAGATGCGGGGCCGAGCCCAGCAATTTCATTTCCGAGTACTTCCCGCAGCGTTGATGGCACGCGAAGACCATCTTTATCCTGATAGATCAGACCTCGTTCAATCAGCCCAGGCAGAACAAAGAGGGCAGACTTTTCTGTGACCGAAGCAATTTCCTTTTCCGTAAATGGTTCATTCATCACGGCACACGCTTCAAGAACCTGTAGCTGCCACTTGTTGAGTCCATCAACTGCGCGGGCAAGACTGGGTGCAGAAGATGCACGCACTGCCAGGCTTGCGATATCTGGTGGAACCGGAGTGATCAGATCAGGACGATATGAAAATATGGCGATGAGCGCGGCATCATCGAGTGCGCGTAGGTAATCGGCGTAAGAACGAATTTCCATAACCTGCCAACGATAGCCGTTAGTGAGGTTGATGTGCCAATCGAGTTAGCGTTTGCGAGGAGAGAGCAGGGTTGCAAGGGCAGCAAGTCTGCTGACAGCTGGCCCAAGTAAACGGTTGACGAATCGAGCTCTACGAAAATCGTGAATTGGCCATCCTTCTGCAAGTGCGCGAATACGAAGAATGGCATCAGGATTTATTGCGCAAGGGTGGCCAACCGCTTGCAACAAAGGAATGTCGTTGTGGCTATCTGAGTATGAATAGCAATCTTGGAGGATAAATCCATGTTCGTCTGAAAGTCTTTGTATTGCTTTTGCTTTCTCTATTCCGTGCAGAAGTTTTCCTTCTAGTTCACCGGTGTAGACACCATTTTTAATACTTGCCTTACTGCCAAGTGCTCCTGTTAATCCGAGACGTTGAGCGATGATGTCTGCCATATCTTGAGGAGCAGCTGTTACTAGCCAAACTTCTTCACCGCGATCTAGATGAGACTTTGCAATCTCAAATGTTCCTTGCCACAATTTTGGTGAGACGAATTCATCGTAAATCTCTTCTCCAACTTTTTTAATCTCTTCAACTTTATGGCCACCGATAAAATCAGTAGCCGCATTTTGGAACTTTTCAATTACTTCCTTCTTTTCCGTACCTGTCATGCGAAAACGTAGGTTGGCGACCACGAATCGAGAGATATCGGCTTTTGTGAAGAAGCCGCGCTGGTACATGCCTCGTCCGAGAAAGTAGAGGGTTGACCCTCGCACGAGGGTGTTATCTACATCGAAAAAGGCGGCTCGATTTGCTGTGAGTGCCATGTCACTACCCTAGCGATACGCGGTAGAAATAGACGCTTTATGATTAGGGGCATGAGTTCGATTGTCCACGTTATCCGTCATGGTGAAGTGGAGAATCCTGAAAAAATTCTCTATGGCCGCCAACCCGGATGGCGACTGTCACAGCGCGGGCAAGAGATGGCGCAGGCGATTGGTGATTGGTCTAAGTCAATTGATCTCGGTGCAGTGCATGCTTCACCCTTGCAACGTGCGCAAGAGACAGCAGCACCAATTGCGCGGGCACACTCACTTGATATCACCACAGATGAAAAATTAATCGAAGCTGCCAATATATTTGAAGGTAAGAAATTCGAACTTGGTAGCGGGGTTCTTAGACACCCATCTTCATGGAAACATCTGGTTAATCCCTGGAAACCATCATGGGGTGAACCTTATGAAGAGCAAATTTCACGGATGTTAGCTGCTGTTTTTCAAGCACGAGATGCTGCGCAAGGCAAAGATGCAATTGTTGTTTCACATCAACTACCTATCTGGATTCTCAGAAGTGCTATTGAGGGGCGAAGATTGATTCACGACCCACGCAAGCGCCAGTGCACATTGGCATCGGTGACTAGCGTTCACTTTGATGACGAGGGAATGATTTCTGGAACCTCCTACTCCGAACCAGCAAAGCATCTTTTGCCACAGAAATAAAATGAAGAAATTTATTCCGGTAGTTATGGCGCTCTTACTGTTGGTGGGATGCAGCAATGGTGGCGCATCGAAAGCGGAAGAGAGTTACATCTCTGGCGATGGAGCGGTTACATTTATCAACTCCAGTGATCGCATTCCTGCTCCAGCAATTTCAGGAATGACGCTACTTGGAACCAATTACACGTATTCAGTAGGAAAGGTCGGCATTGTTAATGTGTGGGCTTCTTGGTGCTCACCATGTAGAGCTGAAGAGCCAGCCCTCTCCGCACTTGCAACCATGTATCCAGAAGTGGCATTTATCGGGATATTAACGCGTGATAATCCAGTCAATGCTGAAGCATTTGTGCGAAAGCGAAACATTCCGTACCCCACTTTGATCGATGACTCAATTCTTATTGGGTTTAGAAAATCGCTGCCCGCCAATGCAATTCCCTCAACAGTTGTCATTGATAAGCAAGGAAATGTCGCCGCACGCATATCCGGTGCCGTCACAGTCTCATCTTTGAAGGATTTAATAGAAAAGGTTTTGGCAGAATGACCGATTTTATTGTTAACCAGATTATGAGTGGATTTTTGCTGACCGCTATGCCACTAGCAATAGTGGCAGGAGTGGTCTCATTTATATCTCCTTGCGTTCTACCTCTTGTTCCTGGCTACCTCGCCTTCGCTGCCGGCTTTTCGAATTCTCGTGGGAAAGTGCTTCTTGGCTCACTCCTATTTGTAGCTGGGTTTAGCGCACTCTTTATCTCTTACGGTGCTCTGTTCGGAGCACTTGGCTCGCGCGTTGCGACCAATGAAGAGTTAATTACCCGGGTACTTGGCATATTTACCATTCTGATGGGACTAATTTTTATTGGACTATTTCCCATGATGCCCACTCTTAAACCAAAGATTTCAACCACGGGCGGACTTATTGGCGCACCATTGCTCGGATTCCTTTTCGGTGTTGGCTGGACACCATGCATTGGTCCAGCCCTTGCCACAGTGCAGACCTTAGCTTTTCAAGAATCAAGTGCGGTGCGCGGTGCGATTCTTTCACTAGGTTATTGCCTTGGTCTTGGAATTCCGTTTATTGCCACCGGGCTGTATTTAGATAAATCTCAATCTTTGCGAAAATTCATGGTGCGAAGAGGTGACTTGATTACAAAGTTTGGTGGCTCTCTTCTTATTGTGATTGGCGTGCTGCAACTTTTGGGATTCTGGTCAGATCTCATGATTTCCCTACGTTCACTTATCTCAGATTTTAGCCCGGTGATCTAATGACAGAACAGAGAGAGTTACCAGAGTTAGGTTTTGTGGCTTTATCTAGATACGCATGGCGACAGCTGACAAGCATGCGCACCGCGTTAATACTTCTCATGCTGATGGGAATAGCGGCAATACCTGGCTCGTTAATTCCGCAAAGACCAATAAACCCAATGGCCGTCCGTGATTTCTTTAGTAGCAATCCCGAGCTCGCTCGTTGGTATGACCGAGCATCACTTTTTGAGGTCTATGCCTCACCGTGGTTTAGTGCAATTTACATCCTTCTTTTCATCTCACTCATTGGTTGCGTACTTCCACGTTCAGTTGAACACTACAAAGCAATGCTGGCAAAACCTCCTGCGACTCCTAAGAATTTAGCTCGACTTGCGCATTATGAAAACTTTTCAGCCACACCGGGCGCTCTTGAGCGTGCGAGCAGTTGGTTTAGTAAGAATAGATTTCGAGTTCGAGTTGAAGAGAATTCACTCTCAGCAGAGAAAGGTTATCTGCGAGAAACTGGAAACCTACTCTTTCATCTCTCCTTAATCTTAATCTTGATAGGAGTCAGCTTCGGTTCTCTCTTCGGCATGAATGGTTATGCCATTGTCAATGTGGGCGAAAGATTTATCAATGTGCCCACAACGTATGACTCGCTCTCATTTGGAAAACTTAAGAGCGATAACTCCTTGCAACCCTTCCAAATCAAGGTTGATAAATTCCTTGCCAAGTACGATCCGAAGACAAGTGCCCCACTTGATTACACCGCGTGGGTGACGGTCACAGACGAAGGCAAAACTCAGAAGCAGACAATTAAGGTCAATAAGCCACTCACCTTTGGAAACGCTCGTGTATATCTCCAGGCAAATGGGTATAGCCCAGTTGTCACAGTGCGCGATGAACTTAAGAACGTTGTATTTCAAGGCCCCGTGCCATTTCTGCCGCAAGATGGAAACTTACGATCTATCGGCGCAATTAAAGTTCCAGATGTGCAACCTTCCATTGGCTTCGTTGCCTCATTTGTTCCCACCAATGCCCGAACAGCTTCACAGGGTGCGGTATCAATCTATCCAGAGTTACTTGATCCGAAACTACTCTTTTCTATCTGGGAAGGTGACCTCGGACTAGATTCTGGAGTGCCTCAATCTGTTTACAAAATTGATACATCTACCTTGAAGCAGATTGGCCTTGGTTCAGTTAAGCCGGGTGATACATATAACTATCCTGGCGGCTCCATCACACTGGAGACCGTTCTTCCATGGGTCAATCTGCAGGTAGTGCAAGATCCCGGAAAGAGTTATGCGCTCATCGGCGCTATTCTTGCCATCGCAGGTCTACTTACTTCCCTTTACGGTCGTCGTCGCAGAATCTGGATTCGCGTGACAGATAGTGGAGTTGAAGTCGCAGGACTGGCAAAAAATAGTGCGCCAGGTCTTGAAGTAGAAGTTAATAAATTTATTTCATTTGTTAAGGGAGAGCGGTAATGCAGACTACGTGGGCGTATATCTCTAACTACTTCGTTTACTCTGCAATGGCAGTTTTCACCTTTTCATTTATCGCACATGCATTTGAAACTGCTTTTGCCGTGCGCACACCGGAGAATGCTGATTCAACAGCTGGAAATCTTCTGGTAAAAACTTTAGATTACAAGCGCACGGAAAAAACTGCTCGTATCGCGACAGCCCTGATGATTTTGGGATTCGTTTTATTACTCGCAGGCGTTGTCGCTCGTGGGATTTCTGCCAAGCATGTCCCATGGGGAAATATGTATGAGTTCTCAATCACCGGAGCACTTGCATTTACCGGCGCTTACTTAATTGCGTTGCGAAAGCACGATCTTCGTTGGCTCGGACTCTTTGTATCGATCTCTGTTCTTCTCACACTTGGCACAGCAGTCACGTTGTTATATCGCGATAGCTCACCACTTGTTCCTGCGTTGAAGTCACCATGGCTTGTTATCCATGTAATTGCCGCAATTGTCTCTGGTGGAGTCTTCTTACTTGCAAATGTAGTCGCAGGTGCTTATCTCTATCTTGAAAGAGTTGAAGAGAGTGGCGCACGTCCTGCTTGGCTGCAACGAGTACCGAGCCTTGAAGTTTTGGATCAACTTTCCTATCGCCTGGTTGCATTTGTATTTCCACTCTGGACTTTTTCTGTCATTGCCGGTGCCATCTGGGCAGAAGCTGCTTGGGGTCGTTACTGGGGTTGGGATCCAAAAGAAACCTGGGCATTTATCACCTGGGTTGCATATGCCGCTTACTTACATGCGCGCGTAACTGTTGGCTGGCGCGGACGCCGAGCTGCCTGGCTCTGTATTTTTGCCGGATCTACATTCTTATTTAATTACGTATATGTCAACGTGTGGGGAACCGGAAAACACACTTACTCTGGGCTGTAAAAGTTTCTATATTCTGCGCAAGAAATCTGGATCATCATCAGGAGGCAAGATTCGCTTCTGTGGCTTTCGCTTAGGCAGGTTCTTCAATGGGTTTCTTCCAATAACCAAATAGGCAATTGGACCAAAAATTCCAGTCAAGAGAATAATGATTAACCAGCCCCACTTAGGCAATTTCTGAATTTGAGTTTCATCCCGACGAGCACAATCAATAAAGGTGTAGAGAGTCAGTGCCACCGATAAAATCAGTAGTAAACCTGTCAATTTAATCATGCTCCAATTGTATTCACTTAGAGTGCTAACGAGCCAGCAAAGGTTATCGCAAAGAGAAGTTGTAACTTACCTGTGCTCCCCAGAAGCGGAATTAGCTGGCTCCCGGTAGCTCCCTGCAGCACCTTTTTGGATATGAAATACGCCATAGGAACGGTGATGAGAGTTAAAAGAACCCAGATATGTCCGGTCAGGGCGGCAAAGATATAGGCAGATACCAGCAAGAGTACAAAAAATACTCTCGAACCGCGATCACCTAAGCGCACCGCAAGCGTGCGCTTTCCAACTAGCTCGTCTTGTTGCCGGTCGCGAATGTTATTTATTGCAAGGAGTGCACACGATAGTGAGCCCATCGGAACGGAGGCGGCAAATGAAACCCAGTTAATTTCTAAGGTCTGCACGTAATAACTTCCCATCGTGGCTACAACTCCAAAGAAGATAAAGACAGACATCTCACCCAAACCTTTATAACCATAGGGATTGCTTCCACCGGTGTAACCCCATGCAGCAGCAATTGCTATGACCCCCAGAAGAATGACCCACCACGATGACAGCGCAGCTAAGGCAATACCGGCGATAGATGCGGCTGCAAATGAGAGTATCGCTGCCCGCTTCACGGATTCTGCTGGTGCTAAACCTGACGCAGTTAAACGAATGGGACCAATGCGATTGTCATCTGTTCCGCGAATACCATCGGAATAATCATTTGAGTAATTGACGGCAATTTGAAGACAGAGGCTGACAGTCAGTGCGAGAAGTGCTTGAACAGGTTTGAAATCAGTACCAGCTAAGACTGTAGCAACTAGAACTGGGGCGATAGCTGCAGGTAGCGTGCGCGGACGAGCACCTTGAATCCAGATATTAATGGGTACCCTCCTGGTGCAACTCGGCTAACTTCTTGCGATCTACCTTACCGATACCAATCAGGGGTAATTCGGCAAGAGTTAAAAACCCTCTTGGTTTCGCCTCCGGACCAAATTCCTCAACTAAAAACTCTGTCATTAATTTCTGATCTGCTGGTGTATCGCCAGCAAAAGCAAGATGTAGCGCATCGCCCCATTCGGAATTTTTCACTCCAAAGGCTGCGAGAGTAAGAGCGGGGAATCTATTCTGTAGAAAGCGTTCAACAGCGCTGATGGAGATGTTAACGCCGCCACAGATAAGAACGTCATCGACTCTACCTTCAACAATAAGTCTGCCATTTTCTAACTTTCCGAAATCAGAAGTGAAGAACCACCCATCGTGCATTTCTTGCTTCCATAATGACTCTGCTCCGATGTAGCTGGTTGCAAGTACTGACCCTTTAATTGCAATCCGGTTTCCCTCAACGATTTTTACTTCAACTCCAGCTAGCGCTTGACCGTTATAGATGCAGCCTCCGCACGTTTCAGTCATCCCGTAAGTAGTAACAATGTTGATGCCGGCAGCAGTAGCTTCTTTTCTGAGCTCATCAGATAAAGCGGCGCCACCGACGAGCACAGCTTTAGCATCTACTAGATGCTTCAGTAGATTGGAATCACCTTTGAGTGCGCGAAATAAGTGGGTGGGAACAATCGCTGTGAAATCAACTTTTGGATATGGCCCTTGCTGCTTTCGCAGATCAACAGGTTCAGTTCCGAGTTCGAGGCAGCGGATCAGCACATTAATACCTGCAATATGTGTTGCCGGCAGTAGCAGCGACCAGGTATCACCGGGGGATGCAGCTAAAAATTTATTTGACCCTTGGGCAGATGAAACAAGTGCTGCTGCCGAGAGCCCGACCTCTTTTGCTACCCCGGAACTTCCGGTCGTAGCAACTACAAGGCTGATATCGCCATCGACAATTCTGGTAGCGCTCTGCCCAAGAGAAAGTGCTGGGCCCTGTGATGCCAAAGCTTCTGCCAGGCGTGCCATTAACTCGCGCACACTCCACTCGGGATTGGCTGCGAGAAGTTCTCGTTGTGCGTTCTGCTCCATTGCCCGCGTAGGCTATCGCTCGTAGACCAGATGGAGGAATCGTGAGCAAGCCTATTAAGCGTGATTTTGGTGACCGGACTATCCCTGCCTGGGCAACCGGCCCTGGTGGCGAGGCATTTACCGATATCAAATATCAAGTTGCTGATGGCATTGCAAAGATCACGATCAACCGCCCAGAAGTGCGAAATGCATTTCGCCCGCAAACAATTATTGAACTCAAGAGCGCATTTGATTTAGCACGCGATCACTCCGAAGTTGGAGTCATCATTCTTACCGGTCAAGGCGATGAAGCTTTCTGTTCTGGTGGAGATATCAGCGTTCGCGGAGATGATGGTTATCTTGGAGATGATTCACTTTCCCAACAAGGAGTAGGTCGCCTCAATGTTTTAGATTTGCAAGTACAAATTCGTAGAACTCCAAAACCAGTCGTTGCCATGATTGCCGGTTGGGCAATTGGTGGTGGCCACGTTCTCCATGTTGTCTGTGATCTCTCAATCGCTGCCGATAATGCAAAGTTCGGTCAGACCGGACCGATGGTTGGCTCCTTCGATGGCGGTTATGGTTCAGGTCTCTTGGCTGCAAGTGTGGGACAGAAGAAAGCTCGCGAAATTTGGTTTCTTACTCGTCAATACGATGCCCAAGAAGCTCTCTCCATGGGGTTGGTTAACACCGTTGTTCCACTGAAAGAATTGGAAGCTGAGACAGTTTCCTGGTGCCGCGAGATGTTGCAGAACTCTCCGATGGCGCTTCGCCTGATTAAGGCATCGATGAATGCTGCCGATGATGGACTTGCCGGAGTTCAACAACTTGCAGGAGATGCAACGCTGCTCTTTTATTTATCACAAGAGGGACAAGAAGGCCGCGATGCCTATAAGGAGAAGCGCAAGCCTGACTTTGGAAAGTTCCCTAAGCGTCCGTAAATCTATGGATCAATCCCTGCTCGAAAGTATGCGCGTAGTTGCGCTGCCTATGAAGACAAACTTTCGTGGCATCAACCTTCGGGAAGTAGCACTCTTTAAAGGTGAATTTGGTTGGGGAGAGTTCTCACCATTTCTTGAATACAGTTATGAAGAATGTGCTCCTTGGTTAGCAAGTGCAATAGAGGCAGCAACAAAGCCTCGCCCCAAGCTCTATCGCACTTCAGTAAAGGTTAACGGCACTATTCCAGCGCTGAATGATCCTAAAGATATCAAAGGCATCGTAAATTCTTTTCCTGGAGTAAAAACCTTTAAGGTAAAAGTTGGCGATAACTTAAGTGAAGATATTGCTCGCCTTGCCAAAGTCAGAGCCTTACGCCCAGAGGCGAAGCTACGTATTGATGTCAACGGTAATTGGTCGGTAGGTGCAGCAATCACCAATCTTCGTGCAATCTATGAAAACCTCGGCGCACTGGAATATGTAGAGCAACCATGTGCCACAGTTGAAGAGTTACGAGAACTGAAAGAAAAATTGCAAGTCAACATTCCTATCGCCGGCGATGAAGTTCTGCGCAAAGCCCGAGATCCGTTTGAGATTGACCTTAGCGACGCGGTTGATATCTTGATGCTTAAAGTGCAACCACTTGGTGGCATAGCGCGAGCACATAAGTTGGCCAAACATCACAATCTTCCAGTAGTTGTATCAAGTGCGCTAGAGAGCGCAGTTGGTATCAATTACGGATTGATTTTGGCAGCATCTTTTCCAGAGCTGAACTTTGACTGTGGATTAGGTACTGGCTCTTTGCTAGCTGCAAATGTGGCCGAGTTACCAATCATTGATGGTCAGATTCAGATCAAAGAATTTGAGCCAGAATTCAGCGGCAATGAAGTGGCGCCAGAACGCTATGAATGGTGGAAGAATCGGGTCATGAAGACGGCCGAGCTCTTGTGATGAATTCTTCAACTCAATTAGCTCGTGTGATTGTTCGCCAAATTCTTGAAGCTGGCGTGAAAGATGTCGTCGTTTCACCAGGTTCACGCAACGCCCCACTTTCGATAGCCTTTTATCAAGCAAGCAAGAAGGGGCTGATTAATCTTCACGTGCGTATCGATGAGCGCACCGCAGCCTTCTTCGCACTCGGTATCGCAAAAGCATCAGGGCTACCGGTGCCAATCCTGTGCACCAGTGGAACAGCGGTAGCTAATTATCACCCTGCAGTTCTGGAAGCATCACACACAAATACTCCGCTGCTAGTGCTCACAGCTGATCGACCTGCAGCACTACGTAGAACCGGTGCCAATCAAACAACGGAGCAGGCTCGCATCTTTGGCAAGGCCGTTCGCTACTTTGCCGATGTATCAGGTTCTGCCTATCCCATGGAACTTCCTTTTAATTCACTTCATTCAGGTCCTGTGCACCTGAACATCCAATTCGAAGAACCACTTATTGGCGACAGTGATGATTCTTGGCTTGATGGGTTGCAAGTTACTACGCCAAAAGTTTTTAATCGCAAAAGCGCTGGAACTTTTCACACCAAGTCCACCCGCGGAATTCTTGTTATCGGACACGATCGCGGTGGCTTAAGTGCTGAATCAGTTCTTGCCTTTTCGAAAGAACTTGGCTGGCCAGTTATCTCCGAAGACCCCCTCACCTTCGTCGGAGCGATTTCACATGCCAGCGTCTTCTTGACCTCAAATACGATCTCTGAAGATCTCGCGCCAGACACAGTTGTCGTTATTGGTCGCACCACTCTTTCCCGCTCAATTAACGCACTCATCGCGCGGGCTAGAAAAGTCATTGTGATTGATCCACGTTTAGCTACCGTTGATTCTGATCGAAGTGCCTCACAGAAATTTACCCAGTTGCCAGCTCTACAAGTGCAAACACCGGATGCCGAATATGCCGAGAAGTGGAAGAAGTACTCACTTCGCGCGATGAAGCTAGTTGCTGATATTTCAACCTGGTCAGAGCAACTTGTTGCACGCGAAATTGGTGCAGCAATTCCTGTAGGTACTGCGCTCTTTATTTCTTCATCTCGCCCCATCCGCGACATTGAGGGATTTGCAGTTGCGCGGGCTGGCGTTGAAACCTTTGCTAACCGTGGCCTTGCCGGCATTGATGGCAATATCTCAACTGCCCTCGGAATCGCATCACAGCGTAAAGCGACTATTGCGGTTCTTGGCGATCTTGGTTTCCTTCACGATCTCACTGGGTTAATTCAACAAGAGAAGATCAACCTCAAGATTTTTGTCATCAACAATAATGGCGGTGGCATCTTCTCCACGCTAAGCCAGCGCGGAGTAGATGGTTTTGAAGATGTATTTGGAACACCACATGGTCTAGCTATCCCAGCAATTGCTACTGCTATGGGAGTCACTGCAAAAGAGATCGATAGCCACGCTCAGTTGATATCAGAGATTGCCGCACCTGTGCAGGGGCTCAGTGTTGTTGTTATCAATGTTCCAGCTAGAGAAACGAACGCGGATTTCTTGCAAGGGATTTACAAGAGCATTTCATCCATGTAGTGCAGAGCGCATCGGAATCATCTTCGCCGCACTTTCTTCCAGTTCTTTTTCGGGAGTAGATGCGGCAACAATTCCGCAGCCAGCAAAGATGCGAATACTGCGATCAGTAATCTGACCTGTGCGCAGTGCAATGCCAAGTTCCCCATCACCACTGGCATCAATCCAACCCACTGGACCTGCATAGCGTCCACGGTTCATACCTTCAATCTCATCAATAATGTCGAATGCAATATTTCTTGGCGTTCCACATACCGCGGCAGATGGATGCAGTGCTTGCAGGAGTGAGAAAGCGTCGATATGTTGTTTTGATTCAATCAACGCACCCGTAACATCGGTAGCAAGGTGCATGACATTTGCCAAGTGCAGAACATAGGGAGATTCCGGCACATTTGTGGAGGAACAAAACGGATCTAGTGCATTGGCCACTGACCGCACCGCGTACTCGTGCTCTTCTAAATCTTTTGATGAGCGCGCAAGGGAAGCCGCAAGTGCCAAATCTTTCTCATCTTCACCGGTCTTTGAAATAGTTCCAGCTAACACGCGTGATGTGACCATGCCGCGCGAAAGTCGCACAAGCAGTTCAGGAGTTGCCCCCACTAAGCCATCGACGGCAAATGTCCAGGTAGTTGGATATTCGGCGGCTAGAGTTTTAAGTATTGGACGCGGATCAATAGTTGAATCAGATGTTGCAATCAGATCTCGCGCTAGCACTACCTTTTCCACAGCAGTAGTGCTTACTCGAGCAACTGCATCTGCCACCCGCTTCATCCACTCAGTCGAAGACAGACTTCCTTCGCCGAAGGTAAATGTTGAGGTGCTCAGTAGTGGTGGTGATTCTGGCAGCGCAGGTTGTGGTTGATCACCAATCCAGGTAACCCAGGAATTTGTGCCTTTCTGCCCCACAACAACTTGTGGAATAACCAATACCGATTCTTCATTTCTATCAAATGAGAACGAGGTAAAGAGAACGGGACCAGTACCACTGCCGTGTACTGAATTAGAGATTGAGAATGTCTCTAGTTGTTGGTGCCACCAGGTGCGAGCTTTTGCAAAGCGATCTTTTCCACTGACAATAGTTGTGGCATGCACACCCCAACCAACGAGACCTTCACCATTTCGCACCCATGAAATAGGCGCAGTCGCAGGCAACAAATCGAGAAGCGGAAGATGTTCACCAATTCGAGCAGTGGTGACCGGAATTAACTGCGGCATCTATTTATTAAGTGTGCGAGAGATTCTGCGCCATACAAGCGGCAACGAAGTAGCAGTAATTGCAATCTTGAGCGCTTCACCGAGAATAAAAGGGGTAAAGCCGGCTGCGATTGTCTTTGACCAAGAGAGATCAAGTGTCTGCTGTAACCAAAGTAATCCAAGGGTGAAGATGATGGCATCGCCAAGAAGTAGCGCTGGGAATGAGGTTCTGAATTTCTGATCTGCTTTACGATCAGCTAGATAACCAAGCACAAGGGATGCCACCAACATTCCAACAAGGTATCCACCGGTTGCGCCAATCAGGCGATCAATTCCGTGATTGGCAGATGTGCCAGAAGGAGCAAATATTGGTGCACCAGCAACACCGGCAAGAAGATATGTGGCAAAAGTAAGAACTCCTAAGCGAGCGCCATAGGTAGTTCCAATAAGGAGCACAGCAAGAGTTTGTCCTGTGACAGGAACAGGAGAACCGGGAACTGGGATAGCAATCTGGGCAAGGAGTGCGATGAAAGCTACGCCAGCTGCCACAAAGAGCACTTGGGTAAGTGCTGAGCTACGAGGGAAAACAGTGGCGCGTAGTGATCCTGATTGAATCGACATCGGTAGAGCCTCTCATCTGTGATCAAGTACAAGTTGTGCACGAAGCCTACCTTCGGGGAGAATATGCTCATGTCACGCGCCAATATGGATAAGAACCCTGATGAAGTGGCAGCGATGTTCGATGGGGTTGCCAAGCGCTATGACCTAGTCAATGACCTGCTCAGCTTGGGCCAGACCAAAGCCTGGCGCCGGGCAACGACCAAAATCATCGCCCCAAAAGCAGGGATGAAGATTCTTGATTTAGCCGCCGGGACAGGTTCGAGTTCTGAGCCATTAGCCGCAGCAGGCGCCGATGTGATCCCAGCTGATTTCAGTGAGGGGATGTTGGCGGCGGGCCGCAAAGCTCGCCCGCACCTAGCCTTTACCAAGGCCGATGCCCTCAACCTTCCTTTTAAAGATGGCGAATTTGATCTTGTCACTATCTCTTTCGGCCTTCGAAATACCCAGAACACCCAGCTGGCCTTAGCCGAGATGCTGCGGGTGACAAAGCCCGGCGGGCAGTTGGTCGTATGCGAGTTCTCCAGCCCAACCTTTGCCCCCTTTCGCAAGATCTATACCAACTACCTGATGCGGGCACTTCCCTGGGTGGCTAGTCGAAGCTCATCCAATCCAGATGCCTATATCTACCTGGCAGAGTCGATTCGAGCATGGCCGAATCAAGGGGCGCTCGCTGCTCAGATTAGCCAGGCCGGCTGGAGTGGGGTCACCTGGAAAAACCTGACTGGCGGAGTTGTCGCAGTTCACAAGGCGTTCAAGGGCTAGGAGTTTGTCGCCTTCGCGTTAACGCTTAGTATTTCGCTCGTGAGCGCGAACCCATATATCCCAATTATCGTGATTTTCGCGATTGGCTTTGGCTTTGCCGCCTTTTCGGTCGCAATCGCCTCGGTCACGGGCCCGGCTCGCTATAACCGCGCCAAACAAGAGGCCTATGAATGTGGAATCGAGCCTTCTCCACAAGCGCTGCAAGGTGGACGTTTTCCGGTCAAGTACTTTCTTACCGCGATGCTCTTCATCATCTTTGATATTGAAATTGTTTTCCTTTATCCGTGGGCGGTCGCATTTGATCAACTTGGATTATTCGGATTAGTTGAAATGGCAATTTTTATTGGCACAGTTTTTGTTGCATATGCATATGTGTGGCGCCGTGGCGGATTGGAATGGGATTAAATCGTGGGACTAGAAGATAAATTACCAAGCGGAGTTTTACTCTCCACGGTTGAAGGTCTTGCCGGCTACATGCGCAAGAGCTCACTCTGGCCAGCAACATTTGGTCTTGCATGCTGCGCCATTGAAATGATGGCACTTGGTTCAGCGCCAAAGCATGATATTTCTCGTTTTGGTATGGAACGCTTTTCGGCTTCTCCTCGTCAAGCAGATCTCATGATTGTTGCTGGTCGCGTTTCGCAGAAGATGGCGCCAGTGCTGCGCCAGATTTATGATCAAATGACAGCGCCAAAGTGGGTTATTTCCATGGGTGCATGCGCATCCTCTGGTGGAATGTTTAACAACTATGCAATTGTGCAAGGTGTTGATCACGTTGTGCCTGTTGATATTTATCTTCCAGGATGCCCACCGCGTCCAGAACAGTTGATGGATGCAATCATCAAGCTGCACACACTTATTAGCGACACCAAGCTCGGTCCAAACCGGGAAGCGGTTATTAAAGAGGTAGAACTTGCAGCGATGAATGCCAAGCCAACCATTCAAATGAAGGGTTTGCTCGCCTAAATGACTCAAGAACAGAACGGTATGTTCGGCGCTGCCGGAACGGGAGATACCTCGGGATACGGCGGACTTGTTCGCACCGCGGCAGCAACCGGTTCAACTGAGCGCCCATACGGTGGATATTTTGACGATGTTGCTGATGATTTAGAGCGCGCATATCCTGATTTTGCCGATGCCATCACTCGCGTAGTTGTAGATCGTGGCGAGCTCACCTTGCATATTAAGAAGTCACGTTTAGTTGAGGTCGCATTTATCTTGCGCGATAAGTTGAAATTTGAAATGTGTATGGGAGTTTCGGGCGTGCACTACCTAGATCGCACAGGTGCGGAACTAGTTGCGCTCTATCCATTGCTCTCGCTGACAAAGAATCAACGTATTCGCCTGGAAGTTGCTACCTCAGAACTTGACCCACATATCCCATCACTTGTTGAAGTATGGGCTGGCAATAATTGGCATGAGCGCGAAACCTTTGACATGTTTGGAATCATCTTCGATGATCATCCTGGGCTTACTCGTATTTTGATGCCCGATGATTGGGATGGACATCCGCAACGTAAAGATTATCCATTGGGTGGAATCGCAGTTGAGTACAAGGGCGCAACAACGCCTGCTCCATCACAACGCAGGAGCTACCAGTGACTACAACATTTGATCCATACGCATCATCACGCGAAACCACCGAAGGTACAGTCTTTTCAGTCACCGGTGGTGATTGGGATTCACTCGTTTCCGAAATTGGTGAATCTAAAGAAGAACGCATCATCGTCAACATGGGTCCACAGCACCCATCTACTCACGGAGTGCTTCGCCTCGTTCTTGAACTTGAGGGTGAAACCATTACTGAAGTGCGTACCGGTATTGGCTATTTGCATACTGGAATTGAAAAGAACATTGAATACCGTAACTGGACCCAAGGGGTCACATTTGTGACTCGCATGGATTACCTATCTCCAATTTTCAATGAAACTGCTTACTGCCTGGCCGTTGAAAAACTTCTGGGCATCACTAATGACATTCCAGAGCGCGCTTCTGTGATTCGCGTTCTGATGATGGAACTCAACCGAATCTCCTCACACATGGTCGCACTTGGCACAGGTGCACTTGAGCTCGGTGCGATGGGACCTATGTTCTTTGCTTTCCGCGATCGCGAAATTGTGCTTGATACCTTTGAAGAGATCACTGGATTACGTATGAATATGGCCTATGTGCGCCCTGGGGGAGTATCGCAAGATCTGCCAGCCGGAATGGGTGTCAAGCTTCGCGAAGTAGTGAAGACACTTCGTAAGAACTTTGAAGATAATGCCAAGTTGCTTATCGGTAACACAATCTGGATGAAGCGCACAGAAGGTATTGGTTATCTCGATCTAGCTGGCTGTACAACACTTGGAATTACTGGACCAGTACTTCGCTCTGCTGGACTTCCATGGGATCTACGAAAGACACAGCCGTACTGTGGATATGAAAATTATGACTTTGATGTCATCACAGCAGATACCGCAGATGTCTATGGCCGTTTCTTAGTTCGGATGGCAGAGCTAGAACAATCACTTCGCATTATTGAACAAGCAATCGATAAGTTAGATGCACTCGAAGGTCAACCAGTAATGGTTGCCGATAAGAAGATTGCCTGGCCGGCGCAGTTGGCACTGGGCGCCGATGGTCTAGGAAACTCACTGGAGCACATCCGTGAAATTATGGGATCTTCTATGGAATCACTGATTCACCACTTCAAACTTGTGACAGAAGGATTCCGAGTTCCAGCAGGCCAGGCATATGTGGCAATTGAATCTCCACGTGGCGAACTTGGCGCACATGTTGTCTCCGACGGTGGCACTCGCCCATACCGCGTTCATTTCCGTGAACCTTCTTTTAATAACTTGCAAGCAACTTCTGCCATGAGTGAAGGCGGAATGATTTCCGACATTATCGGCGCAGTTGCTTCTATCGATCCTGTTATGGGAGGGGTGGACCGCTAATGGCTACCGATCAGATTTTGAATCAAGAAGTAATGCAATCAATCATTAAGCGCTATCCACGTAGCCGCTCAGCAATCATGCCGCTGCTTCACTATGTGCAATCGGTAACTGGTTATGTAACAAATGAAGGTATTGAATTGATTTCTGATCTGCTTGATATTGAAACCGCAGAAGTATCTGCAGTGGCGACTTTCTATACCCAGTACAAGCGCAAGCCGGTGGGGGAATATCACGTAGGAGTCTGCACCAATACCTTGTGCGCAGTCATGGGTGGAGATGCAATCTTTTCCGCTCTCAAAGAGCACCTTGGCATTGAAAATGATGGCGTGACAGATGATGGAAAAGTTTCACTTGAACATATCGAGTGCAACGCTGCTTGTGATTACGCACCTGTTGTGATGGCTAACTGGGAGTTCTACGATAACCAAACTGTTGAGTCTGCTAAATCTCTGGTCGATGCCGCGCGCTCTGGAAATCCTCCAGCACCCACACGTGGTCCAAACAAACTTGTTACCTACAAGCAAGCATCGGCAGTCCTTGCCGGACTCGATGACGGACTTGCGCGCGAAGGTGTTCAAGCTGGTGGCCCAACGCTCCTTGGGTTGAAACTTTCAAAGGAAGGTAAGTAATGTCAAAGTTAACTCCCGTCCTTTCGGCACATTGGGATGAAGCAGATTCATTTACCATCGAGGCTTACACACGTCACGGTGGATATACCGCTTCCAAAAAAGCACTTGCCATGGATCCTGATGCAGTCATTCAAATGGTGAAAGATTCTGGTCTTCGCGGTCGCGGTGGTGCGGGTTTTCCTACTGGCATGAAGTGGGGATTTATTCCACAAGGTGACGATAAAGATCACTACCTGGTAGTTAATGCTGATGAATCCGAGCCGGGAACTTGTAAAGATACGCCGTTACTTTTGGCTAACCCACATGTATTAATCGAAGGTTGCATCATTGCTTGTCATGCTATTCGGGCAAAGCGTGCATTTATCTATATCCGCGGTGAGGTAACACATGTAGTCCGTCGTGTGAATGCTGCGATTGCAGATGCTTACAGCGCCGGACATCTTGGAAATGGAATTGATATCACCCTTCATATTGGAGCAGGTGCTTATATTTGTGGCGAGGAAACCGCACTCCTTGATTCACTAGAAGGTTTCCGTGGGCAACCACGTTTGCGTCCACCATTTCCAGCAATTGCTGGTCTCTATGCCCGCCCGACTGTGGTCAATAACGTGGAATCAATCGCATCTGTTCCGGCAATTATTAGCAATGGCGCAGAGTGGTACCAATCAATGGGCACAGAGAAGTCAAAGGGTGCAACGCTTTACTCACTTTCAGGCCATGTGAATAACCCTGGCCAATTCGAAGCACCACTGGGAATTACTTTGCGTGAAATTCTTGAAATCGCTGGTGGCGTTCGCACCGGACATAAGCTCAAGTTCTGGACTCCTGGTGGATCTTCCACTCCACTGTTTACTGATGCCCACCTTGATACGCCACTGGATTACGAAGGTGTGGCAGCAGCAGGTTCCATGCTTGGAACTAAAGCACTGCAAATCTTTGATGAAACAACATGTGTAGTGCGCGCAGTACTTCGCTGGACTGAGTTCTATAAGCATGAGTCCTGTGGAAAGTGCACACCGTGTCGCGAAGGCACCTGGTGGTTGGTTCAGATCTTGCGCGATCTGGAAAATGGAACAGGTACAGAGGCAGACCTTGAGAAGTTACTTGATCTTTGCGACAACATTATGGGCCGCTCATTTTGCGCCCTCGGTGATGGCGCAACGAGCCCAATCACATCTTCGATTAAGTATTTCCGCGATGAATACATCGCACACCTGACTAACGGTGCCTGCCCATTTGATCCCGTGAAATCAACACTCTTTGTCGGGGCGGTGAACTAATGACTACGACTCAAGATTCTGCAGTTGCCGTAGAACTGATCACTGTTGTCATTGATGGTTTCGAAGTATCTGTTCCAAAGGGAACGCTCATTATTCGCGCCGCTGAAAAACTCGGAATTCAAATTCCACGATTCTGTGATCACCCACTTCTAGATCCAGTAGGGGCATGTCGTCAGTGTCTAGTTGATGTTGAAATCAATGGTCGTGCATTTCCAAAGCCGCAAGCTTCTTGCACAATTCCGGTAGAACCAAACATGATTGTAAAGACACAGCTGACTTCACCTGTTGCAGATAAAGCGCAGAAAGGTGTGATGGAGCTGCTGCTTGGTAACCATCCACTTGATTGCCCAGTCTGCGATAAAGGTGGCGAATGTCCATTGCAGAACCAGGCAATGAGCAATGGGCGCGCAGATGCCCGCCTAGATGGATATAAGCGCACCTTCGAAAAGCCAATCAGTATTTCTTCATCCGTACTACTCGATCGTGAGCGTTGCGTTCTCTGTGCTCGCTGCACCCGATTCTCGGAACAAATTGCATCAGATGCTTTTATTACTCTTAACGAGCGTGGCGCCCTACAGCAGGTCGGCATTTATGAAAATGATCCATTTAAATCTTACTTCTCAGGTAACACAGTTCAGATTTGCCCAGTGGGTGCGCTGACCGGTACTTCCTATCGTTTCCGTGCTCGTCCCTTTGATTTAGTTTCTACGCCATCAGCTTGTGAGCATTGTGCTTCAGGTTGTGACATGCGCACCGATGTTCGACGAGGCAAGACCCTTCGCCGTCTTGCTGGAGATGATGCATCAGTTAATGAAGAATGGAATTGCGATAAGGGACGTTGGGCATTTAAGTATGTGACCGCACTCGATCGTCTTACTCATCCACTTGTGCGAAATGCAGAAGGTGTACTTGTGCAAGCATCATGGCCGGAAGCACTGGCAGCAGCTGCAGCTGGACTTAAGGGAAAGCGGGCCGCGGTAATCACTGGCGGTCGCGTTACTACCGAAGATGCTTATGGCTACTCAAAGTTCGCCCGCATCGCACTTGGCACAAACGATATTGATTTCCGCGCACGCGTGACTTCAAATGAAGAAGGTGATTTCCTGGCCGCCCACGTAGTTGGCTCAACTGCCACCTATCGCGATATCGATATGGCAGATCATGTTGCACTGATCGCCTTCGAACCAGAAGAAGAGTCTCCGATTGTTTTCTTGCGTTTAAATAAGAATTTTAAGAAGCGTGGCCTGAAAGTTTCGGCAATCGCAACGAAAAAATCTATTGCCATGGATAAACTCAAGGCAGAGTTTGTAAAAGTCGCACCAGGTGCGGAAGGTTCTGCAGTTGCAACACTTTCACTTACTGCAAAGTCTGTGATTCTTGTTGGAGAGCGTGCCTCTGAAAGTGCTGGGCTCTTCTCAGCTGTGGCAGCACTTGCGGCAAAGACTGGTGCAAAGATTGCCTATATTCCACGTAGAGCAGGAGAACGTGGGGCACTGGAAGCAGGTGCGCTTGGTTCACTTCTTCCAGGTGGACGTCCAGTAAGTGATGCTGCTGCTCGAGTAGATATTGCAGCTGCATGGGGAGTTGCCACGCTACCAACGCAACCAGGTCGCACAACAGCAGAAATAATCTCTGGCCTTGCATCTAATCAGCTTGATGCACTTGTTGTGGGTGGCGTCGATGCGCATGACTTACTGAACTCGCGCCAAGCGCTGGATGCGCTGAAGAAATCATTTGTAGTCTCACTAGAAATTGCGCCAAGTTCAATTACAGATGTTGCCGACGTTGTATTACCGGTTGCTGCAATTACTGAAAAGAGTGGAAGTTTCCTTAACTGGGAAGGTCGAGCACGCGCATTTGATGCAGCGGTGGAAGATTCCCAGAACCGTAGTGATGTTCGAATTCTGTCCATGATTGCCGATGCCATGGGTGAATCCATCATGCTCGGCACCGTCACCGCAGCAGCTCGTGAATTTAACCAGCTAGGTAAGTGGGATGGCGCCCGCGTTGCCTTCACATCGGTCGCGCCCGTAGCTGCGAAAGCAATCGGTGCCAACGAAGCACTTCTTACTTCATGGCGCCGCCTGCTTGATATGGGAACTTTGCAAAAGGGTGAAGACAATCTTGCCGGCACACGTCGTCCAACAGTTGCTGTGATTTCAGCTAAGCGTGCGACATCACTCGGTGTTACATCAGGTGATCAGGTGCGAGTAGCAAATGCTCACGGCTCCATCACTATTCCGGCACTGGTTGAAGATATTCACGATGATGCAGTGTGGTTACCACGTAACTCATTTGCATCACAGACTTTAGTTTCACTCAATGCAGTGCACGGCGATGTAGTTACGGTGGTGAAGGCATGAGTACAGCAGAGCTTTTAGGAAAAGATCCAGGTTGGATTATCGCTGTTAAAGCACTCATCGTCTTTATTATCTGTGTGGTTGCAACGCTGATGGCGGTGTGGACTGAACGTCGCGTTCTCGCCAAAATGCAGCTGCGTACTGGCCCTAACCGCGTGGGAAAGTTTGGTCTTCTTCAATCACTTTCTGATGGCGTCAAGCTAGCCTTAAAGGAAGACATCATTCCGGCAGCTGCAGATAAAGTTGTTTTCATCCTCGCACCCATTATTGCTACCTCAATGTGCTTTATGGCCTTTGCTGTTATTCCAATGACTGGAGTGGTAAATCTCTTTGGGCACCAGACCGCGCTACAACTGACCGATCTGCCAGTGGGAGTTCTTTACATTCTGGCCGTGACATCAATCGGTGTCTATGGAGTTGTACTTGCAGGGTGGTCTTCTGGATCTACTTACCCACTACTTGGCGGATTGCGTTCAAGTGCTCAGGTGATTTCTTATGAAATCGCAATGGGGCTCTCACTTGTTGCAGTCTTTATCTATGCCGGCTCGATGTCTACATCGGCGATTGTTGATTCACAGCATCAAAACATTTGGAATGCAGTGGTGCTCTTCCCGTCATTTATTATTTACGTTATTTCTATGGTGGGCGAGACCAACCGCGCGCCATTTGACTTAGCTGAAGCAGAAGGCGAACTCGTTGGCGGATTCCACACCGAGTACTCATCACTGAAATTCGCACTCTTCTTCCTGGCTGAATATGTCAACATCATTGCAGTTTCAGCTCTTGCAACAACACTCTTCCTCGGTGGCTATCACGCACCTCCAGGACTTGGTTTCACAGAGCAATGGCTTGGTGGATGGTTCACGTTTGTTTGGTTCATCACCAAAGTTAATTTGTTCTTCTTTATCTTCATGTGGTTGCGCGCAACTCTTCCGCGCCTGCGCTATGACCAGTTTATGAAATTTGGCTGGAAGGTTCTCATTCCTGCCTCACTTGTTTGGATTCTCATCGTTGCAACTATTCGCGTTTTGCAGCAAGAAGGTGCAAGCAGAGTAGTGACCATCGCATTTGCAGGGGGAGTAGCTCTGCTCTTGATGGCGATTTCATCGCTGACAGATCGCAGTAAGAAAGTCTCGGGCGAGCCACTTGCCGAGGGCGAAGATCCGCAATTCCCAGTGCCATCTCTTCCACATCTTCGCTCCATTAGCGTTACAGGAGGCCAGAAATGACAGATTTTATTGAGCCACGCAAGAGCTCAGAGCTCGGTATCAATTCAGTTCCTTTTGTAGAAGTTGAGCAACCTGGTGCTGCGCCACTGCTAGAACAAGCAAAGGGATTCTGGGTCACCTTCTCAACCATGTTTAAGAAGAACCAGACTGTGCAATACCCAGATGTGAAAGCCCCAACAGCGCCACGTTTTCATGGTCGCCACCAACTTAATCGCCATCCTGATGGTTTAGAAAAATGTATTGGGTGCGAACTCTGTGCGTGGGCATGCCCAGCAGATGCCATCTTTGTTGAAGGTGGCGATAACACTCCAGGAAATCAACTCTCTCCAGGAGAGCGTCATGGCGCGGTCTATCAAATTAATTATCTTCGCTGCATTTTCTGTGGGCTTTGTGTTGAAGCATGCCCAACGCGTGCCCTAACTATGACTAATGAATACGAGCTTGCAGATGATAAGCGGGAAAAGTTAATCTTCGAAAAGGAAGATCTCCTTGCCCCGCTTCGTCAAGGAATGCTGGCACCACCACATCCAATGTATCCGGGGATGACAGATACTAATTATTACAACGGCGAAGTTACGCAAGCACACCCATCACAACAGGAACAGAACTAATGCTAGAGATTCAAACTCCTGAAACCATCATGTTCTGGGTGCTTGCTCCACTTTCAGTTATTGCGGCGCTCGGAATGCTCCTGGTAAAGAAAGCTGTGCACTCCGCGCTCTTACTTGCCTGGGTCATGATTACTCTTGCCATTTTCTATATTGCACAAGATGCACTCTTCCTCGGCATTGTTCAGATTGTGGTTTATACAGGGGCAGTCATGATGCTCTTCCTCTTTATTTTGATGCTCGTCGGTGTCGATGCCTCTGATTCATTGACCGAAACAATTTCTGGTCTTCGCCCGATAGCAATTACCGCAGCCGTTGGCTTTGGTGGTCTTTTTGTCTCTCTGATTGGCAGAGCGTCATTGGGCCGTGATGCCGTCGGCCTTACCGCTGCAAATGCCAATGGAAATGTGGAAGGCCTTGCCGCCAAGCTCTTTTCTACCTATGTCTTCCCTTTTGAAGTCGTCTCTGCGTTGTTAATTACGGCAGCCCTTGGCGCCATGGTTCTTGCTCATCACCAACGAAGTGTTGCTCGCCCTACCCAACGCGAACAATCAATTGCACGTTTTCGAACAGGCTCACTTGCAGGTGCGGCCGGACTTCCTAGCCCAGGTGTTTATGCCCGTCACAACGCAGTAGATGTGCCAGCGCTGCTTCCTGATGGAAGCGCCGCACCTACCTCAATTTCGGCAACGCTGAAAGCACGTGGGGATATCTTGGAATCTCGATCCTTTGAACTCGGCGAAGTTGATAACACGGTTGCGGAGGAGAAGTAATGAATCCGTATAACTATCTCTACTTAGCAGCCCTTCTTTTCACAATTGGCGCAGTCGGTGTTGTTGTCCGTCGTAATGCAATTGTTGTCTTTATGTGTGTCGAGCTGATGCTCAATGCGGCAAACCTCACCCTCGTTACTTTCTCACGCATTAATGGCACCCTCGATGGTCAGGTCGTTGCCTTCTTTACGATGGTCGTGGCTGCATGTGAAGTTGTGGTTGGACTCGCAATTATCGTGACGATTTATCGCTCACGTCGTTCTGCCTCTGTCGATGACGCTAGTTTGTTGAAGCGATAATGATGACTACTTCGACATCTCTCGGATATCTCATCGCCCTGCCACTTGCAGGAGCGGTAATTCTATTACTCACTGGACGTCGGGCCGATAAGTGGGGCCACCTGCTTGCCACCGCACTTTCGGCAAGTTCATTTGGTGTGGGTATTTATCAACTCACGCAGATGCTTGCACGTGAGCCAGAAGAGCGAGCATTTTCGCAGAAGCTCTTTTCTTGGATTAGCGTTGGAACATTTAACGTAGATGCCGGGCTCTTACTTGATCAACTCTCAATCTGCTTTGTACTCCTCATTACCGGTGTGGGCACCCTGATTCATATCTATTCAATCTCTTATATGTCTCATGACCGAGACCGACGTCGCTTCTTTGCTTATCTCAACCTCTTTATCGCCGCCATGCTCTTGCTGGTTCTCGGAGATTCCTACCTCAACCTCTATGTGGGCTGGGAGGGCGTAGGTCTTGCTTCCTACCTCTTGATCGGTTTCTGGAATCAGAAGCCGGCATATGCAACTGCATCAAAGAAGGCATTTGTCATGAACCGTATTGGCGATATGGGTCTCTCCTTTGCCATCATGATCGCCTTTGCAACTCTTGGAACTGTCTCCTTTAGTGGCGTTAAAGAAGCCTCAGAGACGGCATCGACTGCCGCACTCACTGGCATTGGACTTATGTTGTTAGTGGCAGCCGCTGGTAAGTCGGCGCAATTCCCATTGCAAGCGTGGCTTGGCGATGCGATGGCTGGTCCAACACCAGTATCTGCACTCATTCACGCAGCAACGATGGTGACAGCTGGTGTCTATCTCATTACTCGATCTAACTTTATTTTTGATGCCGCACCAACAGCGCAACTTCTAGTCGTTATTGTCGGAGCAGTTACTCTGATTTTTGGTGCCCTTGTTGGTACTGCAAAAGATGACATTAAGAAGGCACTGGCAGCGTCAACTATGTCCCAGATTGGTTACATGATCTTGGCGGCTGGCCTTGGACCTGCTGGATATGCATTTGCAATCATGCACTTACTGACACACGGTTTCTTTAAAGCTGGCATGTTCTTAGGTGCTGGTTCGGTCATGCATGGCATGAACGACCAAGTGAATATGCGTCGTTATGGAGCACTCCGTAAATTTATGCCGATTACCTTTGCCACCTTTGGACTTGGTTATCTGGCAATCATTGGCGTTCCACCATTTGCTGGTTTCTACTCCAAAGATGCAATTATTGAGACCGCCTTCAATGCTGGTGGCATAAAAGGAATTCTCTTGGGATCTACCGCCCTACTTGGCGCAGCTATCACCGCCTTCTATATGACTCGTGTCATGGTGCTGACATTTACTTCACCAGAGCGTTGGGAAGAAGATCAACATCCGCACGAGTCACCATTTCTGATGTGGCTACCTATGGCTGTTTTGGCAGTGGGGTCTGTAACAACCGGGTACCTATTTACTCGTGGCGATGGGCTCGTGCATTGGTTGGAACCGGTATTCGGTGAGCATGGCGAACATGAAGAGTTCTTGCCGGCAATAGTTGTTTCAGGGATGGCAATTACTGCCGTCATTATTGGTGTTTCTATCGCACTGATAAAGTATCAATTTTCAGATGTTGATGCCGAAGCGCCAGAAAATGTCACAGAATTTACTCGCATTGCACGTAAAGATTTGTTGCAAGATTCATTTAACGAAGCGGTATTTATGCGCCCTGGACAAGTACTCACACGACTCCTCGTTAAGGGCGATGACAGTGTTGTCGATGGCACTGTGCGCCTGGTTGGACGCACGGCGTTAAGCACTGGATCTGAACTTCGAAAGACACAGACTGGTTTTGCCCGCAGCTACGCCGCCCTCATTCTTATTGGCGCCGTAGTCCTGATTGCAGCAATTTGGGTGGTCACACAATGAACGCGCTGACCACAATGATGTTGCTTCCAATCCTTGGCACGCTACTACTTGCAGTAATTCCGAGTGATCAAGTACTGCGCATTAAGCAGGCAGCACTTGCCACCACGCTATTAGTTGCAATCTCTGGCGTGCTCACCTGGTTTAACTTTAATGCAGCCGATACTTCATTCCAGTTTGTGCAATCAGTTGCTTGGATTCCTTCATTTGGAATCAATTACGCAGTCGGTGTTGATGGACTCTCACTCGTTCTTATTCTGATGTCCGTGCTCCTTGCGCCCATTGTGGTCTTGGCTGGGTGGAAAGAATCTGAAGGCGGACGCTGGTCTGCCAAAGTCTTCTACATGCTCATTCTTGTTCTAGAAACGATGATGATTGGTGTCTTTGCGGCAACAGATGTATTCCTGTTCTACGTCATCTTCGAAGCGATGTTGATTCCGGTCTACTTCCTCATTGGTGGATATGGCAGTGGCGATCGCGCAGCAGCAGCCGTGAAGTTCTTGCTTTACAGCCTCTTCGGTGGCCTCTTAATGCTCGCCTCAATCATTGGTCTCTATGTGATTTCCGGTGCTAATGGTGGACACACATTTGATATCAACAAATTATCCGAGCTTCATAATTACATGAGCCCGACTACACAGAACCTGCTCTTCCTCGGTTTCTTTATCGCCTTTGCCATCAAGGCTCCACTATGGCCGCTACATACCTGGCTTCCAGATGCCGCATCCTCTGCAACTCCAGGAACATCTGTGTTACTCCTTGGGGTTCTAGATAAAGTCGGAACATTTGGAATGATTCGTTTCTGCCTCACACTCTTTCCAGATGCGAGCAAGACCTTCACGCCAATCATTATTACTCTGGCTGTAATCTCAATTATCTACGGCGCCTTCCTAGCAATTGGGGCTACTGATATTAAGCGCCTGATTGCTTACACATCTATCTCTCACTTCGGATTTATCACTATGGGAATCTTCGCCATGACTACGCAAGGCCATAGCGGTGCAACTCTTTATATGTTCAACCACGGCTTCTCAACGGCGGCGCTATTTATTGTGGCCGGCTGGATGGCAGCTCGTCGTGGGTCATCCACAATTGCTGACTTCGGTGGCTTACAACGTGTCACACCAGTAATGGCCTGGTCCTTCTTTATCGCCGGCATGTCATCGCTGGCACTTCCTGGACTATCAAGCTTCGTCAGTGAGTTCTTAGTTTTGGTGGGAACATTTACTCGTTATCCAGTTGCGGCCGTCATTGCCACCTTCGGAATCGTGCTTGCCGCGCTCTATATTTTAATTCCGGTGCAGAAGGCGCTGCATGGTCCTACTACTCCTGGCAATGAGAACTTGCCAGATTTAAACCTGCGGGAAAAGATTGCTATTGCGCCAGTGATGGCAATCATTATTGCCCTCGGTTTCTATCCATCACCACTACTTAACGTCATTAATCCGGCATCTGCGCACGTTCTGGAAGTGCAGGGATTTACCGATCCAATACCAACAGAGGGCGCAGGTAAGTAAATGGAATTTATCTCCCCTACCCTTAATTACGCCCAACTGGCTCCCATTCTGATTGTGCTGGCTGGCGCTCTAGCTGGCGTACTCATCGAAGCCTTTGCCCCTCGTGCTTCGCGTTACTCATCGCAACTCTTTGTCTCAATCTTTTCACTCGTAGCATCCTTTGCAGCGCTCATGCGCGTGCGCACCCAAACTTCAGTCGATGCCGCAATGGGCTCGGTTGCATTCGATGGCGTGGGAGTACTGCTGCAGGGTTCCATTCTCATTATCGCTGTGCTCTCCATATTTCTGATTGCAGATCAAGAGAACTTCACAGCGCTAGCAGCATCGGTTCCAGGATCAGAGGAAGAACGTGATGCGGTGCAATCTGATCTGCGCGTCACCGAAGTTTTCCCACTCACACTTTTTGCAGTGGCCGGAATGCTGCTATTTCCGGTTGCTACTGATCTGATTACGCTTTTTGTGGCACTGGAAGTGCTCTCACTTCCTCTCTATCTCATGGCTGGACTTTCACGTCGTCGTAGATTGGCTTCGCAAGAGGCAGCACTTAAGTACTTCCTTCTTGGTGCATTCTCTTCCGCCTTCTTCCTACTAGGAATTGCTTATCTTTTCGGTTACTCAGGTTCCATTACTTTGGCCGGAATCCAAGCCAGTGTTATTGGCGGGGCCGGCAATGATGTCTTCCTACTTCTAGGAATCGCCTTTATCTCTATCGGACTTCTCTTTAAAGTGGGCGCAGTGCCATTTCATGCCTGGTCACCTGATGTGTATCAAGGCGCACCGACTGCAATCACTGGATTTATGGCAGCAGCGACAAAGGTTGCAGCATTTGGCGCAATCCTTCGCATCTTCTATGTGGCAATTGCAAATGCTGAGTGGCAGTGGCGTCCTGCGATGGTCATCATTGCAATTATCACGATGGTCTTTGGTTCAGTCGTTGCAATCACCCAACGCGATGTTAAGCGCATGCTTGCTTACTCCTCCATTGCCCATGCTGGTTTCTTGCTTGCTGGCGTTATTGCTTTAAGTAAAACAGGCCTAGAAGCTTCCATCTTCTATCTATTTGCCTATGGCGTTGCCACAATTGGTGCCTTTGGAATCGTCACACTTGTGCGCGATGCATCCGGTGAAGTCGGTGACCTCAACCGTTGGAGCGGTCTTGGAAAGCGCTCACCACTATTAGCATCTGCCTTTGCCTTCTTCTTACTTGCCTTTGCCGGCATTCCGTTGACATCAGGATTCATTGGAAAGTTCTCCATCTTCTCCGCTGCATACGAATCAGGAAGCACCTCAATTCTTATCGCCGGTGTTCTTTCATCTGCAGTCGCCGCCTTCTTCTATATTCGCGTCATTGTCTTGATGTTCTTTAAAGATCCGGTTGAAGATGGAACATCAGTAGTGATTCCATCAGCGCTGACCACAATCACAATAACTGTTGCATCTGTGCTGACTTTGATTCTTGGAATCTACCCAGCGCCGCTGATTGACTTCATCGCAACAACTGCCACCTTTATTCGCTGATGTCATCCTTTGGAATTCCGGGTTTAGCACCAGCCCTTGAGGTTGAACTCAAAGCGAGTATGAAGAAGGTGGAAGACCTGCTCTTTAGCCATATCCAAGGTGATTACCCGCTGGTGGAAGAGACCTCTCGACATTTAGTTGCCGCTGGTGGCAAGCGATTACGTCCACTACTGACCATCCTTGCATCGCACTACGGTGATAAGAATAAGTTCGGAATTATTGAATCAGCAGCTGTCTGCGAATTAACCCACGTGGCTACCCTCTATCACGATGATGTGATGGATGAAGCACCACTTCGTCGTGGTGTTGTAAGTGCTAATAACCGCTGGGGAAATACCGTTGCAATTCTGACTGGTGATTACCTCTTTGCAAAGGTTTCTGCGTTGCTGGCAGATATCGGACCAGAAGCGGTGCGACTACAAGCATCAACATTTGAACGTCTTGTTATTGGTCAGATTATGGAAACACAAGGACCACAGAACGGGCAAGCACCGTTAGAGCATTACATGCAGGTGGTAGCAGATAAGACTGGTTCACTTATTTCAGCCAGTGCTCGCTTTGGTGCGATGGTCTCAGGGGCACCCAATGAAATAAAGGAGACACTGACCGTCTTTGGTGAGAAAATTGGTATTGCCTTCCAATTAGCAGATGACATTATTGATATCGCAAGTGAGTCTCATGAATCAGGAAAGACTCCAGGAACAGATCTACGTGAAGGTATTCCCACTTTGGTCACACTCAATGTTATGAATTCAACTGATTCCAAAGATCGCGCGCTCATTAAGTTACTTAAAGCACCTATTAAAGATGAAGCTGTGGTTGCTCAAGTATTAAAGGAGCTACGCACACACGATGCAATAGCGCAGTCACGCGCGCAGTTACTCGATATTGCACGCGATGCGCGCACCGCCCTTGGTCCACTGCCAGTTAATGATGTGACTGGAGCTTTATTTTCCCTCTGTGATGCGATTATCGACCGTTCTGCTTGATCGCACGAGATCTACACCGAGTGCTATTAGTGCGCACCAGATTAGGAAGAAGCCGATCCAGCGCGCAGTAGGCATAGCTTCGTGACGTACCCAGACTCCAATAGAAAATAGAATTGTTGGAGTGATGTATTGCAAGAGCCCGATAGTGCTATATGGCAAACGAGTAGTAGATCCGTTAAACAAGAGAAGTGGAATAGCTGTGACCGCCCCGGCGCTAATCAAGAGCAGTGTGAGTCCAGGGGATTGGCCAAAGGATCCGCTGCCTTGCTGGCCGAGAAAGATTAAATATCCAGCGTAAGGAAGCAGCGAAATAAGCGTCTCAATTGTGATCCCTTCAACGGCGCCCAGGTTTAGTTTCTTCTTTACTAACCCATAGCTACCCCATGAGAGTGCAAGTGCGAGTGCTATCCAGGGGAGCCGGCCATAATCAATAGTGAGAACTAATACACCGAAGGCAGCTATTGCAACTGAAACCCATTGCAACGGTCGCATTTTTTCGCGCAGAATAATGATGCCGAATGCGATGATAACGAGTGGGCTGATGTAATAACCGAGAGCTGCCTCAACCACATGTCCATGATTAACGGCCCAGATATAGGTAATCCAGTTGATGGAGATCAGGACTGTGCTCAGCAGTAGCACCACCATAATCTTTGGATTCTTCACGAACTGCAAGGTGGAGTAAATCTGTTTGGTCAGTGCCAGAACCATTAGACAAAAAACCAGCGTCCAAACAGCGCGGTGAGCAACTATTTCTAGCGCATTCGCCGGTTGCAGCAGTGGCCAATACAAGGGCAGCAGCCCCCAGATAACGTAGGAGCTAATTCCAAAGAGTAGCCCTAGTGAATACTCGCTACGTTTACCTGCCACTTAGCGGAAGTTAACAAACTGAACAGCAAAATCAAATTTACCATTCTTAATTTGCTCGATAGCCTCTTGCAGATCATCACGGCTCTTAGATGTCACACGAAGCTCATCACCCTGAATCTGGGTCTTAATTGACTTCGGACCCTCATCACGCAGAAACTTGGCAACCTTCTTGGCATTCTCAGTTGAGATTCCCTCTTTTAAAGTACAAGCAATCTTGTAAATCTTGCCTGATAATTGAGGTTCAGGTGCCTCTAAGTGTTTAAGTGATACACCGCGCTTAATTAACTTATCTTTGACAACATCGAGTGTTGCCTTTGCGCGCTCTTCGGTATCTGCCTCAATTGCAATCTTGTCACCTGTTAATTCAATCTTTGCACCGGTGTTCTTAAAGTCAAAGCGGGTATCAATCTCGCGAATAGCCTGATTAATGGCGTTATCTAGCTCCATCCGGTCAATCTTTGAGACTACGTCAAAACTGCTATCAGCCATTGTTGTGAGGCTCCCCTGTGATTTTTAAAGTTCCAGCGCCTAAGGTATCGTTTGCCGCTCGCACTACCAAAGCGCCGTAAGACTTGTATGACCCTGGCGGGTTGCCCGAGCGGCCAATGGGAGGGGACTGTAAATCCCCCGGCTCTGCCTTCGAAGGTTCAAATCCTTCACCCGCCACCAGTAACGCCCTTCATAATGAGGGGCGTTTTTGCTTTCATGGGCTTCCTGCGGTTGATTTGCGGGTCGACATTCATGGACTCGGTTAATACTGTTATCCAGTATCCATCACGCCTCGACCTTAAGGAGTTAACGTGCAAAAACGTTTCGGAATTTTCTCTGCAGTTGTTATCGCAGCTGCTCTCACACTCACAGGATGCGGATCTGAAGATTCATCATCATCACAAGTAGCATCATGTGAAAAGGCAGATTTAGCAACAATTACTGAAGGCAAGCTCACTATCGCAACCGGCGAGCCTGCTTACTACCCATGGGTTATCGATGACAAGCCAGAATCTGGCGAAGGCTTCGAAGGCGCAGTTGCTTATGCAGTTGCTAAGCAGCTTGGTTTTGATGCAGCAGATGTCACCTGGGTCCGCACCACATTCGATTCAGCTGTAACACCAGGAGAGAAGAAGTTTGACTTCAACTTGCAGCAATTCTCAATCACTGATGATCGCAAGAAGGCCGTTGATTTCTCTTCACCTTATTACACCGCCCCACAAGCAATCGTTTCATTTAAGGGAAGCAAGATTGAAGGAAAGACTTCACTAGCAGACCTTAAGGACGCCAAGCTTGGCGCAGCTGTCGGAACAACCTCACTAGATGCAGTTGAGAATCAGATTGGCGTCAAGCCACAGGTATTTAACGACAATGCAGCTGGTGTGTCAGCACTGAAGAACAAGCAGATTGATGGTCTCGTCGTAGATCTTCCAACTGCCTTCTATCTTTCAGGTGTTGAAGTTCCAAATGGACTCATCGTTGGGCAACTTCCATCAACTGGTGCAGGCGATCAGTTCGGTCTCTTGCTTTCAAAGGGCAGCAAGCTCACATCTTGCGTTACTGGCGCAGTTGATGCCATTACCGCTGATGGAACGCTGGCCGCAATTACAGATCAGTGGCTAGCAACTGATGCTGGCGCTCCTGTATTAAAGCCTTAATAGAAACTCAGCAGTAAACACGGTAGTTTGGCGACCATGTCAGAGAAGCAAAACTCTGCTTGGTCGCCAAGCTCACGTGAATTAGAGCGTCGTAAATCTCGCCGATCAATAAGCCGCAGGCAAGCAGGTATTGCTGCGGCTTCCTCTATTTTTGTGCTTGGCACACTCGCCACAATTCTTGTGACATCACCAGGCTGGGAAACTGTTAAGGCAACTTTTTTTGATATTGATTATGGCCGGGAAGTCTTTCCCACTGTCCTTCGCGGGCTGTGGATCAACTTACAGCTGACTTTTATTGGTGGGGCGGCAATCGGTGTCATCGCACTCGGTCTGGCGCTGCTGCGAACCACTAAGTCACCAGCGCTTACTCCCTTTAGATTCTTAGCTACCGCATACGTTGATATCTTCCGAGGTGCACCGCTAATCTTGATTATCTTGCTGGTGGGTTTTGGTGTTCCAGCCTTAGGCCTTACTGGAGTATCAAGTAATGTAATTTTCTTAGGAACTGTGGCTGTTGTGCTTACCTATTCCGCCTATGTTGCCGAAGTTATTCGAAGTGGGATTTTATCTATTCACCCAAGCCAGCGGGCAGCAGCTCGTTCCCTCGGATTAACTTCCGGGCAGACGATGCGCTTTGTTGTCTTGCCTCAGGCAATACGTCGGGTTGTGCCACCGCTACTCAATGATTTCGTCTCACTGCTCAAAGACACCGGTTTAGTCTCGATTCTGGGTGTGACTGACGCTGTGCGCGCTGCGCAAATTAACGCTAGCCGCACCTTTAACTACACGCCATATGTTGTTGCCGCCATCTTGTTCTTGCTCATCACTATCCCGATGACTCGTTATACAGACCGAGCTATCAGACAACGCACCAGTGCCCAGAACTCTGAAGGTGCAATTTAATGAGCAACGTATTAGAGCTGGTCAATGTTCGAAAGTCATTTGGCGCAGAAGTTGTGCTCCAGGATCTATCACTTTCGGTCCCAGAGCACACCGCCACCGTGCTTATTGGCGCCTCTGGGTCCGGTAAATCAACGCTCTTGCGCTGCATCAATCTGCTGGAATCAATCGATGATGGTCAGATTTTCCTTGATGGGCAAGAGATTTCAGACCCACTGATGAATGTGGATGAAGTTCGCCGCCGCTTAGGAATGGTTTTTCAATCCTTTAACTTGTTTCCACACAAAACAGTCTTAGAGAACATCACACTTTCGCCGATCAAAGTCCATGGCAAGAGTAAGGATGAGGCAAATACTCATGCCACACAGCTGCTGAAAAGATTTGATTTAGCCGATAAAGCAGATCAATATCCAGATCGCTTGAGTGGGGGACAGCAACAGCGAGTAGCAATCATTCGCTCACTTGCCGTAAACCCACGGTTACTTCTTCTAGATGAAGTGACATCAGCACTTGATCCAGTCTTAGTAAATGAAGTTCTCTCTGCTGTGCGTGACCTAAAAAGTGATGGCATGACGATGGTCCTTGCCACACATGAAATGGGTTTTGCAACGCAGGTAGCTGATGAAGTCTGCTTCCTTGAATCAGGTAACGTCATTGAACGTGGAAGTGCGCAGCAAGTCCTGCATAACCCGCAGAACCCAAAGACGCAAGAATTCCTCAAGCGAGTGCACCAGGCTGGTCGGTTATAGAGAGATGTCTGAATCCACTTCAATTCCACAAGAGATTAATTGGAAAACACTTTTTAGTGGCAATCCCAAAGATGGTTGGATGCATTCAGGCATTGGAATCTTGAGCGATGGCCACATAGTTTTTGAATCCCCTGGTGGACGGGCATTTATTGTCTTAAATCCAGAAGATGCAAGCTTTACAAGAGTTGATGTTGATGCAGCAATCCTGCATGGAATTACAGTGGTTTCGAACTCCAGTGATGATTCTTTCTGGATCTGTGATCCGGGTGGCACGGAGGCTGCGCAAGTGCTTCTAGTTAATCGCAAAGGCGAAGTAACACGCACAATCACAAGGCCCAACACCAAAGCTGGCGATGCCATCACATGGAAACCGACAACGCTTGCCATTGTCGAAGAAGCGGGCCCTTACCAGGGAGATATCTGGATTGGTGATGGATATGGCGAAAGTTTAGTTCACCGCATTAGACCCGATGGCAGTTCTCAAAGCTTCGATGGTTCTTCAACTTCGCTGGTGTTTAACTGTCCACACGGCATTCTGATTGATACTCGTGGACCACAATCATTCGTGGTCATTGCAGACCGACGAAATAAAAGAATTGTCTTTTTCACACTCGATGGCGAGTACGTTAAATCAGTAAGTTCTGAAGCCATGATTGGTCCTTCATCCTTTGCCATACGTAATGATCTTCTTATTGTGACCGATCTTTATGGGGCGATGCTTTCGGTGGATCTTGCGGGCCATGTGGAAATTCTTATTCCCAGTATCAAGCCTGAGCGCGGTGAAGGTTGGCCGAATCAGATAAAGGATGGCGAAAGTGTTGCCCCTGATGTAATAGAGGGCGCGGTAAATAGCCCCCATGGCGTTGCAGTTAATTCAAGTGGAACAGTCTTCTTTACTGAGTGGTATTTCGGAGGCCGAGTAGTTCGGATTTACTGAGCAACTTGTTTTCTTAACGGCTCTTATCTGGCTTTCGTGCAGCCCTTGCTAGGAATAGGCCAAAGACAAGAGCTAGAACAATTCCCGTGTTAACTCCCATTTCAATGAGCGCACGATTGAAGTATTGATCTGTTTTTTCTTCTTGCATCGTAAGAGATGCACCCACAGTAAGGATGTGTCGCACAGCTGCGATAACGCCGATAATGAGGAAGTTTTCAAGTTGGAAAATACCGTCTGTAAATCGCACAATGACGGTGCGCATGATCTCAAGAATGATGACAACAAATAAAATGTCATTAATTCCCTGAATCATTCCAAGCGGGAAGAATGGTCTGGTTTCGATGAGGCGCAGCAAGGTGTATCCAGCAGCCAAGATAGAGATGCCGAACAAGACAATGCCAAGAAAACCATGTAAGAGATCTTCGAGCTTATCGATGAAATTTGTTGGAATCAGAGACTCATCGTTGGTGAGCAATCCCTTAACAGACTTATATTTCACAATTACCACCCTTGTTAGCCATGTCTAAGGGTAGGTGCAGGTATAGATGCCCGCAACATATTTGTCATCCGTGTCCTTTTTCAGTTCAATGGATAAATCTTTCTGATTACCCAATTCCGAAGGGCTCGGGTATTTTTCTCTCCTCAACACTGGTGGAGGAGCTCTGAGATGAAACCAATTAACGAGGATGAACTCAAGGCTCGCCTTGATCCGCTGTCTTATGCTGTACTTCGTGAAGGTGCCACAGAGCGAGCATTTACCGGTAAATACACCGATACCGACACAATCGGTAGTTATCTCTGCAAAGCCTGCGACAACGTTCTCTTTACCTCTGACACTAAATTTCATTCCGGATGCGGCTGGCCATCCTTTTATGCACCGACTACAGATGATGCAGTGACTCTGATTGAAGACCGTTCACTAGCACCACGCATTCGCACTGAGGTGCGTTGTGCCAAGTGTGATTCACACCTTGGACATGTATTTTCCGGTGAAGGCTATGACGTTCCAACTGATGAGCGTTGGTGTATCAACTCGGTATCACTCGTGCTCCAAGAGAAAACTAACTAGTCCTATTGCCCGGGACTATAAGAAATTACTGTAATCAACCTTCAGGCACCGATCCATCACCACATTCATTCCAGCTGCAGTTCCTGCCTCTAAAACTTCTGGGCTAGTAATTCCGAGCTGCAGCCAGATTGCATCTGCGCCAACTGCGATTGCATCTGCAAGAACTTCCATGCAGTCACTAGGTTTTCTAAAGACATCAACTAAGTCGATATGTTCTGGGATTTCACTCAGTGAGTGATAAACCTTTTCTCCAAGTGCTGTCTCTAGCATCGGATTTACAAGAAAGACTGTGTAATGCGAGTGTTCAAGTAAGTATTTGGCCACACCATAACTTGGCCGCTCAGGCTTATCGGAAACTCCCACAATCGCAATCGTTCTTGATTCTTTGATTAGGTTGCGAATCTGGGTGTTATCAGTCACGTGGCCGGGCATGGATTAATCATAAAGGGGTTGGTTGGGCGTAAACTCCTCCTTAATGTTTAGAAAAATAGTTAACCTCTTTAAGAACCGGAAGAACTGGGTTCGCCAGATTCTTGTTGCCGGTTTAGCAGGTGGCGTTTCTTGGTTTGTGGGAGATCTACTCATCGAAGATGGTGGGGTAGTCGCTGCCATCGTCTGCACCTTGAGTATCCGCATCTCACTACATAAATCTATGCGTGAGGGTTTTGGTCAAATTGTCGGAACAGCTGTCGGTGCAGGTATCGCACTCTTTACCGTCAGTGTCTTTAACTTTGGCTTTATCGCAGTTGCCACAACAATTATTTTCTGCGCCGTCATTGCAAGAGCGCTGCATCTTGGTGAAGTTGCTTCGGTGAACGTGCCGGTAACAGCACTGATTGTTATTGGTCCAGGAATTTCGCAGAGCACTGCGGTTCACAGACTGGGATCAACTCTCATCGGTGCCGCAATCGCAATCCTCTTCTCCTACTTTTCACATCCCAATACTCCGGTGGGACGTGCCCAAATCCAGATCAGAAATGTGAGCACTAAAGCAGCAGCTCTTCTTGCTGAAATGTCAGAAGGTGTTGCCGCCGGATATACCCAGAAGGATGCCGGCAGCTGGTTGGCACGTGCGCGACTTTTAGTGGAAGAAGTTCCGGCCATCCGCGCGCAATCAGTGGAAGCTCGAAGTCATGCGAGATGGTTTCCTACTGCTGAAAAAGATGAAGCCGAAGATATCTACATTGAAGGAATTGCCGCCGAGCACACCTTGGTTCAGGTGCGCATGATTGCCCGAACTCTCTTTGATTCCGCGGTAGAGGGAGGGATTGCAGATTCAACGCAGAAGCAAATTGCAGTGGCACTATCGGCGGCAAGCTATGCAATCTCTGCCCACGTCGAGATACCGGATGACATCAATGATGACTCCTCTTCACCGACAGATGATGCACGTGAGGCAGGCTCAGTCCTGGCCGGAACACTGATTGAAGATGGAGATGATGTTGACCAAGATCAGATTGTCCGCGGGCTCTCTATTGTTGCCAATATCGGCAGAATTGCGGATTCACTTGATCAGAACTCTCCTGCCATCACAGATGTCATCACACCTGATGAGCCAGCCAAAGACCGAGTGCTCAAGCTTTCGCCCATGCAGCAAACTTCTACGATTCGGAATAAGATTAGGAAGTTTTTCAGAAAGTATTTCTAGGAGGAAATATGTGTAGCAAAGTTCAATGCACCAAGTGCGCAAAACCAACATGGCAAGGCTGCGGGGAGCATATAGAAGAGGCCTTAATGGGAGTCGCGGAAGCCGATCGCTGCTCCTGTAATTAACTCATTTGCCACGGCAATTTTTCACTTTAGGCCTTAAGCCCTAGACTTCACTCTCTACCATTGCCCCCCTAGCTCAGTCGGTAGAGTGTTTCCATGGTAAGGAAAAGGTCACCGGTTCGATTCCGGTGGGGGGCTCGAACAACAATTTAATATGCACGCCCTTGGCGGGGTAGCTCAGCTTGGTAGAGCAAGCGGCTCATAATCGCTGTGTCGTGGGTTCAAATCCCGCCTCCGCTACTAATAATCAAGTGCGAAATACGCACGGATTTCACCAATGAAGGTTGCTCGGGTAATCTGAGCCCCGCTTAGTGCAACATCTACGAAGGAGTTAAGACCATGGCAAGTAAGAGCGCGGACGTACGTCCAAAAATCACCATGGCATGCGTGGATTGCAAAGAGCGTAACTACATCACCAAGAAGAACCGCCGCAACGATCCAGACCGCATGGAACTCAAGAAGTTCTGTCCACGTTGCAAGTCTTCAACTCTTCACCGCGAAACCCGCTAATGCTCAACCCCGATTCGGTCGGGCGCACCTTCGCCGGTACAGATGTCCTAAAAATTGCTCAATCTGAAATCGATGCCTTCTGTGCTGTTATTGGCGAAACAGATACATCGATTGCTCCCCCTACATTTTCTATCCGCATCACACTGACTCAATTTGAAGAAATCCTCACCCAACCAGAGATTGGCCTTGATTGGTCACGCCTAGTTCATGGTGATCAGAAGTTTGAGATATTTTCACCGGTAAAAGCCGGCGATGGACTTACCTGCGCTGCAACTATTGAAAGTTACCGAGTCGCTGCTGGAAATGAAATTGTCACTGTTCGCTCTGATCTACATCGTGAAGGCGCCCTTGTGATATCTGCCTGGTCCACATTGGTGGTGCGCGCATGATTGAGGTGGGCACAGTGTTGCCAGAACAAGTCTTTTATATAAATCGCGCGATGCTCAAAAGCTATGCCGATGCCTCAGGTGATCAGAACCCAATTCATCAAAATGAAGAGTTTGCAGTATCTGTGGGCCTTCCTAACGTTATTGCCCACGGCATGCTCACCATGGCACTGGTGGGTAAATACATCTCTGACTTTGCCGGGGGCGCCGCCAACGTTCTTGAATTTGGTGCTCGCTTTACCAAGCCAGTAATCATTCCTGCAAGTGAAAACGTTGACCTGACTGTGAGTGCAACTGTGAGTGAAATAGTCGATGGAAAGATTTCACTGACCGTAAGTGCAACCTCTGCTGGCGTGAAAGTACTTGGAATGGCAAAAGCGGTGGTGCGAAAGTGAGTGCACCCGATTTGGTACACGAGTTAGCCAAGGCTCGATTAGCTGCTCGCGCTGAGAAAAACTTTGCCCTCTCTGATCAACTGCGCGATGAGATTGCAGCTGCCGGTTTTGAAGTTGTTGATAGCGCTGGGGGATATGAACTGCGTCCTAAGAAGCGTTTTCCAGTCTATGAATCCACTCGCGATATCCGCCCGATTAATTCAGGCAAATTCGAGATTACAGTGGCAATCATTGTGGAGGGATTCCACGAGGATGCAGTGACATGTATTGAATCGATTAAGGCCCATAGCCAATGCGCCATCGCCATCCTGGTAATTGGCGATCCTGGAATTCTTGTTGATCAACTAGATTCACGCACATCACTAGTTCAAGTCAATGAAAACTTTGGCTGGGGCGAGAATGCCAATGCGCTCCTGCGCAATGTGACAAGTGAATTTATTATCATCATGGATCCATCGACGACCTTCACTGGTGATGCAATTACGCCAGTGCTTGCTGAACTACAAAAAAGAGAATTTGTTGCTGTCGGCTGGCGCGGGGGACTAGTAAATCTGGAAGATGATTGGCGCAGTACTGAAGATAAAGGTGCCGGCGAAGTAGATGTTCTCTTTAGTTACTTCATGGCGATGCATCGTGAGGATGCTCTGGCCGTGCGTGGATTTAGCAATCGCGCACTTTTCTATCGCAATGCAGATATTGAATTCTCGCTCACTCTTCGTCATGGAAATGGCCGCTTGCTGCAGATGGAGCTACCCCTTGAACAAGGTCGCCATCATGGATATCACGACAGCGAGCCTGAATATCGCGAAGTGCAATCGAAGAAGAATTACGACCGCATTCTTGAGCGCTTCAGAGGCAAGACTGCGATATTGAGTCCGCGCAGGTAGCCTAAGCACATGGCCGATTTACGCGATTACACATCACTACGCGTAGGCGGGCCTGCCAAAAAGTTTGTCGAAGTAGGCACCGAAGCAGAGATCATCGCTGCCATTGAAACCGCTGGCGATTCCCCAATACTTATTATTGGTAGTGGAACAAATATTTTAGTTTCAGATACTGGCTTTGAGGGCACCGTTATCCGAATTGTGAATCATTCGCTGCAATCTGAAATTGATGCATGTAGCGGTGCAACACTGACCATTGGTGCTGGTGAAAATTGGGATGATTTTGTTAAGACCACACTTGAACGTGGCTTTGCCGGCCTGGAAACCTTGAGTGGAATTCCAGGCAGTGTGGGAGCGGCGCCTATTCAAAATATTGGTGCCTATGGACATGAGGTTTCAGAGTTCATCACTCGGGTGCGCACCTATGATCGCCAGAAGAAAGAGATCAAAACATTTACCAACCTTGAGTGCGAATTTGAATATCGTAACTCTCACTTCAAATCTCATCCCGGGCGTTATGTCATTCTTGATGTGCAATTCAATCTGCGCCAAGGTGAAATCACCACACCGATTACCTATTCCGAACTTGCCACAAAATTAGGAATTGAAGTGGGCGAGAAAGCACCAGTAGCGGCCACTCGTAAAGCGGTATTAGAGCTGCGTGCTATGAAGGGAATGCTGCTTAACAAAACAGATCGTGATTCCTGGTCTGCCGGTTCATTTTTTACCAACCCTATTGTTTCGCCAGAAGTGGCAGCGAAGCTTCCAGCAGAAGCGCCCCAGTGGCCAACACCTGATGGTCGTGTGAAAACAAGCGCTGCCTGGCTGATTGAAAACTCAGGGATACATAAAGGTGATGCACACGGTGGCGCAAGAGTTTCGACAAAACATGTTCTAGCGCTGACTAATGCCGGTAATGCAACTGCCAACGATATTCTCGAGCTGGCACACGTTGCCAAAGAGAAGGTCTATGAGAAGTTTGGTATTACCTTAGAGACGGAAGTTAATTTAGTTGGAGTTACTCTGTAAACAAGTCGTGATTGAGCGTGTAGGTGCTTCTACTGCCCCTCTAGATTAATTCCCTAAAGCGCGTACGCTAGCTGTACGTATTGCATTCCAAGCAAGGTCAATGAGACTCGATATGTGGGAATAAGGTGAAAGTCATGTCCGATGATTTCTACCATGATGATCCCATCGAGAAAAATTCCAGAAGTATTTTCAACAACAAGTTTTTGACCTCATTTGTGGTCGTCATTGCCGCTGCCTTCTTTTTTCAAAGCACTCTTGCTGCAAATCTGAGCATTAATTCAGGTCAGTCTGTTGAGTTTGGGCAAGGAATTGCAGTTTCCACAGTTTGTGACAGCACAGTTACTTTGACCCCCTACTCAAGTTTTGTAAATGGAAGTAGTAGCGGAACATTCTATTTTTCAGCTTTCCAGCTAAGCAATATTGATGCAGCAGCTTGTAGCGGAGTGACTTTCACTATTAAGGCATACGACAATTCAAGCTCATCGCCTCTTACATTGTTTAGTACTAATACAAGTGCATCAATAACAGATAACAATTCTTCATTTGAGGTAGCGGCAAATCAGTCCGGGCTTTCACTTGCAGATTCACAAACAGCAGGATCGTTCACGGCAAGTTTCGCTTCACCCGCCGCTCTTTCCTCGAATGTCTATAAAATTACAGTTGAGACTTCAGGGAATCCACCTCCACCAAATGACAATGGCTCTGCATCTTTGAGCTTGAATACAACTTTCACCAAAGTTGGCTCGTCAGATCTTTACCCAAGTATTGCTTCTGCTAGCGCGGGTTCAAGACTCTATGCAGTATCTGGAAATAGTGTCCATATTTCCACCGATACCGGAACTACTTGGTCAACAACCTCATTGCCATATCCTTCGATGAGTATTGTCACATCTGCAAACGGAATGACCGTTGCCGCCGCCGGTGCTTATGGAAGACTATATTTATCTACAGATGGCGGAGTTTCTTGGAATTTGAAATATGCATATGACGGCTACTCTAGTTTTGAGTACATGACTATGTCACAAAACGGATCTTCGATATTTACGAGCGATGGCTACGATGCAATTTTTCCAAGCACAAACAATGGGCGAGTCTATAAATTCTCAGCTGATTCTGGGACCACTTGGCAAAATATTCAACGAGCAAGTATTGAAAGCGCATACGCGGTTGCTATGAAAAGTGATGCCTCCACTTTATACGTGGCACATTACAACGGCCAGATTTGGAAATCTAACAATAGTGGATCAACCTGGAATGTTCTAAGCGGTGCGGGTAGTAGATATTGGAAGGGTTTCGCGGTCTCAGGTAATGGATCCTACATTCTTGGTGCTGCACATAATGATTTTGTTTATTTGTCATCCGATGGGGGAACTAATTGGAATAAACTGAGCACTCCTATATCAAGCTATTGGCAAACTGCTTCTATGACTAGTGATGGGCGAGTGATGGCTGTTGCTTCCGCTAATGGTGATATCTATGCATCTGTAGACTATGGATCAACTTGGAATGAAATAACTGGTGTTGGTACGGGCTCAAATTATTGGTATTCATCCGCTATTTCTAGTGACGGGAAGTACCTTTTCTTAGGTAAGTATTCATATGGCTCCGGAGATTCAATTTATAAGATTTTAATTCCAGGAGCCTAAAATTAATTGGAATTCGTTATCACAAACTTCCGTGTGAGTGCTTATCCCTATTCTGTAAGTAACTTCTTGATCCGCCCGATACCTTCAACGATATCTTCATCGCTGGTGGCATAGGAGAATCGCAAGTATCCCGAAGGCCCGAAGGCTTCTCCTGGAACGGCAGCAACTTCAACTTCTTCTAAGATGATTGTGGCTAGCTCTGCCGAAGTATTAGCAACTTTGCCACGAATAGTTTTACCTAGTGCGCCCTTCACAGATGGATACACATAGAAAGCACCCTGTGGTGTGGGGCAATCAAAGCCAGGAATCTCATTGAGAAGGCCAACAATTAATTTGCGGCGACGGTTAAATGCTTCACCCATCTTGTGTACTTCATCAAGGTTTCCAGAAACTGCGGCAATCGCTGCGCGCTGTGAAACATTGGAAACATTTGATGTCAGGTGAGACTGAAGATTTGTTGCCGCTTTGATGGCATCTTTTGGCCCAATCATCCAACCCACACGCCAACCAGTCATTGCATAAGTCTTGGCAACACCGTTGATGATGATGCAGGTATCAGCAAGTGCGGGAACCAATACTGGAAGTGATGGAGCTTTTGCACCGTCATAGAGCAGGTGCTCATAGATCTCATCTGAGATGACCCACACATTGTTCTTCACAGCCCATTCGCCAATTGCTTTTGCTTGCTCAGGTGAATAGACCGAACCTGTTGGATTTGAAGGAGAGCAAAACAGTAAAGCCTTCGTCTTTGGTGTTCGGGCTGCTTCTAACTGTTCAACTGTCACCAAATAGTTTTGTGACTCATCTGCAAATACTTCAACGCTCTTTCCACCAGCAAGCTTGATTGCTTCTGGATAGGTTGTCCAAAATGGTGAAGGTAAAATGACTTCATCACCTGGATTAATAATTGTGGCAAATGCTTGATAGACCGCTTGCTTGCCACCGTTGGTGACAAGAACTTGATCGACGGTAATTTCATAATGTGAGTCACGCTTTGTCTTTGCCACAATTGCTTCACGTAGTTCGGCAAGGCCAGGTGTGGGTGTGTAGCGATGATTTGCGCCGACTCTGGTTGCAGCAGCAGCTGCTTCGATAATGTAATCAGCGGTGGGAAAATCTGGTTCACCAGCTCCGAATCCAATAACTGGTCGACCTGCTGCTTTGAGTGCTTTCGCTTTTGCATCTACTGCCAATGTGGCTGACTCTGCGATAGCTGAAATTCGTGCGGAGATTCTGCTCATACGCGAAGTCTGCACCATGGCCTGCATCTCTGGCACGCTCAGAAATGGTGGTACTGGCCACCTCAGAATTAGCCAGTTTTACTCCAGCCGCCCCCTGCCCTTACACTTCGACGCTCACGATGATTTTCTTCCTCGCCTTGGCGCGCCTGAAAATTCGTCGCGAAGGGCAGTAGCTCAATTGGCTAGAGTTGCCGTCTCCAAAGCGGCCGGTTGGGGGTTCGAGTCCCTCCTGCCCTGCAAGATGTTTTACACCGGATGTACCGAATGAACGATGAAAGAGAAGGAAGATCATGACTGGTGCAGTTGAAGTTACCGAGGAGAAGCTCGGGATTTTTGCGCGCGTTGGACTTTTCTACCGCCAAGTTCTTTCCGAGCTAAAGAAGGTTGTTTGGCCAACCCGAAATATGTTGACCACCTACACCGCCGTCGTGCTCGTCTTTGTAACTTTTATTATTGCTGTCGTTTCAGTTATCGACTTTGTTCTTACCAAAGTTGTCTTCTGGGTATTCGGATAAGGAATTGAGCGAGATGACTGAAGAGATTACTTCTAATACTCCGGCGCCAGATGCCTTTGAGGCAGCCCTTGCTGCCAACGCTGATGATCTTGCAACCCCTGTTGCTGAATTTGTAGCCGAGCCAATTTCTGAAGCTATCGATGACCAGTCAACTTCTGACCAGTCAACCTCAGACTTGGCGCTCGCAAGTGATGAAGATGGCGATATTGAATCTGATGAGAATGATCCCAACGCTGAGTTCCGCCGCACACTTCGTGCCGCAATCGGTGATTGGTATGTCATCCACTCTTATGCTGGATATGAGAAGAAGGTAAAGGGCAACCTGGCCAACCGTATTCACACCCTGAACATGGAGGAGTACATCTTCCAGATCGAAGTTCCAGAAGAAGAGGTAATGGAAGTTAAGAACGGTGCGCGCAAGATGGTTAAGCGCAATATCTATCCTGGCTACGTCCTTGTTCGCATGGATCTCACTGATGAATCTTGGTCAGTTGTTCGTAATACTCCTGGAGTCACAGGCTTCGTTGGTAACGCGCACAACCCAAGTCCACTGAGCATGGGTGAGGTCGAGAAGATTCTTGCACCACGTCCAAAGAAAGCTGCCGATAAAGCAGACATTAAATTTATTGATTTCGAAGTAGGAGAATCAGTCACCGTAATGGATGGCCCATTTGCCACACTTCCAGCATCAATTTCTGAGATCATGCCAGAGCAGGCAAAGCTCAAGGTATTGGTCTCTATCTTCGGTCGCGAGACCCCAGTAGAACTTTCATTTACCCAGGTACAGAAGCTCTAACGAACTTTACGAAAATACGAATAGGAAAAGAGAAGCGAAATGGCACCAAAGAAGAAGGTCACCGGATTCATCAAGTTGCAGATCCAAGCTGGCGCAGCAACACCTGCACCACCTGTAGGTCCGGCACTTGGTCAGCATGGTGTCAACATCATGGAGTTCGTCAAGGCATATAACGCTGCGACTGAATCACAAAAGGGCCAGATCATTCCGGTTGAAATCACCGTCTATGAGGATCGCTCATTCGACTTCATCACCAAGACACCTCCAGCATCACGCTTGATCCTTAAGGCAGCTGGCGTTGAAAAGGGATCTGCTATTCCGCACAAGACTAAGGTTGCAAATATCACCATGGCTCAGGTCAAGGAGATCGCAACTACAAAGATGGCTGACCTCAATGCCAACGATATCGATGCAGCAGCAAAGATCATCGCCGGTACTGCCCGTTCAATGGGAATCACAGTCTCATAAGTAAATTTCTTCTTGCCACAGTGGCGAGAAGATGTGGGAGAACCGCGCTGGTTCGCTAACCACAACCGAAAACTTGTAGCGATACAAGAAAGAAGGAAGATATGAAGCGCTCAAAGAAGTACACCGAAGTAGCAGCGAAGGTCATCAAAGACCACCTCTACACACCTCTTCAAGCAGTCACGCTTGCGAAAGAGACAACTACAACTAAGTACGACTCAACTATTGAGGTAGCACTCGTACTAGGTGTGGATCCAAAGAAGGCTGACCAAGCAATTCGCTCAACTGTTAACTTGCCTCACGGCACAGGAAAGACAGCACGCGTTTTGGTATTTGCTAACGGAGAGCGTGCCGAAGAAGCACGTGCTGCTGGTGCAGATATCGTCGGAGGCGATGAACTCATTGATGAAGTATCAAAGGGTCGCCTAGATTTCGATGCAGTTGTTGCAACACCAGATTTGATGGCCAAGGTTGGTCGTCTCGGTAAAGTTCTTGGAACTCGTGGCCTCATGCCAAACCCAAAGACAGGAACAGTGACAACAGATGTCACTAAGGCTGTCAATGACATCAAGGGCGGCAAGATTGAATTCCGCGTTGATAAGAACTCAAACCTTCACTTCATCATTGGTAAGGCATCATTTACTGCAGATCAACTCGCAGATAACTATGCGGCTGCCCTGGAAGAAGTTCTTCGCGTGAAGCCAAACTCATCAAAGGGTCGCTACATCGCCAAGGCTGTTGTCTCATCATCGATGGGACCTGGAATCGCGGTAGATCCAAACCTCACACGCGAGCCATCAGCTAACTAGCTCTATTAGGCAGGGGATTTGACCAGTTCCAATCCCCTGCTTAAGATTTACCCATAACCAAAGACCGCAGGTCTTAAGCTCGCAAGAGCTCAAGATAATTGAGGAATCTCAGCCCGCGTAGGTGTTCACATTAATCCGTGCGCATTTACGCGTCACGGATTTTTTTATTGCCTGTAGTCACCTTGAACAACTAACGAAAGGTGAACCGAATGGCTCGCCCAGATAAAGCAGCAGCAGTTGCTGAAATGACTGAAGATTTCAAGTCAGCTACAGCGACTTACCTCACCGAATATCGCGGTCTGACCGTGACTTCGATGAAGGCGCTACGCCGCAGCCTTGGTTCAGATACCAAGTACAGCGTCGTAAAGAACACTCTTACCAAGATTGCAGCAAAGAATGCTGGCGTTGAGATCTCTGATGATCTCCTTGCTGGCCCATCAGCTGTTGCATTCATTAAGGGCGATGCAATCGATGCAGCTCGTAACCTGAAGAACTTCCAGAAAGAGAACCCACTCCTAATCATTAAGGGTGGAATCTACGAAGGAAAGTTTGTTACAACAGCAGAGATCATGAAGCTCGCAGACCTCGAGTCTCGCGAAGTACTTCTTGCAAAGCTTGCTGGTGCTATGAAGGGATCGCTTGCTAAGGCAGCGCGTACTTTCGATGCACTTCGCATCAAGATGGAAGCAGGAGCACCAGCTGCAGCACCAGTTGCAGCAGCAGCTCCAGTAGCAGAAGCGGCACCAGCTGCAGAAGCTCCAGCCGAGGCACCAGTTGCTGAAGCAGTTGTAACAGAAGAAGTTGTCGCTGAAGTTGCTGCAGAAGCAACAGATGCAGCAGAAACTCCAGCGGAATAAAGAAAAGGACAATAAAAAATGGCAAAGCTCTCACAAGCAGATTTAATGACTCAGTTCAAGGAAATGTCACTTGTTGAACTCTCAGAGTTCGTCAAGGCATTTGAAACAGAGTTCGATGTAACAGCAGCAGCACCAGTTGCAGCTGCAGGTGGTGGCGCAGCAGCAGGCGGCGGCGCAGCAGAAGCACAAGATGAATTCACAGTCATCCTTGAAGCAGCAGGCGGACAGAAGATTGCCGTTATCAAGGAAGTACGTAACCTGAACTCAGCACTTGGTCTTAAGGAAGCAAAAGATCTAGTTGATGCAACTCCAGCAACCCTTCTTGAGAAGGTAAATAAGGAGACAGCAGATAAGGCAAAGGCAGCCCTCGAGGCAGCTGGCGCAACGGTCACTGTTAAGTAAATTCTTAACTAAAAAGCCCGGTTCCCTCGTGGAGCCGGGTTTTTTTATCCCCAAAGGGCAGACAAGCGGGGGGATTTGGGGGTATAAGCACTCGGTTTGCCCCAACGGGGGGTGAGGAGTTACTCTTCCCCTTCGCATATTTTTCTAGAGGTCTTTGCATATAGCGGCGGCGACCTTCTAATTGTGCGTGTCCACATAAAAGTGAATTTTGTCTGGAAGGACATCTCTTGGCCGCGAAAAAGAGTTCAACTGCCCCCCGTCGTATTTCGTTCGCAAAGATCCGTGAACCGCTAGAAGTTCCTAATCTGCTCGCGCTGCAAGTTGAAAGCGTTGACTGGTTACTAGGAAACGATCTATGGCGAGCACGTCTTGCACAATCAACTAACACAAATCGAGGAGAACTTCCTTCGAAGTCCGGTTTGGAAGAAATCTTTGAAGAGATTTCACCAATCGAAGATTTCCAAGGAACGATGTCACTTTCATTCCGTGACCATCGCTTCGAGCCACCTAAGCATTCAATTGCTGATTGCAAAGAGCGCGACATGACATATGCGCAGCCACTCTTTGTGACTGCAGAATTTACAAATAACGAGACCGGCGAAATTAAGTCTCAGACAGTCTTCATGGGCGACTTCCCGGTCATGACACCACGCGGAACATTCGTTATTAACGGAACCGAGCGTGTAGTTGTTTCACAGATTGTTCGCTCACCTGGCGTGTACTTTGAACGTCAGATTGAAAAGACTTCAGATAAAGATGTATTTACTTCAAAGATTATTCCTAGCCGCGGTGCTTGGCTTGAATTTGAAGTTGATAAGAAGGATCTCGTTGGCGTTCGTATCGACCGCAAGCGTAAGCAATCTGTCACAGTATTCCTTAAGGCCCTTGGTTGGACCGATGAACAAATTCGTGAAGAATTTGGTGACTTCGCTTCCATGATGGCAACTCTTGATAAGGACACTGTTAAGACTCAAGATGAAGCACTTCTTGATATCTATCGCAAGATGCGTCCAGGTGAGCCTCCAACTAAGGAAGCTGCACAGAACCTTATTGAAAACCTCTACTTCAACCCTAAGCGTTATGACTTGGCTAAGGTCGGTCGCTTTAAGGTTAATAAGAAGCTCGGTCTTGACCTTGAGCTTTCCCAGAGCATGCTCACCATTTCAGATATCGTGGCAACACTTCGCTACCTCGTAGCGCTGCACCGCGGAGATCTGACAATGGATTACGGCCGCGAAGTTCGCGTGGAGAAGGACGATATCGATCACTTCGGTAACCGTCGTCTTCGCACAGTAGGCGAGCTCATTCAGAACCAAGTACGTATCGGACTCTCACGTATGGAACGTGTTGTTCGCGAACGTATGACGACCCAAGATGTGGAAGCAATTACTCCTCAGACTTTGATCAACATCCGTCCGGTTGTTGCATCAATCAAGGAGTTCTTCGGAACATCTCAGTTGTCACAGTTCATGGATCAGACAAACCCACTTTCAGGTCTTACTCACAAGCGTCGTCTTTCAGCCCTCGGGCCCGGTGGTCTCTCACGTGATCGTGCCGGCTTTGAAGTGCGTGACGTTCACCCATCTCACTACGGACGTATGTGTCCAATCGAAACTCCAGAAGGACCAAACATCGGTCTTATCGGTTCGCTTGCAACATATGGTCGCGTTACCGCGTTCGGTTTTATCGAAACTCCTTATCGCAAAGTTGTAAAGGGCAAGGTCACCGATCAGGTTGACTACCTCACAGCTGATGAAGAAGACGAGCACATCATCGCCCAGGCAAATGCGCCATTGACAGATGACAATCACTTCGCAGAAGCACGCGTACTTGTACGTCGTCGCGGTGGCGAAGTTGAATACATCATCGCTGATGAAGTGGATTACATGGACGTTTCACCACGTCAGATGGTTTCTGTTGCAACAGCAATGATTCCGTTCCTCGAGCACGATGATGCAAACCGCGCACTCATGGGTTCTAACATGATGCGTCAGTCAGTTCCTTTGATGCGTGCAGAAGCACCATTTATCGGTACTGGTATGGAATTTCGCGCAGCTGTCGATGCCGGTGACGTTGTCATGGCAACAAAGGCTGGTGTTGTAACTGAAGTTGCTGCTGATGAAGTTAAGGTCATGGGCGATGACGGCACCTACCAAACGTATTCACTTGCTAAGTTCACCCGCTCTAACCAAGGAACTTCTTACAACCAGAAGGTTGTAGTTACTGAAGGTCAGAAGTTGGAAGTTGGTTCAGTAATCGCCGATGGTCCATGTACCGAAAACGGCGAAATGGCTCTTGGTAAGAACCTACTCGTGGCATTTATGTCATGGGAAGGTCACAACTACGAAGATGCGATCATTCTTTCGCAGCGTCTAGTGCAAGACGATGTACTGACCTCAATTCACATTGAAGAGTATGAAGTCGATGCCCGCGATACCAAGCTTGGTGCTGAAGAAATCACACGCGATATCCCTAACGTCTCTGAAGAAGTTCTGGCAGATCTCGATGAGCGCGGAATCATCCGCGTTGGCGCCGATGTTGTGCCAGGAGATATCTTGGTTGGAAAGGTAACTCCTAAGGGAGAAACTGAACTCACACCAGAAGAGCGTCTACTTCGTGCAATCTTTGGTGAGAAGGCTCGCGAAGTTCGCGATACATCTCTTAAGGTTCCACACGGTGAATCAGGAAAAGTTATCGGCGTAAAGATCTTTGAATCAGAAGAAGGCTTCGAGCTTGCAGCTGGCGTTAACCAATTGGTTCGCGTTTATGTTGCGCAGAAGCGCAAGATTCAAGATGGTGACAAGCTTGCTGGTCGCCACGGTAACAAGGGTGTTATCTCAAAGATTCTTCCAGTTGAAGATATGCCATTCCTTGAAGATGGAACTCCGGTCGATGTTGTCTTGAACCCACTTGGTGTTCCAGGACGTATGAACGTCGGACAGGTTCTTGAAATGCACCTCGGTTGGGTTGCAAAGACAGGTTGGGATGTTTCCGGAGTCTCTGAAGCATGGGCAGATCACCTTAAGGAGATTGGCGCAGAAAAGGGAGCACCAGGAACAAACCTGGCAACACCGGTATTCGATGGTGCACTTGAAGATGAAATCTCAGGTCTGCTTTCATCAACACTTGCAAACCGCGATGGCAACCAACTTATTGGTCGTTCCGGCAAAGCCCGTCTCTTTGACGGTCGTTCTGGCGAGCCATACCCAACTCCAATTTCAGTTGGATATATGTATATCTTGAAGCTGCACCACTTGGTCGATGACAAGATTCACGCACGTTCAACTGGTCCATACTCAATGATCACTCAGCAACCACTTGGTGGTAAGGCTCAATTCGGTGGTCAGCGATTTGGTGAAATGGAAGTGTGGGCACTTGAAGCTTACGGCGCCGCATACACACTCCAAGAGTTGCTCACTATTAAATCTGACGATGTTCTCGGACGCGTCAAGGTTTATGAAGCCATTGTGAAGGGCGAGAACATTCCAGAACCAGGCATCCCAGAATCATTTAAGGTGCTTATCAAGGAAATGCAATCACTCTGCCTCAATGTTGAAGTCCTCTCTTCTGAAGGTGTCGCAATTGAAATGCGCGATAACGATGAAGAGATTTTCCGTGCCGCCGAAGAACTAGGTATCAACTTGTCACGAGTTGAGCCAAGCTCAGTAGAAGAAATTTAAGGAGCGAATCAAACATGTTAGATGTCAACTTCTTTGATGAACTACGAATCGGTCTTGCATCGGCTCAAAATATTCGTGATTGGTCTTTTGGCGAAGTAAAGAAGCCAGAGACAATCAACTACCGCACACTTAAGCCAGAGAAGGACGGACTCTTCGACGAGAAGATCTTCGGACCAACTCGTGACTGGGAATGTTATTGCGGTAAGTACAAGCGCGTTCGATTCAAGGGAATCATCTGCGAGCGTTGCGGTGTTGAAGTAACACGCGCAAAGGTTCGCCGCGAACGTATGGGTCACATCGAGCTTGCCGCTCCTGTTACTCACATCTGGTACTTCAAGGGTGTTCCATCACGCCTTGGCTACCTACTTGACCTTGCACCTAAGGATCTCGAGAAGGTTATCTATTTCGCTGCTTACATGATCACAGAAGTTGATGCTGAAGCTCGCGAAGAAGATATGCCACAGCTTGAGAAGAAGTTGGCCAATGATCGCAAGAAGATCGAAACAAAGCGCGATGTTGATGTCGATACTCGTACCAAGAAGCTTGAGGCAGATATTGCTGAACTCGAAGCCGAAGATGCGAAGTCAGATGTGAAGCGCAAGGTTCGTGAATCTGCAGAGCGCGAGCTCAAGGCAATCCGTGAACGTGCAGAGCGCGAACTCACCCGCCTAGAAGATGTCTGGTCACGCTTTAAGAACCTTAAGGTTCAAGATCTCGAAGGTGATGAGAATCTTTACCGCGAAATGCGTGATCGCTATGGCATGTATTTCAAGGGAGATATGGGAGCTGCTGCAATTAAGAAGCGCCTTGAAACTTTCGACCTTGAAACAGAGCATGCAATGCTCACTGACCTTTCCGAGAACGGCAAGGGCGCGAAGAAGACTCGTGCTATCAAGCGTCTGAAGGTTGTTAACGCATTTATGACAACGAGCAACCACCCAGCATCAATGGTTCTCGATGCCGTACCGGTCATCCCACCTGATCTGCGCCCAATGGTTCAGCTAGATGGTGGACGCTTTGCGACTTCAGATCTAAACGATCTCTATCGCCGCGTTATTAACCGTAACAATCGTTTGAAGCGCCTTGCTGATCTTGGTGCTCCAGAAATTATTGTGAACAACGAAAAGCGTATGTTGCAGGAAGCTGTAGATGCGTTGTTCGATAACGGTCGTCGTGGTCGTCCAGTTACTGGCCCAGGAAACCGCGCACTGAAGTCACTGTCAGACATGCTTAAGGGTAAGCAAGGACGTTTCCGTCAGAACTTGCTCGGAAAGCGCGTTGACTACTCAGGTCGTTCGGTAATCGTTGTTGGTCCACAGTTGAAGCTGCACCAGTGCGGTCTGCCAAAGCAGATGGCGCTAGAACTCTTCAAACCATTCGTAATGAAGCGTCTAGTAGACCTTAACCACGCGCAGAACATTAAATCTGCAAAGCGCATGGTTGAACGTGCTCGTCCAGTTGTATGGGATGTTCTTGAAGAAGTTATTGCAGAACATCCAGTGCTTCTCAACCGCGCTCCTACACTTCACCGTTTAGGTATCCAAGCATTTGAACCACAGCTGGTTGAAGGTAAGGCAATTCAGATTCACCCACTCGTATGTACAGCATTTAACGCTGACTTCGACGGTGACCAGATGGCTGTCCACCTTCCATTATCTGCTGAAGCTCAGGCTGAAGCACGTATCTTGATGTTGTCATCAAATAACATCTTGTCACCAGCAAATGGTCGCCCAATTACATCTCCTACCCAGGACATGGTTCTTGGTCTCTACTACTTAACAATGGATCGCGAAGGCGTACTTGGCGAAGGCCGTGCATTCGGCTCTATCGCTGAAGCGATCATGGCTCATGATCAGCACTCAGTTTCATTGCAAGCAAAGGTAAAGATTCGCGTTAAGGGAGAAACTCTCGAGACAACAATCGGCCGCGCTCTCTTTAATGAGGCGCTACCTGAGCAATTCCCATTCGTTGATCATGATGTAACTAAGAAGGCACTCGGCGCAATCGTCGACAAGCTTGCTGAGTTCTATCCAAAGGTCACCGTGGCACAGACACTCGATGCGCTTAAGTCACTCGGTTTCCACTGGGCAACTCGCGCTGGTGTAACAATCGGTATCGAAGATGTTGTCACACCTCCTCGTAAGCGTGAAATCCTAGAAAGCTATGAAACACAAGCCGACAAGGTTCAATCACAGTACGAAAAGGGACTCATCACAGATGACGAGCGTCGCCAGGAACTCATTGAGATCTGGACCAAGGCAACAGCTGAAGTTGGTAAAGAGATGGAAGAGAACTTCCCTCGTCTAAACCCAGTTTGGATGATGGTCTTCTCAGGTGCTCGTGGAAATATGATGCAGATTCGTCAGATCGCAGGTATGCGCGGACTCGTTGCAAACCCAAAGGGTGAAATTATTCCTCGCCCAATTAAGTCCAACTTCCGTGAAGGCCTCTCTGTTCTCGAGTACTTCATCTCAACTCACGGTGCACGTAAGGGTCTTGCAGATACAGCGCTTCGTACCGCTGACTCTGGTTACCTCACACGTCGTCTTTGCGATGTTGCTCAAGATGTCATCATTCGCGAAGAAGATTGCGGAACCGATCGTGGTCTCGTACTTCCAATCGCTACTCGCATTGAAGCTGGCAGCCTGGTTAAGCATGATCACGTTGAAACTTCTGTCTATGGCCGCACATTGGCTGAAGACATTACTGTCAACGGTGAGGTCATTGCCCAAGCCGGCGCCGACCTTGGCGATCGCAACATTGACGCACTCGTTGCTGCAGGAGTAGATGAAGTAAAGATTCGCTCAGTTCTTACTTGCGATAGCAAGGTCGGACAGTGCGCAGCTTGCTATGGTCGCTCCCTTGCTGCCGGTCAACTCGTTGCAGTCGGTGAAGCAGTCGGAATCATCGCAGCACAGTCAATCGGTGAACCAGGAACGCAGCTCACAATGCGTACCTTCCACACCGGTGGTGTTGCCGGTGATGACATCACTCACGGTCTCCCACGTATCGTCGAGCTCTTCGAAGCACGTACACCTAAGGGTGTTGCGCCAATCGCAGAAGCTGCTGGCGTTGTCTCATTCCGTGAAGATGCAAAGGGTAAGAAGATCATCGTGACACCAGATGATGGTGGCGAAGAAGTTGCTTACCCAATCACACGCCGTCAGAAGCTACTTGTAGAAGAAGGAACACGCGTTGAAGTTGGCCAGAAGATGGTCGTCGGCGCAATTGATCCTAAGCAGGTACTTCGTATCCTCGGACCACGTGCAACTCAAGTTCACTTGGTGAACGAGATCCAATCTGTTTATCGCTCACAGGGCGTAGGCATTCACGATAAGCACATCGAAGTTATTGTTCGCCAAATGCTCAAGCGCATTACTGTGCTTGAAGCGGGCGATACTGAAATGCTTCCAGGTGAACTCGTTGAACGCGGTCGCTTTGAAGCTGAAAACCGTCGCGTTGTGACAACTGGTGCTAAGGCTGCATCTGGTCGCCCAGAACTTATGGGTATCACCAAGGCATCCCTTGCAACTGAGTCATGGTTATCTGCGGCTTCATTCCAGGAAACAACTCGCGTACTAACAGATGCCGCGCTCTCTGAGAAGTCTGATCCACTCTTGGGTCTGAAGGAGAACGTCATCATCGGTAAGTTGATCCCTGCTGGAACAGGCCTTGCCCGTTACCGCAACATCCGCGTTGAACCTACTGAAGAAGCGAAGGCAGCGGTCTATGCCGCCTACGACGAGTACGACTTCACTCCATTTGATCAGCAAGGATCAGGAGAAGCAGTACGTCTTGATGAGGTAGAAATTCCTCGCTAAGTAATTAGCTAGAAAGGGCCGTCGCATAATTTGCGGCGGCCCTTTCTCTTTCTCGGTAATATTCTTTTATGGCCAGAGTGATGAGAGAAGGAAATGAGTTAATTCTTCAACTTTCATTCTGGGAAAAAATGGGTGCTCTGCACTCAAATCCGCGCACATCACTTGATGCCATAGAAAAAGTTGAATTCGTTGATCAACTTTGGGGCTCTTCCACTCTTCGCGGAGTGCGTGCTCCTGGCACTGCTATTCCCTATGTAGTTCTGTTGGGCACGCTGCGGGGCTTGAAATTCAAGGATTTTGTGGCAATGAGGGGCAGGGGAGAAGGGGTGATTATCACCTTGAAAAGTGGTCCTTTTGCTCGCTGGATCTTCACCTTAAAGCAATCGAAAGAAGATATTCATTTATTGCAATCTCTGAAGTAAAGTAGAAGACATGAATCCAAGAAAATTGATATCAGTAGTTTGTGCTTCACTGCTGTTAATTCTAGGAATTCAATTGCTCAATCCAACGGCGGCCTCTGCTGGGTGTAGAGATTATCCAGAGTCTGTGACTGAAGCGTGCATTGCTCAGAACCTAGCCGAAGAGCAAGCCAGACAGATTGCTTCTGCCGCAGAAATGGCCGCAGGTCAAGCCGCTGCAGCACAGGCGGCAATTGATAGCGCTAATCGTGAGGCGGCAAATCAAGCTGCAAGACAAGCGGCAGATGCACAACTTGCTCCAGATGATTGCAGCAGATCAACAAATAGAAATGCCCAGAACTGCATTGATGCCGAGACGGAAAGAGCCAGAGTTGCAAGTGAAGCCGCAATCGCGGCTGAAAAGGCAGCTACACAAGCGGCAGATTCACTTCTAGCCCCAGATGATTGTCGTCGTACAACAAATAGAGCTGTTAAGAGCTGTGCAGAGGCAGAAGCAGCCAAAGCAGTAGCTGAAAACGCTGCAAAAAATGCAGCTGAAGTAGCGGCAACGAAAGCAGCAGATTCACTTCTGGCCCCAGATGATTGCAGTCGATCAACAAATAGATTCGTACAAAGCTGTATTGATGCTGCGACAGAGAAGGCTCGAGCAGAAAATGCCGCCATACAGGCTGAGGCGCAGGCAGAGGAGATTGCAAGAAGCGTAGAGTTTGCAAAAGAGTTTTGTTCACAACCGGCCAATAAACTCGATCCGCAATGTGTGAAATTATCTGCGGCAGAAGCTACAGCGCAGAAACTGGCACCAATAGCCAAGCCATCACCTTCACCGACTGCCAAAAAGGGCTCCAAAGCAAAGCCATCGCCTTCACCAACGGCCAAAAAGGGCTCAAAAGCCAAGGCTTCTCCTTCGCCAAGCCCAAAGTCGAGCTCGAAGGCAAAGCCCACTCCAACGGCTAAGCCTTCGCCTTCAAAAAAGTAGGCATTTAAGGCCCTCTCCCTCATCGATCGGCGACACGCCCGAGCCCCAAAAACCTCGAAAATAGGGGTGTGTTGGGACCTTGCGGAGTAAAAGGGCCGTTTTGACCTTTCATGCGCCCTGCCGATACCTTTCTCCTCTGCGCTTTTTAGCGCGCTTGTTGCTTCCTCCTGTTAAGAAATTAATCGGGCGAAATGCGAATCGGGTGCAACACACCCGACCGCGTGGGTCGGAAGTATGAGCGTGAAATTAAAAAGTTCAGTAAACGAAATGGAGAAAAGTAGTGCCAACAATTCAGCAGCTAGTGCGTCGTGGTCGTGCAGAAAAGACTACGAAGACATCAACACCTGCGCTTAAGGGTTCCCCTCAGCGACGTGGTGTGTGCACACGTGTTTACACAACAACACCTAAGAAGCCTAACTCTGCGCTTCGTAAGGTTGCACGTGTTCGTCTTACTAGCGGAATGGAAATCACTGCATACATTCCAGGTGAAGGTCACAACCTACAAGAGCACTCCATTGTTCTTGTTCGCGGAGGCCGCGTAAAAGATCTTCCTGGTGTTCGTTACAAAATTATTCGTGGATCACTAGATACACAAGGTGTTAAGAACCGTAAGCAATCTCGTTCACGTTACGGTGCTAAGAGAGAGAAGAAGGCTAGCTAATGCCACGTAAAGGTCCCGTAGTAAAGACTCCTGTAGTTGCTGATCCTGTTTACAACTCACCAGTTGTGACTGCACTTATCAACCGTGTACTTCTTCACGGCAAGCGCTCAACAGCTGAAGCAATTGTTTACAACGCACTAGAAGGCACACGCAAGAAGACTGAAGTTGACCCACTGATCACTCTTAAGCGCGCACTTGAGAACATCAAGCCTGCTGTTGAAGTTCGCTCACGCCGTGTTGGTGGAGCTACCTACCAGGTGCCAATTGAAGTAAAAGCTTCACGCTCTTCAACTCTTGCACTTCGCTGGTTAGTTGACTACTCACGCGATCGTCGCGAGAAGTCAATGTCAGAGCGTCTTCAGAATGAACTTATCGATGCCGCAAATGGTCTTGGAGCAGCTGTAAAGCGCCGCGAAGATACCCACAAAATGGCGGAAGCAAACAAGGCGTTTGCTCACTACCGCTGGTAATAGTTAAAGAATCTAAGACTTAAAGAATCCGACGAGAAGAGGAATATACGTGTCAACGTCTACAGTAGAGAAGATCGATTTAGCTACGGTTCGCAACATTGGAATCATGGCTCACATCGACGCGGGCAAAACCACTACTACTGAGCGCATCCTTTTTTACACAGGTATTTCTTACAAGATTGGTGAAGTGCACGAAGGTGCAGCAACCATGGACTGGATGGAGCAGGAACAAGAGCGCGGTATCACTATCACCTCTGCTGCAACAACTTGTATGTGGAAAGACCATCTCATTAACATCATTGATACACCAGGTCACGTTGACTTCACAGTTGAGGTAGAGCGTTCACTTCGTGTACTAGATGGAGCAGTTGCAGTATTCGATGGCGTTGCTGGCGTTGAGCCACAATCTGAAACAGTATGGCGCCAGGCAGATCGTTATTCAGTTCCACGTATTTGTTTCATTAACAAGCTAGACCGCACAGGTGCTTCATTTGATAAGTGCGTAAGCATGATCAAGGATCGCCTGAATGCAGTAGCACTTGTTCTACAGCTTCCTATCGGTAACGAATCAGATTTCATTGGTGTCGTTGACCTCATTGCTATGAAGGCACTTGTATGGCGCGGAGAAACTAAAAAGGGCGAAGATTACGCAATCGAAGAGATTCCAGCTGACATGCTCGATAAGTGCAAGCAAGCTCGCGCAGAGATGCTCGAAACTCTTGCCGAAAATGATGATGTTCTCATGGAGAAGTTCCTTGAAGGAATCGAAGTTTCTGAAGAAGAAATCATCGCCGGCATCCGCCGCGCAACCATCGCTGCCAAGCTTTCACCAGTTCTTACCGGTTCTGCATTTAAGAACAAGGGTGTTCAGCCAATGCTTGACGCTGTAAATCGCTACCTCCCATCACCACTTGATATCGATGCAATCGTCGGTACAGATATGAACGATGTGACAGTTGAGATGAAGCGCCAGCCTAAGAATGAAGAACCATTCTCAGCCCTAGCTTTTAAAATCATGACAGATCCACACCTTGGAAAACTTACCTTTATCCGTGTTTACTCAGGCGTTCTTGAGACAGGATCAACAATCCTTAACTCAACAAAGAACCGCAAAGAGCGCATCGGAAAGATCTACCAGATGCACGCCAACAAGCGCGAAGAGCGTGACAATGTTGGCGCCGGAATGATCGTTGCTGTGATGGGTCTTAAGGACACCACAACAGGTGAAACTCTCTGTGATCCAGCAAAGCCAGTAATTCTGGAATCTATGGACTTCCCAGCACCAGTGATCTCAGTTGCCATTGAGCCAAAGACAAAGGGTGACCAAGAGAAACTTGGCGTTGCTATTCAGCGTCTATCTGAAGAAGATCCAACATTCCACGTTAATACTGACGAAGAGACCGGCCAGACAATCATCGCTGGTATGGGTGAACTTCACCTTGAAATCTTGGTCGATCGTATGCGTCGTGAATTTAAGGTTGAAGCAAACGTTGGTAAGCCACAGGTTGCATACCGCGAAACACTTCGTAAGCCAGTTGCACGCCATGACTACACACACAAGAAGCAGACCGGTGGTTCTGGACAGTTTGCAAAGATTCAGATTGCTATCGAGCCACTTCCAACAGGTCAGGTTGAAGGCGGATATGAATTCGTTAATAAGGTCACTGGAGGCCGCGTTCCACGCGAGTACATCCCTTCAGTTGATGCAGGATGTAAGGAAGCGATGACAGCAGGACCACTTGCTGGATATCCACTTACAGATGTACGAGTAACTCTTCTTGACGGCGCGTATCACGATGTTGACTCATCGGAGCTCGCATTCAAGGTGGCTGGTATCGCAGCATTTAAGGAAGCAGCAAAACTTGCTGACCCTGCAATTCTCGAGCCAGTGATGAAAGTCGAAGTTGTTACCCCTGAAGACTTCATGGGTGATGTCATCGGCGATCTCAATAGTCGTCGTGGCCAAATCCAGGCCATGGATGAGCGGTCAGGTGCCCGCGTTGTTAGGGCGCTAGTTCCGTTGTCGGAGATGTTCGGTTATGTCGGAGATCTCCGCTCCAGAACACAAGGTCGCGCGAGCTACAGCATGGAATTCGACAGTTATGCCGAAGTTCCAGGAAACGTCGCAAAGGAAATCATTGCGAAAGTTCGCGGCGAATAACCCTAATAAGAACAGCACAACCCCTAATAACTAAGCACTAGGAAACGAAAGAGGAACCAAAATGGCAAAAGCCAAGTTCGAGCGTAATAAGCCGCACGTTAACATCGGAACCATCGGCCATATTGACCACGGTAAAACAACACTTACTGCAGCAATCTCTAAGGTTTTGCATGACAAGTACCCAACTCTTAACGCAGCTACTGCGTTCTCAGATATCGATAAGGCGCCAGAAGAGCGTCTTCGCGGTATCACAATCTCTATCGCTCACATCGAGTACCAGACAGAGAAGCGTCACTACGCACACGTTGACTGCCCAGGCCACGCTGACTACATCAAGAACATGATCACTGGTGCTGCGCAGATGGACGGAGCAATCCTCGTCGTTGCAGCAACAGACGGACCAATGCCACAGACTAAGGAGCACGTTCTCCTTGCTCGTCAGGTTGGCGTTCCATCAATCGTTGTGGCTCTTAACAAGTCAGATATGGTCGATGACGAAGAAATTCTTGAACTCGTAGAAATGGAAGTTCGCGAACTTCTATCTAAGTACGAATTCCCAGGCGATGACACACCAATCGTTCGCATTTCAGCACTTAAGGCTCTCGAAGGAGATGCAAAGTGGGCTGAGAAGATCATCGAGCTCATGGATGCAGTGGATGCATTTATCCCACAGCCAGAGCGCGAAATCGATAAGCCATTCCTTATGCCAGTTGAAGACGTTTTCACAATCACAGGTCGTGGAACTGTTATCACAGGTCGTATCGAGCGCGGAATCGTTAAGGTTAACGAAGAAGTTGAAATCGTTGGTATTCGTGAGCTAGCTCAGAAGACAACTGTTACAGGCGTTGAAATGTTCCGTAAGTTGCTCGATGAAGGACAGGCTGGCGAGAACGTCGGACTTCTTCTTCGTGGAACAAAGCGTGAAGATGTAGAGCGCGGTCAGGTTGTCTGCAAGCCTGGTTCAATCACACCACACACAGAGTTCGATGCATCTGCATACATCCTTTCAAAGGATGAAGGCGGACGTCACACTCCATTCTTTAACAACTACCGTCCACAGTTCTACTTCCGTACAACTGACGTGACTGGCGTTGTAACACTTCCAGAAGGCACAGAAATGGTTATGCCTGGCGATAACACTGAGATGGCTGTAACGCTCATCCAACCAATCGCAATGGAAGATGGTCTTCGCTTCGCAATCCGCGAAGGTGGCCGCACAGTAGGTGCAGGTCGCGTAACAAAGATCAAGAAGTAATTGTGAAAGCGCCGGCGGCGTAAAAACCGCCGGCGCAAACACAACCGTAGTAAACAAAAGTTTGAACTAACGAAAGTAAAGAGGAGAACGACATGGCGGGACAAAAGATCCGCATTCGACTCAAGGCGTATGACCATGAGGTGATTGACTCTTCAGCGAAGAAAATCGTTGAGACAGTCGAGCGCACAGGTGCAACCGTCGCGGGTCCAGTGCCGCTACCAACAGAGAAGAACACCTATTGCGTGATTCGCTCTCCTCATAAGTACAAGGACAGCCGCGAACATTTCGAGATGCGCACACATAAGCGCCTCATCGACATCATCGACCCAACACCTAAGACTGTTGATTCATTGATGCGTCTCGACTTGCCAGCAGGCGTCGACATCGAGATTAAGCTCTAAGGAAAGGACGAAAACTAATGACACGTGAAGTTGTAACTCAGTCTTACGGTTCGTCCATCAAGGGCGTTCTCGGTAAGAAGCTTGGCATGACCCAAGTATTCGATGCAGAAAACAAGATGATTCCTGTGACAGTTGTTTCAGTTGAGTCATGCGTTGTTACATCGATTCGCACACCTGAGAAGGATGGCTATTCAGCTGTTCAACTTGGATACGGCGCAATTGATCCAAAGAAAGTTTCTAAGCCACTTGCTGGACATTACGCAAAGGCAGGCGTCACTCCTCGTCGCTCCGTTGCCGAACTCCGCACACTCTCAGCTGCTGAATACACAGTGGGACAAGAGATTGGCGCATCAACATTTGCAGCTGGCGATATCGTCGATGCAACTGGAACATCAACTGGTAAAGGAACTGCTGGTGTTATGAAGCGCCACGGTTTCGGTGGGCTTAGCTCATCTCACGGTGTAGATCGTAAGCACCGTATGCCAGGTTCAATCGGTGCATGTTCAACACCAGGTCGCGTTTTCAAGGGAATGCGCATGATGGGTCGTATGGGTAATGAGAAGGTCACAACACAGAACCTCACAGTTCAAGCTGTAGACCTAGAAAATAACCTACTTCTTATCAAGGGTTCCGTTCCTGGTACCGATGGTGGTCTCGTCTTTATCCGTTCAGCTGCTAAAAAAGCACTTGTTGAGACTGTAAAGGCAGGGATGTAACCATGGCACTTACCGTTGAAGTAAAGAACGCAGAAGGTAAGAAGGTTGGCTCAGTTGATTTGCCAGCAGATATCTTCGATGCGCAGACAAACATTCCTCTTATTCACCAAGTCGTAACAGCTCAACTTGCAGCTGCTCGTCAAGGTACCCAGAAGGCAAAGAACCGCGGAGAAACTTCTGGTTCAGGTAAGAAGCCTTTCAAGCAGAAGGGAACAGGTCGTGCTCGTCAGGGTTCGATTCGTGCTCCGCTTCAGCGTGGTGGCGGTGCTGCACACGCAGTTCGTCCACGTTCATATTTCCAACGCACACCGAAGAAGATGATCGCAGCAGCGCTACGCGGTGTTCTCTCTGACCGTCAGCGTAACGAGCGAATTCACGTGCTGGATTCAGTAACAGCTGCTCCTTCAACGAAGGCAGCACTTGCTGCAGTGCGTCAATTCTCAACTCGCAAGAACCTCCTGGTTGTTGTCTCGCGTAAGGAAGACGCTGCATGGCGTTCACTTCGTAACGCTGATGACCTACACCTTCTTGTTCCAGATCAGCTCAACGCTTATGACATCTTGAAAAGCGATGACGTTGTCTTCTCTGAAGCAGCGATCAACGACTTCCTCAAGTTCAAGGCTTCAGCTAAGACTTCAGGAAAATCTGTGAAGTCAGTAGCACGCGAAAGTGAGGTATCCGCATAATGAAGGATTACCGTGAAGTTTTGCTAGCACCAGTTGTCTCTGAAAAGAGCTACGGGTTGCTCGATGAAAACAAGTACACATTCCTTGTTGCAACAGATGCTAATAAGACAGAGATCAAGATCGCTGTTGAGAAGGTATTTGGTGTGAAGGTGGTCAGTGTTAACACTATGAACCGCCAGGGAAAGAATAAGCGCACACGTTTTGGTGATGGAAAGCGCAAAGACACAAAGCGAGCAATCGTTCATGTGGCCGCTGGCGACCGTATCGACATCTTCGGAGGCCCTGTTTCGTAATTGAAACAGGACCTTAAAGAGAGGAAACCTCATGGCACTTCGCAAACTAAAGCCAACGACCCCAGGTCAGCGTGGAGCAACTGTTCCAGATTTCGCAGAAATCACTCGCTCAACACCTGAGAAGTCACTCGTTCGCCCAATTCACTCAAAGGGTGGTCGTAATAATCAAGGTCGCATCACTGTTCGTCACCAAGGTGGCGGGCACAAGCGTGCATACCGTCTTATCGATTTCACACGTAACGATAAAGATGGTGTACCAGCAAAGGTTGCACACATTGAATACGATCCAAACCGCACAGCGCGTATCGCACTTCTTCACTATGCAGATGGAGAAAAGCGTTACATCATCGCTCCAAATAAGCTTGAGCAAGGTGCAACAGTTGAGAACGGTCCTAAGGCCGATATCAAGCCTGGTAACAACTTGCCACTTCGCAACATCCCAGTAGGAACAACTGTTCACGCGATTGAACTTCGCCCAGGTGGCGGAGCAAAGATTGCTCGTTCAGCTGGCGCATCAGTTCAGCTCGTTGCAAAAGAAGGAGCATATGCACAACTGCGTATGCCATCTGGAGAAATCCGTAACGTAGATGTTCGTTGCCGCGCAACTGTTGGTGAAGTTGGAAACGCAGAACAAGGAAACATTAACTACGGAAAAGCTGGACGTAAGCGCTGGTTAGGCGTTCGTCCATCTGTTCGTGGTGTTGTTATGAACCCAGTCGACCACCCACACGGTGGTGGTGAAGGTAAAACTTCTGGTGGTCGCCACCCAGTTTCACCTTGGGGTAAGCCTGAAGCACGTACTCGTAAGAAGAAGACTTCAGATTCAATGATCGTCCGTCGTCGTAAGTCGAACAAGAAGCGCTAAGGAGCCCTCATGCCACGTAGTCTCAAGAAGGGTCCATTCATTGATGGACATCTCACCAAAAAGGTGGATGCCCAAAATGAAGCCAATACAAAGAATGTCATTAAGACATGGTCACGACGTTCGATGATCTCGCCTTCAATGATCGGACACACCATTGCGGTACACGACGGCCGCAAGCATGTCCCTGTATTTATTACCGACGCAATGATCGGTCACAAGCTTGGTGAGTTCGCACCAACACGTACATTCCGCGGACACGTTAAAGATGATCGGAGAGCTACTCGTGCCTAATACACAAGACGCACTCATCGCTCGCGCAGTACTGCGCGACATCCGCCACACACCACAGAAGGCTCGTCGCGTTGTCGACTTGGTCCGTGGAATGCGTGCAGATGAAGCACTTAACGTTCTTAAGTTTGCTCCGCAAGCAGCTGGTTCAGATGTGTACACACTTCTTAACTCAGCAATTGCTAATGCTAAGCAGCAGAATCCAGCAATCCGCGATGCTTCAGAGCTCTGGGTTGTTGAAGCACTTGTTGACGAGGGACGCACAATGAAGCGTTTTCGCCCACGTGCACAAGGACGAGGTTTCCGTATCTTGAAGCGCTCAAGCCACATCTCTGTGACTGTCAGCGATTCAAAGGTGACTTCAAAGTCACTTTCACGTACTTCAACAAAGGCGCAGACAAGAAATCCAAAGCGTTCTGAGAAGTCACCACTTGCTGCTCCAGTAGCAGCAGTTCCAACACCAGCAGCGAAGGGAGCGTCCAACTAATGGGTCAAAAAGTAAACCCACACGGCTTCCGTCTCGGCATCACAACTGAATTTAAGTCACGTTGGTATGCAGATAAGTTGTACAAGGATTACGTCAAAGAAGACGTCGAAATCCGCCGACTTATGCAGAAGGGCATGGAACGCGCAGGCGTTTCACGTATCGAAATCGAGCGCACACGTGATCGTGTACGTATTGACCTTCACACTGCACGCCCAGGAATTGTTATCGGTCGTCGCGGACAAGAAGCAGACGTTCTACGTCTAAAGCTTGAAAAGCTCACTGGCAAGCAAGTTCAGCTCAATATTCTTGAAGTAAAGAACCCTGAAATTGATGCGCAACTCGTTGCACAGGGAATTGCCGAGCAGCTTGCTGCACGTGTTTCTTTCCGTCGCGCAATGAAGAAGTCAATGCAATCAGCGATGAAGGCAGGAGCTCAGGGCATTCGTGTTCAGTGCGGTGGTCGTCTCGGTGGCGCAGAAATGTCACGTTCTGAGTTCTATCGTGAAGGTCGCGTTCCACTACACACACTTCGCGCTGATATTGATTACGGCTTCTACGAAGCTGCAACAACCTTCGGTCGCTTGGGTGTAAAGGTCTGGATCTATAAGGGTGAAGTTATTGGTTCACGCGCAGAGCGTGCTGAAAAGGCACTTGCAGAAGCACGCGCACCAAAGCCAGAACGTCGCGGACCACGCACACCACGTGCTCCACGCGCTGAAGTAACAACTTCACACGTTGCAACTGCAGATTCAACTCCTGCAGCTCCAGCAACAGAGACTTCAGAAGGAGGAGCGCAATAATGTTAATTCCTCGCAAGGTTAAGCACCGTAAGCAGCACCACCCATCACGTTCAGGTGCGTCAAAGGGTGGAACACAGGTTGCATTTGGAGACTTCGGTATCCAGGCACTTGCTCCTGCTTATGTCACTAACCGTCAGATTGAGGCAGCGCGTATCGCGATGACTCGTTATATCAAGCGTGGTGGAAAGGTTTGGATCAATATCTATCCAGATCGCCCACTCACAAAGAAGCCTGCTGAAACTCGTATGGGTTCCGGTAAGGGTTCTCCAGAATGGTGGATCGCAAACGTGAAGCCAGGTCGCATTATGTTTGAAATTTCAGGCGTAACAGAGGCGGTAGCTAATGAAGCTATGCGCCTTGCGATTCACAAGCTCCCAATGAAGTGCCGCGTTGTAAAGCGTGAGGAGGCATAACCATGGCGATTACTACTGAAGAACTTCGTCAACTGTCAGCTGATGAGTTAACTGCAAAGCTTCGTGAAGGTAAAGAAGAACTCTTTAACCTTCGCTTCCAAGCAGCAACAGGTCAGCTTGAATCACATGGTCGTCTCGGTGCAGTTCGTAAAGAGATTGCTCGTATCTACACAATTATTCGTGAACGCGAACTAGGAATTGGAGGCGCTGCGTAATGGCTACAAATCCAACAGAAGATCGCGGATCCCGCAAGACTCGTGAAGGCATCGTTGTCTCAGACAAGATGGATAAGACCATCACCGTTGCAGTATCAAACCGTGTTGCACACGGTATGTACTCAAAGGTTATGAGCCGCACACACAAGCTCAAAGCACATGATGAGACAAACTCAGCAGGCACAGGCGATCGCGTATTGATCATGGAAACACGACCAATATCAGCCTCAAAGCGCTGGCGTTTAGTTCAAATCATCGAGAAGGCTAAGTAAGGGAACGGGTGGAATAAATGATTCAACAAGAATCGCGCCTACGCGTCGCGGATAACACAGGAGCTAAAGAGCTTCTCTGTATTCGTGTGCTCGGCGGAACCAAGCGCCGTTACGCCGGTATCGGAGACATCATCGTATGTTCAGTCAAGGATGCAATCCCTGGTGGACAGGTAAAGAAGGGTGAAGTCGTCAAGGCTGTCATCGTTCGCACAGTAAAAGAACGTCGTCGTCCAGACGGTTCTTACATCAAGTTTGACGAGAACGCGGCAGTTATCCTCAAAGCGGATGGCGAACCACGCGGAACTCGTATCTTCGGACCAGTTGCTCGCGAACTTCGCGACAAGAAGTTCATGAAGATCATTTCACTCGCTCCGGAGGTGCTCTAACCATGGCGAAGATTAAGAAGAATGACGAAGTTTTGGTTATCGCTGGCAAGAACAAGGGCGTAACCGGCAAGGTTCTTCATGTAGATGGAAGCCGCGTCACTGTTGAAGGCGTTAATCGCATTCAGCGCCACACAAAGGAATCAACTTCTGACCGTGGCGTCAAAGTAGGCGGAATCATCACACAAGAAGCATCAATTCATATTTCAAATGTCATGGTCGTAGATGGAGATGGCAAGGCAACACGTCTTGGCGTTCGAGTCGATGAAGAAGGCACAAATGTTCGCATCTCACGTCGCACAGGAAAGGACATCTAATGAGCACTGCTACAGATGTTCGTCTCAAGGCTCGCTATAAGAGCGAAATCCAAGCAACTCTTAAGGGTGAATTTGGATATAAGAATCCAATGCAGATTCCTACGCTGACAAAGATTGTTGTCAACATGGGTGTTGGTGAAGCTGCGCGCGATGCCAAGCTCATCGAAGGTGCAATCCGCGACCTAGCAATCATCACTGGCCAAAAGCCACAGGTTACTAAGTCACGTAAATCAATTGCCCAGTTCAAGCTTCGCGAGAACATGCCAATTGGTGCACACGTCACTCTTCGTGGAGATCGCATGTGGGAATTCGCAGACCGTCTTCTCTCAATCTCTCTGCCACGTATCCGCGACTTCCGTGGTCTTTCTCCAAAGCAGTTCGATGGAAAGGGCAACTACACCTTCGGTCTCACCGAGCAGGTTGTATTCCCAGAAATCGAACAGGACAAGATCGATCGCACTCGCGGTATGGATATCACAGTTGTAACAACAGCTAAGAACGATGACGAAGGTCGCGCACTACTTAAGGCGCTCGGCTTTCCTTTCAAGGAGGCATAAGAATGGCTAAAACATCACTCAAGGTTAAAGCTGCTCGCAAGCCAAAGTTCAAGGTTCGCGGTTACACACGTTGCCAGCGTTGCGGCCGTCCGCATGCTGTCTATCAAAAGTTTGGAATCTGTCGCGTCTGTTTCCGTGAAATGGCGCACCGCGGCGAGCTTCCAGGTATCACCAAGGCTTCTTGGTAATAGTACAAACGAAAAAAGTCCAAGCAGATCGCTTGGGTACTAATTCGAGAAAGGCCACAGGCCACGTATGACAATGACAGATCCGATCGCAGACATGTTGTCTCGTCTGCGCAATGCGAACTCTGCCTACCATGACACGGTTTCAATGCCGTCATCATCGGTCAAGGTACGTATTGCAGAGATCCTCAAGCAAGAGGGTTTCATTGCAGAATACCGCGTTGAAGCAATGGCAACTGGAGTAGGCAAAAACCTCACTCTTGACCTTAAATTCGGCACAAACCGCGAACGTTCAATCGCTGGTCTTCGCCGCGTGAGCAAGCCAGGACTTCGCGTATACGCAAAGTCAACTGCGCTTCCTAAAGTTCTTGGTGGTCTCGGAGTTGCAATCATTTCAACTTCATCTGGACTACTGACAGATAAGCAAGCCAATAAGAAGGGTGTAGGCGGAGAAGTTCTCGCCTACGTATGGTAAATCTCCCATGTCACGTATTGGTCGTATGCCTATCACCGTTCCAAGTGGTGTAGAAGTTTCAATCACAGGTCAGAGCGTTGCAGTGAAGGGACCTAAGGGTTCACTCGCAATTGCAGTTCCAGCACCTATCCAAGTTTCACAAGCAGACGGTGTTATCACCGTTGCTCGTCCAAATGAAGAGCGCGTAACACGTTCACTCCACGGTCTATCTCGCTCACTCGTAGCGAATATGGTCGAAGGTGTAACAACTGGTTACTCACTCACAATCAACATCGTTGGTGTTGGTTACCGTGTGGCTGAAAAGGGCAAGGATCTTGAATTCCAGCTCGGTTACAGCCACTCAATTCTTTTCCCAGCCCCAGAAGGAATCTCCTACAAAGTTGAATCACCAACTAAGTTAATTATCAATGGAATTGATAAGCAGCTTGTTGGAGAGACAGCAGCGAAGATCAAAAAGCTTCGCAAGGCTGATCCATATAAGGGTAAGGGCTTGCGTCTTGAAGGCGAAGCAGTTCGTCGCAAGGCTGGAAAGGCAGGTAAGAAGTAATGGCAATCGGAGTTAAGGTCCGCAAGGGCTCAGCGCAAAACGCGCGTGCTCGTCGTGCTTTCCGTCTTCGTAAGAAGATTTCAGGCACACCATCACGTCCACGCCTAGTCGTTTCACGTTCATCACGTCACCTCTTCGTACAGGTTATTGATGACACCCAAGCAAAGACAATTGCTTACGCATCAACAATGGAGCTCGAACTTCGCAAGTCATCTGGCGATAAGACAGATAAGTCGAAGCAAGTAGGAGCACTCATTGCTGAACGCGCTAAGAAGGCTGGAATTTCGACGGTTGTCTTTGACCGCGCAGGTAATAAGTACCACGGTCGTATTGCTGCAGTTGCAGATTCTGCACGAGAGAATGGATTGGAGTTCTAATGGCTGTTAATCCAACTAACGATGCAGCGTCCACAACAGGCGCACCTTCAAATAAGGGTCGCGGCGAACGTCGCGAACGTCGTGATGATCGCGAGAAGGAGAAGTCTCCATACACCGAGCGCGTGGTTTTCATTAACCGCGTGTCAAAGGTGGTAAAGGGCGGACGTCGCTTCTCATTCACAGCACTCGTTGTTGTGGGAGATCAGAACGGAACCGTTGGCGTTGGCTACGGAAAATCTAAGGAAGTTCCACAAGCTATCGCTAAGGCAGTTGAAGAAGCTAAGAAGTCATTCTTCGTAGTGCCGCGCGTTCAAGGAACAATTCCTCACCCAGTACAGGGTGAAACAGCAGCGGGTGTAGTTCTACTTCGCCCAGCTAGTCCAGGTACCGGAGTTATTGCCGGAGGCCCTGTTCGCGCCGTACTTGAGTGCGCTGGTGTTCACGATGTACTGACAAAGTCTCTCGGTTCTTCAAATGCAATCAACATGGTTCACGCCACTGTTGCAGCACTGAAGATGCTTGAGTCACCTGCACAAATTGCAGCACGCCGCGGTCGTCCGTTGGAAGATGTTGCTCCTGCAGCAATTATTCGCGCCTCACAGATGACAGTTGGTGTCTAATGCCACGTTTAAAGATCACACAGGTCAAATCAACAGTCGGCAATAAGCCAGAGATTCGCAACACCGTTCGTTCACTCGGACTCAAGCGCATCAATGACGTTGTTGTCAAAGAAGATCGTCCGGAAATTCGTGGCATGGCAGTAGCTGCTCGCCACTTAATCAAGGTAGAGGAGGTCGAATAAAGATGACACTTAAACTTCATCATCTTCGTCCAGCTCCAGGTGCTAAGAAAGACAAGACTCGTAAGGGTCGCGGAGAAGCATCAAAGGGTAAGACTGCTGGTCGTGGCGGTAAGGGAACACATGCTCGTAACACGGTTCGTCCTGGTTTCGAAGGTGGTCAGCTTCCACTCGTCATGCGTCTACCAAAGCTTCGCGGCTTTAAGAACCCGGCACGTATTGAGTACCAAGCAGTGAATGTCTCAACAATCAACGCACTCTTTCCAAAGGGTGGCGCTGTAACAGTTGCAGATCTCATTGAAAAGGGTGCAGTTCGCGATTCACTACCTGTAAAGGTTCTTGGAAATGGCGAAATTGCAGTTAAGGTATCTATTACGGCACATGCATTTTCTGCATCAGCGATTGAGAAGATCTCAGCTGCTGGTGGATCGACAGCAACTCTGTAATACAAACAAACGCTATTGAGCTAGAGGGAGAAGATTGATGCTTTCAGCATTTGGAATGGCATTTAAGACGCCTGAACTTCGTAAGAAAATCTTCTTCACTCTCTCAATCATGGCCCTCTTCCGCTTTGGTTCCGTCGTTCCAACACCGGGTGTTTCATACACAGCGGTAAAGGGATGTCTTGCCCAAGCGCAGACTGGCGGCCTATTCGGGCTTATCAATCTTTTCTCAGGTGGAGCGCTCTTGCAGCTCTCTGTCTTTGCACTTGGCATCATGCCTTACATCACCAGCTCAATCATTATTCAGTTGCTGACCGTTGTTATTCCTCGCTTTGAAACACTGAAGAAGGAAGGACAGTCAGGTACTGCAAAGCTCACTCAGTACACCCGCTACCTCACCATCGGACTTGCAATCTTGCAGTCAACAGGTCTTGTTGCAGTTGCTCGTACACCTGGTCGCTTGATTTCCGGTTGTAACGTTCCCATCATTCCTGACACTTCATGGCAACGTATCTTGACCATGATTGTTGTGATGACAGCAGGAACATCAGTAATTATGTGGCTCGGTGAGCTCATCACTGATCGCGGTGTTGGTAACGGAATGTCCATTCTCATCTTCACATCAATCGCATCAACTTTCCCCGGTCAGCTCTGGTCAATCAAGCTTCAAAAGGGCCTCTTCGCATTCCTATTCGTTTGCGCAGTAGGAGTCGTTGTAGTTGCCGCTGTTGTATTCGTTGAACAGGCGCAGCGTCGAATTCCGGTTCAATACGCCAAGCGCATGGTGGGACGTCAGGCATATGGCGGAACATCAACCTATATTCCAATTAAGGTAAACCAGGCTGGTGTTATCCCGGTTATCTTCGCATCATCACTTCTCTATATTCCATCGCTGATTGTGAACTTCACTAATAGCCAAGCAGGATGGGCAGTCTGGATCTCACGTAACTTAGTGACCGGTGATCACCCAATTTATATGGTTACCTACGCAGCTCTCATTATTTTCTTCACTTACTTCTACGTTGCAATCACATTTAACCCAGAAGAGGTTGCAGATAATATGAAGAAGTACGGTGGATTTATTCCAGGAATCCGTGCCGGACGACCAACAACTGAATACCTTCAGTATGTTCTCTCTCGTATTACCGCCCCTGGTGCGCTCTATCTGGCACTTGTTGCACTCATTCCAGTCTTCGCACTCGTTCTCTTCGGTGCCACCCAGAACTTCCCATTCGGTGGAACTGCAATTCTGATTGTGGTTGGCGTTGGTCTAGATACAGCAAAGCAGATCGAGAGCCAGTTGCAGCAGCGTTCATATGAAGGTTTCTTGAAGTAATGCGTTTAGTCCTGGTAGGTCCACCAGGTGCCGGTAAAGGAACTCAAGCTCAGTTCCTGGCTGCGCACTATTCAATTCCACATATCTCCACCGGTGATATTTTCCGGGCAAACCTCAAAGCCAGCACACCGCTCGGTCTTAAGGCAAAAGGATTTATGGATTCCGGACAACTAGTTCCTGATTCAGTGACTAATGAGATGGTCAAAGATCGCCTTACTCATGACGATGTTGCAAACGGATTCCTACTCGATGGCTTTCCACGTAACACCGTGCAAGCTGAAGTCTTGCGTGCTTTCTTAACTGAAAAGGGCGCACCGCTTCAAGCTGTCCTAGAACTAGCGATTGAAAATGAAATCATTATCAAACGCCTATCCTCGCGCCGCACCTGTAAAGAGTGTGGGGCACCGGCTGCCGCCAACCTTGAGAAGTGTGCGGCATGTGGTGGTGAGCTCTACCAACGCGAAGATGATAAAGAAGAAGTGATTGCAAAGCGCCTTGCTGTCTATGAAGAGCAGACTGCGCCAATCGTCACTTTCTATCGCAACGAAGGTTTGCTTATTACTATTGGCGCCGATGGCGATGTAGCAGATATAACTGAGCGCGCGATTACAGCGTTAAGTCGCGTTCACGGCTAAGAAATAACTATGGCAATTCAAATCAAAGACCTTGAGCAACTCAAGGTGATGCGTCGTGCCGGTCTTTTGGTCGGTCAAACATTGCAACTTCTGCGGGAAAATATCAAAGCTGGCATGACAACAGCTGCCCTGGACGCAATAGCGGCAGCAAATATCAAACGTGGGGGAGGCACCTCAAACTTCCTTGGCTACCACGGCTTTCCAGCAACTATCTGCGTCTCAATCAACGATGAAATCGTCCACGGCATACCTGGTACGCGCGTGATTAACGACGGGGATATTGTCTCTATTGATTGCGGAGCGATTATCGATGGTTGGCATGGAGATGCCGCATTTTCTATCGGCATCGGAAACCTTGATCCAGCTGATCAGAAATTGATGGATACATGCGAAGAATCGATGTGGGTTGGTATCGCAGCCGGCAAAAACGGCGCTCGACTTTCCGATATTGGTCACGCAATCGAGCAATACATTGATTCGCAAGGTGAGTATGGAATCTTGCAAGAATACGGTGGCCATGGAATCGGCACTGAGATGCACCAAGAGCCACATGTGCTTAACTTTGGAAAGGGCGGAAATGGCCCAGAAATCATTCCTGGAATGGCACTTGCCATCGAACCGATGATTACTCGGGGATCGCCCAAGACCAAAGTCTTGAGCGATAAATGGACCGTGGTTTCAACGGATCAATCTCGTGGCGCCCACTTCGAAAACTCATATGTCATCTGCCCTGATGGAAAGCCTTTTGTGCTGACCGCACTCGATGGTGGCAGGTCCGAACTTGCTCGCTTTGGCATAGAGACCTCCGAACTCCTCGCCTAGGCGGCGTGTTGGGTGCGGTCAATACGCTCTTTTTGGGCGATTTCCCTTTATAAGGGGCTCTGCCATAGAATGACCCTTCGCGCCACATTCAATTCCTTCCGGTTTTGAGCGTGGTTCGACCCTGTTCGTTCACATGAAAAAAGAGAAGAAGGTATTGATCCTTGGCAAGTAAAGATGGTGCGATCGAAATCGAAGGCACTGTTGCTGAGGCGTTACCTAATGCGATGTTCCGTGTTGAACTTACAAATGGACATAAAGTCTTGGCACATATCAGTGGAAAGATGCGAAAGAACTACATTCGTATTTTGCCGGCAGATCGTGTGATTGTAGAACTTAGTCCATATGACCTTACAAAGGGTCGAATTATTTACCGTTACAAGTAAATCTTTCGCCCCCACTAACAAAAGGAAAACACGTGAAGGTTAATCCAAGCGTGAAGAAGATTTGCGACAAGTGCAAAGTCATTCGTCGCAAGGGTCGCGTAATGGTGATCTGCGAAAATCTTCGTCACAAGCAGCGTCAAGGGTAACTCCGAGACAAAGATAAGTACGCGTGATGCGACTTAACTAGAAATAGTTAAGACCCCCGGACCGGTAGGCCAGGGCTCGATAAATATGTCGAGGAGCATTGCGAAGGACCTCCGGATATAGAAATGGTTGAACATATGGCACGTCTAGTCGGTGTCGATCTTCCACGTGAAAAGCGTGTTGAGATTGCACTCACATACATTTTCGGAATGGGTCTTACCCGTTCCCACGAAACTCTCGCGGCAACTGGTATTTCACCAGATACTCGCGTAAAAGATTTGCAAGAGTCAGAACTTGCTCAGCTTCGTGAATACATCGAAGCCAATTACAAAATCGAAGGAGATCTTCGCCGCGAAGTTGCTGGCGATATCCGTCGTAAAGTTGAAATTCAAAGCTACCAAGGTATTCGTCACCGCAAGGGACTTCCTGTACGTGGTCAGCGCACTCACACAAACGCTCGTACTCGTAAGGGTCCACGTAAGGCAATTGCCGGCAAGAAGAAGGTGACTAAGTAATGGCCACTCCTAAAGCAAAAACAGCAGCCCCAGCAAAGGGCAAAGTAAAGCTTCGTAAGAAAGAGAAGAAGAACGTTGCAGTAGGTAAGGCTTTCATCAAGTCAACCTTCAACAACACAATCATCTCAATCACTGATCCAACAGGGGCTGTTATCTCTTGGTCATCATCTGGCCAAGTAGGTTTCAAAGGCTCACGTAAGTCGACTCCATTCGCAGCACAGCTTGCAGCAGAAGCAGCAGCTCGTCGCGCACAGGAGCACGGCCTAAAGAAAGTAGATGTTTTCGTAAAGGGACCTGGTTCCGGACGCGAAACTGCAATCCGTTCATTGCAAGCAGCAGGCCTAGAAGTTGGAGCTATCTCAGATACAACTCCAGCTCCACACAATGGCTGCCGCCCACCGAAACCACGTCGAGTTTAAGGAAGGAAGAGAATAAATGGCTCGTTATACCGGAGCAGACTGCAAGCGTTGCCGTCGCGAAAAAGTAAAGCTCTTCCTTAAGGGCTCAAAGTGCGATGGACCAAAGTGTCCGATCGAATCTCGTCCTTATCCACCAGGACAGCACGGCCGCGGCCGTTCAAAGGAATCTGAATACCTATTGCAGATGCGCGAAAAGCAAAAGTGCGCACGTATTTATGGTGTTCTCGAAAAGCAGTTCCGTGGTTACTACGAAGAAGCGAACCGCAAGCAAGGTAAGACTGGTGAAAACCTTCTTATTCTTCTTGAGACTCGCCTCGATAACGTTGTATTCCGCGCAGGATTTGCAAAGTCTCGTGACATGGCGCGCCAGTTGGTTCGCCACGGTCACTTCGTTGTCAATGGTAAGAAGGTAAACATTCCTTCATATCGTGTATCTCCAATGGACATCATTGATGTTCTTTCAAAGTCACACGACCTCACACCATTTATCGTCGCAAGCGCAGAGTTCGGTGAGAAGTCTGTTCCAGCGTGGATGGAAGTTGTTGCAGCACAGATGCGCATCATCATCCACGGTGTACCTGCTCGATCAGTGATCGATACCCAGGTTCAAGAACAGCTCATCGTTGAGCTCTACAGCAAGTAATTTTTCAACCCCCTAGAGGAAATCAAATAGAGGATTTCCACGAGAAGAAAGAGGAGCACAAGTGCTAATTGCACAACGCCCAACGCTTAGCGAAGAAGTAATTTCCGAGAACCGCTCACGTTTCATCATCGAACCACTTGAGCCAGGTTTCGGCTACACACTCGGCAACTCAATGCGCCGTACTCTGCTCTCATCTATTCCAGGTGCTGCAGTAACAAGCATTCGCGTTGCTGGAGCTCTCCACGAGTTCACAACTCTTGAGGGTGTAAAGGAAGATCTCACAGATATCGTCTTGAACATTAAGAACCTTGTTCTTTCAAGTGATAATGATGAACCTTCAGTAATTTACATCCGTAAGTCAGGTACTGGTGCTGTCACAGGTGCTGATATCGCTGTTCCAAGTGGAGTAGAAGTTCACAACCCAGAGCTTCACATCGCAACACTAAACGGCAAGGCAAACCTTGAAATCGAGCTTACAGTCGAGCGCGGTCGCGGATACGTAACTGCAGTTCAGAACAAGCAAGCTGGCGCAGAGATTGGTCGCATTCCTGTTGACTCAATCTATTCGCCAGTTCTTAAGGTGACCTACAAGGTTGAAGCAACTCGCGTTGAACAGCGCACAGACTTCGATCGTCTTGTTGTTGATGTTGAGACAAAGCCATCAATGAAGCCACGCGATGCCGTTGCATCTGCTGGAAAGACACTTGTTGAGCTCTTCGGACTTGCTCGCGAACTTAATCTTGATGCAGAAGGTATTGAGATGGGGCCATCTGTTATGGATGCCGCCCTCGCTGCAGACCTTGCTCTTCCTATCGAAGATCTCGATCTCACAGTACGTTCATATAACTGCTTGAAGCGCGAAGGCATTCACACAGTGGGTGAACTCGTTAATCGTTCAGAGGCTGACCTACTTGATATCCGTAACTTCGGATCAAAGTCAATCGATGAGATCAAGGCAAAGCTTGTATCAATGGGAATGTCACTTAAGGACAGCCCAGCAGGATTTGATCCTTCACAACACCAGAACTACAACGTGTCAGATGAAGACTTCGCTGACGCAGATCAGGCATAAAGGAGAAAACAATGCCAAAGCCAACTAAAGGCCCACGTTTGGGTTCAGGCCCATCACATGAGCGCTTGATTCTTCGTACTCTTGCCGAGCAGTTGTTCGAGCATGGAAAGATCACAACTACCGAAGCAAAGGCGAAGCGTCTTCGTCCACTAGCTGAAAAGTTGATTACCTTCGGTAAGAAGGGTGACCTCTCTGCTCGCCGTGAAGTAATGGCGCGTATTGCTAACAAGAGCGTTGTTCACACACTCTTTACAGTAATCGCTCCAACCTTTGCTAACCGCGAAGGTGGATACACACGAATTACAAAGATTGGTCCACGTAAGGGCGATAACGCTCCTATGGCAGTTATCGAACTCGTAACAGATAAGTAAAAACACTTACCTTTACCATGGCGGCGCCCACTCTCTTTCCTGAGAGTGGGTTTCGTCGTTTACGGCTCGATATTGCCTACGATGGCACCCACTTCTTTGGCTGGGCAACACAACCAGGCCACCGAACACTGCAAGATCTTATTGAAGAAGCTATTTCCCGAATCTCACAGACAAATATTGATTCAATAGTTGCCGGGCGCACCGATGCCGGAGTCCATGCAACAGGGCAAGTAATTCATGTTGATGTGCCTGATGCTATGTTTGAGCGAGACCTCACCTACCTAGATCTGCGCTATAAACTAAATAGAATTCTTGATGAAGATGTGCGCATCATGAATGTCAGCGATGCCCCTGAAGGCTTTCATGCCCGTTTTTCTGCCTTGCGCAGGTATTACAGCTACAAGATTCTTGATAACAACGATGTCATCGCACCTCTTTCTCGCCACGATGTCGCATCCTGGTATCGCCCACTTAATGCTGATCGCATGAATGAAGCTAGTGCGCTGCTTTTAGGCCACCATGATTTTGCTGCATTCTGTAAATTTAAGGTAGGCGGAACAACTATCAGAACTCTAGAAAAATATGAGTGGCACCGTAGTGACGAGGGCTTGCTGGTTGCCGATGTTGTTGCCGATGCCTTCTGTTACTCCATGGTGCGCAATCTTGTGGGCGCAGTTGTCTGTGTTGCTGACGGGCGGCAAAGCCCTGCCTGGATTGCGCAATTACTGGCCAATAAAGAGCGAGTCTCAGATTCCCTGGTATTTCCCGCCCGCGGCCTGACTCTGTATCAAGTTGATTACCCCAATAATGATCAGCTGCTAGAGCGGGCTAAAATCACTGTCGCCAAGCGTGGATAAAGCGTTTTTCACGCTCAGAGGCCGATTTGGCCTGGCACTCCAGGGCAGGTAAAGTTCATCCCCTGCGCCAGATTAGGTGCCGAAAGTAGTCCCCAAGATAAAGAAAAGAAGAAGGTAATAAAGCATGCGTACATATAGCCCCAAGGCAGGCGACGCCGACCGTAAGTGGCACGTTATTGATGCACAGGATGTTGTGCTCGGTCGTCTTGCAACCCATGCAGCCGTTCTTCTACGCGGAAAGCACAAAGCAACATTTGCACCGCACATGGATATGGGCGACTTCGTTATCGTCATCAACGCCGAAAAGATCGCGCTCTCTGGCAACAAGGCGCTGACAAAGTTTGCACACCACCACTCAGGTTTCCCAGGCGGCTTAACTTCAACTGTCTACGGTGAACTGATTGAAAAGCACCCAACCCGCGCTGTTGAAAAAGCGATCAAGGGAATGCTTCCAAAGAACCGTCTTGGTGCACAGGTTGCATCAAAGCTCAAGGTCTATGCCGGACCAGAGCATCCACATGCAGCACAGTCACCAGTTCCATATGTATTCACTCAAGTTTCTCAAGTAGCCAAGTAAGGGATAAGTAAATAAACATGTCAGATACAACTTTCAACGAGATCGACGAGACAGAGACACTTACTTCCTACTCTTCAGCCACTCCTGCTGCTGCAACTAACCGCAAGGCAATCACAGCACCAGGTGCTGGCACAGGTCGCCGCAAGGAAGCAGTTGCTCGCGTTCGCCTAGTTCCAGGTACAGGCCGCTGGGTTGTAAACGGCAAGACACTCGATGGTTATTTCCCAAATAAGGTTCACCAACAACTAGTTTCAGAACCATTTCGCACAGTAGGTGCAGAGGGTCTTTACGATGTTTTTGCTCGCATCAACGGTGGTGGAGTTTCAGGTCAAGCTGGCGCACTACGTCTTGGTGTTGCACGTTCACTTAACGAGATCGATACAGAGGCTAACCGTCCAGCACTTAAGAAGGCTGGCTTCCTCAAGCGCGATGCTCGTGTGATTGAACGTAAGAAGTACGGCCTTAAGAAGGCACGTAAGCGTTCACAGTACTCAAAGCGTTAATTCTTTTTATCCAGATATCCCGTTTGTTCCTGCAGTAAAGGAGTTGTTATGGCTCTCTTTGGAACAGACGGGATTCGTGGTTTAGCAAACGGGCAAACACTTACCGCTGAAATAGCAGTTGATGTGGCGGTAGCGGCAGCGCATATTCTCGTTGAATCATCGAGTAATAAAGGCAAGCGCCCTAGAGCCATAGTTGGTCAAGATTCACGTGCCTCAGGAGAATTCTTAGAAGCAGCTGTTGCTGCCGGTTTAGCCAGTGCAGGTATCGATGTGTATCGAGTCGGTGTATTACCAACCCCAGCGATTGCCTATCTTGTGGGTGAATCAGGGGCCGATCTCGGGGTCATGATTTCAGCATCGCATAACCCGATGCCAGATAACGGAATTAAATTGTTCTCTCGCGGAGGTGGAAAGCTTGATGATTCCATTGAAGCGGCTATTGAAAAGCGTATGGGTGAACCATGGACACGTCCTACCGGGCGAAATGTTGGACGCATTACCTTTGATGAGACCGCCAGCGCTCGCTATCTCAACCATCTAGCTGCTTCGGTAACTACACCCCTTAAAGGTCTGAAAATTGTTGTTGACTGTGCAAACGGAGCATCTTCTTTTGTCGCACCCCTTGCATATGAAAAAGCTGGTGCAACCGTAGTTGCAATCCATCGTTCTCCAGATGGCTGGAATATTAACGAGAACTGTGGTTCTACCCACTTAGAAGATTTACAGGCAGCTGTTGTTAAAGAGGGCGCCGACTTTGGAATTGCCCACGATGGCGATGCTGATCGATGCCTGGCTATCGATGGTGCCGGCAAGGTTGTCGATGGCGATGCCATCATGACAATTCTTGCTATCGGATTCAAAAACCGCGGTGGCCTTACAGCTAACACAATCGTTGGCACTGTCATGAGCAACCTAGGTTTTATGCACGCTATGAAAGATGCTGGCATTTCAGTCATCAGCACAGCAGTCGGTGACCGCTATGTCCTGGAGAAGATGATTGAAGGCGATTTCTCACTAGGTGGAGAACAATCAGGACATTTGATTATGCGCGAATTTGCCAACACTGGCGACGGAATTCTTACCGCCCTGCAATTGGCACAAGAAGTAGTTCGCAGCGGGAAGTCGCTGGCAGAACTAGCTTCACAAATGCAACGCTTCCCACAGGTTTTGATCAACGTCTCTGATGTGAAGAAAGATAAGTTGGATGAATCAGCAGCGATTGCAAAGGCTGTGGCTACTGCCGAATCAACTCTTGGCGAGAATGGTCGAGTCTTATTGCGCGCATCTGGTACTGAGGCGCTGGTAAGAGTGATGGTTGAGGCCGCGAGTGATAACCTTGCGCAAGACATCGCAACATCTCTTGCAGCTGTTGTGAAAGCAGAACTGGGGAACTAATTCGTGTGCGGAATCGTGGGTTACACCGGACCACAATCTGCAATCACGCCCATCGTTGAAGGTCTTCGCCGACTTGAATATCGCGGATATGACTCTGCCGGAATCGCACTTGGTACCAACAACTCTCTCTTTGTGGAAAAGCGCGCCGGCAAACTTGCAAATCTTGAAGCCGCGCTCCCAGCAAATTTACCTACTGTACATTCTGGAATCGGACACACGCGTTGGGCAACACACGGTGGCCCCACTGACAGTAATGCCCACCCTCACTTAGATAATGAAGGCAAGCTGGCAGTTATTCACAATGGAATCATTGAGAATTATTCAGAGCTACGCAAAGAGTTAGAAGCTCGCGGTCATGCCTTCTCATCTGAGACAGATACCGAATCTGTAGCCCACTTACTTTCTGACCTTCACAAAGAACATGGTGGTGATCTCACCGCGGCCATGCGGGCAGCGGTCAAGCGACTGCGTGGCTCTTTCACGCTTCTTGCCATTCACGCCGATGCCCCACAAACAATCGTGGGAGTGCGCCGTAATTCGCCATTGGTAGCCGGTATTGGCAAGGGTGAAAATTTCTTAGCATCTGATGTCGCTGCCTTTATCGATTACACCAAGCGCGCAGTTGAACTTGGCCAAGATGAAGTTGTCACTATCAGCCCGGAAGCAATCACAATCTGTGACCTCGAAGGCCGGGCTGTTGCACTTCGTGAATATGAAATCACATGGGATGCAGCCGCTGCGCAAAAAGGTGGTTTCACCCACTTCATGCTCAAAGAGATCTTCGATCAACCAAAAGCAATAGCCGACACTCTTATTGGCCGCCTGAGTGATAACAACCAGATACTTCTTGATGAATTACATATGAGCGATGATGAAATGAGACAGATTAAGAGAATTTCGGTCATTGCTTGCGGCACCGCCTATCACGCAGGCATGGTGGCAAAGTATGCAATCGAAAAATGGGCAAAGATTCCCGTTGATGTGGAGATCGCTTCCGAATATCGCTATCGTGATCCGATTATTGATAAATATTGCCTCGTCATTGCAATCTCACAATCAGGTGAAACTATGGATTTGCTGATGGCGGTGCGCCATGCAAAGGCAGCTGGCGCTCGAGTATTGGCAGTCTGTAATACAAACTCATCTACGATTCCACGTGAGTCGGACGCGGTTCTCTATACCCATGCAGGTCCTGAAATTGCTGTTGCATCAACGAAAGCTTTCCTCACACAAATTGTTGCTATCTATCTCATCGGTCTAAAACTGGCACAGGTGCGAAAGCAGCTCACCGAAAAAGAAGTACGCGATCTATATAGCCAGATGCTTGAGCTTCCTGGCAAGGTGGAACAAATCTTGGAAACAATCGAACCCCTTCGTGAGTTAACTCGTAAGTTTGTAAAGAACGACACCATTCTCTTTCTAGGGCGCGGAATTGAATATCCCGTTGCACTTGAAGGGGCACTCAAATTAAAAGAGCTTGCATATATTCATGCTGAAGGTTTTGCGGGCGGCGAACTTAAACATGGGCCTATCGCTTTGATTGAAGAAGGCACTGCTGTGATTGCAATCTTGCCTCCTGCCGATGAGCATGGCTTGGATGAGAAGATGCTCAGCAACATTCAAGAGGTAAAGGCACGCGGTGCTCGTGTAGTTGTCATCGCCCCAGAAGGTGCCGAAGTCATTGGCGCAGAACACATTATTCGTATTCCTGTGACATCTTCCTTATTCCAGCCGGTCCTTGCAACCGTTCCACTGCAGGTCTTTGCATATGAAATAGCTGTGGCTCGTGGTACAGATGTAGACCAACCTCGTAACTTGGCTAAATCGGTCACCGTCGAATAACTATGTCAACGATTGTCGATCCTCGCCAGCGCCAAATGCGCCGTGCTCTGAAATGGTCAGCAAGCCTATTCGCAGGTTACTTATTTGTTACTTATCAGGTACTCACCAACGGATTTCTCATTGAGATTGACCGCACTTTTAACGATGTAGATCACCCGAAATTCCAAGGTTTATCTAACTTTGTTATTCGCAGGCTAGATGACCTAGGTCTGCGTGGCGTCTCTGGGGTTGCGCTGCTTATTGTTGCCGTTTACATCTCGCGCCGATTTAAAACATGGCGGCCAATTAATTTAGGAGTGCTCTCATTTCTTGCCCTCAACGTAGTTGTTGGTGCATTTAAATATGGGTTAGGCCGCACAAAGCCAAAAGAGGGTTTCGATCTCTTGCATGCTGGTGGAATGTCATATCCCAGCGGTCATGCATCAAATGCCATTCTTATTTGGGGGATGGTTGCATATTTGATTTACCGATACGCCCATGTCAATCGCTATCAAGGAAGGCTTGCTAGCGCCGGCGTTGGCCTGCTCGCCTTAACTGTTTGTGTAGTCTCATTGCTGCGAAATACCCACTGGTTCTCAGATCTCTTCGGTGGCCTCTTACTTGGGGGTTCCCTTTTGGTTTTGATAATCGCGATAGACCGATATTTCCCATCTGATAGCCAACTTCACTAACCACTAATAGACTCAGTGTCATGATTGATGGAATTGGCATCGATGTCGTAGACATTGCCCGATTTAAGCAATCCCTCGAGCGCACCCCACATTTGGCGCAAAAACTATTTACCGAATCTGAACGGACCAAATCCGCACCATCACTTGCCGCCCGCTTTGCCGCCAAAGAGGCGCTCTATAAAGCTTTGAGTCCAACTCATGGGCTGCAGTGGCACGATGCCGAAGTCATTAACCATGAAAACGGAAAACCCGACTTTCTCTTTCGTGGTGCAATCGCAGAACTCATTGACGGCGCCACCGTGCACCTTTCACTTTCACACGACGGTGGTATCGCATCGGCGATGGTGGTGATTGAGCGATGAGAGCAGAAGCACTTATTGATCTCAGTGCAATTAAACATAACGTTGAACTACTTAAAGACGTTTCCGGAACAAATCTTCTGGCAGTTGTGAAAGCCGATGCCTACGGCCATGGACTCATTCCGGTTGCAAAGGCAGCGCTATCAGCCGGTGCTTCATACCTTGGCGTTGCCCTCCTGGAAGAAGCAGTTGCCCTGCGTGAAGCAGGAATTACTGCGCCAATCTTGGCGTGGCTTGTGCAACCTGGCTCAGATTTTGCACAAGGCATTGAGTTAGATATTGAAATTGCGGTCGCATCACTAGCTGCGCTGCAAGAAATTTCGGCAGCAGCTAAGTCTAAGAAAGCGCGCATTCACTTGGAAGTTGATACCGGAATGACCCGAGGTGGGTTTCTGAATGAATGGGATCAACTCACTACAGAGCATCTAAACGGTGTGGACGTTGTCGGAATCTTCTCGCATTTTGCCCGGGCAGATGAGCCAGCTGAAAAACAAAACAGTGATCAACTGGGGCGATTTAGCGCTGCCGTTGCACATCTGAATTCTCTTGGCCACGTCAACATCATGAGACATTTATCGAACTCAGCCGCAACACTTAAAAATGGTGCTGCTAGCTTTGACATGGTGCGCACGGGTATTGCGATGTATGGACTTTCTCCCGATGTGCAGACACTCGGTGATTCGAAATCACTCGGCCTTCGTCCAGCTATGCAGCTACGGGCTGCTCTCTATTTAGTTAAAGATGTTCCAGCCGGATCACCTGTTGGTTATGGGGCAACCCAGAGCACAACGGTCGACACCAAGTTAGGTGTAGTTGCGATGGGGTATGCAGATGGAATTCCACGGATCGCGCGCACTGCTGGGGTGTGGTCTGCAGGAAAGCGCACACCCATTATTGGTCGAGTATCGATGGATCAATTTGTTGTCGATTTAGGTGCAGATTCCAAGGCTCGCTCGGGAGACTGGGTGACAGTTTTCGGTAACGGTTCACACGGTGAATACACAGCAGATGACTGGGGAGCAGCGTCTCAATCAATTAATTATGAGATAGTCACACGAATAGGCCCGCGTGTGCCTAGAATCTACGCGCCCCATGTTTACTAATTCCAGATTGAATGCTCTGAGATTGATGAAAGAGAGGTTGTTATGAGTGCTGGTCCTGCTCTATCAATTTCTCATCTCAGCGTTAAATTCGGCGGCCTTACCGCACTCGATGATGTATTTCTTGAAATCGCACCCAACACAATTGTGGGTCTGATTGGCCCCAATGGTGCGGGTAAGACAACAATATTTAATGCGATTTCAGGACTTGTCACGCCTGCTTCTGGGGCAATTGCTATTCATGGCAAAGAGATGAAATGGCCAGCAAGTCATGATTTGGCCGGACTTGGCATAAGTCGCACATTGCAAGGTGTTGGACTCTTTAGCGGATTGAGCGTTATTGAAAATGTCATGATGGGCGCCAATCACAGCAGCGGTACCAACTTTTTTAGAGATTTATTAGGACTCTCAGGGCGAGCAGAAGCAAAGCTGCGCCGGCGTGCAAGTGATGCACTTGCGTGGGCTGGTGCGCTGGATTTAGCCGAGAAGATGCCTGGCGAACTTACCTATCCAGAGAGCAAGCGAGTTTCTATTGCTCGGGCGCTAGTTTCTCAACCCGAGATACTTCTTCTAGATGAACCTGCTGCCGGATTAGGTCAAGATGACATTGATAAATTTGCTTCACTTCTCAAGCAATTAAAGCAACGCTGTGCAATCGTCATTGTCGAACATCATGTGGACTTTATTGGCGCGATCTCAGACCAGGTCTATGTTTTAAACTTTGGAAAAGTCATCTCAAGTGGAAGCTTCGACACCGTTAAGCGCGACCCAGCTGTGCTCGCTGCCTACCTGGGCACCTCACAGCAAACCGGCAGTGAAAAGTTGGGCGGTGCGCATGCTTAAGATTGACAATCTCGTCACTCGCTTCGGTTCTGTTGTGGCCATTGATGGCGTATCGATGCAGGCACAGGAATCAAAGATCACTACCGTGATTGGCGCCAACGGCGCTGGAAAGAGCACGTTACTGCGCACGATTTCAGGTCTGGAACATCCCAGTTCCGGTTCCATCACATGGAAAGGGCAATCAATCCTAGGAAAGCGCCCAGAAGATATTGTCCGATTGGGAATCGCACATGTTCCTGAGGGGCATGCAGTTATTTCAGAGTTGAGCGTGGAAGAAAATATCTCGATGGGTTCTCTTTTCCGCCGTAGAAAATTTAAGTCAGATATAACAACTGCAATAGATGAGATGTATGCACTCTTTCCGCGACTTAAAGAGCGCCGTAAGCAATTAGCAGGCACGCTCTCTGGCGGAGAACGTCAGATGTTGGCTATCAGCCGCGCCTTGGTCTCGCGCCCACAACTGCTTCTTCTAGATGAACCATCACTGGGATTGGCACCTCTTGTTGTTGAACAAATCATTGATTCCGTAAATATCCTGTGTCGCAGCACTGGGCTTTCGGTTTTACTTGTCGAGCAAAATGCCAATACCGCACTCGGTGTGGCAGACCACGGTGTGCTGCTCGCACTTGGAAAAGTTGTGGCAGATCGCCCTGCAGCAGAGCTCAAAGCTGATGCAAAACTACGCGCTGCATATTTGGGGTATTGATGAATACTTTCTTAGCAGCCCTATCTTTAGGCACATCTCGTGGCGCGATCTTCGCACTCGTTGCGCTCGGGCTTGTCATTGTCTGGCGCGGTGCCGGCATTGTTAACTTTGCCCAAATGGGTCAGGCGATGTTTAGCACCTACATCGCTTCAACGCTGATCACTAACGGCTATTCATATTGGCTTGCCTTCTTTGTAGCCCTTCTTTCTGGGGCCGCACTTGGTGCGCTCCTTGATATTTTCATCATGCGACCGCTCTCAAATAAGAAGCAGAGTGAGTTACTGAGCAGTGAATCAATGCGGGCGGCAGTTCCTGTTATTGCATCCCTTGGAATCCTAGGCGCGCTGCAAGCACTTGCCGGAATTATCTGGGCTGCAGAAGAGCGAGGATTTCCCTCACCAGCAAAGCAGGAAGGCTTCACTGTGGCCGGCAATGTTTTGCCCTTTACCTCATTCGATGTTTTCGTAGTGTCAATTGTGGCTGTCACATTAATTCTCACAACACTCTTCTTTACCAAGACTGGCATTGGCCTAGCAATGCGCGCAACAGCGCTTAATCAAGAAGTAGCAAAACTCAGTGGAATTCGAACAAATCGCACTCGCACAATTAGTTGGGCTATATCAGGTGCGGCATCTTCACTTGCTGGACTTCTCATTACTCCCATATCAAATTTATCGCCGAACACACTTGATCTCGTTCTCATCGTGGGCTTTACCGCTGCAGTTGTTGGCGGACTCGATAGTCCGGCAGGAGCAGTACTTGGAGGATTCATTCTCGGAATGGTTATCTCATTTGTGACCTTCTATGACACCCCAGAAGATGTATATCTGGCTATCTTGGCGGTGCTTCTCCTGGTTTTGATTATTCGCCCGCGTGGCATTCTCGGATCAAAGGATGCGCGCCGTGTCTAATCTCAAAGTGAAATCAATAGCACGCACCAGCCTTATTCGCACGCTAATTTTCTCAGCCCTAATACTGCTGGTTGGTCTGCAATTTGATGCCTACAACCAAGCACAACTAGCTGTGGTGCTGATTTTGTTTATTGGCGTTCTATCAATCACGTTGCTGACTGGAATTTCAGGGCAATTGTCCTTGGGTCAAGGCGCACTGATGGCGGTGGGCGGATATTCCACAGCGCTGCTGATGATTAATTACAAACTTTCACTCTGGGTTGCGATTCCGCTCTCAATTATTTCTTCAGCCATTGCTGGCCTTCTACTCGGTGTTGCGGCAGCTCGACTGCGTGGTCCCTACCTTGCCGGAACCACGCTAGTAATTGCACTTGCAATTCCAACTATTGCAAATAGATTTATGTCAGTCTTTAAAGGCGATGAAGGGTTGCAAGTAGATGTGGGGTATCCACCACAGTGGTTCTCCTCTCTCTTTGGCGAACCCACCTACGAGCAATGGCAGCTCTACGTGGCACTGCCATTTGCAGCGGTAGCACTCTTTTTTGCATCCAACATTCTCTTATCGCGCACTGGGCGGATGTGGCGATCTATTCGAGATCATGAAAGTGCGGCATCACTTGCCGGTGTGAACTTCGCTCGCCAGAAGATTTATGTCTTTGTTATCTCATCAACATTTGCCGGGTTATCTGGCGCCCTCTACGGGCTTCGTGGATTAGTGGGTCCCAGCGTCTATCCAGTTTCACTCTCACTGTTGTTATTGACCGCTGCAGTACTTGGCGGAATCCGCAGTATTGCCGGCGCCTTTATCGGTACTGTCATCGTTGTTTTCTTACCTGACTGGATCGAGCTAATTCTTGGAAACTTCGAATTAAGCGAACAGGTCTCCAACTACTTACCGGCGCTAATCTCTAGCCTCTTACTTATTCTCACAGTGGTGATAAACCCTGCTGGAGTAGCTGGTGTGAAGCTTCACAAACATAAATAAGTTATATATCTTTTTGTTATAAACAAAAATTATAGGCATTCCCGTAGGCAGGGACTCGCCCGTGAGGACTCTTTCCGTTCACTTACCGTTCGGTATCTGTTAGCGTGAGGTCGTTCTAGCCCACCTCGGGGCTAGTGGCGATATGGCGGCTTATGTCCCCTTATCGCATATAAGGCAAAGAGAAAGAGTGAATGCAGTGAAAAATCGTGCATCTCTGTCCCGATCACCTCGTAAGTCCATCGTAGTTATCTCTGTAGCCCTCGCTGGCGCGCTCGCGCTCACAGCGATGCCGGCTCAGGGTGCGAGCACACCAGGTGTAAGTGACACTGAAATTGTTTTAGGAATGCAGCTGCCACAGACAGGCGCAGCGAGCCCGGGATATAACAAAGTAGATGACGCCATGCGCGCCTACTTCGACTACGTCAATTCAAAGGGCGGCGTCTATGGCCGCAAGATCACTTTGGTTGCCAAAGATGACGCATACAAGGCTGGCCTCACAGTTTCAACTGCGTCAGCACTGATTAATAAGGATAAAGTCTTTGCGATGGTGGGCTCTATTGGAACCCAGACACATATCTCTGTTATCAAGGATATTAATCGTCGTGGAATCCCTGACCTATTCGTCCTAAGTGGATATAGCGGTTTCTACACAGATCCTAAGAAGTATCCAACAACCTTCGGTTCTTTGGGAACCTACGTTGTTGAAGCGAAAATTCTTGGAAAGTACATCAAGGAGAATCTGTCTACAAAGAGCGTTGGAATTCTCTATCAGACCGATGACTTCGGTCGTAACACTGTGGAAGGTCTAGCAACTGCTGGAGTAACTTTCACAGCGAAGAAGAATGCCGCAACATTTATCGCTGGCGCTCAAGCTGGTGGACTCGATGCTCAGATGCAACAGCTAAAAGATAATAACGTCGAAGTTGTTGTAGTTGGCGCCACTGCTTCAGCATTTGCAGCAGCTGTGGGTTCAGCGAACAAGATTGGCTACAAGCCACAGTACATAGTCATCTCTGTGGGATCAGATGCCACCACCTTCCAGACAATTCTCAGTACAAAAGGAATCCCTGCGGCTGTATCAGCAGGGCTCCTAGCTGGAACGATTTCAGCATCACATGCTCCGTCACCAGGTGAAGCAGATGACGAATTCGTCAAGGCATTTAAGAAGATAAATGATGAATTCAACACCGGCCCAGCCACAGGCAAGGCTTGGGATAACAATGTTCTGCAAGGAATGAACATTGGCTACACCATGACAGCTGCTCTTATGGGTGCTGGTAAAGACCTCACACGTCCAGGAATCATCAAATACATCGAAAACAATCCAGCTAAGTTATCGAGTGCAGCTCTTGCTCCACTCGGATACTCTGCAAAGACCCACGAGGCTTATACGGGCTTCTGGATCGGAAAATATGATGCAACGGCAGTACTTAAGCCAATCGATGGCACACGTAAACTGTGGACAACTGATTCAGCTAAAGGTCCTGTAACCGAACTCAAATACACACGTCCTGCAATCGCAGCCGATTCACTACCAAAGGTTGGTTAATCAGATGAAACTATCAATGCGTAAATCAATCGCAGCTGTGAGTGCGGCAGCACTTGTAGCAGCAGGTGTTCTTGTATCTGTTCCTGCAGCAAACGCTGCGGAGCCAACATGTACAACTGACAAAGCAGCTCTTGAAACCTGTACGGGCACGCTTGCTAATGGTGCTGGATATGTATTTAAGATGCCATTTAACTTCAAGGGAACTATGTTCTTCTGGGAGCATGGAATCCGTTGGACTTATCCGGGTGTATCCGCAGTTCCTACGGGTGTAGAACAAACTGCACCTTCGAGTGTCAACGGCAATTTTGATATCTCAAAGGAGATGCTCCTCGCGGGTTACGGACTAGCCGCCTACGATGGAACAGTTAAGGGCCTTCGAGGCTGGAACAGCGCCTACCGAATTGACATGATCAAAGAGGTCATTGATATAGCGAGCGCTAAGTATCCAAAGATTAAGAAGAAGGTTCTGTACGGAGCATCACAAGCTGGATCCACCATTACCCCTTTCGTTGAGAAGTATCCAACGTATGCGGATTCAGTGGGAATCATGGCTGGTGTAACTCCTTCAATTGCCGACGCAATACAGTCTGCTTGCGACATTTTCTACATCCTGAGCGTCTTTGCTGATCCAACCATTAAAGGTTGCGCAGCATTTGGTCTTAAGGGAGTAGCCGGTCACATGGCATCTGTCGGTGAATTGCAGAAGGTAGCTGCGCTTCTCGGTGCTTGGAGCAAGAACCTTGGTGCTCCAGGACTTGAATATCCTGCAGCCTTGAAGGGTTCTGGGATTCCACAACGCTCAGCACTTCTACTTACCGGACTCCTCTCTGGTATTCCAACGAAGAGTGCTCACATGGATGGAATCTCGACAAATGCCGTGATTGCTGAACACAGCATCAATGCAACAGTGGCTGTTCTAGAAAACATAGGTTCAGCTCTTGGAAGTGGCGTGCTTGCTGGTCAGTCGCTCTCTGAAATTACTGGAGCAGGGTTCTATGACAACACCAAGACAAACTGGGCATCGCTGCTCGATGAGGCCGATGCTGGTCGTTACAACCTTGGACTATCAGGTGATGAGGCAATCACAGCGATGCTTGGAGTGCTTTCCATGGCTCCTCGTGTTACAGGTGATGCCGCCGCAATTGCTAAGTTCAAGGCACTTGATAAGTCGTCGTTTACCTCAACACATCCAACGATTCTGCTTCATAATGAAGCAGATCGCCTCGTCTTTCCAGGCCAAACTGTTCGCTATGTAGATCGCAAGCGCGAAGTCTATGAAAAGGCACTTTCATCGTGGGAGAAGACAAGGACTGGCAAGAAGCCAATCTGGAACACTCTCGCTCTATGGACTTTGACTCCAGAGACCTACACAAAGTTCACCGCTGCTGGTCTACCAGACCTAACAGGGCCAGTTGCTGCATCTGGGGTAGACCATGAATCCTTTACGAAGAAGCAGTTGAAGGCGTGGGTAGATATGCTCGCAGTCGCTGCTAAATCAGGAAAGGTTCCAACAAGTGAGTATGTTCAATACATCGCAGAAAAGGTTCCTTACCTCAATGGCGATATTGATTACCGTCCAGCCGATCTGAAGTATGACTTCGGCTATTAATTCAGCAATAAGTTAAGAAGAAGGGCCCTGGGAGACTGGGGCCCTTCTTCTTTTTCACTATGAACTATCCTTCACGAGTGAGAATCGAGACTGCTGCAGATATGCATGCACTAGGTATGCGCATCGGCGCCAAGTGCCGCGTTGGAGATCTCATCTTGCTCAACGGCCCACTGGGCGCCGGCAAAACTGTTTTGGTTCAAGGTATTGGTCAAGCACTCGGCATCAACGACATTACATCGCCCACCTTTGTGATCTCCCGAATTCATCAGGCTGCACTCACACTTATTCACGTCGATGCCTACCGACTACTTGAAGGTGGCAACGCAGCTGTTTACTTAGATGATTTGGATCTTGATACGGCGCGCGAAGATGCCGTGACGGTTATTGAATGGGGCGGGGCTGAATCTGCACGATTAAGTGATGAACGCCTTGAAATCACCATTGATCGCACTGAAGAAGTTCGTGAAGTACTAATCAATAAGGTTGGCGCGCGCTGGCAGGGTGTTGAGCTATGACAATCTCACTCGCTATCGATACCTCAACTTCAAAGACGATTGTTGGAATTATTGAAAATGGCGTAGTTCTTTTTGAGAAGGCACATGAGGGAGCAACTGATCACGGACGCGCACTTTCAGAGTTAGTTGCAGATGCGCTGAAGGTTGCCAAGCCTCCGCACCAAGTAGTTGTGGGAATGGGTCCGGGGCCTTTTACCGGTCTTCGTGTGGGGATCGCATTTGCGCAGTCATTTGCTCTCGCCCGCCAGATTCCTGTTATTGGAATCTGTTCACTCGATGCGATTGCAATTGATAAAGATCAGTACACAGTGGCAATTGATGCCCGCCGGAAAGAGATTTACTGGGCTAGTTACCAAGATGGCATCCGCGTTGCTGGCCCCTCGGTCAATAAACCGGCTGAAGTTGCCAACTTCATCATTGATGTTTTTCCCGATATGCAAAAACTAGTTTCACTGGCAGCAAGCCAGAGCATTACTGAGCCTATGTATTTACGTCGACCTGATGCTGTGCCCACCGCGGAGCGGCCATGATTACTTATCGCCAGCCCATCGCATTGGATATTCCAGTTCTTGTCGGTTATGAGAAAGAGTTATTTCCATATTCACCGTGGAACTCTGCCCAATTTAAAGAAGAGTTTGCTGGCATTCCTCGCACCCGATTTATGTCGGTGGCCGAAAGTGATAATCGCATCGTGGGATATTGCGGTGTATTTCTGCCAGCACCAGGAGTTGAGGCAGATATTCTCACCGTGGCAGTACTTCCTGAATTTCGCAGACAAGGGATAGCCCGCGAATTTATGCGACAAATTGAGCAATGGTCAGAAGAGGGCGGCGCCAGTGCCATGATGCTGGAAGTCGAACATACCAACGCCGCCGCCATCGAGCTCTATCAGGCACTTGGATATATGCAGATTTCGGTACGTATGAATTATTACGGTCCTGGCAGTGACGCTCTTGTCATGCGCAAGGAGTTCACATGATGCAGCCGATAGTTCTGGGAATTGAAACTTCGTGTGATGAAACGGCAATAGGAATTGTGCGCGGTCGCACCTTATTAGCCAATGTCATTGCATCAAGTGTGGAAGAACATGCACGCTTTGGGGGAGTAGTTCCTGAAATCGCTTCCCGTGCACATTTAGAGGCGATGCTTCCCAGCATCCAACGCGCAGTAACTGATGCCAAGATTTCACTTAAAGATATAGATGCTATTGCTGTGACAGCTGGCCCCGGATTAGTGGGGGCACTCCTTGTCGGTGTTGCCTCAGCAAGTGGGCTAGCGCAAGGTCTTGGTCGCCCGCTCTATGGTGTGAACCATTTAGCAGCTCATGTATCAGTTGAATACTTAACCCATGACAAACCCACAGATCCAACTATTGCGTTGCTGGTTAGTGGTGGTCATTCTTCCCTTTTGCAAGTTGATGACATCACGGGTTCCATTACCAAACTAGGTGCAACGATGGACGATGCGGCAGGTGAGGCCTTCGATAAGATTGCGCGGTTATTGGCGTTAGGTTTTCCAGGCGGGCCAGCAATCGATCGAGAAGCACAAGGCGGATCACCAACTGCAATTGATTTTCCAAGAGGGCTGACAACTTCCCAAGATTGGCAGTCTCGCCCTTATGAATTTTCTTTCTCTGGACTTAAGACTGCAGTGGCTAGATATTTAGAGAACACGCCAAGATTTGTTCGCGCAGATGTGGCAGCATCATTTCAAGAGGCGGTAGTTGATGTCTTGCTGCTTAAGGCACTGGCTGCATGTAAATCAACTGGGATTAATTCATTGGTAATTGCCGGTGGGGTAGCTGCTAATTCACGTCTTCGCGCGGTGGCAGCTGATCGCTGTGAAAAAGCCGGGGTGCAGCTTCGTATCCCTGCCGCTGGCCTTTGTACCGATAATGGGGCGATGGTGGCGGCTCTGGGCTCCCTGATGCTCAGTTCGGGCAGACCAGCCACACACGGTGCCTTTGATGCCGATTCGAGCCTGAAGGTGGAGCAGGTCAACCTTTAGCTCCTGGATTTGCCGGGTGGAATAAGCGCCCCTAGGCTTGGCGTTAGCACTCTCGGGCCCACACTGCTAACGGCAGGTAAGTCCCGACATAGTGGAAATATCAAAGCTAAGACTCGAAACACACACTCGAATAAGAAGGAGTACCACCATGGCAGTTGCCATTAAGCCACTCGAAGATCGCATTGTTGTTAAGGCAAATGAAGCTGAGACCACAACTGCATCAGGTCTTGTTATCCCAGATACCGCGAAAGAGAAGCCACAAGAAGGCACAGTTGTTGCAGTTGGCCCAGGCCGCTTCGATGATGGCGTTCGCGTACCAATGGATGTAAAAGTTGGCGACGTTGTTCTCTATAGCAAGTACGGCGGAACTGAAGTGAAGTACAACAACGAGGAGTACCTCGTTCTCTCTGCTCGCGACATCCTCGCGATTATCGAGAAGTAATCCATGGGAAAAATGTTGGAATTCGACGAGCATGCTCGTCGCGCAATGGAACGTGGAGTTAATCAACTCGCGGACACAGTCAAGGTAACACTTGGGCCCAAGGGTCGTAACGTGGTTATCGCTAAGTCATTTGGTGCGCCAACTATCACTAACGATGGTGTGACAATTGCAAAAGAGATCGAACTTTCAGATCCAGTAGAGAACATGGGCGCTCAGCTCGTTAAGGAAGTTGCCACAAAGACCAACGATGTCGCTGGTGATGGAACAACTACTGCCACAGTTCTGGCTCAAGCAATGGTCAAGGAAGGTCTTCGTAACCTTGCTGCCGGCGCCCAGCCAATGGATCTCAAGCTCGGTATCGAAGCAGCTGTGGAAGCAGTTTCAGCACGCCTTCGCGAAAATGCAACAGTAGTTAAGGACAAGGCACAGATTGCTGACGTCGCAACTATCTCTGCTCAAGATCGCGCAATCGGTGACCTCATTGCAGAAGCAATGGACAAGGTCGGCAAAGATGGCGTCATCACTGTGGAAGAAGCATCAACTACCGCACTTGAACTTGAGTTCGCAGAAGGTATGCAATTCGATAAGGGTTACATCTCCCCATACTTCGTTACAGATCCAGATCGTATGGAATCTGTATTAGATGATGCTTATGTGCTCATTTCTGCAAATAAAATCTCAGCTCTACCTGAACTCCTACCTCTCCTAGAGAAGGTCTCACAGGCAGGAAAGCCGCTTCTGATCATTGCCGAAGATGTTGAAGGTGAAGCACTTTCAACGCTGGTGGTAAACCGCATGCGCGGAGTATTTACTTCAGCAGCCGTTAAGGCACCTGGCTTTGGAGATCGTCGCAAGGCAATGTTGCAAGACATCGCAATCTTGACGGGAGCCACAGTCATCTCAGGTGAGATTGGCATGAAGCTAGAGGCAGCAACTCTGGAAGATCTCGGTCGCGCTCGTCGCATCGTGATCACCAAGGATGCAACCACAATCGTTGATGGAGCTGGCGATAAGGCACTAGTTGCTGGTCGCGTGAGCGAAATTCGCAACGAGATAGCAACCTCTGATTCTGATTGGGATCGCGAGAAGCTCCAGGAGCGCGTTGCAAAACTCGCTGGTGGCGTCTGTGTTATCAAGGTTGGAGCACACACTGAAGTTGAGTTGAAGGAGAAGAAGCACCGCTTAGAAGATGCTATCTCTGCAACTCGCGCAGCTGTGGAAGAGGGAATCGTTATTGGTGGAGGAGCAGCACTTGTTCACGCTGCCGATGCTCTCAATGACAACCTCGGCTTCACCGGTGATAAGGCAGTTGGTGTGGCACTCGTTCGCAAAGCTTGCGATGAACCACTTCGCTGGATTGCTGAAAATGCTGGACTTGAAGGCTACGTAGTAGTTGCAAAGGTTCGCGCGCTGAAATCACATGAGGGCTTCAACGCTGCAACTGATGTCTATGGAGATCTTGCAAAAGATGGCGTCATCGACCCAGTGAAGGTAACTCGCTCAGCACTTGCAAACGCTGCCTCTATCGCTGCGATGTTTATTACAACAGAAGCTGTTGTATTTGAGCGTCCTGCTGATCAAGAGCCAGCAGCTGGTGGACATGGACATTCCCATGGTCCTGGCGGGCACGGACACTAATAAAAAAGTTAATAAGAAAACCCCCGTACTGAGTACGGGGGTTTTTCTCTTCTAGTAATTATTTGATAATTATGATGCGTGTGAAATAACTGGTATGCCGCGCTGTATCAAGATTGCGCTGCGATCATCTTCTGATAGACCGCCCCAGATTCCATAGGGTTCTTGGACGGCGAGCGCGTGGGCGCGGCAGGCTGCAATGACCGGACATGATGCGCAGATAGTCTTCGCGGCATTCTCGCGATTGCGACGACGGGGTCCACGTTCTCCATCAGGATGGAAGAACTTCTCAGAGTCCATCGATCGGCAGGCACCTTGGTACTGCCATTCCCATTGCTCAGCAATAGGTTGAGGAAGTCGTGATAGTTCAGCCATGATGGTTCTCCTTTTCCCTAGGGATATCAGAGGGTACAATCGTTTCATAGGTTGTTCAAGAGGCAATCGTTCCGTGTCTTGTTCAAGGGCCAAAATGTCCGTTTTTCAGGTGGTGAGTTGAGCCACTTTCCGACAGGATTACGTCATGGCTGCCATAGGTGAAGAGAAACTCACCGTGGCGGCGGTGGCTCGCCGGATTGGCGTAGCCCCGGCAACTCTTCGCACCTGGGCCCGCAGATATGGCCTTGGTCCATCGGGCCACGAAGCCGGTGAGCATCGTAAGTATCTCCCGCAAGACCTCGCCAAATTGATCATGATGCGACGGTTGATTGTTGCCGGAGTGAGTCCGGCAGAGGCTGCCGAACAAGCCCTATCTCATAAGGGCAGTCTCAACCTGGAGCAGATCGTTGAGACGGTTCACGAGCGCTCTGATGTGGTGGATGCGATTGTGAGCGCTGCGCAATCACTTGATCACAATTTTGTTGAGGCGTTATTGCGTCAGGAGATTTCTCAATTCGGAGTCATTGATAGTTGGCATGAGGTAATGGTTCCGGTCTTAATTATCGTTGGCGATATCTGGGCGCAAACTGGTGAAGGAATTGAAGTAGAGCACTTACTTTCGGAATCAATCACAAATGTTTTGCGTGATTTCTCAAGGGAGATTAAGAGCCCTATCAATCCTCGTCCGGTGCTGCTGGCATCTGTCGGGGAGGAGCTGCACTGTCTAGCCTTGCATGCACTTACCGCCGCACTTGCTGAATTAGATATCGAATGTCAGGTAATGGGGGCGCGAACTCCGCTGGCAGCGCTATCTTCGGTCGTAACTCGCAGCGCCCCACCTGCGGTATTTCTCTGGGCACAGTTAGCAAAAAATGGCGATCCTAAATTCTTTAAGGATATTCCGAATGTTCGCCCAGCCCCGCGAGTTGTCCTTGGTGGCCCTGGCTGGGACCGAGATCAATGCCAAGAGGTTGCCTTTGCTGAGGATTTAGCGCTCGCCTGTTCTGAAATCAAGCAGGCAATCGGCGCTTAATTCTCAAGTTAGACTAGGGCGCTCAACCACAGTATGGAGGGCTCATGAGCGGCGATAACGACAAAGTCGCGATGCTCGGGCTGACCTATGACGATGTCCTGCTTTTACCTGATGCATCCGATGTTGTTCCCTCTGAAGTAGATACCTCCACTCGCCTAACTCGAAACATCACTTTGGCCGTGCCACTAGTTTCATCTGCCATGGATACCGTGACTGAATCCACGATGGCAATAGCAATGGCTAAAGCTGGTGGAATTGGGATTATTCACCGTAACTTGCCGATCGATGAGCAAGTCACGCATGTGAAGTTAGTGAAAGGCGTTGGTCTTGCTGGGGCAGCAGTTGGTGTGGGCGATGATGGATTTGCACGCGCACAAGCACTCATTGAAGCGGGCGTAGATGTTGTTGTCGTAGATACAGCTCACGGACATCACCGCGCAGTACTCGATGCAATTGCGCGAATAAAGAAGTTTTCTTCCACCATTGAAATCATCGGTGGCAATGTGGCAACTCGCGCCGGTGCCCAGGCACTGATCAACGCTGGCGCCGATGCCGTCAAAGTAGGCGTTGGTCCCGGATCAATTTGCACAACCCGCGTTGTTGCAGGTGTGGGTGTTCCGCAAGTGACTGCGATTATTGAAGCAGCAAAAGCATGTAACAAGGCCGGCATTCCACTCATTGCAGATGGTGGACTTCAATATTCAGGTGACATCGTGAAAGCAATTGTTGCTGGGGCACACTCTGTGATGCTCGGTTCATTACTTGCTGGGTGCGAAGAATCTCCTGGCGAACTTGTAGAAATTGATGGACGCACATACAAGGCATACCGCGGTATGGGTTCCCTCGGTGCGATGCAATCACGCGGTGAACAGAAGTCATATTCGAAAGATCGATATATGCAAGATGATGTTCTTTCCGAAGACAAACTTGTCCCCGAAGGTATTGAAGGAAAAGTTACCTATCGTGGCCCGGTTGCAGATGTTGTTCACCAACTCGTTGGCGGACTTCGAAGCGGCATGGGTTATGCCGGTGCACCCGATATAGAAACGCTGCGACGTGAAGGTCGCCTCATTCAAATTACTGCAGCTGGCTTACAAGAGAGCCACCCACATGATGTTCTGCATGTGGCCGATGCCCCCAACTACAGCAAGAAGAAATAGCTATGGATTACGAAATCGCACCCGGAAAAAGAGCCCGTCACGCCTATTCATTTGACGATATCGCCATTGTGCCAAGTCGTCGTACTCGTACCCCGGAAGATGTTTCCACTACCTGGCAGATAGATGCCTATAAGTTTGATCTGCCACTGATTGCAGCACCTATGGATTCAGTGGTCTCACCAGAGACTGCGATTGCGATAGGAAAACTGGGCGGGCTTGGAGTTCTCAATCTCGAGGGCTTGTGGACACGTTATGAGGATCCACGTATTCCACTGGGTGAAATCGCATCGATGCCAGATCAACATGCAACACGTCGTATGCAAGAGATTTATGCCGCACCTATCCGCCCCGAACTTATTAAAGAACGTATTAAACAGATTAGAGATTCAGGTGTCACTGTTGCGGCATCACTTTCACCACAGCGCACCGCCCAACTTCACAAGGCTGTCATCGATGCAGGTGTAGATATCTTTGTGATTCGTGGAACAACAGTGTCAGCTGAGCATGTTGCCGCCGAAAATGAAGCACTGAACTTGAAGAAGTTTATCTATGAACTAGATGTGCCAGTGATTGTGGGCGGGGTTGCAACAACAACTGGTGCACTACACCTCATGCGCGCCGGTGCAGCTGGAGTTCTTGTCGGTTTTGGCGGCGGAGCTGCTCACACCACGCAAACTGTTTTGGGAATTCAAGTTCCGATGGCAACAGCAGTTGCCGATGTTGCAGCAGCGCGTCGTGAATACCTCGATGAATCTGGCGGACGTTATGTCCATGTTATTGCCGACGGCGCCGTTGGAAAATCTGGAAACATTGCAAAGGCAATTGCATGTGGAGCAGATGCGGTCATGATGGGCGCAGCACTTGCAAAGGCTGTCGAATCTCCAGGTCTTGGTTGGCACTGGGGTTCTGAGGCATACCATCCTGAGGTTCCTCGTGGTCAGCGCATGAATGTGGGAACCGTCGGAACGCTGGAAGAAATTTTGAATGGGCCATCACATGCATCCGATGGTTCTATGAATTTATTTGGTGCACTACGTCGTGCGATGGCCACCTGCGGATACTCAGATGTGAAGTCATTCCAGCGCGTAGAAATCGTTATGCAGCATGGCCGATAAGCACGGAGTACTTGTCGTCGATTTCGGCGCGCAGTATGCACAGCTCATCGCCCGTCGCGTGCGGGAAGCAAAGGTATATTCAGAGATAGTTCCATCATCTATTACGGCAGCTGAAGTAAGTGCAAAGAACCCAGAAGCAATCATTCTCTCGGGTGGCCCATCTTCAGTCTATGCAGATCACGCACCAAAAGTTGATGCAGCAATATTTACACTCGGCATTCCGGTTTTCGGAATCTGTTACGGATTTCAAACAATGGCCGCCGCCCTTGCTGGCGTAGTTGCCCAGACCGGTAAATCAGAGTTTGGTCGCACGCCACTTGAGGTAAGGGCCGGATCTAAGATTTTTGCTGGACTTCCTGCATCACAATCCGTATGGATGTCACATGGTGACGCTGTCTCGGAAGTACCGCGTGGCTTTAGCATCTCGGCATCCACTGCCGACACTCCAATTGCCGCCTTTGAAGATGCAAGTGGAAAATTAGCTGGCGTGCAATTTCACCCAGAAGTTCTGCACTCAGAACATGGCCAGGCGATTTTGCAGAATTGGCTTATTACCATCGTAGGGTGTATTCCATCATGGACGACTGCAAATATTGCCGAAGAAGAAGTTGCCAAAGCGAAAGCTGCAATTGGCGCAAAGCGAGTAATTTGTGGCCTCTCTGGTGGGGTTGACTCTGCAGTTGCCGCAGCAATTGTGCAAAAGGCAGTCGGAAACCAACTCACCTGTGTCTTTGTCGATCACGGTTTACTGCGCAGCGGAGAATCTGAACAAGTCCAACGTGATTTTGTCACCGCAACTGGAATCGAACTCGTTGTAGTTGATGCGCGGGAGCAATTCCTTTCCGCCCTTGCTGGCGTGATTGATCCGGAGACAAAACGAAAGATTATTGGCCGCGAATTCATTCGCTCATTTGAAGCGGCAGCCCGCGATATTGCAGCTGGGGGAGATGTTGAATTCCTCGTGCAAGGCACCTTGTATCCGGATGTTGTGGAATCAGGGGGTGGCACCGGAACTGCCAATATTAAATCTCACCATAATGTGGGCGGCCTGCCCGATGATTTAAAGTTTGCATTAATTGAACCGCTGCGCACTCTCTTTAAAGATGAAGTACGTCAGGTCGGCCTTGAACTTGGATTACCGGAAGAGATTATTTGGCGCCAACCATTTCCTGGGCCAGGCCTTGGCATTCGCATCATTGGTGAAGTAACACAAGAGCGTTTAGATATCTTGCGCGAGGCGGACCTGATTGCTCGCCAAGAGCTAAAAGCTGCTGGCCTTGATCGTGAAATTTGGCAGTGCCCAGTAGTTCTGTTGGCCGATGTTCGAAGTGTTGGCGTGCAAGGCGACGGACGCACATATGGCCATCCCATCGTGCTGCGTCCGGTTTCAAGTGAAGATGCAATGACAGCCGATTGGTCGCGAGTTCCCTATGATGTGCTCGAGAAAATTTCTACCCGCATTACCAATGAAGTTCGTGAAGTAAATCGCGTTGTCCTTGACGTCACAAGCAAGCCACCCGGCACGATTGAGTGGGAATAGGAAAAAAAGAGAATGAAAAAAGTAAGTGTGATTGCAGTATCTGTATTGGTTCTAGCTGGTGCACTCATTTCAGTGCCACAGGCAAGTGCTGCGCCTATAGTTTGCAAGCCAACAACGGCTAAAGCGCACGCGCCCTTAAAAACAGTTCCGCCACAGAAGCCTGCTAAGCCTCTTCCCAAGTCAATGACACTTAAAACAAACTGTGGCGATGTAGTAATAGCACTCGATGCAAAGGCACCATTTACTGTTACTCAAATTACCGCACTAGCTAAAGCTGGTTACTACAACAAGAGTCTCTGTCATCGAGAAGCGGTATCTGGCTTTGAAATGTTGCAATGTGGCGATCCAACTGCGCAAGGTGCCGGTGGTCCGGGATTTACATATCCTGATGAAAATTTGCCGATAGGTAAATCCTTGGCATATCCAGCAGGCACAGTGGCAATGGCAAACGCTGGGCCAAATACAAATGGCAGCCAGTTCTTCCTCGTATTTGGAGATTCACCTGCTCTGGGGCCCTCATATTCAATTTGGGGAAAGATTACAAAGGGCCTTGATGTGTTGAAATACATCGCATCCAAAGGCGTTAATGATCCAAGTGGAATCGGAGCGCCAAAGATAAAGGTTGCTATCGAATCAGTTGTTGTTAAATAACGTAACGTTGCAAACTTTGAGAAGAACTTTCCTTCATTTGTCATAAATAATGGCCTGAATCTCATAACAAAAGTGAGCAAGCCGAGGGACCTATCTTCAGGGATGCATTTGCTATTAGAATCATGACATTAAGGTAGACAGGTAGCTAGTCACGCTAGTTGGTGAACTCAATATCAGGAGGCAATTGTGTCCGAAGAAGTATTTGCTCGTAGAAGTGAAAACTGGTTTGCGCTAAAGGACAAGCATGGATTCATTTATCGCGAACGCTTACGCAATCAAGGCTACGCCCCAGATGTCTTCATCAATAAACCTGTCATTGGTATTGCGTCTACTTGGTCTGAGCTCAATCCTTGCAATGGCCACCTCAACCGAGTCGCAGAGGCTGTTAAGCGTGGAGTCTGGGAATCTGGTGGTTTCCCACTTGAATTTCCTGCCATGTCATTGGGTGAACCAATTATGCGCCCAACAACTATGTTGTATCGCAATTTGCTTGCAATGGAGGCCGAAGAATTAATTCGTGCTAATCCTTTAGATGGCGTTGTACTTCTTGCAGGTTGCGATAAGACACCTCCGGGATTGCTTATGGGAGCTGCAAGTGTGGATCTTCCAACTCTGATGATTACCGGTGGACCAATGCTCAATGGTCGCTATCAAGGAAAGACTCTTGGTTCTGGCACTGCAGTGTGGAAATACAGCGAAGAACTTCGCGCTGGCAAAATGACAATCGAAGAATTCTTTGCGATGGAGAGCTGCTCAGCTCGTTCCAACGGAAGTTGTATGACTATGGGAACCGCGTCCACAATGGCATGTGTTACCGAAGCGCTCGGCGTGCAATTGCCAGGAAGCGCCGCAATTCCGGCAGTTGATGCTCGCAGATACTCAACTTCCCATGAAGCTGGCCGTCGCATTGTTCAGATGGTCCATGAAGATCAACGACTTTCTAAAGTCCTCACCCGAGAAGCTTTTGAAAATGCGATCCGGGTAAACGCCGCTATTGGTGGCTCAACAAACGCTGTTGTTCACCTCCTTGCAATCGCCGGCCGTATTGGCGTGAAACTAGAGCTCGATGACTTCGACCGACTAGCACGCGACGTTCCAGTCCTAGTAAACCTCATGCCATCAGGTAAGTATTTGATGGAAGAGTTCTTCGATGCTGGTGGCCTTCCTGTGGTTATGAAAGAAATTGAAAGCTTGCTCCATACAGATCACATCACTGTTTCTGGAAAAACTGTTGCAGAAAATATTGCGAACGCTAAATCATGGAATGACGATGTCATTACTCCCATGGCCAAGCCGTTCCAGAAGTCGGGCTCGGGCATCGTTGTCGTACGTGGCTCGCTGGCACCAAATGGTGCTGTTCTAAAAATTTCGGCAGCTACTCCTTCGCTCCTGCAACATCGCGGTGTGGCAATGGTCTTTGACCGCATAGAAGAGTATTTAGAAGTTGCAGATGATCCAGATCTAGATGTCACTCCAGATACTGTTCTCGTTCTTCGCAACGCTGGCCCAATGGGTTATCCAGGTTTTCCGGAAGTTGGAAACATGCCCCTTCCTAAGAAGATTCTTGAGATGGGTATTACCGACATGGTGCGCGTCTCTGATGCTCGCATGAGCGGAACTGCCTATGGAACAGTTGTACTTCATGTTTCACCAGAAGGTGCCGCAGGTGGCCCACTTGCGCTGGTTGAAAACGGCGATGAGATTGAACTCGATGTTGCGAATCGATCACTTACGCTACATGTGAGCGAGGAAGTGCTGGCCGAGCGCCGAGCCAAGTGGAGTAATCCAAATCCGCTTCCCGATCGTGGTTGGTCACGGCTTTATGTGCAACATGTTCAGCAGGCACATTTAGGTGCAGACTTTGACTTCCTGGTAGGTGGAAGTGGATCGGGAATTCCGCGTCACTCACACTAACTAAATCGCATTACCTAGAATGGTTGAGCGAAGCTCGTCTCTTCCGTAGCTTCTAACTCAAGTAAGCGGTTCCATTTTGCAGTGCGTTCTGAGCCATGGGTTGAGCCCACTTTAATTTGCTGCGCCTTCCAACCTGTTGCTAAATCTGCCAGCCAACTATCTTCCGTTTCACCAGAGCGAGCGGAGACAACAGTCTTAAAGCCCGCCCCATGGGCGCTTTCGAGGACGCGAAGGGTGTCAGAGACCAGCCCATTTTGGTTTGGTTTGATGAGAATTGCGTTTGCACTCTTCTCCGCAATCCCACGCTCAAGTCGCGACTGGCTCGTTGTAAACAAATCATCACCAAGTAATTGCAAATGTGGCGGTGCAACTGATGCAAAATTTTTCCATGAATCCCAGTCATCTTCAGCGAAAGGATCTTCAATCGAGATGATGGGTTGGTTCTTCACAAGATTGGTGATGAAATCTACAAATTCTGCTGATGTGTAACTCTGCTTTGCATTATGAAGTTGATACTGGCCATTTTCAAAGAATTGTGTGGATGCAATATCTAGCGCAAGGGAGACATCGACACCTGGCTTTAGGCCAAACCCCTCAATACATGAGACCACAAAAGAGCAAGCTTCCTCTATCGAATCAAATGGAATTCCGAGACCACCTTCATCTGCAACTAGGTGAGTAACTAGGCCTCTCTCCTTGCCTCGAACCGCAGCAAGCTCTCGTATTGCAACAATCCAGGAAAGGGCTTCTGAGAAAGATTTAGCACCATGTGGAAGTACAAGTACATCTTGAATATCCAATGTGCGGTTGGCATGAGCACCACCTGAGAGGATATTGACCATCGGCATCGGAAGTAAGAGATTGCCGGTGGGGGTGAAAAAACGAGCCAGTGATTGGTTCTTACTATGTGCCTCCGCTTTTGCGCCAGCAAGTGAGACTGCAAGCGTGGCGTTTGCTCCTAACCCCTTACGGCTGGTACTCGGATCAATTTCCCTTATTTGATTGTCAATTGTGTGGAGGGCAACTTCTTTACCTACAAGTGCTGGTGCAATTTTTGTATTTATATTTGCAACTGCGGCAAATACTGATTTGCCACCATAGAACTTCTCGGCAAGAGCAGTGCCGGCATCTCGTAATTCAAGTGCTTCGTGAGCACCTGTCGAGGCACCTGATGGAACTCGAGCGGTATGAACAGATGCGTCAGCAAGGGAGATCGCTGCAGCAACTGTTGGGCGACCCCGGGAGTCAAGGACTTGGAATGCCTGAACTCTTGTGATCTTCATTGAGATTCCCCGTTAAATAGTTCTAATAAATTCATGGGAGCTGTCTCAGAGAGCGCACCCTTGCATAGCTTGGTCAGCCCGATTTGAGCTGATTCATCTAAGTAATTTACTAGTGAAGTTCCCTCAACTCGGGCAAGTGCGATGAGCGCGGTGTGCCAAGCAAGAGAGGGTGCATGTGTAATCTCGCTCTCAGCATCGTATGCCTTAAGGAAATCCTGCGCTGTTTGACGAAGGAGTCCTCGGTTATGAGAATCTTGCGCTCGATGAAATTTACAGAGTAAGTGGGCAGTGAGAAACGCTAAGTCAAATACTGGATTACCAGTATGCGTCACTTCAAAATCTAGAATGTATACATCTTGTGCTTCACTGATCATTATGTTCTTCGGTGAAAAGTCGCCATGAACTAGCGTCGTTTTTTCACTCTTTAACTCCTTGACCAAGCTCATAATTCTTGGAGATAACGGCGGATTCTTACCAGCAACGGTGCCATAAAAGGGAGTAATGCGAAGTTGTTCAAAGAGTAAATCTTCCGAGAATTTCTTTCTTGATTCTTCGGAGCTACGCCCAAAGTTATGCCACGTGGCTAGCGTGTGGCCAAGTTTTGCCCCAATCTCTGGATAGATAGTTCCTTCAAGTAAATCTGACTTCCAGACCGTTGCAGAATGTGGAACTCGCTCGAGTACGAGGGTAAATAAGTCAGGATCGTAATCAACAAGTGCCGGGACTTGTTGAGGGGAGAGTGCATGGAAAGTCTCTATCGCATGGGCTTCAACGATGGCCCGGCGTTGATCTGCCTCCCATTTTGTTGCCACCTTCAATTCTGCAAGTGCCTGCTTTAATACCAAGTCTTTCGATGGAGTCTGAACAGCAAGAACTACATTGGAAACTCCACCAGTCAGGATTTCAACTGTCGCTTTTTCAGTGTCAGAAATGACCCCTCTAGCTTGAAGATATGCAACTACCGTATCTTCAGTGAGAAGTTCAACACTCATTACTTAAATAACTCTCGAAACCGAGAATGCATTATCTACGAAGATGCTTTGTCCTGAAATCGCTGTATTTGATTCGCTGGCTAATAAGTAAGCGCTATTTCCTACATCTTCCGGAGTAACCAATCTTCCACCTGGGGTTGCATTTTCCACATTCGCTATCTGTGCAGCTGTAAGCAATTTCTCCGCCATTGGTGTTTTTACGATTCCGGGGAGGATTCCGTTAACAAGAATTCCTTTTGCACGACCAAGATCTACCGCCATTGACCTTACTAGTCCGCCTACCGCGGCTTTAGAGACGGTGTAAGACATTTTATCTTGGCGAGTAGATAGCTCCCACAGTGAACTTAAGATAACTATTCGCGCACCTTGTTTGATTTTATCGTGGTGCATCAATCCAGCAGTTGCCTCGGTGATTGCGACCACGTTACCTTCGAATACACGTAGCAGCTCTTGAGTCTGACCGCTTATCACACTGTCATTTGTGTTCGTTCCTTGCGCAAAAATAACGGCATCGAATTCAACATCTGCAATCTCAGCCGGAAGATGGTCCTTGGTTATTGGCAAGAGAAAAGAGTGGGCAAGTGTTGATGGTGAACGCACCGCGCAGTAAACGTTCCAATCGGCTTTCACAAATCGAGCATGGATAGCGCCTCCTAGGGCACCCGTTGCACCAAAGATTAGAACGTTATTTGTTGCCACAAATTAACCCTTGTAGTCATAGCGCGTAAGCATGGAGTGACCAATTGATGCTCTACGCACACGTTCGCGCGCTGTTGATTCAACGAGACCTTGGATATGGCCGCCGGATGGATAGAGACCAGGAGAGTTGCGCACCGTAAATTTCAGATACACAGGGGCGGCAACTCGTACTAAGTCTGGAACTTCATAGTGACGAACAGCCCCACCGAAATCATCGGGACCCTCAACGTAAACATCGAGTGGAACATCTACCTGGGCACGAATTGCAGCAATCTGTTGCAGCGATAGATCTGTTGCAAGATTAAGAGTTGATGCACCTAGCTCTTCCAAAATCTTTGCCGTAGCTGGATTAGTGCAGGGAAGGGCAACTGAGGTCTTTAAAATGAAATCTTTAGGCAAGTCGCCTTTCTTCTTCGCTTCACCAAGAACGGCAAGTAGTCCTAGATCTCCAACAAGAACGGAGCGAAGTCCAAGGCTTGCACCATGGAGCACATCTTCAACTGCATAACGAAGTTGATCAGCACCACGAAGAGTAGGCGCGGCTACTCCGCCAGCGGATGAGACAGGTTGCTTTCCGATATCCCATGCAGCGCGCGGGCCAACAAAGAGACAGACCTCAATCTTTTCTTTCTTGCCTATCGCCACCATCTCCGCGATTTCATCATCAGTCTGCATCATGATGCCGGAACCTTGGGAGATGCGATCAATCTTTAGTTTACGTTTCTTTGCTTCTTCAAGAACAACCTTGAAAGCTGCTGGACCTTCGACAGATGGAATCTCAATTTTCCAACGACTGCCATCTTTAAATCGCTTTGCAGATTCGGGAATTGCATCTGCATCTTGGCTCTGCACACCTTGGTTCTTAAGAAGTGAAATTGACTTCTTCATCGGTCCTTTTGGATCTCGAGTTGAAGGCCAGTTAGCCATAGGTGTAGCCCAATCTGTGGAGGCGAAAATCTATTTCCGCAGTGAATAAAAGTTAAGCGTAAGTGTAACCACCCCTGGACTTACATAGGGAAGAGGTTGGTCGCAACCCCTTTGACACCGGGCTTGCAGATAAAGGTCATACCGGACTGTGGCACGGCATCTGCTTGGCCATTATGTGCGGTTGTGATTATCAAAGTATCTAAATCAGGACCGGCAAATACACAGCTCGTGACAAAAGGAGCAGGAATATCAATTTCAGCGGTAATTCTGAAATCTTTATCGAAGCGTCGCACAACAGAGCCACCCCAGAATGCAACCCAAAGGCCGTCTTGCTCATCTATCGCCATGCCATCAGGAAGAGCCGGGTCTCCTTCGGGGACTTTCCACATCGCTCTTCGGTTGGAAATTGTTCGACCATCGGCAGCCACATCAAATCGATCGATACTCAGCGCCATGGTATCGATGTAGAAGAATGCGTCATTTTTAAATGACCAATCCATTCCATTGCTGATTGTTATATCACTAACAATGCGCTCTAGAAAAGAACTATTAGGCGTGTATCGATATAGCGCACCTGCATGAGGCTCCACGTCATAAGCCATTGTGCCAAGCCACAGGTCACCGTTGCGAGAAACTTTTGCATCATTCCAGCGAGTAGGAGTTGTATCTACATCGCCTACGACAGTTGATCGTGTTGGTAGCTGGTGAATTTTTCCGTCAGGATCTCGCAATACCGGCCCACTGACAGTTCCTAAAACTTCACCACCATGTGTGCGAGGAATAGCGAAGGAGACATGCTCTGAGGTGTCGTAGCCGCCTGCAATCCCAGTTTCAAGGTTGCGCCACATGACTTGGTTCTCAAGAATATTGACCCACATCACGTGGTTGTTTCCTGGTCCTGAAGATGTAGGGCCTTCACCGAGAAGGCATTTTCGCTCGTCAAAGACTTCCACTGAGATTTTAGTCGACATCTGCCAGCCCCTTAAAAAAAGCACTAAAAAAGGTTTCTACTGTATTCAAGTTAGTGTAAATTGCCGTGAATACTCAATAGGTGAATGAAACTTTTTACGCCAACCGAAGGGCTCATCATGACCGAAGACCTCATATCACTCGCTGGGCAGATCTCAGTAGTTACTGGCGCCGCCAGTGGCATCGGGCGAGCATCGGCGATTCTGCTTGCTCGCCGTGGTGCTCATGTCATTGCACTCGATGTCAACGAAACTGGCTTGAAATCTGTTGTGGATGAGATAAAAAGTAGTGGCGCCAGCGCCGCCTACCACCTCTTTGATTTGGGTTCTGAGGAAAATGTACGTCAAAGGATTAAAGCTATTGAGAAAGAGCACGGCCGAATTGATTCAGTGGTGAATGCCGGTGGAATTACGGGACCAACTGGAATGCAGACAGAAGATATAACCTGGGAACAATTCCTCAAGCCACTAACAATCGATCTCTTTGGTGCGATTTGGATTACGCAAGCAGTGATGCCACTGATGAAAGAGCGCAAGTATGGTCGCATTGTGCAAGTTGTTTCTATTGCAGGCAAAGAAGGCAACCCTGGAATGTCGCCGTATAACACTGCGAAGGCTGGATTAATTGGCTATGTAAAAGGTGTAGCAAAGGAAGCTGCCGCATCTGGCGTAGTGATTAACTCATTGGCCCCTGCGGTAATTCGAACCGCGATAAATGAAAATACAACTGAAGATACGATGAAATACATGATCTCTCGAATCCCGATGGGCCGAATCGGAGAGTCAGAAGAAGTCGCTGAGATGATTGCCTTTATGGCATCACCGGCATGTTCCTTCACCACAGGATTCACCTTTGATATCTCAGGCGGGCGGGCAACGTATTAGCCGTAAGGAGTACTAGGCAAGCCCTACAGGAGGGTCTAAGAGTTTGTCTAGTGGGGTGCGGTATTCATTCTTTTTTTCTTAGCGATAAGTCTCAATTAATGTGCGCTCAGAAGTGCCCTAAAGATGCGTTATGCGGAGTTATCTAATCGTTACTCAGCCGTGATGCAAACCCCTTGTTTCTCCATTAAGTATGAAGTATAAAAGGGGTGGGTCGATTCACGATTCAAACTCTAGGAGGAATAAATGTCAATCAAGAAAGCTAAAGTTGGCTTTGTTGCACTTGTCTTTGCAGCTTCTTCACTTGTCGCATTTAACAGTGCAACATCTGCAAATGCAGCAGCAACAGGCCAGTGGTGCAAAGGTGTAAAGATCGCCGCATTCCCTGGTGGTCCACAAGGTGGTGTCTTTGCAAATAACGTTTATAACGGTTATCGCCAAGCTCAAAGAGATCTAGGCCCAACAGTGAAGTACTACTTCTCAGATTGGGATCCTGCAAAAATGGTAACCCAGTGGAAAGAAGCGATTGCAACAAAGCCAAACGGCATTGCAATGTACGGCTTCATGGGACCAGAAGCTGCTAAACCACTCGTCGAGGAGTCTTTCAAGAAAGGCATCATCGTCACAACATTGAACACATCACTCGTAGATCTACAAGCCCAGTATTCAACACAGGGATTTGGCTATGTCGGTGCGGTTAACTACAAAGCTGGAGTAGATCTAGCATCAGAGATGGTTAAGCGTGGAAAACTTTCTGCTGGCGACTCAGCATTCGTTTGGGGCCTTAAGGGTCAAGGCGGAGATCGCGGTCAGCGTACAGTTGGTGTAATTGATGGCTTCGAAAAACTGAAGGTTAAAGTTATCTATCAGGAAATCGATCAAGCTACCAACACAACACCTGCATCAGGCGGTCCAACATTTGCTGGAATCATGGCAAAGAACCCTAATGTGAAGGCTGTTGTTACTGATCACGGTGGCTTAACTGCTACTGCAGCAACATATATGAAGGCAGCAAACTTGAAGGCAGGATCTGTCTACTTCGGTGGATTCGACGTATCTCCTGCAACAACAACTGCTATCGAGAGTGGCTACCTACAACTCGTAATCGATCAGCAACCGTTCTTACAGGGATACCTACCAATCCTTCAAATCTGTCTAACCAAGAAGTTTGGTTTCTCAGGTCTTGATGTGAATACAGCTGGTGGATTCGTTGATAAGTCAAACGTTGCAGTCGTAGCACCACTTGCAAAGGTAGAAATCCGCTAATAAATAGCTGATAAATTAGTGTGTGTCGGTTGGGAAGGTAATTCCCAACCGACACACCTTTTCGAAGGGGTTCAGACATATGTCCGGTAGTGCACCAGTAATTCAATTGAAAAATGTTTCAAAAACATTTGGCGAGGTTCGCTCTCTATCTGGAGTTGATCTAGAAATTTATCCTGGCGAGATTGTTGGCCTACTTGGCGATAATGGCGCTGGCAAATCAACCCTAGTTAAGACAATTATGGGTTTCCACAAGCCAGATGAAGGCGGCGAGATTTGGTTTAAGGGCGAGAAGATAACCGACTGGAGCGTGGCTAAAGCCCGCGACCTTGGAATTGAAACTATCTATCAGGAGCGAGCACTCTGTGAACTGCAACCAATCTGGCGCAATATGTTCATGGGCAGAGAGATTAAAACTAAATTTGGTCGATTAGACGTTAAGAAAATGAGAAGCGAAGCAACCCGCCTCATGAGCGAACACATGGGTTTCACATCAACGGCAGTGCATCCTGATAATGCAGTCTTAACTATGTCCGGCGGTGAAAAACAAGGAGTGGCAATCACAAGAGCCCTTTATTTTGATGCCGAGCTCGTGATTTTGGATGAGCCAACAGTAGGCTTGTCTCTATCAGAAACTAAGAAGACGCTAGATTTTGTTCAAAACATCAAGAAATCTGGTCGTTCGGCAATCTTTATTGACCACAACATTTTCCATATCTACCCGGCTGTTGACCGGATGATTGTGCTCGATCGCGGCAAAGTGGCCGGCAACTATAAAAAGAGTGAAATTACAATGGATGAATTAATCGAGAGCATGTATCGAGTTGCTCGCACCGGGTCTATAAAGGAGTAATGAGATTATGAGCGAAAAAACTGATTCAAAGGTAAAGAACAACGCAGCACGTCCACCATCATTTTGGCGCAGATTCGGCATGCAATTTGGTATCTGGGGAGTTGGAATTGCGATGTGGCTCGTTTTTGTGGTCACAGCCTCCGAAGCATTTACCTCTAAGGATATTTATTTAGCCTTTGCTTCGAGTACCCCACTGTTTGCCCTGATGGCAATTCCACTCACACTTATTGTTATTACCGGTGAGATCGATCTTTCATTCCCTGCCGTGATGGCGCTATCCACAGCAACATTTGCAAAGATTTATTCTGGGACGGGAAATATCTGGCTGGGCTTTGCAGGGGCACTGATTGCCGGAACTCTCTCTGGATATTTCAATGGCTGGCTAGTAACTTACTTTGCTATTCCATCACTTGTAATCACTATAGGTACTGGTTTTCTATTCCGCGGAATCGAACTTGCTTGGATGAACGGCTCCGGAGTTGGCCTTACAGATAAGGAGCTAGCCGGCGTCTCTAACCTTCTTGTAGGTAGATCCTTTTTCGGTATCGCAAATCAATTTTGGTGGGCAGTCCTAGCCACAATCATTTTGTGGTTTGTACTCAATAGAACTCAATTTGGTGCGCATGTTTTCTTAACTGGCGACAATAAAACATCTGCCCAATTGATGGGTGTGAATGTCAACCAAGTGAAGAGACGTACCTTTGCAATCATGGGATTCTTCGCGGCCTTTGCCGGCCTAGTAGCATCCTTTGAGGTTTCATACTTCTGGCCAACGCTAGGCGAGGGACTTCTGATGAACTCAATTGCATCAGTGTTCTTGGGTGGCACCTCTGTATTCGGTGGTATCGGAACCGTCACTGGCACATTTGTTGGCTCATTCATTATCGGAGCTATCAATGCCGGAATTGTTGCCTCTGGAATCAACGCCTTTTACACCCAAGTATTCTTTGGGCTAGTAATCATTTTATCCGTGATTATGCAGGCAGTTATTTCTAAGAAAATCAAGCGCTAGTAATTAGGATAAGACCGGGTGAGCATCAAAGGCGTTTGCCCGGTTTTATCTGTTCCTTTCACAACAAAAGGTGAAGTCGATTACGAAAGCTTTCGCGCGCTCTGCCGTTGGATTATCGAAATCGGAACGAAGTCCACTCTGTTCTTCGGGGTGGCAAGTGAGAATATAAAACTCTCCGACCCAGAGCGTTATCAACTCTTGGATATCCTGCTGACCGAACGTGCTGGCTCAGATCTGAAGATCATTACCACGGTGGCAGATCACTCATCAGAGCTGGCAGTAATTCGAGCAAAAGACTATGAAGCAATGGGTGTCGATTACATCAATATTTTGCCACCGACATTCTTTGCGCCAACTGCTGCGCAAATAGATTTTCATCTTGAATCTATTTTGAAGTCGGTCAAAATTCCAGTGGTAATTCAACACCTTCCGCAAGCCGGTGGAATGGCTGATGTTTCAGGGCTTGTCAATCTTGCAAATAAATATGAGAATCTGCAAATTATTAAATGTGAAGCGAATCCACCTACAGAATCAATCAAGACTGTTAATTCCTTAACTAACGGTCGAGTCAGAACTCTTATTGGCTGGGGTGGAATCTTTTGGAAAGAGGGAGTTGCCGCAGGTGCTGACGGACTTCAGCCGGGGTGTGGTCTCACTGATCTGTATCTCTGGGCAGAGCGAGCATTGCTCGCAGGTGATCACAAGGAGTTTGATTCACGGCTAGATAGGTTTATCCCGCATATCGCTCGATGGATATCAAATCTCGACTTACTTATCGCTGCCGAGAAAGATGTTCTTTTTAAGCGCGGAATTATTGAGACGAACTACTGTCGGAATCCGACCGTATCACTTGATGTAGATACGTTAAGAGAGATTGAAGAAATGCTCGCACTCGTTGAAGAGGTGCAGACAAATGTCTGATCTCTATACCCTAGGTGAAATCATGGGGCTCTTTCTTGCAACTGATACTGATGATGTGGCAACAGCTGAAAAATTCGAGTTATCTGTTGCCGGCGCCGAAGTAAATGTTGCAGTTGCGGTGACGCGCCTTGGGCTGCGTGCAACTTTGATTTCGCGGCTCGGAGCCGATCAGCTGGGAAAGAATATTCTTGCAAAACTGAAAAATGAGGGACTGAGTCTTGATGGAATTAAAACCGTTGATTCTTATACCCCTGCATTGGTGCGTAATCGTGGCAAAGAGAATCCGATAGATGTGACCTACCTTCGTAAATCATCTGCCGGCTCAACAATCTCGGTAGCAGATATCAAAGAGGAAGAGATTGCCTCTGCTCGATGGGTGCATATGACTGGAATATCTGTTGCAATCTCGGAAAGTTCTGCTGGCGCAGTTGCAAAGGCGATGGATGTAGCCCGCAAGCACAACATTCCAATTAGCTTTGATATCAATCTGCGCCGCAAACTATGGAGTGAATCGCAAGCTGCTCAGGCACTTCATTCACTCATTCATGATGTTGAAATCGTTATCGGTGGCGTGGACGAATACGCCGTTGTCTGGGGAAGTAGCGACCCGGAAGAAAATCTTCGACTAGCTGGTGCTGCGGGTGCAAAAACAGCAATCATGACTGCGGGTGATCAGAAAATGCGCGTGCTGCACAATGGCGAAAGGTTCGACATATCCCCAGAAGTTGTAGAAACTGTGGATCCTGTTGGTTCTGGGGATGCTTTTGTGGGAGGTACGATTTCTGGAATTTTAGGTGGACTTTCAATGCGAGAATCAATTTTACAAGGAAGTACATGTGGCGCTCTCGTTGCATCACACTTGGGGGACTGGACAGGTCTTCCATTTGGCACATCAGGTGTCATCTCTCAGAGATTGGTAAAGAGTTCATGAGCGCACTAGAGGAATTTGAGAAGAGTTCGATAGTTGCCATTATTCGTACTAAGACATCGGCTGAAGGCAGGAGCGCGGCGCATGCCTTACATAGTGCAGGCATTACCTCTTTTGAATTTACGACAACAACACCCGATGTCTTTGATCTGATTGAAGAATTCTCAGCCATCAAGGGAATCACAGTTGGAGTTGGAACAGCTATGAGCCCTGCACATGTCATTAGCGCAAAGAAGGCGGGAGCTACATTTGTTCTCTCACCACATACAGATGCTGCAGTCATTAAGAAGACCCTTGATCTCAACCTTCTATCAGTTCCAGGTGTTGCCACGCCTACCGATGTGGCTCGTGCGCTGCAGGCTGGTGCGAAAGTTTTGAAACTCTTTCCAGCCTCACACTTTGGCCCCGCATATTTGAAGGCGGTTCGAGATCCATTCCCAGAAGCCAAATGGTTGGCTACCGGTGGAGTAAGTGTAGAAAACATTAAGGATTGGTTTGCTGCAGGTGTTTTAGGCTTCGGAGTCGGGGGACCTTTACTAGGTGGCGGAATTCCAGAAATTCCTACAAGAGTTGCAGCTTTCATCGCAGAAATTAAGAGAGTGAAATCGGGTGGAAAATGAAGATCACTAAAATAACAACAACTGTTGTCAATGCCAAGATGCGCAATTGGGTTGTTGTCCGGGTATATACAGATGTCGCAGGACTTATTGGAATTGGTGAAGCTACTCTGGAGTTTCAAACACAAGCGGTCGTTGGTGCGGTAGAAGATTTAGCGCCGCTACTTGTAGGCCGCGACCCACGTGAAATCGAGCGCAATTGGCAAATTCTTTACCGGCACCCATTCTTTAAAGGTGGAGCTGTGACAATGTCTGCAATAAGCGGAATTGATCAAGCGCTATGGGATATTTCGGCAAAAGATCTCAATGTTCCACTGTGGCGCATTCTTGGTGGCTTAGCCCGAGATCGAGTGCGCATGTATGACCACCTTGGTGGTGGGAATTCTGATGCCGTTTATAACTCTGACAGTGTCTCTTCCTTTGAAGATAAGATGAAGCAGAGCATCAAAGATGGATTTACCGCAGTGAAAATTCTTGCGGTTCCGCAATCGGCACCGCTTGGAGATGCACAAAAACTTCGCCATGCAGGAGAGTTGATGGAATCAGCCAGACGTGCTGCTGGACCAGATGTAGACATCATGATTGATTTCCACGGGCGAACAACTGCTGCGATGGCGATTCAATTCGCTGAGGTTTTAGCTCCTTATAAGCCACTCTTTCTCGAAGAAATTGTTCCACCCGATCAACATGAAGCGCTGAAGCGGGCTCGAGCAAAGATTACTGTTCCGCTTGCCACGGGTGAGCGCCTGCTTCACCGTGAGGATTTCCTGCCGCTCCTCGAAGATGGTCTTATTGATGTCGCTCAACCGGATGTGTGTCATGCAGGTGGCATTACAGAGCTACGAAAGATTTCAGCGCTCTGTGACACATATGGAGTCACGATGGCCCCACATAACCCACTTGGCCCTATTGCAACTATGGTCAACGTACATCTTGGTCTCACTACACCGAACTTCCTCATTCAAGAAGTGATGCGCTCGGATGTTTCTTGGCGTTCAGAAGTATTTTCTGGCGTCCCAGAAATCAAAGATGGACATATTTATCCACCGACTGCGCCAGGTATCGGCGTTGAGATGGATGAAAAAGAAGCAGCGAAACACCCATTTGTATCGGGTACTCCGGTTCAATGGTTCCACAACGACGGCTCAGTAGCAGATTGGTGAAAAAATGAAACTTCAAAATGAACATGTTTTTGTCACAGGTGGAGCATCTGGAATTGGTGCAGCAATTGTTTTAGATGCTGTTCAACAAGGAGCTCGAGTTTCGTTCTGTGACATCGTAGTCCCAGCTGGTGAAGCTTATGCAGCTGAATTGACGGCGCAAGGATTTAAAGTAATGTTTCATCAAGCAGACGTGGGCAAGTTTGATTCACTTAAGACGGCCCACGATGCGATTGTAAAAGAGCTCGGTCCCATCACAGGCTTAGTCAATAACGCAGGTGTGAATTCAAATGCAGATGCAGTTGAAATGACCGATGAAGAGTGGAACAAATTCTTTGATGTAGATTTAAAGAGCGTCTGGCATACTGCAAAATTAGTATTACCTTCAATGCGAGCAGCTAAGAAGGGTGCGATTGTTAATATTGCATCAATCCATGCGCGCATGACCTACCCAAAGTATTTCCCATATGCAGCTGCAAAGTCAGGCGTCATTGGTTTGACCCGCAACTTGGCACTTGATGAAGGCATCCACCAGATCCGCACCAACGCGGTCTCACCTGGATACACCCTCACCCCGTTACTGCTGTCGTGGTTTGAAATGCTGCCTGAAAAGAAGGCCGAATCAATGGCGGTGCAACCAATGGCTCGCATGGCACAGACATCAGAGATCGCAAAGGTTGTTACCTTCCTTCTCTCCGATGATGCCTCATTTGTGAACGGGGCAGATTGGATCGTTGACGGCGGCCTGAGCTGCCGATTTGCATAAATGGGATAAAACCCCAGTTCAGCAAGGTAATAACCCGGTAGATGGCAGCGAAATTTCGTTGACATTGAATTCTTCATAAGAAAGTATCTATCCATGAATTCAGCTAAAGGCGCCCTAGATAACCTGCGCGTAATCGATGCAACACAGATGTTGGCAGGACCCATTGCCGGAACTCGACTTGGTGATCTTGGCGCTGATGTAATAAAAATTGAGCCGCCCGTTAATGGTGAATTTAATAGAACTCGCGGATTCGAAGATCGACAGAGTAATGGCGAGATGACCACATTTCTTGCAGTCAATCGCAATAAGAGATCGCTTTCAATCGATCTTAAGAGTGCTGAAGGAAAAGAAGTTCTCTATGAGCTAGTGAAGAAATCTGATGTCTTCTTGCAAAACTTTAGATTTGGAACTGCAGACCGCCTGGGAATTGGTTACGCGGACCTTAAGAAGATAAACCCCAAAATTGTTTACTGTTCTATTTCGGGTTACGGATCCACTGGACCTTATCGCGATCGCCCAGGGCAAGACCTCATTGTGCAGGGTTATAGCGGTTCGATGTTTAGCGTTGGAGCAATAGGTGATGACCCAACTCCGAGTGCGCTCTGGGGCGCCGATGTGATGACTGGATATCAAGCAGTTATTGGAATTCTTGCCGCAATTGAATCACGCCATCAGACAGGCACTGGTCAACACGTTGAAATCGATATGTTGTCAGTCGTGATGGATTGTCAGCTTCAAGAGATTGTGACTTTCTTAAATACAGATCGTATGCCAACTCGTATGGAAGAACGAAGTGCGCATGCCTCAATTCCAGCACCATATGGCGTGTATAAAACAAAAGATGCTTGGCTAACTTTGGCCATGGTGCCGCTCTCAATTCTGGGCGAAGTTCTGGATAATGATTTCCTGCGAACCTTGACGCACTACAACGACGGACATAAACATCGTGATGAGATTTATAAGCTAATTCGACATAGTTTCCAAGAGAAGACCACTGCTGAGTGGATTGAAATCTGTGATCGAGTCGGAGCATGGTGTGGGCCGGTCTATGACTACGAAGCTCTTGTGAAAGATCCACATATTATTGAAACAAAGTACATCTGGGAACAACCGCAGCTGCGGGGTGGAAGTGCAAAAACTGTACGCCCTCCGGTGCGTCTTTCTGATACTCCACCAACTATTCGCCGCGGGGCACCTGCTTTAGGTGAACATACGAAGGAAATTTTGATTGATCTTCTTGGAATGCCGGCCACGAAGGTTGAAGAGCTCATTAAGTCTGGCGCCGTCGGAACAGTGAAGGAGTAAGAAATGGCTACACCACTTACAGGACAGGTCGATTTTGAAGTTCATGGAAAAGTTGCCCATCTCATTCTTAATCGCCCCGAGAAGATAAATGCGATGACCGTGACTATGGATGAGCAGATGAATAGCTACATCTATGAGATCAATAACAACTTAGAAATTCGCTCTGTTCTTCTTTATGGCAAAGGCGAGAAAGGTTTTTGTGCTGGCAGTGACCTCACTGATTTAGGTGAATATGGAAGTAATTGGGAATATCGCAATCGCTTTGATCGTAATCTTGATTATGCCCGTGCAATCTGGCTTATCAAGAAACCTGTCGTTGCATCTCTTCACGGCTGGGTAATTGGTGGCGGACTTGAAATGGCATGTGCTTCAGATATTTGCGTGGCTTCTCCTGATGCAAAGTTTTTAGCAGGTGAGATTAGATGGGGTTGGCATGGTGGTTCCGGCCAGACTCAATTGCTCTCACACAGAGTGGGTCCTGGAAATGCCTCGCTCTTTCTATTGCACGGAGAACCCGTCTTGGCAGCTGATGCACTTCGCATGGGTTTGATCCAAGAGTTAGTACCCAGAGAAGAAGTGCTTAATCGCGCCATTGTTATTGCGGAATCTATCGCTGAGAAAGCTCCCATTGCGGCGCAAATGACCAAGCACATGGTGCGAATCTCACAAAGCATTCCGCTAGAAACCGGACTGCTCTACGAAAATGATTCTTTTGCATACTGCATGACAACTGAAGATGCAGCTGAAGGCCAAAGAGCTTTTGCAGAAAAACGTAAACCAGAATTTAAGGGACGGTAAATAGATGACTCAGGCACCCGCACTCCCATCGCGAGAAGAAAGACTTCTACTTCTAGAAAAGGTAGGCAAGTCTCTGCTTGCAATGCCGTACAAGAGTTGGAATTTTGGCGATTCCACAGGATTTGAGGGAATTCTGGAAGCAGGCCGACTACTCAAGGATCCCACTTATTTTTCATTTGCAAATGGCTGGATTCGCGCCTGGGCAAGCCGACCAGAACCATTTCGACGCCTTGATTGCACAGCACCCGGTGTTGCAATGGTGGAAATCGCTCATGAGACAAAAGATAAAGCGATTATCGATTCACTCAATCTATTAGCTGCATATCTAATGAGCCGCACAAAAGACCGTGGAATTTATGACACCTGGGAATCACTCTGTTTGATTCCACCATATGGCGGGGAAGAGCTTCCAACAAATGAAGCAAAGTGGCTGGCAAACCCACCAGGGGGAACATGCATCGACTGTCTTCACTTTGATCCACCATTTTTCACCGCACTTGGTAAAGAAACAGGTAGAGAAGATTTGGTTACCGTTGGAGTCGAACAGGCCCACGCATATATTGATGCGCTACAAAAAGAAAATGGAATCTTTGATCACTTCTTTATGAATGGCGTCGAAGGAACTTGGGCGCCAGGTTGGGGTCGTGGCCAAGGATGGGCTCTTCTCGGAATGATGGATGTGCTGAAGAACATTTCACTCAATCATCCGGGACGCAAAAAAATTGAAGATGCTTCAACGAAACTGATTTATTCCATGATTAAACTTCAGCGCGAAGATGGTCGCTGGTGGTGTGTTGTTGATAGCGAACGATCAGGTGAAGAAGGTTCCACTGCAGGCTTTATGGCAACTGGTTTTGCTCGCGCAATCAAGCTTGGAATAGTTGATGAGGCGATTGTGAAACCAGCCATGATCAAAGCACTTGCCGGAGTGATTGCAGATACAGATTCTGCCGGTGAACTTCAAAATGTGACTGCCGCAGTCATGGCATCAACCCGAAAGTCACATTATGAATTTACGCCACGTGGATTCTCAGTTCCTTGGGGACAAGGACCTGTCGCACTTGCTATCTGCGAAACTGATTCACTCCTATGAAAACTAAGATGGCGCGCAACCTGCCAACCCAGATTGTCATCTCACTGGGCAACCAAATAGTCTCAGGACAGGTTGCGCCGGGCTCAGTGATTACATCTGATGTGTTGGAAGCTCAATTTGGAGTTAGTCGCACCGTAGTCCGGGAAGCTCTCAAAGTGCTTCACGACAAGGGTTTAACTCGTGCTCGCACTAAGACCGGAACGATTGTGCTGGAGCGACATGAGTGGAATTTATTGGATCCCGACGTTATCTCTTGGCTTCAGGCATCTGGGCTTGGCCGAGAATTGGTTCGTGATTTAGAAGAAGTTCGAGCGAGCTATGAACCATGGGTAGCTCGAATTGCTGCGAAACGACGCGGAAGTAAAGATATCTCTGTCCTCACCAATTCATTGAAGAAAATGACGGATGCCTTTTATCAAGAGGGGCCACAATCTGAAGCAATCGGTGAAGCAGATGCTGCATTTCATCAAGCTCTTTTGGATGCTACGCAGAATGAGTTGATGAAACGTATTGGAAAACTATTCATTCCACTTTTGAAGATTAGAGATGACATGGTTCGCCACGTTGTCGATGATGGAGACTTTCTGATTCAACATCAAGCAGTTCTGGACGCAATTGTTGAGGAAGATGCTGATCTAGCCGAAGCCGCCATGAAAGTACTTCTCAGCCAAGCGATACAAGCATCGACAGATGCTCGTAAGAAATCTCCACGATAATGAGAACTTTGCCAGGGTTGCCAGATGAATTGCTCTTTGTGCAAGATGGAGCAGTTGCCACTATTACTTTAAATCGCCCAGAGAAGCTCAATACAATGACGCCTGCAATGGGTAAGGCCATCATCCAATTAGTCACCTACATTAATAATGAGGAATCTATTCGTGTGGTCATCCTGACCGGAACTGGAAGTAGAGCGTTCTCGGCCGGTAGCGATGTAAAAGTTCTCGATGACTATGGGTCTAATTGGCAGTTACGAAACCGGATTGATTACGCTCGCGAACTCTGGAAGATTCGTAAACCAGTAATTGCGAAAATTAGAGGCTATTGCATCGGCGGTGGACTCGAAATGGCGCTGATGTCTGATATTCGTTATGCAACTCCCGATTCCAGATTTGCTGCTGGGGAGATAAAACTTGGATGGCATGGAGGAGCAGGCAACACGCAGCTTCTTCCACGTGTGATGTCACCTGGCAGAGCACTTGAAATGTTACTCACAGGGGACATGGTGAGCGCAGAGGAGGCGCGTGATTGGGGCCTAGTCGACAGAATTTTCGATGATGCTGATATTGATGCAAAGGTAGCCGATCTCGCAGCTCGAATCGCAGGAAATGCTCCTATCGCTTCAGAACTGGCAAAACATCTGGTGCGAGTCGCAATGTCAACTGCCGTAGATGTTGGGTTGCAGTACGAGAATGACACTTTTGCATATTGCTTCACAACCGAAGATAGCGATGAAGGCCGTGCGGCCTTTACCGAAAAAAGAAAACCAAATTTCAAAGGAAGATAGGGAAGGGCTAAAAATGGAGATACTCCCAGGTTTACATCGCATTGAATGTCCAATTGGGCCTCGTTATGTGGCCCTATATGCCATCGTTGGCAAAGTTGATATTTTGCTTGTCGATACCGGTTTTGATGGCTCGATACGTGAAACCTTAGTTCCATACTTTAAAGAACATAATCTTTCACTGAGCAAAGTTCGCTATGCCATTAATACACACTCAGATTACGACCATACTGGTGGCAATGGCGCAGTCAAAGAGCTGATGCCAAATGCATTGATATGTTGTGGTGAACGAGATCGTCCGATGATTGAAGACCTTCAGATTATGATTGATGATCGATATAACGAATTTGCTCATGACCACGGGTTTGCAGAATCGCAAGAAGCGGTCGATTTCATTCGTACCGTTGCCTTTGAAAGTAAAATAGATATTGGTTTTGCCGGTAATGAGCGAATTGATTTAGGCGGACGCATGGTGGAGATACTCCATACACCTGGACACTCATGGGGACATTTATCTGTACTCGACGAACAGACTGGTGCAGTAATTATCGGAGATGCAGTTTTAGGGGAGTCAGTTCTCCTTGCAGATGGAGCTCCTGCATTCCCACCCACATATAGATTTGTTGAGGCATATCGTTCAACAATTCGACTTTTAAAGGCCTACAAACCAAGTGAAGTACTGACATCACACTATCCACGATATAAAGGTCAACTTGGTCTTGATTTTCTAGATCTATCTCTTGCGTACACGGATCGAATTGAAAAAATTTGCTTCGAGACTATTCAAGAAGTAGCTAAGCCGATAACCATGCTAGAACTGATTGAGATCGCACATACTCGAATGGGACCATGGCCAGATCCTGCATACAAATATCTGGTCTACCCCGTACTTGGACATCTTGAAGTACTTGAATCCTATGGAAAAATCAAGAGAAGCAAAAATAGTGCGGGAATCGATACCTTCAGTATCTAATATTTAATTCGTATTGACGATTTTGAATGCTTCGGCGATTCGACCCTCTGGAAGTTCGCCTAAGCCAGCGTTACGTTGGCCCCATTCGCGCAGCATTTCTTCCAGGTTTTCCATATGTGATGTCTGGGAAGCATGTTCTTTCAGCGCCGCCAATTTAAAGTGGAATGTGTCGGTGATATCAACGAAGTGATCTGGATGTGCGTGACCCTGCATCCAGACTTCTTTCACCTTCCACGGTTGTAGACCTTCTTTTTCCAACAAATCTGTAAAGGCAAATGGGTTACGGGCATCTGGATAGACCGCTTGGATAGTGGCTTCACCTGCAGCTAGGTGATCTGGGTGGCTGGCACCGATGCGATCCCAATTGCGTTCAGGTGATTGGCAGATCATACGATCTGGTTTCACTCGGCGAATTTGCCTGACAATATCTTTGCGTAGCGCGATAGTCGGTTCAAGATGACCGTCTACATAATTCAGGAATGTGACATCACTAATTCCGAGTGCGGCACATGCTGCGCGTTGTTCTCTCTGACGCACTGCCGGCATCTCTTCTTTCGTAAATCCAGATTCTTCGCCACCTTGGTCGCCATTTGTGCACAGCACATAAGAGACTTCAATGCCTTGTGCCACCCACTGCGCGATAGTTCCTGAGGCTCCGAAATCTGAATCATCGGGGTGGGCGTTGATAACTAAAACGCGCTTGATCTCTGAATCTGCAATCGGCTCCATGATGCACAAGCCTAATAGACTCCGCGGCATGAGCGCGACCGACCCATTGCTAGACGGACTCAATCCGCAGCAACAGAAGGCGGTTTCCCATGCCGGACCACCGCTGCTGGTTGTGGCAGGTGCTGGTTCTGGAAAGACGCGGGTACTTACACGCCGAATTGCATACATTATGGCTAGACGCGATGTGCGCCCCTATGAAATCTTGGCGATTACATTTACCAATAAGGCTGCCGGTGAGATGAAAGAGCGGGTCACTGAACTTGTTGGCCCTGTTGCAAAGTCAATGTGGGTCTCTACATTCCACTCATCGTGTGTGCGCATGTTGCGCCAAGAGGTGGAACGACTTGGCTACAGCAGCACCTTTAGTATTTATGACTCTGCCGATTCTCAGAAGCTCATTTCACGAGTCATGGAGACGCTCAACCTTGATTCCAAGCGCTATCCAGTGCGCCAATTCCAGAATTTGATTTCTAATGCAAAGAATGAATTACAGACTCCTTATGAATACTTAAGTCTGGCTAGCAATCAATTCGAAACCATCGTTGCTGATGTCTATACCCTCTATGAAAAGCGGCTACAGCAGGCTAACGCCATGGATTTCGATGACTTAATCATGAAGACTGTTCAGGTATTGCAGAAATTCCCTGAAGCCAAAGCTCGCTTTCGTTCTCGCTTTCGCCATATTTTAATTGATGAGTACCAAGATACAAATCATGCCCAGTATCAATTGGTTAAGGAACTTACCGGCGTTGAAGGAGACGGCTTCCCACTGGCAGAGCTCTGTGTTGTTGGAGACGCCGACCAATCTATCTATGGCTTTCGTGGGGCAACAATTCGAAATATTCTGCAATTTGAAGTTGATTACCCAAACGCAACTACGGTCTTACTTGAACAGAATTACCGCTCCACCCAGAATATTCTCAGCGCCGCGAATGCGGTCATCACTAAGAATGAATCTCGCAAAGAGAAGAATCTGTGGTCTGATGCTGGTGCAGGTGCGCCACTGACTGGATACGTTGCGGAATCTGAGTATGACGAAGCTGAATTCATTAAGGGCGAGATTCGCTCACTGCAGGATATGGGCCACTCAAACCCGGGCGATACCGCCATCTTCTATCGCACAAATGCCCAATCTCGTATCTTCGAAGAAGTGTTTATGCGCGCAGCAATTCCATATAAAGTCGTTGGTGGGTTGCGATTCTATGAGCGCAAAGAGGTAAAGGATCTATTGGCATACCTTCGGGTGCTGGCCAATCCTGATGATGAAGTTTCACTGCGTCGAGTTATTAACTTTCCTAAGCGGGGTATTGGAGATCGCGCCCTGGAAGAAGTTGAGTTGTTCGCCGAATTACACGGCATTTCATTCTGGAACGCGCTTTTGCGAGTAACAGAGGCAACAGCGGTGCCAAATAAAGCTGCCCACTCCATTAGTTCCTTCACCTCCATGCTCACAGCTCTGCAAACTCTGGTGGAAGCAAAGACAAAACCTTCCGTGATTATTGAAGCAGTCCTTGAGCAATCTGGGTTGCTTACTGAACTTGAGGCAAGTACAGATCCGCAAGATGAAGTGCGAGTGGAGAACCTGAAAGAACTTGTTTCAGCCTCGATGGATTATGAAGAGCGCCCATTTGAAGAGCTCATTGAAGATGAAGAGATTTCACTTTCAGGATTCCTGGAGAAAGTTTCACTTGTGGCCGATGCCGATGAAATTCCAGATGGAGCCGATCATGGGGGAGTTGTCACCCTCATGACTCTGCACACCGCTAAAGGTTTGGAATTTCCAACGGTCTTTCTCACCGGGATGGAAGATGGAATATTTCCTCATGCCCGCACCCTCGATGATCCGAAAGAGATTGAAGAAGAGCGCAGACTTGCCTATGTGGGTCTTACTAGGGCGGAGAAACGTCTCTACATTTCTCGCGCTGAATATCGCTTAACTTTTGGAACACCTAAATACAATCCGGCATCACGATTCCTCGATGAGATTCCTGCTGAACTTATTCAATGGAATAGCGAAGCTCGTTCATCTATTACATCCTCATCCAGTGTGAAGAAATCTCGACTTCCATCAGGGCCACCGCCACGAGCCACGGGAAAGAAATCAACAGCGATGGCTCTTGTCGTGGGACAGCGTGTGTCACATGACACATTCGGACTTGGCACCGTCGTTTCACTTGCTGGCGAGGGCGATAAATCAGAGGCGACCATTAACTTCGGCGCCTACGGTGATAAACGCCTGCTGCTTCGATATGCCCCTGTCACAGCGCTATAAATTAAGCCTTTAGGATTAGGGGCATACACGTCCTGCTCATTAGCCACACCTGAAGGAGCCCATTAGTGGATCTCTACGAATACCAAGCACGCGATCTCTTTGAAAAGCATAACGTTCCAGTATTACAAGGAGCAGTCGCTACAACAGCAGATCAAGCACACGATGCAGCCGCCAAGATGGGTGGCAAAGTAGTTGTTAAGGCGCAGGTAAAAGTTGGTGGGCGCGGAAAAGCTGGCGGTGTAAAGCTGGCAGTTGACGCAAATGATGCAAAGGAAAAAGCAGGAGCCATTCTTGGAATGGATATTAAAGGCCACACTGTTCATAAAGTGATGATTGCTCAGGCCGCACCTATCGTTGATGAGTATTACGTTTCCATACTGCTTGATCGATCTAACCGCACCTTTCTTGTGATGGCATCGGTTGCCGGCGGTATGGATATTGAAGAAGTTGCTCATACTGCGCCAGAGAAATTGGCAAAGGTGCCAGTGAGCGCCGTCGATGGAATTTCATTGGCAAAGGCGACAGAGATTGTTACCCAAGCACAATTTCCCGCAGATGTTGCGGCGCAAGTTGCAGATGTGCTGGTCAAACTTTGGGAAACTTTCCAATCAGAAGATGCCACGCTCGTTGAAGTAAATCCACTTGTAAAGACAGAAGATGGTCGTGTTGTCGCACTTGACGGAAAGGTAACTCTCGATGAGAACGCTGATTTCCGCCAACCAGATCATGAGGCTCTGGTAGATCACGACTCCACCAATGCGCTAGAAGCAGCTGCCAAAGAGAAGGGGCTGAACTACGTCAAGCTTGATAATGGTCAAGTTGGAATCATTGGAAACGGCGCCGGTCTTGTGATGTCCACCCTCGATGTTGTTGCCTATGCCGGAGAAAAATTCGGCGGAATGCGCCCAGCGAATTTTCTCGATATTGGCGGCGGTGCATCTGCCCAGGTGATGGCAGATGGACTCTCTATCATCCTTGGTGATTCAGATGTGAAGAGCGTATTAGTTAACGTCTTTGGTGGAATCACTGCATGTGATGCAGTTGCAAATGGCATCGTTCAAGCTCTGGAACTACTTGGACCGAAGGCAACAAAGCCAATCGTTGTTCGACTCGATGGAAATAACGTTATTGAAGGGCGTGCAATTCTTAGCGCAGCTAACCACCCATTGGTGGAGCAGGCGCAGACTATGGATGGAGCAGCATCGCGTGCTGCAGAATTGGCGGCCAAGTAATGTCAATCTTTATTAATTCAGCAAGCAAGATAATTGTTCAGGGAATGACTGGTTCTGAAGGAACCAAGCACACCCGCCGCATGCTGGCATCAGGTTCCAAAGTTGTTGGCGGCGTGACACCTGGTAAGGGTGGACAGTCAGTCGATATCGATGGCAAGTCACTTCCAGTATTTAACACAGTAGCTGAGGCAATGACAGCGACGGGGGCCAACGTTTCAGTGGTCTTCGTGCCGCCGAAGTTTGCCAAGGCAGCAGTTATTGATGCAATTGATGCCAAGATGCCGCTCGTTGTTGTCATCACTGAAGGTATTCCGGTGCACGATTCAGCATTCTTCTATGCCTACTCGCTTCAAAAAGGCACCACGCAAATCATCGGCCCTAACTGCCCAGGACTGATTAGCCCTGAACAATCAAATGTTGGCATTATCCCTGCAGATATTACAAAGCGTGGACCGATTGGCTTGGTATCAAAGTCAGGAACTCTTACTTACCAGATGATGTATGAGCTTCGCGACATCGGATTCTCAACGGCAGTTGGTATTGGTGGAGACCCAGTTATTGGAACCACCCATATTGATTGCCTACGTGCATTCCAAGATGATCCTGAAACAACTGCAATTGTGATGATTGGTGAAATTGGTGGCGATGCCGAAGAGCGGGCAGCTGCATTTATCGCTGAATATGTCACCAAGCCAGTTGTGGGTTACGTTGCCGGATTCACAGCCCCTGAAGGAAAAACTATGGGACATGCTGGTGCCATCGTTTCTGGTTCATCAGGTACTGCGCAAGCTAAGAAAGATGCACTTGAAGCTGCTGGCGTGAGAGTGGGACAAACACCAAGTGAAACTGCGCAATTAATGCGCGACATACTAGGTCGTTAATTCCACGATGCAACGCGTCCTCCTGGTCTCGTTGTCTCATGTGTTTCGTAGTGCTGCATTTCTGCTGCTGCCATTCTCTTTTATTGCACTGATTGCTTGGTCTACAGCTGGTAGCGCAAGCGGATCAACTACAGATCCCATACGTGGAGCGCTCTGGATCTGGCTTGGCGCTCACCACATTCCATTTCAACTCTCCCTTCCGCCAACTGGTGTTGCTGGCTATCTCACCTACTTGCCTATAGGTGCAGTAGTTCTGCCAATTCTTGTTATTCGCTCCTCATTTACGCGCGCCCTCGAGCGACTCAAGGGTGATTACCACGACCTTAATGTTGTGAGACTTAACTTCTCAATTATTTATGCACTACTTGTCACCATCTTGGCGTTCATGAGCAGATCAAACACGGTTGCAGTGCAGTGGTATTTAGCCCCACTCTTTGCATTTGCCATCGCTCTAATTTCAACTATGACAGTGGGTAGTCGAGTAGTGCCATCACGCCCACTTCAAATGAGTGCTCGAGTTTTATCAGTTCTCCTAGGAGTTTCATTCATCGTCGTATCAGTACTTATCTTCATCAATTTTTCTCAGGTGAGAACAATTACGACCTCGCTACAGCCTGGAATCTTTGGTGGAGTACTGCTTCTCTTTCTCAATATTCTCTACCTACCGAATGCAGCCATTGCCGGCGCGTCTTATTTTTCAGGGACTGGATTGGCAGTTGGCGCCGGAACTCTGATTTCACCACATTCATATAGCTTGGGCGAGATTCCAGCCCTGCCACTTCTTGGAATTCTTCCAGTGGGCCCAAAACCTCTTGCACTCTTTGGAATACTTTTCTTTATTGGCCTTGGTGCACTTTTAGGTTATCTGACAGCAAATTTCGATTTCCGCGCGATCATCCAGAGTTATCTCTTTACAGTCGTTGGTCTGGTAGTTCTTGGCTATCTTGCAAGTGGATCACTGATTACCGCAGAGATGGGCGCCATGGGCGTTTCAATCTGGAAGTTCGCACTCTCCATCGCCCTCGAAATGGGAATAGGTCTAGCTATCACAATATTTATTTCCAATAAGGTATTAAATAGAGGCGTTCGGTGAAGCGAGTTGTCATTCTTGCTTCCGGCGGTGGAACGCTGGCACAGGCCATTTTCGATGCGCGCTCAACAACTTTGGCTGATGTAGATATTGTGGCAGTCATCTCTGATCAGAAAGATGCTCACGTTATTTCCAGAGCAGAAGCAGTGCAGATTGAGTCTTTTGTTGTTCCTATGATGGCCGATCGCACACAATGGGATCGAGAGCTCGAGACACTCCTTGGCGCACTCAAGCCTGACCTCGTGGTTAGCGCTGGGTTCATGCGCTTACTCTCAGCTAAGACAGTTGAAAGATTTAAGATCATTAATAGCCATCCTTCACTTCTGCCGCTCTTTCCAGGTGCTCATGCAGTTCGTGACGCCCTGCAAGCGGGAGCCACTCAAAGCGGCACAACAATTCATTGGGTTGATGCTGGGTTAGATACCGGGGAAATTATCGCTCAAGAAAAACTCGACATAAGCAGTGCTGAAACCGAGGAGTCTCTACACGAGCGCATTAAGATTCTGGAACGCGGTCTCATAGTTGCGACTATTGCATCGATACTGGCTGCGCAGGAGAAGAAGAATGGCTAATCGCAAACCTATTCGCAGGGCGCTGGTAAGTGTCTATGACAAAGTGCGTTTGCTCGAACTTGGCAAAGTTCTACATGATGCTGGCGTTGAAATACTTTCCACCGGTTCTACTGCCAAAACACTCCAGGACGCTGGAATACCAGTAATCGAGGTGAGCACCTATACCGGGTTCCCAGAAATTATGGGTGGTCGTGTAAAGACTCTGCACCCAAAGATTCATTCAGGTATTTTGGCCGATCAGAATAATCCCGAACATCTGAAAGCGATTGCCGATCTTGATATCGAACCTTTTGATCTTGTTGTCATTAATCTGTACCCGTTTGCAGCAACACTTGCCTCAGGTGCTGATTTTGCCGAATGTATTGAGCAGATTGATATCGGTGGCCCATCAATGTTGCGCGGGGCAGCGAAGAACCATGGTTCTGTTGCAGTTATCTGCAATACATCGCAATATGACCAGCTCTTTGCATCCATAAAAGCTGGTGGATTTAGCGATGATGAGCGAAAGTTACTTGCTCTGGAAGTATTTCGCACAACAGCGGAATACGACCTCACCATCGCAAGTTGGCTTGGCTCAACAGTGAGCGATGAGATTCAAGATCTTGATTGGCTAGGTCTAATTTTTAAGCGCGAGAATTCCCTTCGTTATGGCGAGAACCCACATCAGCAAGCTGCCATTTATCGCGGTGGCCCATCGGGAATTGTGAATGCAGTGCAATCACATGGCAAGGAGATGTCATTTAACAATTACACCGATGCCGATACAGCGTGGCGAGCGGCTTTGGATCATGTCGAACCATGTGTGGCAATTATCAAGCACGCTAACCCATGCGGCATCGCAGTCGGAAAAGATATTGCGCAAGCGTATGCAAAGGCACATTTATGCGATCCAGTATCGGCATTTGGTGGAGTTGTGGCGGCAAATCGCACGGTGACTGCTGCGATGGCGCAGTCTCTTTCGGAAGTGTTTACTGAAGTAATCATTGCGCCAGAATATGAGAGCGCTGCGTTAGAAATACTGATGAAGAAACCCTCCATTCGAATTCTTACATGCGCTCATACTCGAATCTCGCCTCTTGAAATTCGCCCCGTCTCAGGTGGCGTGTTAGTGCAAGAGACTGATCTCATTGCAGCCGATGGTGATGATCCAAAGAATTGGAAGCAAGTAACTGGCGCCCCACTTTCACCCGATGTCATGCGCGATCTTGAATTTGCATGGCGAGCTGTTCGCGCCGTGAAGAGCAACGCCATTCTTCTTGCTAAAGATGGTGCGGCCGTAGGAATCGGAATGGGGCAGGTCAACCGCGTTGATTCTGCAAAGCTCGCTGTTGATCGCGCTGGAGCTCGTGTTGCAGGAAGCGTGGGCGCATCTGATGCATTTTTCCCATTTGCTGATGGTCTTGAGATTCTTAGCGCAGCCGGGGTGATAGCAATCGTGCAGCCAGGTGGCAGCGTTCGTGATGAGGAAGTGATTGCTGCCGCAACTAAGGCTGGAATAGCGATGTTCTTCACTTCAACCCGACATTTCTCGCACGCCTAGAGCAACGATTAAGATAAAGCCATGAGCGCACAAATACTTGATGGCAAGGCACTTGCTGCAACCATCAAGAAAGATCTCACAGCGCGCACGCAGGCACTGAAAGCTAAAGGCATCATCCCAGGCCTTGGAACGATCTTGGTGGGCGATGATCCAGGTTCGCATTCTTATGTTGGCGGAAAACATCGAGATTGCCAGGAAGTAGGAATCAATTCGATCCGGATAGACCTACCGGCAACTGCAACACAAGCTGATGTATTGGTGGCCATTAAAGATCTCAACGCCGCCAAAGAGTGCACTGGATATATCGTGCAACTTCCGCTCCCAGGTTCGATTAATACGCAACTTATTCTAGAAGCAATTGATCCGACAAAAGATGCTGATGGTTTGCACCCACTTAATTTAGGTCGACTCGTTGCGGGCTACCGAGCACCGCTTCCATGCACCCCACGCGGAATTGTTGAGCTCATCAACCACTATAAAATTCCACTTTCAGGTGCAGAAGTTGTTGTCATTGGACGTGGGCTGACAGTGGGTCGTCCGCTTGGGCTCTTGCTTACCCGTAAGCAAGAAAATGCAACGGTAACTCTGACACACACTGGTACCAAAGATTTGCTTGCTCATACTAAGCGCGCCGATATTGTGATTGCAGCTATCGGACAACCACACTTCTTAAAGGCGGCAATGATTAAAGCGGGTGCAGTAGTTCTCGATGTCGGAATCTCACGAACTGATGCTGGGCTCATCGGTGATGTTGATCCAGGTGTATTCGAGGTCGCATCATTCGTTGCACCAATGCCAGGTGGTGTTGGGCCCATGACTCGTGCCATGTTGCTGATGAATGTGGTCGATGCATGCGAGCGATAAACGCCCTACAACTTCGTATTGCATACATAGTTATTTCACTCGGAGTTCTCCTTGGTATTGCAGGATTTGTCCGTACTGGAGCGCTGCTTATTTCGGCGGGCACCGGTGTGATTGCGCTCTCGCAGTGGGGGGCTCGCTCTTTCGAGCGCTATCTGCCGCTAACGATAGCCGTGGTGCTTTTCGGGCTGGCAATTGCACTACCTAATGGGTTGTAGAATTCTCTCGATATCAAGATAAATACGTTCAATACATCAAGGTAGATAAAGGATCGCTATGGCAAAGAAAGTCACCGTTGTAGGTGCAGGTTTCTATGGTTCAACAACAGCCCTTCGGTTAGCTGAATACAACATCTTCGATGAAGTTGTACTCACCGATATTCTTGAAGGTAAGCCAGAAGGTTTGGCCCTTGATATGAACCAATCTCGCTCAATCGAAGGTTTTGAAACGCGCATTACTGGCGCGACAACCACGGCAGAAGGTGCTGGATATGAAAAGACAGCTAACTCTGATGTTGTGGTGATTACCGCAGGACTTCCACGTAAGCCGGGAATGAGTCGCATGGATTTAATTGGTGTTAATGCCGGAATCGTTCGTGGAGTTGCTGAAAATATTGCAAAGCATTCACCAAATGCCGTCATCATCGTGGTCTCTAATCCACTCGATGAGATGACAGCCCTGGCACAGATTGCTACCAACTTTCCGAAGAACCGCGTGATGGGTCAAGCAGGAATGCTCGACACTGCACGCTTTACCAACTTTGTAGCAGAAAAACTGGGAGTGCCGGTTTCTTCAGTGAAAACTCTGACGCTGGGTTCACACGGTGACACAATGGTTCCGGTTCCAAGTCGCTGCACAGTTAATGGCGTTGCACTTTCTGAGAAGTTATCCCAAACTGAAATTGACGAACTAGTTGATCGCACACGCAACGGTGGCGCCGAAGTAGTTGCACTTCTCAAAACTGGCTCTGCTTACTACGCGCCATCTGCAGCAGCAGCGCGTATGGCTAAAGCAGTAATTGAAGATTCTGGTGATGTCATGCCGGTCTGTGCCTGGGTTGATGGCGAATACGGAATCTCTGGCGTCTATCTCGGTGTGGAAGCAGAGATTGGCAAGGTAGGCATTCGCAAAGTTGTGGAGAGCGCACTGACAGATGCAGAGGTTGCCTCACTGAAGGAAGCCGCAGAAGCTGTTCGTGCAAAGCAAGCAGACGTTCAAACACTGTAATTAAGTAGAAGCTAATCGGGAGAAGATAATGTCAAAGATTAAAGTAGCAGGCACAGTTGTTGAGCTAGATGGCGATGAGATGACTCGCATTATCTGGCAGTTCATCAAAGACAAATTAATCTTGCCTTACCTCGATGTAAACCTTGAGTACTACGACCTTGGCATGGAACACCGTGATGCAACCGATGATCAAGTAACAATCGACTCTGCTCGCGCAATCCAGAAGCACGGCGTGGGAATTAAGTGCGCGACCATTACTCCCGATGAATCTCGCGTTAAAGAATTTGACCTCAAGAAGATGTGGAAGTCTCCTAACGGAACGATTCGCAACATCCTTGGTGGTGTTATATTCCGCGAACCAATTATTATCAGCAACGTTCCGCGCTTAGTTCCACACTGGACTAAGCCAATTGTCATTGGCCGCCACGCTTTCGGTGATCAATACCGCGCAACTGATTTCAAGGTACCAGGAGCTGGAAAACTCACCCTCTCATTTGTGCCAGAAGATGGATCTGCTCCACAGGAGTTTGAAGTGTTTAACTTCGAATCTTCAGGCGTTGCAATGGCTATGTATAACGTTGATGACTCAATCCGTGACTTCGCTCGTGCCTCCTTGAACTATGGACTTCTTCGTAAGTTCCCGGTCTATCTCTCAACCAAGAACACAATTCTTAAAGCCTACGATGGACGCTTCAAAGATATCTTTGAAGAGATCTATCAAGTTGAATTCAAGACGCAATTTGAGGCCGCAGGTATTTGGTATGAACACCGCCTGATTGATGACATGGTTGCCATGTCATTGCGTATGGAAGGCGGATATGTCTGGGCCTGTAAGAACTACGACGGAGATGTGCAGTCAGATACCGTCGCACAAGGTTATGGCTCACTTGGTCTCATGACATCTGTGCTCATGACGCCAGATGGAAAGATTTGCGAGTCAGAGGCAGCCCATGGAACTGTGACTCGTCACTACCGTGAGCACCAAGCAGGTAAAGCGACTTCAACAAATCCGATCGCTTCCATCTTCGCTTGGACCCAGGGCTTAGCCCACCGTGCCAAGCTTGATAACAACGCTGAGCTTGCTAAGTTCACTAAAACTCTCGAGCGAGTATGTATTGAAACGGTCGAGCAGGGAAAGATGACTAAGGATTTAGCGGTACTGATTTCTAAAGATGCGCCATACCAAACAACTGAGCAGTTCCTTGATTCCATTGATGAGAATCTCAAGAAAGCAATGGCTTAAATCAATTGATAAATCAGGACTCTGGTGCAATAGCACTTGTTGGTTCTGGCGAATATTCACTGCAGATGCAGGAGCTAGAAACCGAGCTCCTGCATTTAGCTATTTCTAAAGGTAAGAAAAACACTTTTGTGCAGATCCCAACTGCGTCTTCGCATGAGGGGCAATCACGCCGCGAACATTGGCAATCACTCGGAAGAGAGCAAGCAGATCGCATCGGAAGTCAGTGCGTTTACTTACCTATTCATGAACGTGAAGATGCATTTAACCTAGACTTTCTAGATTTGATTGCTGATGCTGGACTTATCTATTTTTCTGGGGGAGACCCACACAGAGTTGCCGAAATCTTTAGTGGTTCTCCACTCTGGGAAGAAATCATTAAGCAATGGAATTCAGGAACTTCCCTTGCTGGGTGTTCTGCTGGCGCTATGGCTTTTGGGGGCACCATTATGGGCTTGCGTCGCTCAAACCATAGTCCAGGGCTATCACTCTTGCCAGATATTGAAGTGATTCCACACTATGACAAAATGTTAGGTTGGCTACCAGAGCGAGTTGCATCCTTTGTTTTAAAATCTGATTCTCAGTCTGTACTTCTTGGAATAGATGAATACACGGCGCTTGTGCATACCGATTCATGGCGGCGGGCAGGACGCGGGAAAGTACATGTTCTGCGCGGATCCCTTGATTTCACAGAATAAGAAACCCGCCGTAGAAAACTACGACGGGCCACTTACTTAAATATTAGCTGTGATTAATTAACTCGCCCACCTGTTGCAGAATCAAAGAGGTGAACTGCACCCGGTAAGTTAGTGACGGTAACGATCTGTCCCGCCTTTGGTGGGTTCTTTGGATCCCAGCGCACAATTACTTGAGCGCCTTCATCGACAGCATTTGCGAACTTGATGCTTGCATCGGCCGGCTTGCCATAGACAAATGCATCAGAACCAAGTTCTTCGACAACTTCAACATGAACTTGGAATCCCTTATCTGCTGGAACTAATCCTTCTGGACGAATTCCCACGGTCACAGTTGAACCTGCTGATGCGGGAACATCGATATCAAGATCTCCAAGGTGTGCCTTGCCACCAGATACTGGAGCAATAAGTAAGTTCATGGCAGGTGAACCAATAAATCCAGCAACAAATGCATTTCCTGGCTTGTCATAGAGATTACGAGGTGTATCAACCTGCTGCAGGAGTCCATCTTTAAGAACTGCAACGCGATCGCCCATAGTCATCGCTTCCACTTGATCGTGGGTGACATAGACAGTAGTAATTCCAAGACGGCGCTGAAGCGCGGCGATTTGGGTGCGAGTTGCAACACGCAACTTCGCATCAAGGTTGGACAGTGGCTCATCCATAAGGAAGACCTGTGGTTCACGCACAATTGCGCGACCCATTGCAACGCGCTGACGTTGACCACCAGAGAGAGCCTTTGGCTTGCGCTCTAGATATGGTTCAAGGTCGAGCAACTTTGCAGCTTCACGAACACGCTTATCGCGTTCAGCCTTATCGATACCGGCGATTTTTAGAGCGAAGCCCATATTTTCGGCAACGGTCATGTGTGGGTAGAGCGCATAGGACTGGAAGACCATTGCGATATCGCGATCTTTTGGTGCGACATTTGTTACATCGCGATCACCGATAAGAATTCGACCACCGTCGATTTCTTCTAGACCTGCAAGCATGCGAAGTGATGTTGACTTACCGCATCCTGATGGTCCAACTAGTACTAAGAACTCACCATCTGCGACGGTGAGGTTGAGCTTATCTACTGCCGGAGTTGTGGTTCCTGGATAGATACGTGAAGCATTTTCGAATATGACTGATGCCATCTTTTTTCACTTTCCTTATCCGGGCAGGTACGTGCCCGACGATCCGTGGAGTAAGGCGCTGGTCGGGTGACCAGCGTGGCTAAGGATATGTCAGCGGCAGGCGGGAGGCAATTACGCTCGGTAGACTTCTCCCATCATGGAAAGTGACCCGAGTACCCCACTTATTAGCTCCATCCTGATTGTTGTAGGCCTCATCGTTACTGGCGGACTCTTTGTGGCTGCTGAGATTGCTCTTATCTCATTGCGTGAAAGTCAAGTAAAACAATTAGCTTTGCGTGGAAAGCGCGGAGCAATTGTTGCCAAGTTAGCAGCTAACCCCAATCGCTTACTTGGAGCACTTCAGGTTGGTGTCACGCTTACAGGTTTTCTCTCCGCTGCATTGGGCGCAGAAAAACTAGGTGTCTATGTCATTCCATGGCTAGAAGATCTTGGTGTGCCAACGAAATCTGCAGACACCACGTCACTCATCGGCGTCACCTTAGTCATTGCCTACTTTTCACTTGTATTTGGAGAACTCGTTCCAAAACGTTTGGCGCTATTTCGCACCGAACAGATTGCGCTCGCCTCTGCTTTATTCATTGATTTCGTGGCCAATCTTTTCCGACCAATCATTTGGGTCCTATCTCATTCTACAAACCTAATTGTTCGCCTCTTCGGTATTGATCCAAAGGAGCAGCGCACAGCAATCTCTGAAGAAGAGCTGCTGGATCTTGTGGCTGGCCATGCCGCCCTCACCGATGAAGAACGCGACATTGTGGAAGAAGTATTTAACGCTTCAGAGCGACAAGTGCACGAAGTTATGGTTCCGCGCACCGAAGTAGATTTCATGGATGCTTCTCTCACTGTTGGAAAAGCGATTGCACTTGCGATTGAGAAGGCACACTCTCGCTATCCGGTTGTGCGTGGTTCCTCTGATGAAGTCATTGGCTTTATCCATGTTCGCGATCTCTTAGATACCAGCCTTGCTAATTCAAATGCAAAGATTCAAGAGCTTGCTCGAAACATTATGTATCTGCCAGGGACAAAAGCAATTTTGCCGGCCCTGACTGAGATGCGAAAGCAACGTCAGCACCTAGCTATTGTCCTTGATGAGTACGGCGGCACCGATGGCATCGTCACGCTCGAGGATCTCGTGGAAACTCTCATCGGAGATATCCGAGATGAATATGACTCAGATGAGGTAGAAATTTCGGAGGAATCTCATACCGGCGATTTCGAAATTGATGGTCTGATTTCACTCGAGGATTTACAAGAAGAGTCCGGGGTTGAGTTACCCGAAGGTCCATATGAGACCGCAGGAGGATTTGTCATGCATTATTTAGGGCGTATTCCGGTTGAGAACGACATCGTTGGAGTAAATGGAGTTCGAATCACAGTGCTTTCCATGGAAGGCAAGCGCGCTGGTCGACTATTAATCTCACGTAACTACTAAGGCGTGCGAGAATTACACCCATGAAGCGCGTCTTATCTGGAATTCAACCCACAAGTGATTCTTTCCACTTAGGAAATTATCTAGGTGCAGTCAAGCAATGGGTTGAGCTGCAAGCTGGCCATGATGCTTTCTACTGCATTGTTGATCTACATGCTCTGACCGTTGAGACAGATCCAGCGCTACTTCGAAAGCGCACACTTGCTTCTGCCGCGCAATTAATCGCACTCGGAATCTCACCTGAAAAATCAACGCTCTTTGTTCAATCTCAAGTTCCACAACACAATCAACTGGGTTGGATTATGGAGTGCCTGACTGGTTTTGGTGAAGCAAGCCGCATGACGCAATTTAAAGATAAATCTTCTAAATCTGGCGCTGATTCTTCTCGTGTTGCGCTCTTTACATATCCCATGCTGCAAGCTGCAGACATCTTGCTCTATCAAGCTCACTATGTTCCAGTTGGTGAGGATCAACGTCAGCACATCGAACTTACTCGCGATTTAGCCGGGCGGTTTAATTCACGCTACGGCCAGACCTTCCAATTGCCAGAAGCCTATATTTTAAAGACTGCCGCAAAAATTAATGATATTCAAGAACCCACTGCCAAAATGAGTAAGTCATCAGGCGCCGTTGCGGGAGTCATTGAGATTATGGATTCACCGGATGCTAACTTGAAGAAGATTAAGAGTGCGGTCACCGATGCTGGCCGCGAAGTCACATTCGATGCGGCCGAAAAACCTGGCATCAGTAATTTGCTTACTATCCATTCCGCGCTTTCTGGCAGAACAATTGCCGAGCTCGAAAATGAATTTGCCGGCAAGGGTTACGGAGATTTTAAGGCAGCTGTTGCAGAGGTAGTTGTTGAATACCTACGCCCCATTCGCACTCGAGCACTTGAGCTCCTAGAAGATGAGAAGCATCTACTTGATATTTTGCACCAGGGTTCAGCTAAAGCCCGCACAGTTGCAGAAGCCACTCTTGCAGATACATATAAGAATCTCGGGGTAGTTCTTTAATGAAACTGCGCATGGCACTTGCCTGTGCGCTGATTTTTGGCGTGCTCACTCCGGCGCCCAGTTCGGCAGATACAGCCACCATTGGAGTTGCCTACGATCTTGGTGGACGTGGAGATAAATCTTTTAATGATGCCACCGCAGCAGGCTTAGAAAAGGCTAAGAAGTCACTCGATTTTGGTATTGAAGCAGTGGTTACTGATGGAACCTCTGAAGACCGCGATAAGAGAATTCGTAGCTTGATTGCAAAAAAGTGCGCTCTGATTATCGCTGTTGGCGAGGGATACGGCCCAACTTTGCAAGCACTCGCCTTTGAATTCCCCAATACGCAATTTGCCATTATTAATGACGCAAGCGTTGCGGCAGTAAATGTCAGCTCTATCATCTTTGCTGAAACCCAAGGAGCCTACTTGGCGGGTTTTAGCGCCGCACAAATTTCACAGACTGGCAAGGTTGCGATGATTGCCAACACAAATCAAGCTGATTTATTCAAAAATGGTTTTAGCGCAGGCGTCTTAGCTAGCAAGAAAAAGGTTATTCCCATCGTGAAATATGTTTCTGGCTCCTACTCATTGGCAGCAAGTCAGGTGATTTCTGTTGGTGCAGATGTCATCTATTTGAGCACTCAAGGATCTGACGCCGAGGTATTCAAGGTAATTGTCTCCAACAATATGAAGAAAAACGCCAAGAAAGTTTCATTCATAAATATCGAGCCAGATCAATACTTGGCCGTGACAAGCCAGACCAAGAAATTTTTGGCTGCAACAGTTGTTAAACGAGTGGATAAGGCAATTATTGACATCATCTCCAAATCACTTTCAGGTGATCAATTTCTGGATTATCTCGACCTAGATGCCGGCCTATTTGGCACCCGCTACGGCATTGATGGCGGAGGCATAGAGTTCACCATCCGATCCAAGGAGTTATTGGCGAAAAGTGATGCAATCAATATTGCAGCCGCCACAGCTGAAAAAATCACCGAATAGCACTCAACTTCAACTTGAGAGTTTTCCTAACTGTTACATGCCACGCCCACGTTTTTGCGCCTCAATTCTTGGGAATTATCACCCTCAACTACTAGGCTCGGGCAAAGCAATATTCAACTATTCCTTGGAGGAACCTTGAAAAACAAATTAGCATTGATGGCGATACTTGCCTCGGCTGCCCTTGTATTAAGCGGCTGTAGTGCGTCAAGTGAGAGTGCTGGAGCCAAAGCGTGCCTTGCTCTCGACACAGGTGGCGTGGATGACAAGTCATTTAACGCATCAGCATGGGCTGGAGCTCAGGCTGCAGCTGAAGAGAATTCAGATATCGAAGTTAAGTATCTTGCTGCAGCAACTGATGCAGATTACGCACCAAACATTAAGAAGCTCGTAGATGAGGGATGTACAACAATCATTGGCGTTGGCTTCCTTATCAATGGTGCAATCATTGAAGGTGCTAAGGCGAACCCAGATGTTAAGTTCGCAATCGTTGACCAGGATGGTGAAGATCACGGACCAGATGGTTCAATCTATCCAGGAACCAAGTTTGACAACTTGAAGCCAATTCAATTTTCAACAAATGAGTCAGCTTTCCAAGCAGGTTACCTATCAGCAGGAGTTTCAAAGACCGGAACTGTTGCTACATACGGTGGACTTAACATTCCACCAGTCACAATCTTCATGGATGGCTTTGCCCGTGGCGTCGCGCACTACAACGAAGTTAAAGGCAAGTCTGTAAAGGTGCTTGGTTGGGATACCGCCAAAAAGGACGGCACATTCGTTGGCGGGTTCTCTGACTCCGCAAAGGCACTGCAAATCTCTAAGAACTTCGAGCAACAGGGTGCAGACATTATCTTCCCAGTTGCTGGTGGACTTGGTGGAGCAACTGCAGGTAATTCAATTGCCTCAAAGAAGTCATATGTAATCTGGGTCGACACCGATGGTTACGTGGCTGCTTCTCAGTACAAGGAAGTACTTCTTTCCTCAGTTGTGAAGGGTGTAGATACATCTGTTAAGGCAGTAATTCTTGAAGCAGCTGCAGGTACATTCACAGCAACTGGTTACCAGGGCAATCTTGAGAATGGTGGAACCTACTTGGCTCCATACTATGATCTTGCAGATATGGTTCCTGCAGAACTCAGCGCTGAAATTGAAGCACTTGGTGATGCAATCAAATCAGGTGAGGTCGCTGTTCAGTAATCTGTAAAGGACCGATTTCAAGTCCAACAAATGGGACTAGTGATTATTCACTAGTCCCATTTGCTTTCTATAAAGTAAATTACAGAGTAGATTTACGCTATGTCTCTTGAGCTCCGCGGCATCACCAAACGATTTGGTGATTTGATCGCAAATGATTCAATTAGTTTGAGAGTTGAGTCAGGCGAAATCCACGCGCTTCTTGGTGAAAATGGTGCTGGTAAATCTACGCTTATGAACATCGTCTACGGGCTCTTAGCACCGGATGAAGGCAAAATTCTAGTTGATGAGAAAGAAATTACGATTAATTCACCGCTTGATGCCCTTGCCGCTGGAATCGGAATGGTGCATCAACATTTTATGCTTATTCCGGTATTCACGGTCGCTGAAAATATAGTTCTCGGTCACGAAAAGGTAAGAGGGTTTGGGTTCCTCGATCTGGAAGCGGCAAAGAAAGAGATAATCCGAGTATCTGCTGAGTTTAATTTTGATGTTGACCCCGATGCCTTGATTGAAGATTTGCCGGTGGGAATCCAGCAGCGCGTAGAGATCATTAGAGCTCTCATTTATAACGCAAAGGTGCTCATCTTGGATGAACCAACGGCGGTCTTAACCCCACAGGAGACAGATGAACTCCTTCGAAATATGAGGAAACTTCGGGATCAAGGTACGGCAATAATCTTCATCACTCATAAGCTACGTGAAGTGCAAGAAGCAGCAGATAAGATCTCCATTATTCGCCGCGGTAAGGTTGTAGCGATTGCCTCACCTGAGGCTTCACAAGAGGAACTTGCCTCTCTTATGGTTGGCCGACCTATCTCATTTGAAATTGAAAAAGCTCCTGCATCATTTGGTTCAGTAATTCTCGATGTGGAGAATTTAACAATTCGAGACCACACGGGCAGGGCACTTGTCTCTGATATCTCATTTTCTATCCGGGCTGGAGAAATTCTGGCAGTTGCGGGCGTGCAAGGAAATGGTCAGAGCGAGCTAGCAGAGGCGATTGTTGGATTACAGGACCACGTAGATGGGAAAATTACTTTAGCAGGGAAGGACATTTCGAAGGTTTCTGTGAGAAAAGCTCTGCATGCAGGAATTGCATTCGTTCCGGAATCTCGAGAAGAGGACGGATTGATATCTTCATTTAGTATTGAAGAGAATCTCATCCTCGACTTACATGATCTCCCGCCTTTTGCTAAAGGTCCGGTTATTTCTCAAAGCGTTGTTTCAGAAAACGGAGCATCTAGAGTTACTGAGTTTGATATCCGTGCGCAATCATCAAAAGATTCTGCGTCTTCACTCTCTGGTGGTAATAAGCAGAAGGTGGTCCTTGCCCGTGAATTATCTCGGCCAGTGAAATTAGTAGTAGCGTCACAGCCCACGCGTGGATTAGATGTTGGATCAATCGAGTTTGTACACGAAAGAGTCATAGCAGAACGTGATTCGGGCCGCGCAGTTCTTCTCTTCAGTACCGAACTAGATGAAGTGATTTCTTTGGCAGATAGAATTGCAGTGATGTATCGAGGCAAATTTATTGCAATCGTACCTGCAACAACTTCAAGAGAAGAACTTGGATTATTGATGGCGGGGGTAAAGAGATGAAGAACCTTTGGCAAAGAGTCTCCAGGAAACTAGCCCTTCCATTGTTGGCATTTGCCTTGGCGCTCCTAGTGAGTGGCCTGCTTGTTGCATTCTCTGATTCAGAAGTGTTAGCCCTTAAATCCTCTCCATTACAGATGCTGGTAAAGGCCTTTGCTACAGCTGGTGGTGCTTTTGCGGCGCTATGGCAAGGTTCAGTTTTCGATCCAAATCTGACTCGAAATGGATACTGGAATGGCTTCTATCCACTCTCAGAGACAATCGTTGCCGCTTCACCTTTAATTCTCACAGGACTTTCTGTGGCACTAGCCTTTCGTGCAGGACTATTTAATATTGGAGCCCAAGGACAATTTATTGCAGGCGCAATTGGAGCAAGTTTTGTTGGATTTTATTTCGATCTTCCGGTCGTAATTCATGCACTTGCGGCCATACTGGCTGCAGTAATTGCTGCCGGAATTTACGGTGGATTTGTGGGCCTACTAAAGGCACGTACTGGTGCGCACGAAGTTATCGTCACAATTATGCTCAATTATGTCGCAGGATACTTTTTGCTTTGGCTTTTAAGCACTGAAACTTTTTTACGACCAGGTCGTCAAGATCCACTTGCACCCGAAGTTGCGCTCACCGCGAGATTGCCTAAGCTTTTTGGCGCCGACCTCAGAGCAAACTTAGGATTTATTATCGCTTTAGCTGTAGCAGCCCTGGTCTGGTGGCTTTTGCAACGCAGCACTTGGGGATTTCGATTTCGCGCAGTTGGAGCTAATGCAGTCGCAGCAAAGACTGCGGGTATATCAGTTGGGCGAACTACGACGACGGTGATGTTTATCGCTGGTGCTCTTGCTGGTCTGGGTGGTGCAGTGCAGATACTTGGCTCGGAACCAGCACTCACAGCTGGGGTTGGTGGAACTTTTGGATTCGATGCAATCACTGTCGCCTTACTTGGACGCGCCACCCCTATAGGAACAGTATTTGCTGCTCTACTTTTTGGTGCTCTTCGAGCTGGTGGGTTAGAGATGCAGGCGAGCACGGAAACACCACTGGATCTAGTACTAGTAATTCAAGCTCTCGTTGTCCTCTTTATTGCGGCACCAGCTTTGGTTAAGGCAATTTTCAGATTAAAGAATCTAGACCAAGGAGCGACAATCTCTTCGAAGGGATGGAATGGCTGATGGCAAAGATTAGTTTGCGCACAATGTCTGTTCCGGAGAGACGAAAATTCCGTGGGGTAATCACAATGGGTGTACTAGGAATTTTTGCACTTGTAGTTTTTGCACTCCTGCCGGATAAAAGCCAGCCTGTCACATATGGTTTTATTTTAGGCAAGGAATGGGTGCTGCTCGAGAAGTGGGTCGTTGACTCCAAATCTGGCGCCTTACTCTTCGCCGTCCTGTCAGTAGTTACTGCGCTTGTGGCATTGGGCCTCTTTACGATGAGGAAGCATTCAAGAGTCATCAGCCTTGTTTTCGGATCTACATTTCTTATGTCCTTCCTCTGTTGGGCAGCTGCAGGGAAGTTCATTCCTCTTACAGGTCTCTTACAAGGAGGTTTACTACTTTCCGTTCCACTTATTTTTGGGGCAATGGCTGGTGTGCTATCAGAACGCTCAGGAGTTATCAATATTGCAATCGAGGGACAGCTTCTAGCTGGGGCCTTTGCCTCAGGTGTTATTGCTTCACTGCTAAATAATAATTGGTGGGGACTTCTCTTTGCTCCCATAGCTGGAGCACTAATTTCCCTCCTTCTTGCGATTTTTGCAATTAGATACGGAATTGATCAGGTAGTTCTTGGTTTTGTTCTCAATGTTTTGGTAATTGGATTAACTAGCTTTCTCTACAAGAAACTTCTTATTCCATATCAAAGCGAATGGAATTCAGCAACGGCATTTGCTCCCATAGAGATTCCTTTGCTTTCCCAGATTCCAGTGATTGGACCAATCTTTTTTGCCCAAAGCATAATTGTTTACCTCATGTATATTTTCGTAACAATTATTCACATTGCGCTATTTAAGAGCAGGTGGGGTCTTCGTACACGCGCTGTAGGTGAGCATCCAACTGCTGCAGAATCCGTTGGAATCAATGTCAACGCAATTCGATTTAAGAACGTAATTTTAGCTGGTGCCATCGCAGGTCTTGGTGGCGCCTTCTTCACTTTGGGTGCAGTTGGATCTTTCAGTAAGGAAATGACTGCAGGTAAGGGTTTTATCGCCTTGGCAGCGCTCATCTTTGGCCGCTGGAGCCCCATGGGCGCAGTAGCAGCTGCATTGATCTTTGGCTTCGCCGATAACCTCCAAGGGCTACTGACAATTATTGGCACCCCAATCCCATCTGAATTTATGTTGATGGCGCCATACATTGCGACAATCATTGCCGTCTCAGGATTTATTGGAAAAGTTCGAGCGCCGGCGGCAGATGGAATTCCGTATAAACGTGGCGGAGGCTCGCACTAATGAATATTTATTGGGATGTACTGCACGCAGAGGCGCTAACTGCGATGAAGAAGGCATATGTGCCGTATTCAAAGTTTCCAGTGGGTGTGGCAGCACTTGTCGATGATGGGCGAATTGTTTCTGGATGCAATGTTGAAAATGCGAGTTATGGACTGACCTTGTGTGCTGAATGTGGCTTGGTTTCCTCACTGATTGCAACAGGTGGGGGCCGTCTCGTGGCATTTGTATGCGTGGATATCGCGGGAAATGCACTGATGCCGTGTGGTCGCTGTCGCCAATTACTGCAAGAACATGGTGGTTCCACACTACAAATGATGACTGATCAGGGAGTAAAGACTTTGGCAGATTTACTTCCATGGGCTTTTGGACCCGAGGAAATTGAGAATCGCCTTTCATGATTGAACCTTTTGCGGCTGTAGAAATCATTGCAACTAAGCGAGACCGAAACGAACTAAGCGACACACAGATTGATTGGGTAATCGACGCGTACACCCGTGGTGTTGTTGCAGATGAGCAGATGTCGGCCCTTCTCATGTCAATTCTGCTAAATGGTATGAACTCGCGTGAGATATCACGTTGGACCAACGCGATGATAAATAGTGGCGAGCGTATGGATTGGTCGATGCTCGATCGCAAAACTGTAGATAAACACTCAACCGGCGGTGTTGGCGACAAGATCACACTTCCGTTGGCACCGCTTGTGGCAGCATGTGGTGGCGCCGTCCCTCAACTTTCTGGTCGCGGACTGGGCCACACAGGTGGAACACTCGACAAACTTGAATCAATTCCTGGTTGGCGCGCATCTCTTTCTAATGATGAGATGCTCAAGGTATTACAAGAGACTGGCGCAGTCATTTGCGCAGCTGGTGCTGGGTTAGCACCGGCAGATAAGAAGCTTTATGCACTACGTGATGTCACTGCAACGGTGGAGGCGATTCCGCTGATTGCATCATCAATCATGAGCAAGAAGATTGCCGAAGGAACTTCCGCTCTTGTTCTTGATGTAAAGACTGGCAGCGGAGCCTTTATGGCAGATCCCAAGAAGGCATCAGAGCTCGCTCGCACGATGGTGCAACTTGGTACAGATGCCGGAGTAAAGACTCGCGCGTTAGTAACTGCGATGGATGTGCCACTGGGCTTAACTGCAGGCAACGCACTTGAAGTGCGTGAATCTGTTGAGGTATTAGCAGGGGGTGGCCCCAGCGATGTTGTTGAATTAACAATTTTGCTTGCACGCGAAATGATTGATGCTGCTGGAATTATTGGAAAAGATCCAGAAGTTGCACTGAAAGATGGCAGTGCAATGGATCATTGGCGCAGAATGATTAGCGCCCAAGGGGGAGACCCGGATGCAGCGCTGCCAGTAGCGCGAGAAAAACATGTGATTGCAGCTGCTCACAGCGGCACAGTGACCACCATGGATGCCATGAAGGTGGGTGTCAGTGCTTGGCGTTTAGGTGCGGGGCGCTCTAAGCAGGGCGAGAAGGTCCAGGCGGGAGCTGGAATCGAGTTACACGCAAAGCCAGGGGATTACATCACTGCAGGTGCACCGCTTATGACCTTACATACCGATGAGCCAGCGAGATTCGAACGCGCTTTAGAGATTCTAGAAAGTGCTGTCACAATAGTCGAAGGCGGAACCGTCAACCGACTGCCATTAGTTTTGGAGAGAATCGAAGGATGAGTAACATCACCAAGAAGCCAACTGCTGAACAGGTAAAGCGTTTACCTAAGGCGTTGCTGCACGATCACCTCGATGGCGGACTGCGCCCCCAAACAATTATTGACATTGCCAAAGAGATTGGCCATGAACTCCCAACTTATGACGCGGCAGAGCTTGCCGAATGGTTTAGATCATCATGTGATTCAGGCTCACTAGTTCTCTACTTAGAAACTTTTGCCCACACGGTTGCCGTGATGCAACGCAGACAAGATATTGTCCGGGTTGCGCGCGAATGCGCTGTAGATCTTGCTCGCGATGGTGTTGTTTATGCTGAAGTTCGCATGGCACCTGAACTGATTACCGAAAAAGGACTGACACTTGCACAAGCCATCGAAGCAATCCTCGAGGGTTTCCGCGAAGGTGAAGCTGAAGCAAAGAGTGAAGGGAACACGATTCGCGTCATGTCACTGCTTTGTGGAATGCGCCAAAATCAACTCTCACAAGTAGTTGCAGAACTGGCAGTGAAGTATCGCGATCAAGGAGTTGTCGGCTTTGATATTGCAGGGCCAGAAGATGGATTCCCACCGAGTGATCAGCTAGATACTTTTGAATATCTGCGTCGCGAGAATGCCCACTTCACAATTCATGCTGGTGAGGCCTACGGCCTGCCATCTATCTGGGAAGCAATTCAATTGTGCGGAGCAGAACGCTTAGGTCACGGTGTTCGCATTACCGATGATATCGATTTTAATCACACACCAGCCCGCCTTGGTCGTCTCTCTTCTTATGTGAGAGATCGCAGAGTGCCACTTGAAATGTGCCCATCTTCCAATATTCAAACAGGTGTTGCAGATTCATTTGCCCACCATCCGCTAGCAAAGCTGGCAAAGCTTCGATTTAGAGTGACCATCAATACAGATAATCGCTTGATGTCTGCAACTTCGATGTCACGTGAGATGACAGAGATGGTCAATCAATGTGATTGGACCTTCCAAGATTTGCAGCGAGTGACAATTAATGCCCTGAAAAGTGCGTTTATTCCTTTTGAGGAACGGCTATCGATTATCGAAAGCGTTGTGAAACCGCAGTATGCAAAGATTTCAGAGGAGTAAGTTCGTTACACCCCAACTGAGTGCCAGACAGTTTTAGATTCCATAAATGCAAGGATTCTTGACGGGCTTTGACCAGTACTAAATGCATGAATCCGCTTTAAGTTCTCAGCCCCAGCTACTTTCAGTTCTCCATGTTTTTTCTTGTTAACACCAGAGATATCAAAACCATCAATATCCATATGAGATGCAGCCCACGGGGCAAGTTCATCAAGTGATCCGGTCAGGATATTGATGACACCAGCCGGTAGGTCACTTGTTGCCAACACCTCGGCGAAAGTCATGGCTGGTACTGCAAGTGAACCAGGAACGAGAACAAGAGTTGTATTACCTGAGACTACGGCGGCGGCGATAGCATCGATGAAATCGATAAAACTCACATCAGATGCGATGGCAATCACGCCTTGCGGCTCAGAGATTGAGAAATTGAAGAAGGGACCAGAGACTGGATTTGTGGCTCCACTGACTGCTTGAAGTTTGTCACTCCAGCCGGCATACCAAACCCAACGATCAATAGCATCTGTTACTTGTGCCTTGGCTTTAGCCGCGGTTATCTGCGAAGTAAGTGCAATTTCAGATTCAAACTGTTCTGCTCTGCCTTCAAGCATTTCAGCGATGCGATAGAGAATTTGACCACGATTGTATGCAGTGGCTTTTGCCCACCCTGATTGCGCAGCACGCGCCGCTGTGACTGCATCACGTAGATCTTTACGTGATGCCAGTGCAGGATTAGCAATGAAATCCCCATTCTTGGCGGTTACTTCAAATACGCGACCAGATTCACTACGAGCAAATGCACCGTTGATGAAGAGTTTGTAAGTCTTCTTCACATCAACACGAGGCTGCTTCTTAGTAGTCATTTACTTCGCCCCAGTCTCTTTGCCATTTTTCAAATAGGCAGCAAGACCATGCTTGCCACCTTCGCGACCCCATCCAGATTCTTTGTAACCTCCGAATGGCGATGCTGGATCAAATTTATTAAAGGTATTCGCCCAGATAACTCCAGCTTTTAGGTGTTGGCTAGCCCAGAAAATTCGCGAGCCTTTCTCGCTCCAGATACCGGCAGATAGGCCAAAGGGAGTGTTATTTGCCTTGTCGATAGCTTCTTGGGGAGTTCTAAAAGTTAGGATTGACAGAACTGGACCGAAGATCTCTTCCTGCGCGATTCGGTTAGCCTGAGTGACACCAGTAAAGATTGTTGGAGCAAACCAGAAACCTTTATCAGGCAGATTGCACTGTGGGCTCCAACGTTGCGCACCTTCGCCATCTCCGATTGCTGAGAGCTCTTTAATCTTTACCAACTGCTCCTTTGAGTTGATGGCACCGAGATCAGTATTTTTATCGAGCGGATCTCCGACTCTAATTTTAGACATTCTGACCTTGAGCTTTTCAATCACTTCGTCAGCGATACTCTCTTGCAGAATTAGCCTTGATCCCGCGCAGCAGACATGTCCCTGATTAAAGAAGATTCCATTGACGATTCCTTCGACTGCTTCATCTACTGGGGCGTCGTCGAAGACAATATTGGCACCCTTTCCACCTAATTCCAGGGTCGCTTTCTTATCTGTGGCTGCAATAGCGCGAGCAATCTTCTTCCCAACTTCAGTAGAACCGGTAAATGCAATCTTATGTATTCCTGGATGGTTCACTATCGCTGCACCAGTAGAGCCATCGCCGGTGACAATATTGACTACTCCATCTGGTAATTCAGCTTGCTGACAGACTTCGGCAAAAAGAAGGGCAGTCAGCGAGGTTGTCTCTGCTGGCTTGAGAACCACGGTGTTACCGGTGGCAAGTGCCGGTGCAACTTTCCAAGCCAGCATTAACAGTGGGAAATTCCAAGGAATGATCTGTCCCGCAACGCCATAGGCTTTAGGGGAGTGACCGAGACCTGCGTAATCTAATTTGTCGGCCCACCCTGCATGATAGAAAAAGTGTGCTGCAACGAGTGGAATATCAATATCGCGAGTTTCACGGATTGGCTTTCCATTATCGAGAGTCTCAAGGACGGCAAACTCACGTGCACGTTCTTGCAGAATTCGAGCAATTCGATATAAATATTTTCCACGTTCTTTACCTGAAAGCTTTGACCAGGTTTTTGTATAAGCCTTTTGTGCCGCTGCAACCGCCTTATCAACATCTGACACACCACCCAGAGAAATAAGGCTCAACACCTCTTCGGTCGCAGGATTGATGGTTGGGAAGTGCTTCTTTCCGGCAACAAAAGAGCCGTTGATGAAGTGACCATACTTAGGCTTGATTGAGACGATCGCCCTAGATTCCGGCGCCGGTGCATATTCGAAGGTCATCTTGCGCCCATTCCTAGTCAATCGATACGTAGTTAGGGCTAGCGTAGTAGCCATCTGACATTTTCATGCGTTGCATCAGTAAATCATTGAGAAGCGCGCTTGCCCCGATTCGAAATAGCTGCGGAGTTAACCAGTCAGGTCCTGCAGTCTCATTTACCAGAACCAATTGCTTAATTGCATCCTTCGTAGTTCGGATTCCGCCGGCAGGCTTGACTCCAATTTTTCGTTGTGTGAGTGTGTAAAAATCACGCACAGCTTCAAGCATCACAAGCACAACTGGCGGGGTAGCAGCAGGAGCCACCTTTCCTGTGGAAGTCTTGATGAAGTCAGCTCCTGCAAGCATTGCAAGGTAGGAAGCCTTTCGAACATTGTCATAGGTGACAAGTTCGCCAGTTTCAAAGATAACTTTAAGATGCGCCTTCTCACCACAGATTTCTCGAATCTTTACAATCTCATCAAAGACCATTCCATACTTACCTGCCAAGAATGCTCCACGGTCAATCACCATATCAATTTCAGCTGCACCCGCATTGATTGCATCTTGAGTATCTTGAATCTTCACCTCCATGGAAGCTCGGCCAGATGGAAATGCAGTGGAGACAGCGGCAACTGGAACATGTTCCCCGCCAATTGCATCTAAATGTGTGCGAGCTATTTCAACCATATCGTTATAGACACAGATTGCGCCTACGCTAGGAACTGTTGGATCCGTTGGATCAGGCCTGACTGCCTTTGAACACAAGGCGCGAACTTTCCCAGGTGTATCTGCACCTTCGAGAGTTGTTAGGTCAACCATGGATATTGCGGTATCAATCGCCCATTTCTTGCTTGTTGTCTTAATACTACGAGTTGCCAGCATTGCAGCTCGAGAGTCTGCACCCACTTGGTCAACGCCAGATAGTTGCTCTAAGAATTTAAGAAGAGATTTCTCAGATCCATCAACTAGGCCATAGAAACTCATGAAAGGAATTCTTTCAGAGGTTGGCGAATCTCGTCGAGTATTTTCTGTGACTCACCTGACGTTGCTGTCACGACTTCGATATAACACTTGATTTTCGCCTCAGTACCTGAGGGACGCACAATGACTCGAATTCCTCCAGCAAGCCAGATTCGCAGCCCATCTGTTGGTGGTAATCCGTTTGTAGGAGCCGCTAAGTCATCGATGGCTTCAACGCCACGTCCGGCAATCTCTTGTGGTGGGTGCTGGCGTAGTCGTGCGAGTAGACCAGTAATCACCGATAGATCAGCGACGCGAATTGAAATCTGTTCCGTGCCATGGAAACCATGTCGGGCCCATACTTCATCGAGCAGGTCAGAGACAGTGAGGCCATCGCGCTTTAAATCCATCGCGATCTGAGCCAAGAAGATTGCAGCTGATATTCCATCTTTATCATTAACATTGTCGGAGTCAACTGCGTAACCAATCGCTTCTTCATATCCAAAGGACAGGTTCTCAATCTTTGCCAGCCACTTAAAGCCTGTGAGCACTTCTTTATAGTTGATTCCATAATTCGCACTAATCTTGCCCAGTGCTGAAGAAGAGACGATAGAAGTTGCGAATGTTCCAGATGGCTTGGTGCGTGCAATCCATTCGCCGAAGATTATTCCAAGCTCATCTCCGCGCAACATTCGCCAGCCGACTTTAGGATCTTTAATTGCCACCGCACATCGATCAGCATCTGGGTCATTAGCAATTACCAGCTCAGCTCCAAAATCTTGTGCTTTCTTCAGTGCTAAATCAATTGCGCCAGGTTCTTCTGGGTTTGGGAAAGCAACTGTTGGGAAATCTGGATCAGGAGTGCATTGCTCATCAACCAGAATTAAGGTGGCGAAACCCGCATGGTTAAAGACTCTTTGCACAGTCTGGGTTCCAACGCCATGCATCGCGGTGTAGACAATCTTGAGATCACCGGGACGGGGGGCTAACTGTGCAGTGCGCCTTACGTATTCGGTAATTAAATCCTCACCAACGATTTTCCATTCTTTGCCGCGAGGCTGTGATTTCAAGGATTTCACTAAAGTGATCTGATCGGTAATCAACTGATCGGTGGGGCTGATGATTTGCGAGCAGGCGTAGTTGATTCCATCGGCGCTCGGTCCGACATAAACCTTGTAGCCGTTATCTTGTCGAGGATTATGGCTAGCAGTCACCATAATTCCGATATCGCACTTCAAATACTGCGTAGCAAATGCCAATACTGGCGTCGGAAGCGGACGGGGCAGAACGTATACATCCATGCCGGCGCCGCTGAAGATTGATGCGCTCTCCTGGGTAAATTCAGCCGATCCATGACGTGCATCTTGACCGATAACAACTGATTTCATTCCATGAGATTTCATATAGGCAGCGATACCTGCTGCTGTGCGGCCGACTACGGCGCGGTTCATAGCTGAAGGACCAGGTCCTACTGGTCCACGTAAACCTGCCGTGCCAAATTGGAGAAATCCATTGAAATACTTCTTAAGTAATTCTTCATCACCGGCATCAAGTGCTTTCTGAAGTTCGCCGGCTGTCTGTGGATCCGGGTCATCGGCTATCCATGCCTCTACTTCTGCCTTCAGTGATGCATCCATAAGAAGAAAGTAACTTTCCTTATACGAGCTTTGGAATTGTGGTTTTAAGAAGTGATCCCATGCGACTCGCAGCAGCTTTACCTGCGGCAATGACTTCTTCATGGTTTAACTTCTCGCCAGTCACACCAGCTGCAGCATTTGTTACCAAGGAAATGCCTAGGACTTCAGCACCGAGTGCGTGAGCGGCAATTGCTTCCGGAACCGTAGACATTCCGACTAAATCGGCACCCATGGTGCGCATCATGAGAATTTCTGCTGGAGTTTCATAAGTAGGCCCGCGCCAGTGAACGTAGACGCCCTCGGCAAGAGACGAATCTTCCTTCTTTACAATCTCACGAATTCGCTTGCTATAAAGATCTGTGAGATCAATAAATGTTGCACCTGAAAGTGGTGAGGCGGCAGTGAGTGAAATATGGTCGCGAATAATGACTGGTTGACCAACCTTGTAGGAGGTGTTAATTCCACCGCAGGCATTAGTTAAAATGACAACCTTGCAACCGGCTTTGACTGCAGTGCGTACACCGTGCACAACTGGCTCCATACCCTTGCCTTCATACAAGTGTGTACGACCAAGAAAAACTAGCGCTCGTATCGTCTTGCCATTTTCACTGATTTCATATGAGCGAACTTTTCCAGAGTGACCTTCTACTGCTGGAGCTAAGAATCCAGTGAGTTCATCCGCGTTACATTCAAAGGCAGGAGTGCCAAGTGCATCAGCTGCGCCCACCCAACCCGAACCCATCACCAGTGCAACATCGTGTGAGGGCACACCCGTGCGCTGGGCGATTTCTTTCGCCGCTTGTGTAGCGGCGGCGAGAGGATCGGAGTAGAGAAGATCGGTTGAGGTCATGCCTGAATAATGTCACAGAGAACTGTTCCACTAGCCACAGTCTCACCAATTACAGCTTTTAAGTTCTTAATCACACCGCTTGTATGGGCAGTTAATGGCTGCTCCATCTTCATTGCTTCAAGCACAATAACAAGGTCACCCGCTTCAACGCTCTGTCCTTCTTCCACGGCAATCTTTACCACCGTTCCTTGCATCGGGGATGCGAGTCCGGTGCCAGCTGCGCCAGTAACAGAAGATTGCTTTGCACGGTGGCGCTTTACGACTGGTTCTGGTGCATGAACGAGAATCTCAAACCGCTTTCCATTAACTTCAGCAACTAATTTCTCAGCAGCAACCTTCGTCTGAATATCTAAAGGAACAGATTTAAATGCTGGAATCTCGTTAATAAATTCATTTTCAATGTAACTGGTATAGATCTTGAAATCTTCTGTGTAGGCAGGGTCTTCAAGAATTGCGCGGTGAAACGGAAGTGCTGTAGCTAGTCCACCAACTACAAACTCGGCAAGAGCGCGACGAGCACGTTCAATGGCTTGTTCACGAGTTGCACCGGTAACAATGAGTTTGGCAAGAAGTGAATCGAAGTTTCCACCAATAACATCACCGTTACGGAAACCTGCATCAACCCGAACGCCAGGACCAGTGGGGATACTCCACGCAGTAATGCGACCAGGAGCTGGCAAGAATGAACGCCCTGGATCTTCACCATTAATACGGAATTCAATTGAGTGCCCACGCACTACAGGATCATCGAAACCTAAACTTTCACCCATTGCGATTCGGAACTGTTCACGCACTAAGTCAATGCCGGTAACTTCTTCAGAAACAGGATGTTCTACTTGCAGACGAGTATTTACCTCTAAGAATGAAATTGTTCCATCTTGTCCAACAAGGAATTCGCATGTGCCGGCACCGATATAGCCTGCCTCTTTCATAATCGCCTTACTTGAGCGGTAGAGCTCTTCATTCTGAGCTTCCGTCAGAAATGGTGCTGGCGCTTCTTCTACAAGTTTTTGATGTCGGCGTTGCAATGAACAGTCTCGGGTTGAAACAACAACTGCGTGGCCATGCTTATCAACTAGTACTTGAGTCTCAACGTGGCGCGGCTTATCAAGGTAGCGCTCTACAAAGCATTCACCGCGTCCAAAACCTGCAATCGCTTCCCGCACCGCAGAGTCATAGAGCTCTGGGATTTCCTCCATAGTGCGAGCAACTTTGAGACCACGCCCTCCTCCGCCGAAGGCAGCTTTAATTGCAACAGGAAGCCCGTGTTCTTTCGCGAATGCCAATACTTCACCATGACCAGTAACTGGATCTTTTGTACCTGCAACAAGTGGCGCACCAGCAGCTGCTGCAATGCGACGAGCAGAGACTTTATCGCCGAGCGCGCTGATTGCCGCTGGGGGAGGTCCAATCCAGATGAGACCTGCATCAAGGACTGCTTGTGCGAAGTCGGCATTTTCAGAGAGGAATCCATAGCCAGGATGTACCGCATCAGCCTTTGCTTCTTTGGCAAGTGCGATGATCTTTGGAATATTCAGGTAAGTATCTTTGGCAAGTGTTCCATTCAGTGAGTAAGCAAAGTCGGCGCTCTGGGCGTGCAGCGCATCACGATCTTCTTCTGAGTACATGGCAACACTTTCCAGGCCATGGTCTTTGCAGGCGCGAATAACACGTAAAGCGATTTCGCCTCGGTTAGCAATCAGAACGCGCTTCATGACATCTCCTTTACCTGTGGCCAAGAATATCCAAGTTGCTTCATTGCGCCACGAAGAAAGGGCATCGATATACCGACAACATTAGTGTAATCGCCTTCAATTACCGGAATAAATGGAGAACCGAAGCCATCGAGAGTAAAACCACCGGCGACGTGAAGGGGCTCACCGGATGCAACATAGTCGGTGATTTCTTCTTCGGTCATATCGGTGAATGTCACCTTCGTGGTGACGCGATCTGCAATTTCAATACCTTTCTCAGTATCAATAATGCAGTGACCTGTATGAAGTAGCCCAGTGCGCCCACTAATTTTCTTTGCGCGTTCAATGGCAATATCTGTTGTTCCGGGTTTTCCAAATGAAACTCCATCAACATCAAATGTTGAATCACAACCAATGATGATGGCTGGATAATCAATCATTTCGCGAACTGTATGAGCCTTTGAAACTGCTAGCGCAATGACCATATCCGTTGGGCTCATGGCATTGAAAAAATCAGTTTCTTCATCAACATTGCTTACAATAATTGTTGGATTAAGTCCCGCATCTTCTAAGAGTCTACGGCGGGAAGTTGATTGGGAAGCAAGAACAATACGCGGCATTAATTCATCTTTCTTGGGCCAAAGGCAATGTGATGAGGCAGTGGTTGTCGTAGTTGAGGCCGCCCAAAGATGCTTCGCTTAATCACTGGTGTGAGATCAACAGATTTATGGTTGACCAAAACTGCTTGCAGCGCGAGGAGTTCCTCTGGAGTGGGGTTTCCAGATATGACGGTGAATTTCATTGCTAGAGCGGAATGTTTCCGTGCTTACGTGCCGGCAAGGTATCGCGCTTTGTCTTTAAGGTACGGAAAGCCTTTGTGATGTACTGACGTGAATCCTCAGGCTCAATCACACTATCGATAGTCCCGCGCTCTGCAGCCAAGTATGGGTTTGAAAACTTCTCGGTGTACTCAGTAATGAGTTCGGCTCGCTTAGCGTTCTGATCCTTAGATTCAGATAACTCTTTGCGATACAAGATATTGACCGCGCCTTGTGCACCCATCACCGCAATTTCTGCCGATGGCCAGGCAAAGTTGATATCACTGCCCAGGTATTTGGAACCCATCACAATAAATGCTCCGCCGTATGCCTTACGGGTAATGAGTGTGACAAGTGGAACTGATGCTTCAGCGTACGCATAAAGTAGTTTTGCACCGCGACGAATGATTCCGTCCCACTCTTGTTCGGTGCCAGGCATAAATCCTGGAACATCGACGAGGGTAAGAATTGGAATGTTAAAGGCATCGCAGAAACGCAGGAATCGTGCTGCTTTTTCAGATGAATTGATATCGAGTGTTCCAGCTAGCTGTGAAGGTTGGTTGGCGATAACTCCGATTGATTGTCCTTCAATACGTGCAAAACCCACAACAATATTTGGCGCATAGAGAGCGTGGACTTCGAGGAATTCACCTTCATCAACAATTGCTGAAATCAGTGACTTCATATCGTATGGCTGATTAGGGCTATCTGGAATCAAAGTATTGAGTGCAACATCAGATGAGTTCTTATCAAGGTTCTGTGTTGGAGGTAAAACTGGAGAACCATCCATGTTGTTTGATGGAAGATAAGACAGAAGCGCTTTCACATAATCAATCGCATCAGCTTCCGAATCTGCCATGTAGTGAGCATTTCCTGACTTTGTACTGTGAGTAAATGCGCCACCAAGTTCTTCCATTCCAACATCTTCACCAGTGACAGTCTTGATGACATCTGGTCCGGTGATGAACATATGTGAAGTTTCCTTAACCATCACGGTGAAATCTGTGAGGGCAGGTGAATAGGCAGAGCCACCTGCGCAAGGTCCAAGAATGAGGGATATCTGTGGAATCACTCCTGATGAGCGAGTGTTCAGACGGAAAATCTTTCCGTAACCATTGAGCGATGCAACACCTTCTTGAATTCGCGCTCCACCTGAATCGTTAATACCGATAAGCGGGATACCTGCTTTGAGTGCAAACTCTGCAATCTTCACAATCTTTTCCGAGTGAACCTCACCGAGTGATCCGCCGAAGACGGTGAAATCTTGCGAGTACAGAGCGATTGGGCGACCATCGACAGTTGCTGTTCCAATAATGACACCATCGCCATATGGACGGTTCTTATCCATTCCAAAGTTCTGAGCGCGATGACGTGCGAACTCATCTATCTCGGTAAAGGAATCGGCATCGACAAGCATCTCAATTCGCTCGCGAGCTGTTCCTTTGCCCTTGGCATGCTGTTTCTCTCGGGCTCTTGTCGAACCAGCGTCAACGGCTTCATTAATTCGCTCACGGAGGTCTTCAATTTTCCCCGCGGTAGTGTGCAGATCTGGGCTCATGAACATAAGGTACTAGTCGTGAGTACAGATACGCCAAGACCACCGCTAGATACCGTGCAGATCTCTGAAAAAATCTCGCGGTACTGGCGAGTAAGCGTGGTCGAAGTCACGGGTTCCACGCAAGAAGATTTACTCAATCTTGTACAGCGGGCAGAGGCACGCACCGGCGATGTTCTTGTTACCAATTATCAAAGTGCCGGACGCGGAAGACTTGATAGAACATTTGAAGCACCGCAAGCATCAGCACTTCTATTCTCTTTTTACATTCAACCAAAGCGAGATCAGAGTGAGTGGTCGCTCTTACCTCTCATTGTTGGGCTCAGTACAAGTTTCGCACTCTCAAGACTTGACCCTCAAGTAACCTCATCACTGAAATGGCCTAATGATCTTTTCATCAGTGGCTTAAAAACTGGCGGAATGATTGCTCAAACGGCTGATGATGGCATCATTATTGGAGTCGGAATTAATGTCGCGATGCAAGAATCAGAACTTCCTGTTGCCCATGCAACTTCACTGTCGTTGCAAAATTTTGGTGAACTCAATCGCAATGTCATCTTGGCAGCGTTTCTTAACGAATTTTCTAATCTTTTAGAACGCTGGGAAGCCGGTGAGGATCTCCGCCATCTCTATCTCGAACGCTGTAGCAGTATCGGTGCGAAGATCCGGGCAGAACTTCCAAGCGGAGTTATCAAGAGCGGAGTCGCAGTCGGTATCAGCCCAAACGGGGAGTTGATTCTGGAAGATGGCTCACGAATTACTGTTGGAGACATCGTTCATCTACGATAAGTCAGTGAACGAGCGATTCCCAACAGTTGGCGTCATTGGCGCGGGCCAGTTAGCGCGCATGATGGTTGCACCAGCTTCGGCGCTCGGAATCAATCTCCTTCTTTTCGCACAAAGTGCAGATGATTCAGCGGCTCAAATTAATAGCCATGTGATTGGTGATTACACAGATTTAGAGGCGCTCAAGAGTTTTGCTGCGCGCTGTGATGTCATTACCTTTGAACACGAACTTGTGCCGCTACCAGTCATTAAAGGACTTGAGGCAGCAGGTGTACGTGTGTATCCAGCATCATCGGCATTTGTCTATTCACAAGATAAGGCAGAGATGCGTAAGAAGTTAGCAAATTATCAAGCACCAGCGTGGAAGGTAATCACTGCCACATCTGAAGTAGATCAGTACCCATTGATTGCAAAGGCCATTTCAGGCGGCTATGACGGGCGTGGAGTATGGAAGGTTAATTCTCAGGATGAATTGGCTGAAGTGTTAAAGCACACCCCAAAATTATTGATTGAAGAGCTGATTTCATTCGATTCTGAGATTGCCGTCATGGTTGCACGTTCCCCTCACGGTCAAGCAACATCGTGGGCCCCAACACAGACCGTGCAAGAAGATGGAATCTGCACCATGACCATCACGCCCGCACCCTGCATCTCTGATGAGATTGCAGAACAAGCGCAGAAGTTGGCGCTAGATATTGCAGCCGAAGTAGGCGTCATAGGAGTAATGGCAGTTGAGATGTTTGTAAAAGGCGATCAACTATTCATTAATGAGCTCGCAATGCGTCCACATAACTCTGGACACTGGACCATCGATGGTTCTCGAACAAGCCAATTTGAACAACACCTGCGCGCAATACTCGATCTTCCGCTTGGTGAACCTGCCATGACTCACGAGTATGCGGTGATGGGAAATATTTTAGGTGGCGATAAAGCCGATATGTATCGCCCATATTTACACCTGATGGCTCGAAACCCAGACCTTAAGTTTCATCAATATAAGAAGGAAGTTCGAAAAGGGCGCAAGATTGGTCATGTCACCGCAATCGGCTCCGACCTTCTACAATTAACCACAGATGTGCAGCATGCACGGGACTACATGAGCGGGGCAATCGATGAGTAATTCTAAAGATGTAGCGATAATCATGGGCTCTGACTCTGATTGGCCAGTCATGGAAGAAGCTGCCAAAGTTCTTGACTCATTTGGTATCTCTTATGAAGTAGATGTTATCTCTGCCCATCGCATGCCACTCGAGATGGTTGATTTTTCCCAAAAGGCGCAAGCAAAAGGATTTAAGGTAATTATTGCTGGTGCTGGTGGGGCAGCTCATCTACCCGGCATGGTCGCATCGCTCACAACACTTCCGGTAATCGGAGTCCCTGTTGCACTGAAGAATTTAGATGGAATGGATTCGCTACTTTCAATTGTGCAGATGCCTGCTGGAATTCCGGTTGCAACTGTTGGAGTAGGAAATGCAAAGAACGCGGGAATCCTTGCCGCACGCATTCTCGGAATTTCTGATGCAGCTATCTCTGCCAAGGTTTCAGAATCTCTCAAAGCAATCAATGAAGAGGCAAAAGCAAAGGGCGCTCAATTAAGCGCCCGTCGCAATCAAAAAACTGGTTTCTAGTCAGTTCGACCTAGTGCGTGTACGCGCCAACCAGCTGCACGCCAGAGATTACGATCGAGCATATTGCGACCATCAATTAAGAATTTAGATTTCACAAGTTGTCCAATTACTGAAGGATCTAGTTCGCGATATTCCTTCCATTCCGTCAGGTGCAAGATAGCGTCAGCGCCTTTGACTGCATCGACTACCTTTTCTTGGTAATCAAGGTTTGGAAAACGCTTACGTGCAGGTTCTATTCCCTTAGGGTCATGAACGACAACGGTTGCACCAGCTGCTTGTAGTTGAGCTGCTATATCAAGTGCTGGGGAGTCGCGCACATCATCGCTATCGGGCTTAAAGGTCGCACCCAATATTGCAATCTTGTATTGAGTGAGGTCTTCTGAAAGGTCGGCGCGAACAACATCGATGACTCGTTGACGAGCTCGCATGTTAATTGCATCGATTTCGCGTAAGAATTCAAGTGCTTGATCTGCGCCAAGTTCCTGCGCGCGCGCCATAAAGGCACGGATATCTTTTGGTAAACATCCACCACCAAAACCAATTCCTGCTTGCAAGAATCGATTACCGATTCGGGGGTCATATCCAATTGCTTTTGCAAGAACTGTGACATCTCCGCCTGCTGCCTCGCAGACTTCAGCCATTGCGTTAATAAATGAAATCTTTGTCGCAAGAAATGAATTAGCGGCAACTTTGACAAGCTCTGCTGTTGGTAGGTCTGCGCGTATCCACGGAGTGCCAAGATCAATGATTGGTTTATAGACCTCTTTAAGAATTTGTTCGGCACGATCATTTACAACACCAACAACAAGGCGATTGGGGGTCAGAGTGTCTTCAACAGCAAAACCTTCCCGAAGAAATTCTGGATTCCAGGCAAGGTCTGCCTGTGGGGCAGATATTGCTAATTGATCGCGTAATAGTTGAGCAGTTCCTACTGGAACCGTTGATTTACCTACAACAAGTGAACCCTCTTTAAGATGTGGGGCTATTGCAGCAACCGATGACTTCACATAGGTCAGATCTGCGGCTAACCCATCTTTACTCTGTGGGGTTCCCACGCAGATAAAGTGAACATCGGCATCACTTACTGCAGAGAAATCTGTTGTAAATGAGAGCCTGCCAGTCTTCATCTTTGCTGCAAGAAGGGTATCTAAACCTGGTTCATAGAATGGAAGTTCTCCACGAGAGAGAAGATCAACCTTGCTCTGATCTGTATCAACTCCAACAACCTCGAAACCGAGTGAGGACATACATGCTGCGTGAGTGGCGCCAAGATAACCACAGCCAATCACCGAGAGCTTAAGGGTCATGCGCAGGAGTCTATTGCAGCCATAATTGAAATCTCTCCATTTTGACTACTTCTTAGGAGCGCAGGGATTCTCCGCCGCCGTCTTCGTCTTAAATTTATCGATTTTGATTGGCGCAGCTGTAGCACTTGGTGAAGGCTTTACCTCATCTATCAGCGCTTTATCATCACGAATACGTGTCCATAAGTCTGCGGCTAGCTCTTCATCCCAAATCACAACTGAGCCAACAACTGGATCTCTTCCATTGGGGTTAGAAATTGGAACGGTTAGCGTGCGCACATTGCCGGAAGAGAGATTACGCATCTGCTTTGCCAAGGTGAGCAGGTCATTCTTGCTCACACCAGAATCCATCTTCACTGTTGAAATAGTTGCGTTATAGAAATTTGCTAATTTAATTGGGTTTAGCAATACACCACTGCTTGTGGCTTTGCGTAAGACCGAACTGACAAACTTCTGTTGACGCTCCATGCGTCCGATATCTCCGCGACCATCGTAATCACGTGTTCGCACATACTTAAGTGCCTCAATTCCACCCAAGGTGTGCGTGCCGGCGCTCAGTACTAAGTGGCTCTTTGGATCATCGATATCAACGCTGGTACAGACTTCAATTCCACCCAGGGCATCAACTACACGAGTAAATCCGGCAAAGTTTACTTCGACGTAATGGTCAATCTTTAAATTAGTCTTGGTCTCGATAGTTTGGATGAGTAGAGGGGCGCCACCGAAGGCAAATGCTGCATTGAGCTTTCCAGGGCGTTCAGAAATATCTGTCGTTCCATCTTGGCTCTTATGTGCGGGAACTTGAACCAAGGTATCTCTAGGTAGGGAGACGATAAATGCGGCATCTCTACTCTTACTAATGTGAATTAAGAACATTGTGTCCGAGCGTCCACCGGCAGCAACTGCTGTACTGCCCACCCGTAGCGCTTGAATCTCTTTCTTGCTCAAACCTTCGCGAGAGTCAGATCCCACAACCAAGTAATTAAGGGCCCGAGAAGTTTTTTCAGGACGGTCTGTGAGCTTTCCAAAAACATCGATACGCGAGATTTGACCACTGACTTGACCTAATCCAACCCATGAAAGCGAGGCTAGTATTACAACACCTAAAGAGAGTGATGTAATTATCCGAATCGCCCGAGTAGATTTCACATACGTAGATTACTTGCACGATAGCGTGGAGGGGTTATGGCGACACCAATGCAAGAGTTAATTGGCTCACCGCACCCATCAATTAGCGTGATCTTGCCTGTGCTCAATGAGCAGTCACATCTGGAGAGCTCAGTTCGCTCGATACTTTCACAAGATTACCAAGGCCCCATAGAAGTCATTTTGGCAATCGGTCCATCAAAAGATAGAACACTAGAAATTGCAAAGCGCATAGCTTCGGCAGATTCACGAGTTGTGATTGTAGAAAACCCAACGGGCAAGACAGCGATGGGTCTGAATCTTGCACTTCGGCAATCATTGAATCCAGTTGTGGTGCGAGTCGATGCCCATGCTGAGATTCCCCAGAATTACCTCTCCTTAATAGTTGAGGTGCTAAATAAGACTGGCGCTGTCAATGTCGGCGGTGTTATGGCCGCTGTTGGGAAAACGATCTTTGAAAAGACTGTTGCAGGTGCAATGCGCAGTGCATTCGGAGTTGGTGCATCACGTTTTCACACTGGAGGAGAAGCGGGGCCTGTAGATACTGTCTACCTCGGAGCTTTTCGCAGAGAGGCCCTGATTGCAATCGGCGGATTCGATGAACGATTTACACGCGCTCAAGATTGGGAACTCAATTTTCGCTTACGTGAAAATGGAGGAGTCATTTACTTTGATCCCCGACTTCACGTGACATATCGCCCACGGTCAACAGTGCGCGCTCTTGCAAAACAATACTTTGAATACGGGCGCTGGCGCAGAGTAGTTTCTAGAAGACATAAGGGAACAATCAATTATCGTTACCTAGCGCCACCGGTTGCACTCGTTGGGTTCTTAGCATCAGCAATACTTGGACTACTCCTTTCGCCAATTCTTTTTTTCCCAGCTGCGATCTATACGCTCTTTGTCCTGGGAGCCGCAGTAAAGATTTCGTCTTCAATTCGCGAATTCTTTCTATTACTACTTGTGTTACCCACAATGCACTTCGCGTGGGGTGCTGGATTCATATCTTCCCCAAAGACTCTCGTGCCTTCATCGGAGTAAGTAGCAACAGGCTGCGGTAGCCTTTCGCACGTGGATAAACCAGTTGTAATTTACGAACCTTTCCGCGCTGGCTTGCCGCCGATGCGGGAATACTTCGCCTCCCTGTGGAGCCGGCGTGCGTTTATCTCAGAGTTTTCTCGATCAGGGCTACGCCAACAAAATTATGGATCTATCTTTGGTCAGCTCTGGTTGATTCTCAATCCATTGCTCTTATCCGCGGTCTACTTCTTACTTATCTACGTTATTGGCGGCAGTAGTGATGCGACTCGGTTTGGACACCTCACCGCTACGCTTTTTCTCTTCTATTTAATTGCAAATAGCCTCACAGGTGGAGTCAAAGCAATTACCTCGGGTGAGCGCCTGATTCTCAACACATCATTTCCGCGCATCATGCTTCCAATTTCAGCCACTGTAATTGCCCTCTTTAAATTTTTACCTACCGTCGTTGTCTTCACGGTAATTCACCTTCTCATTGGTTTGCCATTTTCGTGGCAGATGCTCTGGGCAGTTCCAATCCTGTTTATTGCAGTTGTGATGGCACTTGGGATGTCGATTCTTATTTCATGCATCAATGTCTATTTCCGAGATATTTCAAGTATTTTGCCTTATCTGACGCGCAGTCTTCTGTATTTATCTCCAATTTTGTATGAGGCAGACAGTATTTCTGAAAGTATCAAGAAATTTGAAATTCTTAACCCCCTCTTCTATCTACTTGATTCATGGTCACGTGTTGTTGTGCATGCTGAGGCTCCATCAATGAATGGGCTCATTCACGCATCACTGTGGGCACTCGGACTTTTATTGATTGGCTCCTACATCTTCCTATCGAGGGAGCGTGATTTCGCTGTCCGACTTTAACCACGAACATGCCCAGCATGGCATTGCTGTTTCGGTGCGAGACCTGGGACTCACGTACACAACATCAATCGAAAAGAAACCAACGTTAAAGGCGCGCTTCAAATCTCTTGGTCGAGGCAAGAAGTACACCCGAATTGTTCCTGCACTCACCGATGTAAACATTGATGTTCACTATGGCGCTGTGCTTGGAATTATTGGCTCTAATGGAGCGGGTAAATCAACGTTGATGCGTGTGATTTCAGGAATCATTCCTCCCTCACAGGGGCGCGTTGAGGTCTATGGAAGTGTCAGCACACTGCTTGCACTCGGCGTTGGCTTTAATCCATCAATGACAGGCCGCGATAATGTCTATCTCGGTGGTCTGGCAGCAGGAATGTCTCGGGAAGAGATCGATAACCATTTTGATGCGATTGCCGATTTTTCAGAACTTGGGGAAGCAATCGATGCTCCGATGCGCACATATTCTTCTGGAATGTTTGCTCGCCTAGCCTTCTCAGTAGCTGCCGTAGTTGAACCCGATATTTTGATTATCGATGAAGCGCTCAGCACAGGTGATGCGAAATTTAAAGAGAAGAGTCTGAACAGAATTAAGGAGTTGCGCAGCGCAGATCGTGCGCTCATTCTTGTCAGCCACGCACTTGCCACTATCGAAGATATTTGCAATGAGGTCATCTGGCTTAATAAGGGCAAGCTTATGATGCGTGGAAACCCTACGGAAGTCATTACTGCCTATCGTGAATTTGTTAACGCTAGAAAGAGCGCATCATCTGATGAGGACGTTTAAAGCCTTACTCTTAGTTTTCTCCATCTCATTTGCTGCAACATCGACCGCTACAGCAACCGCACCTCTCCAATTTTCTTTTACGGGTTCCGGATACGGCCACGGCGTTGGAATGAGTCAGATTGGAGCCAAGGCTCGTGCTCTCTCAGGTGAAAGTGCCACGGCAATTCTTAATTACTATTACAAAAATGTGCAGATTGCGCCGATAGTAGATACCCAAACGATTCGAGTAAATATTGGTCGCGCTCTAAAGTCAATTTCATTTGTCAGCGCTACACCAGATTCAGCAGTGCAGATCTTTAGCGGTGACATTGCAAGTGCACAAGATGCTCTACCCGCACTGACCTTAAGTGCCAAGAAGAAGATAACTTTCAACGTTGATGGTGCATTCGCTACGGGTGAAGGCCTGCGCGCCAAAGCCTTCACCATTAGGTGGAGTGGACCTTCGTCAGTCATTACATTTTCACAGCCAGGTAGTGTCGTGAAATACAGGTATGGGCAGATTCAAGTGAAGGTAGTAAAAAGCGCAATGGAGGTCACTAACACACTGGCCCTTCGCGATGAGTACTTATGGGGGATTAGCGAAGTTCCGTCATCTTGGCCTGCAGCTGCACTTGAAGCACAGGTAATTGCTTCGCGTTCTTACGCTCTTTCAAAGCTTGGAAAAATTAACTCTGCATGCGACTGTCAGGTTTATTCACATATTGCAGATCAGAACTTTGTGGGCTTTTCTAAAGAATCTGAACCGAGGTTCGGTCAGTTCTGGAAAGCGGCAGTTTCGCGAACAATCATTGACACTTCCACAAGTCTGGCAATTCTAAGTAATGGAAAACCAATACAGGCTTACTTCTTCTCATCCTCAGGTGGCGCAACGCAGACAACCCTCGATGCCTGGGGGCAGGCAACGAGTTATACGCAATCAGTAGTTGATCCTGCGGGGCTAGATCCTAAAAACAATCCTCGCTTTGCTACCTGGAGCGCATCGGCAGATCAATCTCTAGTTGCCACTGCCTTCCTGCTCGCAGACATCGTCACTCTTGAAATAATCTCCCGAAATACTGCAGGGGCAGTTACCTACATCAAGGGCACAGCAAGTGATGGGTCAACCAAATTATTGAGGGGCGATACTTTTAGAAGTAGAGTAAAGATTCCTTCGCCCTACTTTAATTTAGCGGGTTAACGCTCGATTATTAGTTGGCGTGCAAGACGGAGTTCAGGCCGCCCCAGGTACCGGTGCGCATCACAACTTCAAGGCCACCACTCAGTGAGTTACGACGAAATAGCAGATCATTTGCACCTGAAAGTGTGCCAGCTTTAACAACTTCACCATCAGGTAACTTCACCTTGGCAGCTGCTGTGATGTAGGTACCGGCTTCAATGACGCAGTTATTGCCTAGTGAAATTCCTAAACCAGAGTTAGCACCCAGTAGGCACTTTTCACCCACCGAGATAACTTCCTTGCCACCGCCGCTGAGGGTTCCCATAATCGAAGCACCACCGCCAACATCTGTGCCATCTCCAACAACTACACCTGAAGAGATGCGACCTTCGACCATCGACGTTCCAAGAGTTCCAGCATTAAAGTTAACAAATCCTTCGTGCATCACAGTTGTGCCAGGTGCTAGGTGGGCACCTAAACGAACGCGATCAGCATCTGCAATGCGCACACCACTTGGCACGACGTAATCAACCATGCGTGGGAATTTATCTACCGAGATAACACTCACGTGAGCATGCTGGGCTTTCAAACGTGCACGGGTAATTTCAAATCCCTCAACAGCGCACGGTCCAACTGAGGTCCAGACAACATTGGCAAGTAGCCCAAAAATTCCATCGAGTGATGCACCATGTGGCTTAACCAAGCGGTGTGAAAGTAAGTGCAGTCGCAGGTATGCATCGCGTGCATCTTTCGGTGCTACCGCTAAATCAATTTCAATCGAGACTAGCTCTCGAGTTACTCCTCGCGCATCATCTGAGCCCACCATTGATTGCAATGATGAATCAGGGGCGCCAGCAATGGCTCCAAGTGCCGGCGCAGGAAACCAGACATCGAGCACAGTTGTGCCGGCAAGAGTTGCGATTCCGTGGCCATGAGCTAATGAAGACATGTTCCAAGCCTAACCCCTATCCTGTGTGTCATGCGCATTGCAGTGTTTTGTTCTTCATCACCGTCGATTGATTCGAAATATATAGACCTAGCCTTTGAACTTGGCGCCGGTATCGCCGAGAGCGGCGCCGAATTGGTTTCAGGGGGCGGTCATATCTCTGCTATGGGCGCAATTTCACGTGGAGCTCGCAGTAAAGCAGGGCGCACCATCGGGGTGATACCGCAGAAGTTAGTTGATATTGAATTTGCAGATCATGAGAGCGATGAATTAATTGTGGTCGACTCTATGCGCACCCGTAAGGCAAAGATAGAAGACCTATCCGATGCCTTCATTACCCTCCCAGGTGGGCTCGGCACGCTAGAAGAACTCTTTGAAATATGGGTTGGGCGCTACCTTCAATTCCACGATAAGCCAGTGATCATTCTTGACCCACATGGTATTTATCAGCCACTACATACATTGGTGGAGCATCTAGAGAATGAGAATTTTGTGAAACCTGGAATGCGCGATCTCTTACATTGGACAACTACGGTTGAGCAAGCACTTGATTATGCACACGGGAAAAAGTAGATGGCGATTAACACGCTAGCGATTTCGCTCTCCATTCCAGCACCTCAGATTGAAGTGTGGAAGGCGATTGCGGATTGGCCTTCACAAGGACAGTGGATGCTGCAAACAAAAGTCTGGGTAACATCAGAGCGCACTTCAGGAGTTGGCACTTCCATTTCTGCATTCACTGGGCCACTTCACAAGTTCTATCCTCGAATTAAGTCACCAGGATTACTGGACCTCATGACTGTTACTCGCTGGGAGGAGCCAGCTCGATGCGATGTTGATCATCATGGAAAAATTCTTAAGGGAAGCGGTTCTTTCATTCTCACCGAAGAGGGTTCACATTCCACGCGCTTTGATTGGTCAGAAACAATCGTGGCACCGCGAGCGCTCTTTTTGCTGATTGCCCCTTTTCTATATGTGGGTGTACGCATATCCCTCGCACGATTCGCACGTTCATTTCACTAAGCACTCAACAATTACTACCTCACCGAGTAATCTGTATCCCGTGAGCAACCCTCAAACACTGGCGCAATTGCTCGCCTCGCTACCTGAGGAAGAGCGATTCATCCTCACCTTGCATTACCTTCGATCCAAGAGCAGTGCAGAAATTGCAGCGCTCCTATCAGTTCCTGAGAAATCGGTTATCGCCGTAATTGAAAGCGGAAAGAAGCGGCTCACCGCCTTTTTGGGCATGTAATTGCCTCGATTTCACCCCGGGCTCATTCTGCGAGATACTTCTCCCCACTGTTCACGCCCGTGCGCATCATCACCCCGTCGTCTCAAGGAGTCCCCACTATGGCAGCTATGAAACCTCGTACTGGTGATGGACCCATGGAAGTCACCAAGGAAGCGCGCTCGCTCGTCATGCGTATTCCGCTCGAAGGTGGAGGCCGTCTGGTCGTTGAACTTAATCCTCAGGAAGCAAACAACCTGAGCGCAGCCCTTGAGGCTGCAGTTGCTCTTATTAAGAAGTAGAGCGGACCGAAGAAATTCTTCACGCAGTTGCTCCTGAATTAGATTCTCTTATCGGAGCAGATGTTCTTGTACTGGGATACATTCAATCTAAAGATGGCGAAATCACCTTTGTTGGAAGCAAGAAGTTACTCAGTAAAATCGAAAAGTTCTTTGAGATAAATTTGGTTGATGAAGTTTCATTCTTTACGCCGACCGGTAAAGCGGGAGAAATAAACGAGATTCCAGTTCTTCACGATGAGGCCACAGTTGATCGCCTTTATCTTCTCGGTCTCGGAGATCAATCGCTGACCTCTTATCGCACGGCCGGCGCTGCAATCGGGCGCAAGGTGCGCGGAAAAGCAATAGAAATCATTTCACTCTGCGCCGAGAGCGCTCCTGAAATTAAAGCGCATGGAGTTTCCGCTCTTCTAGGTGCGTATTCGTGGAGCTTAAAGACAGGTAAAGAAGTTGAGATTCCTCGGATTGGTATTGCAACTCTTGATGAAAAAATTGTTGCTCGTTCATCGGTCATTGCAAAAGCGCTCTATACCGCGCGAGATCTAGTCCATACGCCATCAAATATTAAGAATCCGCTGTGGATGGCGCAAGAAGCGAAGAAGATTGCAGATGAATGTGGATTGGCGATCAAGGTATTAGCCGGTAAGCAACTGGCTGAATTTGGGGGACTACGCGCCGTAGGAAACTCTTCACCAATACCTGGACCACGCTTTATTGAACTTTCCTATATTCCAAGGATGCGTGGCAATTCAGCCGCGGCGCTACCTCACATTGTCATTGTCGGCAAAGGAATCACCTTTGATACCGGTGGTGTTTCACTTAAGCGCCCCTATGAATTTATGACAGCGATGAAGAGTGATATGGCGGGGGCGGCTGCCGCCCTTGCAACTATCAGCGCACTTCCACAATTACAACCCAAGGTGCGAGTAACCGTCTTGATGATGTGCGCCGAAAATGCACTCTCGGGTAGTGCGCAGCGACCATCAGATGTCATCACGCAATATGGCGGTACCACTGTCGAAATCATTAATACAGATGCCGAGGGAAGACTCGTTCTTGCCGATGGGCTTGCTTATGCGGTGGCAAACCTCGACCCGGATTACCTGATTGATATTGCAACACTGACAGGTTCTGCAACCCTTGGGCTAGGCCGCCAATATGCCGCCCTGTATTCGCGCGATGAAAAACTTGCTAAGAAATTGATGGAGATCGGCGAGGAAAGTGGCGAACGTGTCTGGCATATGCCACTCATCGATGATTACGCCGATTCCCTCGACAGTGATGTGGCAGACCTAAATCACGCAGCAGATAAGGGAGATTACTCTGCCGGATCAGTCACCGCAGCCTTATATCTCGAACATTTTGTCGGAGATAGTCGCTGGGTGCACCTCGATATCGCCGGAACAGGGCGTAGTGAAAATGACTCTGGAGAAAATGTGAAAGGCGGCACTGGATTCGGCGTGCGTTTATTCATTGATTGGATAGTGTCTCTCTCATGAACATTGACCCGCATACCTATGCAGAGACATTTATTGCAGAAGGCACTGTGAAAAGTGCGGCGCGTGCGCGAGGAGAAGAAAATGGAGTCATCGATGTCTCCCAAGGAACGGGTGCATATCTGCGCCAACTTGCTCATCAAATTAAGGCACAGTCAGTAGTTGAAATTGGAACAGGATCTGGAGTTGGTTCACTCTGGCTACTTGAGGGAATGCTTGGAAGCGGAACTCTGACATCGATAGATGATGAGATGGAACATACGTCGATTGCAAAAATCGCTCTAGCCGAAGCAGAAATCGCACAGACTCGAATTAGATTTATTACCAATGCGGTTATGGATGTCATGACAAAGCTCACCGATCGCGCCTATGACCTGGTTGTCTTTAGACACAATCCGGAGGATTTAAGTTTTGCCATCTCTGAAGCACATAGAATCCTTCGAAGTGGCGGCGTCTTTGTGATTGATAATTTTTATGGTGGTGGCAAGGTTCCGGACCCAGCCCAGCGCGATCCGAAGACTATTGCTCTGCGTGAGGCAGGAAAAGCCGTAAAGGCCGATACTGATTCGTGGGTGACATCACTAATTCCAATCGGGGATGGATTGTTGCTTGCAACAAAGTTGTAGCAGAATTTATAGAGTGAGGTTCATCAAGTGAGTGATTTCGATAGCAAGCCGTGGTGGGAAGCGCCCGCACCAAAAGGCTTGAATAAAACAATCTCTCTTAAATCTGCAATCGTTCTTGCACTCGGTGTGGGTCTTATTGCAGGTACATTTACAGCTTCCTCTACTGGATCGCTCTTTGGCCGCTCGGTAAATCTTGTTAAATCTTCATCGACAATCGAACGCCCGGTTGGATCTGTCGCCGAAATCGCCCAACGCGTTCTTCCATCAGTTGTCTCCATTGCGGCAAATTCAAAAAATGGTGGCGCAACTGGTTCTGGATTTGTTATCGACAGTACTGGCTACATCCTGACAAATAACCATGTGATTGCTGGATCAGTTGAAAGCGGTGGGGATATCTCAGTCAGTCTCAATGATGGGTCTGAGTATTCAGCGAAAGTCGTAGGTCGAGATAGTTCATATGATCTGGCAGTTCTGAAAATTACTGGTGCAACTCTCAAAGCCTTGCAATTCGGAGATAGCGATAAAGTTGCCGTGGGCGATTCAGTAATTGCTATTGGCTCACCACTCGGACTCACTGGCACAGTAACTCTCGGCATTATTAGCGCCAAGGATCGCGCAGTAACTGCCGGAGAATCGCGAGAAGACAATTCATTTATCAACGCGCTGCAAACCGATGCGGCAATTAACCCGGGAAACTCAGGTGGACCACTAGTCGATGCAACAGGTTCAGTCATTGGTGTTAATTCTGCAATCGCCTCCCTTGGATATTCAGCAAGTTCTCAAACCGGGTCTATCGGTCTTGGATTTGCGATTCCCATTAATCAGGCACGTAAGACTGCAGAGCAGTTAATTAAGAATGGCAAAGCGACATATCCTGTTATTGGAGTCTCAGTTGAGATGAATTACAGGGGCGAGGGTGCCCTCATTGCAAAGACAGGCGTTGCAATAGTTAATGGTGGAGCCGCAGATAAAGCTGGGCTTAAGGCTGGAGATATCATCACTGAATTCGGCGGACGCGCGATTGGGTCAGCTGAAGAGTTGATTGTTGCAATTCGTGCGCAAAATGTGGGCGATAAGGTAGAGATAATCTTTAAGCGTGGATCTGAGACCAAGAGCGCCATACTGGTTCTGACTGCATCAGAGTAAAGAGATAGGCTTTCCACATTATGTTCTTTGACTTTGGTGCTGGTGAAGTAATCGGGCTCGCTCTCCTTGCGATGATTCTTTTGGGTCCTGACAAGTTGCCACAATTCGCCGTTGATGCAGCAAAGATGGTCAAGAAAATCAAGAATTTTGCATCCACAGCCACAAGTGAACTTAAAGAGAATCTAGGGCCAGGTTTTGAAGATTTACAGCCTTCTGATTTACACCCTAAGACATTTATTAAAAAACAGTTAGCCAATGCTCTCGAAGAAGATAGCAATCCAAAGAAATTAAAGACAAAAGCACAGATCGATCCCGATCTCCTATGAGCACCTTAGAACTCATTCACGCAGCACTTGCCACCGTGCAAGACCCGGAACTCCATCGAGCTCTACCTGAACTGGGCATGGTGAAATCAGTTGCGCACAATGGAACAACGGCCGAGCTAGAGATTCTGCTCACCATTACTGGGTGCCCTATGAAGGATCGTCTGACAACTGATATCGAGAAGGCTGTTCTGGCAGTTGATGGAGTTTCAGAAGTTTCCATTACTTTTGGAGTGATGGATGAAGAGCAGCGGGCAAATATCAAGAAGTTACTTCGTAATGGCCGTGAAAGCTTTATCTCATTTGCGCAAGCTGATTCACTTACTCGTGTCATTGGTGTTGCATCTGGAAAAGGCGGGGTCGGAAAGTCATCACTGACAGCAAACTTGGCAGTCGCCTCTGCCCAGAAAGGGCTACGTGTCGGCATTCTTGATGCTGATGTCTACGGCCACTCAATTCCCCGCTTGATGGGATTAATTGGTCAACGCCCCACAGCGATAGATCAAATGTTTATTCCACTTGAATCCTTCGGTGTGAAGACTGTTTCGATGGAGATGTTTAAACCTGAACGCTCTGATGCCATTGCTTATCGCGGACCGCTTCTACATCGCGTTCTGGAACAACTCTTATCAGATGCCTATTGGGGCGATCTTGATCTGCTCTTTATCGATCTTCCGCCTGGTACCGGTGATCTTGCGATATCACTGGGGCAATTAGTTCCCACATCAGAGATTGTCGTCGTAACAACTCCGCAAATTGCCGCAGCCGAAGTTGCAGAGCGAGCAGGGCGAATTGCCCATCAGATTCATCAACGTGTTATTGGCGTGATTGAAAATATGTCAGCCTATCCATGCGCCAAGTGTGGTGAACTGACATCACTCTTTGGCGAAGGCGGGGGAGAAGAAACATCTAAACGGCTATCGCAATTGGTTGGATCAGATGTTCCACTGCTCGGCAAAGTTCCATTTAGCCCTGAACTTCGCGAAGGTGGAGATGGTGGAAGCCCGGTAGTTATTTCGGCTCCAGAAAGTCCAAGTTCTCAAGTGATTAACGAAATCGTTGGCAAGCTGATTGTGCGAGAGAAATCTTTACTTGGTGTCAGACTCGGGCTTGCGTAACTCTTCCACAATCTCTTTGGCAAGATCGCCCAGCTCATTGCGTAAGTAATCGCGCGTAGCGACATCACCTAGTGCAATACGCAAGCTTGCAAGTTCACGGGTGAGATATTCAGTATCGGCGATACTACGAGCATTCTGTGCGCGGTCTTCATTAAGTGAGATGCGATCTCTATCCGCCTGGCGATTTTGCGCAAGAAGAATGAGCGGAGCAGCGTAAGAAGCCTGCAAAGAGAGAATGAGAGTCAGAAAGATGAACGGATAATCATCAAATCTCAAATCACGTGGTGCCAGTGCGTTCCAAATAACCCAACTAAGCACAAATACTGTCATGTATACCAAGAAGCGAGCAGTCCCTAAGAAACGCGCAAACTTCTCAGAAAGGCGGCCGAATGCCTCGGGATCGTAATTGGCACGAAGTGATCGACGGGTCTCGCGTGGGGTATCTAAACCATTGTTACGTGCCATCATCAGAGCTCCTTCGGTACATCGTGTGAATCTTCAAAACTTGTATCAATACTTTCAAGGGCGGCAGTTGTTGTTGCTGAATCTCGGTGGTCATGTCGCCAGTTTTCAGGAAGCAAGTGGTCTAGGACGTCATCGACCGTTACTGCGCCAAGCAGGCGATCATTTGCATCGATAACCGGCAGGGAGAGCAAGTTATAACTAGCTAAGTATGAGGAAACAGCATGTAAAGAGGCATCGGGGTTTACGCCTTGGGTATTGGTATCAACGATTGATCCCAAGAGCGTTGATGGACGCTCACGCAGTAGCCGTTGGTAGTGCACCATTCCGATAAATCGCCCAGTAGGTGTTTCTAGTGGTTGGCGGGCGATAAATACTTGTGATGCTAGTGCAGGTGAAATTTCACTCTGACGCACGGCTGCCAGTGCATCTGCAACGGTGTAATCAGCTGACATCACGATTGGCTCTGTCGTCATCATTCCACCGGCTGAATAATCTTCATATGTCATCAAACGCAAGACATCTTCCGCATCTTCCGGGTCCATCAAGTTAATTAATTCTTGTGCACGTTCTTCACCGATTTCGCGCAACAAGTCTGCTGCGTCATCAGGATCCATCTCCTCCAGTACATCGGCAGCACGTTCACCTTCGAGTTCAGCAAGGAGAGCCACGCGCTCAGCTTCATCCATCTCTTCTAGTACATCGGCAAGACGTTCGTCATTGAGTGCACGCGCAACTTCAACGCGGCGTTTAGGTGCCAAGTCTTGAATCACGGCAGCTAAATCTGCCGCACGCAGATTGCTTAACGTTGAAAGCAAATTTGAAACACCTTGATTTGATTCGTGTTGCGCAAAGCCAGTGACATCTTCCCATGCAAGAGTTGATGTTGCTCCTTTACGGCGGAAGCCATGGCCTTTGCGCATAATATGAACGCGAGTGATGAGCCAATCACCTGTGCGGTTCTGTTCCATAGCCATATCTTCCACAAGCACAGCTTCATTATCTTCAATCACTGTGATGGTGCGGTCGAGTAGATCACCTAGTACGAGTAATTCACCAGTGCGGGTATCAAAGCGGCGCATATTAAGAAGCCCAGTAATCACAACGGCGCCTGATTCAATTGATGTCACACGGGTGATTGGAACGAATACACGACGGCGAAGTGGTACTTCAACTACTAAACCTAGAATGCGCGGTGATTGGTTATTAGAACGCAGGGTCGCCACAGCATCGCGCACCTTGCCGACTGGATCACCGTTAGGGTCAAAAACTGCAGTTCCGGCTAAGCGGGCGAGAAATATTCGATTGCTGTTATTTCCGCTCATGGGATAAGAGTAACGGGTGACCTATCGGCTAGGTTTGCGCAATGAACTCATCTGGGAAATCATCGGCCGGCAAAGGTATCGATAACCACACTCAGATGCCTGCACGCCCCGACCTGATTCGCCTCATTATCGGAGTGTGTGGAGTCGGCTCCTCAGGGCCCCTAATTGCAATGAGTGCGATGCCGGTACCCACATTGATTTTCTGGCGAAATTTCGGAGGCGCGCTACTTACTCTGCCATTTGCACTGCGACATAAAGTCACTCGCACAGGTGTTCAATTAGCTGCACTTGCGGGAGTGTTGCTCGCTCTGCACTTTGTAGGATTCTTTTTATCAATGCGTATGACGAGTGTTGCAGCAGGTACAGCCCTGGCTGCAACACAACCTATCTATGCCGCCTTCTTTGTAAAACTCACAGGGGGCCACATTCCAGGTAAAGCATGGGTTGGAATGTTTATTAGTTTTCTCGGCGTACTTCTTGTGACGGGCGTTGACTTGCAACTGGATAAAAAATCATTCTTAGGAGATCTGGCAGCGTTGGTAGCTGGTGCACTCGCTGCTGCCTATATGTTGGTAGGTTCGCGCGCACAGCAGCAAATGGAAACAACGTCTTATACGACTATTTGTTACTTCGTATGTTCAATTACCGCACTACCGATGGCCTTACTCCTTGGCTATGAAGTGATTCATTTTTCAGCCAGAGAATGGTGGATCCTGCTGGGTCTGATTTTGGGAGCGCAACTCCTTGGCCACACGGTATTTAACTCAACGCTTAAGCGGGTATCTCCTGCAATTGTTTCGATGATTGTCTTCTTTGAAGTACCTGTAGCAGCAATTCTCGCCTTCATCTTTGACATTGGAAAGCAACCAACTTTAAGTATTATTCCTGGAGTAGTTCTTATCCTTCTTGGTTGTGGACTTGTTGTATTAAGGAATACAAAAGAGAGTAGCGTGGAACTGTGATAGACCTACACACTCACACAACCTGTAGCGACGGTACTGATTCCCCATTCGCGCTAGTTAAGAAAGCACTTGCTACCGGCGTTACCACTCTTGCCATCACCGATCATGATTCCACTGCTGGATGGAGTGAAGCAATTACCGCGCTGCAACCTCAAATTGAACTTGTCTTGGGTGCAGAAATTTCTTGCCTGACTTCAGATGGAATTAGCGTGCACATGCTCGGACTTCTCTTTGATGGCGAAAACGCTGCGATTCAACAAATTCTTGCTGATTCACGCGATACCCGTATACCTAGAATGCGAAAAATGGTTGAACTCCTGCGTGCTGATGGCATTGATATTTCGCTAGCGGATGTGCAGGCGCAGACTCCAGCAGGTGCCACAGTGGGTAGACCACACCTAGCAGATGCGCTTGTGCGCAAAGGAGTAGTCGCAAGCCGGGATGAAGCTTTCTTAAACTTGCTCAATAATGAATCCAAATACTATGTAACTCACGCTGCGCCCACTCCGGTCGAAGCAATTCGCGCAATTCATGCTGCGGGGGGAGTGGCAGTCATTGCTCATCCTTTTGCATCTCGCCGAGGGCAAATCATTACATCAGAGACATTTGCTGATTTGGTTGCTGCGGGGCTGAATGGCATTGAGGTAGACCATCGTGATCAAAATGCAGAGGAGCGCAAAACTCTGCGTGAAATAGCACAGGAGCTCAACCTTGTTATCACTGGATCAAGTGATTATCACGGCACCGGAAAACTTAATGCAATGGCAGAGAACACAACACTTGCGGCACAATGGGAAGCCTTAGAAGCGCAAGCAGATGCACGAAGGGTGGTACGAGTATGAATTCAATGGGAACAATTACCTTTGCCACGCAAGCTTTTGTCACACTCTTTGTCATTATGGATCCACCAGGAGCTACGCCAATATTTCTTGGTTTAGTGGGAGACAAGACTCCGCGCGAGCGAGTGCGATTAGCATGGCAGGCAGCAGCTGTTTCGCTCTTTGTTATTGCAAGCTTTGCTTTCTTCGGACAGTTCATTCTGGAATATATGAATGTCTCTATCGAGGCGCTGCAAGCAGCTGGAGGGTTACTTCTCCTCTATGTCTCATTACAACTTCTCACTGGCACATCAAAAGGCGGAGCTGATCAGAAAAGCTCCAATATCGGAATGGTGCCACTTGGTACTCCACTCCTTGCTGGCCCTGGAGCAATCGTTGCAACCATGATTTATGTGCAGAAGGCAGATTCGACTGCGCAGTTCATAGGATTAGCCGTGGCAATTGTTGCGGTGCACCTGATTATCGGAACAGTTCTGATGGCATCGACCAAGATTGTTGGTGTGATTAAAGATGCTGGGGTCACATTGTTGGCAAGTATCGCTGGGTTGTTACTTGCGGCAATTGCAGTACAAATGTTGGCAAATGCAATTAAGGCATTTACCGCAAATTAGCTAGATATTCGCTTAGTCCGAGTGCGTTCGCGTTTTACCTGCGGAGCTGAACTCTTTGGTGCACTCTTTGCGGGCGCTGCTTTCTCAACCTTGGGTGCACGTACCTTCTTGAGACTTCCAGTTGAATCGCGCGGAATGTCGAGCATTTCATATAGGTGATCTGAAGAGGAATATGTCTCAAGTGGTTCAGCGAGACCTAATTTAAGTGCGGTATCAATCATCTTCCAACGCGCCAGGTCATCCCAGTCGACGAAGGTTACTGAAATACCGTGGGCGCCAGCTCGCGCAGTACGACCAATGCGGTGCACATATGTCTTCTCATCTTCTGGGCATTGGTAATTAATGACGTGAGTAATACCATCGATATCAATTCCACGTGCTGCAACATCTGTTGCAATCAGGACATCTGATTTACCAGCCTTGAAATCATTGAGCGCCTTTTCGCGCGCAGATTGCCCGAGATCACCGTGGATAGTTGCCGCGTTAAATCCACGCTCTACTAATTCATCTGATGTCTTCTGTGCGGTGCGCTTGGTGCGACAAAAGACAATAGTTGGCCCGCGACCATTGGCTTGAAGAATACGTCCAAGTAGCTCGATTTTATCCATGGCGTGTGCTCGAATCACGTGCTGCACAATGCGAGAGACAACTGCGCCTTCATCCTCATTATCTTGCGTGCGAATGTGCACAGGCTGGTTCATGAAGCGACGTGCTAAAGCAATGATGTCTCCAGGCATGGTCGCTGAAAAGAGCATCGTCTGCTGGCGAGCAGGAGTACTAGTAAAGATTTTCTCAACATCAGGTAAGAATCCGAGATCAAGCATTTCATCGGCTTCATCCAGAACTACTCGCGAAACGTTCTTCAGTGTGAGTTGTCCTTGACGATATAAATCTAACAAGCGACCTGGGGTTCCCACCACAATCTCGACGCCCTTTTGTAGCGCTTCAATCTGTGGCTCAAATGCCCGGCCGCCGTAGACAGCCAAAGTGCGAATTCCGCGGTTGAAGGAGAGCTCTTCAATATCTTTGGTGACCTGAACGCAGAGCTCGCGCGTTGGAACAACAATGAGAACTTGCGGATGCCCCTGATTAGCTAGTTGTGACCAATCAGCATCATTGGGTGCAATCACGCGCTCAATGACTGGAATTCCAAATGCGAGGGTCTTACCGGTACCGGTCTTTGCTTGGCCAATCACATCGCCATCGGCAAGTGCAATAGGCATGACCATCTCTTGAATAGGAAAAGGTGAAGTAAAGCCATGTTCATTGAGCGCATCGATTGTCTCTTTGCGAAGTGGTAAGTCTGCGAAAGTTATCGACACTTAGTTGGCACCGAAACCGACGCGACGCTCGGTTGGTTGCCCGATTTCTACATAGCCAATTTTCTCTGCCGGCACGATAACTTCATGGCCGCGAACATCTGAAAGAACAAGGGGAGTAGCGGATGTAAGGGCGGCAGTGACTGCGGCCTTGATCTCTTCGGGAGCCATTGGACATTCAAAGGAGAGCTCGCTGCTGACGTGTGTAATGGAGATGCGAACTTGTGATGCCTTATCTGTTTTCTTTGTGCTCATAGCCCTATCTTAGAGTCAGAGTTCAGTACGGGGAAATCCAGAAATTCCCCTCCACATGAGGTTCTCAACGAGTTCTATCGCTTGTTGGCGAGTGAGTTTTCCATCTCTTTCCAGCCAATGACGAGCTGTGACTTGAACATAGCCAATTAATCCAACGCCGAGCATCATCGCTTCCTCACGAGGAAGTCCGGTGTCATTGGCGATCACACCACTGACCGCGGCGGCGCAGTCATAGGTCATGCGATTAAGTCGCTCGCGAACTTGAGGCTCAACGTTCATATCACTTTCAAAGAGGAGGCGAAATGCCTCTCCCTCATTTTCAATAAAATCAAAGTAAGCATCAATAGTCACATGCACGCGTTGCTTATTATCTGGAGTTGAAGAGATAGCTTTCTGAAGTTCAAAGACCAGAGAATCAATGTGAAGGTCAAGAACGGCGAGATAGAGATCTAGTTTTGAGGGAAAGTGCTGATAGAGAACTGGCTTACTGACGTTGGCTCGATCTGCAATCTCATCCATCGCAGCTGAGTGATATCCAGCAGCTGTGAAGACTTCAAGAGCCGCCGAGAGCAAAATCGCTCGTCGCTCGTCGCGCGGCAGGCGTGATTTATCTGAACGCGAATTATGTGCAGATGCAGTTTCGGTAGTCATTATGCGCATCGTACAGAATTGGCAGGCAAAGGCACAGTACGGCAGAATCACTCCCATGAAGACACCGCCGCTGGTTACGCCAGGTCCTGCGCTTACCGTTGCTGAGGTTCGTCGATATAGCCGTCACTTAATCATCCCTGATGTTGCAATGGCGGGTCAGCAGCGCATGATGAATGCCAAAGTACTCTGCGTTGGCGCAGGAGGCCTCGGATCTCCAGCCCTGATGTATTTAGCTGCAGCTGGCATCGGAACTCTTGGAATCGTTGAATACGACACTGTTGATGAGTCAAACCTGCAGCGACAAATTATTCATGGCCAATCAGATATCGGCAAAAGCAAAGCACAGAGTGCGAAAGAGAAAATTGCTGAGATAAATCCTTATGTGAATGTCATTACCCATGAAACACGACTTGATAATTCGAATGTGATGGAGATTTTTTCTCAATACGACATTATTGTTGATGGCACAGATAATTTTGCAACTCGTTACTTAGTTAACGATGCATGTGTACTTTTAAAGAAACCATATGTGTGGGGTTCTATCTATCGCTTTGACGGACAGGCAAGTGTGTTCTGGACCGAGTATGGTCCTTGCTATCGCTGCCTCTATCCAGAACCACCACCTCCGGGCATGGTTCCAAGTTGTGCTGAAGGCGGAGTTCTTGGAGTTCTCTGCGCAACAATTGGCTCAATCCAAACTACAGAAGCAATCAAGGTTCTCACTGGAGTCGGTGAACCACTTATTGGTTCTTTGATGGTTTATGACGCACTTGATATGAGCTTTAGAAAGATTAAAGTGCGTAAAGATCCTAACTGCCCGCTGTGTAGTGATAACCCGACTCAGACCGCGCTACTGCCTGACTACGAAGCATTCTGTGGGGTGCTCTCTGATGCTGCGCAGGAAGCAAGTGCTGGCTCAACGATTACTGTGCAAGAGTTGAAGTCAAAGATTGATGCGAAAGAGAACTATTACCTCATCGATGTGCGCGAACCAAGTGAATACGAGATTGTAAAGATTCCGACTGCGCATCTGATTCCAAAACAGGGATTTATTGATGGATCGGTATTGGCAACCTTGCCGCAAGATCGACCAATCATTTTGCATTGCAAGAGCGGTGTGCGCTCTGCCGAGTGTCTGGCAATACTTAAGGATGCCGGATTCTCTGATGCATCACATGTCTTTGGTGGCGTGGTGGCATGGGCGAAGCAGATTGATACATCACTGCCGGTCTATTAATGCTTGCTAATTACACCGGCTATCGAGCCCTGCTTGTGCATGCCCATCCTGATGATGAAACTATTAACAATGGCAGCACGATGGCACTTTATGCAGCGCTAGGTGCGCAGGTAACACTGGTTACTTGCACCCGTGGTGAAGAAGGTGAAGTTCTAATTCCAGCTCTTGCCCACCTAGCAGCACATGAAACCGACGCACTGGGTGATCACCGCGTGGAAGAGTTAGCGCAAGCAATGGCCGAACTCGGTGTTACAGATCATCGGTTTCTTGGTGAGGGAGTCAAGCGTTATCGCGATAGCGGCATGATGGGAACAGAACCCAACAATCGGCCCGATACTTTTTGGAGCGCAGACTTCGATGAAGCTAGTCAATTACTGGTTGCAATTATTGATGAAATCAAGCCACACGTGATGATTACCTATGATGAATTTGGTGGCTATGGTCACCCCGATCACATCCAAGCCCATCGCGTTGCGATGGCGGCGGCTGAGCGCGCTACTTGGAATATCCCAAAAATTTATTGGAATGTGATGCCCAAATCTGTTATTCAAGCGGGCATTGAGAAGATGAAATCACTTGGCTCAGATTTCTTCGGAGCAGAGAGTGCCGATGATTTGCCTTTCGCAAAAGACGACTCCTTTGTTCATGCATGCATCAATGGTGGTGATTACGTTCATCAGAAGATGGCTGCGATGGCTGCGCATGGCACACAAATAGCAATCGATGGCCCTTTCTTTTCGCTCTCAAATAATCTTGGGCTCGAGATCTGGGGTAATGAGTACTACACGCTAGTTAAGGGTGAAAAAAGTGGAGAGCTAGATGGGCAGGGCCACGAGAGCGATCTCTTTGCCGGCATATCAATCACATCATGAGAGCGCTGTTTTCGCTTCTCTTTGGAGCAGTTGTAGCACTAGGTGCAACTCTGATTCACCCAACCCGTCCACCCATTGGAGTGATACTTGCACTCATTGGTACTTACATGTGCATTCGCTGGGTGGGTCGATATTTTGGTAAGAAGAGATACAAGCTCATCGCGCTCTTTGGCTGGTTTATCGTCATCGTTCGCGCCGGAACATTTGGTGTGGGAAAAGAACTGCTGATCCTAGGAGATAACTCAGGTACGGCACTTTTGTTTATTGGATTTATTATTGGAGTAATTGCAGTCCTACAACGCGCCTAACTTACTTCCAGCGCCAACTCTGCCCGGTGGGTCCATCGCTGATCTCCAGGCCGCGTGCTTCTAGCTCTGTGCGCAGGGAATCACTTCGATTCCACTCTTTAGCTTCTCTGGCAACAACTCGATCATTCAGAAGTTGTTCCAATTCTGGGGTAAGTGGTTTTGACTCAGGAACTCGATTGAGTTCGAGTCCGAGCACCTGATCTGCATATAAGAAGATTGCACGTTTATCTTGTGAGCCCATGGCAGCGTCTTTTTCAATGGTGCGCAACCTTTGCATGGCCCGCGGTGTGTCAAGGTCATTGGTGAGTGCATCAGTAATCTCTTGATCAATTTTAATCTCTGTTGATATTCCCCATTCAGACATCAGCGCGCGCCACTTGCGAAGCGTTGAGTGCGCAGCATCAAGTGCTGCCCAAGAGAGATCCATCTGTGATCGATAGCGGTTTTCCAGGAATGAGAAACGGAGTGAGAGCGGATCTAAACCACGTTCCTGCACATCACTAAGAAGTACAACATTTCCGGCACTTTTTGACATCTTGCGACCTTCAAAGAGCAGATGTTCTCCATGCACCCAGGTAGCTACAACTTCAGAATGGGTTAACGAGTTTGACTGAGCTCTTTCATTTTCGTGGTGTGGAAATCTAAGGTCAATTCCGCCCACGTGAATATCTACCTTCGAATCCAGGAAATCAATTGACATTGTGCTGCACTCGATATGCCAGCCAGGAAAACCTGGCCCCCATGGGGATTCCCAGATCATTTGCGTGCGTTCGCCGGCTAATTTCCAGAGCGCCCAATCGGCATGGAAGCGCTTACCGCTTTCATCGTTGTGCTCATGACGATAGCCGGGTTTGAGCGCTGCTAATTTGTTGCCGCTAATTGCACCATAACTTTCAATAGATGTTGCATCAAAGTAGACCGAGCCATCACTTCCGATGTAGGCGTTCTTACTTTCGATAAGTTTTTCGATGGCAGCGATCATTGAATTCATATTCTCAGATGCTCGTGGATATCTGTCGGCTTTTCTGACATTGAGTAAGGCCAAATCTTTGTGGAAGCGGGATTCAAATTCGCGAGCAATAGCAAATGGGTCAGTCTTCGTGCGTTTAGATTCTGCCAATAATTTATCTTCACCTTCGAAGTCATCGGCCATGTGTCCAACGTCAGTGATGTTTTGAATGAGTTCCACGTCTACACCTGTCATGGTTAGTGTGCGGGAGATCAGATCTGCAAGTAAGAAGGTACGAAGGTTTCCTACATGAGCATCTCGGTAGACGGTAGGACCACAGCAGTAGATGGAGATATAACCATCACGACTGGCTATTTCTTGAACTTCTCGAGTGCGGGTGTCATAAATGTGAAGCTGACCGCTGGCGGCATCTCGGCGGTTAAAGACTGGGATGACGCGAAAGAAAGCAATATCTGCGAGTTCAAATTCAATGAACTCACCCCGGCGATTGATGAGGCGTGTCTCACTATGTAGAACGCCGACGATGTCACGGAATCCGCCATCCGAATCTCGCAGGCGAATAGTGGCTCGCTTGCCAACGGCAGCCCGTAAAGTCTCGGCGTTCACGTGGCAACCTTAATCATGTAATCAGTCTCTTGCAGGGTTAGACTTATCGCCTACCGCTTCAAGCCTTCTGGAGGATCTTTCGTGACATATGTAATCGCCGAACCTTGCGTGGACGTTAAAGATAAGTCCTGCCGCGAAGAGTGCCCCGTTGATTGCATTTATGACGGTGCTCGGATGCTCTATATCCAACCTGACGAATGTGTCGATTGTGGTGCGTGCGAGCCGGTATGCCCGGTCGAAGCTATTTATTATGAAGATGATGTTCCGGGTCAGTGGCAGAACTACAAGAAGATCAATACTGAATTTTTCATAGAACTTGGATCACCTGGGGGAGCATCAAAGGTCGGAGAGACAAACTCTGATCACACCGATGTCACTGCTCTTGCGCCAAAAACTACCTGATTTTCCATGGGACGCGCTCGCTCCCTATGGCGAGATAGCGCGCAAGCACCCGCAAGGTGCCATTGATTTATCAGTGGGAACTCCAGTAGATCCCACTCCTGAATTTATCCAGCAAGCTTTACGTGAGTCATCTGATTCGCCAAGTTACCCGGTAACAATGGGAACTCAAGAACTGCGCACTGCAATTCATCAATGGGCTACAACAACTCTTGGTGCCAGTGGCGACTTTGCCGTGTTACCCCTTATTGGATCTAAAGAGTTCGTTGCTTGGTTACCCACCTTTCTTGAATCGGCAACTGTTCTTTATCCACGTATTGCCTACCCAACATATTTAGTCGGCGCCCTCCTTGCTCAGGCAACGCCGACTGCCGTTGACATTGATGCAACCACGTGGCCTACGGCTGATCTGGCATGGGTGAATTCACCCTCTAATCCAACCGGAAGAGTTCACTCCGAATCTGAATTACGTGCAGCCATTGAATGGTCACGAAAGAATAAGAGCGTTGTAGTTTCAGATGAGTGCTACTTGGAATTTGGCGATACCAAAACTCCTACCTCTATTTTGCGATACACAGATGGTGATAACACCAATATTTTGGGTGTGTACTCACTTTCCAAGAGATCTTCGATGGCTGGCTATCGCGCAGCTTTCGTAGTGGGGGATCCACAATTGATTGCCAGAATTCTTGAAGTACGTAAGCACGCCGGCATGATGGTCTCTTTACCGGTGCAGCACGCCATGGTCGCCGCACTTTCTGATAGCAAACATGTTGCTGAACAACGTGGGCGCTACAACGCACGTCGCACTCGCCTGGCACCTGCTCTGATTTCTGCCGGTTTCAGTATCGATCATTCAGAAGCCGGCCTCTATATCTGGGCAACGCGAAATGAAAGCTCATGGGACTCAGTTGCCTGGCTGGCAGCACTGGGAATTCTTGCCACTCCCGGCGTTTTTTATGGCCAAGCAGGAGAGAACCATATTCGGATTGCGCTGACTGCCACTGATCAACAGATAGCAATAGCGGCAGAGCGCATTCTCGCGAAAGTCAGTGCATCCTAATGGCTGTTGGAATTTTATTAGTCGGTGGTCTTGGAACCCGCCTTAAGCCACTGACTAATGAATCTCCCAAACCGATGTTGCCAGTTGCCGGTCTGCCTGTCACTGAACATCAAATACTTGCCGCTAAGCGCGCTGGTATTCACACCCTTGTGCTTGCCACTTCCTACCTGGCAGAAGTCTTTACGCCATATTTTGGTGATGGAAGTAAATGGGGAATCAATATCCGCTACGCAGTTGAAAAGCAGCCCCTTGGCACCGGCGGTGCAATAAGAAATGCGGCGCAGCTATTAGAAGGCGATGAGCCGATTGTCATTTTCAATGGCGATGTTTTAAGCCGGCATTCGATTGCAGACCAAATTGCATTTCACCAAGAGAAGAAAGCTGATGTCACACTGCACCTCATTGAAGTCGATGATGCGCGTGCATTTGGCTGCGTGCCAACAGACTCAGAAGGACGAGTTACCGCCTTCTTGGAGAAGATGGAAAATCCGGTAACCAAATTTATTAATGCCGGCTGCTATGTTTTTAGCCCCGATGTCATCAAGGAGATTCCGCTGGGATCCGTGGTAAGCGTTGAACGCGAAACTTTCCCAGCACTGATTGCACAGAACCGCCCGGTCTTTGGATATAAGCAAGCTGCTTATTGGCTCGATGTCGGAACCCCGGCAGCACTCTTTCAAGGCTCACGCGATCTAGTAGCTGCACCCTTTCTTGCGATGGCTGGCTCCACGATTGGCAATGACACCCAGATCACTGGCGGTACCGCAATCGGTGCCAACACAACGATTGCATCTGGCTGCCGCATCGATGACTGCATCATCGGCGATAACGTGGTGATCGAATCTGATGTGAAATTGTCACAATGCTTCATTGCAGAGGGAACACATGTGAATAGAGGCACCGAAAAAGCCCGCACTTACCTCTCAAATAGCTCAGATTTACCAATTTCTCTCTAAAAATCGACTTTTCGTCCTAAAAAAAGCGCCAAAAGTCTCGACTTAGGAGTTGACTCCAAGGGATTACACCGGTGTAATTAATACCTAGAGCGCAGGTGATTCACAACGAATTCCGCCCCTAATGACTTGAGGAGATTTGCAGATGCCAATCCGCCCAGAAGGAACATCGACTGGCAAGCCATCAGCCCCCACTGCTGGACCAACTATTCAACTAGCTAATGGCGAGAATTTTGAACTCTCCTGGCAAGAGCGCTCACTCTGCGCTCAAACTGATCCGGAAGCTTTCTTTCCAGAAAAGGGTGGCTCCACTCGCGAAGCAAAGCGAGTCTGCCTCTCATGTGATGTGCGCCAAGAGTGTCTTGAATACGCTCTGGCACACGATGAACGCTTTGGTATCTGGGGCGGTCTCTCAGAGCGTGAGCGTCGTCGACTTAAGCGTCGCCCTGCGTAAGGGCAGCCAGCAACAATTTCCGGCCCTGGGCCTTACTTTAGGTAGGTTCTTCCCATGAGCGCTCCGCGGGTAACTGCACTCTTAGTTGTACACGATGGAGCAACTTGGCTATCTGAAGTTGTCGCTTCTCTTGCTTCGCAATCTGTGCGACCTAATCAAGTTTTTGCCATTGATACTGGCTCCCTCGATGCTTCGGTGAAGTTGCTGAAAGGCGCTCGCATTCCGGTAGCAACAATCGATAGAGAAAGTGGATTTGGTGCTGCCGTAGCTCATGGAATCACGCAGCTGCCTGCGCTGATTAAAGATAGTGAAGAATGGATTTGGATTCTTCACGATGATTGCGCGTTGCATCCGGCCGCACTTGAATCTTTATTAGCAGCGATTGCAGATCGCCCCAGTGTTGTGATGGCTGGACCAAAACTTCTTGGTTGGCATGATCGAACGCATCTCATTGAATTAGGAATCAGTATTGCAACTAACGGTGCGAGATGGACAGGTCTTGAACCTCTTGAATACGATCAAGGTCAACACGATGGCGTAACAGAAGTTCTTTCTGTGAGCACAGCAGGTGCCCTCATCCGTCGTGACGTCTTTGAAGAACTCGGTGGCTTTGATCAGAATTTAGAGCTATTCCGAGATGATGTTGATTTTGGTTGGCGTGTTCGCGTTGCGGGACACTCGGTGATTGCCGTCTCTGATGCGATTGGGTATCACGCACAAGCATCGGCGACCGAACGAAGAAGTGTTGATGTGCAAGGAGCGTTTCTTCACCGCCCACTTTTACTAGATCGGCGCAATGCAGCCTATGTCTTGCTTGCTAACTCAAGTGTGTGGTCACTACCTGGACTCATCTTCACGCTATTTGCCGGGGCTATCTTGCGTTCTGTCGGCTACCTATTTGCCAAACTCCCCGGCTATGCATCGGATGAGATCTTGGCAATTGGCTCACTCATTATTCATCCCACCGAATTACTTTCAGCTAGAAAATTTCGCAAACAGCACCGACTGATTTCTCCGAGAGTGGTCAATGCCTTTGTTCCATCGCGGATATCCCAACTTCGTTCATCTATTTCTCGTCTGGCATCGACGCTACGTTCCGCTGTGCTTCCTCATTCACCATCACGTGAACTACCGATTGTCAGCGACTTAGAAATAAATGAGGATGAAGATCCTCTTACCCCGGTGTCACGAACTCCATGGAAATCACTTTTCTATAGACCCATGATTATTGCCGCATCAATCATCACACTCGTCTCACTTTCCTGGGCACGACATAGGTTTGGGCCATTAGCCGGAGGAGCTCTTGCCGAATCTCCAGCTAGTTTCCGAGATTTAATCAAGCTCTATATCTCTAGTTGGCATGACGTGGGTATGGGCAGTGCGCAATCCACTCCTACTTGGGTCTTAGTCATCGCAATCGCATCTCTGCTCTTCTTCGGAAATGTTTCAGTATTTATCACTATTTTCTTTCTCATCGCTCCCTTGATACTTCTGCTTTCAGCACACCGATATTTAAAGAGATTTACAGATAATCAGTGGCTATCAGCTGGCGCTTCCTTGCTCTATGCCTTATCGCCGGTGGCGATTGCATCGGTGAACGCCGGGCGACTCGGAGTACTTGTCTTTATGGCGTTACTGCCCTTTTTCATAGTGCAATTTCATACCTGGGCCGAAATCGATCGTTGGAGTTGGCGAAGCATCTTTGGATACTCACTTTTTATCTGGTTCCTGCTTTCATTTAATCCATCGGTGCTGCTTATCCTTTTCGTGGGAATCATCCTTACAATTTTCGGCGACTTCAGGAAAGCATCAAATAATTACCAGGATCAACTCTTCCTCGAACGACTCAAGCGTCGCCTGACTCTTCTCATAATTCCATTCTTGTTATCGGCGCCGGCTTCTTTCGGTGTGTTACTCAACCCAACCCGTATTCTTCGAGAAATTGGACTATCCGTTTCTGGCGGTGGCCCGAACCTAGCAATTCTTGCCAATCCAGGTGGGCCGGGATCTCTTCCGTGGTGGTGTGCCAGTCCGATAGTGGCAATTTTGCTCGTCGCCTATTTCTCTACTACCGCCGCTCGAAAATTTGCAGTACCAGGAATTACTTTCTTGCTGTGTGGAACTTTGATTAGCGTTGCAGTCATACCGGGTAATGGAACACCGTTAAATGCCCAAGTATCTGTTGGAACCTTTATCGCTATTGCCACGCTCTTCTCATTAACTTCTGGTGTTGTGATGTTCGATAAAATTAGATCCCGACTTGAACAATCCCACATTAATTTCCGGCATATTTCGGTTGCACTCATTCTCGCTTTAACCCTGGTTTATAGTGCGACATCTCTTTCCTGGTTGGTTTCTGCAGGAGCTGATTCACCACTTCGTACGGGGCAGAAGAACGTGCTACCGGCCTACCTTGCAATAGAGAAGAGCGCCAAGTCACTCGTGCTTCGTCCATACACCAGAAATGGTGAGCAAACTCTCTCCTATTACATTTCCAGAGGAAGAGACATCACACTGGGTGAAGTAGATGTTGCGCCAGCGGACACGGAAGTAATTTCCCGAGCAGTTGAAGGCTTAATCGACAATACTGGGGTGACTTCAAGTGAAGTCTTAGCAACCTACGGAATCAAATACGTTTACTTAAAGAATCCGATTATTGATGAGGTAGTTCAAACTATTGATGGCTTAGGAGGCTTCATTAGAACCTCTGCGACAAAAGCTGGAGTTGTCTGGAAGGTAAATGAGCCAACCGGACGCATCATTCTTACCGACTACGCCGGAGAAGTTTCCATCATCGAAGCAACCGGAATTAGCGCCATTGTGCCGCGTCCCGGAACACTCACACTTACTGAAAGTTTTAGTAAAGGGTGGAGAATTTACCAAGATGGATTTACTGCAGCTCGTATTGAAGATCGCGATGGTCTTCCCACCTTTGAAATCACCAACGCTGGCGAAGTCACCATCTTCCATGATGGAACACAGCGAAGGGCCTGGATCTCCTTCTTCATGATTGTGCTGGTCACTGTCATTGTTCTTGCGCTGCCCTCTGGTCGCCGCAAGAGTGAGATATCTGAAAAGGAGCTGGCATGAAAAGCAACCGTGGCTTCCTTCTCTTCCTCGTGACAATCTCGATTTTAGCGATTAGCAATTTGCTTAACTTCACCGTCTCAACATCTCGATTTAATCAGTCATACCCTTCTGTTATTTGCCCACCTAATACATCGGGATTAACCACAGCAATTTCTCTGACAAGTTCTAAGACTCAGATCAGAAAAACTGGCACCTCCGCAATGAACACTCGTGAGGCAGGAATTAGCCGTTATGCAATCGCTTCCCAGTCTGCTGTCATCGATGCTGGAGCAATTACCCCGGTTGTGTGGCAGGTCCGAAAGGGTGTGTGGGCTGGTGCATCTGCATGTCAGGCCCCGATTACTTCACGGTGGTTTGTGGGCGCAACTGCAGATATCACTTCGAAGGGTTCGCTGAACTTAGTAAATAGCGGTTTAGGTAAAGCACTTGTTCGCGTCTCAGTCTTTAGCGAGAATGGTGAACTGACCCCCAGAGATTTAATTGTGGGTGCGAATTCATTTAAGCAGATCTCACTGCCATCTTTGGCTCCAGGTGCGAAATCAATTGCTATCCATATTGAAGCAAAGTCTGGCCGCGTCAATGGTTTTCTTGTAGATGAACGTGGCAAGGGCCTGCGATCACTGGGCGGAGATATCGTTAATTCAACGGATGATCCTGGTAAGAAGTTGCAGATTCCGGCTATCCCGCAACAAGTGAAGAGGAAGACGCCGAGCCCTCACACATTGCGACTCTTAGTCCCTGGTGATGTTGATGCGCGTATCAGCGCTGAGATTCGCTCTACCGATGGAACCTTTTCTCCGGTTGGGATAAATGGCAGGGTTGTTGCCCATAAGAAAGTCGTTGAGATTCCCATGAATATCTTGATGTCGTCCGGAAAATTTGCACTACATATTTCTTCCGATCAACCAATTCTTGGATCTGTGTTTTCACCGACGCTCTCGCAAGGAAAGAGTGATTTCGTATGGAGTACTGCCGTTCCGGACTTGCAAGAGTTCACCTTGGCTACCACTGGCTTAGCCCCCACCTTGGTTTTCACAGGCAGTGAAATCGAAGTCAGACTCACAGTGATGCAGGCCGGTGGCAAATCTAGAACAATTGATATCAAGGGTTCTGACATAGCTACCTACGTACTTTCTGACTCAGCCCGGTCTGTCAGCTTTTCGGCAATCTCGCCCGGAACTTCTGGCGCGGCTCTGATTTCATCCAAGAGTGGATACGGATATGTTCCATTGACTCCGGGCAGTGTTCTGACAAAGTCTTCAATTCCAGATTCAAATATCCGTGTGTTAAATCCCTGACTTTTATAGCTACACCGATAGCCTTATACACATGAGTTCTTCGGTACGTTCTGGGCGCAGTTGCTCTCGTGTGAGTTGCAATTCTTCGGCATCGATGACCCTTACCTATATTTATGCTGAATCCACTGCCGTCCTTGGACCGCTGGCAACTTTTTCTGAACCTCATTCATATGATCTCTGCGATAAACACTCTGCCCGGCTTACCGTTCCGCAAGGTTGGAATGTCATCAAGCAGGCTGTAGATGAAAATCAGAGTGGACCAAGTGAAGACGATCTCATGGCAATCGCCGATGCTGTCCGTGAGGTAGCTCTGAATTCTCACGCCACGACTACTGATGTCTCAACAACTACTTCACAATCAAGCGTGGGCAGACGCGGGCATTTGCGCGCAGTGCCTTCCTAATTTCACTTCTGCATACTCAATTCTTTACGATACCTTCATGAGCGCATCGATATTTAAGGCCTATGACATCCGTGGGTTAGTAGATGAAGAACTCACGCCAGATTTTGCATTTGCCACTGGGGTTGCCTTCGCTCGCTTCTTAGAAATTGAACGTGAACCAGGAACCGTTGTCATTGGCGAAGATATGCGTCCATCTTCACCCACGCTGGCAACTGCATTTTCAGCGGGTGTTACTTCGCAAGGCCTAGATGTCATTCGTATCGGACTTGCCTCTACAGATATGTTGTATTTCGCTGCCGGAAAGTTAAATCTGCCGGGTGCGATGTTTACGGCAAGCCATAATCCTGCTGCATACAATGGAATCAAACTCTGCTTTAGCGGTGCACGTCCCATAGGTAAAGAATCGGGCTTGTTAACAATCGAAAAGTTCGTTTATGAAGGCACTCCCATGGCGATGAGAAATGTCGGTGTCGAGAAATCGAAGAATATGCTGGAGGAATATGTCGATCACTTACGCACCTTGGTCGATGTTTCACAGATTCGCCCTTTGAAAATAGTTATCGATGCCGGCAACGGAATGGGCGGATACACAGCACCAGCTGTCTTTAAGAGACTTAACGCAGAAGTAATTGAGCTCTTCTTTGAATTAGATGGTTCTTTCCCTAATCACGAAGCCAACCCGATTGATCCAAAGAATCTCGTTGACTTACAAAAGGCGGTGAAGAAACATGGTGCAGATATCGGGCTCGCATTCGATGGTGATGCCGATCGCTGTTTCCTTGTTGATGAAAAGGGAGCACTTGTCAATCCATCTTCTTTGACATCACTGATTGCATCTCGCGAGCTAGTTAAGTATCCCGGGTCAAATATTATTTATAACCTCATCTCCTCGCGAGCAGTGAAAGAAGTCGTGGAAGAAAACGGCGGAACGGCGGTTCGTTCACGTGTGGGCCATTCGTACATTAAAAAGCTCATGGCCGAAACAGATGCCGTATTTGGTGGAGAACACTCAGGCCATTTCTACTTTAGAGATTTTTGGAAGGCAGACTCTGGAATGCTGGCCGCGCTACATGCAATTGCCGCACTCGGTGAAAGCAAGAAGTCACTCTCCACAATTCTTAAGCCATTTAACAGATATCACTCAAGTGGAGAGATTAACTCGACAGTCTCTGATGCAGCTGCCTCGATGGAAACTATCCAGCAAAAATTTGAAGCAGATAGTGATGTAGAAATGGATCATCTTGATGGTCTGACTGTCAGCGCCAAAGACTGGTGGTTTAATCTTCGGGCCTCTAATACCGAGCCACTCCTTCGACTCAACGTTGAGGCTTCTACCGAAGGGCGCATGGAGAAGGTTCGCGATGAAGTTCTCAAGGCGATACGAAGCTAAGTCTGTTTCACCCTTTTTCCCGGAGTCCACTAAACTAATTCCGTAGCCGACTAGCACAGTAGAGCCCTACGCCGAAGGTCAAGCGAAAAAGACAATCCTCATAGTCAATTGAGGAACTACCTAGGGAGATATGTTTTCATGACACAAGTAACAACAATTCCAAAGCACGATATAGCCGACGCTTCACTTGCTGCCGAGGGGCGCAAGCGCATCGAATGGGCAGAGCGCAACATGCCGGTCCTTGCACAAATTCGTGAACGATTTGAAAAGTCACAACCATTTACCGGCGTACGAATCGCAGCATGTATGCACGTCACAACTGAGACCGCTAACTTGATGCGTGTTCTTAAAGCTGGCGGCGCTGAAATTGCTCTCTGTGCTTCTAACCCATTGTCTACTCAAGATGACACAGCTGCAGCTCTTGTTCATGAATACGGAATCTCTGTATTTGCACGTAATGCAGTTGATCGTGACGGGTATTACTCGCACATCAACGCTGCCCTCGACATCGAACCTCACCAAGTCTTCGATGATGGTTGCGACTTAGTAAACACTCTTCACACAACTCGCAAGGAGCTCCTACCAAATATCGCTGGTGGTTGCGAAGAGACTACTACTGGAGTTATTCGCCTTAACCAGATGGCAAAAGATGGCGCACTCACATTTCCGATGATCGCAGTCAATGACACAGACACAAAGCACATGTTTGATAATCGCTATGGCACAGGTCAATCGACTCTTGACGCGGTCTTCCGTGCGACTAACTTCTTACTTGCAGGACGCATTGTCGTTGTTGCAGGATTTGGTTATTGCGGAAAAGGTGTTGCAGAGCGCGCAAAGGGCATGGGCGCAGATGTAGTTGTGACAGAAATTGATCCAACTAAGGCACTCGATGCAATGATGCAAGGTTTCCGTGTAATGCCGATGTTAGATGCAGCCAAAGTTGGCGATGTATTTATTACAGTCACCGGTAACCGCGATGTACTGCGCGATGAACACTTCGCAGCGATGAAAGATGGCGCAATCATGGCTAACTCAGGTCACTTTGATATCGAAATCGATGTTGCTTGGCTAGAGCAGAACTCAAAACAGAAGAATGCCAAGATGCGTCACCAGACCGATGAATACGTGATGAAAGATGGTCGCCGCTTACTTCTTCTCGCTGAAGGTCGTCTAGTAAACCTCGGCGCAGCTGAAGGTCACCCAGCATCAGTGATGGATATGTCATTCTCTGATCAGGCCCTAACTGCGGAATACCTCGTTAAGGAAGCAAAGAACCTTCCTGCTGGAGTGCATGAAGTTCCAACATATATCGATAAGGAAGTTGCGGCGTTGAAACTCATTTCGATGGGTGGACGTATCGATGTACTCACACCAGCTCAAGATATGTACCTTAATTCTTGGGAGCACGGTTCATAAATGATCGTTGATATTGCATGACACTCATCATGGTCGTCGATGACGATCAAGATCTCGCCGAAATGCTGGGAATTGTTCTTACAAGTTCTGGCTTCGATGTAGATATGGTGAGTAGAGGAGATGAGGCGCTGGAGGTATTTAGAAATAATCCTCCGGACCTCGTCTTACTTGATGTCATGTTGCCAGGAATAGATGGCATAGAGGTCTGTCGACTAATTAGAAAAGAGTCGATGGTGCCAATCGTGATGCTCAGCGCCAAGGGGGAGACCCAAGATGTTGTGCGGGGGCTTGAAGCAGGCGCCGATGATTACATGCAGAAACCATTTCGGGACAAGGCTGAACTCATTGCGCGTATTCGCACTCGTTTGCGTCGCACCAATTCTGATGTGACCGGCCTTCTTTCCATCGGTGACATCACAATCGATGTGACAGCCCACGAAGTTCGTCGCGGTGCGATTCTCATTCAGCTAACCCGTCTTGAATTTGATTTGCTGGTCGCTCTAGCAAAAGACCCAGGTCGGGTGTTTACACGCGACGCGCTCTTAAGTGAGGTCTGGGGCTACCGACAAACAACTGATACGCGATTGGTCAATGTGCACGTGCAGCGACTTCGTTCAAAGGTTGAACACGACGCCGACCGTCCAGAGATCATCATGACGGTTCGTGGCGTGGGCTATAAGGCGGGCGGAGCCGCTTAACATGAACCGTTTACGACGGTCACTCAAACATTCACTAGCAACACGAGTGATTCTCTCAACTCTCTTTCTGTCCTTAACTGTCGTATCGCTTACCGGTTCTGCGCTGTATTCACGTCTAGCTGATGGAATCCTGGCAACTAGCCTGAACTCTTCACTGGCTGAAGCCCGATACACATTTTTTAATGCTGAATACCAAGTACTTGCATCGCAGTCGATGACAGTTCAAGCCCGTAAAGAAGCTCTCGCTGAATTCGTTGTGAGAACCTCGACCCAAGGAATTAATGAGGAGCGTCGAGAAGTAATTTTTGCAAAGTCTCCAGGAGGACCTACTACAGCAAATTCTTATGAGATGTCTTCGAATGTCATTAAGAACTCATCCATTCCTAAAGATCTTCGCGCCCAGATCAAAAAAGATGCCAAACTTCATTATGCCTACGGTCCTGCACGATATAACAACGGAGAGAGTATTGACTCTCTCTTTGTGGGTCAGAGAATTATTATTCCGACTGGGGGGCGATACGAGATTTACATCATCTTTTCTCTCAAGAACCAGACGGCAACAGTAGATCTCATCAAGAACTCACTTCTGCTTACTGGAATCGCACTCATTTTCCTCATCGGACTTATCACCTGGCTCGTAGTGCGACAAGTGGTTCGACCGGTGCGTGAAGCAGCACGTATCGCTAATCAGTTTACGCAGGGAGACTTCACTCAGCGGATGAAAGTCGTTTCAACCGATGAGATGGCAACGCTGGCAATTTCTTATAATGAAATGGCCCTATCTATTGAAGAGCAAATCACTCGGCTAGAGCATCTCTCACGTGTACAGCAGCGTTTTGTTTCAGATGTCACCCACGAACTACGAACTCCTTTGACCACACTGCGTATGGCATCAGAGGTAATCCACATCCAACGCAGCTCTTTTGATCCACTCGTCGCCCGGAGTTCTGAGCTACTGGTTGCTCAACTAGATAGATTCGAGCGGTTGCTCGAAGACCTACTTGAGGTAAGTCGGTTTGATGCCGAGGTGGCTGTTCTGGAACCTGTTGATTTTGATGTTATTGGTCTGATTAACCGATGTGCCGCAGATTTCGATATGGGGGGCACTGTGCCAACGCGTGACATACAAGTAGAGGCAGATGAAGAGTCTGTCACTATTAACGCTGATATCCGCAGAGTTGAGCGCATCATGCGAAATCTTCTTTCAAACGCGCTCGATCATGCTGAAGGAAAGAAGATTCTTGTTAATGTGGTTGCTACCGATACCGAGGTTGGTATTGGTGTTCGAGATTACGGCTCAGGACTTGATGAATCGGCCCTGACTCGCGTCTTTGATCGGTTCTGGCGAGAAGATCCATCACGTGCTCGAGTGCGGGGTGGAACTGGTTTAGGCCTTTCCATCGCACTTGAGGATGCGCGTCTTCACAATGGCGAATTGGATGCGTGGGGACGTCCAAACCAAGGAGCTCACTTTGTTCTCACCTTGCCCCGCAAGGCCGGCGAGTTAATAAATTCAAGACCAATCAAGGCCACACCAAAAGATTTCCACCAAGAGGCTTTTTACCAATAACCGCTAGCTGTCATTGCAGCATGATGGCCAGATGAATCTGCTCACATCACTTGAGGAGCTAATTTTCCCAGTTCGTTGTTTAGGTTGTGGCGCCCTAGGTTTAGAGATCTGTTCGCAGTGCAGAAAGTTCTGGCAGCCGAGAATTTACAGATCTCACTCTCGCCGAAAACCATATTTCCCGATTTATTCTTCCATTCCCTATTCACCGATTGCAGGGAAAGTTTTATTGGCTGCAAAAGAACATGCATTGCGACGAGCAGATGAGTTAATGGTGAGTGCACTTTCTCATTCGCTTTCGCTCTGTTTACAAGAGCAAGGAATCGGATTTTTAGTTCCAATTCCATCTAGAAAATCTGTGGCCCGTTTACGAGGAAGGCAATTCATTAGCGAATTAACCCGAGAAATTGGCAGTGGTGCACGGGTGCCCACCCGTGAATTATTGACTCACACCCGGGTCGTCAAGGATCAATCAAAGCTCGATGCAAAGAAACGAGTAGAAAATTTGGAAGGGTCACTGGCATCCCTGCGTTATCACAGTGGAAAGGCAATCATTGTCGATGACCTCATCACAACAGGGGTGACTTTGCAGGAGGCGGCCCGCGCATTGCGTGCTGCAGGCATTGAGGTTTCGGCTGCGATTACAGCTTGCGTGGCAGAACCTCTACGATAAGGGGGCTCGAATAGGGCGCCCAGTGCAAGTGATTGGGATTGGCAAGTGGAAGGTAGGCAAATGGCTTCAATTCTCGACCGCATCATGCGAGCCGGCGAAGGAAAAATTCTTCGTGACTTAAGCAAGGTCGTCGAAAAGGTGAACGCCTTCGAAGCTTCAATCTCTGCACTTGCTGATGACCAACTGCGCGCTAAGACCGAAGAATTTAAGAAACGTCTGACACAAGGCGAAACACTCGATGATTTACTTCCTGAGGCGTTTGCCGTTGTTCGCGAAGCTGCAAAGCGCACACTTGGCCAGCGTCACTACGACGTTCAAATCATGGGTGGAGCAGCGCTTCACCGTGGCAATATCGCAGAAATGCGTACTGGTGAAGGTAAGACTCTCGTTGCAACACTTCCCTCATATCTCAACGCCCTAGCAGGACGCGGAGTTCACGTTGTTACAGTCAATGATTACTTGGCTGAGCGTGACAGCGAATGGATGGGTCGTGTTCACCGATTCCTTGGTCTGAGCGTTGGCGTAATTCTCAACAGCATGACTTCAGCAGAGCGTCGTGCTGCCTACTCTTCAGATATTACTTATGGCACAAATAATGAATTTGGTTTCGATTATCTTCGCGACAATATGGCATGGTCACTCGAAGACTGTGTGCAGCGTGATCACTACTTTGCAGTTGTCGATGAAGTTGACTCGATTCTTATTGACGAGGCACGCACACCGCTAATCATTAGTGGACCGGCTGATAAGGCCACCAAGTGGTATGTCGAGTTTGCCAATATTGCAACCAAACTACAACGCGATTCACACTATGAAGTAGATGAGAAGAAGAAGACCGTTGGAATCCTGGAAGATGGAGTCACTAAGGTTGAGGAGCTGCTTGGGATTGAGAATCTATATGAAGCCGCCAATACAACCCTGATTGGCTATCTCAATAACTCAGTCCGTGCGAAGGAACTCTTTAAGCGCGATAAAGATTATGTAGTAATGAATGGCGAGCTTCTTATTGTTGATGAGCACACGGGCCGCATGCTTGCAGGTCGTCGTTATAGCGAAGGTCTGCATCAAGCTCTGGAAGCAAAAGAACGAATTGAAATTAAAGATGAAAACCAAACCCTTGCCACAATTACACTGCAAAATTACTTCCGACTCTACGAAACCATTTCTGGAATGACCGGAACAGCTGTTACAGAAGCGTCGGAGTTTCATCAAATTTATAAGCTTGGTGTAGTTCCTATCCCAACAAATCGCCCGATGCAACGTATTGATGAAGCTGATTTAGTCTACAAATCTGAGGTAGGAAAGTTTGCATCTGTTACTCGTGACATTGTTGAGCGTCATCGCAAGGGCCAACCGGTATTGGTTGGAACCGTCAGCGTTGAAAAATCAGAAGAACTTTCTGCATTCCTCAAAAAAGCAGGCGTCCCTCACGAAGTTCTCAACGCTAAGCATCACGAGCGGGAAGCGGCAATCATTGCTCGCGCTGGAACTAAAGGCGCTGTCACGGTTGCGACAAATATGGCAGGACGCGGAACCGACATCATGCTGGGTGGAAACCCAGAGTTTATGGCTGACTTTGAATTACAGCGCAAGGGAATTTCACCGGTAGATAACGCAACTGAATATGAAGCTGCCTGGCCGGCAGAGATTGCAAAGCAAAAGGCTGCAATTGCCAAGGAGCACGAAGAAGTTGTCGCACTCGGTGGGCTCTATGTTCTTGGAACTGAGCGACATGAGTCCAGGCGTATCGATAATCAGCTCCGTGGACGATCAGGACGTCAAGGCGATCCTGGTGAATCTCGTTTCTACCTCTCACTGCAAGATGATTTGATGCGCAGATTTAACTCTGGAATTGTTGAACGTGTATTAGGAGCAGCTGGCTTACCGGAAGATGAACCCATTGAATCAAAGATGGTTTCCAACGCAATTCGCTCAGCCCAGACACAGGTGGAAGCGCAGAACTTTGAAATCCGTAAGAATGTTCTTAAGTATGACGATGTCATGAACCGCCAGCGTGAAGTAATTTATGCAGAACGCCGCTTAGTACTTGAAGGCAAAGATATTGGAAGCCAAGTGGGCGATTTCATGGCTGACACCTTGAGCGCATATGTTCAGGTGGCAACAGCCCAGGGCTATGCCGAAGATTGGGATCTTGATCAACTCTGGGCAGCTCTCAAACTTATTTATCCGATCTCCTTTACGCCACAAGATTTAGAGAAGGAGTTTGGTTCACGATCAGCTCTGGATGTGGAGATTTTAGAGACTCGAATTCTCGATGATGCCGTTGCCGCATATGCAAAGCGTGAAGCAGCGTTAGGAGTAGAAGTCTTACGCGAATTAGAGCGCAAAGTACTGCTCTCTGTCCTTGACCGTAAATGGCGCGAGCATCTCTATGAGATGGATTATTTGCAAGAAGGTATCGGCCTACGTGCGATGGCACAACGTGATCCACTGGTTGAATATCAACGCGAAGGTTTTGAACTCTTCTCAGCGATGATGGACGGTATTAAAGAAGAGTTAGCCAGCCTTGTCTTTAACGTCGAAGTAACAATCGAAGGCGATGGCTCAGAAGTGAAGGCACGCGGAGTTAATGACAAGCCGGCAAATACGGCTCCACTTCGTTACACCGCAGCAGATGAAAATGGAGTTGTGACATCTAGTGAAGTCTCGCGTAATAGCCCGTGCCCATGTGGCTCTGGCAAGAAATTCAAGCGCTGCCACGGCGCTGCCTAATTCACTTTAGAGCAAACGCAGAGCGGTGCAGAGCCAGCGTCCGTCAACGCCTTCAAAGCGAATAACAATTGCGCGAAGTCGATTTCCAAATCTGACCGTCACAGTTGATTCGCAGATGCCATCTAGTGGCTCTGATTGATGGATACTTTTAATCTTTCCAATTTCACTCTGACTGCCAGTCTTGCACAGCAGCTCCATATAGATCACCCGATGACATGAACGAATCAATTGCGCTGGTTGCCTGCGACCGGCCCAAATTTCAAGGATGCTCACAATGAACTTCATCGTCCACTGATGTAAATCTGGCAGATCTGTGGCCGAAGATGGAATTGGCATCTCATCCGGTTCAATCTCTTCCCCGAAGGTAGAAGGAACTAGGTAGAGCCTTGCCACTTGCGGTGGCATGACAGGTGCGGGGGGAGCAAATAAATCTAGAACTGGATGGCTCCATAGCGCAGGATCTTCCGTGCTTGAAATCAATTGAAGATTAGGCTTGGTGCTTGGAATGGGTTGCGTGTAGGTATCTGTTGTCATGGGTGCATAGTGGAGTCAGTCGCTCACGTAGTAATCAGCTAGAAAGATGAAATGCGCTCATCCTTTCGCTGTACTGTGCAAAAGGCGAGATCCGGTTTCTTACCCCCTTTTACGCTGCCGCCATGGCCCCTAGGAAGCAGAAGAACACACGATTCATTCTCTCTATCTCACTTTTCATAGCAGCGCTCTTGGCATCTTTTCTGATGTCCGTTGCCGCAAATCAGAAAGAGAAATATTGGGTGGCAAGTAGGCCGATTGCATCAGGAACATCTATTGAGAGCACTGACCTTAATCTCATCTCAGTCACCCTGGGGTCAGCTCGGGGAAGGTATGTATCTGCAGATATTGATCCCACTGGCCTGATTTCACGCCGCATTATTGCGGCAGGAGAATTAATTGAAGTCGATGCACTGACTAACCAATCAATTTCTGCCAGGCAAAAGCAGGTTTCTCTGAGTATGCGCGCGGTAGATATTCCATCACAAGTCGGTGTTGGAGAGATTGTCAGCCTCTATCAGTTACACGATGAAAAGAATGGCGAAAGCTTGCAGGCGCCCACCTTCATCCTCGGCAGCGTCTTCGTAGTTTCAATCGATAGGAAAGGATCAAATTTCGGGGGAGAAGTGGCAATGACAGTGTCAGTAGCTGGTGAATTCATCGCTGACGTATTAGCGGCAACGACTAGCGGTCGTTTGGTTGCCGTACAAACACATGGCTAAGTCAGAACACGCTAGTGCGGTCACAGCGATTCATGGTTCTGACTTTGAAAGCTTTGCGGCAAGTACCTTATTTAGCCAAGGATGGAGCGTCTTATACCGCGCACTGGATTGGGTATCACTCAATGATTTTTTGCAAGGTTTAGAGACACAACCAGATGTATTACTCATCTCCACAGATTTAGAGGGGCTAGATGCCCAATCTCTTCATAAACTCACTAATAGCGGGATGAGAATCTTTATCTTTCGAAAGAGCGATGCAGATCTGCGTCAATTTCCAGATTCCTTTGCCCAGCCCACCGTTGCCCTCGAGTTAATCTCGATGATTCGCGGTTCGATGAGAAGACCGATGCTCAGAGTCAGTGAGCCGATTACCCAGCAAACTCGAGCACATGTCCTGGCAATTGCAGCTGCCCATGCTGGCGCTGGTTGCACATCGTTAAGTATTAACATCGCAACTGAACTCAGTCTTTTAGCAAAGAAAGTTCTCATCATTGATGCAAATGCCATTTCTCCAGCTATTGCAATTCTCTTAGGGCAACAAGGGTTGAACTCTTCCAAAAGCTTTCAAAAGATTGCCAATAATCTGTGGGCACTGGAAGTCACTCAGGAAAATACCGCTGAATCTATTACGCTATTGGACACTGCTAAGACCGAGTTTGATTACATCATCATCGATTCCGGTGTGATCAACGAACTTACGCAAGTACTGCGAGGCCAACGCTGGACTGGTGAGATTTTGGTGTGGGTCACTTCGCAGGCAGATGAATTATGGATCATCGCAAAATCTAACCGAGTGGGAGTCGAGCGAGTTCGCAAGATTTCACAAGCTCTCTCACAAAATTCAATGAAGCCCACAATCTCTTTTGTGCAGGCCATGTCGGCTCCAGGAAAGAGAGGTGCAATTTATGACGAAGCATTTCTGGCGGGTGCAAGGACGATTGGCCCTAAGAAAATTCTTGCGTATCCGGCAGATTCACGTTCGATAGCAATGGCTGAAAATGAGCAGACATCACTCTATGAATCCAATGATCGAAGCCTGCTCCGCAAGAGCATTGCCAGTTTGGCCGGTGAGGTAGGGGGATAACTTCTTATAGGCTAGGCACATGCGTGCATACATTGGTGTTACCGCCTCTGAAATTCAAGAATTTCTCCAATCAGGAGAGTTCGATGTCAGCGATGCCTATGCAGCTACCCCGACATTCATATCTAGCAATAGCAATCTCGATGAAGAAGAAGTCGAATACATCCTTTCACTGATTGCAGCTGAAGATGCAGTGGAGCTACTTGGTTTTGCTGTTGGTACTGCCTGTGTGTTAGCCCTGGAAGTTCCTGAATCAATCATTGAAGCAGAGCATGAACTCTCAATCTCACTTTCTGCACCTCTGCAGTGGGATTACGTGCAATGCTGTTTTGAGGTTTCAGCTGATGGTCAGGAACTGACCTGGTTTGCCACACAAGAGATTGCCAGCAATCTGGCAACGTGGCTTTCGTAAGGATTCGTAATATGGCATCAATTGAAGAATTTGTGAAAGAGCGAAGTCCGCTGACCGACATTCATATCCACCGACTCCGAGAACTGATAGCCGATTGGCAACTTCTTTCAGATTTATCATTTGCCGATCTCATTCTCTGGGTTCCGCTGCGAAAAGATTTCAAGAGTTGGCCCACGGGATACGTTGCAGTTGCGCACATCAGACCCACAACTGCCGCAACTCTCTTTCCACTTGATGTCATCGGGGATGAAATCACCCATGGGCAGCGCAAATATATAGATCAAGCACTTGCTAGTGCTGAGATTGTCAGAGATACAGAACCAGAACCGATGGGGGAGTTCTCGGTTAAAGAGGAAACAATCCCCGTCTTAGTTGATGGCCTTGTGGTTGCAGTTATTTCACGCCATAGAAATGCCGAACTCATGCGCCAACCCAGCCGACTGGAACTTAATTATCGCGAGATTGCACATAATTTATATCGAATGATTACGGAAGGAAGTTTTCCATATCCAGATGCAGGATCACTTTTTGACCCGGCACCGCGAGTGGGTGATGGATTAATCCGCCTTGATGTCAACGGTGTTGTCTCCTATGCAAGTCCGAATGCACAATCAGCATTTAGCCGCTTGGGGTGGGTAAAGGAAGTTGAAGGCATTGAGCTCGGAACTCTTGCGCAATCACTTGCGCAACACAGTGCTGATGCCCAAGAAGAGAGTATCGCTGGGGCACTTACAGGTAAGTCACTGAAACGAGTTGAAGTTGAAAATGCGGGTGGAACTATCTCATTTACCGTCCTGCCACTAATTCAAGGTGAAAACCGGATTGGTGCAATCGTTTTACTTAATAACGTGACTGAGATTCGCAGACGCGAGCGAGAACTAGTAACAAAAGATGTGACTATTCGCGAGATTCATCACCGAGTAAAGAATAATCTGCAGACAGTTTCAGCTCTGCTTAGGTTGCAGGCCCGCCGCATCAATGATCCCAACGCGAGTGCGGCACTTAACGAGGCGGTTCGTCGTATTGCCTCCATTGCCTTGGTACATGAAACTCTTTCCAATACCCCCGATGCATCAGTGGGATTTGATCAGGTGCTAGATAGCCTGGTCACACATGCGCTAGAGCTGAGCCCTCGAATGAATGAATTGCGTATCGAGCGAACCGGCACCTTTGGTTCACTTGACCCACGAATTGCAACACCGCTAGCCCTAGTCATTACCGAACTCATTCATAACGCCCTCGAACACGGATTAGCTGAGGAGGGTTCAGTGCTCGGAATTCATGTTGATTCAGGGAATTCAGATATTCAAGTGATCATTTCAGATGATGGTGTGGGCTTACCTGAAGGATTTAATATCGCTGAATCTCCAAACCTAGGTCTGCAAATTGTGCGCACGCTGACCGAAAATGAACTCAGCGGCACGCTCTCATTGGTCTCTGATCACGTACAGACGAAAGCGATATTGGTTTTTCCCAATACTAAGTAGAAATTAGTGGTTAAGAAAGTCCGTTATCTATCAAGCGAGCACGATTACGAGCGGCGCGACGTTTAAGGGCGCGGCGCTCATCTTCTGAAAGTCCGCCCCACACACCTGCATCTTGACCTGATTCCAGCGCCCAAGCAAGGCATGGATCTTTTACGATGCAGCGATTACATACCTTCTTCGCTTCTTCAATCTGGCTAATTGCAGGGCCAGTATTTCCAACGGGGAAGAAGAGCTCAGGATCTTCATCACGACACGCAGATTGATGTCTCCAGTCCATGGCTCACCCCTTTCAATTCCAGATATAAATGTGTGCGCAACTAGTGCGTGCAAGAGGTTAATTCTCCCTGTTACTACAAAGATAAACAAGAAGGAAGGCGAAAAGATTTCGTACTTTGTAGTGATTTATATCCCTCTTACGCTCTTTGCGTTATGAAAAGATTGAGCGCAGTTGGTGCTAGTGCCCCCGACAGGAATCGAACCTGTGCACCTGCCTCCGGAGGGCAGTGCTCTATCCCCTGAGCTACGGGGGCGCAGGTAGAAGGGTAGATTATCTGACTATGAGCGATACCGAGAGCGCATATTTTGCAACAGGTTGTTTCTGGGGCGCCGAGCGCAGATTATGGAATATTCCTGGAGTACTACAGACAAGTGTTGGCTATATGGGTGGAGCACGTCCAGATCCTTCATATGAACAAGTGTGCACAGGAGTTACCGGCCACGCTGAAATTGTGGAAGTGAGCTTTGATCCAACGAAGGTCACATATAGACGATTACTAGAAGAGTTCTGGGTGATGCATGATCCGACGTCACTGAACCGACAAGGTGGAGATATCGGAACCCAGTATCGGAGTGCGATTTTTACAACGAGTGATTCTCAGTTGCTTCAGGCAGAGGCAACACGCGATGTGTATCAGGCAGCCCTTTCCCGAAAAGGAATTGGCGAGATTGTTACCGAGATCAAGAGCGCGCAAGGCATCCCTTACTATCTCGCCGAGGAGTACCACCAGCGATATTTAGCGAAGAATCCCAATGGCTATGACTGTCATTCAAGTACGGGAGTCCCATTTCCTTCGCAAGTCTCCAGCTAAGCGATTACTCTGTACCCATGACCGATAAGTTCCTGCACCCGGAGACTCTTGCAATTTCAGCAGGGCGTCCGCAAGCAGCGCCGGGCGCCGGGTTAAATACACACATCTCCCTGAACTCCACATACCGTGCAGGTGGTGAGATCAATTATGGCCGCTTCGGAAATGAAAACTGGCATGACTTAGAGAATGCAATTTCGGCACTGGAAGAAGCACAGTCAACGTTGGTCTTTGCCTCAGGGATGGCGGCAATCACTGCCGTCTTTTCGCTCTTGCCACACGGAGCACCTGTAGTTGCCTCACATGAAGGCTATAGCGGCACCATGTCACTGCTTAAGCGTTATCACACTGAAGGTCGACTAGAAGTTCGCTTTGTAGATATTACAGATACCAAAGAGGTGATTAGCCAATTACAGGGCGCCGCCTTCTTATGGGTGGAATCACCAACCAATCCTGGGTTAAATGTTGCTGAAGTGGCAGTGATCATTGGCGAAGCAAAGAAGCGTAATTTGGGTGTGGGATTTGATAATACTTTTGCAACACCGCTCAATCAAAAGCCGCTGACATTTGGCGCAGATATCGTCATGCATTCAGTTGCCAAATATTTAGCTGGACATAGCGATGTTATTTTAGGTTCACTTTCGGTGAAGGATCCTGCTCTTCATACCCGCCTCATTGAAGCCCGCACAACTCTGGGCGGAGTTGCCGGTCCTTTTGAAGTTTGGCTTGGTCTGCGCGGACTTCGTACATTCCCACTTCGATTTAACCGGGCCCAAGAAAGTGCTGCCATCTTGGCAAAGAAGTTAGCTGGCCACCCTGCAGTGAAAAATGTTCGCTATCCCGGATTCGGCGCAGTCATCTCCTTTGAGGTAGGTGCAACGGTCGAGCAGACCGAAGCCATCTGCGATGCATCAACTCTTATTGCCAATGCAACAAGTCTTGGGGGAGTTGAAACCACGTGGGAGCGCCGGCGCCGGTGGGAACGCGAGAGCCATAGCGTGCCGGAGAATCTCATCCGCCTTTCAGTGGGGTGCGAACATATCGATGACCTCTGGAACGATATCGACACCGCACTCACCCAGGGGTAAAGCGCGCACTTTGATTCAAAGTGGAGTATTTTTAGCCATATGAAAGCGCTCCGAAGAACCCTTGCAGCAATCACTGTTGCACTTCTTGCCTTCCGCGCTGTCGGATCATTCCTATCGTGGGTTGAAAAACAAGACGAGAATGAAACTGATGCTTGGATTGATGAAGACGAATTCGAAGAAGCGTAAATGTCTGACAGCCAGTATGTAGCTGGATCTTGCAATATTGGCACCGGAGAAATTCGCCGCCGCCAAGTAGTTGCCATTATTGGAAGCGCTCTCAGCGTGAGCGCGCTTATTGGATTTATCTCAACAAAGGCAGAGCCCTCGCTTCGACTCGGAATCTTTATTCCGCTGGCTGTGGCATCAATTGGCTGGGTGCAATCGAAACGAAAATTCTGTCTCGCATACGGCCTGATGGGCACGTTTAACTTCGGCAAGCTGGGTCAGCTCTCGCGCGTGCAGGATAAAGCAGCGCTAGCAGCCGATCGAAAGACTGCAGTGGTCATTCTCACCCAATCACTCTCGTTAGCTGCAGTCCTCACATTAGTTGTTTATCTGCTGCCACTCTCCAGCTAAATCTACTCTTACATTTTCACCCCTGTAGTGGGATGCTATTGAAATGAAAATCATCATTCATCCTCGCCATGCAGAACTCGCTAGTGACTTTTCATCGATAGCAGAAGAGAAATTACTCTCTATGAATCGCTTTAGTGTAACGATAGACCGCATTGAAGTGGAAGTACTGCATGAGGCAAACCCGCGACAGGGCAAACATTCTCATAAGGTGGTTATTACTTCACACGGTTCAGGTCCGCTACTGCGAGCAGAGGCTGCTTCATTTAATGACGTGGCGGCATTTGATGATGCAATTAAGAGTATTGAATTACAAATTAGAAAAATACATGAACGCGAGAAGAGCCATGATCGTCATACCTTGCGCACCATGAAGGTGGATGTGAAAGAGTAACTAGCGGAATTGTTTCTCTTTCTTTTCTTGCCTCTCTTTTTGTTTCGCTGAATTTTTCTGCACGCGCATTGGATCTATTGGCGGTATAGGCGGTTGGCCAAGTGCGATGATTGCACTCTCTCGAGCATAAATTGCGGCAGCGACTGCGCCTTTCTTTACCGTAATGACAGAAATCTTTTGCTCTGGCTTACTTGCAATTTGCATGGCAGATCGAGCATCTTGATTAGCTTTATTAATAGCCAGATAAAAACTCTGGTTTATTTCACGCATTTGCTGGTCGCGAAGTTGCATCGCTTGGTTAAAGGCATCCATATCTCGCTGGAATTGTTCGAGGACCCCTGAAGGCAGAGGAGGTGGTGTCCGTTGATCTGCTACAGCAGATTGAGAGAAAGAAGAGAACGAGCAGAGAGTGAAGATAACCGCTGCGGATATGCCTCTTCTCATGGCTTAATAGTATTAAAGAGGTGGTGTGAATCTTCTGTGAATCACCTAGCGGTTTCGTGTGCAAGGGCGTGAAGTGGTAGAAAAAGTGGGAATTGCGTGAAAGGCTGGGTACATGAGCCAACTCATCATGATTATTGACGACGAAGTCGGAGTCCGCGAGGTACTCGCCGATGCCTTCAAACTCGCTGGATTTGAAACTGTTGTGGCAGCTGATGCCATGGTTGCCCTTACTCTGCTTCGCACAACCAAACCAGATCTTCTTGTGGTTGATATCAATATGCCCATGATGGATGGCTTTGAATTTATTGAACGCATCAGAAGTACAGGCGATAACACTCCTGCACTGATGCTAAGTGCCCGCGGTGACCGAGCCGACATTACTCGTGGATTAACCCTGGGAGCCGATGACTATGTGACAAAACCATGGCGCGGTCTAGAAGAACTCGTGCTTCGAGTAAGAGCCATCTTGCGCAGAACTCAATTTACAGTCACTTCTGATTCGAGCTTAAGCAGCGGTCCTATCAAACTTGATAACGACTCTCATCAAGTCACATTCAACGGTGAGGTAGTGGAGTTATCTCCGACCGAATTTCGCCTGCTGCATGTTTTGCTCGAAAGCAAGGGACGGGTATTGACTAAGACTTATTTGCTAGATGAGGTCTGGGGAATCACCTTCGAATCTGAGAGCACCGTTGTAGATACCTATATCTCCTACCTGCGAAAGAAATTACATCGCGATGGATATGAAGGCATAAAGACGATTAGAGGGGTCGGCTTCCAACTTCTTACGGAGAAGAGTTGAAGATCTCAAACAGCACCAGGACCAGCATATTCACAGTTTTGCTGGTCACAGTAGTCACCTTGGGAATTGGTAGCTACTCCGCTTTTCATACCCGCAGCGCTGAATTATCTGAGGTAAATGCCTCACTCGATTTTGTTGCACAAGAGGCGATAGATAACCCAGAGCAATCTATTGGCGCGGCTCTCTTTGCGATTGAGCAGCTCACTCTTAATGCAACGCTGACGCTTTTAACCGAGGAGGGTCAAGAGACTTTAGTTCGTGAGTCCTCTTTGAGTTATCTAGGAGCCCCTGCGAAAGATCTCATTGAAAAGGCTACCGCCCGCCCGGTATCAATAAAATCTGGTGATCCCTATCAATTGCGAGCAGTGCGCCTTGATGAGAAAGATTTCCTACTCATTGCCCGATCCACTAACGCGATAGATGAACACTTTGAGGTCAATCTCCGTGCATTGGGAGTTGTTACTTTTTTTGTCGATCTCATCGCAGGAGTATTACTCTTTTTCTTCTTTAGGCGAGCTAATCGCCGAGATGAATATGCATCCCTTGCTCGTATGCAGGAATTTCTGGGCGATGCATCTCATGAATTGCGCACCCCACTCACCGTGGTCAAAGGTTATGTGGAGATGCTGAGTAAGAAACAGCTGGTAACGGCTGAAGATCAAGATCGTGCATTTACTCGCGTGGGAACTGAAATCAATCGGATGGAGAATCTGATTCAAGATTTACTGCTTCTTGCCGAACTAGGTGAGAGCGGAAGTCGAGATATTGAAAAAATGGATGTGAGTGAGTTATTAAGCGCTCATGGCACTGACTTCACGACTCTTAATCCTGGGCGCAAGGTAGTCTTAAAAATTGAGAATGACTTGGTGGTAGTGGCTTCCAGAGATTATCTCTCTCGATTTATCCAAAATGCTTTTACCAACATCATGCGCCACACCAGTGCAGATGCTGCGGTAACAATCACATGTAGTAAATCTGGGAAAAACGTCCTGATTATGATTGAAGATGCTGGGCAAGGCTTACCTGAGGGTGCTTACGCTGAGAATATTCGTTCACTCAATCGATTTGATAAGTCTCGCTCGCGCGAAAATGGTGGTTCCGGGTTGGGTATGAGCATCATGTCTGCCGTTATTGAAAAACTGAACGGCACTTTCTCGCTACGCAAGAGCGCCCTGGGCGGCTTGGCGGTAGTGGCGAGCCTTCCTTTAGCTAAAGACTAAACTTAGCCCTGTGAGCGATGCCAATCTCGAAGATGTATTTGTTGAGCTCACCGAGAAATTTAGTGATACCAACTCCTTAGTCAGAGTTGTCCTCTCGGGTCGGCGCAGAAACATGCAGACTGCGCACGAGCGCATCGATCTGCGACCTGTTTTGATAAAAGATTCCATTGCGATACAAGTTAGTCATAGCGATGGTCGCCAGATGACAACGAAGAATTATGAAGTAGGGCAAGCACCCTTTAGCGAATTAATGCGCTCTGGATATGCCAATATTCTGCTAGAACAGACTCACCAATCAATCAGTGTGCGAATTACGAAAAAGGGTGAAGCACTCATCCACCGCGAATCAACCGAGCGCGAACAAGAGCTGTCACACGACCGCAGTAAGTCGCGATTACTTGACCCATCTGATCCCTATCTGATTGCAATTGGTATATCTGATGCCCAAGGGAATCTCAAAGCGAGCAAGTCAGATAAATACAAGCAGGTAGAAGAATTCTTGCGCTTACTCACCCCAACGCTAACAAGTGCAATCAAGGCCGGACACATCGCACAACCCACAGCTGCCAAGCCCCTGACTATCGTCGATCTTGGATGTGGCCATGCTTATCTAACATTTGCAGCTCATCAATATCTACGTAGTCAAGGCATGCCGGTAAAAGTAATCGGTATTGATGTTCGCACCTCTGCTCGAGATCGCAACAATGAGATAGCCAAGCAATTAGGAATCTCTTCGAGTATCGAGTTTCGAGCCGAGGAGATAGCAGATACCACTCTTACCTCAGCTGATATCGCCATCGCACTTCATGCGTGCGACACAGCAACTGATGATGCAATTGCCTGGGCGATTAACTCTGATGCCAAGCTGGCTTTGATAGCACCTTGTTGTCACCATGATATTCAGGCACAGATGAACGAGATTCCGCAGCCATGGTCGATCATTACCCGCAACGGAATTATGAAAGAACGCCTGGGAGATTTGCTTACCGATGGCCTACGCATGCAGATCATGAAATTGCGTGGCTATCGGGTAGAGGCAATTGAATTTATTGGGGGAGAGCACACCCCCAGAAATCTCATGATTCGCGCAGTAAAGACCGGTGCAGGGGTGGACGCATCAGAAAAGCAGAGATATGACGAGATGCTGGCGCTCTGGAAAGTTAAACCTGCGCTAGCAACGCTGATCAAAGGTTAGACTTCGCACTATGTCCAAAGTCCTTGCATCACTTCCTATCGGTGAAAAAGTCGGAATCGCCTTCTCTGGCGGACTCGATACATCGGTCGCTGTGGCCTGGATGCGCGCAAAAGGTGCGGTGCCATGCACCTACACCGCAGATCTTGGCCAATATGACGAGACCGATATTGATTCGGTTCCAGTTCGCGCTAAGGAGTATGGCGCAGAGATTTCACGACTTGTTGATTGCAAGACTCCACTTGTTGAGGAAGGTCTTGCTGCTATTGCCTGCGGAGCTTTTCATATTCGTTCTGGCGGTAAGGCCTATTTCAACACAACACCACTTGGCCGCGCCGTAACCGGAACGCTGCTGGTTCGTGCGATGTTGCATGACAAGGTTGAAATCTGGGGAGATGGTTCTACCTATAAAGGTAATGACATCGAACGTTTCTATCGCTACGGCCTGCTTGCAAATCCCAATCTACGAATCTATAAGCCGTGGCTCGATGCTGATTTCGTCCGTGAACTCGGTGGTCGCAAAGAGATGTCACAGTGGTTAGTTGCCAACAAGTTGCCATATCGCGACAGCACTGAGAAGGCTTATTCAACTGATGCAAATATCTTGGGCGCGACCCATGAGGCGAAAGATTTAGAGAACCTCGATGCCTCCATTGAGATTGTTACTCCAATTATGGGCGTGAAGTTCTGGGATTCATCAATTTCTATTGCATCTGAAGATGTGAAGATTGAATTTGTGCAAGGTCGCCCGGTGGCAATTAATGGAAAACGTTTTAGTGATGTCGTGGCGCTGATGAATGAGGCAAATAAAATTGGTGGTCGCCATGGCCTTGGAATGAGTGATCAGATAGAAAATAGAATCATTGAAGCTAAGTCGCGTGGAATCTATGAGGCTCCAGGAATGGCGCTGCTCTTTATCGCTTACGAGCGACTCATCTCTGCAATTCATAATGAAGACACGATTGCGAACTACCATGCAGAAGGTCGCAGACTGGGTCGCTTACTCTATGAAGGACGCTGGCTTGATCCGCAGAGTTTGATGCTCCGTGAATCACTCACACGTTGGGTTGCATCGGCTATTACCGGCGAAGTCACACTTCGTCTGCGCCGTGGTGATGATTATTCAATCATCAACACAACTGGACCTGCCTTGAGTTATCACCCCGATAAGTTATCGATGGAGCGCACTGAAGATGCTGCCTTTGGACCAACAGATCGTATTGGGCAGTTAACTATGCGTAATCTAGATATTGCCGATACCCGGGCAAAGTTAGAGATGTATCGCGATCAAGGCCAACTCGGTGGCGGAGATTTCAACCTGATTAAGGAGTTAGAAAATTAATAAGACCACTCGCAAAGCAATAGCTGGCGTCATTGCCGCCACACTCGTAGGACTCACCGTCCTAGTTGGTCTCAACGTTACCGAAGGAGAGAAGATGTCAGGTGCAACAGTGCTGCCAGTAGTTTCTGCAGTAGCAGGGGAAGTTCCCACAATTTCAAAGCCAGAAGGTAGCGCGCCAACAGAGCTCACTACCAAGGACATCATCGTTGGAACCGGGGCAGAAGTTCTTCCGACATCTACTTTGACTGTTCACTACACACTCATGGCGTGGTCAACTGGAAAAATCATTGAGTCATCATGGAGCGGTCAGCCAGCAACATTTCCGTTAGCGGAGGTAGTTGAAGGTTGGCAGAAAGGTTTGCCTGGCGCCAAAGAGGGCGGACGTCGATTGCTGATACTTCCACCAGAAATGGGATATGGCGCAGCTGGTTCTGGACCTATTGGTCCCAATGAAACTCTTGTCTTTTCTGTCGACATTATTGGTGTTGCTTAAGGAATAGTTTTACTTCTTAAGCCAAACCGTTGTACCGGCCGGGATTTTGCCGTTGGTAAGTGGGTGGGAAGAGATGAGAATTTCCCCTTTAGGCATTGGATAACTTTCACCACGGAAGTTGGTGATGCAATGCCAGCCATTTGGCCGTGAGAAGTGCAAGACTGATGGATTACCAGTCTTATGCCACTTTATCTTTTCTTCAGTGATTAGTGATTTACGAAGTCCCAGTGCGATGCGATAAATGGAGAGCGCCGAGTTCGGATCATTTTCTTCTGCTGCTACTGAGTAATCTGCAAACCATGATGGTTGTGGCAAGTGTGCACCGCCTGTTCCAAAACCAAAAGAAGAACCTGATTTCTGCCACGGCAGCGGCACACGGCAGCCATCTCGCCCCTTATCCATTTTGTTATTGCGTAGGTATTGCGGATCTTGAATCTGACTTGCTGGAATATCAGTGACTTCGTGCAGGCCTAACTCTTCACCTTGATACATATAGGTACTACCAGGAAGAGCCAAAATAAATAGCGTTGCCGCAAGTGCATTCTGTGTGCCAGCGGCTGCATCTAGTGGATGAGAAGTTCCATCGGAGAGCATCCATGAACGACGGTCTACTGCTGAGTTAAGACCCATCTTCGTTGCATGGCGGATTTGATCGTGGTTTGAAAGTGTCCATGTGCAAGAAGATTTGTTCTTTAGGGCAAGCTCCAGCGCATCTTGCACGCTCTCCTTATATGCAGCTGCTTCAAAGGGGGTCTCAATGAAACGGAAATCAAAACATTGCCCCAGAGTCTTTGTGCTGGCATAGAGCGGAAGGCGCTCTGGGTGCACAAATGCTTCTGCCACAGCAACTCGTGGCGGGTCATACTGGTTAAATAGTTTGCGCCATTGTTTATAGATCTTAAAGAGTTCATCGCGGTCGGCCAAGATTCCCTTGCCCTTATTACCGCGCTCTTCCAGGGTTTCAAAGACTGGCAGGCTACGAAGTGGCTCAGAGAGATCTTTCTTCAGTGCATGTGCCACATCGATGCGAAACCCATCAACACCGCGATCAGCCCAGAACTTAAGTGTCTTAAGAAATTCCTTTTCCACTTCTGGGTTATCCCAATTAAAATCTGGTTGCTCTGGTGCAAACCAATGCATGTACCACTGGTTACCTTTGCCACCCATGACTGATTCATGGGTCCAGGCACTCGGTGCAAAGTGTGAAACCCAATCAGTGGGTGGCAGCTCGCCCTTTTCACCTTTTCCATCTCGGAAGATGTAACGATTGCGCGCTTTAGACCCAGGCTTTGCTTCGATTGCTTCTTTAAACCACACATGCAAATTTGATGAGTGGTTAGGAACGATATCGACAAATATTCGGATTCCTACTTTGTGTAGCTCTGCAAGTAACTCATCGAAATCTGCCAGCGTTCCAAGCCGTGGATCTACATCGCGATAATCAGCGACGTCATAGCCACCGTCTGCTAGCGCCGATGGATAGAACGGACTTAACCAGACTGCATCTAGGCTCAATGATTTCAAGTATGAAATACGCGAGGTAACTCCTTTGAGATCGCCGATGCCGTCGCCATTTGAATCGGCGAAGCTACGCGGGTAGATCTGGTAGATGGCCGCTTGGCGCCACCAATTCTTATCTTTTGAGAGTCCAACGCTTTTAGGCATGGGTCGTACTCTACGGAAGGAGTCCAAGGCAATTGTCGAAAAGCACACAAATGTGATGTAAATGGAATGTATTTGCGGTTTTGTGCAGTCGTCACCCTTTTGAGTAGGATTCTATGAAGTTACATTCTCCCGCTTCAAGGAACAGGTTCTTGACTATGACAACGGTTTTACTTACTGGTGCCAGCGGATATATTGGCAAGCACATCGCCCTACAACTACTCAATGATGGATACACAGTCCGTGCTTCGGTGCGCAAGCTCAGTAAAGGTGATGAGGTGCGTAACGCAGTTGCCCCACACCTTTCACCTGGAGTCGATCTTGCTAGCAAGCTTTCATTTGTTGAACTTGATCTAGAAAAAGATGCTGGGTGGAGCCAAGCGTTAGTGGGCATTGATGTGCTGATGCACACCGCCTCTCCCTTCCCGCTTGGGTCACCAAAGGATGAGAATGAACTTATTCGCCCGGCAGTTGATGGAACCTTGCGCGCACTTCGCGCCGCACAAGCTGGCGGCATTACCCGAGTGATTCTCACATCTTCGATGGCGGCAATTTATGCTCGTGATTTACCGGCAGGGACTAGCGCCTATGACGAGAGTATGTGGACTGATGTGAATCATCCGGCCGGCAAAGATGCCTACATACGCTCCAAGACTTTAGCTGAACAAGCTGCGTGGGATTTCATTAAGAACCAAGCACCTGAAATTGAGCTCACAGTGATTAACCCAGCACTGGTATTGGGCGCTCCGTTAGATAACAACTTTGGGTCTTCTATCTCCTTGGTGGAAAGATTGCTCCTAGGTAAGGACCCGATGGTTCCTGATCTGCGCATGCCGATAGTGGATGTCAAAGATGTTGCTCGCATGCACGTGCAATCCATCAAAGTTACCGCTACTGCGGGAGAGCGAATTTTATCTGTTTCTGAGACTAAATCATTTATGGAGATTGCAAAGCTTCTCAAATCAAAGTATCCACAAAGTAAGGTCAAGACCGCACTTGCACCCAATATTTTAATCAAGTTCCTCTCACTCTTTGACCCGGCAATTAAGTCAGTCGTAGCAATGCTGGGTAAGCCACTCATCATTAGCCATGCCAAGGCCGAGCGATTGCTGGGAATCAGCTTTATTCCGGCGCAGGTAAGCATTCTGGAATCAGCTGACTACCTTTATATGAATGGGCTCATAAAAGGGTAAATGGTTGGCACTCTTTCTCGTGGCCTTCTCTAGGCTATAGCCATGACCTTGCTACATATCCTGGACCTGCTCTCCACCTTTGTCTTCGCACTTGTTGGTGCTCGGGTGGCTGCAGATAAGGGCCTTGATTACGGCGGCATCGCATTCATAGCAGCGATTGCATCAGTATCAGGTGGCACCCTTCGAAATGTATTTCTTGGCCTGACTCCGATCTGGATCACAGATGGCTGGATTGTTGTCAGCATTATTGCTGCTGTAGTTCTTACTCTTGTCTTTAGACGTGTCACACATATTGGTAAGACGCTACTCATTATGGACACCTTTGGCCTTGCTGTGGCAACACTTTCTGGAACACAGCTCGCCTTTGAAGAAAACGTTGCCTGGTATGCAGCCATTCTTTTGGGAGTCATAACCGCTGTGACCGGCGGGCTATTACGAGACATTCTCTGTCAGCTAGAGCCGGTCTTGCTCCACCGCGAAACGATTGGCACATCAGCACTCATGGGAGCGATTACCTTTGTTGCCCTGCATCAACTCAGCGTTGCAGATAATCTGGCGGCAATTATTGGGGGAGTAGTAGTGATGCTTACCCGTGTCATCTCAATCCAATTCGATCTACACCTGCCTAAGTTCAGCAAGTAGCAGGAGAGATAAGTTCTCATCAAAACTCACCTTGGATGTTGACATTGGCTCATAACACAGTACTTTTGCCAGAATGTTCGTGGCAAATCTAGGAGCCAAATGAAAATCGCTGTTGTTGGTAGTTATGGCGTTGGAATGACGATGCGAATCCCGCAACTTCCGCAGGCTGGTGAAACTCTCATGGGTGGCGTATTTGATGCGGGACCAGGTGGCAAAGGATCTAACCAAGCAATAGGTGCGGCGCGACTTGGCGCCGAAGTAAGTTTCCTTACCGCTATTGGCCCTGATGATTTTGGGCAGGGTGCACGTGCACTATGGAAAGTAGAAGGTGTCGATGATTCATGTGTGGTCACCGGCAAGGGCCACACCATGGTGGGATTTATCTTGGTCGAATCCGATGGTGAGAACAGAATCTTGGTTGCAGCTGGGGCCTTGGATGAATTAACGCCAGCTCATGTGGAAAGTTTCCGTTCACATATCGCTCAAGCTGATGTGCTTGTAGTCTCTATGGAACTTGCTCTGCCCGCGGTCTTGGCTTCGTTAAAGATTGGGCGGGAAGAAGGTCGTTTAATAGTTCTTAATCCAGCTCCAGCAGTGAAATTACCGCCAGAGGCATGGTCGATGTTTGATGTCATCACACCCAACCGAACCGAGGCCCCGGTATTACTCGGGATCGCGGGCGATCATGGGCTCTCACCTAAAGAACTCATTGCCCAAATGCGCCTTAAGACCAGCGCCAAGATAGTGATGACTTTAGGCTCGGAAGGATCGCTCGTAGATGATGGCAGCGATGTGTATGCCGTTCCTGCCATTAAGGCTAAGAAAGTAGTTGATACAACTGGTGCTGGAGATAGTTTCACCTCTGCCTTAGCTGTTGCTATATCTGAAGGGCGTGATTTTCATGAGTGTGTGAAATTTGCAACCGCTTCAGGTTCACACTCTGTTGGCATTGCAGGAGTAATTGATTCACTACCTACGAGAGAAGAGATTGAAAAATGTCTAGCACAGTAGATGCCGCCACATTAACCCCAGCCCAACTAGCCCCCTATATTCAACATACCAAGATAGAAGTGGGCTCTACTCGGCAAGAGATGATTGCCCATGTGGAAGATGCCATGAAATATGGCTTTAGCGCGGCAATGGTGCCGGGATCATGGGTTGCACTGACCGCTTCAATACTGAAAGGAACAGGAATTGAAGTTGCCTCAGCTTTAGATTTTCCAACCGTAGGTGTGATGACTAGTGCGGGCAAGGCTGCCGAGGCAGCAGAACTTGTCAGATTAGGTGCCACCCAAATTGATATTGGTGTTCAAATTGGTTGGCTTAAATCTGGAATGTATGACGAGTTCCGGGAAGATATAGCGGGTGTGGTGCGCGCATCCGGTGTTCCGATCAAAGTGATGTTAGAACTTCCGCTGCTAACGGAAGCAGAGAAGGAGTTGGCAGTGCAGCTTTCGATGGAAGCCGGTGTGGCATATTTAAAGAATGCAAGCAGTGGCCAGATAGAGACTGCAAACCCTGAGAGCGTGCGATATTTAGTAGCGCGTGCCAAGGGTGGAGTTTTGGTTAAAGCCTCTGGTTCCATTAAGCATTTAGCCCAAGCTCGCGCGCTCATTGCAGCAGGTGCATCTTTACTTGGTACCAGTGCCGGGATTGAAATAATCTCTGATACGAGTAGCGCTGAGACAAAGAGTTACTGAAAGGTAGCCGATAAGGGAGTGATCCTCCTCGCCCGTCATTTCAGCCCACGAACTCTCTCCTGGCTAGGGAAACCCCAGCAACACTTGCCAAAAACCTATTGACATCCAGGCGGATTGGGAGTTTTATACCCATATTGCGCATGGAAAGGATTCCATGGATGCAATCATCGGAGAGGATGAGCAGGCATGGCGCAGAAGGCTAAATCTCGTCGAGTTAAATTTCCAGAAGAGGCGAGCGTTATTGTCGCCCTCCTTGTTCTAGTCGGCATTGTGGGAGCGCTGCGCCCAACATTTTTAAAGCCTGAAAACCTTCTTAATCTTGCTGCGAGCTATTCCATCTCAGCGTTACTTGCCGGGTGCATTGTCTATCTACTTTCAATGGGAGAAATTGATCTCTCATTCGGTTGGATCCTTAATCTTTCTGCTGTGGTTGCAGGTCTTTCCATGATTGCCGGAGTTCCGGTCTGGATTGCAATCATTTTAGGAATTGGCGCTGGTGGTTTTATGGGAGCAATCAACGGTGTGCTCACAGTTGTGATGAGACTTCCCTTAATCATTGTCACCTTAGGCACGGCTTCAATATTTCAGGGTCTTTCTCTGATCTCAAATAAGTCAGGTTCTGTTGTTCCAACTGATAAGAAACTTACTGAGAATATCTTCTTTAGAGTTCTCGGTGGCGATATTGAAACACCAGTACCTTTTATTTTGATTTTCGTGGTATTTGCATTTCTGGTACTTCATCTGACTTTGCATAAGACTCGTTTTGGATATCGAATTCTTGCTATTGGTAGCAATCCAGAGGCGGCGCGTCTAGCTGGTATACCAACCAAGAAAATCAAGATTCTCACCTGCACACTTATGGGTGTTGTCTCTGGCATCGGTGGAATCCTCTTCCTTGGTTTTAGAGGAGCAGTTGATCCAAGTACGGGAGCTAACTTGCTACTGCCAGTTGTGGCAGCGGCAATCATTGGCGGAACTCCACTTTCAGGTGGAGCCGGAACAGTTTGGGGCTCATTAGTCGGTGCACTCATTGTGGGAGTTATCGGAGTAGGCATTGTCTTCTTGGGTATCGATGCCGTGTGGAGCACCCTGGTAACCGGGCTCGTCATTATCTTTGCAATCGGTGTGGATCAAATTGTTCGAGTTCGGAAAAATCGAGCGAGTTAAAATAAGTTTCAACCTTGCTCATCGGGAGCATTGCTTGAATAGAAAAGAAGGAGAGGGAAAAGATGACAATCAAGAGCCGTAGTGCACGTTTTAGTGCAATAGCAGTTGTTACTGCGTTGGTTTTTTCTGCTAGCGCAGTAGCCACTCCTGCGCAGGCTGCGCAGAAGAGACTGACAATCGGTTTCGTAGTACACGTGATTGGTAATCCATTCATTCAACAAATTATCGATGCAGCCCAAATGGCTGCTAGAGATCTCAATGTAAAGCTCGTAGTAACTGGCCCAGCTGGTGCTGAAGGCGATGCTCAACTCACTGCGGTGCAAAACCTAGCCGCATCTGGTGTTGACGGGATTGCAACTTCTGTTCCTGCTGCTTCCATGGTTAAGGGACTGAACACAATCATTAAGGCCGGAACACCTATCGTTATGTTTAACGGACTTGGCGAAGGAGTTAACGGACCATATGTTGGTGAAAAGTCAGTTGAATCTGGACGCCTTCTTGGAAAGATGGTCCTAGATAAGATCGGTGGAACAACCGCTAAGGGTGGTGTCATCGTTGGAAACTGCTACCCAGGATTCCCAGTGTTGGAAAACCGCCAAAAAGGTGTGCTAGAAAGTCTTGCTAAGGCTTCTGGGGTCAAGATCATTGGACCATCAGATGTCAAGGTTGACTCAGCAGCTAACTTCGCTGCATGGCAAGGACTTCTTGCTGCGAATCCAGACGCACTTGCAATGGTCGGTCTCTGCGCTCCCGATGTTGAAAGCATCGGTAAAGTAAATGCAGCTGCTCCATCATCAAAGGCAATTGGTGGCGGCTATGACCTCACAACCGGAAACCTCGAAGCACTTGCAAATGGAACTGCCCACATCAGCTTGGGACAGACTCCATTCGTTCAGGGATACCTTCCTGTCAAGGTGTTGGCAGATAGCCTCCGAAACAAGATCAAGATTAACAAGCCAGGCTTCTTAGACTCAGGAACAGAAATTGTTACTGCAACTAAGGTCATAGAGCCATTCGGTTCAGCACCACTTACCTTCAAAGCGCTGCAGAAAATGTCAGCTTCAAAGGCTTTGACTCGTAAGTACTACGACCCAATAGTTAAGGGTTACATCAAGGATTGGCAGAAGAACCTCAAGCCAATCTCAGATGAATCTGCTTAATTAATAAGTAACCGGGACAAACTACGAACGGAGGTCACACATTGAATACTCAAAGCGTTCATAACGTGATCTCCGTTCGTGGCCTGGCTAAGCGCTACGGTGGGGTTAAAGCCCTCAACGGATTAGATCTAGATTTAGAAGCGAATAAAGTCCACGCCATTGTTGGTGAAAATGGGGCTGGCAAATCAACGTTCATGAAGATTCTCTCGGGTGGAGTCACCCCCGATGAGGGCAGTATCGAGTTCATGGGGGAGAAGTTCTCCTCCTTTACCGTGCAATCAGCATCAAAGCTTGGTGTCGGAATCATGTATCAAGAGCTGCGCTTGTTTCAGCATCGTGATGTATTAACCAATCTTTTTCCAGATCGCGAAATGCGCATCGGCCCATTTATTGCTAGAAAGAAGATGGCTGAGATCGCGCTACCGGTCCTTAAGTCCATTGGACTCGATGTGGATCTCAATCAGATTGTCGGAGAAGTGCCCCTTTCAGACCAGCAACTGATTGAACTTGCCCGTGTTCTCATTGAAAAACCTAAACTTCTCATTTTGGATGAACCCACCTCTGCCCTCAATGCCCGTGAAAGTAAGCGCTTACTTGACCTAGTGAAAGCTTTGCCGGCGCAGGGAACGACCGTGCTTTATGTTTCACATAGATTAGATGAAGTGTTTGCAGTTGCAGATCACATCACTGTGATGCGCAATGGCTCGCTTGTTTTTTCAAAACCCACCACGGAGCTCGACATTCCTACCGTCATTGGTGGAATTGTGGGAGAAAAAGCCGCGTCCTCCATGGCCAAGAAAACGGGCAGTGCCGATTTATATGCAAGTGCGGAAAAAGTCTTGGAAGTGAAGAACCTCAGTAATGGTAAGCAGGTTTTAGACATTTCGCTAAACGTTGCAGCAGGTGAAATTGTTGGCGTTGCTGGGCTCATTGGTTCTGGCGCCGATGAACTACTAGAAACGCTCTTTGGAGCGCGGCCAAAGGTGGCAGGCACGGTCACTGTGCAAGGCGTTGAAAAGACCCATTTAAGTCCTCAGAATTCAGTGCGCGATGGTGTTGCTTTGATTCCAGCGGATCGTAAACGGGTAGGGCTGATGCTGGAGCGAACAGTTTCAGATAATTTATCTCACGTTGCCATCGGTGGAGATAAAAAAGGAACGCTATTGATCTCTAAAAAAGCGATGGCTGCAACTGCCATGAGGCTAGTTGATAAGTTTGTGATTAAAACTGAGGGCGTTCAAGTAAATGTAGGAAATCTATCTGGCGGTAACCAACAGAAGGTAGTTATCGGCAAATGGCTGGAAATAAGCCCAGGACTTGTCCTGCTCGATGACCCAACCCGAGGTGTAGATATTGGAGCCAAAGTCGAGCTTTTCCGCCTTGTTCGCGAAGTTGCTGCTGAAGGTAAGGGCATCTTATTTAGGTCAACGGAAATCTCTGAGTTAACTACCTTGTGCGATCGCATAGTTGTAGTCAAAGATGGTGTCAGTACACGTGAGGTCTCCGGTGTTGATGATGGCGAGCTCATCAAATTAATTAACGAATAGTCCACCCATAAGACCGATTGAGAAGAGAAAGAGGAAAAAATGGTAAGAAGAGCGTTCACGATGCGTTTAAAGCCAGGCAGCTTGGCGACATACAAGATGCACCACGATGCGATTTGGGCAGAGCTGATTGCCGAACTAGAAAAGTCCGGTATTGCAGATATGACTATTTTTGAAAATGATCCTGTTCTCGTGATGTATTCAGTGATCACTGATGTTGAGGCGTGGGATCGGTTATGGCACTCAGAGGTACACGACCGCTGGGCGGTATTGATGAGCCCACTGATGGAGTTCAACTCAGATGGAATTGTTAACTCAACAGAGCTTCGCGAAGTCTTCCATCTCGAAACGAACGCAGGTAAGTAGCAAAGATGTCGGCTGCAAAACTTGCTCTTGTAACAGGTGCTAGTCGTGGAATCGGGCGCCAGATTGCGTTAGGTCTGGCTGACCAAGGCCACCAAGTTATTGCAGTCTCACGTTCGGCACTTGATACAAGTGCATTGTCGGCTTCTCAGAAGTCGATGATCACAAGTATCACCGGTGATGTCAGCGATAACTCCTTTGTTGAAAAGCTTGAGAAGCAGGTTTCAAAAGAGCATGGCGCTGTGCAGATCCTTGTAAATGCAGCAGGAGTATTTGGACCCATTGATCTCATCCAAAATACCGATCCAGGCGAATGGGTACGCACCATCATTATCGATGCCATCGCGCCCTATTACACCGCTCGTTCATTCCTACCTGGAATGCTTAAGAGCAAGTGGGGCAGAATTATCAATTTAACTTCTGCTGCCTCCTTGCATCCACCAGGCCCACTTAATAGCGCCTACGGAACTTCTAAAGCGGCGCTGAACCAACTCACCAGACATCTTGCGGCCGAAGTTGCTGGCTCAGGGGTGACTGCAAATGTGATTCATCCAGGTGATGTTCGAAGTGATATGTGGGGCGATATTAAGGCCAAGGCAGAGGCACTTGGTGAGGTAGGTAAAGATTACAAAGCCTGGGTTGATTGGGTAGATCAGACTGGCGGGGATGATCCCAAGAAGGCGATGGATCTTGTGCTTAAGTTAGTAAGTAGTGAAAGTGATTCGGTCAATGGCAGATTCTGCTGGATTGATCAACCACTGCAAGCGCCAATTCCAAGCTGGGAAGATCCGGTAGACGCCAGACCTTGGGGTTAGCATGACAGAAGCAAGAACTGCCCTAGTAACAGGTGCTTCACGTGGAATTGGGTTTGGGATAGCACTTCGTTTAGCAGAAGAAGGTTTTAAAACTGCCGTTGTTGGACGGGATAAAACAAGAATTCAAGCAGCAGCTAAAGAGATTACCGAAATCTCTGGCACCCAAGCCCTGGCAGTAGTTGGCGATGTTTCATCTTGGAGTGATTGTGTTGCAGCTGTTGAAAAAGTAGTGAGAGAGTTTGGTTCTATCGATGTGCTCGTTCCCAATGCTGGCATGGGAATTATTGGCTCCGTTGTTGAGTCAAATCCTGCTGACTGGGCGATGATGATGCAGACTAACTATTTAGGAACAGCGCACATTGTCAAAGCTGTGCTTCCTGCAATGCTCAAGCAAGGCGCCGGAGATGTCATCGCAGTTGTTTCTGCTGGTGGCACTAAGGGATATCCGGAATGGTCGGGATATTGCGCAACTAAGTGGGCGGTAATGGGATTCATGGATAGTTTTGCGCAAGAAGTAATTTCACAAGGAATTCGTGTCTCCACACTCTGCCCCGGTGGCGTAGATACCGCTTTTTGGGATGATCTCAATAAAGATATCAATCGCGCCGGAACCGAAGGACGCGGTAAATTAATGAGTCCAGCAGATGTTGCCGAAATGGTGATGCTTCAAGTGAATCTGCCTCGTAATGTGATGCTCAAGAATGCGTTGTTTTTTCCTACAACTGAATGGCATTGAGAACCTTAAATGCATTGTTGCCGTATTTCGCCAAGGCCGGTTAGCAACTAGACCCATTTCCTGGGTACTTCTATAAGTGGGTTGTGAGGGACTCGAACCCCCGACCCAGGCATTAAGAGTGCCTTGCTCTACCAACTGAGCTAACAACCCATTTAAGTGCGTAAACACTTAAATGCAGAGCAGACCCTACCAGCGAGGCGCACCTTGTCTAACCACCTCACAGGGGCGAAGATAGTCAAATGTCTCGCTGGGAAATACAGGTAGCGCTACTGATTTCTGCTGGGGTATTGGCGATTTCCATACCGCCTGCTAGCGCCGCAGAGAGTGCGCCAGGGGTTGCACTGGCAGTTCTGGAGACATTGCCAGTAAAGGGGAGAGCACCAAAGACTGGATATTCCAGAGCTGCATTCGGGCAGAGCTGGGCCGATGTTGATCGCAATGGATGCGATACGCGAAACGATATCTTGAAACGGGATATGAATTCGATTGTGTATAAGCCCAGAACGCGCAATTGCGTGGTGCTATCTGGCACTCTCATCGATAGATACTCGGGGGAGATGATCAACTTTGTGCGCGGCAATGTGAGCAGCATGGAGGTGCAGATAGATCACGTGGTGGCACTATCTAATTCCTGGCAGACAGGTGCATTTAAGTTAAGCATCGCCCAGAGAACAGCCCTTGCAAATGACCCACTGAATCTCTTTGCAGTCAAAGGCAGACTTAATCTGCAGAAAAGTGATGGTGATGCGGCAACGTGGGTGCCACCGCTAAAGAGTTTTAGATGTGCCTATGTGGCGCAACAGATTGCCGTGAAAGCTAAGTATTCATTGTGGGTTGTAGCCCCGGAAAAAGCTGCGATGTTAGCAATCTTGTCGCAGTGTCCAACCCAGCCAGTGCCGGTTAGTTAGGAAGATCTACGGTGTAGTGCACACCGCTAAACTGCTTACGCCACTTCGTAACTTCACGCTTGACTGATTGTGAGTCAACAGTGGCAGCAAGTGATTGCGCAATGAAATCGCTGAGCTGATCCATATCTTCTACCTTCATGCCAAGACGCACGATTTCTGGGGTACCGATACGAAGACCATTGAGATCTCCAGCAACAGGTGCAATCGGCAAACCGATTCCACAGGCAAGCAGTCCAGCTTCTCCCATGCGCTTTGCTGCACTTTGTCCGCCACCATATGGAGCTGCCAGGATCGCAAATTGGTGAGACATGGTGAAGCCCTTATCTGCGGCATAAACATTGACGCCGCGGTTCTGCAAGTTTTGTGCGAGCGCTTTTGATGTCTTAACCATCATTTTCGCGTAATCAGAACCAACTGCCTTCCAATCTTGCAAAGTGATGCCGAGGGCGGCGGTCTTTGCGGCATCGAAGTTAGCGGTCAGTCCTGGGTATGCGATTGCATCAAGCTTCTGTGCGATGGCATCATCGTTGGTGACGATAAGTCCACCTGCCGGTCCACCGAGTGACTTATATGTTGAGAAGGTCATCAAGTGCGCGCCTTCAACAAGTGGTTGCGGCCAGACTTTTCCAGCAATCATTCCGCAGAGATGTGCTGCATCAAAAAGTACCTTGGCACCGACTTCATCAGCGATTGCACGCACATCTGCAATCGGGTGATGGAATAGATTGAGCGAGCCACCCACAGTGATCATCGTCGGCTTTACTTCGTGGGCAAGTTTGCGCAGGGCATCGATATCGATGGTGTAGCCAGATTCATCGACGGGTGCCGAGATTGTGTTGAGGCGATAGAGGCCAGCAGATCCACCTTTATGGTGAGTCACATGTCCACCGATTGTGGGAGGGGGAGCGATGATGGTGTCACCGGGTTCGGTATTTGCCATAAAGGCATAGAGGTTTGCAATCGCACCGGAAGGAACGCGAAACTCGGCATAAGTGGAACCAAATACTTCACAGGCTAGCTCTTGGGTAATGATTTCAATCTGCTCAATGGCGCCAAGTCCGGTTTCATATTTATCGCCCGGATGCCCCAAGGATGCGCGCGAGCTCATGCCGGATGCAAGTAATTTTTCTGCCCGAGGATTAAGAATATTTGTGGCCGGATTGAGATTGATACCTTCAATATCGTGCAGGCGATGATTTTCTTGTGCTAACTCTTCAATCCAGCTCTGAACATCGGAGCCACTTTTTCCATCAACTTGAGCTGCGATTCTGGCGATGAGCTCCTGTGAAGCCGGGGTTGCCCAACTCTGAGTCTTAAGTGACTGCGTCATACGGTCAATTAAAGCGCATCGCCGCCGCGCTCGCCGGTGCGAATGCGAATTACTTGCTCAACGTTAGTAACCCAGAGCTTGCCATCACCAATGGAGCCGGTGCTTGCCGTGTTAACGATGACGTCAATAATGGATTGTGCTTCACCATCTTCAACGAGTACTTCAATGCGCACCTTAGGAATGAAATCAACTGTGTATTCGGCGCCGCGATAGATCTCGGTGTGTCCCTTTTGGCGACCAAAGCCACGAGTTTCTGAGACGGTCATGCCAGCGATGCCAGCTGCTTGCAGCGCAACCTTGATGTCATCGACCTTTGCTGGCTTAACGATTGCGGTGATGAGCTTCATTCTGTTCTCTTTTCTTAGTTATCGAATACTAGTAACGGTTTGAATTTCCAGTGATGTCATAGGCAGATTCAGCATGGAATGTTGTGTCCAGGCCGTTGAGTTCATCGTCTCGATAAACACGGAAGCCGATAGTCTTTTGAATGAGGGTGGCAATGATCCAGGTAGCTGTGAATGAGAAGGCAGCGACTACGAGAATCGCAACTACTTGTCGTCCTAGCTGTGTGGTTCCGCCGCCAACAAGTAGTCCATCGGCGCCAGCAGCGTTAGCAGTTAGCGTTGCAATCAGACCAATTGCAAGCATTCCGAGAATTCCACCAACACCGTGGACACCGACCACATCGAGTGAATCGTCATAACCAAACTTATATTTACGTGAGACAGCCCAGGACGATGCAACACCGGCAATCAGACCAAGAATGAGTGCGCCCAGTGGATTCAAGTAACCACACGCTGGTGTGATGGCAACAGCGCCGGCGATAGCACCGGATGCCACACCGAGAGTTGTTGCTTTTCCATCGCGCTTTTTCTCATAAGCAATCCAGGTCATGGCAGCTGCAGCTGTGCAAATTTGAGTATTGATCATCGCAGTTGCAGCAAGGGAGCCGGCAGAGAGAGCAGAGCCGGCATTAAATCCAAACCAGCCAAACCAGAGCATGCCGGCGCCAAGAAGTACCAGCGGCATATTGTGTGGTCGCATCGGATCGCGTCTGAATCCATCGCGCTTTCCAAGAACGAGAGCGAGAGCGAGTGCTGCTGCACCTGAGTTAATTTCAACAACAGTGCCGCCAGCAAAATCTAGCGCTTTAAGTTTGTCGATGATCCATCCACCTTCACCGTTCTGGGCAGCAAATGCCCAGTGGGCAACTGGTAGATAGACGAGTGTGATCCAGATGCCAACGAAGAGAACCCAGGAACCGTACTTGGCGCGGTCGGCAATGGCGCCAGAAAGGAGAGCCACAGTAATAATGGCAAAGGTAAGTTGGAACATGGCAAAGGCAAGTACTGGAATTTGGTGACCCTCAGCGCCAGTTACCTGATCAATGGTGGAAGCCAGACCTATGTGATCAAGGTTTCCAATCAGACCACCTTGTGATGGACCGAAGGCGAGTGAGTATCCATAGAGCACCCAGATGATTGTTGTGATGCCGATTGCGGCAAATGACATCATCATCATATTCAGCGCTGATTTCGCGCGGACCATGCCGCCATAAAAGACTGCCAGACCTGGAGTCATGAAAAGTACTAGTGCTGCACTTGCTAAAACCCATGCGGTATCACCGCTATTGATCGCCTGCATTGTTAGTGGGTCTCCTTATACCGTTGGTAGGACGCTTGAATTTCTGCTTCAGCTGCAACATGGCCAACCCAATCACCACCATGAACTTCTTTACCTGGTTCCAGTGTTTTATAGACCTCAAAGAAGTGCTTGATTTCATCTAGTTCATAGATGGGAACATCTGGCAGATCATTTAAATTGTTCTTGCGAATATCTCCAGCTGCCACACAGAGCAACTTGTCATCGCCACCTTTTTCATCGGTCATGCGGAACATTCCAATAACGCGACAAGAGACCACACAACCAGGGAAGGTGGGCTCATCGAGCATGATGAGTGCATCCAGTGGATCGCCATCATTAGAAAGGGTGTTCTTCACAAAGCCGTAGTCGTGCGGGAAGCGAGTTGCGGTGAAGAGCATGCGGTCTAGGCGAACTTCGCCAGTCTCATGATTGATTTCATACTTATTACGAGATCCCGCTGGAATTTCCACAACAACATCGAAGATCATAAGAATGGACTCCCTGTGCTTAGTAAGTGATGTAGTGGGGATTAAAGAACTTGGGGTGAACGACGGGGCTCGAACCCGCGACATCTCGGACCACAACCGAGTGCTCTACCAGCTGAGCTACGCCCACCATGTGCTGTGCAGGGACTACTTTACCTGCCCCGGCTCGCTTTGGATAAATACGCTCTGGCGGTAGTACGCCAATTCGGCGATCGAGTCTCTGATATCTCCCAGTGCGCGGTGATTGCCAGTTTTGGCTGGGGCGGCAAAGTAAGTCTTGGGATACCAGCGGCGCGTAAGTTCCTTAATCGATGAGACATCGATGGTGCGATAGTGAAGGAACTCATTGAGTGCGTGCATGTCACGAGCGATGAAGTTGCGGTCTACCGAGACCGAGTTTCCGGCCAGTGGAGATTTGCCTGGCTCACATCCGGCTGCTTGCAGATAAGTAAGTATCTGCTCCTGGGCGGCTTCAATCGAGATGCCATTGGGAATCTCGGTGATCAGGCCCGAGCTCGTGTGCATCTGGCGCACAAAATCTCCCATGGCGCTCAGTTGCTCTTGGGTTGCTTGGATGACGAGATCAATACCGTCTCCGATGATATTTAGCTCTGAATCAGTGACCAGGACCGCAATCTCAACCAGTGCATCGGTGGCCAGATCCAGCCCGGTCATTTCGCAATCAATCCAGATGAGATGGGGGAGTTCGGTGGCCATAGGCGCAAGGGTAAGGGTTATGGGGGTGGAGCGATAATTCAGGCTCCGTTCACCTGCTGTTAACTTAGAGTCTCATTACTTAATGCGGATTGCCACCATTATCTGCTCATGGCAATTGAACTAAAAGAGCGCCCGACCCCACCGGTGCCTCGGGAAATCACAACCAAGCCCCGTCGCTCTGATCAGATTTTTCGCCTGGTTGTAACTATTGGCGGAATGGCTTCATTAGTAATTCTGGGATTGATTGCACTCTTCCTCTCACTAAAGGGTGCGCACGTTCTCGTCGACGAAAAAATGGGATTCATCACCGGCTCTGCTTGGGAAGCTATAACTGATGAAACCGGCGACATCAGTGAATCAAATTTTGGTATCGGTGCGATGTTAGTGGGGACAATGTTGTGTGCCCTTATTGCAGTTTTAGTAGGCGTGCCAATTTCCGTTTTGACTGCACTGTATTTAACATTCTATGCAAACGGAAAACTAAAGAAGTTCCTCATATCTGTAATCGATTTGATGGCTGCATTTCCTTCTCTGCTCTTCGGTTTCTGGGGATTTATTGTTTTTATGTCGTCAGCTGAGTATTGGGCCAAGCTAATCAATAAATACCTGGGATTTATTCCCATCTTTGATTTACCTGCTCCTGTTTTTGAGCGTTCACCATTTATTGCTGGATTGGTATTGGCAACCATGATCATCCCGATTGTTACTGCGATTTCCCGTGAAATTTTTGACCAGACCCCGTTAGATCGAATCCAAGCGGCGTATGCACTCGGAGCTACCAAGCTGGCGATGATTAAGGCTGTCGTAATCCCTTTTGGCCGTGGCGGCATAATCGGTGGGGCTATGTTGGGACTTGGTCGCGCTATGGGTGAAACAGTTGCGGTCTATACGGTACTCAATATCGTTTATCAAATAAATTGGCAGGTTCTTTTTGGTGCTGGCGGAAACGTGGCATCCTTAATTCTTCTCAAATTCGGTGAAGCGGGTCCTTACGAGGTCGATGCACTGATGGCAGCCGGATTGATTCTCTTCTTGCTCACCCTTTTAGTAAATGCGACAGCAGACTTACTCATCAATCGTTTCGGAGGTAAGGGACGATGAATAAAGTCATTCCTATGCCACAGAAACCGTGGCAACCCTCTGGTGCAGACAAGGTCAAAAGTCTCCTGATTGTATTTGCCGCTTTTGTTTTAGCTGGTGCTTCAGTCGAATTGACAGGGTTTAATGGAAAATTAGGTTTCTTCTTCTCGCTCTTCATCTCACTACTTATTCTAAATTTCAGTTTCCACTACTTTAAGCGTGGAACAGCTGCAGCCAAGGATGCTTTGCTTCAAGTGCTTGCAGTAATGGCGATTGTGATCACATTAATTCCAATCGTTAGTATCGTCGCTACCGTATTTAGCAAGGGCTACAAGGGGCTTCACTGGGGAATTCTTACCAAAGATATGGCCCTTGCATCAGTGAATGACCCAATTGCAAGTGGCGGGTTGTTGCATGCACTCGTAGGAACAATCCTCATGGTTGGTGGGGCGCTCATCATCAGTTTCCCAATTGGAGTTCTTACTGCGCTGTACCTGACGGAAATTCGCGGTTCACTAACTCGCCCGATCAAGTTCTTGGTACAGGCAATGTCTGGGGTTCCATCCATTGTTGCTGGTCTCTTTATCTTGTCTAGTTTGGTCTACCCTGTAACAAAAGAGCTCTCAGGTTTGATGGGCTCCCTTGCACTCACCATCTTGATGATCCCAACCATTGCAAGAACGGCCGAGGAAATGCTGCGGCTTATTCCCAATGAACTTCGTGAAGCTGGCGTTGCTTTAGGTGGAACTCAATGGCGTACCGTTGCCGGGGTTGTACTTCCGGCAGCCAAGAGCGGCTTGGTTACCGCCATCATTTTAGGTGTAGCTCGAATTATTGGTGAGACCGCACCCATACTTCTAGTTTCGGGTGGAGGAGATTCCTTGAATCTCAATCCGACTGAGGGAGCGATGGGATCGCTTCCGTTCTATATTTGGAAAGCATTCCTTACTAGTGGCACTCCTGAAGCACTTGCTCGTGCCTGGGCGGGCATGTTGGTGCTATTGAGCTTCATTTTCATTCTTTTTGGTATGGCACGCTACATAAGCGGAAGAAAGGTTGGGTAATTCCATGACCGAATCTAATAATTTCACTAACAACGAGAAGGAAGAACAAATGACGACATCACACGTAACTCCATCCTCACTATCGAGCGTTGCATCAGCCCGCGCGGTACGTCAACCAGGGACAGCGATACTCGGCAATGGTCTTGAAACTCGCGGTGTGCATGCCTGGTTTGGTAAGAAGCACGTCCTGTCCGATGTGACACTCGATTTTGCTGCAGGAACAGTGACAGCACTTATCGGACCATCAGGCTGCGGTAAGTCAACATTTCTTCGTACGCTCAACAGAATGCATGAATTTATCCCTACTGCCGCAATGGCTGGAGAAGTTCTGCTTGATGGAAAAGATATCTACTCACCGGATACAGATGTAACCAAGATTCGTCTTCGCGTAGGCATGGTCTTCCAGAAGCCAAACCCATTTCCTTCAATGACAATCGGCGAAAACGTGCTCTCTGGTCTCAAGCTTGCTCAGTTGAAGAAGAAGAACACAGATGAACTTCTTGAATCCTGCCTGATACGCGCAGGGCTATGGAACGAGGTTAAAGACCGGCTAGGAGAGCACGGTGGCGCTCTCTCGGGTGGTCAGCAGCAACGTCTCTGCATCGCTCGCTCATTAGCAGTTGAACCACAGGTTCTCTTGATGGATGAGCCATGTTCTGCTCTTGATCCAGGATCAACATTTAGAATTGAAGAGACAATCTCAGATCTTGCCAAGACCATGACAATCATCATCGTCACACACAATATGCAGCAGGCAGCCCGAGTCTCTGATTACACCGCTTTTTTCCTATCCGATGGAGGTCCAGGCGAAATGATTGAGGCAGCTCCAACGAGTCGCATTTTCTCTTCTCCCCAAGATAAGCGCACAGAGGATTACGTAACTGGCCGCTTCGGCTAAATCTATTTGTTCACCTTCTGGAACCTAAACGTTTACCTTCTGGTGGCTAAAAAGTAACGCCCGCTGAATATCTTGTGGAGCGTAAGAGTTACTTACGTCCGTTCTACGAAGGGTAAATGATGAAGTTTTCTAAGAAGGCCAAGGCACTAATCGTCGCCGGCTTTATTGCAGTTGGTACAGCTACCCCAGCACACGCTGTTGATCTTGCTGGCTCGGGTGCATCATTTGTTGATCCATTACTACAAGAGTGTAAGGCAGGATTCAATACGGCCACTAAGCACTCATATGTCTATACCTCAACAGGCTCAAGCACTGGTGTTAAGAATTCAGACGCAAAAATTGGTGACTTCTGGTTTTCAGATGTAGCCCACACTGCAGCAACTAAGCGTTCAACAGTTTTCCATGCGCCAATCGTTGCAGCGCCAATCGCAGTTCTCGTCAATCTCCCTGGAAAGAAGAATCTTTACCTTTCATCAACAACAGTTGCAAAGATCTTCTCTGGTGACATAACAAAGTGGAATGATCCAGCAATCCAGGCAGATAACAACCGTCAAATCAAGACAGTTATCTACCGGAAAGATAAGGACGGAAACGTTGCAAAGGATGCAAGCGGAAATCCAATCGTTCTTAACACTAGAACTCTTACATCTAACTACACACTTCCAAACCAATCAATCAGAGTTATCTACCGTTCAGACGGATCAGGAACAACAGGTAACTTCACAGCATGGCTCAATGGTGTTGCTCCAACTGTTTGGACAAAGCCAGGAAATAACGCATTTACAACTGCATTCCCAACCGCCACCCTTAACGCCGCAGGCAACATTGGTCGTATTGTCGGAGCGGGACAGTCACAGGGAGTTGCAGGACTTGCAGCAAAAACCAAGTACTCGATTACCTACGCTGAGAAGAACTGGGGAGATACCTTCGGGCTTCGTGCAGCATACGTATCAAATGCTTCCGGAAACTTTACCTACCCAGATTCTGCAGCTACTTCAGCATTCTTAGGTGCAGCAAAGCAGGATGCTAACGGCATCGTGAGCTATGACTACAACACATCAGTTGCTGGTGCATACACACTTGGAATCATTTCTTACATGCTTATTGAAACCCAATATGCAGATAAGGCTCGTGGTGCTGCTGTGAAGGAACTTGCACAGTACATCGTTTCTCCTGCGTGCTCGGGTGCAAAGCCTTCGCTAGGGTTCGTAGTTGTGTCTGGAACATTCCTTGATGCGGCTAACGCTCAAATCGCAAAGATGAATAAGTAATACTTAAAAAATAGGGACTGGGTAGTTCGCTTCGGCGAGCTACCCAGTTTTTTATGTGCGCCTGGCAGGAATCGAACCTGCGACCTACCGCTTAGAAGGCGGTTGCTCTATCCGACTGAGCTACAGGCGCCTGCAGGGTCGTATGAGGCAATTGTACCCAGTAAGGTTTGCGACTATGGCTGAGTTCATATACACGATGAAGAAGGCGCGTAAAGCGCATGGTGAAAAGGTAATTCTTGATGACGTTACCTTGATGTTCTTACCTGGAGCAAAGATTGGTGTTGTTGGTCCCAACGGTGCTGGTAAGTCAACAGTTCTTCAGATCATGGCCGGTTTGCAACAACCTTCCAATGGTGAGGCCTACCTATCTCCCGGTTACACCGTCGGAATTCTCTTGCAGGAACCACATTTGAATGAAGAGAAGACCGTTCTTGAAAATGTGCAAGAGGGTGTGGCTGAGACCATGGAAATGGTGCGTAGATTTAATGAAGTATCGGAGGAGATGGCCAGCCCTGATGCTGATTACGACAAGTTACTTGCCGAAATGGGCGAGCTCCAAGAGCAACTTGATCACCGCAATGCCTGGGAACTTGATTCACAGCTAGAGCAAGCTATGGATGCGCTGCGTTGTCCGCCGCCTGATTCTGATGTCAAAGTTTTATCTGGTGGAGAAAAGCGCCGCGTTGCTTTATGTAAATTGCTTTTGGAAGCACCAGACCTACTTTTGCTAGATGAGCCCACTAACCACCTCGATGCGGAATCAGTGTTGTGGCTAGAACAACATTTAAGTAAATACCCTGGCACTGTTGTAGCGATCACTCACGATAGATACTTCTTGGACAACGTTGCGCAGTGGATTCTTGAACTAGACCGCGGCCGCGCATATCCCTATGAAGGTAACTACTCAACATATTTAGAGACAAAATCAGCACGTCTAAAAGTTGAAGGTCAGAAAGATGCCAAGCGCGCTAAGCGTTTAACAGAAGAGCTCGATTGGGTTCGCCAGAATGCAAAGGGTCGCCAAGCTAAGTCAAAGGCTCGTCTTGCTCGCTATGAAGAGATGGCGGCAGAGGCCGATAAAATGCGTAAGTTGGACTTTGAAGAGATTCAGATTCCACCAGGGCCGCGTCTTGGAAACATTGTTGTTGAAGTAGAGCATTTGGTAAAAGGCTTTGGCGATCGCGTTCTTATCGATGATCTCTCATTTACTCTGCCACGCAATGGAATTGTGGGAGTTATTGGGCCTAACGGCGCCGGTAAGACAACGCTCTTTAAAACAATCTTAGGTCTGGAAGAGCCAGATTCAGGAGTAGTAAAAATTGGTGAGACGGTAAAGATTTCCTATGTTGATCAGTCCCGTGGTGGAATCGATCCAAAGAAATCACTCTTTGAAGTGGTCTCAGACGGTCTTGATTTCATGAAGGTGGGACAAGTTGAAATGCCATCGCGTGCATACGTTGCCGCCTTTGGATTTAAAGGTCCTGATCAACAGAAAGCTGCTGGTGTTTTATCTGGTGGAGAACGTAACCGATTAAACCTTGCTCTTACTTTGAAACAAGGGGGCAACTTATTGCTCCTGGATGAGCCAACGAACGATCTTGATGTGGAAACACTGGGCTCACTTGAGAACGCACTTCTGGAATTTCCTGGGTGCGCAGTTGTGATCTCTCACGATCGTTGGTTTCTTGACCGGGTAGCAACTCACATCTTGGCCTATGAAGGTGACTCAAAGTGGTTCTGGTTTGAAGGAAACTTCGAATCTTATGAAGAGAACAAGATTGCCCGTTTAGGTGCCGATGCTGCTCGTCCGCATCGCGCCACATACCGAAAGCTGACCCGCTAATGATTTATTCGGGGCAGCAATATGTGCGATGGGATGACATCGATGCCTTTGGCCATGTCAATAATGCAAAGTATCTGACCTACATTCAAGAAGTTCGTTATCAATGGGCCTACTACCAATACTCGACAAAAGGTGAGATGCCCACCCTGATGGAGATGGTTGTTGCCCGCAACGAGATTGATTACATCGTGCCTATCTACGAAGGTGGTCGTTTCTACGATCTCAAGCTATGGGTTGACTCCATTGGCACCACATCTTTTGTCGTCGGCTATGAATTGCTGGGCACCGATGGTGTGGTCCATGCCAAGATGAAGTCGGTGCAAGTGATGGTTTCGCTGGAGACAAAGAAGTCTCGTCCAATTTCGGAGCAAGAGCGCGAATTCCTTAATCGCTACCTCAAGGATTAGTAGGTTTAAATAATGCAAGAGCGAAAGATTCACCCCGGGTGGATTGCAGCAGTAGTCACCTTCTTCACCCTCGTTGCAACAGCTGGGTTTAGATCTGCACCCACTGTGCTCATTCTTCCCTTGGAAGAAGCTTTTGGCTGGTCCCGTTCGCAAATTTCGTTAGCGATATCAATTAACGTACTTCTCTTTGGTTTGGTAGCACCTTTTGCGGCGGCGCTGATGGAACGCTTTACTGTGCGCAAAGTTGTGATGACTGCACTTGCATTGGTAGCAGCGAGTTCCACCTCGACAATCTTTATGACTCAGCCATGGCACTTGTGGGCGCTGTGGGGCATCGGCGTGGGTGTGGGCTCTGGTTCCATGGCCTTGGTCTTTGCTGCAACGATTGCTAATCGTTGGTTTGTTGCCCGCAAAGGAATTGTGGTTGGGGCGCTGACCGCTGCCACAGCAACTGGTCAATTAGTTTTCCTTCCCATGCTCTCGCACTTTGCGATCACTTACGGCTGGAAGAGCATCTCCATCACTGTTGGCGCCGCATCTGCGCTCATGATTCCATTCATCTATCTCTTCCTGAAAGAGAAACCAGAAGCCTTAGGCATGAAGCCCTATGGAGCGCCGGAAGATTGGCAACCACCAGTTGCTAGTGAAATGCCGGCAGGTCGCTTAGCCATTGATACCTTGGTTAAATCAGTGAAAGATAGAAACTTCCTTATTCTCTTTGGCTCATTCTTTGTCTGCGGACTTTCCACCAACGGACTCATTGGCACACACTTCATTCCAGCAGCTCACGACCACGGTATGGGCACAACTGTCGCTGCTAGCTTGTTGGCACTAGTGGGCGTCTTCGATGTGATTGGAACAATTCTCTCTGGGTATCTGACAGATAAGTATGATCCCCGTAAATTGCTCTTCTTCTACTACGGCCTGCGCGGTCTCTCCCTCTTTTTATTACCATCTATTCTCTTTAGCACCATTCATCCATCCACATTGGTATTTGTAATCTTCTATGGCCTTGATTGGATTGCCACCGTTCCACCCACTCTTATTCTCTGTCGCATTGTCCTTGGTCCCCAGCGTTCCACTGTTGTCTATGGTTGGGTCTTTGTGGGTCACCAAGTGGGGGCATCAATTGCCGCCCTGGGTGCGGCGGTATTGCGGGTAAAACTTGGTGACTATGCACTCTCTTTCTACATCGCCGCCATCATGTGCATCATCAGTGCTTTTGCCGTATTGCAGATCGCCAAAGGAAAAACTTCGGCAGAGTTGAGAAGTTGATGGAGCGCGATACTACAAATTATTACGAGCTCTTTGGCGGGCAACCTTTCTTTGCCGACTTGGTCTCACAGTTCTATGCCCACGTTGCGGTCAATCCCGTGTTGCGCCCGATGTATCCAGAATCAGATATGAAGGGTGCGGCGCGTAGATTGCAGATGTTCTTAGAGCAGTACTGGGGCGGACCAAGCACTTATCAAGAAGAACGTGGTCATCCGCGTCTTCGCATGCGCCATGCCGGTTTTCATATTAACCAAGAGGCCCGTGATGCCTGGATTGGCTGCATGAAGTTGGCAGTTGATGGAACATCACTTGGCCAGGATGAAAAAGATAAATTGTGGAGATACCTAGAGGGAGCAGCAAATCATCTAGTTAATCAGCTGGATTAGCCCTGCTTAGATTTATTTCCCACCAATAAAATCTCGCCGTTTCGAACAAACCAGAGCACACCATCAGCATCGCGCACCTGGGTGATACGCAGGCCAACTTTTTCTACTCGTCCGGCAATATCTTGCACGCGAATATCATCGCCCACTCCATATTGATCTTCTACCAACATAAAGATTCCAGAGAGCACATCGCGCACTAGGGTCTGTGCGCCGAGTCCAATTGCCACACCAATCACACCGGCCGATGCAAGAACTGGCCCCAAACTAAATCCGAATTCACCCAAGATCATTCCGGTTGCAATGATCCAGATGGCGGCGTTATAGGTGGAGCTAAAGACGGTTCCGATTGTGCGGGCCCGTTCTGCCTGGCGTTTTGCCGTTCCTGGTCCTGGCTTTAAGTCAGCTGTTGCCAGGCGGCCAATGGCCCGGGAGATGGCTCGATGGCCGATGACATGGCCGAAGGCAGCGATGATAAAGATGACGAGGATGCGAAATGGGGCGCCGTTAAACCAATCCCAGATTGCCTGCGTGCGCTCGTTCATAGGCGTTAAGGGTAGTGAAATCTTTACTAAAACTTCACCACAAAATGCCCCCGTCTTGGAGAGTTTTAGTACAAAATTACCCAATCAGCGCGAGCCACGCGCTGGAACCGAGGTAGAGATGAACCGCTCATTAGTTCTCAACGCCACCTACGAACCGTTGGGTGTTGTCACTGATCGTCGTGCGCTCATTCTCGTTCTGAACAACCGCGCAACTATGGTTGAAGCTTCTGGAACCGTCTTGCACTTTGCACATGGTCAGATTGAGCTCCCATCAGTAATTCGCCTCAATAAGTTTGTGAAGATTCCTTATCGTCATGCAGTTCCACTTTCGCGTCGGGCAATCTTTGCGCGAGATGGTGGACGCTGCGTCTATTGCACAGCACCGGCAACTTCTATTGATCACGTCATTCCACGTTCTCGTGGCGGCGGTCACAATTGGGAGAATGTTGTGAGTGCTTGCCATAAGTGCAACCATGTCAAAGCAGATAAGCCACTAAAGGAACTTGGTTGGCGACTTCGCACGTTACCGCGCGAACCAGTGGGCGCTGCCTGGCGAATTCTCGGAACAGGTCGCACCGAAAATCGTTGGCTGCCATACCTAGAGCCATTTGGCGTCGCTGCCGCAACTGCATAGACTCTGCCAATGCTTTCTCAACTGCTCATGATTAACCAAGAGCCTGGTGCAATGCCGGGTGAAGGATTAACGGCCGTAGAAACTTTCACTTATTTTGTGGCAGCGCCAGTTGGATTGTTTCTTCTTATTTCACTTATTTCATGGGCGCTTACGGGCGAAAAGAAAAAGAGTAAGAGCACTTCTTCTATTACTCATATCGAGTAATTACTGATCGGCAGCCTGTGCTTTTAGCGCGCGCACCATGGCATCGCGTGATTCAAGAATCGTTCTGCGTAGCGAATGCGATGCATCTTTACCTGTGACATCTAGCCAGTGCTGGGCCTTTTTCACAGTTGCCTCGCTAATGACCCAGGACGGAAAAAGCAGAGTCGCTGTGGTTTCAGCAATTTCATAGCCTTTAGTCTCCCAGACTTTGAGCAGTACATCAAAATACTGATCAACGAAGTCGCTCAAGATTTCTGTATGAAGCGGATCGTTAAATCCTCGGCATTTAAAGGAATGAATCGTGTTCGATAAATCATCGGTAGTAATCGAGCTAAATGCCTTGGCTTTGGCATCTTTAGTTGGAATTTGCGCATAAGCCATCGCACCGTATTGCTTGCCGTGCGCTGTCTTATCTAGTGCCAATTCCTTTTCAATATCAGCAGGACCAAATACCCCGTGCTTGACGCCACAAATGAATAGGAACCAACGAAGTTCAGCATCGATGGTGAGCCCAGTGATTGAGCCGCCAAGAATGGCCTTGATGCGCTCTAGTTGCGCTGGAGTGATTGCAGTGTTGGCAAAGCCTTTTGCAAATTGCAGTTGATGATCGCTACCGGACTCAGCTACATCAAGAAATGATTCGATGGCAGTTGCCACTTGCAAGCGAAGTGCCGCACGGTGTGATGGATGGGCATATGCCCAGAGCGCAGTATCAATCTGACCCAAAGTGGCGCTGACAATCGAGATATCTGATTCATTTTTCAAAGCGGGCAGTGCGATAGCGATGTAATCAGTTGCTGAGAGCTCGCCATCACGACATGAATCCCAGAGCGATGCCCAGATAAGTCCACGGGCTAAGGAATCATCGAGTGAGCCTAGGTGGCTCTTCATCGTTGCAATGGAGCGTTCATCAAAGCGCAACTTTGCATAGCTCTGATCTTTATCGTTGATCAGAACTAGGTCAGCACATTTTTGGCCAGCAAATGCGGTGACTTCAGTCAGTGCGCCGGCAACATCGAGTTCCACACTTGTGCGCCGCACCAGCTTGCTGCCTTGAATATCAAAGAGACCCACATGCAATCTGTGGGGGCGAAGTTCAGTAGAGCCCACCGGCATGGTTGGCACTTCTTGTTTGATAGAAAGTGATGCGTAGGTATCGCCATTGAGTGCAATCACTGGGCGCAGTGTGTTCACACCTGCGGTGCGCAGCCAGGTTGCAACCCATGGAGTGAGGTCGCGCCCGGAGGCAGCTTCGAGTTGATCAATTAAATCTTTGAGAGTTGTATTACCAAAGGCGTGCTTAGCAAAGTAGCGGCGAAGTCCGGTAATGAAATTATCTCGGCCCACATGTGCCACAAGTTGTTGCAATACGGAAGCACCCTTGGCATATGAGATGCCATCGAAATTGGTGCGCACAGCGTCCAGATCTTCCATCTCGGTAGCAATTGGGTGCGTTGTGGTGAGCTGATCTACGCGATATGCCCAGTTCTTACGTAGTGAATTGAACTCAGTCCAGGCTTCGGTGTATTTAGTTGATTCACTGACCGATTGATAGGAAGCCCATTCGGCAAAAGATTCGTTGAGCCATAAGTCATTCCACCATTGCATAGTGACCAAGTCACCAAACCACATATGCGCCATCTCGTGGTGGATAGTTGTTGCCCTACTTACATAGTTTCGCTCTGTGACCTTAGATCTAAAGATCAGGACATCTTCATGGAAAGTAACACAGCCCACGTTCTCCATGGCGCCCCAGTTATATTCGGCGACCGCAATTTGGTCATACTTTCCAAATGGATAGGCGAGACCGAAAGTCTTCTCAAAGTAGGCAAAGCCCTGCTTGGTGACTTCAATTATGTTCGCTGCATCAACGTGCTTAAAAAATGATTTACGGGCATAGATGCCCAGTGGAATCGTCTTCTCACCTTTGTATTCATCGTGCACAGAGGTATAGGCACCGGCCACAATGGCGGTGACGTAGGTAGAGATCACTTGCGAAGTAGCAAACTGAGTGAATTTCTTCTTACTTCCTAGATCTTTTGTTGATTCGATTGCGTAGTTTGAAATTATTTCCCAGTGGTCAGGAGTGATGGTGCTGATCGCAAATGTCGCCTTCTGATCTGGTTGATCAAAGCAGGCATACATGCGGCGGGCATCGCCAGTTTCAAACTGGGTATAGAGATAAACCTCATCATCGGCTGGGTCGACAAATCGGTGCAGGCCTTCACCAGAATTGGAATACACACCATCATGTTCGATCTCAAGAATGTTCTCTGCCGCAAGGGCTGGAAGATAAATAGTCTCGCCATCAAAGCGTGGGTCAAAATCTGCGCCATTGAGCTTGGCACTTATTACCCGCGCACCCACGCAATCGATATAGGTAGTTGCACCTGGTTTAAGACCAGCAAATTTCACCGTGGTCTTTACCCGAAAGTTTTCCGCACCAGTAGTCAGATCTAAATCAATGGCATAGCTAGCAACCTTAATGATTGCCGAACGTTCGGTGGCTTCTACCTGCTTGATATTTGTGCCTGGCACGGGTGCTCCTTCAGTGCATGATGCAAGAGAGCATATCCAACCACCAACTCGGTGATTCGTCAGAGGTTAGGATTGTGCAATGGAACAAGATTCGGTACGCACATACCGCTTACGTGGGTCTCGCATCACCGCTCCACAGCAGAGCGCCCTGGATAAATACTGGGGGATTTATGGAATGCAGTACTCCGAAGATTTTATTGAAATCCCAGCCCTCTTTCCAGACTCGTCGAAAATAGTTCTCGAGATCGGCTTCGGCATGGGCGAGGCAACTGCCCTGATCGGCAGAGATTTTCCTGATACCGGTTTTATTGCAGTTGAAGTTCATAAGCCAGGCATTGGAAAATTGATGGCCCGAATTGAAGAACTTGCATTAAGCAATGTGAGAATTATTGAAGGCGATGCCCACCCGATCCTGAAAACCATGATTGCCGATAATTCAGTAGATGCGATTCATCTCTTCTTTCCTGATCCATGGCCGAAGAAGCGCCACAACAAGCGGCGCATTGTGAACAATGAATTCTTAAAACTTATTCACCCCAAGATTAAAGCAGGCGGCTATATCCATATTGCAACTGATTGGGTGCCCTATGCCGAATATATTCAAGAAGTTTTCACGCCCAGCACCTTATTTACCGGGGGAGTAGTAGCGCGCCCTGAATGGAGACCAGTCACGCGATTTGAGGGGCAAGGCATAACTAAAGATCATCAAGTAACTGATCTTCGATACTTTAAGGCTTAAATCTCACCTGTTACTTCGTAATTACTGATTTTATCAATTCTGCGCACATGGCGTTCATCGCCAGGAAACTTTGTTGCGATGAAGGTATCGATGAGCTGCTTTACAAAATCCGCATCATGAAGCCTTTGCCCTAAGGAAATCACATTTGCATTGTTATGTTCGCGGGCAAGTTTGGCGGTCTCGATGCTCCACACAAGTGCAGCACGCACGCCCTTGACTTTATTGGCCGCAATTTGCTCACCATTACCGGAACCACCGAGAACTATTCCCAGTGAGGTGGAATCTTTAGCCACAGCTTCGGCGCATGGGATGCAGAAATCTGGGTAATCATCGAGTGCGTCATATTCATAGGGCCCGTGGTCAGTCACATCGTGGCCATTAACAACGAGGTGTGTAATCAATTCGTTCTTGAAATCAAGGCCGGCGTGATCGCTGCCGATGTGAATGCGCATGCGCAATTTAAGCATGTGCGGGGGCGGGCATGTGAAAACCCCGCCACACTTTCGCATGGCGGGGTTTTTACCCAAGGAGGTACTACATATTTGAACTAGTTATGCGATTGCCGCAGTTGTTGCTCTTGGAGCTGGCATTCTTGGAGCCTTCTCAAAATCACCTTTTCCCTTGTGCCCAAATCCACCTTTAAAGCCACCCTTTGGTCCTGCGGTGCGAACTTCATTGATTTCTTCAGTTATGTGAGCGACGAGGCGATCTTTAAGGAATGTTGCCTGTGCGGCAGTTAATTTCCCAGCTGTGACCGCAGCATCGATTCTTTTGGTCTCATCTGCAACCAGTGCCGCAATCAACGCATCTTTCTTAGGCCCCGCGATTGTCGCAAGAGTTTCTCCTGCGGCAAGGCGCGACTTGATGGTTGCTGAGTCGATACCGATTGTTGTTGAGATCAGTGCAAGCTCTGCCATCTTTTCAGCCTTCAAAGGCTTAGCCAGTTCTGCTGCAGCACGGGCTGCAGCACGGGCTGCTTCTGCAGCTACCTTGGCTGCATCAGCCGCGGCAATGATTGCATCTGCCTGTGCTTGTGTGATTGTGCCCTTTGTGACAAGTGCGGAAAGTGTGGCGGCAAGGTCTATCCCTCGAGGACCCTTGACACCGTTAGCACTTGGATTGGTAATTGAGATACGTGTTGCTTTTGTTGAGGCTGTTGAAACACCAACAGTTCCTGCAGTAAGTGCAACAGTTGTAATAACAATTGTTGCAATCCTTTTCTTTGTTGACATTCGCATGCCCCCACTCTCTTGCTCTGTGCCAAAGCCCTCGCCTCGACTTGGTTGTACTAAAGCGTCCTAGGCTCAGAAAGATACTTGGATAGCCTGCGAGGCTCATGCGAGTTTTCATGTGAAATCTGTGAGTTTTTCCCCTACACGCACGCCCTTCCTGTGTGCTGGTAGGGGATTCTCCGATTCTGGCAAGCCTGGTGCCACTTCACACTGGGTGGACAACCTAGTGTGAAGGGGTCACCAGTGAGAGCATCACGAATAGCCGTCCTAGTTACTATTGCAATTCTTACAACATCCACATCAGTGATTTCAGCAAGTGCTGCCGGTAGAACAGCAGCCTCAATTCCAAACACAATTCTTAATGGCAAAGGTCTGCCAATTACTTCACTGGGCATCAATGGCGATTTTTATATTGATACCCGAAGTCTTCTCATTTATGGACCAAAAGCGAAAGGTAAATGGCCACTGCCACAGAACTTGCAAGGACCTATTGGCGCAACAGGTGTCACAGGTAGTGATGGAAAGAATGGATCCGATGCAAAAATTGGCACCAATAATGCAAATAGCGTTGGTTCAGTTGGGCCACAAGGTGAACGTGGACTAACAGGTGCAGCCGGACCTGCCGGACCTGCAGGTGCCGCAGGATCTTCTGGTTCAGGTGGAGGAACACCAGGTGCAACGGGAGCTGCAGGTGCAACGGGTGCAACCGGAGCATCAGGTGCTGCGGGAAGCATCGGCCCAAGTGGACCAACAGGTTCAACAGGTGCAACTGGTTTAACGGGAGCAGCTGGTGCACAAGGGGAAACAGGGACTGCTGGGTCTGCGGGTACGTCTGAGGTAAAAGTAATATCAATTGGCAACTTCACAATAAACACAAGCACCCCTCTTGGAGTGGCTTCGTCATCAGCCTTCGGAAGTCTTGCTATTAACTCGTCATACTTCTTTCAGATTTACTTGACGGGGGAAGCTTCAGCAACATATCTAGATTTTGCAGCCGGAGTTAGCTCAACAGGGGAGACTCCAACCTACAATTTTTCTGCGTCTCGCTCAAAGTTGGTAACTTTGGCTGGGAAAAGCACTGTGTATGGAGTCACAATAACTGGAACCATTAAGACAGCAGGCACAGTTTCATCTTTGACAGTAAATCTCATTGACGTAACTGGAGAGTCTTCCGCGGAATCGGGAGTTACTTTTTCGGGCCGGATTTTTCTCCAGAAGGTCGGAATCATTAACTAAAAACATGGAGCGGGTGACCGGGATCGAACCGGCATGGCCAGCTTGGAAGGCTGGGGCTCTACCATTGAGCTACACCCGCGAGTGGTGCGAAGGATGAGCGTACAGGGTGTGTAACTCAGAGTAAAAAATTACTCTAGACTCCGTTGTTGCGCCTCGGGGCGTAGCGTAGTGGCTAGCGCGCCTGCTTTGGGAGCAGGAGACCGGGAGTTCGAATCTCCCCGCCCCGACCAGAATTTCTTCACAGTATTACAGCTGTCATTAACTAATAGGAGCACTTCGTGAAAAGCACCGTTGAGACACTTTCTGCCACTCGCGTTCGTTTAGAAGTTGAAGTTCCTTATGCAGAGCTAACTAACCATGTTGCAGCTGCATATAAGAAGGTGGCAACACAGGTAAACATCCCAGGTTTTCGTAAGGGCAAAGTTCCGGCAGCGATGATTGATCAGCGCGTGGGACGTGGAACGGTTATTGATGAGGCGATTAATACCGCTCTGCCTGAGTTCTATGGCAAAGCTGCGCGTGAGCATGACGTGCTCGTTGTGGGACGCCCCACTGTTGATGTGAAGGAATTTGTCGATAACGACAAGCTCATCTTTACCGTTGAGGTAAATGTGCGCCCAGAAGTGACGCTTCCAGACTTTTCCAAGATCACTGTCACAGTAGATGATGTTGTTGTCGCAGATACTGATATCAATGAGCAGGTAGATGAGCTTCGCGCTCGCTTTGGAACCTTAAACACGGTTGAGCGTGCCACACAATCTGGTGACTTTGTCACTATCGATCTCACAGCCCGTATTGATGGCGCTGAAGTAGATGGTGGAAAAGCGAATGAGATTTCCTATGAAGTTGGCTCTAATCGCATGATTGACGGACTAGATGAAGCACTCGTTGGAATGAGCGCGGGGGATAACAAGACATTTACCACCCAACTCGTTGGTCAAAAAGATGACGAAAAGGGCGATGTTGAAATCGGTGTGAAGGCGGTAAAAGAGCGCGAGCTACCAGCAGCCGATGATGCATTTGCCAAACTTGCATCTGAATTCGATACTTTAGCTGAGCTGAAAGAGAATATCGCAGAGCGTTTATCACGAGTGAAGAAGATGGAACAAGGCGCGCAAGCACGCGACCTACTTCTAGAAAAGTTACTGGCAGATCTTGATATCCCAGTTCCAGATGAGATTGTGCTCGAAGAAGTGAATGAGCACCTTGCGGGTGAATCTCGGATGGAAGATGCCGAACACCGCGCTGAAGTAGATGGCCAGGTTCGCGCCTCAATTAAATCTGATTTCCTACTTGATGCCATAGTGAAGGTGGAAGAAGTTCAAGTCTCTGAAATCGAACTCACCGAATATCTCATTCGTATGTCACAGCGTTATGGAATGGGTCCGGAGCAATTTGCACAGGAGCTACAAAAAGCTGGACAAATTAGCCAGGTAGTTGCTGAGGTAACTCGCGCGAAGGCACTTGCATCAGTGTTGGGTCGTGTCTCAGTTGTCGACAAGTCCGGCCAAGTGATTGATCTTGAAGCCCTTCGCCCAGCACAAGGTCAGCCAGCAGCGCCCGAAGCCGAGTAACTCTTTAGCCGTAAGCGAACATCAGAGTTTTTAGCGCCTATCTCTCATATTTGGGAAGCAAATTGGCGCGGTAATTGTTAAGGTCAATACAAGGGAAAGTTATTGGAAGGATGAAACGTGGATGTTATTAACCCACAGGAGAACACGCCTGTAGCGCGCTCAGTTGGTTCAGAGCCATTTGGACTAGGCGATCAGATTTATAGTCGCTTACTCCGTGAGCGAATCATCTTTCTTGCTGGTGAAGTGCGCGATGAGATGGCCAACGCCATCTGCGCGCAGATGTTGTTACTAGCTGCTGAAGATTCTGAGAAAGACATTTACCTATACATCAACTCACCTGGTGGATCAGTAACTGCCGGTATGGCTGTTTATGACACGATGCATTACATCAAAAACGATGTTGCAACAGTTGCCATGGGAATGGCTGCCTCAATGGGTCAATTCCTTCTTACAGCTGGCGCACCTGGCAAGCGTTATGCAACACCAAACGCTCGAATCTTGATGCACCAACCGCTAGGTGGCATTGGCGGAACTGCAACAGATATTCGGATTCAGGCAGAGCAGATGGCTATTACCAAGCAGACGATGTCTGAACTCAATGCCAAGCACACCGGGCAACCGCTAGACAAGATTATTGCTGATTCAGATCGCGATAATTGGTTTAATGCCAAGGATGCACTTGCCTATGGATTTATCGATCACATCGCATCAAATGAAGGCCAAATCGCGGGAGGTAAGAAGTAATGAAGCACATTCAAGAAATTACGAACCGCTACGTTCTTCCAACAATTGAAGAGAAGACCGCCTATGGTTTTAAGCGCTTAGACCCATATACAAAGTTATTCGAAGAGCGCATCATCTTCCTTGGTCAGGCAATTGATGACACTGTGGCAAACGATGTGATGGCCCAGCTTCTGACTTTGGAGTCAATGGATCCAGATCGCGATATCTCGATCTACATTAACTCACCGGGTGGATCATTTACTGCACTCACCGCAATTTATGACACCATGCAATTTGTTCGCCCAGACATCACAACAATTTGTCTTGGCCAAGCAGCATCAGCTGCCGCAATCATCTTGGCTGGTGGCACAAAAGGTAAGCGCTATGGCCTAGAGCACTCACGTATCTTGATTCACCAACCTTCATCAGAAGGTGGCGGACAGGCATCAGATATTGAAATTCAAGCACGCGAAATTCTTCGCATGCGTGGATTACTCGAGACCATGCTTGCCAAGCACTCCAATAAGACTGTGGAAGAGATTGAGAAAGATATTGAGCGTGACAAGATTCTGACAGCTGCAGAGGCAGTGGAATACGGAATCATCGATAAGGTGATGGCTTCACGTAAGGCAAAGCCTTAAGCACACAATTTCACTAAAGGGGCGTCTGGTTCGAAAATGCTAAAGAAATATTTCGAACCCGGCGCTCTTTTCTCATACCCGGCATATCGCAACCTATGGATCTCAACGATCTTGACCATTCTTGCGATGTCAGCATTTCCAATCGCACTTGCCGTCACCATCCTTGATGCCGGTGGAACTATCACCACCTTGGGTTTGATTCTGGGTGCGCGAGTTCTCTCTGGCGTTCTCTTCTCTCCGGTAGGTGGCGTTGTTGTTGATCGATTACCTAGGAAAACAGTTCTAATTGCCGCCGATGGTTTTCGAGCAGTCATTGGTTCAGTAGTTGTCTTTATTGATCCTGCGCAGATTTCGATGTGGATCTTAGGTCTGATTGTTGTGTTGATGGGAATCTCTGATGGTTTTGGCGCACCGGCAGCGCAAGCACTCATGCCCAGCATCTTGCCTGATCATTTGTTGCCTGCTGGAAATGTGCTTCGCGGAATTGCTCTTCGCACATCACAGATTGCCGGTCCTGGTGTTGCCGGAGTACTGCTTGTCGCACTCGGAACTCATGCAACCTATGTTGCATGCTCCATCTTCTTTTTGGCAGGGGCCGCAATCCTGGCTCGTATTGATGAAGGTCCGATTGCGAAAAATGACAATGTGAAAAACCACTTCGTGCAAGATTTGCGAGAGGGTGTTCGAGTGGTCTGGTACTACAAGTGGATTGCCGCGATGATCGTGATGGCATCTGTGCAATTGATGCTGGTGATTGGCGTTGAGAATGTTCTGCTGCCTGTCATTACCAAGCGTGAATTTGGCGATGCCTCGGTATATGCCGCATCGGCGGCGCTCTTTAGTGTGGGGGGAGCGATATCCGCAGTCATCTTTATCAAGTGGAAGGTGAAAAATGAAGGGTTGGTCTCAGTCGTTGTGTGGGGGCTATTTATCTTCGCACCTCTTATTCTGGCATTTCCTTCTTCTGCGCCCTTAATTCTTTTTGCTTATCTGCTCGCCGGTTTTTCAGTGGGGCCGTGGGAAGCATTCTGGTCAACATCGGTGCAACGTGAAGTACCGGCTGAATATCAGGGACGAGTATTTAGTTTGGATTACATGGGCACGATGGGGCTAATGCCACTTGGCATGGCCTTAGTTGGCCCGCTGGTGAATATCTTTGGTGAGAAAGAGTTGCTCATCGGCGTCGCAGTCTTTCATCTGGCAATCTGCGCATTGGTACTTCTGGTGCCGGGAGTGAAAGAGATGAAGTCGAAATTGCCGCCATATTCACCTATAGGCGAACAAAGTCAGGCTTGATTTCACGCGCAATTTTTCACCATAAAAACTATCCTTACACCCATGTCCACCCGAATTGGCGAAGCTAACGACCTCCTCAAGTGCTCCTTCTGCGGCAAAACGCAGAAGCAGGTTAAGAAACTTATTGCAGGTCCAGGCGTTTATATCTGCGATGAATGTATTGAACTCTGTAACGAGATCATCGTTGAAGAACTCTCCGAGGCTTCCTCACTTGGTTTAAGTGAACTTCCTAAGCCACACGCCATCTTTGATTTCCTTGATCAATATGTGATTGGCCAAGATCGGGCAAAGAAGTCACTTTCGGTTGCTGTCTATAACCACTACAAGCGTGTGCAATCTGGAGATTCCCGCAATGAAGATGGAGTCGAGCTCGCGAAATCAAATATTCTCCTGCTTGGTCCTACAGGCTGCGGTAAGACACTGATGGCGCAAACTCTGGCACGTATGCTCAATGTCCCCTTTGCTATTGCAGATGCAACAGCGCTCACCGAGGCAGGTTATGTCGGGGAAGATGTTGAGAACATTTTGCTCAAGCTTTTACAGGCTGCCGATTACGATGTGAAAAAGGCTGAGACCGGAATCATCTATATCGATGAAATCGATAAGGTGGCTCGCAAATCTGAAAACCCATCTATTACTCGAGATGTTTCAGGTGAAGGTGTTCAGCAAGCGCTGCTTAAGATTTTAGAAGGAACAGTTGCCTCTGTTCCACCACAAGGTGGTCGCAAGCACCCACATCAAGAATTTATTCAGATTGATACCACAAACGTTCTCTTTATCGTCGGCGGTGCATTTGCTGGCCTCGATAAAATTATTGAATCACGCAGTGGTTCGGCCGGCGTTGGTTTCGGAGCTGAACTTCAGAGCGCGGAGGAGAAGAATCGCAGAGACATCTTTGCCGATGTCATGCCAGAAGACCTGCTCAAGTTTGGAATGATTCCTGAATTCATTGGTCGCCTGCCGGTTCTTACCAGCGTTGAAAATCTTGATAAGCCAGCTCTAATGCAGATTCTTACCGAGCCAAAGAATGCGCTGGTAAAGCAGTATCAGAAGCTCTTTGATCTAGATGATGTGGAACTCGAATTTTCAGAGGAAGCCCTGGAAGCGGTGGCCGACCTTGCACTCATTCGCGGGACTGGTGCACGTGGACTACGCGCCATCATGGAATCAGTATTACTTGGGGTCATGTATGAGATCCCGAGCCGCACAGATGTCGCCAAGGTAATCATCGAAAAGAGTTGCATCACAGATGGCGCTGCTCCGACCTTGCTGCCACGCACTGGCGATATTGCTAAGCGCGCTTCTCGTCGTGAGAAGAACACAGAGGAGAAAAGCGCGTAAAGGTAAACTAGACTGCGCTCCATGTCTTTAGAAAAGCGCGAGCTAGCACCGGCATTTACGCCGAGTGAAATCGAAGGCCCGCTCTATAAAAAGTGGTTAGACGCTGGCTACTTCACGGCCGATGCCAACTCATCTAAAGAACCATTTACCATCGTTATTCCACCACCGAATGTCACTGGCAATTTACATATCGGCCACGCACTCGATCAAACTCTGCAAGATTGCCTCACTCGCATGAAGCGCATGCAAGGTTTTGAAGCGCTCTGGCTTCCTGGAATGGACCATGCCGGAATTGCAACGCAGAATGTTGTGGAAAAACAATTAGCGACTAAGGGGCTTTCTCGTCATGATTTAGGTCGCGAAGATTTTGTGAAGAAAGTGTGGGAGTGGAAAGCTGAATCTGGCGGACAAATTCTTGGACAGATGAAGCGACTTGGCGATAGCGTGGATTGGTCTCGCGAAGCTTTCACAATGGATGAGAATCTTTCGCAGGCTGTTTTAACAATATTTAAGAAGTTATTTGATCAAGGGCTGATTTATCGGGCAGAGCGCATCATTAACTGGTGCCCACGTTGCCTCACAGCCCTTTCTGATATTGAAGTTGAACATCAAGATGATGCTGGCGAATTTGTCTCAGTTCGCTATGGCGATGGCGAGCAAAGCATTGTTGTTGCAACTACGCGCGCGGAAACAATGATGGGCGATGGCGCAGTGGCTGTGCACCCAGATGATCCTCGCTACAAACACCTGATTGGCACCGAAGTGATGCTGCCATTGGTTAATCGCATGATCCCCATCATCGCCGATGAATTAGTTGACCCTGACTTTGGTACTGGTGCGGTTAAGGTCACTGCAGCCCACGACCCGAATGACTTTGAAATGGCTCTTCGCCACAATGTTCCTTTTGTTGTCATCATGAACGAGCACGGTGTGATGGATGGCACGGGCACAGAATTCGATGGCATGGATCGCTTTGATGCGCGTGTGGCAGTTGTTGCAAAGCTGCGCGAGCTGGGACGGATTGTTGCCGAAAAGCGTCCTTACATTCACGCAGTTGGACATTGTTCACGCTGTGAAACAACAGTGGAGCCGCGTCTTTCAAAACAGTGGTTTGTAAAGGTGGAAACACTTGCGCAGGCAGCAGGCGATGCCGTCCGCGATGGTCGAGTAAGGATTGAACCAGAAGAGCTGGCACCTCGTTACTTTGATTGGGTCGATAATTTAAATGATTGGTGTATCTCGCGCCAGCTCTGGTGGGGTCATCGAATTCCAGTTTGGTATGGACCTAATGATGAAGTAGTTGTAGTTGGTCCTGGTGAAAAAGCGCCCGCTGGTTATACCCAAGATCCCGATGTCCTAGACACTTGGTTCTCATCCGCGCTCTGGCCTTTTTCAACTCTCGGCTGGCCGAATAACACAGCAGATGTGAAGAAGTTCTATCCAACGAGTGTTCTTGTTACTGGTTATGACATTTTATTCTTCTGGGTAGCACGCATGATGATGTTTGGGCTCTTTGCTATGGATGGCGTGCCACCTTTCCACACCATTGTTTTGCATGGACTTGTACGCGATCAATATGGCAAAAAGATGTCCAAATCTCGCGGCAATGTGGTCGACCCACTTGAATTTATTGATAAGTACGGGGCCGATGCGCTGCGCTTTACCTTGGCCCGCGGATCAAATCCCGGTAAAGATCAGGCTTTGGCCGAAGATTGGATTGCAGGTTCTCGTAACTTTGCCACCAAACTCTGGAATGCAACACGCTTTGCGATGATGAACGGGGCAACTGTTCAAGGTCCGTTGCCAGCGATGGAAAGCTTGTCAGAGATCGATAAGTGGGTGCTTTCGCGTTTAAGTGAAACAACTGCTGAATACACCGGCTTACTTGAACGCTATGAGTTCGCCCGTGCCTGCGAAGTTGTTTATCACTTTGCCTGGGATGACCTCTGCGACTGGTATCTGGAGCTCTCTAAAGAAGCATTTGCTTCTGGTAACGCGGCTGCATCCCAGCGCGTGCTCGGCCATGTGCTGGACACACTTTTCCGCTTGCTACACCCAGTGATGCCATTTATTACTGAAGAACTGTGGACCACATTTACGGGCGGTGAAACTCTTGTCACTGCGCAATGGCCAGTAGCAGATCCTGCCCACATCAATAAGAAGGCAGAAACACTTGTGGGCGAACTTCAGAAAGTCATTACCGAAGTTCGCCGCTTTCGTAATGACCAAGGTGTGAAACCAAGTGCGAAGATTCCGGGTCGATTTATTGCACCGGCTGATGTGTCTGCTTATGCAACTGCGATGGCATTCTTACTTAAGTTAGAACTTACTGAATTCACGCCAAGTGCCTCCGTTGAAATTGGCGCAATCAAAGTTGAACTCGATCTCTCTGGCACGGTAGATGTAGCAGCAGAGCGCACCCGCCTTACCAAAGACCTTGCCACGGCTCAGAAAGATCTCAAGACAGCGGAAGTGAAATTAAACAATGAAGGATTTATGGCGAAAGCCCCAGCAGATGTGGTGAAGGAAATTAAAGAAAGACTTGCCGTGACAACAAGTGATATTGAGCGGATCACAGCCCAGCTTGCAGCGCTCAAATAAATGAGTGAAATAACACCGCAGGACCAAGAGCTGCTCGACACAATCGAGAAAGCGCTGCTCACTCGCTGGCCGGAAACACAGATTGAGCCATCCCTGGAGAGGATTGCGGCACTTGTCGATGTTTTAGGGTCTCCGCAACTGACCTATCCCACAATTCACATTGGTGGCACTAACGGAAAGACCACCACATCGCGCATGATTGATTCACTTCTCTTTGAGATGGGGCTGCGCACGGGGCGATTTACTAGCCCGCACCTGGAGAGTTTTGTGGAGCGAATTGCAATTAACGGTGAACCAATAGATGCGCAAGCACTGATCTTTTCTTACAACGATATTGCCGCATACATTGAGATGATGGATTCGAAATTCGAACATCCCATTTCATACTTTGAAGCCCTCACCGCCCTTGCTTTCGCTGCTTTTGCCGAGCATCCAATCGATGTGGGTGTAATTGAAGTAGGCATGGGAGGCGAGTGGGATGCCACCAATGTGGTCCTGGCAGATGTTTCAGTTTTGATGCCGATCGACCTTGATCACACTGAGTATTTGGGTGAAACGCTGGCCGAGATTGCGCAGACGAAAGCGGGCATCATTAAAGAATCTGGTTTTATTGTTCTTGCCCAACAAGAGCCGGAAGCTGCCAAAGAGTTGCTCAAGCGAGCAGCATCGGTGGGCGCAGATGTTGTGCGCGAAGGCATTGAATATGCGGTGATGTCACGTTCGGTTGCAGTCGGCGGGCAGTTGTTAACTATTCGCGGGGCTCAAGATACGTATGAAGATATCTTTTTGCCTTTGCATGGCAAACACCAAGCATCAAATGCGGCGGCCGCACTTGTGGCAGTGGAGGCATTCTTTGGCGACCAAGAGTTAGATATCGAGGCGGTGCGCGCGGGATTTGCCGCTGTGACATCTCCTGGGCGCTGTGAAGTGCTCCACCGAGATCCGACCATCATTTTAGATGCGGCGCATAATCCGCATGGGGCTGCAGCGATTGCCGAGACAATTCAAAGTGAGTTTACCTTTGATGAGATTATTGGAGTAGTTGCGCCGATGGGTGATAAAGATATTCGGGGGATTCTGCTGGAACTTGAGCAGGTAATGGACTCCATCATCGTGACGACCAATAGTTCTGTGCGCTCAACCAATATTGATGAGCTAGAAAAGATGGCTATTGAAATCTTCGGACATGATCGCGTCTTTGCGCACGAGAAGTTAGCTGACGCCCTGGACAAGGCGATTAAGGATACGATCCGGCCGCTCAGTGATGAGACCATTGGAATTTTGGTTACTGGCTCTGTTGTCACAGCAGGGGATGCGCGTAGAATTCTGAGAAAGAAATTTGCAAAGGTAGATCAGTAATGCGCGTTCTAGGTTCGGCAGTATTGGTAATGGAATTTTTCATCATGGGTTTTGCCATGCTGCTTGCCAAAGATAACCACGAGGCATCGACAATTGTGGCTGGCGCAGTTATTGCGATACTTCTTCTTCTCACCCCAGGGCTATTAAAGAAACGAGCCGGGTGGATTCTTGGCTCTCTCTTGCAAATCTTGATGATCGGTTATGCCGTGGTGGTGCCATCGATGGCTATCGTGGGCCTGATTTTCGGGGGACTCTGGATTGCTGCCATCATTGTGGGTCGCAAGGGTGAGGCTGCTCGCGCTGCCCTGATGGCGACACGCACTCCTGACGCCTAATAGACTGACCCCTGTGAGCCTAGAAAAAACCCTCGTCCTGGTTAAGCCAGATGGTGTTGCGCGTGGATTAGTTGGCGAAGTAATCGCTCGGATTGAAGCTAAGGGATACACCATTGCAGCGATGCGGATGTTGCAAGCAGATCGAGCACTTCTTGAAAAGCATTACGCCGAACATCAAGGCAAACCATTTTTTGAACCACTCGTTGAGTTCATGATGTCAGGTCCCATCGTTGCCATCGTTGCGCAGGGAAATCGCGTCATTGAGGGTTTTAGATCATTGGCAGGTGTTACAGATCCAACAGTGGCAGCGCCCGGAACGATCCGTGGAGATCTTGCTCGCGATCAAGGAACTAAGGTTGTGCAAAATATTGTTCACGGCTCTGATTCACCCGAATCAGCTGCACGTGAAATAGCTATCTTCTTTGAGGGGAAATAAATGTCTAACAGAATGTCATTCATAGGCCGCGATATGGCCGTTGACCTAGGAACTGCAAACACCCTTGTTTATGTTCGAGGTCGTGGCATCGTTCTTAATGAGCCTTCAGTTGTTGCTGTTAACCAAGATACTGGCGGAATTTTAGCTGTTGGACTTGAAGCTAAGAAGATGATTGGTCGCACACCTGGCAACATCGTTGCCATTCGTCCACTTAAAGATGGTGTGATTGCAGACTTCGACACAACCGAGCGCATGCTCCGTTACTTTATTCAAAAAGTGCATCGTCGTAGTTATCTTGCTAAGCCACGTATAGTGGTCTGTGTTCCTTCAGGAATTACTGGCGTTGAACAGCGCGCTGTTAAAGATGCTGGCTATGCCGCAGGTGCTCGTAAGGTTTACATTATTGAAGAGCCGATGGCTGCTGCAATCGGTGCTGGTCTTCCCATCCACGAACCAACCGGAAATATGGTGGTAGATATAGGCGGTGGAACTACTGAAGTTGCCGTGATTTCACTGGGCGGAATCGTCACCGCGCTATCAATTCGTATTGGCGGCGATGAGCTTGATCAATCGATTATTAACTGGACCAAGCGCGAATACTCACTACTTTTGGGTGAGCGCACCGCCGAAGAGATCAAGATGGCTATCGGTTCGGCATACCCACTTCAGGGTGAAAATGATGCTGAAATTCGCGGTCGCGACCTGGCAACCGGACTTCCCAAGACCATCGTCGTTACAGCTGCTGAAATTCGCAAAGCACTAGAAGAGCCGGTCAATCAAATCATTAACGCAGTAAAGGCAACTCTTGATAAGTGCCCACCAGAGCTTTCCTCAGATCTCATGGATCGCGGCATCGTTCTGACAGGTGGCGGCGCACTTCTTAAGGGACTCGATGAGCGACTTCGCAAAGAGACTGGAATGCCAATTCATATTGCAGACCGTCCGCTGGATGCAGTCGTTGAAGGCTCCGGAAAATGCATTGAAGAGTTTGAAGCCCTTGAAAAGGTTTTGATCTCCGAGCCTCGTCGATAGGTAGTTAACTGTGCGCTACGGCGGCGACAACCGCGGTCGCTTACTCATCATCGTATTAATTGTTACTTCACTCTTCCTGATTACTTTGGATCTACGTGGCGTATCAGTAATTGGTGGCGTGCGCACAGGGACCCAGACCGCTCTCACTCCGGTGCAAAAATTTGGCTCTTGGGCGCTAACTCCATTTCGTAATTTTGCATCTGATGTCACTCACTTGGGGCGCACCCGCAACCAAATTGAGAAACTCAAGGCTGAAAATGAGACGCTGCGTAACACTCTGCTTAATCGAAAAACCGCCGATGCCCAATTGAAGCAATTAAAGAGCATTCTTAATCTTGCTGGTGGTGGTGGATATAAAGTTGTTAATGCAAAAGTTATTTCACAAGGCCCCACTACATCATTTACACAGACAATTACTATTGATGCCGGCACAAGTTCAGGAATTCGTAGCAACATGACGGTGATCTCTGGCTATGGTCTGGTTGGAGTTGTGAAGATTGCCTATCCAGATAGCTCTCTCGTTCAACTTGCATCAGATCCAGCATTTAGAATTGGTGCACGTATTGCAAAGTCAGAACAAATCGGAATCTTAAGCGGCCAAGGCTCTCGCACCGGTGTTTTGCAATTACTAGATAACACCACGACTGTGAAGGCGGGGGATGCACTCCTTGCTCGTGGAAGTGATAGCGGACGCCCCTTTGTTCCAGGAGTACCGATAGGCGAGGTGACTTCGGTTGATAACTCACCGGGCGCTGTCACCCAAACTGCCGAAGTAAGGTTCTATGCCAACTTCTCCACACTCGGAGTTGTGGCAGTTGTGACCGCAAAGCCGGAATCTGATCCTCGAGATGCATTGGTACCGCCCAAACCTGTCCCCACTCCACTTCCCACAGTGACTATTTATGCAACACCTTCTCCATCATCATCTACCAGCACAGAGCCATGATGGAACTATGACAATCCGTAGATATCTTCTTTCTATCCCAATCTTTCTCTTTATCTATGTATTGCAAGAAGCTTTTATTACTCAACTCAGATTGCCTCTTGGCGGTTTCTCACTCCTGCTCATCGCTACTCTTATCTGGGCAACGCTAAGCACGCCAGAAATTGGCGCTCTTACCGGTTTCGGTGCCGGCATCCTGATGGATCTCTCGCAAAGTTCGCCTGGCCCAATGGGTCACTGGACTCTTGTTCTGATTTTGGCCGGATATGGTGTTGCATTTTTAGGTTATGGCGATGACAACATTCGTTCTAATCCCATCAACATCGTTCTGATTACCACTGTCGGAGTCGTGGCTAGTCAATTTGTTTTCTTACTATTGGGGTTTCTACTCGGACAAGAGTTAGGAAGTATTTCTCACATCGCATTTCTACTGGCGGGATCAGCATTTTGGACTGCAATAGTCTCACCGCTAGTACTTAAAATTCTTGCCTACATACATGCAAATGTCTTTGGAACTAGATCACTCCTATGAACCAACGCTCACGCTTAAGTTTGTTAGTGATTCAAATATTTTTTGTCTCTCTCATGGTCGCACTCCTTGGCCGTCTCTTTTATCTTCAAGTTGCAGCAGGTCCGACCTATCGCGATGCCGCATTGAGTATTCAAAGCCGCGATGTTGCAACTCCGGCAAACCGTGGATTTATAGTTGATTCTTCCGGCGTTCCGCTGGCGCTGAGCAAGGTTGCCCTCGCTATTACTGTTGATCGCACCGTGATTGATAAGTTGCCTGATGAGGGCGTAGCAGTGCTACGAAAGCTCGTTAAGTTGTTAGGACTTCAATACTCTGATGTGTGGCAGCGCACGCGCCTCTGCGGTGAGTTACCCAAGGGAGTGCGTGCTGGTTGCTGGACAGGTTCACGTTTCCAACCTATCCCTATTACCAAATCTGCTGATCCAGCACTTGCGTTGCGCATTGTTGAAAGATCAGATCGTTATCCTGGAATTTCTGCCACACCTGTTGCCATTAGAAGTTACCCGCAAACACTGGGTGTCACCGGTAGTCATGTGCTGGGTTATGTCGGGCCACTGACAGAGGCAGATCTTGCTGGTGCTAATGGGCGCACCTACTTCCGTTCTGAATTTATTGGTAAGACCGGGCTTGAAATCGAATACGATGAATATCTACGTGGTGTTCCTGGAATAAAAACTTTTATCGTTGACCGCAAAGAAGCGGTGACGAATACGAGTCAGGATACGAAGCCGATTGCCGGCAATCACTTGGTGACAAGTTTAGATGTCAGACTTCAAGCTGCCAGTGAAAAAGCGCTGGAGGGAGCAGTAAAGCGTGCACGTTCGATGGGATATCGAGCAGATGGTGGAGCCGCAGTCGTTCTTGATGTTCGAAACGGTCAAGTTCTTGCGCTAGCTTCTTATCCATCTTTTGATCCCAATGCCTTTGAACGTGGACTGACAATCAAAGAAGCACAGGCGCTTTATAGCGAAGACAATGGTGTACCAGCACTGAACCGGGCGCTACAGGGACTCTATGCTCCGGCCTCTACCTTTAAAGCAGTTTCGGTAGTAGCATCAAAAGCTGCGGGATATGACTTGAATAAGAGTTATTCGTGTCCATCGGAAGTGCAAGTGGGAACTCGTGCTTTTCAAAACTTCGAAAGTAAGGCCCAAGGAACGATTTCGATGAAGAAGGCAATCGCAATTTCGTGTGACACTATCTGGTATCAAATTGCATACGATGAGTGGGTGCGAGATGGTGGTTTACGGCCTAAATCAAACCCGAATGACCACTTCTTTAACGCTGCCAAGGGCTTTCAGGTGGGGGTAAGAACAGGTGTAGATCTACCTTCTGAATCAGCTGGAAGACTTGCTGACCGCGAGTATAAGAAGACTTGGTATGAACAGAATAAAGCTTTTTACTGTAACTACAGAGATCGCGCAACAAAGGCGCAGCAAACGCCATTTCTGCTTCAGCTAGCGCAAGAAAATTGCGTAGACGGAGATAAAATCCGTGGTGGTGATGCGGTGAACTTCTCTATCGGTCAAGGCGATACTGTGATTACACCCATTAAGTTAGCTCAAATGTATGCAGCGATAGCTAACGGCGGAACAATCTGGCAACCCACCATCGCCAAAGCTGTGGTGAGTCAGCAAGGAGAGGTAATCCAAACATTTGAACCAATAGAGTTGGGCGACATCTCAGCCGATTCGCAAACCATCGCTTTCTTGCATGATGCACTCCAAGAGGTCACCCTGTCTGGAACCTCGGCCGGAATCTTTTCACGTTTTCCAGTGCCAACAGCAGGTAAGACTGGAACTGCGCAAGTATTTGGTAGGAACTCAAATGGAACACAGAAAGCTGATACCTCTTGGTATGCCTCTTTTGCACCAGCGAAGAAACCACGCTACGCAGTTGTCATGATGGTCAGCCAAGGTGGTTTTGGAGCCAGTACATCAGGTGTGGGTGTGCGAGAAATTTATGAGACTCTCTTCGGCGTACAAGGCAATATTGTTAAACCTGAACTAGCGTTATTTCCTAAAGGAAAACCACCGATTAAGTTGCCTCGTATCTCACCGGCCAAGAAACCGGCTGCATCTATATTGAACCCAGAAAAAGCGAAGAAGGAGATTGCGGTGACCAAGCCATGAGTACATTCCTTAATCGCAGCCGTTATCGCCGCACGCGAAGCCACTCCTTCTTTTCCGGCTTTGACCCAATTCTCAGCGCTGCAGTCGGTGGACTACTCATCATCGGAACGCTCTTGGTATATGCCGCAACCCGTGATTGGTATTCAGCTAACGGCCTTGATCCCGAGTACTACCTCAAGCGACATGTCATTAACATCGTTATTGGTTTGGCACTTGCCTGGGGGACAACAATCATTGATTACCGCCTGCTTCGCGCTTACACCCCATTTATCTGGGGCTTTGGTGTACTCGGTTTAATTCTTGTCCTTATTCCAGGAGTGGGCAGTGAAATTAATGGAGCTAAAGCGTGGATCCGTCTTCCGGCAGGTTTTCAGATTCAACCGGCTGAGATTGCCAAGATCTCAATCATTATTGGAATTTCCATGTTGTTATCTGAGCGCACACATAACTCAGATGAACCAAGCACAAACGATATTCTCAAAGCACTCGCAGTTGCCGCCCTTCCGATCCTGCTTATTTTGCGGCAGCCAGATATGGGGACGGTCTTCATTATTAGCGCATCAGTTGTCACAATCCTGGCCGTCTCAGGTGCTCCCATGAAGTGGATTGTCGGTCTGATATTGCTGGCAGTCATTGGTGGATTTGTTGCAACGAAGACTGGAATTATTAACGATTACCAAGTAAAGCGATTGCAATCCTTTGTTAACCCAAACGCTGACACGCAGGGCGCTGGCTACCAATTACGCCAAGCGCGCATCACGGTTGGCTCTGGTGGGCTGATCGGCACTGGTTTATTTAATGGTCCACAAACAAATGGACGATTTGTGCCAGAGCAACAGACAGACTTCATCTTTACCGTGGCCGGTGAAGAACTCGGCTTTGTTGGCTGCTCAGTGATAATTCTGCTGCTACTCACTATTCTCATGCGAGCATTTGGAATTGCTAGACGATCGACGGACCCCTACGGGACACTGGTCTGTACCGGAGTTATTGCCTGGTTTGCTTTTCAGATATTTGAAAATATTGGTATGACATTGGGCTTGATGCCCATGACCGGAGTTCCACTGCCCTTCCTGTCGTATGGTGGCTCAAGCATGTTTGCCAATCTCATCGGAATCGGGCTATTACAGAATGTTCACGCCCGCCAGCGCGGCTGATTCACGCTCAAAATAGGTTTTCTACCAACTTATCTGTCATAATTGGTCCAACAGTTCAGCGCGGCCAGCGATCTTTATCGCGCCTGCGGCGGACTACACAAAAGATTAAAAAATGAGTTTTGCTCAAGATGGCAACATTTTGGGCCACGAGATTGCGTATCGCTAATTGAAAAAGCAGGTACGCACTAAAGGATTTGGTGCCATGGCTATCGAGCCAAAATCACCGCGCAAACGTGCGGTTAAGAAATCAAGTAAGAAATCAAGTAAGAAATCATTAGGCGTTCCCACAGTTGATATAACTGCAGATGGAGCAGAAAGTGCAGCATCTGAGACAGAGGCTGCTCCTAAATCGCGTAAGAAAGCTGCCGCGATCCCAGTTCCTGTCTTTCAAGCTGCGCCGATCGACGCTGTTGCTCCTAAGCGCGCAACTAAAGCTGCCAAGAAGCAAGCACCGGCAAAAGAGAGTGCTGAACCAGTGGCAACGGATGCCGACTCTGAAGATTCAGATTCCCGCACCGGACGCAATCGCCGTCGCCGTCGCGGTGGCCGCGGTCGTCGCAAGCCACAAGTTGATGGTCAAACAACGGATGATTTAGATTCTGAAGAAGGCACAGATGATGAATCTGGCGATTCCGAGGATGGTTCGGCTGAAGGTGGCACGCATCGCCGTCGCCGTCGCCGTCGTGCAACGGGTGAAGGCATCACACCAGGTGAAGTCATTGATGAAGATGGTGTTGTCACTATCGTTAAAGTTCGCGAAGTTCGTGAAAAATCAGAGCGACCAGCACGTGAGCGCACAGAGCGTGGAACACGTAATCGCCGTGATCGCGATCGTGGGCGCAGTGAGTCTCGTGAATACCGCGAGCCATATCGCCGCCGTGGAACCATTATTACTGATGGCGAATTCTTAGCTCGTCGTGAAAATGTTGATCGCGAGATGGTGGTTCGCCAAATCGGAGATCGTATCCAGATTGCTGTTATTGAAGATAATGTGATGGTTGAGCACTATGTCAATAGAAATGCCAACGTCTCCTATGTGGGTAACGTCTATCTCGGTCGCGTGCAGAACGTGCTGCCATCGATGGAAGCAGCCTTCGTTGATATCGGTAAGGGACGCAATGCCGTTCTCTATGCTGGTGAAGTTAATTGGGATGCAGCCGGAATTTCTGAATCTGAACCTCGCAAGATTGAAATGGTCTTAAAGACAGGTCAACCTGTTCTTGTTCAGGTAACAAAAGATCCGATTGGTCAAAAGGGTGCACGCCTAACTAGCCAAATCTCACTTCCAGGACGATATGTTGTCTATGTTCCTGGCGGTGGCATGAGCGGAATCTCAAAGCGTCTTCCAGAATCAGAGCGCACTCGCCTTAAAGGGATTCTTAAGAATTTAATCCCTGATACTGCCGGCGTCATTGTGCGCACAGCTGCAGAAGGTGTCTCTGAAGTTGAACTCACCGCAGATGTGGAAAGACTGAAAGCGCAATGGGAAGATATTTTCCAGAAGTCAGAAAATCCAAACTTCCATGCACCGGCGCTTCTGCTCTCAGAGCCAGATCTTGCCGTGCGCGTTATCCGCGATATCTTCAATGAAGATTTCCGCAAGCTGATCATTCAGGGCAATGAAGCATGGGATGAAATCACTTCCTACCTAGGCTCCATCGCTCCAGAACTTGTGGCCAAGATTGAAAAGTATTCAGGCAGCGGAGATCTATTTGCTGATTACCGCGTCGAGGAGCAGTTAGCTAAGGCCTTTGATCGCAAGGTCTATCTGCCGTCAGGTGGTTCACTTGTTATCGATCGCACCGAAGCAATGGTTGTTATTGATGTGAACACAGGTAAGTTCATTGGTAAGGGTGGAAACCTGGAAGAGACAGTGACTAAGAACAACTTAGAAGCGGCAGAGGAGATTGCCCGTCAACTTCGTCTTCGTGACTTAGGTGGAATTGTTGTTATCGACTTCATCGATATGGTTCTTGAATCAAATCGTGATGCCGTGCTTCGTCGCCTCGTTGAATCACTGGGTCGCGATCGCACCAAGCATCAAGTTGCTGAAGTAACCTCACTAGGTCTGGTTCAAATGACTCGTAAGCGTGTGGGACAAGGTCTGATTGAAGCCTTCTCAACCACATGTGATTCATGTAATGGACGTGGAATTCATGTACATATGGATCCAGTGAAGATGAAGGCACCGATGCCACAAGTGAATTCACAGTCATCACATCATCCAGATGTTGAAGAAGATTCAGCAACGGATCATGAATTTCATGAAACGTTAAATGATGAGAGTCCAGCAGAAGAAGCTGAAGCAGTCGTTACCCCCAAGGGAAAGCGCCGCCGCAGGGCCGCTAGCTCCGGGGTCATCACCGCCTAGCCTCATAAATGAAGTGAATTTAGGGGTCAATTTGACCCATGGGGTATGAAATCCGTACCCTTAGCGTCTGCCTGAACGCGCTCTATGCGTGAATCAAGCTTGAAACTATTACACGAAGAACTGAGGCAATGAGCATGTACGCAATCGTTAAAGCTGGCGGACGCCAGGAGAAGGTAACTGTTGGCGAGACCATCACCGTTGATCGCATCGACGCTGCTGCTGGTTCATCAGTTTCTTTCCCAGCTCTGCTGGTCGTTGATGGCGCAAGTGTCACAACAGACCCAAAGGTTCTCTCAAGCATCAAGGTCACTGGCGAAGTGATTGACGAAGTAAAGGGTCCAAAAATCGACATCCTTCGTTACAAGAACAAGACAGGTCATCGCCGTCGTCAAGGTTTTCGTGCACAGCACACTCGCGTAAAGATCACCGCAATCAGCGGTGCTAAGTAAGGGTTAAGGGAGCAAATAAATGGCAAGTAAAAAGGGTGTTTCCTCAACTCGTAACGGTCGCGATTCAAACCCACAGTACCTCGGTATTAAGCGTTTCGGCGGTCAAGAAGTTAATGCAGGTGAGATTCTCGTTCGTCAGCGTGGAACACACTTCCACCCAGGCAAGAACGTAGGACGCGGTAAAGACGACACACTATTTGCTCTTGCAGCTGGTGCAGTTGAATTCGGTCGCGCTCGCGGTCGTCGCGTAGTGAATGTAGTCCCTGCAGTTTAATTAAGGTTTCTCTACAAAGAGCGGGCCGCATTTATCGCGGTCCGCTTTTTTATTTAACAAATATTTCAACAGATAACTGGAAGGGCAGGTGAGGTCAGATGGCAACATTTATCGATAGCGTCACTCTCTTTGCCACTGCCGGAAAAGGCGGCGACGGCTGCGTCTCTGTTAAGCGTGAAAAATTCAAGCCACTCGGTGGGCCAGATGGTGGTAATGGCGGACGCGGGGGAGACATCATTTTGGTTGTTGATTCATCTGTGACAACCCTGCTTGATTTCCACCACTCACCACATCGCAAAGCAACATCAGGTCACCAAGGTTTCGGTGATCGTAAAGATGGAGTATCAGGTGAAGATCTCATCATGGCTGTTCCTAATGGCACAGTTGTCTATGATGAAAATGGGACACAAATTGCAGATCTCGTTGGTATCGGCACAACATTTCTTGCTGCACGTGGAGGCCACGGCGGATTAGGAAACTTAGCTCTCTCTTCTTCTAAGCGCCGCGCACCAGGGTTTGCACTTCTTGGTGAGCCAGGTGAAGAACGCAGACTCACACTCGAACTTAAATCAGTTGCTGATATCGCACTCGTTGGTTTTCCTAGCGCCGGTAAATCCTCTCTCATCGCCGCCGTTTCTGCTGCGCGACCAAAGATTGCCGACTATCCATTTACTACTCTTGTGCCAAATCTTGGTGTTGTCCAAGCTGGTGATACCCGCTTTACCGTGGCAGATGTTCCAGGACTTATTCCAGGTGCATCACAAGGAAAAGGCCTTGGACTTCAATTCTTGCGCCACGTAGAGCGCTGCGTCGCACTTGTACACGTTCTTGATTGCGGCACTCTGGAGACAGATCGCAACCCGGTTGATGATTTAGATGCAATTGAAAATGAGCTCGCACTCTATGGCGGCCTGGAAGATCGCGTTCGTATTGTCGCACTCAATAAAATTGATTTACCTGATGGCAAAGCGATGGCCGATATGGTGCAGGAGCAGCTGAAAGAAAAAGGTTACGAGGTTTATCCAGTATCTGCAGCAAGCCGGGAAGGTTTACCTGAACTTATGTATGCCATGGCTCGACTTGTGCAACGAGAGCGAGCAGAGGCTGCAAAAGAAGAACGCACTCGCATCATCTTGCGCCCCGTTGCAGTCGATGATTCCGGGTTCTCTGTTCAACTCAATGGTGATGGATCCTTTAGCGTGCGCGGACAGAAAGTAGTTCGTTGGGTGCGCCAGACAAACTTTAAGAATGCCGAAGCTATTGGTTATCTCGCAGATCGCCTGGCGCAGTTAGGTGTAGAAAAAGAACTCTTTAAGAAGGGCGCAGTTGCCGGTTCTGAAGTGCGCATTGGTTCTGGTGATAACGAAGTTGTCTTTGAATGGGAGCCAACTATTGAAGCCGGCGCTGAGCAACTTGCTGGCTTCTTACATCGCCGCGGTGAAGATTCACGTCTTGAAGGTGCATGGGGCGCAGTTGAGCCTGAGGTAGATAAACTTTCAGATGACGAAATTGCCCGTCAATGGGAATATAACGTGGAAGAGCCAACAAATCCTGAAATAAAGTTATCATTAGCTCAACTAGAAGAGAGCGAAGAAGAAAGTCATGACAAGTGAACCGCGAGGCTTTAACCAGCGCTAAGCGCATCGTCATCAAAATCGGCTCGTCATCTCTCACCGGTGCTGCTGGGTCAGAGTTAGATCCACACGCTGTCGCCAAGATTGTTGACTTTGCTTACTCACTTAAAAAGCGCGGCGCCGATGTACTCCTTGTTTCATCTGGTGCGATTGCTGCCGGGTTGGCGCCATTGGGCTTAAAGGTGCGGCCAAAGGATTTAGCTACCCAACAAGCGGCGGCCTCGGTCGGACAAGGTTTACTTATTGCCCAGTACCACGAGAAGTTTTCTGCCCATGGTGTTATCTCTTCCCAGGTTCTGCTGACCACTGAAGATATTGTGCGCCGCTCGCACTATCAAAATGCGCAGCAAACGCTCACTAAATTGCTCTCACTGGGTGTGATTCCGATTGTCAATGAAAATGACACCGTTGGAACCCAGGAAATTAGATTTGGTGACAACGATCGGCTCGCAGCACTTGTTGCACTGCTTATCCATGCTGATTTACTCATTCTGGTCTCAGATATTGATGCGCTCTATGACGCACCACCAACACAGAGTGGTGCACAACCAATTCGATATGTCGCCACAATGTCAGATATTGAAACCATTGTCTTAGGTGGAGCAGGCTCTGCCGGTGTGGGCAGTGGCGGAATGGTGACAAAGGTAGAGGCAGCGCGTATTGCAACGAGCGCTGGAATTGCGATGCTCCTTACATCACTTGCTCATTGCGGCCATGCAATCGCGGGTGAAGATTATGGAACCTTCTTTGCCCCGCAGAGTTCGAAGGCGACCTCACGTTTACTTTGGCTAGCGCATGCTTCCACTCCGCAAGGCCGCCTTATTCTGGATGCCGGAGCAGTGAAGGCAATTCTTGAAAGAGGAGTGTCCTTACTTCCAGCTGGTGTCACAGCTGTTGAAGGAGAGTTCATTTCGGGTGACACCGTTGAGCTTGCTTCTGAAGCTGGCAAAGTTATTGCACGTGGTCTCGTTGCATTTGATTCATCTGAAATTCCACAAATGCTAGGGCGTTCAACAAAGGAACTTGCGGCATCACTGGGCGCGGAATACGAGCGCGAGCTTGTGCATAGAGATGATTTAGTACTCCTATGAGCGCCGAAGCAATCATTGCTGAGCTGGCAAAGAAAGCCCGTATCGCTGCGCGCACTTTGTCTACAGCCACAGGCGCCGAGCGAAAGTCGGCACTTGAAGTTATTGCGCAGGCAATTGAATCGCGGAGCGCCGAAATCTTGGCGGCAAATGAAATTGATATGCAGAATGCACGCAAAGAGCAGATGCATCCGCAGATGCAGGATCGGCTCTTACTTACCGCAGAACGCATTAAAGGTATTGCTGGGGGAGCGCGCCAAGTGGCAGCCCTTGCAGATCCACTAGGAATTACGCTTCGTGAAAGTACGCTTCCTAACGGCCTTCATCTACAACAAGTATCGGTTCCGTTCGGTGTTATCGGCATGGTCTATGAGGCACGTCCAAATGTCACTGTCGATGCTGCAGTTATCTTGCTGATGTCAGGAAATGCTGCGCTCTTGCGTGGTTCATCAACAGCGCGTAATAGCAATGAAATCTTGGTCAACGTCATGCGCGATGCTTTGCGCACGACAAAGATTTCACCTGAAGTCATTCAACTTGTTCCATCAGAAGATCGGGCAACTACTAAAGCCTTGCTCACAGCTCGTGGGAAAGTAGACCTTGTCATCCCTCGCGGCAGCGCTGCTCTGATTCGTATGGTCGTAGATGAATCAACGGTGCCAACAATTGAAACTGGCGCTGGCGTGTGTCACGTCTATATTGATGAATTTGCAGATATTCAAAAGGCGCTTCCAATTCTTATTAACTCAAAGACACACAGGCCAAGTGTCTGCAATGCAGCAGAGACCTTGCTGGTGCATAAGGCAATCGCTCCAACATTCTTGCCAATGGCGCTGAAAGCTCTTAGCGATGCTGGTGTCATTTTGCATACTGATGCCACTGCTCAGAAGGTGGCCGAGAAGTTCAACATTGCAGCAACTATTGCAACGGATGAGAACTGGTCGACTGAGTACGGAGTTCTGGAGATGAATGTGGGAGTCGTAGATTCAGTAGATGCTGCAGCTGATCACATTGCGCAATACGGAACTAACCACACTGAAGCTATTGTCACTGAAGATAAAGCCGCCGCCGCTCGGTTTATCGCCCTCTCTGATTGCGCTGCGGTGATGGTCAATACCTCAACCCGATTTACCGATGGCGAACAAATGGGATTTGGTGCAGAGATTGGCATTTCAAATCAGAAGTTGCATGCACGCGGTCCAATGGGGTTAGAGGCGATGACAACTACTACCTGGATTGTTACCGGCACTGGCCAGATTCGCTCTTAAACCAAACCTTTTATAGACTCCAGCACATGAGCAGCCTCTCCCGCGATGATGTCGCAAAACTTGCAGGCCTTGCCCGAATTGAAATGACAGAGGAAGAGCTAGTAAGCCTTGCTTCCCAATTTGGAATGATTCTCGATGCCGTTGCTCGAGTGCAAGAGGTAGACCTGACAGGTGTGAAAGCAACATCGCATCCGCAACTTCTTGAAAATATTGCACGTCCAGATGTTGTGCTCCCAAGTCTTTCGCCAACAGATGCGCTCTCTGGTGCTCCGGCACAAGAGGAGCAACGTTTTCGCGTTCCACAAATTCTTGGTGAGGCAGAATGATTCGCCAGAACGCAACCCAGATGGCCGCTGCTTTGGCAGATGGATCAACTACTGCTGTTGAATTAACCAAGGCGCACCTCGATCAGATTGCGGCCGTTGATGGTCAAGTGAAAGCATTTTTACATGTTGATGCCGAAGGCGCACTTGCCCAAGCAAAGACGGTAGATGAAAAACGTAAGAGTGGCGAAAAGCTTTCACCTCTTGCCGGAATTCCATTAGCGCTCAAAGACGTGTTGGCACAACGCGGAGTTCCTACAACTGCTGGCTCAAAGATTTTGCAAGGCTGGCGCCCGCCCTATGACTCAACAGTTGTGAGCAAACTTAAAGATGCGGGCTTAGTGATATTAGGTAAGACAAATATGGATGAGTTTGCGATGGGTTCATCGACTGAAAACTCTGGCTATGGCCCGACATTTAATCCGTGGGATTTAACTCGCACACCCGGTGGTTCATCCGGTGGATCAGCTGCTGCCGTCTCTGCCTTTCAAGCACCTCTTGCAGTGGGTTCAGATACTGGTGGATCTATTCGCCAACCGGCAGCTCTTACCGGACTTGTCGGAGTTCGCCCCACATATGGCGCAGTCTCTCGCTTTGGTTTGATTGCATACTCATCAAGCCTTGATCAAGCAGGGCCCTTTGGTCGCACCGTATTAGACACGGCGCTTCTCCATGAAGTAATGGCAGGACATGATCCAAAAGATGCAACAAGTATTAATGCACCCGTACCAGCAGTTGTTGCTGCGGCAAAGAGCGGTGATGTTAAAGGTATGAAGATTGGTGTGATCAAGCAGCTACAAGGTGCTGGATATCAGAAGGGAGTTCAAACACGTTTTGATGAATCATTACAGGTTTTAGCTTCTCTTGGTGCTGAAATTGTGGAAGTAGATTGTCCAAACTTTGAATACGCACTTGCTGCCTATTACTTAATCGCGCCTTCTGAGTGCTCTTCGAACTTGGCACGCTTTGATGCGATGCGCTACGGACTTCGCACAGGAGATGCAGCTGGTGCATCGGCCGAAGCTGTCATGAGCGCTACTCGCGATGCTGGTTTTGGCCGCGAAGTAAAGCGTCGCATCATTCTTGGAACATATGCACTCTCTTCTGGTTATTACGATGCTTACTACGGCAGTGCGCAGAAGATTCGCACCTTAATCATTCAAGATTACGCAAAGGCATTTACCAAAGCCGATGTTCTAGTCTCGCCAACAGCTCCCACAACTGCTTATAAAATTGGGGAAAAAGTTGATGATCCGATGGCTATGTATTTAGGTGATGTGGCAACCATTCCGGTTAACCTTGCCGGAATCTGTGGCATGTCACTGCCGGCAGGTTTAGCTGAAGAAGATAATTTGCCAGTTGGTTTTCAAATCATGGCACCTGCCATGCAAGATCAACGTCTCTATCAAGCAGGGGCAGCACTGGAAGCAGCGCTACTTTCAAAGTGGGGCGCACCGATTCTTTCCCAGGCACCAGTGTTGGCAGGGGGCAAATAATGGCGCTTCCAACATATGACGAAGTAGTTGCTAAATGGGATCCAGTACTGGGTCTTGAGGTTCACGTTGAACTCAATACTCATAGCAAGATGTTCTGTTCTTGTGCCACAGAGTTTGGCGCAGAGCCAAATACCCAAACATGTCCGGTCTGTTTAGCCCTTCCTGGCGCACTGCCGGTGGTGAACGAGAAAGCAATTGAGTCAACGATTCTGATTGGCCTGGCACTGAACTGCAAAATCGCGCCATATAGTCGCTTTGCGCGCAAGAATTACTTCTATCCAGATATGCCGAAGAACTTTCAGATTTCCCAGTATGACGAACCGATCTGCTTTGATGGCTATGTCGATGTTGAAATCGATACTGATGAAGGTCCGAAGCAATTCCGAATTGAAGTTGAACGCGTACATATGGAAGAAGACACTGGAAAGTCACTCCACGTTGGAGGTGCTACCGGTCGTATTCATGGCGCTGATTACTCACTACTTGATTACAACCGAGCCGGAATTCCACTAGTTGAAATTGTTACCAAGATTGTTCCCGGCACAGGTAAGTACGCACCAGAGGTGGCAAAGGCTTATGTGGCAGAACTCCGCGACATCCTGCGCGGTCTGAAAGTATCTGATGTGAAGATGGAGCAAGGCTCACTGCGATGTGATGCCAACGTTTCACTCAAACCAATTGGCTCTGATGTTTTAGGAACCAGATCTGAGACAAAGAACGTGAACTCACTTCGCTCGGTCGAGCGTGCCATCCGTGGTGAAATGATTCGTCACGCAGAGCTACTCAATGAAGGCAAGAAAGTTAAGCAAGAGACTCGTCACTTCCAAGAAGATACTGGCCTGACACGTTCTGGCCGCTCGAAAGAGCAAGCAGAGGATTACCGATACTTCCCAGATCCAGATTTACTTCCAGTCACACCGGCTGCCACCTGGATTGAAGAGCTTCGTGCAACCTTGCCAGAACGCCCATCACTACGTCGCAAGCGCATCAAAGAAGAGTGGAACGTGCCTGATAAAGAGATGCAGGCAATGATTAATGCTGATGTTTTAGATATTGTGGAAGCGACAGTATTACTCGGCGCAGATCCCACCAAGGCGCGCACGTGGTGGCTTGGTGAAATCTCGCGTATTGCAAATGATCAAAACATTGCAGTAACTGAACTGGCCATTACTCCAGCAGATGTTGCCGAACTTATCGCACTGGTGGCCGCAGGTGAACTCACCGACAAACTTGCCCGTCAAGTAGTTGAGGGCGTTATTGCTGGCGAAGGAAAACCAGCGCAAGTTGTGGCCAAGCGCGGAATTAAAGTTGTTAACGATGATGGTGCGCTCATGGCAGCCATTGAGAAAGTCTGCGCCGAACAAGCAGAGACTGCCGAGAAGGTACGCGGGGGACACTTACCTGCAGCTGGCGCCTTGATTGGCGCAGTCATGAAAGAGACAAAGGGCCAAGCAGATGCGGCGCGAGTTCGCGAGCTCCTACTTGGCCACTTAGGTCAAGGCTAGTAACTAGTTAGTGCGCGCCTGCGCCTTCAGTTTCAACGAGTGATTCTTTTCCAATATTGATAAAGAAGAAGAGCACAATCGCGCCCGCAAATAAGAGCGCGGCACTGACTTTAAATGCACTGGTGAATCCATGCGTCACAGCAAATGGTTGAACCATCTTTCCAAGTTCAGTATGTGTTGCTGCATAGGCAGTCGTTGCAGTTGCCGCAATGGTATTAAGTAGCGCAACTCCCAGTGATCCACCAATCTGCTGAGAGGTGTTCACCATGGCACTTGCAACACCGGTGTCACGACCAGATACGCCATGGAGTGAAGTTGATGTCAGCGGGATAAACACCAGTGCCATACCTGAGCTCATGATGAGAAGTGATGGAAGAACATGTGTGACATAGCCAGTTTCAGGTGTGATGCGGGTGAGCATCAAAAGCCCAATTCCAGCGAAGATAAGCCCTGGCACCATGAGCGGCTTTGGTCCAATCTTCGGTAGTAGTTGGGAAGCAACTCCAGCGAAGATGATGATGCCAACAGAGAATGGCAAGAATGCAAAGCCAGAATGAAGTGGTGTGTATCCAAGAATCACTTGTAGGTAGAGACCCAGGAATAGGAACATTGAAAATAGCCCGGCTCCCACAATAAGTGAACCAAGGTATGAACCACCACGGTTGCGCTCGGTAATAACGCGAAGAGGCATCAGCGGACTTGCCACCTTTGATTCAATAACGACAAAGGCCACAAGCAGTACAACTGCGGCGGCAAAAAATGTGAGCGTGAGGGAATCAGTCCAGCCTTCACGAGCTGCTTCATTAAATCCGTAAGTGAGTGCGAAGAGGCCGGCCGTTGCTGTCACAACGCCAGGAATGTCATATTTCTTATCGCCAGCAGCTTTTGATTCATGCACAAACTTGGCTGCCAAGATGGCTGCGAGGATAGCGATTGGAGTATTGACGCCAAGGCACCAACGCCATGATGTGTATTCAGTAAGAACGCCGCCGACGATAAGTCCAATAGCTGCGCCGCCGCCAGAGATCGCGCCAAAGACACCAAATGCTTTTGCCCGCTCTTTTGGAACGGTAAATGTCACAGAGATGATTGCAAGAGCGGCCGGTGCAAGCAGGGCGCCGAAGACACCTTGTAAAGCGCGGGATGCAAAGAGCAATCCTTGCGTTGAGGCAATACCGCCGAGTGCTGATGCACCGGCAAATCCAAGGAGTCCGATAATGAAGATCTTCTTACGTCCCATGAAGTCACCTATGCGACCTCCCAGAAGCAGCAGTGAACCAAATGCCAATGTGTATGCGGTGATAATCCACTGCTGATTGGCATCAGAGATTCCCAAGTCAACCTTGGCGCTTGGAATCGCAATATTCATAATTGAGCTATCGAGAATCAACATCAATTGGGATATGGCTACGACGAAAAGCGTGCGCCATCTGGTTGGGTCAAGGGTCGTATCGGTTTCTTGCTTTGACACAGGAGTGTCTCCTTTTAATTGTTTTTAGGCTTGTCTCAAATCGAGTTGATAAGGGTAGAATTCTCTCATGTCAAAGATGAAACCTCGCTCCGGACTTGTCACTGATGGATTAGAGCGCGCCCCAGCGCGTGGAATGTTACGTGCTGTTGGAATGGGTGATGAAGATTGGGTGAAACCTCAGATCGGTATCGCATCTTCCTGGAATGAAATCACCCCATGTAATCTTTCATTAGATCGCCTTGCTAAAGCTTCTCGTAAAGGAATCATCGATGCTGGTGGATTCCCAATGCAGTTTGGAACTATTTCAGTTTCAGATGGAATCTCCATGGGTCACGAAGGCATGCACTTCTCACTCGTTTCACGCGAGGTAATCGCTGATTCAGTAGAAACTGTGATGCAGGCAGAGCGCCTTGATGGAATGGTGACATTTGCTGGTTGCGATAAATCACTTCCTGGCATGATGATGGCTGCTGCTCGCCTAGATGTGGCATCAGTCTTTGTTTATGCCGGTTCCACTCTTCCTGGTCAGGTTGATGGAAAAGATGTCACGATTATCGATGCCTTTGAAGCAGTAGGTGCCTGTGCTCGTGGATTAATTACCCAAGATCGGGTAGACCAAATTGAAAAGGCCATCTGTCCTGGTGAGGGAGCTTGTGGTGGAATGTTTACCGCCAACACCATGGCAAGTATCGCTGAAGCAATTGGCCTTGCACTTCCAGGATCTGCGGCCCCTCCTGCGGTAGATCGTCGTCGCGATGCATTTGCCGAGCAATCTGGCGCTGCAGTAGTGAATTTGATTGCTAAAGGAATTACTACTCGCGATATCTTGACCAAGAAAGCTTTTGAAAATGCCATCACAATCTTGATGGCACTGGGTGGCTCAACCAATGCTGTATTGCACTTGCTTGCAATCGCCCACGAGGCTGAAGTTGACCTCACACTGGAAGATTTCCATCGCATTGGTTCCAAGGTTCCACTTATTGGAGATCTCAAGCCATTTGGAAAGTTTGTCATGACCGATATTGACCGTGTGGGCGGAATTCCCGTTGTCTTGCGCGTCTTACTCGATGCTGGTTATCTACATGGAGATTGTCTAACTGTTACCGGCAAGACCATGGCTGAGAATTTAGCTGATATCAAGCCGCCACTGGCTGACGGTGAAGTATTGCGTGGTATTGATAAGCCACTTTCGACAGATGTGGGAATCACAATTCTTGATGGCTCACTTGCTCCAGAAGGTGCGGTCAGTAAGACAGCCGGGATTGGGGTTGAAAAATTCGAAGGTCCTGCTCGGGTATTTGAACGCGAACAGTTGGCGATGGATGCTCTTGAAAACGGAACGATTAAAGAAGGTGATGTAGTTGTGATCCGTTATGAAGGTCCTAAGGGTGGACCGGGCATGCGCGAGATGTTGATGATTACCGGCGCAATCAAAGGTGCTGGTCTTGGTAAGAAAACACTCTTGCTTACCGACGGTCGATTCTCGGGCGGTTCCACCGGACTATGTGTGGGACACATTGCACCGGAAGCAGTTGATGGTGGACCGATTGCATTTATTAAAGATGGCGATCTGATTCGTATTGATATCGCTACTCGAAAACTAGATTTATTGGTAGATGCGGCAGAACTGGAAGCGCGCAAAGTGGGGTGGAAACCACTGCCTCATAAGTACACCCGTGGCGTTCTCGCTAAGTATTCAAAGCTTGTTGGGTCAGCATCTAAGGGCGCGGTCTGCGATTAACTGATGCCCGGCCAATGGCTGTCTCATAAATTGAGACCTGCATCTCACCTCTTGACTCACACGGCACCTGCGTTGGATAATAAGCGCATGCAATCAACACGTTCGTCAGTTCTGTCAGTGGTGGTGATTCGATAGCGCGTGCCTTCACGTCACACGCGCCCTCAGATATCTGAGGGTTTTTTCATTTAGCAAGATTGCGCACGATGAGATTAGGGAAAGGAGTACGAAGATGGCCACACATGTTCCAACAGCAAACGGCACCGCGATGACTGGAGCTACCGCTCTTGTGAAGAGCTTGGAAGCTGCTGGCGTTGAAGTGATGTTCGGACTTCCTGGTGGCGCCATTCTTCCTGCTTACGATCCAATTTATGATTCAACAATTCGCCACATTCTTGTGCGCCACGAGCAAGGCGCGGGCCATGCTGCAACTGGATACGCCCAAGTTTCTGGTCGCGCTGGTGTTTGTATTGCAACATCAGGACCAGGTGCGACAAACCTGGTAACGCCATTAATGGATGCTTCCATGGACTCAGTGCCACTTGTTGCAATCACCGGTCAGGTGCCATCTGCGGCAATCGGAACTGATGCTTTTCAAGAGGCAGATATCCGTGGCATCACAATGCCATTTACTAAACATAATTATTTAGTTACTGATCCTGCCGAAATTGCTGGAGCTATCGCCGAAGCCTTCCACATTGCAACAACAGGTCGTCCGGGCCCAGTTCTTGTCGATATTGCAAAAGATGCGCTGCAGAAGATGACAACTTTTAATTGGCCAACCTCAATTAATCTAGCTGGCTATAAGCCGCAGACAACACCGAACGCGCAGGCAATCACCGATGCGGCAGCGCTGATTGCACAATCTTCTAAGCCAGTCTTCTATGTGGGAGGCGGAGTAATCAAGGCAAATGCAGCTGCTGAACTTCGCGCACTTGTGGAACTTCTTGGTGCACCTGTTGTGACAACTTTGATGGCGCGCGGTGCTTTTCCAGATTCACATCCGTTGCATATGGGAATGCCTGGAATGCATGGAACAGTTGCGGCTGTTACTGCGCTACAAAAGGCTGACCTGCTTATTACATTAGGTGCTCGCTTTGATGATCGTGTCACTGGCAAGCTCTCCACCTTTGCGCCAAACGCCAAAATCCTCCATGCTGATATCGACCCTGCTGAAATTGGTAAGAACCGTCATGCTGATGTTGCCGTTGTGGGTGACATCAGAGAGACAATGGCGGCGCTTGTTCCGGCGTTGAAGGCAGCACTTGCTAAGAACAAGCCCGATCTCACCGCCTGGCTACGTCAGATGAATTCACTTAAATCAACTTATCCATTGGGCTTTGATATTCCAGATGATGGTTCACTTTCACCACAACTGGTTATCCAACGCCTTGGACAGATTTCTGGTACCGACACCATTTTCACCGCCGGTGTTGGTCAGCATCAGATGTGGGCATCGCAATTTATTTCTTACGAACATCCACGCACCTGGCTTAACTCAGGTGGCGCCGGAACTATGGGCTATGGCGTTCCTGCTGCCATGGGTGCAAAAGTTGCAGCACCTGATACAACTGTCTGGGCTATCGATGGCGACGGGTGTTTTCAAATGACTAATCAAGAGTTAGTAACGTGCGCGCTAAATAACATTCCAATCAAAGTTGCCATCATCAACAATGAATCACTCGGCATGGTCCGCCAGTGGCAGACCCTGTTCTATGACAGTCGTTACTCAAATACATCACTTGATTCAAAGCGCGTTCCCAACTTTCCAATGCTTGCCGAATCCATGGGTTGTGTGGGACTTGCCTGCGAACGCCCAGAAGATCTTGATAAGACAATTGAAAAAGCTATGTCAATTAATGATCAACCAGTTGTCGTCGATTTCCGCGTGCACCGTGATGCCATGGTCTGGCCGATGGTTGCCGCTGGCACATCAAATGACGAGATCATGATTGCTCGGGCTACCGCCCCCGACTGGGATTCACAGGAGCTCTAATGACTACAGCCTCCCGTCGCCAACACACGCTCGAAGTTCTGGTTGAAAACTCCCCTGGAGTTTTGGCTCGCGTGGCTGGACTATTCTCACGTCGTGCCTTCAATATTGATTCGCTCAATGTGGGTCCAACCCAAGACCCAACAATTTCCAAGATGGTTATCGTCGTTGGGGTGGAAGGTCACTCACTTGAGCAGGTCATCGCCCAGCTCGATAAGTTAATTAGCGTGATTTCAATTAAGGAAGTCTTGACCGGCAGTAAATCTGAAGTAATAAGTACCCAACCCGACTATCAAAACTAAGCAAGAAACTACTAAAGGAGAAATACCGTGGCAACGATGTATCACGAAGACGATGCAGATCTAGCAATCATCCAAGGTCGCAAGGTCGCGATCATCGGTTACGGCTCACAAGGCCACGCACATGCCTTAAACCTACGTGACTCAGGTGTCGATGTCCGCGTTGGTCTCAAAGAGGGCTCACCATCTCGTGCAAAGGCAGAGGCAGAAGGCTTGCGTGTTGTCAGCGTTGCCGAAGCGGTTAAGGAAGCAACTGTCATCATGCTCCTTGCACCAGATCACTTGCAGCGTCATATTTACACAGATTCAATCTTGCCTAACCTAAAAAAGGGCGATGCCCTCTTCTTTGGTCACGGATTTAATATTCGCTTCGGTTACATCAAGCCAACTGCAGAAGTAGATATCTGCATGGTTGCGCCAAAGGGACCAGGTCACTTAGTACGCCGCGAATATGCAGCCGGCCGCGGAGTTCCTGTCATCGTTGCAGTGGAACAAGATTCAACTGGTAGCGCTTGGCCGCTCACACTTTCTTATGCAAAGGCAATCGGTGGACTTCGCGCCGGTGGAATTCTTACAACCTTCACTGAAGAGACTGAGACAGATCTATTCGGTGAGCAGGCAGTTCTCTGTGGCGGTGCCTCACAGCTAGTGATGTATGGCTTTGAGACTCTTGTGGAAGCGGGATACCAACCAGAGGTTGCTTACTTTGAGTGCCTGCACGAACTTAAGCTCATCGTTGACCTTATGTATGAAGGTGGAATTGCAAAGCAGCGTTGGTCTGTGTCAGATACTGCTGAATTCGGTGACTATGTCTCAGGACCACGCGTTATTGATCCACGCGTGAAAGAGAATATGAAGACTATCCTGTCTGAAATTCAATCTGGTGCATTTGCAAAGCGCTTCATTGATGATCAAGAAGCAGGTGGAGTTGAATTCAAGGCGCTACGTGCCAAGGGTGAAACCCACATCATTGAAAATGTAGGACGCGAACTTCGCAAGATGTTTACCTGGATTAAGAGCTCAAATAAGGATGATTACAAAGAGGGAAGTGCAGCGCGTGGCTAAACCCGTTGTATTAATTGCTGAAGAACTCAGCGCTGCAACACTAGATGCCCTAGGACCTGACTTTGAAGTTCGCAATTGCGACGGTGCAAACCGCGCTGAACTTCTGGCAGCACTGGGCGCCGGAGTGGACGCGGTTCTGATTCGCTCTGCGACCAAGATGGATGCAGAGGCAATTGCTGGTGCAAAGGGTCTAAAAGTTATTGCTCGTGCAGGTGTGGGTCTTGATAACGTAGATATTCCAGCTGCAACTGCGGCCGGAGTAATGGTTGTTAATGCACCTACTTCAAACATAGTTTCAGCAGCAGAACTCGCAATTTCATTGTTGCTTGCTTCCGCTCGATTTATCTCACCAGCCCATGCGGCACTTCGCAATGGCAAGTGGGCGCGTTCAAAGTACACCGGAGCTGAGCTCTTCGAAAAGACTCTTGGTGTTGTTGGTTTCGGTCGTATTGGACAACTCGTGGCTCATCGCATGCAGGCATTTGGCATGAACATCATTGCATTCGATCCTTACTTGCAACCAGCGAAAGCAGCGCAATTAGGCGTTGAATTAGTAGAGCTCGATGAACTTCTTAAACGAAGTGATTTCATCACCATTCACCTTCCTAAGACAAAAGAGACTGCCAACCTCATCGGTGTGGAAGCGCTGAAGAAGGTTAAGAAGGAAGTTCGCATCATCAACGCTGCACGTGGTGGCGTACTTGATGAGAGCGCTCTCTATGATGCCATCGTTGAAGGTCGCGTTGCCGGTGCTGGACTTGATGTCTATGTGACCGAGCCATGTACTGATTCACCTTTGTTCCAACTTGATCAAGTGGTTGCAACCCCGCACCTAGGAGCTTCTACTGATGAAGCACAAGAGCGTGCCGGAATTGCCGTTGCCGTTTCAGTGCGTAAAGCACTTGCTGGTGAACTGGTTCCTGATGCGGTCAACGTTAAAGGTGGAGCTATTCACGATGAGATTCGTCCATCACTTCCACTTGTGGAGAAGATGGCGCAACTAGCAACTGCTATTGCTGGTGAAACCCCAGTCTCCATGGAGATCATCGTAAAAGGTGATATCTCCGGTCATGACTCTTCTATTCTTGCAATCAGCGCTCTGAAGGGAGCCCTCGTTGCATCAGGTGCTGAAGATGTTACCTACGTCAATGCACCAGGGTTGGCTGCAGAGCGTGGGGTTACTTCATCTGTCACAACAACACCTGATAGCCCGGAGTACCGCAGCATGATTTCACTGCGTGCAGCTCTTAATAACGGAAAATCACTTGTCGTTGATGGAACTCTGATGGGCATTCGCAAAGTAGAGAAAATCATTGCAATCGATGGCTTTGATCTTGATCTGCCACCGACTGAAAACCTACTTTTCTTGCGTTATGCAGATAAGCCGGGAGTAGTTGGTGCGGTGGGTAATGCACTAGGTAGTGCCAAGATTAATATTGCTGGCATGCAGGTTGCTCGTATAACTGCTGGCGGTAGCGCACTTATGGCACTGACCGTTGATTCTGCTGTCTCTGATGCGGTTGCTGAAAGTGTTAAAAAAGAGACAGGCGCCGAGATAGTCCGATCAGTTAGGTTGGTGAACTAATGTCACGCACAATTAATCTTGCAGTTATTGCCGGCGATGGAATCGGTACTGAAGTAGTCGCTGAAGGACTTAAAGTCCTTGATGTCATTGCTACTAAATACGACCTCACCATCCACAAGACTCACTATGACTTAGGTGCCGGATATTGGCATCGCACGGGCGAAGTACTCCCAGATTCTGTTCTGGCAGAGCTTGCTAAATCAGACGTCATCTTGCTTGGAGCCGTTGGAGATCCCACTGTTCCTAGCGGAATCCTTGAGCGCGGACTTCTGCTTAAACTCAGATTCGCATTTGATCATTACATCAACTTGCGTCCGGCAAAGTTAATGCCTGGCGTTACAGGTCCACTTGCTACCAAGGCCCCTATCGATTTCATCGTTGTGCGCGAAGGTACCGAAGGACCATATGCCGGTTCTGGTGGATTTCTTGCCGAAGGCACACCTTATGAGATTGCAACTGAAGAGTCACTTAATACTCGACGGGGTGCAGAGCGTGTTATTCGTGATGCTTTTGCCCGCGCCGCCAACCGTGAACGTAAGAAGCTCACACTTGTTCATAAGAACAACGTGCTCACTCGTTCTGGCAGTCTCTGGACTCGCACATTTAATGAAGTTGCTAAGGAATTTCCAACAGTAACTACCGATTATTTACACGTTGATGCTGCCTCTATGTTCTTTGTTACCAACCCAGAGCGCTTTGATGTCGTTGTCACAGATAATCTCTTCGGAGATATCTTAACCGATATCGCAGCCGCAATTTGTGGTGGTATCGGCCTTGCCGCCTCTGGCAATATCAACCCAACGGGTCAATTCCCATCCATGTTTGAACCTGTGCACGGATCAGCACCTGACATCGCAGGTAAGAATATCGCTGACCCAACAGCGACAGTGATGTCTATTTCAATGATGCTCGATCACTTAAAGCTCCATGATGCGGCGCGCGATGTTGAAAGAGCTGTCGCAAGTGATCTCGCATCACGTGGGACGACAAAGCGCAGCACCACTGAAGTGGGTTCAGCGTTAGCAGCATTGGTGAAGTAAATGAAGATCACTCTAAATCCACACGCTGTTCCTACCGCAGAGCGCGAAGAAAAAGTCGCCAACTGTGGTTTTGGAAAGTATTACACCGACCATATGGTCGTATGTGAGTGGACTGAAAGTGGGGGATGGCAAGAGCCAGAGCTCAAGCCTTACGGCCCGATTACACTCGATCCGGCAACTGCAGTCTTTCATTACGGACAGGAAATCTTTGAAGGCATGAAGGCTTATCGCCAACCTGATGGCGGCATCGCACTCTTTCGCCCGGAGGCAAATGCTCGACGCTTTGCTAAATCTGCCAACCGTCTTGCACTTCCGGAAATGCCAGAAGCGTTGTTCTTAGAGACAATTCAAACTCTGGTAAAGCAAGATGCTGGTTGGGTTCCAGGAAAAATCGGAGAAGCTCTTTATATTCGCCCATTTATGATTGCAACAGAAGTCGGACTTGGTGTGCGGCCAGCAAATAAGGCCACCTATCTGCTCATTGCCACTCCAGCAGGAGCATATTTTGATCCATCCAAGGCAGTCTCGGTCTGGATCTCAACTGAATATGTTCGGGCAGCTCAAGGTGGAACAGGTGAAGCAAAGTGTGGCGGAAACTACGCTGCCTCACTGATCGCTCAGAAAGCTGCCGCAAAAGAGGGATGCGATCAGGTTGTCTGGATCGATGCCAAAGAACGTAAATGGGTAGAAGAGATGGGCGGCATGAACCTCTACTTTGTTAAAGGTAAAGGCGCCGATGCAACTGTGATAACTCCTAAGTTAACCGGAACTTTGTTGCCTGGAATTACTCGTGACTCAATTCTTTCAGTAGCCAAAGACCTTGGTTACAAGACAGAGGAAGTCATGCTCTCTATCGATGACTGGCGTGAAGGTGTGACTTCCGGTGAGATCACCGAAATCTTTGCCTGTGGCACAGCAGCTGTTGTTTCACCTGTCGGTCAAGCTAAGTCTGCGATGGGCACCTGGGTAACTGGCGACGGTGAACCCGGCACCATCACGATGCAGATTCGTAATCATTTATTGGCAATCCAACATGGCACCACGGAAGATAAGCACGGTTGGATGCAAAAGGTTGCGCTGTGAGCATCAGCGATGCCTTTCATATCTATGACACCACCCTTCGAGATGGTGCACAGCAAGAAGGCTTAAACCTTTCAGTTCACGACAAGCTCACTATTGCGCGCCATCTTGATGATCTCGGTGTTGGATTTATCGAAGGCGGCTGGCCAGGTGCCAACCCAAAAGATACTGAATTCTTTGCTCTGGCCAAGAAAGAGCTAAAACTTAAGAACGCCACCTTTGTGGCATTTGGTGCCACCCGTCGCCCGAATGTGAAGGCAGCAGATGATGTATTACTTGGCGCACTTCGTGACTCAGGGGCGCCGGCCGTAACACTGGTGGCAAAGTCATATGACCGACATGTGGAGCTAGCGCTGAAAACAACGCTGGCTGAAAACTTAGAAATGATTCGCGATTCAGTGACGCACTTACGTCAAGAGGGCCAGCGAGTTTTTCTTGATGCCGAGCACTTCTTTGATGGCTATCGCGCTAATCGTGCTTATGCTCTAGAAGTAGTTCGAGTTGCAGCAGAAGCTGGCGCAGATGTGATTGCACTGTGTGATACCAACGGTGGAATGCTCCCTGATGAAATTGCAGATGTGGTGCACGATATTCTCGGTGCCTCCTCTGCTCGACTTGGTATCCATTGCCACAATGACACTGGCTGCGCAGTTGCTAATTCAATGGCAGCAGTCAAGGCCGGTGTGACACACGTGCAGGGAACACTCAATGGTTACGGTGAGCGCACAGGTAACGCTGACCTGGTCACAATCATTGCTAACTTTGAATTGAAGAAGAAGAAAGAAGTTCTGCCCCAGAACGCACTGCGTGAGGCATTTCGCATCTCCCATGCAGTTGCTGAAGTAACCAATATTTCGCCATCACCGCGCCAGCCATATACCGGTGTCTCAGCCTTTGCACATAAGGCCGGACTTCACGCATCTGCCATTAAAGTTGATCCGGCGCTATATCAACATGAAGATCCAGAATCTGTTGGAAACGATATGCGGATGTTGGTCTCTGATATGGCAGGTCGTGCTTCAGTTGAATTAAAGTCCATGGAACTCGGAGTTGATCTCAATGGCGACCGCGAACTCATCGGTCGCGTTGTTGAGCGCGTTAAAGAGATGGAAGCTCGCGGCTTCACCTTTGAAGCAGCCGATGCCTCATTTGAACTCTTGCTACGTGAAGAAGCAACCGGAAAGCGCCCATCATTTTTCACCATTGATCACTGGCTCACCACAACTGAACGCGGTGCCAATAATGTGATTCTGACAAAAGCAGAGGTAACAGTTACCGCCCAAGGCAAAGAAATCACATGTTCTGGTGTTGGTAATGGTCCGGTGAACGCATTTGATACTGCACTTCGCGCCGGACTCAATCAGCTTTACCCAGAACTTTCCGCACTTGAACTCACTGACTATAAAGTGCGCATCCTGGAAGGTCGCCTGGGCACGGGGGCAGTTACTCGCGTTCTGATTGAAACTTCAGATGGAAAGGGTGAGTGGAATACCGTGGGTGTGCACGAGAACGTGATTGCCGCCTCGGCTATGGCGCTAGAAGATGCCCTTACCTTTGGTCTACTACGCCAGGGTCGCAAGTCGGAGTAGAAATTTCGCCTACCTCCTGTACTTTTTACCCATGACCAAGATGCTCAGTCGCAGATACACCAAGACTGAGTCATCCGATTGGCTGGCCCAAAGACTTAAGAAACTAGATATTCGCAGCTATGAAGAATTTGCCAATCTGGTCGGACTCGATCGCGGAACTATCTCGCGCTACTTCCGACATGATCGCCGGCCATCAATTGATGTGATTGCACCCCTATGTGAGGTTCTAGAAGTTTCGCCTGAAACTTTATTGATTGTCTTGGGCGCGTTAGATAAGCGTTAGTTTACGAACGGCTTTCGATGAAGAAGTCGGTAGTGCCTTCAATCGGAATGAAACTTCGCTCTGATAGATCATCAGCCCATAAGGTGTAGAAAATCAGGTACTCGTCATCGGTGAGTAAATCTCCCATGAATGCCTTGATATCTTCATAGGAGAGTTCGGTATTAATCAGGAGTTCAACTGAGCCATTCTCGCTGCGAGAAATAGATGGAACAGAGACAGACTCAGAAACCCGGATTCGCACCTTCACACGGTAGTCCAAATGTTGCTTATCCGCATCGGTTTATGACGGGGATATCGTGACTACGGGAGATATTCTTAATCTATGTCACACTTCGAGAAAATCTTGGCGGAATACTCTGCCCATCTCGAAAAAGAGCGCACGCTTTCAGTGCACACAATTCGTGCTTATCTAGGGGATCTCACTAGTTTCACCCAAAGCCTTGCTAGCCAAGGCGTGGCAGATATTTCTGTGGTAACGATTGCAAATATTCGTTCATGGCTGGCAACCCAACAAGTAACTGGCGGTGCGCGCACAACTCTCTCACGCAGAGCGGTCTCAATCCGCCTCTTTACTAAGTGGGCTGCTAAGAAGGGCTACTTAAGTAAGGACATAGGGGCAACCCTTGCTACACCGAAGGGCCATCGCACCCTGCCAGATGTGCTTACCGTTGGTGATGCCAGCACTGCCATGGATTCACTTGCCACGCGCGTGGCCGAAGAAGAGAGCCCGCTATCTAAGCGTGATTGCGCCATCGTCGAAGTGCTCTATGCATCTGGGGCTCGAGTTTCAGAACTCTGTGGCCTAGACCTTGGCGATATCGATTATCAGCGCAACACAATACGAGTGATTGGTAAAGGCGATAAGCAGCGCATGATTCCGCTGGGTAATCCAGCAATGAAGGCGTTAGATGATTGGTTAAAAAATGGCAGAGAAGAAATTGCAAGAAGTGGCTCAGCCCAAGCTGTTTTCTTAGGTGCTCGCGGTGCGCGCATTGATCAGCGCACAGTTCGCACCGTTGTCTATGAAGCACTCTCTGCTTTAGAAGGTGTTGAGCGAATGGGACCACATGCACTTCGTCATTCAGCTGCAACACATCTACTAGAAGGAGGGGCTGACCTTCGCACCGTGCAAGAGATATTGGGCCATGCATCCCTTGCCACTACCCAGATCTATACCCATGTATCGACGGAAAGATTGCAGAAAGCCTTTAAGCAGGCTCATCCTCGGGCGTAATCGTTGAATTGGGCGTGGATTTTGCACCCCTTGGCGGCAGGTAAGATTTGCCCCGCACCAGTTGCGAAACTGGTGACATCTCAGCATCTATGTATGAACTGACTTTTCAGGGAATACAAGCCACTTCGGTCCTAGTCGAAAGACATGGTCGGCGTTGTAGGTGCGACGGTCTTAGCAAATAGTTAAGACATTAACCGAGCAGGTTCTTGTGCTGTGCACAAAAACCTAAGAAGGAGCGTGCCGTCATGGCAGTTGTAACAATGCGCGAACTCCTCGACAGCGGAGTCCACTTCGGACACCAGACTCGTCGTTGGAATCCAAAGATGAAGCGTTTTATTTTCACCGAACGCAATGGCATCTACATCATCGACATCCAGCAATCACTTGCACTTATCGACTCAGCTTATGCATTCGTTAAGGACACTGTTGCTAAGGGTGGCCACGTCCTATTCGTAGGAACAAAGAAGCAGGCTCACAAGCCAATCATTGATCAAGCAGCTCGCGTTGGCATGCCAACTGTTACAGAGCGCTGGTTAGGTGGAATGCTCACAAACTTCCCAACTGTCTACAAGCGTATTCAGCGCCTGAAAGAACTGGAAGCACTTGAGACAGCAAATGACCTCTTGCTCACAAAGAAAGAACTTCTTGTTCTTCGCCGTGAGCGCGAAAAACTATTTAAGAACCTCGACGGTATTCGTCACATGACTAAGTTGCCTTCAGCAATCTGGGTTGTCGATACCAAGAAGGAGCACCTAGCGGTTGCTGAAGCTAAGAAGCTCGGCATTCCTGTCATTGCCATCCTTGATACCAACTGTGATCCAGATGAAGTTGATTTCAAGATTCCAGGTAACGATGATGCTATTCGCTCCATCGAGCTACTTACTCGCGTGATCACTGATGCAATTGTTGAGGGCCTTAAGGCTCGCACCGCAGCTGCGCCAGCTCCAGTTGCAACTGCAGAGGCTGCAGCAGCAGCGGCTCTTGAAACAGAGATCCTGCAAGCATCAGCACCAGCAACCGATGCACCAGTGGAGGCATAAGTAAATTGGCTAACTATTCAGCAAATGATGTAAAGCGCCTTCGCGAAGCAACTGCAGCAGGAATGCTCGATTGCAAGAAGGCACTTGATGAAGCAGACGGTGATTATGACAAGGCTGTTGAAATCATTCGAGTTAAGGGACAAAAGGGCGTTACCAAGCGCGAAGGTCGTTTAACTTCAAATGGTTTAGTCGTAGCAAAGGTTTCAGGTGACGTTGGCGTCATGCTAGAGCTGAACTGCGAGACAGACTTCGTGGCAAAGGGCGAGCGTTTTATCGCACTTGGCGATGAAATGATCGAGCACCTACTTTCTGCTAAGTCAGCAGATGTGGCAACATTCCTGGCATCAACGATGGCTAACGGCAAGACCGTGCAGTCTGTGATTGATGAAGGAAATGCCACACTGGGTGAGAAAATTGAAATTCGCAACGTTGCGGTAATTCAAGGTCCAGTTGGACTTTATCTTCACAAGACAAGTCCAGATTTGCCACCACAGGTTGGCGTTCTAGTCTCACTTGCGAAGGAAGCAGCAGAAGTAGGTAAAGATGTGGCACAGCACATCGCAGCATTTGCACCACGTTTTGTTAATCGCGAAGATGTTCCAGCGGACCTCATTGATACCGAGCGTCGACTAGCTGAGGAGACAGCTCGCGCAGAAGGTAAGCCTGAGGCTTCACTGTCAAAGATTATTGAGGGGCGCGTTACCGGTTTTGTGAAGGAAGTTTCACTTATCGAGCAGGCTTTTGCTAAGGATGCCAAGAAGACTGTGAAGCAGATCCTCGATGAGGCAGGAACCGCCGTCAAGGCATTCCACCGTTTCCGCGTAGGTCAGTAAACTAAATCCCAAGGATTTAAAACGAAGTAGAGCGAGGGGAGCACCAATGCCAGGTACAAGAGGAACGTATCAGCGGGTGCTCCTTAAGCTTTCCGGCGAAGTTTTCGGAGGCAATAAGGGCATCGGTGTTGATCCCGATGTCTTAGCAGATGTGGCAAAACAGATTGCAGATGTAGTTCGCAGTGGAGTTCAAATCGCCATTGTTGTCGGTGGCGGTAATTTCTTCCGGGGCGCCGAACTATCTGAGCGTGGCATGGAGCGCTCTCGCGCTGACTACATGGGAATGCTCGGCACAGTGATGAACTGTTTAGCACTGCAAGACTTCCTTGAAAAAGAGGGCGTTGATACTCGCGTTCAAACCGCTATTGCGATGGGTCAAGTTGCTGAGCCATATGTTCCACGCCGTGCTATTCGCCACTTGGAAAAGGGTCGCGTTGTGATCTTTGGTGCTGGTGCCGGAATGCCGTTCTTTACAACAGATACCGTTGCCGCCCAGCGCGCACTTGAAATTGGAGCAGGCGCGCTCCTGCTCGCTAAATCTGGCGTCGATGGCGTTTATAACGCAGATCCACGGAAAGATAAGAGCGCCACAATGTTTGACACAATTTCTTATGATGAAGTCTTGCAGAAGTCACTGGCAGTAGCCGATGCTGCAGCTTTTAGCTTATGTCGCGAGAACCACCTACCTATCGTGGTCTTTGACTTGATGACCAATGGAAATATTGGCCGCGCAGTACGTGGTGAAAAGATTGGAACTCTCGTTTCTTAGAACGAGAGATACATAAGGAGCACAGACCATGGCAGATGTAACCAGCGCACTTCATGAAGCGACCGAGAAGATGAATAAGGCTGTGGAAGTTGCCAAAGATGACTTTGGCGCTATTCGCACCGGCCGTGCTCACCCTGCCATGTTTAACAAGATCATGGTCGATTACTACGGTACCTACACTCCACTTTCACAGCTTGCCTCTATTCAGATCCCGGAGCCACGGATGGCAATCATCTCTCCCTTTGATAAGGGCGCAAGTGCCTCAATTGAAAAAGCAATCCGGGAATCAGATTTGGGCGTCAACCCAGCTTCCGATGGCGCAGTGATTCGAGTGAGCTTTCCGCAGTTAACGGAGGAGCGCCGTAAGGATTACATCAAGGTGGCAAAGACTAAGGCGGAGGATTCAAAGATTTCCGTGCGCAATATCCGCCGCACTGCAAAAGAATTGATGGAGAAGTTAGAAAAAGATGGCGATATTGGAAAAGATGATTTAAGTCGTGGTGAGAAAGAGCTTGAGAAGATCACATCAGATCATGTGGCCAAGATTGATGAGCTTTTAAAGCATAAGGAGGCTGAGCTTCTAGAAGTCTAAGACTTCCTTGGGGCTCACTTACCGTGTCTGATTTACATTCGATTAACGAGGCTATTAATAAGCGCGCTGGTCGAAAACTTCTGCCCTCCATCCTGGTCAGCCTGGGAATCCTTCTCCTTGTCTGGTTATCACTTTCAACCTTCCGAGTTCTATTTGCTGTTCTAGTTACTGGCGCAGTCATTCTTGGAATCCGTGAGATCAATCGCGCCTTTACCGCCGTAGATATTCACATTCCACTCTGGTCCTTAACTACCGCCTCGATTGCACTGTGTGCATCAACCTGGCTTGGGGGAGTCTCTGGTTTAGCTGTTGCAACCGCAATCTCCTTCCCAGCATTACTAGTTCTCTTGCTACCGCGTGGAACTGAAAACTTCGTCAAGACTGCTTCAGCTTCAGCACTGGCTCTTATCTATCTACCATTTTTGGCTGGATTCTTGATTCTGCTGGCTCGCCCCTATAACGGACTTGAGCGCGTAATGACCTTCGTCATTCTGGTTTCGTGCAACGACACCTTTGCTTATCTGACCGGAGTTCTGATTGGTAAGCACCCCCTTGCACCAAAGATCAGCCCGAAGAAGACTATTGAAGGTCTTGTTGGCTCTCTGATCTTTACGGTAATCGGTGGTTCACTCGCTTTTCATTACATTATGGATTCTGATTGGTGGTTAGGTGCAGCAGCTGGCGTGCTCACCGTCTTTACCGCAACGGCCGGAGATCTCATTGAATCTGCACTGAAGCGAGATGTTGCCATTAAAGATATGGGAACTCTTCTGCCTGGACATGGGGGAGTTATGGATCGCCTAGATTCAGTTCTCTTTGCCGCACCTGCCTTGTGGCTCGCACTTGAAATTGTGCGACGTGCGCAAGATTCAGGTCTGTTATGACAACTAATTCAGAGTTGAAGTTAGTCTTTGATGAACCAGTACAACGCAAGAAGGCTCCTAAACATTTAGCTGATCTGGCACCGGCTGATAGAAAAGCATGGGCGAAGGAACTTGGTTTCCAACCATTTCGCGCAGCCCAAGTTGCAACTCATTACTTCTCTCATTTATCTCACACACCCGATGATTGGTCTGATATCCCGGCAGCCGAGCGCCAAGTAATTGCTGATGCACTCACGCCAAAGATGATTGAGCTAGTCACCACTCGCACGACAGACGGCGGAATGACTCGGAAAGACTTGTGGAAGTTACACGATGGAGTTCTCGTTGAGTCAGTCTTGATGCGTTACACAGATCGCACAACAGTCTGCATTTCATCCCAAGCAGGATGTGGCATGAACTGTCCATTTTGCGCCACGGGCCAAGCTGGTCTTACCCGCAATTTATCGGCGGCAGAAATTACCGACCAAATAGTTGCAGCAGCTCGTGCCTGTGCCAATGGTGAGCTGCCAGGAGGACCCACAAGACTTTCCAATATTGTCTTTATGGGAATGGGTGAACCACTTGCTAACTACAACGCCGTGGTGCGCACGCTGCGTAACATCACTGACCCCAACCCTGATGGCCTTGGCATCTCTGCTCGTTCAGTAGTTGTCTCTACCGTTGGCCTTGTACCAGGAATCGAAAAGCTGACGGATGAAGGGATTAATTGCACCTTAGCTGTTTCACTTCACACACCTGATGATGAACTCCGCGATTCACTCGTTCCGATTAATAATCGTTTTAATGTTCGCGAAGTACTTGCAGCAGCCGATGCCTATGAGAAGAAGACGGGCCGCCGCTACTCGATTGAGTACGCACTGATTCGAGATATCAACGATCAATCTTGGCGTTCAGATTTATTGGGAAGATTGCTGAAGAATCGCAATGCTCACGTGAATTTGATTCCGCTGAATCCAACCCCCGGATCTAAGTGGACCGCTTCAAGGCGGGAAGATGAAGCAGAATTTGTGCGAATTCTTGAGTCTTACGGTGTTCCGGTAACGGTGAGAGATACTCGTGGCCGAGAAATTGATGGAGCTTGTGGTCAGTTGGCCGCTAGCGAGAAGGAGAAGATTTAACTAGTATCCCGATATGGATATGAAGGAAGCAGCAGCGGCCTATGAGGCAGCCAGTCAGTATTTTCTTAACTTAGCGCGGGCGCTAACTCCAGAATTGTTGGATGTGCACGCAGAAAATGAATGGTCTGCTCGCCAATGTATTCACCACATGGCAGATTCGGAAGCCCAGTCTTATGCCCGCTTGCGCAGGCTCATTGCCGAGCCAGAAGGCTCGATTATTCAAGGCTATGACGAGGGTGCCTGGGCTAATGAAGCAAAGCTTGGTTATGTTGACGCACCGGTTGCAAACGCAATTGCTGTTTATGCCGCAGTGCGGGCAAGTTCACTAGATTTAGTGAAGCGCTTAGAGATGAGTGATTTAGAGAAGTTTGGCGAGCATAGCGAATCAGGTAAATTCACTGTGGCCAGATGGCTAGAGGCATATACCAAGCATCCATATGATCATGGTGATCAGATGGTTAGGGCAACGAAGGGTCAGGCATAAGAAGTGAAGAAGTTACAGAATTTCATCAATGGAAAATCAGTTGAAAGTGCATCCGGTGAAGTCACAACCCTGATTAACCCGGCTACTGCCCAGCCTTTTGCCACCGCTCCTAAATCAAATGCTGCCGATATTGATAAGGCAATGAAAGCGGCAAGTGCCGCCTTTGTTGATTGGCGAGATTCCACACCATCTGAGCGCCAGAAAGCGTTGCTTAAAATTGCCGATGCCATTGAATCTAGAGCTGATGAGTTTGTTGCCATTGAATCAGAGAACTGCGGCAAGCCTGTGGGGCTTACCGCATCGGAGGAAGTTCCACCGATGGTGGATCAGATTCGCTTCTTTGCCGGTGCTGCTCGTAATTTAGAAGGTAAATCTGCCGGTGAATATATGAAGGGGATGACCTCCTTTATTCGCCGCGAGCCGGTGGGAGTCTGCGCCCAAGTAACGCCGTGGAATTACCCCATGATGATGGCAGTGTGGAAATGGGCACCAGCTATTGCAGCTGGAAATACCGTTGTATTGAAGCCAAGTGATACAACTCCTGCATCGACAGTCTTTATGGCACAGATTATGAGTGAGTTCTTACCTGATGGCGTGATCAATGTGGTCACTGGTGAACGTGAAACTGGTGCGCTACTAGTTGATCACCCAACTCCTGCCATGGTCTCTATTACAGGATCTGTTCGCGCAGGTATGGAAGTTGCAGCAGGTGCTGCCAAATCACTTAAGCGTGTTCATCTAGAACTCGGTGGCAAAGCACCCGTTGTTGTCTTTAACGATGCCGACTTAGCAGCTGCGGCCGAAGGAATTGCGATTGCCGGATTTTTTAACGCCGGACAAGATTGCACTGCAGCTACTCGCGTGCTCGTGCAAGCTGGGGTTTATGAGGAGATGGTGAAGTTATTAGCCGATCAAGCAACCAATCAGATTGCTATGGGTATGCCTTCAGAAGATGTCTTAGTGGGGCCGGTTAATAATAAGAACCAGTTTGACCGGGTCAGTGGCTTTATCACTCGCGTGCCATCACATGCTCGGGTTGTGGCAGGGGGAGCGCCCACTAATTTAGCTGGCTACTTCATCGCACCTACTGTGATTGCTGACCTCAAGCAGAGCGATGAGTTGATTCAATCTGAAATCTTTGGGCCGGTAATTACCATTCAGAAGTTTGCCGATGAAGCTGAGGCGGTGGCGATGGCCAATGGCGTTGATTACGGCCTGGCATCTTCGGTCTGGACTAAAGACCATGGGCGAGCAATGCGGATGGCTAAGGCCTTTGACTTCGGATGTGTCTGGATTAATACCCACATCCCACTGGTGGCGGAGATGCCACATGGTGGTTTCAAGCGCAGTGGATATGGCAAGGATCTCTCCAGCTATGGCTTTGAGGATTACACCCGCATCAAGCATGTGATGAGCAACCTCAACGCGTAAGCATCTGGGGCATAAATCGGGTGAGAAAATCACCAAAAATTAACCGATTTATATTTGGCCTAGGGGGCAAAGAGTTACATAATGGGCCCTGCTCAACCGTCCCTTATTCCGGCAATTAAAAAAGGAGCCTTAACCATGGCTAAAAAACCGCTCTCTCCAGAAGCACGTTCAATCATTAATTCTAAAGTTTCGCGTCGCGCCGTTTTAGCTGGCGCTGGCGCAGTAGCTGGTGCAAGTGCGCTCGCTGCATGTGGTTCCGGTGGTGGATCTTCTGAGAACGCCATTCGTTGGGGCAACTGGCCGCTCTACCTTGATGTTGATGACTCAGGTAAGAATTATCCAACGCTGCAGGCATTCATTAAGGACAGTGGCATTGATGTTAAGTATTTGGAAGATTACAACGATAATGATGAGTTCTTTGGAAAAGTTCAAGCTCAGCTTAAGTTGAATAAAGATATTGGCTATGACCTAGTCTGCCCAACAGATTGGATGGCTGGCCGCTGGATTCGTCTGGGCTATGCGCAGAAATTTGATTCCGCAAATATTCCAAATAAGAGCAATATCGTCGACACACTTGCCGCACCTTCTTATGATGCAAACCGCGATTACTCACTGACCTGGCAAGGCATCATGGGCGGTTTTGGTTGGAACACCACCAAGAATCCAAAGGGCATTCGCACACTCGATGATCTCTTCTCCCCAGCTAATAAGGGAAAGATTGTGGTTCTCTCTGAAATGCGTGACACCATCGGAATTATCTTGATGGCCCAAGGTGTCAACCTACAGACAGTGACCGAAGCACAGTTTATGAATGGCGTTGACTTCCTAGCGCAGAAGATTGCCGATGGTTGGATTCGCGGAGTTAAGGGCAACGAATACGCAGAGGATCTCACCTCTGGTGATGCCACTGCAGTCATTGGTTGGTCTGGCGATATGTTTATTCTAAAGTCAGAAAATGAAGGAAAGTTTGACTTTGCCATCCCAGAGTCAGGCGGAACTATCTCTGGCGATAATATGTTGATTCCATCAACTGCAACCCCTGAGGCAAAGGCCAATGCGGAGAAGCTCATTAATTACTATTACGAGCCAGCAGTTGCCGCAGAAGTTGCCGCATATGTGAATTACTTCTGTCCGGTCAAGGGCGCCCAAGCTGAGATGGAGAAGATTGATCCTGATCTAGCAGCAAGTGAGTTCATCTTCCCAACTGCTAAGACCATGTCCAACCTCTCGGTATTCCGTGCTCTGACACCAACGGAAGAGACAACCTGGACTGAAGCTTTCCAGAAGGCTGCCGGAAACTAAGTGTCAGATGCGGCAAGTTCTGCGCGAGGAGATCTAGGGCTCTCACACCTAACAAAGAGTTACGGTGATTTCACGGCCGTTAATGATTTGTCCTTGATCATTCCGAAGGGCTCATTCTTTGCACTCCTTGGACCATCAGGATGTGGAAAGACAACGACGCTTCGCATGATCGCGGGGCTAGAAGAACCTACGCAGGGAACTATCTCTTTGGGTGCTACTGACATTACCTATACAAAGCCGTATCAACGTCCTATCAATACCGTCTTTCAGAACTACGCCCTCTTTCCGCATCTAACCATCTTTGAAAATATTGCCTTCGGCCTTCGCCGGCGCGGTATTAAAGATGTCGATGATGCGGTCAATAAGGCGTTAGATCTAGTGGAACTTCCACATTTGGCCCAACGTAAACCAACTCAGTTATCTGGCGGGCAGCAACAGCGCATCGCACTTGCTCGCGCGATTGTGAACCGGCCAGCGCTGCTTCTCCTTGATGAACCACTGGGCGCACTTGACCTTAAGCTGCGTCGTCAGATGCAGATTGAACTTAAGTGGATTCAGAAGGAAGTGGGAATTACCTTCGTGCACGTTACCCACGATCAGGAAGAAGCCATGACCATGGCTGACACCATCGCGGTGATGAACGAGGGCGAAATTGAGCAGATGGGTTCGCCAGCAGAACTCTATGACAATCCCAAGACCGCATTTGTTGCCAACTTCCTTGGGCAGTCAAACCTGATTAAAGGAAGTATCACTGGCTCCGATGGAGCTAATCAAATTGTTGATCTCTTTGGGCAGAAGATTTCCCTGCAGAAAGATCGCTCACACGCAGTTGATAACTCAATTTTGGCAGGTATCAGACCAGAGAAGTTCCGTATTTCACGTCTTGAAACATCAACTTCTGGAAATGTGCTCACCGGCGGCAAGATTGAAGATGTTTCCTATATTGGCGTTTCTACCCAATACCAAGTGCTGATGCCATGGGGACAAGAGCTCATGGTCTTTGAACAAAACGATGATGGCGTTGCACCCTTTAGCGTGGGTGAGAGCGTGAACATCTCATGGGAGCCTGTCTTTACCTTCGCCCTGCGTGGCGATGATGATGCCGAAGCCGGAACTGAAGTAAATCCCGAAGAGGATTTAGAAGAAGAATGAAAAAGATCAGCACCCCGTATCTCCTGTTGATTCCGGGGATGGGGTTCCTCTTCATCTTCTTCATACTTCCCTTATTTAACCTTGCTCAGACTTCTACCCAGACTCCAGTGGGTGGGGGAGATACAGGTGAGTACGAACAGACCTGGCGCATTGCTAATTACTTCGATGCCTTTGTGGAAAATAGAGAGCAATTCGGTCGCTCATTTCTTTATGCACTCATTGCTACTGTGCTTGCGCTGGCAATTGCTTATCCACTTGCCTACACCATCGCCTTTAAAGGTGGGCGATTTAAGAATGTCATGCTGGTACTTGTCATCGCGCCGTTCTTTACCTCCTTCTTACTTCGTACCATTGCGTGGAAACAAATTCTTGGCGAAGAAGGTTTTGTTGTTCCCACACTTCGCTCGCTGCACGTCATCTCCGAGAGCACGACCCTGACCTCTAGCGCTTTTGCGGTGGTCATGGGTATGACATATAACTTCTTACCCTTCATGACTCTGCCGCTCTATGCCTCCATCGATCGCATCGACCCGCGCACACTTGAAGCATCAGGTGATCTCTATGCCAATGGCTTTACTACTTTCCGCCGCGTGACTCTTCCGCTATCTATGCCGGGAGTTGTCGCCGGAACTTTGCTGACATTTATTCCAGCGGCAGGTGATTATGTGAATGCGGCAATTCTGGGTAGTCCGCAGACAAAGATGTTGGGAAATGTGATTGAGTCCAGATACTTTAGAATTGTTGATTACCCAACGGCTTCGGCGCTCTCATTTACGCTCATGATCTCGATCTTGATTCTGGTTACCGTCTATGTGCGTAAAGCTGGAACCGAGGAGTTGGTATGAACACACTCTCGCGCTGGTTTGGCCGTAACTTACTTCGCATCTACGCGGTGGTTGCCTTTACCTACCTCTTTATTCCAGTTGCCTACACCTTTGCCTTCTCATTTAATGACTCTGGCAAGAGCAATCTCATCTGGAAGGGTTTCACCTGGGCTAATTGGCAGAACCCATGTGGTGCACCTGAAGTATGTACCGCGCTAGGAAATTCAATCAAGATCGGTTTACTTGCCACTATTTTTTCCACAATCCTAGGAACAATGATTGCTTTCGCTATTGGTCGTCATAAATTTAAGGGTCGTTCATCAACGAACCTACTTATCTTCTTGCCGATGGCAACCCCCGAGATTGTTCTTGGAGCCTCGCTGCTCTCACTCTTCCTTGTCTTTCAAATCAATCCAGGATTCTGGCCGACAGTCATTGCCCATGTTCTTTTCTGCATGTCATTCGTTGTTGTCACGGTCAAAGCTCGTATTGCAAGTTTAGATCCACGGCTAGAACAAGCTGCCATGGATCTCTATGCAAATGAACGAGAAACTTTCCGCAGAGTAACTCTTCCTTTGGTGGCTCCAGGAATCGCAGCTGCTGCGCTCTTGGCCTTTAGTCTCTCCTTCGATGATTTCATCATTACCAACTTCAACTCAGGCACCATGACGACCTTTCCAAAGTTCATCTACACATCTGCCGCCCGTGGAATTCCAGCACAAGCAAATGTGATTGGTTCAGCTATGTTCTTCCTCGCACTTGCCATTGTGATTGTTGGGCAGCTGGTAACACGTAAACGCAAAGTTTCATGACCCGCGAACTTGTCATACTAGGTTCCACTGGCTCAATCGGCGTTCAAGCGCTGGAGATAGTTGAGGCTAACCCAGCACTCTTTACCGTGGTTGCTATCACTTCAGCTGGAACTCATCCGCAGTTAGTAATTGAACAGGCGAAGAAGTTTGCGGTGAAGCTCGTTGGTGTAACAAAGAACGCTGAGATTATTCGCCAGGGACTACCTGGAGTGCAAGTCATTGATGGCCCCCATGCATCAACTGAAGTAGCGGCAATCACCTGCGATGTTGTGCTCAACGCCATTACCGGTTCTATTGGTTTAGCGCCCACACTTGCTGCAATCAAAGCGGGCAATCGGGTGGCGCTAGCAAATAAGGAATCACTTGTTGCCGGTGGAGATTTAGTGATTGCCCACGCTAAAGCTGATCAGATCCTTCCTGTTGATTCTGAGCATTCTGCGATCTGGCAGGCGCTTATGGGTGAGAAGAAATCTGAAATATCTAAGCTAGTTCTCACCGCAAGTGGTGGGCCATTTCGCGATCGCGCTGACTTGTCTACCGTGACTTTGCAAGAAGCACTTGCACATCCCACATGGACCATGGGACCTGTTGTGACAATTAATTCAGCCTCCCTGATGAATAAGGGTTTGGAAATTATTGAAGCTCACTATTTATTTGGCATTGCCTATTCACAGATAGAGGCAGTGATTCATCCGCAATCTGTGGTGCACTCGATGGTCGAATGCATCGATGGTTCAACTATCGCCCAAGCATCACCGCCGAATATGAAGGGGCCGATTTCATTGGCGCTCAGCCATCCACATCGCGTTCCTGGGGCGACGAAGCCAGTTGATTGGAGTACTTCTCACACTTGGAACTTTGCTCCCATTGATGAGGCTCGTTTTCCAGCGGTGGCACTTGCTCGCACCTGCGGTGAAATTGGGGGAGGACTCCCAGCAATCTTTAATGCTTCTAACGAGGTTGCCGTGCAAGCATTTATCGATGGGCAGATCTCATTTACCGACATTTTCGCCATTGTCAGTCAGAGCGTGGATCACCTTCGGGCATCAGCGGCCACAACTCTGCGTGATTTGGAAGATGTCAGTGCGGCAGAAGATGATGCTCGCCAGATAGCCGGTGAATTAGTGAAGAAAGTAGCTCTGTGATGAAAGTACTTGGAATCTTAGCTTTTGCAGTTGCGCTGCTTCTCTCTGTCATGGTGCACGAATTCGGGCATTACATCACCGCTAAGAAATTTAATATGAAGGTCACTGAATTCTTCCTAGGGTTCGGTACCAAGTTGTGGTCCTTTAGAAAAGGCGAGACTGAGTTTGGCGTGAAGGCGATTCCAGCCGGTGGCTACTGCCGCATCGAAGGAATGACACCTACTGATCGGATGCCGGCCGGGGAAGAATCGCGAGCTTTCTTTACCGCCTCATCAGGTAAGAAGTTAATTGTTTTAGGTGCAGGATCTTTTGCCCATTTCCTGATTGGCTTCCTACTCATCTTCTCAATCTTCTTTGGAGTTGGTTACACCGCACTACTTTCAAATATTGCCCAAGTTTCTCCCAACTCTGCCGCTTCCGAAGCAGGTTTTCTAGCCGGAGATAAAATCATTGAAGTAGATGGCCAGAAAGTTAAGGATTGGTATCTTGATTCGCGCAAGATTGCCGAGTCAGATGGCAAGCAGATGCGATTTACCATCGAGCGTGCAGGTGAGGTTCTTACTCTTACTGCCACACCGCAATATGTCCAAGAGCAGAAGCGATATGTGCTGGGTGTGGTCACCCAGATTGGTAATAAACGCGAAAGCTTCTTCCCTGCGATATCTGCCTCTGCTAAAGCCACGGTCACGCTGACCAAAGAATCAGTGAAATCACTCTTTGCTCTTCCTTCTAAGGTGCCACAACTTATTCGCCAAACATTTATGGGCGAGGAGCGCAATCCTGATGGGCTGGTTGGAATTGTTGGCGCAGCACGAGTTTCTGGCGATGCGGTGAGTTCGCAGAAATTAAATAGTAATGAACGGGTATCCACCTTCATCCTTATCGTCGCCAGCTTAAATATTTTCGTTGGTCTCTTTAATTTGCTGCCCTTTCTGCCACTCGATGGTGGTCATATGGCCATCGCAATTGCTGATGAAGTCCGCGCCCTCTTTGCACGCATTCGCAGGAAGCCTCGGCCAGCCGGTATCGATGTCAATGTCATGACACCAATCACCATGGCTGTCTTTGGCGTATTAGCTGTGCTGACGTTGATACTTCTTGTGGCAGATATCATCAATCCAATTTCAATCAACTTCTAGCGCACACTACTCACCACCAGGAGCAAGATTGCGCGAGATAGGGCAGAATACGCATCATGGTTGATCTCGGAATTCCAAGTGCTCCACCGCCAACCCTGCACCCGCGTCGCAAGACGCGTCAGCTCAAAGTTGGCTCGGTTGGGGTTGGCTCCGAATCACAGGTAAGTGTGCAATCGATGTGCACCACTCTCACATCAGATGTGAATTCAACTCTGCAACAGATTGCAGAGCTCACCGCATCTGGTTGCCAGATTGTTCGAGTTGCAGTGCCTTCCCAAGATGATGCTGATGCGCTGGCACAGATTGCTAAGAAATCTCAGATTCCAGTGATTGCAGATATTCACTTTCAACCAAAATATATCTTTGCCGCTATCGATGCTGGGTGCGCCGCCGTTCGTGTGAACCCTGGCAATATCAAGCAGTTTGATGACAAGGTCAAAGAGGTAGCAAAGGCGGCAGGAGATGCCGGCATTCCAATTCGTATTGGTGTGAACGCTGGTTCGCTAGATCCGCGACTGCTTGCAAAATATGGCAAGGCAACTCCAGAAGCTCTGGCTGAATCAGCGCTCTGGGAAGCATCACTATTTGAAGAGCATGGCTTTGGCGATATCAAGATTTCAGTCAAGCATCACGATCCGGTCACGATGGTCAACGCTTATCGAATTCTTGCCGCCAAATGTGATTATCCGCTGCACCTCGGGGTAACAGAAGCTGGTCCAATCTTTCAAGGAACAATTAAGTCTGCAACTGCCTTTGGAATCTTGCTAGCCGAAGGAATTGGCGACACTATTCGCGTCTCACTATCGGCGCCTCCGGTGGAGGAAGTAAAGGTTGGCATTTCTATCCTTGAATCACTTAATTTGCGTCAGCGTAAACTGGAAATTGTTTCTTGCCCATCATGTGGTCGCGCTCAAGTAGATGTCTATACCTTGGCTGAGAAAGTACAGGCAGGTTTGCAAGGAATGACAGTTCCACTGCGCGTTGCGGTGATGGGTTGCGTCGTCAACGGTCCTGGCGAAGCTCGCGAAGCAGACCTTGGTGTCGCATCTGGAAATGGAAAAGGGCAGATCTTTGTTAAGGGTGAAGTCATTAAGACAGTGCCTGAAGCACAGATTGTTGAAACTCTGATTGAAGAAGCGATGCGCTTAGCCGAAGAGATGGAAGCCGCCGGCGTTGCATCAGGAGTACCTTCCGTCACTACTTCGTAATCCTCCGGTAGGGTTCGCATTATGTTGCGAATGTCCACTCTCTTCTTGCGTACTTTGCGCGATGACCCAGCTGATGCTGAAGTTCCAAGTCATCGCCTCTTAGTACGCGCTGGATATATTCGTCGTATTGCAGCCGGGGTCTATTCCTGGCTACCACTAGGCGTCATCACACTTCGTAATATTGAAAACATTGTTCGCCAAGAGATGGATAAGGCTGGCTTTCAAGAAGTTCACTTTCCAGCGCTTTTGCCGAAAGATGCCTATGAGCAGACTGGTCGCTGGACTGATTACGGGCCAGATCTCTTTCGCTTGCAAGATCGAAAAGGTGCAGATTACTTACTAGGGCCAACTCACGAAGAGATGTTCACGTTGATGGTTAAGGGTGAGTACTCCTCTTATAAGGATTTGCCGCTCTCGCTCTATCAAATACAGACCAAGTATCGCGATGAAGCTCGTCCACGTTCTGGAATTATTCGTGGGCGCGAATTTGTCATGAAAGACTCTTATTCATTTGACCTCACCGATGAAGGTCTAGTTGATTCCTACATGCGCCATCGCGCTGCCTATATTGCAACCTTTGATCGGCTGCGCCTTAAGTACAACATTGTCAGTGCGGTATCAGGTGCCATGGGTGGCTCGGCATCAGAGGAATTCTTAGCACCGTGTGAAACCGGTGAAGATACGTATGTTCTTTGTGAAAAGTGTGGCTATGCCGCAAATGTGGAAGCGGTGACAACAGTTGTTGCACCAGGTGACGCATCGACAGTGCCGGCACAAGAAGTCTTTGATTCACCTAACACTCCCACCATCGACACATTGGTTGAACTTCTGAATGCCAAGTTTGGCGGGGGATATGACGGGGCAAAGACTCTTAAGAACGTCATGCTGCTGGCTGATGAGAAAGCGATTTCCGTACTTGTGCCTGGCGACCGCGAAGTTGATCTCAAACGATTGCAAGCAAATCTTGCTGGTGTCAATGACTTGCGAGTATTTGAAGAGGCAGATTTTGCAAAGTTTCCAGGACTTGTGAAGGGTTACATCGGACCGCAAGATGCAAAGAAGAATGGCATCACTGTCTATGCCGATCCACGCATTGCTCCTGGCACAGCATGGGTAACAGGTGCCAATGCCAAAGATAAGCATGCACGTAATGTGGTCAATGGTCGCGACTTCGCTGTTGATCATTACGTGGAAGCAGCGCAGATTCGTCAAGGAGATGCATGTCCTAAGTGCACAGCTCCAGTTGTAATTGATCGCGCTATTGAAATTGGTCATATCTTCCAGCTAGGTCGCAAATATGCGCAGGCACTTAACCTCACTGTGCTCGACCAAAATGGAAAATCACAAGTTGTCACCATGGGTTCCTATGGAATTGGTGTCTCGCGCGCAGTTGCTGCCATTGCCGAACAGAGTTATGACGAGATCGGACTTTCTTGGCCGGTAGAAGTTGCACCTGCCAAAGTCCACGTTGTTGCCACAGGCAAAGAGGATAATATTTTTGAGACCGCCGAGAAGATTGGCGCCGAGCTAGAGGCGCGCGGAATATCTGTGATGCTAGATGATCGACGTGGCACTAGCCCAGGGGTTAAGTTTAAAGATGCTGAACTGATTGGAATTCCAGTCATTGTTGTGGTGGGTAAGGCACTTGAAAATGGGAACGTTGAAATTCGGGTGCGCAAGACGGGAGATATATCAGAGACCGCGGTGGCATCAGCTGTAGATTCCATCGCTGCTCTGCTACCTACTTTGAGTTAATGTTTGAAGATATCTCGGCTCTTACTCTGACGCTTATTCTCTGCGCAGGATTTTCTGCCGGATTCATTGATGCCATCGCTGGCGGCGGCGGACTCATTCAATTACCCGCGATGTTGATTTCATTTCCACAAAAAGAAGTTATTGAAGTCGTTGGAACGAGTAAGGCTGGCGCGATATGGGGAACATCGGCGGCAGCGCTGAATTACCGGCGCAATATCAAGACTGATCCGAAATTACTCATCGCCATGGTTCTGCCAGCATTTATTGGGTCGGGGCTAGGGTCTTTACTTGCTACTCAGATTTCTACAACGCAATTGAAAGCTGGCATCGTCGTAATGCTCGTTGCAGTATTTATCTACACCCTGATTCATCCAGATTTAGGAAAGATTGAGATCTTTAAGCATTCCCATCTCCGCCGGATGCAGATTGCAATCTCTGCCGGTTTTATCATCGGTTTCTATGATGGGCTCATTGGCCCAGGAACTGGAACTCTCCTGATGATTGTTCTAGTCGCAGGGTTCGGATTCGCATTTGTGGGTGCATCTGCCATTGCAAAGGTAGTCAATGTTGCAACTAACTTAGCCTCAATCTTGGTAATTGGATTTAACGCCTCCATTATGTGGAAGGTCGGAATAGCACTGGGTATTGTCAATCTTGCCGGCGGTTTTCTAGGTTCGCATGTGGCAATAAATAAGGGCTCTGAGTTCGTCCGCAAGTTTTATCTCGTGGTTACCTTTGTCTTGATTGTCAGGGTATTATTTGACCTGTTCAAGTAAGGCAGTACCCACAACTTAAGAACAATTAAATATGAAGGGCTAGAAATGGCAATCACAGATCAAATAGCGCAACTGGTTACACCTGCAGTTGAAGCTCAAGGATTCTTCCTTGAAGAAGTCTTACTTGTATCACCCGGCAAACATCGCATTGTTACCTGCATCGTTGATGGCCAAAGTTCCTTAAATATGGATCAAGTCACCGCCGTTTCGCGCGCCATTTCAGAACTTCTCGATGAAGCCGCCTTTATGGGAGAAGCGCCATTCACGTTGGAGGTCACTTCTCCGGGTGTTGATCGCCCGCTAACTAAGCCACGTCACTTTGCCAAGAACGTAGATAGATTGCTCAAGGTTGTGCGCATTGATGGTGAGGTCGTTACTGGCCGAATCTCTGCAAATACTGAAACTGAGCTCACGCTTTCGGTGACCGAGAAGAAGGAAGTAAAAGAAGTTGTCATAGCGCTAGCTGATATTAAGCGCGCAACGGTTGAAATTGAATTTAACCGGAAAGATAGTGACAAGTAATGGGCGTTGATATTGAGGCGCTCAAGCAACTCACCGATGCCAAAGGTATGCCGCTAGAACAATTGATTCAGGCAATTGAAGCTGGAGTACTCACCGCTTATTCTGAGACGCTAGAGCCGAACCGTTATGCGCGCGTGCAACTTGATCGCGAAACTGGAGACATTGCGATATTTGTTCCAGAGTTCAATGAACTAGGAGAGCGCGTTGCCGAGAATGTGCTTGAGGTAGAGGGCTTTGATCGCACTGCCACTTCCACTGCACGCCAAGTAATTAAACTTCAGATGCGTGCAACTAACGATGCTGAAATCGTTGGTGAGTTCACTGCCTCCGTCGGTGATGTAATCTCCGGAATTGTGCAACAGGGGCGCGATCCTAAGATGATCAACGTTAACCTGGGTCGAACAGAAGGTCGCATTCCGCCGCAAGAGCAAGTTCCTGGGGAAGTCTTCAATCATGGCGATCGCATCAAATGTTTTGTAGTTGAGGTAAAGCAAGGACTTAAGGGTCCAGAAATCATGTTATCCAGAAGCCACCCAGCACTGGTCAAACAGTTATTTGCACTAGAAGTTCCGGAGATACAAGATCGCATCGTTGAGATTATGGCGGTTGCGCGAGAGGCCGGACATCGCACAAAGATTGCCGTGCGCTCTCACCGCGCTGGAGTTTCATCAAAAGGTTCACTGATTGGCCCAATGGGTTCTCGTGCACAAGCTGTCATGAATGAGCTACACGGCGAGAAGATTGATATCGTCGATTGGGATGAAGATCCAGTTAAGTTTGTGGCTCACGCACTTGCTCCAGCCAAAGTAACGAGTGTGACTATCGTCGATGAATCAATTCGTTCTGCAAAAGTCATTGTTCCGGATTACCAACTATCGCTGGCCATCGGAAAAGATGGACAAAATGCCCGTCTTGCCGCACGACTTACCGGCTGGCGAATAGATATTCACCCCGATACTCCCGCGTGAAATAGGGATTTCTGACCTCATTCGCTAGACTGGGGCCATCGCATAAGCGCAAACGCGTGAGTGCAATTACTGAAATGGATGCGAAAGATATGAAACTCAAATGAGCTCGTTTACATCATGAGGTCGAACAACTAGGGCTCGCATCCCACAAATTTTAATGCGGGCCAAGACAGGAGAAATGTGTCAAAGGTCCGCGTACACGAGTTAGCAAAGCAGCTCGGTATGGAGAGCAAGGAAGTCCTTGCAAAGCTCCAAGAAATGGGCGAATTCGTCCGATCAGCATCATCAACAGTGGAAGCACCGGTTGTGCGCAAGTTAGTTGCGCTATACCCAGATGCTAAGCCTGCCGAAGAGAAGAAGCCCGTTAAAAAGGCTGCGGCGAAGAAAACTGCCGCCTCCAAGAAAACTGCTGAAGTAAATCCAGAACTTGCAGCAGAGTTAGCTGCCGAACTCGGCGTAGATCTTGCCGCCCTGAAAGCATCACGTGATGCTGCCGCAACTGCCCACGAAGAAGCAAAGAGTGCTGCAGCTGCAGAAGCTCACGCACCTGTGGCACCGACTACACCCGCTACACCTGGTGCACCACGTCCAGGAAATAATCCATTTTCATCAGGGGCAGCAGTTCCACGTCCACCGCGTCCTGGTAACAATCCATTTTCAACAGGTGGCAGCGTTCCTCGCCCACCTCAAAGACCAGCAGGTTCAACGGGTGCACCACGTGCCGGTATGGCAGGTGCTCGTCCCGGTTCTGTTCGTCCAGGTTTTGCAGCACGTCCTGGTGGTGCACGTCCGCCAGGTGCTGGTACTGGAACTGGAACTGGAAACTATCCACCACGTACAGGCGGCGCACCAACTTCATCAGGTCCATATCGTTCACAAGGGAATGCTCCAGCAGGTGGCGCACCTGGTGGTCCACAACGTCCAGGCGGCGGTGCTCCTAATCGCGGTCCAGGTCGTGGCGGAACTGCAGGTGCATTTGGAAAGAATGCAAGTAAATCTTCAAAGCGTAAGCAGAAGTCACGTAAGGCGCTGCGCGAAGAATTCGACAATATGCAAGCTCCACAATTAGGTGGAGCAGTTATTCCTCACGGTGATGGCAAGACAAAGATTCGCATGCGCCGTGGCTCATCACTTGCAGATTTTGCAGAGAAGATCAATGCAGATCCAGCAGCGTTGGTATCAGCGCTATTCCACCTAGGTGAAATGGTGACTGCAACGCAATCTGTTGATGCCGACACATTTGAAATTCTCGGTGCCCAACTTGGATATGTCATCGAAGTTGTTTCGCCTGAGGAAGAAGATCGTGAGCTCTTACAGGGATTTGATATCGATCTCGCTGCCGAAATGAGCGACTACGACGAGGAAAATCTCACTGCTCGCCCACCAGTTGTCACTGTTATGGGACACGTGGATCACGGTAAGACATCACTCCTTGATGCAGTTCGTAAGACTGAAGTGATTAAGGGCGAAGCTGGTGGCATCACCCAGCACATCGGTGCCTACCAAATTCACCATGATCACGATGGCGTCAATCGTGCGATTACATTTATTGATACACCAGGTCACGAAGCCTTTACCGCTATGCGTGCACGTGGTGCCAAAGTCACTGATATTGCAGTGCTGGTAGTTGCAGCAGATGACGGCATCATGCCTCAGACGATTGAAGCACTTAACCACGCACAGGCAGCTGATGTGCCAATCGTGGTGGCAGTGAACAAGATTGATAAGGAAGGCGCCAACCCAGATAAGGTCCGCCAGCAACTTACTGAGTACAACTTGATTGCCGAGGAGTACGGCGGAGACACAATCTTCGTAAACGTCTCTGCTAAATCAGGTGTCGGAGTCAATGAACTCATTGATTCAATCTTGCTCACAGCAGATGCTGCTATTGATCTGCGCGCGGTGGCACTAGATGTCGCTCGCGGTGTTGCCATTGAAGCTCACCTCGACCGTGGTCGTGGACCAGTTGCCACTGTTCTTGTGCAGCGCGGAACACTCAAAGTCGGAGATGCCATCGTTGCCGGAGGATCATTTGGTCGCGTGCGCGCTATGCACGATGAAGATGGAAATACGGTTGAAGAGGCAGGACCATCACGTCCAGTGCAGGTTCTCGGATTCACATCCGTTCCTAATGCTGGGGATACATTCCTGGTTGCCGAAGATGACCGCACATCTCGTCAGATTGCTGAAAAGCGTCAAGCTGCAGAGCGCAACGCGCAATTGGCGAAGGCGCGCAAGAAGGTCTCACTTGAAGACTTCATGGAGCAATCCAAGATTTCAACTCTTAACCTCATCCTTAAGGGTGACGTTTCTGGTTCGGTGGAAGCACTCGAAGATGCACTGATGCAGCTCGATGTTGGCGCTGAAGTAGATCTACGAGTTATTCACCGCGGTGTTGGCGCAATTACTAAGAGCGATATCACTCTTGCATCTGCCTCAACTGCAGTTGTTATCGGCTTTAACGTTAAGCCAGAGCCACAGACTGCTATCTATGCTGATCAAGAAGGCGTCGAAGTCCGTTTCTACTCAGTTATCTATAACGCAATCGAAGAGATTGAACTCTCACTTAAGGGACTCCTTAAGCCAGAGTTTGAAGAGGTCATACTTGGCAGCGCTGAAGTACGCGATCTCTTTAAATCTTCAAAGGTTGGAACTATTGCCGGTTCGGTCGTCAGCGATGGAATCATTCGCCGAAATGCAAAGGCACGTGTCATACGTGGCGGAGCAGTCATTGCCGAAGAGGTCACTATCGAATCGCTCAAGCGATTTAAAGATGATGCCACTGAAGTCCGTGAGGGCTTTGAATGCGGTATCGGGGTAGGCAAGGGTGCTGACCTTCAAGTGGGAGACATCATTCAGGTCTTTGAGATGCGTGAGAAGAAGCGCGCATAACGCTTCGAAAAGAAATGGGAAATTCACACCGCAGCCAGAAGGTTGCAGACCGCATCAAGGTAGTAGTGGCACAGCTGCTTGAGACAAAGATTAAAGATCCGCGTCTTGGCTTTGTCACTGTTACCGATGCGCGGGTGACCGGAGATCTCCAGAACGCCTCTATCTTCTATACCGTCCTTGGTGGAGATGATGAGCGCGCTGCAACCGCCGCCGCACTCGAATCAGCAAAAGGTGTGATCCGCAGCGCTGTGGGAAAAGATTTAGGTACCCGCATTACGCCATCACTTGAGTTCATTCTTGATGGACTTCCAGAATCTGCCCAAGCACTTGACTCACTTTTAGAGCGAGTTCACCAACTTGATGCTGAAGTTGCGAAAGCGCGCGAGAATGCAAAGCCAGTGATGGAAGATGCCTATAAAGTCCCACGCGTCGTAGAAAACAAATTTGATAACTAATGACAGATGGATTCCTGGTTGTAGATAAAGCTGGGGGAATGACCAGTCATGATGTCGTAGCAGTGGGGCGAAAAGCACTGGGCACACGCAAAGTGGGCCATGCCGGAACACTTGATCCGATGGCTACAGGAGTATTAGTCCTAGGTTTCGGAAATGGCACACGCCTTTTGCAATACATCACCGATGGCGACAAGTCATACGTTGCAACAATTGTTCTTGGCGCATCAACTGTGACCGATGATAAAGAAGGCGAAGTGATTGCAACTACCCATGCAGCAGATGTTACTGATGGCGAGATTGCAAGAGTGTTAAAAACTATGGTTGGCACCATCGCCCAACGCCCATCATCTGTCTCGGCCGTAAAAGTTGGCGGAGAGCGTGCTTATGATCGTGTGCGAGCTGGTGAGAAGTTTGAACTGGGGTCGCGCCAAATAACAATCTCGCAACTAGATATTCTGGCAATTCGCCATTTAGCTGCCACAACTGAAGTTGATATTGAAGTGACCTGCTCAGCTGGAACATTTATTCGCGCCATTGCCCGCGACTTAGGGGAGGCGTTAAAAGTTGGGGGACACCTAAGCGCCTTGCGCCGCACGCGAGTTGCTGGCTTTAGTGAAAAAGATGCAGTCTCTTTTCAAGACCTTAAAGATCAGAAGTTCACACCACTAAAGCTTGCCGATGTGGCCCGGGTTACTTTTTCGGTGCGCGAGCTCACTCTGGAAGAAGTCACAGAGTTATCTTTTGGCAGGCCCCTGTCGGAAAATGGCGCCACCTCTATTACTGCTGCGATGTCACCAGATAATCGACTCATCGCACTGCTCAAAGATGATGGAATACATGCAAAACCCATCGCTGTCTTTGCGGCAGCGAACTAGGTAAGGCAAGATTGGAATATGTCCGAGACTAACGTTGTACTCATTGGGGTATTCGATGGGGTACATAAGGGACATCAACAACTGCTTAATCGCGCAAAAGAGATTGCAGCTGGACGACCAATCGTTGCCCTGACCTTTGATCCACATCCAACAACTGTTTATGCCCCTACGAAGGTGCCCACTTCTCTGACAACCCTGGCAGATCGGGTGGAACTCTTAAAGATTCACAACGCTGATCAGGTCGCGGTAATGAAGTTCAATGAGAAGTTTGCTGCAATGTCTCCCGAAGATTTTGTAGCCAATGTCTTGGTAGGCCAACTGCATGCCAGCACCGTGGTGGTGGGCAAGAACTTCACTTATGGTCACAAAGCAGCTGGAAATGTTGATTCACTTATCGCAGAGGGCCGCACACATAATTTCACAGTTGATGTGCAGGAGCTGAAAGCAGATACCGAGGTCATCTCATCTTCGCGCATTCGCACGCTAGTAATTGAAGGAAAAGTTGAAGAAGCGCGCACGCTTCTATCGCGACCTCATCGACTAGATGGCGTGGTGGTGCATGGTGAAAAGCGCGGCCGGGAAATCGGTTATCCCACAGCTAATTTAGGAAATATAGAGGGACAGACTATTCCTGCCGATGGTGTCTATGCCGGGTGGTTGACCGTGGGAATTAATTTCTGGCCAGCGGCAATTTCGATTGGTACCAATCCAACATTTGCAGGGGAACGCGCCAGACAAGTTGAAGCGTATGCACTTGATCAAGAGGGGCTAGAGCTCTATGACAAGAATGCATCGATTGAATTCGGTTGGTATCTACGCCCCACTCTGAAATTCGATAGCTTGGAAGAGCTATTGGTCCAGATGAAGAAAGATTGCGATAAAGCACGCGAATTAACCGAGAAATAAGGGCAATTCAGCCTCAATTTCACTTATCCACACCCCACAGGTAAACTTTGACCTGTCCAACGAGAAAGTGATTTCCCGTGATTCAAACCGGGAAGCCTCTTGAACAGTACTGATGTACTTAACATGAAAAGGAATACAGCAACCAATGGCACTAACACCAGAAGTAAAGAAAGAAATCATTGCGAAGTACGGCTCATCAGCTACTGATACAGGAAGCCCTGAAGCTCAGATCGCTTTATTGTCACGTCGCATCGATGACATTACGACTCACCTTAAGACCAACCCACATGATCACCACAACCGTCGTGGTCTGTTGTTGCTCGTAGGTCAGCGTCGTCGCATCTTGCAGTACCTCGCAAAGACAGATATCAATCGTTACCGTGGAATTCTCGAGAAACTCGGAATCCGTCGCTAATTAAGTAAGAACTACCCGCCGGGGGACTAATGGTCCTCGGTAGTGGTTTCCAGATGTTTGCATCTGTGAACTTCGATCGAAGATTCATTCGTTTCGCCTTGCGAGTAGTTACCGCTTCCAAGCTGTGCTCATGCACCTTGGAATATGCAACAAACGAATCAAAGGAGGACCCATGGAGGGTCAAGACGTAAAGACAGCAATAGCCGTTATCGATAACGGAAAGTACGGAAAGCGCGAGATCAAGTTCGAAACCGGACGCCTCGCAAAGCAAGCAGCAGGAGCTGCAGCTGTGTATCTAGATGATCAGACAATGATCTTCTCGGCAACAACAGCATCAAAGACACCTAAAGATCAATTCGATTTCTTCCCACTTACAGTTGATGTAGAAGAGAAGATGTATGCAATTGGCAAGATCCCAGGATCATTCTTCCGTCGTGAAGGCCGACCATCAGAAGAGGCAATTCTTACCTGCCGTCTGATTGATCGCCCATTGCGTCCATCATTTATTAAGGGACTTCGTAACGAAGTACAAATCGTTGTGACAGTAATGGCACTCGATCCTGACCACATGTATGACGTGATTGCTATCAACGCAGCATCAATGTCAACACAACTTGCAGGTCTGCCATTTTCAGGTCCTATCGGTGGAGTGCGTGTTGCACTTATCGAAGGCCAGTGGGTTGCATTCCCAAATCACTCACAGGTTGAGAACGCCGTTTTCGATATGGTCGTTGCAGGTCGCGTGACAGCTGACGATGTAGCAATCATGATGGTGGAAGCAGAAGCGACATCACGCACAATCGGTCTCATCGCCGGTGGCGCAGCAGCACCTACGGAAGAAATTGTTTCGCAAGGACTCGATGCAGCTAAGCCATTTATTCGCATTCTCTGCGAAGCGCAGTCAAAGCTGGCAGCAGTAGCTGCAAAGCCAACTGCAGATTTCCCAGTCTTCTTGGATTACCAAGATGATGTCTTTGCCGCAGTTGAAAAGGCTGCAAAAGATGATCTTGCAAAGGCGATGACAATCGCAGGTAAGCAAGAGCGCGAAACAAAGATTGATGAAATCTCTGCTGCAACTAAGGAATCTGTCTCTGCTGCCTTTGAAGGTCGCGAGAAGGAAGTTCCAGCAGCGTTTCGCTCACTGACAAAGAAGCTTGTTCGGCAGCGCGTATTGCGTGACAAGATCCGTATCGATGGCCGCGGTCTTCGTGATATTCGTGCCTTGTCTGCAGAAGTTGAAGTTATTCCTCGCGTTCACGGATCTGCAATCTTCGAACGAGGAGAGACTCAGATTCTCGGAGTGACAACTCTTAATATGCTCAAGATGGAACAGCAGCTCGACACAATGAGCCCTGAGACATCAAAGCGTTACATGCACAATTACAACTTCCCACCATATTCAACTGGTGAGACCGGTCGTGTGGGAACTCCAAAGCGTCGCGAAATCGGCCACGGAGCACTTGCAGAGCGCGCACTTATTCCAGTACTTCCAACTCGCGAAGAGTTCCCTTACGCAATCCGTCAGGTCTCTGAAGCACTTGGTTCAAATGGATCCACATCAATGGGTTCAGTTTGTGCATCAACGCTGTCAATGCTCCAAGCTGGTGTGCCACTAAAGGCTCCAGTTGCCGGTATTGCAATGGGTCTTATCTCAGATGACGTTGATGGCAAGATTGAATACGTTGCTCTGACAGATATTCTCGGTGCTGAAGATGCATTCGGAGATATGGACTTTAAGGTTGCCGGAACGAAGGACTTTATTACCGCCCTTCAACTTGATACCAAGCTCGATGGAATTCCAGCCTCAGTTCTCGCTGGCGCACTTCATCAGGCAAAGGAAGCGCGTTTAGCAATTCTTGATGTCATGAATGAAGCAATCGATACACCGGATGAGATGAGCCAATACGCTCCTCGCATCATCTCGGTGAAGATTCCAGTAGATCAGATCGGTGCAGTAATCGGGCCTAAGGGCAAGATTATTAACCAGATTCAAGATGAGACTGGCGCAGATATCTCGATTGAAGATGATGGAACTATCTACATCGGTGCCACCGATGGGCCTTCAGCTGAAGCAGCTCGCGCGCAGATTAACGCGATTGCTAATCCACAAATGCCAGAAGTGGGAGAGCGATACCTCGGAACTGTTGTGAAGCTTGCAACATTCGGTGCATTCATCTCATTGATGCCAGGTAAAGATGGCCTGCTCCACGTATCTCAGATTCGCAAGATGCATGGTGGAAAGCGCATTGAAAACCTAGAAGAGGTCATGAAGGTTGGCGACAAGATTCAGGTTGAAATCGGCGAGATTGATCCAAAGGGCAAGCTCTCTTTGGTTCCAGTTCTCGAAGATGGATCGACTCCAGCTGCTGAATAAGTAGATGTCAGTTAAACGCTCAGTTCACGCAAGTGGCCTGCGTATTGTTACGGAAGAAGTTCCGTCAGTACGCAGCGCTGCTGTGGGAATTTGGGTCAATGTAGGTTCTCGTGATGAAGCACCAGCTACGGCTGGTGCTTCTCATTTTCTGGAACATCTGCTCTTTAAAGGAACAACAAGTAGAACAGCGTTAGAGATATCTTCATCCATTGAGTCAGTCGGCGGTGAGATGAATGCCTTTACCTCTAAGGAATACACCTGCTTCTACGCCCGCGTAATTGATACTGACTTACCAATGGCAATCGATGTGGTTAGCGATCTCATCACTTCCTCCGTTGTCTCAGCCCTAGATGTCGATGCCGAGCGCAAAGTAGTTCTTGAAGAAATTGCGATGCGCGATGATGATCCCAGTGATCTGGTGCACGATCTCTTTAGCGATACCTATTATGGCGATACGCCGATCGGGCGCCCAATTCTAGGAACGATTGATTCAATCAATGCGATGTCTCGCAACGCAGTCTTTAACTACTATAAGAAGAAGTACTTACCGCAAGATCTGGTTGTTGCTGTGGCCGGCAATATCAAACATAAGCGCGTGGTTGCGATGGTTGAGCAAGCCCTTTCGCGCGATAACTTCCTTGATGTCATGGCTGCCCCTGTTATTCGCCCCAATATTCCGATTAAGAATTCAAAGCAACAATCTGTTGGTCTGATGTATAAAAAGAGCGAACAAGCTCATATGTTCTATGGGATGGAAGCTGTTGCAAGGGCAGATGAACGTCGCTTTGCGATGGGAGTTCTCTCTGCGGCCCTCGGCGGCGGCATGTCATCGCGCCTCTTCCAAGAGATTCGCGAAAAACGTGGTCTTGCCTACTCCGTCTACTCATATGCGCAACAATTTGCTGGCTCTGGCCTCATTGGTTTTTATGCCGGATGTAACCCAGCCAAAGCGATGGAAGTCGTCGAAATTATTCGCAGCGTCTTAAGTGATGTTGCCGAAAACGGGATGACTCATGAAGAAATTGATCGCGCCAAAGGCGCTGTGCGTGGATCCCTGGTATTAAGCCAGGAAGATACTGGTTCGCGCATGAGCCGCATCGGCAAGAATGAGATTGTGTATGGCCAAGTGATGGATTTCGATGACATTCTCACCTCAATTGACCGAGTGAGCGCTCAAGACATACGCGAAATTGCCAGCGAGTTCTTGGTCAAAACGCCTACCCTTGCTCTTGTCGGTCCATTTAAAAATGAAGCGAAATTTGAAAAGGTGTTAGAGCGATGATCAAAGTTGCAGTCATTGGTGCGCGTGGTCGCATGGGTTCTGAGGTAGTAAAGGCTGTCAATGAAGCCAAGGATCTCGAACTCGTTGCGCAACTTGATCTTGGAGATTCACTCGACGCACTTCTTGCAAGTGGGGCAGTAGTTGCGGTTGATTTCACAACACCTGATTCAGTCATGGCTAACCTCGAATTTTTGATTTCTCACAACATCAATGCGGTTGTGGGCACAACTGGCTTTGATGATGCGCGCATTGCCAAGATTAAGTCTCTGCTGGCTAACTCAAAGTCAGGGGTACTAATTGCTCCCAACTTTGCCATTGGGGCAGTACTCATGATGGAGTTTGCAACCAAGGCAGCTAAGTACTTTGAATCTGCTGAAATCATTGAACTGCATCACCCAAATAAAGTTGATGCGCCTTCCGGGACAGCCAGTCGCACAGCTGAACTTATGTCAGCTTCGCGCAAAGAAGCTGGCCTACCTGTGATGCCAGATGCGACAACTACTTCGCTAGCTGGAGCACGCGGTGCCACTGTGGGAGATATTCCAGTGCACTCGGTTCGTGTGCGCGGATTGGTTGCCCATCAAGAGGTATTACTCGGTGGAATTGGTGAAACACTTTCAATACGACATGACTCGATAGACAGAGTAGGTTTCATGCCAGGGGTACTCCTTGGAGTACGGAAAGTTGTGACACATCCAGGGCTGACTTTCGGCCTGGAAAACTTTATGTAAGAAAGAGGGAACTCACATGGCACTTGTAGATATCACGATGTATGGAGCCGACTGGTGTGGAGATTGCCGTCGTTCCAAGCGACTTTTAGAAGAGCTCGATGTTCAGGTCAACCATATTGATGTTGAAGTAGATGAGTCTGCAGCAGCAAAGGTCCGTGAGATCAACGGGGGAGCGCAGTCAATTCCAGTGCTTGTTTTTTCAGATGGCACACATATGACAGAGCCATCAGATAATGATTTGAAGGCAAAGCTAACTTCGCTGGGAATTATCTAGAAGCGATACAAAAGCGCGGAAGTAAGGGCTGCAGATATCACTACAACGAAGTATGGCGCTTTGAGCAGAAGTGCAATGAGTGCCACAGCAACACCGGCAAGGCGCTGATCAATTACCCAGATACCTTTTTCGGTCACTGTTTGAACTCCGACCAAGGCGCTGAGCAGTGCAACTGGTATCAGGGTATTAATGCGCAACATTCGGGGGTTTGTCAGATATTTCTCAGGGATTAAGTAACCTGAATACCGCAGGGCAAAGAGTGCGATGCTAGAACCGATAACACCTATCCAGAGCGCGTTCATCTGCGCACCTTCCAGCCAAAGATCACGGCAAGTACGACGGTGGAGATAATTGGTATACCGGCGCTGAGTACCGGACTAAGAAGGACTGCCAAGACAAGTGCGCACACCGCTAGCGCCCGTTCTAATTTATTTGTCAGCCTTGGCCACACAAGTCCTAAGAATGCCGCTGGAACTGCAGCATCGAGGCCCCAGGCGGAGGGATTTCCCATTGCCTTCGCACCGAGTGCGCCCAATAGTGTGAAGATGTTCCAGAAGATATAGACACCAACGCCGGTTAACCAGAAGCCTTGCTTCATCGCCGTAGACCCTAGTTTTTCTTGACTTAAGGCAACACCAGTTGATTCATCAATAGTTACTTGCGCTGCAATTACCTTCCGCAATCCAGAGACTTTCAGAAGAGGTGCCATGCGAAGTGCATACAACATATTTCTCACACCAAGAAGTGAAGCCGTTGCGATCCCTGCAATGGCGCTTCCACCTGCGCCCATGACGCCCACTACTGCAAATTGAGATGCGCCAGAGAAAGTCAGAAGAGAGAGTAAACAAGTCTGCAGAACTGAGAACCCCGCGGCGATACTGGCGGCGCCAAATGCAGTTCCATAAAGGCCCACCGTCAGGGAGACGCTCAAGCTTTGGGATGCGGTGGTGCGGTTCACTCTGGACACGCGGACATTCTGCCCTAGATATGCAGCAAGTGGAGGGGGGTAGATAGATAAGGTGCGAACATGTCTGAGACCGTAATTTATAGAGACGATGTATCAGTAGAGCTTGTTAAATCAAGTGCAAGTGATGCTGATGTCATTTGGGCCGCTCGAGTATCAACCGCCGGTGAGCAGTCACTTGATGAAATTGGTGAAGATCCAGCGCGATCTGCCGGGCTGATTAACTATCTTGCACGCGAACGCCATGGATCACCTTTCGAGCACACCTCGATGACTTTCTTTGTCTCAGCACCCATCTTCGTCTTCCGTGAATTTATGCGCCATCGCATCGCTTCCTATAACGAAGAATCTGGTCGCTACCGTGAACTCAAGCCAGTTTTCTATATTCCTTCGAAAGAGCGCAAACTTATTCAGGTTGGTAAGACTGGTGCTTACACATTTGAAGATGGAACGCCAGAACAATTTGAAATAACAGTTAAGGCGATGAAGGATGCATATGTCATTGCCTATGAGTCATATGTGAAGATGTTAGAGGCTGGCGTTGCCCGCGAAGTTGCGCGAGTAGTTTTGCCGGTCGCAACGTATTCATCTATGTATGTCACCATGAATGCACGTGCACTGATGAACTTTTTATCCCTGCGCACATCTCGTGAAGGTTCGCACTTTCCAAGCTATCCGCAGCGAGAAATCGAGATGGTTGCCGAAAAAATGGAAGCCGAGTTCGCGAAATTGATGCCTTTGACATACGGAGCCTTTGAAAAATCTGGTCGTATTGCGCCTTAAGCGATAAGATGCGCGGATGAGTATCCAGCCTCCTTTTGGTCGATTAATCACCGCAATGGTGACCCCATTCAATAGTGATGGTGCAATCGATTGGGATGGCGTTGCCACATTGGCACAACATCTTGTTGATACCGGACATGATGGAATTGCAGTCAATGGCACAACCGGTGAAGCTCCCACCACAAAGTCTTCGGAAAAACTTGAGATCATCAAAGTGGTCAAGAGCGTCGTTGGCGAAAAGATCTGTGTTCTCTCAGGTGCTGGCGATAATGAGACCGCTTACACAGTTGAACAAGCTAAGCGTTCCCAAGATGCGGGGGCAGATGCACTGCTGGTGGTTACTCCTTATTACAACAAGCCTCCCCAAGCTGGAATCGAAGCGCACTTTCGCGCAGTAGCCGCCGCAACTGATCTTCCCATCATGATGTATGACATCCCAGGTCGCACCGGTGTTGAAATCGAATCTGACACCATCGTCAAACTCTTTGAAAGCGTGAAGAACATTGTTGCCCTCAAAGATGCCAAGGGAAATATCGCAGCCACATCATGGGTGATTAAGCGCTCAGGTATTCCGGTCTATTCCGGTGATGACATTCTCAACCTGCCCTTCCTCTCAGTTGGAGCAGTTGGATTCGTCTCTGTCTGTGGCCACACCGCTGGCTTAGAACTCAAAGCAATGCTCGATGCTTGGTTTGCTGGAGATGCACCACGCGCACTTGAAATTCATCAGAAACTTCTTCCAGTCTTTACTGGAACCTTCCGCACACAAGGTGCAATTTTGACCAAGGCAGCGATGTCTCTCATGGGACTCCCAGGAGGAACTACTCGTCTGCCACTCGTTGATGCCACCGAAGCACAGATCGAACAATTACGAAAAGATCTTATTGCTGGTGGAATCACGTTGAAAAAATAATTTGACTGTATGACTCAACACCCGCATCCAAACTTAGGAACTCCTAGCAAGCTAGTGGCTGGGGGAGTTCGCATCGTCGCCCTTGGTGGAATCTCTGAAATCGGTCGCAATATGACCGTCTATGAAACTAATGGAAAGCTACTGATCATCGATTGCGGAGTTCTCTTTCCAGAAGATAATCAACCCGGAATCGATTTAATCCTGCCTGATTTCTCCTACATCCGAGATCGCCTTGCTGATGTAGTTGGAATCTTTCTTACCCATGGACATGAAGACCATATCGGGGCAGTTCCATACTTACTGCGCGAACGTGGTGATATTCCGGTCTATGGCTCTCCGCTGACAATCGCTCTCATCGCCGCTAAATGTAAAGAACATCGAATTTCTCCACTGATGCGCGAAGTTCGAGAAGGACTGCGCGAAGATGTCGGACCATTTGAATTAGAGTTTATTGCGGTCAACCATTCGATTCCGGACGCACTTGCCGTTGCCATCCACACAAGTGCTGGAACAATTCTTCACACCGGTGATTTTAAAATGGATCAACTTCCACTCGATGGTCGCATCACAGATTTGCGAACATTTGCCCGCTTAGGTGAAGAAGGCGTAGATCTATTCCTGGTTGATTCCACCAATGCCGACGTTCCTGGCTTTACGCCATCGGAGCGGGAAATCATGCCAGCGCTTAATCGGGTAATTTCATCAACAAAGCGCCGAGTTATTGTTGCCTCATTTAGTTCGCACGTGCATAGAGTGCAGCAGGTCATTGATACGGCAGCTCTTCACAATAGAAAAGTTGCATTTATTGGGCGTTCGATGATTCGCAATATGAAGATTGCACAAGAGATGGGATACCTCACCGTTCCCTCAGGGATTTTATTTGATGCCCGAGAATTAGAAAACTACGACGATAACGTGGTGCTCATCTGCACAGGTTCGCAAGGTGAACCGATGGCAGCACTTTCCCGGATGGCAAACGGTGATCACCAGATCAGAGTGGGAGAAGGCGATACCGTCATCTTGGCATCCTCACTGATTCCAGGTAATGAGAATTCTGTCTTTCGCATTATTAATGAACTCACTCGATGGGGCGCTAAAGTGGTGCATAAAGCGAATGCCATGGTGCATGTCTCAGGTCACGCAGCAGCGGGTGAACTTCTCTACTGCTACAACATCGTCAAGCCTAAGTACGCCCTTCCTGTGCATGGCGAATGGCGTCACCTAAAAGCTAATGCAGAGCTCGCAATCGAATCAGGTGTCCCGCGCGAGAACGCATTCATTATTGAAAATGGCATTGTTATCGACCTGATTGATCACCACGCCGAAGTTGTTGGCGCTGTGCCATGTGGTTTTGTCTATGTCGATGGTGGCAGCGTTGGCGATATCACCGAATCATCTCTCAAAGATCGCAGGATTCTGGGTGAAGAAGGATTCATCTCTGTCATTGTTGTGATCGAATCGCAAACTGGAAAAATTGTTGCTGGACCTGACATACATGCGCGTGGCTTTAATGAGGACATCGCACTCTTTGATGAGGTGAAAGGGCAGATTGAAAAAGCTCTAGCTGCTGCAGTTGCAGAGGGCGTCAATGGAACGCATCAGTTGTCACAAGTTGTGCGTCGCACCATTGGGGGATGGGTAGGCCAAAAACATCGCCGGCGCCCGATGATTGTTCCAGTAGTCATCGAGGTCTAAGCGGCGCGCCTACGCTCGCTAAAAAAACTCTCCACCTAAGATTGAATGTGTGGCTAAGAAAAAGAAAAGCACATCCGCACGCTCAGCACTGGGCTCCATTGGTCGCGGCTTAGCCATACTCTGGCACTACCTTGCTAAATTTTTAGGTGCATCAGTTCGATTCGTTGCTCGCGGTGCGCGAGATTTAGATCCGGCACATCATCGAGATGGCGCAGCACTCCTTGTTCTTTTAACTTCACTGGCAGCATTTGCTGGAACTTGGTTTCAGGCAGATAACTATGTGGGGCGCAATCTCTATTCATTTTTCTACGGGGCATTTGGTCGCATCGGTGTTTTAGCACCGCTAGTCCTGCTCTACTTTGCAGTGCGACTCTTTAGAAAACCTGACGATGCTCACGTCACTGGCCGAATCACTATTGGAACGCTCACGCTATTAGTGAGCACAACAGGTTTAGCACACCTGCTCAACGGTTCACTTGGGGCAGTTAATGCAACGGGTGCTACTGCAATCAGAGAAGGCGGTGGCTTACTTGGGTACTGGGTAGCGTTGCCGTTGGTTGCTCTGATGACATCACTGCTTGCTTATCCAGTTCTGATTGCAATCTTTCTCTTTGGGCTTCTCATTATCACTGCCACCCCAATTTCAAAGGTGGGAATTAAACTCAAAGTCATCTTCATCTGGCTCTGGTCTAAAAAGCCATCACGGAGCAAGGATGAGTTTGAGATTTCAGATACGCCACCTTTTGAATCTCCTGTGGTCGCCTGGAATCAGGATGAAGATGAGATTGATGAAGAAGAGTTCGATGAAGAGTTCACCGTTGAGATTCCCAGAGCTCCGTTGGAAGCACAACTTAAAGAGGCTCCGAAAAGTGATAGACGTCCTGAGCAACTCTTGCTCACCAGTGATATTAAATATGAGCTGCCTTCACATGATCTGCTCAAGTTAGGACCTGCTGCAAAGGCGAAGAGCAAAGCTAATGAAGTTGTTGTGGCCTCACTGACTGAAGTATTTAAACAATTTGAAATTGATGCTGAGGTAACAGGCTTTATGCGTGGGCCGACTGTGACGCGCTATGAAGTTGAGCTGGGGAATGCGGTTAAAGTCGAACGAATTACCGCTTTATCGAAGAATATTTCCTATGCTGTTGCAAGCAACGAAGTGCGAATTCTTTCCCCGATTCCGGGTAAATCTGCGGTAGGTATTGAAATTCCTAACGCTGATCGTGAAATTGTCGCCCTCGGTGATGTCATGCGCTCTAGCGTTGCCGGTCAAGATCACCACCCAATGCTGGTTGCACTTGGCAAGGATGTTGAAGGTAATTTTGTCTGTGCAAACCTTGCGAAAATGCCTCACTTATTAGTAGCTGGTGCAACGGGTGCGGGTAAATCTTCCATGATTAACGCCATGATCACCTCGATTTTGATGCGTGCTACACCTGATGATGTGCGCCTGATTTTAATTGATCCAAAGCGCGTGGAACTCACCGCCTATGAAGGTATTCCACATCTGATTACTCCAATCATTACCAATCCGAAGAAGGCAGCGGACGCGCTCACCTGGGTTGTGCGTGAAATGGATCTTCGTTATGAAGATCTTGCAACTTTTGGCTTTAGACATATTGATGATTTCAATAAGGCTGTTCGTGCTGGAAAAGTTGTGACTCCTCCGGGATCAGATCGCATCGTTGAGCCCTACCCGTACTTACTTGTCATCATCGATGAGTTAGCAGACCTCATGATGGTCGCTGCTCGCGAAGTAGAAGAATCGGTAGTGCGAATTACACAGTTGGCAAGATCTGCAGGCATCCACTTAGTGCTAGCTACACAACGCCCAAGTGTGGATGTCGTCACCGGTCTTATTAAGGCCAACGTTCCTTCACGTCTATCTTTTGCAACATCATCACTCGCCGATAGTCGAGTTATTCTCGATAGTCCTGGAGCTGAAAAATTGATTGGCCAAGGTGATGCACTGTTTATCCCAATGGGTGCAAGTCGTGCGATAAGAATTCAAGGTGCTTATGTTTCAGAGCGTGAAATTGAAGCGGTGACAACCCATGTTAAGAAACAACTTTCACCACGTTATCGTGATGACGTTACACAGGTAGCGCAGGTAAATAAGAATATTGATAAAGAAATTGGCGATGATTTAGAGATACTGATTCAAGCTGTTGAGTTAGTAGTAAGCACTCAATTTGGTTCAACTTCTATGTTGCAGCGAAAGTTGCGAGTGGGATTTGCAAAGGCTGGACGATTGATGGATCTGATGGAATCTAGGGGAATCGTAGGACCCTCTGAAGGCTCCAAGGCCAGAACCGTCTTAGTTAAACAAGATGAGATTGACTCTGTGCTTGCCACGCTTCGCGACTATTAACAGCAGGTAAATTTGGTGTGGTTTTTGTGGGTGAGACTTATCTTCACCACCCAGATCTGTTCTCAACCGGGGTAGTTAGTTATTACAATTGCCTTCTTCTCAATACATTTAATGAGGGACCTTCATGAGCACAGGCAGCGAACTACGCGATCAACGCGAGGCTGCTGGCATTTCTAAAGATCAGTTAGCCGCGCTGATTAGTGTGCGAGCCGGATTAATCTCGCAAATGGAGCTCAATGATTTTTCACATTGTGGTGGCGACACCTACGCAAGAGGACACCTTAAAAATATCGCTCTTCGACTTGGTTTAGCCGCAGATTATTTTGTCGAGATGTACAACGCTGAGCACTCATCAGAACATAGAGGTATTCACGATCAGCTCCTTGATAACAATGTTGGAACAATCCCTCGTGAGGCCAGAAAAATATCTTGGAAGTTACCGGCGCTTATCTCTGTTGCCATCTTGGTTGTCGCGGGTTCTATTCAGATCGTAGTATCAAATCAATCCTCGGTAACAACTCCTGAAGTTGTTGCTAAACCATCACCGGTTGCCTCAGTCACACCAGAGGCCACGCCAACACCGGCACCTACCGTTTCCACCTCAGCATCGCCTTCAACCGGATCTGTCTCACTAGTACTAGAAGCCACGCGAGGTAATTCATTTATCAATGTGGTCGTTGATGGCAAGAGTGTTATTAAAGGTTCAATATTTCAAGGTGAAACCAAGAGTTACACTGGTGCCACCTCGGTCAGCATTTACCTGAGTAATCCGGCAGGTGTAGATGTGACACATAATGGAAAATTATTGAGCCCGCTCGGCGGACAGAATCAGGAAATCCGTCGCACCTTTCGCTAATTAAGATTTCTTACCGATAACCCTGTAACATCACCTTCATGTCTCGCACCGTAGCTATTGTCACTATGGGGTGCGCCCGTAACGATGTTGACTCAGAAGAACTCGCTGGCAGATTAGCCGCCGATGGCTGGACCCTGGTCGCAGACGTTGAATCTGCAGAGGTCGCAGTTGTTAATACCTGCGGTTTTATTGAATCAGCGAAGAAGGATTCAATCGATGCCCTCTATGCCGCGAACTCACTTAAAGGTCATGGCACCACAAAGGTAGTTGTAGCCGTGGGTTGCATGGCAGAACGCTATGGAAAAGAGCTGGCCGAGGCGCTTCCGGAGGCAGATGCAATTCTAGGTTTCGATGATTATCAAGATATCTCAGAACGCTTGCAATCAATTATTAGCGGTAATGCACATACGCCACACGTTCCACGCGATCGTCGCGCACTACTTCCCATCGCACCAGTTGAACGCGCAGCTGCGCGTGATGAAAGTTTTGCATCGTCAGTCGGCGCTGGTGGTTCCCTCTTTCGTAAGCGGCTAGGAGATGCACCCTGGGCGCCACTAAAGATTGCTTCAGGCTGCGATCGTCGTTGCTCCTTCTGTGCAATTCCATATTTCAGAGGCTCATTTATCTCACGTAGGCCGACTGAGATTCTGCAAGAAGCCACATGGCTTGCCAATAATGGCGTGAGTGAACTCTTTCTGGTCAGTGAGAACACCACGAGTTATGGCAAGGACCTCGGTGATATCAAGTTGATGGAGAAGATCCTTCATGAATTTGCCGAAATCCCTAGAGTTGAGCGAGTTCGTCTTTCTTACCTGCAGCCTGCCGAAATGCGACCATCACTGCTGCAAGCGATGATTGAGACCGAAAAAGTTGCGCCGTATTTTGATCTCTCTTTCCAACATACCAGCCCTACAGTGTTACGTCGGATGCGCCGTTTTGGTGATTCAGAAAAATTCCTACACCTGATCACGCAAATCCGCGCACTCTCACCCGAGGCCGGAATCAGATCAAATTTCATCGTTGGTTTTCCCGGTGAGACCGAAGCCGATTACAACGATTTAGCTGAATTTATAACGGAAGCAAAGCTAGATGCAGTGGGAGTATTCGGATATTCCGATGAGGATAATACGGAGGCGATAGATCTTTTGGATAAGGTCGCCGATGAAGTAATTCGCCAAAGAGTAGAGTCACTGTCTTCACTAGCTGATGAAATGGTCTCAGTGCGCGCACAAGCTCGCATCGGTGAACATGTGCGGGTTCTCATTGAAGATGCCGAACTACAAGAAGGACGCGCGGCTCATCAAGGGCCTGAAGTAGATGGCACAACATCATTTATTGGCACCTCATTTGCTGTCGGTGAGTATGTCGATGCGGTGATTATTGAATCGATGGGCGCAGATTTGGTGGCGCAGGCACAATGAGAATTCCTTCATTCATCACACCGAATTGGCTGACAGTTACTCGAATTCTTTTTATTCCGGTGGGTGTCTACTTTCTCTTTCTTGATGGGGGAGATAACGCTGGCAATCAAATAATTGCCTGGACCATATTCTTCTTCTTAGGACTCACAGATTTTGTTGATGGAAAGTGGGCGCGGCAATCGAATCGCATCACAGCCCTTGGCACCTTTCTCGATCCAGTAGCCGATAAAGCACTGATTGGCTCGGCGATGATTTCACTCTCCATCCTTGGCCGCTTTCCGTGGTGGATGACGATACTTATCCTCACCCGTGAAATCGGAATCACAATATTTCGTTTACTTGTCATTCGAGATGGTGTAATTCCTGCCAGCAAGGGCGGAAAGTTAAAGACTTTCTTCCAGGGTTTCGGTGTGGGCTTCTTCGTGCTGCCACTGCCAGCTTCCCTTGATTGGTTTAAGTTCGCATTTATCTCAGTGGCAATCATTTTGACACTCACCAGTGCCTATGAATACATCAACGCCTGGCGCACAAGTGCGGGCAAAGGCAAGGTTAAATAGATGGCCACACAATCTCCAGCGCAATCAATTATTGAAACCTTAACTTCCCGTGGTCAGACACTTGCCGTTGCTGAATCTCTGACTGGTGGGGGACTTGGTTTCGCACTTACCCAAGTGCCGGGGGCATCTGCGGTTTTTCTTGGTGGCATCATTTCCTACACAACTGATGTCAAGGTGCACGAACTTGGTGTTGGGCAATCAGTCATCGATCAATACAAAGTTGTCAGTGAAGAAGTAGCGATTGAAATGGCAGAGGGTGCAAAGAATAAGTTTGCAACTACCTGGGCGATTTCAACGACGGGCGTAGCCGGCCCCGGGGATTATCAAGGGGTGCGCGAAGGAACAGTCTGGATCGCAATTCGTGGCCCTATCAATCAAAGCCTGACGCTTACCCTGGATGGCGGGCGCGATGGCGTGCGCCAAGGCGCTATATCCAGCGCAATCGGTACCTTTGCGCGTATCCTTAGCGCTTAGTACCTCACGAGATTCGAAAGGAGCGTTGCCATGGTTCTACTTCGCCAAGCAGTGGGTCACACACTTCGTAACGCTCGCACAAATCAATCTCGCACCCTTCGCGATGTCGCGCGGGAAGCACGCGTTTCACTCGGTTATCTGTCGGAAGTAGAGCGCGGACAGAAAGAAGCTTCTTCTGAACTTCTCAATGCAATCTGCGAAGCGCTCGGCCTGACTCTCTCTTCGGTCATGACCGGGGTAACTCACGAACTCGCATCTCGTGAAAGTGCAAAGCTCTCCGTTGTCGACGCAGCCTAAGTACCTATTGCAAGGCGGGATACACCGCCGTACCGAGAGTGCAATCCTCGAAGGAACAAAGAAACTAATTTCCCAGTTTGGCATCTCTAACGTTTCCATGATTGAAATTGCCGATGCATCTGAAGTATCTCGCGCCACTTTATATAACCACTACCGAGATAAGAGCGCGGTATTACTTGCCCTCTTAACTGCCGAAGTAGAACGACTTGTTGAGTTGGCCGAGCGCGCTGGCACCCCAGCCGATGCGCTAGAAACCTTGTCGCGTGAAGTCTCAGCCGATACCGCACTTGCTTCCATGAGAACACACGATGGGCAGATGCTGATCGCAATCATGTCTCATTCAGAAAATCCGCTCTATCTCACCCTTGCGCAATGCATCTATGGGGCAATCAAATCTGAGGCGGGCACCGGAGTTGCCATGCGCTGGCTGCTTGGACAGGTAATGCAACCAATAACTCCGAAACAATCACGTGAGCAGGCAGAGTTACTCGTCGATCGCACATTGTTTTAAGAGATTTAGCTATGCGCATTTCAGATCTGCGGGAACGCTTAACGCTCTCATTCGGTGAATCCTGGGCGCCATCTTTCGCACACGATATTGCCATCAGCGAGCTTGCATCTATGACAGTCAATGAAGCACTAGCTGCCGGACGGGAAGCCGATGAAATTTGGCGGGCAGTGTGTAAGCAATGTCCGAATGAAACCCAGAAGTACCGGTATTAAGCCCTAAACGGCGATGACTTCTAAGACCCAGGGCTGCTGACCCGCAGCCGGTGTTAAGGCGCAGGGATATTTCTCAGAGACGATGGCATAGAGATCTTCCGGAGTCTGCGGCGTAGCGCGAGATTGCAGCAGCCAGCGCGTGATTTCACCGCGGGTCTTTTTAGACATATGAGTCACCACCGTGCGCACGCCGTTAACCACCGTTGAAACCTTTACCTCCACCGTGATTTCAGGTGGAGCTGTCCATACGCTCTTATAGGTCGAGGAGCGGCAGTCGATAATGAGCTGGCGCTCGCGGGAATCAAGGGCTGCGCCAACACTGGGCCGCATCAACTTGTTATCAATCTTGGCCTTGTAGCTCTCAATGTGATCACTTGGCCCAATAGCCCCGTATTTGGCGGAGATAATGGCGATTACCGATTCACCGCGCTTCTTGGCCGCGGGTGTGAGCGTGGGCCAATCCAGTGCCTGATAGAGGACCCCGGTATAGACCGAGATTGCGGGGGTGGGTTTAGTGGTCGCAAGCTTCTTTTCGGACGGGGGAAGCAGGATCAACATGCGACACACCCTACTTGTCAGTGGCTGGTAATACAGTTCGAACAGATGTTCGGATATAGTTTCCCTGCACAACCAGAGCGGTGCTCAGCCTTCGCCCACAGCGTCTCTATAACGCCACGGGCCGTAGCAGAGAATTCCGTACCTTCTGGGCCAACTACCAACGGTGGCGCTCGCCAACGTTCGAGATATAAGGAGAAGACAGTGGCTGCTGAAAAATCAAAGCCTGAAGATAACAAATCATCTGACCGTCAAAAGGCGTTAGATACCGCACTTGCCCAAATCGAACGTCAATTTGGTAAAGGCTCAGTAATGAAGATGTCAGATCGACAAGCACAGGTAATCGAAGTGATTCCAACTGGTTCGATCGCGCTAGATATCGCACTCGGAATTGGTGGACTACCACGCGGTCGTATCGTTGAAATTTATGGACCAGAATCTTCCGGTAAGACAACTCTTACCTTGCACGCAATCGCAAATGCCCAGAAAGCTGGCGGCATCTGCGCATTTATCGATGCTGAGCACGCATTCGATGCTGAGTATGCAAAGAAGCTTGGCGTTGATATCGATGCGCTCCTTGTCTCACAGCCAGATACTGGCGAGCAAGCACTTGAAATCATGGACATGCTCATTCGTTCCGGAGCACTTGATCTCGTAGTTGTTGACTCGGTTGCAGCCCTGGTACCACGTGCTGAAATTGAAGGCGAGATGGGCGATTCCCATATGGGCTTGCAGGCACGCCTGATGTCACAAGCGCTGCGAAAGATTACTGGCGCACTGCATCAATCAAAGACCACTGCAATCTTTATCAATCAGCTTCGCGAAAAAATCGGTGTCTTCTTCGGTTCACCTGAGACAACAACAGGTGGAAAGGCACTTAAGTTCTACGCTTCAGTTCGCCTTGATATCCGCCGTATTGAAACGCTTAAAGAAGGAACAGAATCTGTCGGTAACCGTACTCGCGTTAAAGTGGTGAAGAACAAGATGGCTCCACCATTTAAGCAAGCAGAGTTTGACATCATCTACGGTGTGGGAATCTCACGCGAAGGATCAATCATTGACATGGGCGTAGAGCTCGGAATCGTGAAGAAGTCTGGTGCTTGGTACACATACGAGGCAGATCAACTAGGTCAAGGTAAAGAGAATTCACGTGCATTCCTTATCAATAACCCAGATCTAGCCAACGAGATAGAGTCAAAGATTCGTGCCAGCTTCGTGCCCGTAGAAGTCGATGCAGCGCTCATTGCTGAAATCGATGAAGCTGCAGCAGAGGTTGATTTCTAATTTCACTGCAATTTGCAAAGGTTGAGAGAGGTGAGGGCTCTGACCCTTACGAAGTAGCTCACGCAATTGCGCTTAACGCACTTGTGACTCGAGCAAAAAGTAAGGGCGAGCTTCTCGCTCATCTTAAAACCCGTGGCGTAGAAGATGATGTGGCGCATGCTGTCATCTTTCGTCTGCAAGAAAGCGGCCTAGTGAATGATCGCGAATTCGCCCTTGCCTGGGCCACCTCGCGACATGAGCATAAGAAGATTTCAAAGCGCATCATTGCGGGGGAGCTTCGTCAAAAAGGCGTCACCCAAGAGCAGATTGATGAGGCACTTGATGGCATCGATGACGAATCTGAATATCGATCAGCTTTTGAACTTGGCTTTAAGAAATACAACACTATGTCTCGGCTAGCACCTGATGTGCAGGTCCGCCGCATTCAATCGCTCTTAGCCCGTAAAGGCTTTAACTTCAACATTATTTCTCGAGTACTCAAAGAACTCGATTTACTTAATAACTAACTACTTACCTGATTTCAGATGTTCGCTTAGCCGTTCGGCCGTTGCCACAACTGCAGCGGCATGTACTCGGCCAGGCTGGCGGCCCAGTCTTTCAATGGGGCCGCTAATGGAGACAGCTGCAATAACTTTTCCGTTTGGTCCGCGCACGGGGGCGGAGACAGATGCAACGCCGGCTTCACGTTCGCCAACAGATTGTGCCCAACCGCGTCTGCGATCTGCAGCTAGATGTGCTGCTGTGTATCTAGCATTTTTAAGCCCGCGATGAATCTTCTCTGAATCTTCCCACGCCATTAATATTTGCGCCGCAGATCCTGCCTGCATAGTTAGTGATGCACCGATTGGCACAGAGTCACGAAGACCAGATAAACGCTCTGCTACCGCAACACAGATTCGAATATCTCCTTGGCGACGATAAAGTTGGGCAGATTCTCCGGTGGCATCGCGCAGGGCGGCAAGTGCCGGAGTTGCCACTGCAATCAAGCGATCTTCACCGGCTGCAGCTGCTAATTCACCTGAACGAGGCCCGATAATGAAGCGACCATTGAGATCGCGAGATACAAGATGATGAAATTCCAGGGCAACGGCGAGCCTATGAGCTGTCGGACGGGCAATTCCAGTGGCGGCTACGAGTTCAGCCAAGGAGTGAGGCCCTGATTCCAGCGTGGCCAGGATGTATACGGCTTTATCTAAGACGCCGACTCCGCTATTCTTCTTATCCACAGAGTGATATTAGCATCCCATTCTGTGAGACGCAATTGAGTGAACGCAAAGATGAGGAGCACCAGAGATTATGGGTAAAACACTCGCGGAGAAGATTTGGGATGACCATATCGTTCGGAGCGCAGAAGGTGAACCTGATCTGCTCTATATCGATCTGCATCTGATTCATGAAGTAACAAGTCCACAAGCTTTCGATGGTCTGCGTCTTGCGGGTCGGCCAGTTCGTCGTGCCGATCTGACAATTGCAACCGAAGATCACAACACGCCAACGCTAGATATTCTCAAGCCGATTGCTGATCCGGTTTCAAAGTTGCAGATCGATACTTTGCGCAGCAATGCGAAAGAATTTGGTGTCCGTCTTCACTCACTGGGAGATGCCGACCAAGGTGTAGTTCACGTTGTTGGCCCGCAGCTTGGAATTACCCAGCCAGGCATGACTATTGTTTGTGGAGATTCACATACTTCCACCCATGGTGCATTTGGCGCAATCGCATTTGGTATTGGTACCTCAGAGGTAGAACACGTTCTTGCAACACAGACGCTGCCATCACGTCGACCAAAGACAATGGCTATCAATGTCGAGGGAACACTCAAAGCTGGCGTGAGTGCGAAAGATATTATTCTTGCAATTATTGCCCAGATTGGTACCGGCGGCGGCCAGGGATACATCATTGAATACCGCGGTTCTGCAATCCGAGCACTGTCTATGGAAGGCCGCATGACGGTCTGCAACATGTCCATTGAAGCCGGAGCGCGTGCGGGGCTAATCGCACCAGATCAGAAGACATTTGATTACATTAAGGGAAAGCCACATGCACCGGAGGACTTCGAGAGCGCTCAGAAGTATTGGCAGAGCTTGTTTACCGATGCTGATGCCAAGTTCGATGTTGAAATCACAATCAATGCAGATGAGCTAGAACCATTTGTTACATGGGGTACTAACCCAGGACAAGGGCTACCGCTGAATGCATCAGTACCAAACCCGGCAGAAATCAAAGATGCCGAAGAGCGTGGAGCTGCCGAACGCGCTCTGCAATACATGGGACTCGTGGCTGGAACACCACTGAAGAAGATAGCTATTGACACTGTTTTCTTGGGCTCTTGCACCAATGGCAGGATCGAAGATCTACGCGCTGCTGCTTCAATTTTGGAAGGCAAGAAGATTGCAACCACGCTACGCATGCTGGTAGTTCCTGGCTCTGAACGAGTACGTCAGCAAGCAATGACGGAGGGGCTAGATAAAGTCTTCACCGATGCCGGCGCTGAATGGCGTAATGCTGGATGCTCCATGTGCCTTGGCATGAACCCAGATCAACTTGCCGTTGGAGAACGTTCGGCATCTACATCTAATCGAAACTTTGAAGGGCGACAAGGAAAAGGTGGACGTACTCACCTGGTCAGCCCATTAGTTGCTGCCGCAACAGCTATTCGCGGCACACTTTCATCACCGGCAGATTTGTAAGAGAGGCTAAGAAAATGGATAAGTTTATTAAGCACACTGGAACCGGAGTTCCGCTACGTCGCAGCAATGTTGATACCGATCAGATCATCCCGGCTGTCTATTTAAAGCGTGTGACACGTAGTGGCTTCGAAGATGGTCTCTTCTCAGCTTGGCGCTCAGATCCTGAATTTGTACTTAATAAGCAAGAGTTCAAGAGCGGCACCGTGCTTGTGGCCGGGCCAGAGTTTGGAACTGGATCCTCACGCGAGCATGCAGTGTGGGCTTTGCAGAATTACGGCTTCAAGGTAGTGATCTCTAGCCGCTTTGCAGATATCTTCCGAAACAACTCCCTCAAAGGCGGATTATTGACCGTCATAGTTCCACAGGCGGTCGTTGACGCTCTCTGGGATGCCATCGAGAGCGAGCCAACCACTGCAATTACCGTCGACCTTGAGGCGCGCACAGTTTCCTATAACGCCATCACAGTGAGCTTTGAACTCGATGATTACACCCGCTGGCGCCTCATGGAGGGGCTAGATGACATCGGATTAACGTTGAAGCACACTGATTCCATCGACGCTTTTGAAGCAAAGCGCCCGGCATATAAGCCAAAGACGCTACCCATACGGATTTAAACCCACTTCACGTGTGAAAATGAGCGTGTAGTAATGCTTTTTTCCAAGGGGTGAGTGGGATGTGTAAAACCCTCAATTAAAGAATGAGAGTTTTTTACGCACAAATAAGCAATTTTTAGGGAAATAATTCGTTGCGACACGCGCGCGTTAATAACGCTCTCACCCCATGAATAGGTTTATGTTTTACGCAGTTAGGCAAAAGCTTAATTATTTAAGCGTAAAACTTCTCATTAAGGGGAAACTGAATGAATAAGGCCCAGTTCATCGCTGCGTTGGCCCCACACTTCAACGGCAGCAAGAAAGATGCAGCACACGCTGTAGATGTAGTTTTTGACACAATCGTTCGTAACATGTCAGCCGGAAACGACGTCATGATCAACGATTTCGGTAAGTTCAAGAAGGTTGATCGCAAGGCACGTATGGGTCGTAACCCATTCACCGGCGAGACAATCAAGATCAAGGCGTCAAAGAAGGCACGTTTCCTTCCTGCAAAGGCACTCAAGGAAATTATTGCTGGAGATCGCAAACTTGGTCCAGCTCCTAAGCCAGAAGTTAAGGCAGCACCTAAGGCAGCAGCGAAGAAAGCTGTAGCTAAGAAGAAGGTTGCTAAGAAGAAGCCAGCAGCTAAGAAGAAGGTTGCTAAGAAGGCTCCTGCAAAGCGCAAGCCGGCAAAGAAGGCAGTTAAGAGACGTTAATTCTTAACACTTTTCACAAGAAGGAGTCTTGCGAAAGCAAGGCTCCTTCTTGCTTTCCCCGTTACCATAGCGAACATGGCAGAGTTCAAGCTTTCTTATGAACCGCCACGCGGTTATCCCCTTGGCACAAATCTCACATACAAAGTTTTTGCAGCTATTTTGATCCCAATTTTCAATCTCTTCATGAGTCGAGATTGGAAGGGTGCGCAGAATATTCCGGCTGATGGCAGAGTCATCGTCGCAAGCAATCACATGTCTTATCTCGATGTCCTAGTCTTCACGCACTTTCTTTTTCGAAATGGCAGAGCCCCTCGATATCTTGGCAAGGTTGGGGTTTTTCGAGTTCCTGTGGTTGGCAAGATTCTTTTAGCATCTGGTCAGATTCCGGTGGAGCGAGAAACTATCGATGCTAAGAATGCAGTCGATCATGCAAAGATTCTGCTGGAGTCCGGACATATGCTCGGTGTTTATCCGGAAGGAACTCTTACCCGAGATGGGCAGATGTGGCCCATGATTGCCAAGACGGGGTGCGCGCGACTTGCGCTAGAAACAGATACGCCCGTCATCCCGATTGCGCAGTGGGGATCTCAACTTGTCGTTCCGAATTACACCAAGCGAGTAAAACTCTTTCCGCGCAAGACAATCATCATCAGAGCTGGCAAGCCGGTCGATCTCTCGCCTTGGAAAGGAAAGCACGAGGACCCCCAGGCGCTGATTGAAGCAACAGCTAAAATCATGCGAGAAATTACCGTCCTGCTCGAGGATATTCGTGGTGAGAAGCGACCTGAAGTAATCTTTGACCCGCACACATCAGATCTTCCACGGATAGGTAACTTTAAGAAGAAGAGAGCATGAGCAAAGTAACTGTTTTCGGTGCCGGCGCCTGGGGTTCAACCATGGCGCAGGTCTTAAGTGATGCGGGAAATGAAGTACTCCTTTGGGGTCGCAGTGAATCTGTCATCTCAGAAATCTCCACCGCTCATACCAATGTGAAGTATTTGGGTAGCCACATACTGCCCGATGACATCATTGCGACTACCAGTCTGGATGATGCATTCGCGTTCTCGCAGATGTATGTGCTGGCCATACCTGCTCAAGAAATCCGGGCAACGCTGGAAGATTGGAAGGCTCGCTTTCCATCGGACTGCACCATTGTGAGTACCCTCAAAGGAATTGAAATAGCCACTCAAATGCGTATGACCGAGGTTATTGAAGACGTTCTTGGCGCACATAAGATTGCAATCATTACCGGACCTAACTTGGCCGATGAACTTGTGCTTCGTCAGCCCGCCGGCGCTGTTGCTGCGGCAACGTCGCAAGTGCTAGCTGATCAGATTAGAGAGTTATTTCGCACTCCCTATTATCGTGTCTATACATCAACTGATGTCATGGGCTGCGAACTTGCTGGCGCCATTAAGAGTGTTATCGCACTAGCGGTTGGGCTATCGATTGGCATGGGCTTTGGCGAAAATACCCAAGCGATGTTAATTACCCGCGGGCTAAATGAAGTCGCACGATTATGTGCAGCCCACGGCTCTGATCCATTGTCTGCCGCCGGCTTAGCGGGCATGGGAGATCTTGTTGCCAGTTGCGGCTCGCCACTTTCGCGCAATAGAACATTTGGTGAAGTCATTGGTCGCACAGGTTCTATGAGCGCTGCCCGCGCACAGATGGTGAAAACTGTCGAAGGCGTTGCATCATCGAGTGCCGTACTTGAAATTGCCCATCGCGTGGGTATCGAAGTTCCCGTAATTGAAGCAGTAGCTGACATTGTGAGTGAAAAACTCACTCCAGAAGCAGCGTTACAAAGATTGATGGAGATAACCACCAAGGCTGAAAACTTCATCCGATGACACAACGCGTAGCAATCATTTGTGGTGGACGTAGTAGCGAGCATGAAATTTCTTGTATCTCCGCCGGGGGAGTCCTTGCCGCCATTAATCGCACAGCCTATGAACCCATTCTGATTGGAATTACCAAAGAAGGCTCATGGGTTTTGATTCCAGAAGATCACACCATGGCAATCGTTAATGGCGTTCTTCCATCTGTTCCACAGAACGCTCCAGCAGTTGTTGTCGATGTTGCCGGATTTTCTAGCGGTGGAAAAGATTTGAAGATAGATATCGTTTTTCCGCTTTTGCACGGTCCATATGGTGAGGATGGAACTATTCAAGGACTGCTTGAGATGGCAGATATGCCATATGTGGGTTCTGGAGTTCTTGCATCGGCTGTGGCGATGGATAAATCATTTGCCAAGCCAATATTTGCTTCCCACGACATTGCAACTGTTCCGGGAATAGTCGTTAAAGAAGGTGCCTGGAAATCTAGCGCGGCTGCTATTACGAAAGAGATTGCAGGTCTGGGTTATCCAGTATTTGTTAAGCCGGCACGTGGTGGATCTTCGCGCGGGACAACAAAGGTAAAGAGCGCCGACCAGTTACCAGCTGCAGTTGCCGAAGCCCACCGCTTTGACTCGAAAGCAATGGTGGAAAAGGCGATAGTTGGCTCTGAGATTGAATGCGCTGTCCTAGAAATTGATGGTGCTCCGCAAGCCTCGGTTGCCGGAATGATTCATATCGATTCTAGATTTGAGTTCTATGACTTTGAAGCAAAGTACTTAGATGGTGCAACCTCGATAGAACTTCCAGCACCTATAGATAGCGCAATCGCAGAAAGAATCCGTAACTCTGCAATCAAAGCATTTTTAGGACTTGGCTGTTCTGGCCTTGCCAGAGTTGATTTCTTCCTGAGCGAAAAAGGTGAAGTGATTATTAATGAGCTCAATACGATGCCTGGATTTACCGCCACTTCAGTATTTCCAAAGATGTGGGCTGCAACGGGAATCGGATATTCCGAAGTTATTACGCATTTGTTAGAGGGCGCGCAAAAGCGCACCAATGGGGTGCTGGGTAATTAATTAGTTACTGGACAAGTAAGTGTGCGAGTAATACCTGGAACCGCTTGCACCTTCGAGAGAATTGCGCGTCCAAAATCTTCCATCGATGGCGACTCTGCGCGCATGATGACATCGTATGGACCAGTAACGCCTTCAGCGAGTGAAACTCCTGGGATTAACTTGATGGCATTAGCAACGGATGAGGCCTTGCCTACCTCAGTTTGAATCAAGATATAAGCCTGTATAGACATTTGAGTTCCTTTCGCTTCGCCCTAACGTTATCTCATGTCATAGGCTTATGGCTATGGGGTTTAGTGAAGCGGATGTGATCTCCGTACTTAAGGAAGTTTTTGCAACCACTGACCCCCGTCTGCTTGTTGGAATTGGCGATGACGCTGCTCTCGTTCAGGGCGCAGAGCGTCAAGTGATCACAACCGACGTTGCTGTTGCAGGGGTGCATTTTCGAACCGACTGGTCATCACCCTTTGATATCGGGCGCAAAATTACCGCAGCTAATGTTGCCGACGTTCTGGCTATGGGTGCTACCTGTGATTACCTAGTTGCTGCAGTGACCCTTACGGGCACCGAGGATTTAACTTGGATTGAACAACTTGCTCGTGGCATGAAAGCTGAGGCAGATCGTGCGGGAGCATTGATTGCGGGTGGAGATATTGCTCGCTCATCGGTGATAACGATTGCTATGACAGCAGTGGGTCGCAGTGATGCGCCCATACTTCGCAGTGGCGCCCGCGCTGGTGATGACATCTTTATCTCCTCACTTACTGGCTGGTCTGCTGCAGGTCTTGCACTGCTCTCGAAAGAGAAGCCACCTGCAGGAGCAATTGCCACAAAAGCGATTTCAGAATTTTCTGCTCCCACACTTGATTACGAATTGGATTTTTCTCAGGCAAGCGCACTTTGTGACATCAGTGATTCACTTCTGATTCAGGCCCAGCAATTGGCTGCGGCATCAGGTGTGTGCCTGCACTTTGAGACTGAGTTCTTTCAAGAGATAGAAGAGTTTGCAGAGCTACAAAAACTAGCAATTGATAGCAGCTGTGATGTGTGGGATTGGGTCTTAGGTGGGGGAGAAGATCATGTATTTCTTGCAACCGGTAAAGACTTACCCGGAGTACGCGTAGGAAGAGTTATGTCAGGTTCTGGAATTTCGGGGATAGAAATGAAAAAGGCCCCAGTTTCCTGGAGCCATTTCAATTAAAAGAATTTAACGGGTGACTTTGCCTGCCTTAAGGCATGAAGTGCAAACGTTCTGACGCTTTGATGATCCGCCTACTAAAGTCTTTACGCGCTGAATATTTGGATTCCAACGGCGACGTGTCTTCACCTGTGAGTGTGAAACGTTATTGCCAAAGCTTGGTCCCTTGCCACAGATGTCGCATGAAGATGCCATGGGTGGTTCTCCTTCTAGATTAAACGCTCGTAATCGAACAGGGCGTAAGGGTAGCAAGAGGGGCGGCTTTGGGCGAATCCGGTGAAATTTATGCTCAAAGCACACGCTCTTAAATCAAGGCGGATTGCAACCGAGGCGAGAGAATGTCGCCATGGCAACCCTGGACTCGAAACTAGTTGGAGTATTGGGTGATCGCACAACAAAGGTATTGCGAGATTTATACGGCTATCTCACGGTTGGGGATTTACTTCATCACTACCCGCGTCGCTATTTAGTGCGCGGGGAACTTTCAGATATTTCTGAGCTTAATGAGGGCGATGAGGTAACTATTCTGGCTGAAGTATTTAGCGCCAGTAGCCGGCGACTGCAGGGAAGAAAAGGCAACATTCTTGAAGTCATTGTTACTGATGGAAGTGCGAAGTTATCGCTCACCTTCTTTAACCAAGCATGGCGTGAGAAAGATTTAAAGATTGGTAAGCAAGGACTCTTTGCCGGCAAGGTGGGAGTCTTTAACGGCAAACGTCAGCTTGCTCATCCAGATTATGAGTTGATTGCCGATGGCAATGACGTTGATGCTGCGGTGGAAGGTTTTGCAGGCAAGTACCTGCCTATGTATCCAGCAAGTTCAAAGATGCCGTCTTGGAAAATTGCTCAATGTATTGAATTAGCAATAGGCGCACTCGATGACGTTCCTGATTTCCTTCCCGAATTAATACGCGAAAAGTATGGATACCCAACGCTCCATCAAGCTCTGGTACAACTACACAATCCGGCAGATCTCGATAGCGCAGAGAAGGCACGAGAGCGACTCACCTACGATGAAGCGTTCTTACTTCAATTGTTACTACTTGCACGACGGAAAGAACTTAAAGGTCTTGATGCGGTAGCCCGAGCAGTCACAGCAGATGGACTCCTAAAAGAATTTGATTCAGCTCTGCCCTTCGAACTTACCGCGGGACAGCGCGCGGTTTCGGCAGAGATTGAGAATGATTTAGCGCAGCCGCATCCGATGAACCGACTGCTGCAAGGTGAAGTAGGTTCAGGAAAGACAATTGTTGCGCTGCGCGCAATGCTGACTGTCATTGATAACGGGGGACAGGCGGCGCTGCTTGCACCCACTGAAGTCTTAGCTGCGCAACATCTGCGCACCATTCAGACCCTACTTGGTCCTCTAGCCCATGGCGGAATGTTAGGTGGGTCAGAGAAAGCAACTCATGTCACGCTGATTACCGGATCACAGAGTGCGGCATCGCGCAAAGAGGCGCTGGCGCAGGCAGCATCAGGTGCGGCCGGAATTGTGATTGGCACTCATGCACTTCTTGGGCAAAGCGTTGAGTTTAAAGATCTAGGTTTAATTGTGGTCGATGAACAGCACCGTTTTGGTGTTGAACAACGCGATGCGCTTAAAGGCAAAGCAGTTACGCCACCACATTTATTGGTCATGACTGCAACACCAATTCCACGCACAGTTGCCATGACGGTATTCGGAGATCTCGATGTATCAACTCTGCGCGAACTTCCACTTGGACGACAGCCAATTACAACGCATGTTGTGCCAGTCTTAGAAAAACCTGGCTTCCTGGAACGTGCGTGGGAGCGAATTCGCGAAGAAGTATCACAAGGGCATCAGGCCTACGTTGTCGCACCTCGCATCGCAGCCGGCACATCAGAGGATGCGGATATTGATTTTCTGATGGGAGAAAGTTCATCCACATTGGCATCAGTAGAAGACCTCGGCCCACTTCTTTCCGGGGGTGCCCTACAAGGACTTAGTGTTGCGCCCTTGCATGGAAAGCAGGCCTCCGAACTTAAAGATGCCACCATGAAAGCATTTAGCAATAAAGAAATTGATGTTCTAATTTCAACGACTGTTATTGAAGTAGGTGTGGATATTCCCAATGCCACGGTGATGGTCATCATGGATGCCGATCGATTCGGTGTTTCACAACTCCACCAATTGCGTGGTCGCGTGGGTCGAGGCACTTCACCTGGACTATGTCTGCTTGTGACATCAGCACTTGCGCAAACTCCAGCACGTGAGCGGTTAGAAGCGGTAGCGGGCACTACCGACGGCTTTGAACTTTCGCGCATTGACTTAGAGCAAAGACGTGAAGGAGATGTATTAGGTGCCAGTCAATCTGGCTCACGATCACATCTGCGATTACTGCGCGTTTTGCGGGATGAATCAATGATTGAGCAGGCCCGTGAAGATGCATCTAGAATTCTCGATGGAGATATCAAGGAGTATCCACTTCTTGAAGCTGAACTTGCCCAGATACAAGCAGATGCCGCTGCTGAATTTATAGATAAGGCTTAACTATGAGAATCATTGCCGGTCGTGCAAAAGGGCGAAACATCGATGCCGTTGCATCTGCCACACGTCCAACATCTGATCGTGCGCGCGAAGCGCTCTTCTCAACGCTTGCCTCAGAATTTGGAGATTTTGATGGATTGCATGTTCTCGATTTATACGCTGGTACCGGAGCGATTGCGCTAGAGGCGCTTTCTCGAGGAGCATCAGTTGTTCACGCGGTGGAAAAAGATGAGCCCGCAGCGCAAGCGATTGAGAAGAACTACGAGAATATCAAGAGCGCACAATGCCCTGGAATGTTTCATCTATACACCATGGGCGTAAATCGATTTTTGCAAGATAAGGCACAGTGGCAATATCACTTCGTATATGTAGATCCTCCCTATGACCTCGATGACCTTGATGTGGTTGAAACTCTGATCCAGCTTGTCTCTGGTGGCTTCTTACATCCACAGGCACTGATTGCAGTAGAGCGAAATAGCAGAGTGCGTGAGATTTCCTGGCCCGATGGACTTGAGCAAGTACGTGAAAAGAATTACGGCCAAGCAACTATTTTCTATGGTTCTCCCACGCCTGAAGATGCGGAAAATGGATAACAACTCGAATCATTGCTAGCGTTTGCACTATGAGACGCGCCGTTTGTCCCGGGTCATTTGATCCCATCACCTTTGGGCATTTAGATATTATCGAGCGCGCCAGCCATCAATTTGATGAAGTAATCGTGACCGTCTTTGTGAACCGTAAGAAAGCAGCGCTCTTCACTATTGAAGAGCGGATGCAGATGATTCAGCAAAACGTTGCAAAGTTTAAAAATGTCCGTGTTGACTCTGGGGACGGACTCCTCGTTGAATACTGCAAGGCAAACAAGGTGCAGGCAATCGTGAAGGGCTTGCGCGCGGTCACAGATTTTGATTATGAGTTACAGATGGCTCAAGTGCACACCCAAGCTTCGGGTGTGGAGACCATGTTTATGGCAACTTCGCCAACCCATTCATTTTTATCGTCATCGATTGTCAAGGAGCTTGCTCACTTTGGTGGAGATGTTTCAACCATGGTTCCGGAAAATGTTCATCAAGCACTCAAAGCACGAGTAGGAGCATCAGAATGACAATGGATTCAATAGAGAAACTTAATACCGCGATTGCGATGATTGAAGAGGCACGTGGTGTGCCACTTTCTGCCTCCTGTGTTGTCCATCGTGGGGAGATGTTGGAAATTTTGCAGAGTGCCCGTGACTTTCTCCCAGTTGATTTCTTAAGTGCCGAAGCCATCTTGCAAGATCGTGATCGAATTATTGATGAGGGTCGAAATAGCGCTGAAGCGATGATTGCAACGACACGTGAAGATGTCTCACGAATGATTGAGCAAACTTCAATTGTGCAGGCGGCACGCGATGAAGCCCAGAGAATTCTCGATGATGCTCGCGCAATAGCCGAAGATGAGCGACGTGAGGTCGAGGCATATATTGACGCTCGCCTTGCCACCCTAGAAGTCATTCTTAATAAGACTCTCGATGCAGTGGCTCGCGGACGCGAACGACTTGAAGGTGCGGGCGATAACGACGTTTTATCTCAGCTAAATTCTGATCGCTAGCAATCAAGAGGACTAATTTAGATGAATAGAAATACCGAACCTTTCATGCTCAATACTTACGAGCTTGCTCGTCGTGCCGGAGAGATGAAGGAATATCAACTTGATATTGCGGCCAATGCGCGTATTGGAGTGCCGCTGATTGCAGTTCCAGAAGGCGATGTCATTGAAGTTGACGCCCGGCTTGAGTCAGTGACTGAAGGAGTTCTTCTCAGCGCTGATATTTATGCGGTAGCTCAAGGAGAATGTATTCGCTGCTTAGACCCAGTTGAAGTTGTCATCGACCGAAAAATTCAAGAGCTTTATCGATACGAGCCTACAAATGAAAAAGGTCGCAAGAAAAAGCGCGTAGAAGAAGATATTGATTTAGAAGATGTTGAAGAGTTGCAGATGGAGGGGGACCTCATGAACCTTGAGATTCCCATCATCGATGCAATTATTCTCACTCTGCCGGTGAACCCGCTCTGCTCCGAAGAGTGCCTGGGCTTATGTCCTGATTGCGGGGAAAAGTGGGAATCCCTTCCAGAGGACCATGCCCATGAAGTCATCGATGCTCGCTGGTCGGGTCTTGGAAGCCTGGATTTTGGCAATTAAGCAGATATGGGCGATACTTAGCCCTATCGCAACACCAGCTAGCGGATCTAGATTTGCAGCAATCAAGTAGCCATCAAGATTAAGGAAGATTACCGTGCCAGTACCAAAGCGAAAAATGTCTCGTTCAAAGACACGTTCCCGTCGAAGCATGTGGAAGACAACTGCAGCGGCTCTTTCAACTTGCCCACAGTGCCAGCAACCAAAGCTCAACCACGTTGCGTGTCCAACATGCGGCACATATAACCGCCGTCAGGTTCTAGAGGTCTGATCTGTACTCAAACCTTCTTAAGCAATTAGGGATCGAACTTTCTCCAGAACTGCTTGAGTTAGCCTTTACCCACCGTTCCTTTGCTTATGAAACTGGAATATCAACGACCAATGAGCGCCTGGAATTTTTAGGTGACTCTGTTTTAGGCCTGATCGTCACCGAAGAGCTCTATGTTAAATATCCAGATCTTGATGAAAGTCGTTTATCTCCACTGCGTTCAGGCATAGTCAATATGCGCGCACTTGCAGATATCGCGCGAACTCTCGAACTCGGAAAATATATCCGTTTGGGCAAAGGCGAAGAAGTCACAAATGGCAGAGATAAAAACTCTCTTCTTGCTGATGCACTAGAAGCCTTAATTGGCGCTATTTATCTTGAATGTGGATTTGAAAAATCAACTACCGTGGTTCGCCAATTGATTAAAGAGACCCTCGATAGTGCAATGTCGAAAGGCGCCGGACTTGATGGAAAGACCGCGCTGCAAGAGTTATTAGCCGCGCAAGGCAAGGGATCTCCTGAATATCAAGTCAGTGAAACAGGTCCAGATCACGATAAGAGTTTTACTGCAGTTGCACTAGTTGCAGGTGCTGCGATTGCAGAAGGAAGTGGAAAAAGTAAGCGCGAGGCAGAACAATCAGCAGCCCGCACCGCTTTGGAAATTCTTTCTCTACTCGAGCCTTAAACCCTCAAGTTCAACTTGACCCGAGTCGCTTTTATACCAAAGGCGCACACACCGGTAGGTTTACCGCGTGTATTTGAAGAGTCTGACACTTAAAGGGTTTAAATCCTTTGCCTCTGCCACCACTCTTCGACTCGAACCCGGGATCACCTGCGTGGTCGGACCTAACGGCTCTGGAAAATCTAACGTCGTTGATGCACTCACATGGGTGATGGGCGAGCAGGGCGCAAAATCTCTGCGTGGTGGAAAGATGGAAGACGTTATCTTCGCCGGAACATCTGGCCGAGCGCCGCTTGGTCGCGCTGAAGTTGCAGTCACTATCGATAACACCGATGGCGCGCTACCGATTGAATACACCGAAGTAACTATTTCTCGCATCCTCTTTCGCAATGGACAGAGTGAATACCAGATCAACGGTGAAGCATCACGACTTCTCGATATTCAAGAGCTATTAAGTGATTCCGGTATTGGCCGTGAAATGCACGTCATCGTTGGGCAAGGCCAACTGGATGCAATTTTGTTGGCAACACCGGAAGAGCGACGAGGATTTATTGAAGAAGCTGCCGGTGTTCTTAAACATCGTAAACGTAAAGAGAAAGCGATTCGCAAGCTTGACTCCATGCAAGCAAATCTTGCGCGCGTTAATGACCTCACCGTTGAACTCAGGCGTCAACTTCGTCCGCTTGGCAAACAGGCAGAGGTCGCCAAGAAGGCAGCCACCATCCAGGCAGACCTCCGTGATGCAAAGCTGCGATTGCTGGCAGATGATTACATTGCAATGTCAAAGACCCTCGATGCAGAAGTTGCAGATGAGAATGCCCTACGCGAACGCCGTTCTCTAGTTGAGACAGAACTCGACAGAGTTCGTCGCCGAGAAGAGGAACTTGATGCCACCTCAGCTTTTGAGAGCCCGCTATTAATTAGCGCACAAGAGAATTTCTATTCATTAAGTGCGCTGCGTGAAAAATTTAGAGGCACGCAATCACTTGCGCAAGAACGTTCACGATTCTTAGCTGAAGAAGCAGAGGAAGCTCGTAATGCTGGGCGCGATCCGCAAGCTCTTGACCAAGAAGCTGCGGCGCTGCGCGTTGAAGAATCTCGACTTCGCGCAGAAGTTGCTCAGGCGCAGAGTGCACTCACGCAAGCAACAACTCTCTTGGGTACTGCCGAGGCAGCGCTCAAGTCCGAGGAAGACACCATTGCTGCGGCGATGCGCGCAATTGCTGATCAACGTGAAGGCACAGCGCGTCAAGAAGGACATATCAAATCTCTGGCGGCGCGACTAGATGCAATCACAGAGGAAATTTCACGTGTTCAAGCTGCACGCACGGAAGCACAATCCCGGTTAGATATTGCAAAGGTTGATTACGCTAGATTTGAAATGGAAATCGGTAACGCCGATGCCGGAGAACAAGGCCTCGACTCTGAATTTGAGGTTGCAAAGAGCGCACTTGATGCGGCGAAGAAATCTCACGAAGAACTCATTGATGCCGAGCGAGCAGCTGACCGTGAGCGAAATGCCCTTGAATCAAAGCTGGAGGCGATTCGTATTACCTCGCAATCGCGCGATGGCGCTGCAGAATTGGTACGCGATTCACGTGGCGTGCAGATTCTGGGAAGTATCGCTTCTCTCATTGAAATTGATAAAGGATGGGAAGCTGCAACGGCTGCCGCACTCGGGGGACTGGCAGATGCAGTAGTTGTAAAAGATCTTTCTTCTGCAGTGAGCGCTCTGACAACACTTCGCCGTGAAAATCTCGGGCAAGCAGATGTGCTGGTCTATGAATCTGGCCAACAATCTGCGACTTCTACCCCTAGTGGCCTCACCTCTCTTCTTGGCCACGTTCGCTCAAACCAAATTTCTGAACTCTTAACATCACTTCTATCAACAACAGTTGTGGCCGATAACCCATCTGAAGCCGAAGGCATTTTGCGTCAACACAAGTCAGTCACTGTGGTTACTCGTGATGGTGATGTATTTTCATCACACCGCGCACGAGGAGGTTCCGCCTCTTCTCGTTCACTCATTGAAATCTCCGCACTTGTTGCCGACCTGGGTGCGAAGCTTGAAGATATCAACCATAAGAGTGACCGCTTAAAATTTGAGATTTCTAGTGCTGTGACTGAGGTAGAAAATAGGCAATCTACTTTTGATTCAGCCGTTGCTAAGCTCAATGAATCAGATGCTCGTATTGCTGCGCTGACCGAGCAATTAGCGGTTTCAGGCCAGAACATTAAGTCGGCAGGGGCAGAGGTAGATCGCCTCACAGTTGCAATCAATGAAGCGACTTCTGCTAAGTCTCGTGATGAGAATGAACTAGTTATTGCTCGCACGCAAATGCAGCAACATGGTGAGATAACCGAGCCGGATCACTCAAGTGTGGAGGAGATTCGCAACTCTGTCTCACAGGCTCGAACAACTGAAGTTGAGGCACGATTAGCTGTGCGTACATCTGAAGAGCGAGTCACATCAATCTCAGCGCGCGCGTTAGCACTAGAAGAATCAGCGCAAGCAGAACGCGATGCCTCTGAACGCGCGGTATCGCGACGTGGAGCCAGAGCTAGAGGTGCCATTATTTCTCAAGCAATCGCTGAAGCGGCCTATGAAGTTCTCATTAAAATTGAACGTTCTATTGCAAAAGCACAGACTGAACGTTCCCGGCTAGAGACAAACCGTTCTGATCGAGAAGGTGAAACGCTGACTGTGCGCGCACGAAATCGCGAACTGACATCTGAACTCGACCAACTCACTTCGAGTGTTCATCGTGATGAGATAGCGCGCGCAGAACAACGCATGCGAGTAGAAGCACTTGAGATTAAGGCAGTTGAGGAACTGGGAATAGATATTCCAACTCTGATCAATGAATATGGCCCTGATAAGGATGTGCCTACATTTATCGAAACTGAGTCAGGTGAAATTGTTGCAACCGAACTGATTCCGTACCGCCGTGATCAGCAGGAGAAGCGACTCGCTGCAACTGAGCGTTCGCTCACACTGCTGGGCAAGATAAATCCGCTAGCTCTTGAAGAATATAACGCCCTGGAAGAACGTCTTAAGTTTCTTGCTGAGCAGCTAGAAGATCTAAAGAACACTAAGAAAGATCTGCTGGATATCATCAAGGAAGTTGATGATCGCGTGCAAGACATATTTATGCAGGCTTATGAAGAAGTGGCTGAACACTTTAAAGATATTTTTGCCCGACTATTTCCAGGTGGCGATGGTCGACTCTTCCTGACTAACCCGGATGATTTACTCAATACTGGAGTCGATGTGGAAGCGCGTCCGCCAGGTAAGCGAGTCAAGCGTCTCTCACTTTTATCGGGAGGCGAGAAGTCACTTACTGCAATCGCTATGTTGATTGCTATCTTTAAAGCGCGCCCAAGTCCGTTCTATGTACTCGATGAGGTTGAGGCCGCACTCGATGATGTGAACTTAGGTCGTCTGCTAACAATCTTGGAAGAGTTACGCCAAAGTTCACAGTTGATCATCATCACCCACCAGAAGCGCACCATGGAGATAGCCGATGCGCTCTATGGCGTGACAATGCGTGGAGATGGCGTGACTGAAGTGATTTCACAGCGTTTACGTGAATCTGAAACCGCGTAATCTTCTAGCCGGTTAACGATGGGTCTATTTAATCGTTTAGTGGCCAAGGTCCGCGGAACTTCCACAGCATCAGCACTCGATTGGTCTGAGATTGAGACCGAACTGCTCTCATCAGATTTAGGCCCATCACTGGTCACAGAATTGTTGGCGGCCGCGAAGAAGATGCGCGGAGATGATGCAGAAGCTGCGATTAAAGAGATTCTGCGTGGTAAATTTTCGGAGAAGTCTCGTGCGCTAGCCGATGGAGATGGCCTTCAGATCATTGTGATTGTCGGCGTTAATGGAACGGGAAAAACCACCTCGGTTGCCAAATTAGCAACACATCTACATTCGCAAGGAAAGTCCATACTCCTTGGAGCAGCCGATACTTTTCGCGCCGCAGCTGTTGAGCAACTAACAACATGGGGTCAACGCATCGGTATTGAAACTATTTCAGGAAAAGAAGGAGCCGAGCCGGCATCGGTCGCCTTTGATAGCGCTAAACGTGCATTAGAAGTTGGTGCTGATTTTCTTCTGATAGATACTGCTGGACGACTTCATAATAAGAGTGCGCTCATGGATGAACTTGGCAAGGTAAAGCGAGTTGTTGGAAAGGTTGCACCGATCTCTGAAGTTCTCCTGGTTATTGATGCGACCACTGGACAGAACGGTCTTACGCAGGCAAAAGTATTTAGTGAAGCTGTTGATGTCACCGGACTGATACTGACCAAGCTCGATGGAAGTGCGCGCGGTGGGGTAGCACTGGCTATCGAAAGCGCTCTGGATCTACCCATTAAGTTCATCGGGACTGGGGAAGGCGCCACTGATTTCACCCCATTTGACCCCGAGAAGTACCTAGAAGGCTTGCTCGCGTAACCCACTTGTAACAATTGGGGCGTATTTGTGACACACCCTTAACCTGCAAATCCATCTCCTGTAATGCGCCGGAGGCATCTTTGCCTCATCTCAACGACGAGTATCTCAATCGTAGGTAATGGATTCCGATAGAAGGAATTCGGAAATGGACTCGATATGGAAGAAGTAGTTCTTAACAGCGGTGACACCGCATGGATGCTGGCAAGTACAGCCCTCGTGCTTTTGATGACTCCAGGCTTGGCATTTTTCTATGGCGGAATGGTTCGCACGAAAAGTGTTCTTAACATGATGATGATGTCGATGGTGACAATCGGAATCGTGAGCGTTCTTTGGGTTATCTATGGTTTCGAATTAGCCTTTGGATATAAATCAGATTCACCTTGGTATGGTGGAATCGGACTCAGCGGCCTTGGTGGGCAGGTAAATGAGCTCGCCAATAACGGCGGCGTGTATCCAATTCCAGTTCTCGTATTTGCGGCCTTCCAATTAATGTTTGCAATCATCACCCCAGCACTTATCTCTGGTGCCATTGCTGATCGTGCAAAATTCACTTCATGGGCAATCTTTGTAGCAATCTGGTCAACAGTTGTCTACTTCCCAGTGGCTCACTGGGTCTTCGCATTTGGAAACAAGATTGGCGACACAATCACTAGCACCGGATATCTCGCAGGTAAGGGAGTCCAAGACTTTGCTGGTGGAACTGCCGTTCACATCAATGCCGGCGCTGCAGGTTTGGCACTTGCAATCGTTCTTGGAAAGCGCATCGGGTGGCGTAAAGAATCAATGCGTCCACACTCATTGCCACTGGTAATGCTTGGCTCAGGTTTACTGTGGTTTGGTTGGTTTGGCTTTAATGCTGGATCTTCCCTTGCTGCAAATGGAATCGCAGGACTTGCCTTTATGAATACTCAGGTCGCAACTGCGGGTGCAGTAATCGGTTGGCTCTTAGTTGAAAAGATTCGCAATGGACATGCAACATCATTGGGTGCGGCGTCAGGTGCGGTTTCAGGTCTTGTAGCCATCACACCAGCGTGTGCATTCGTTGCTCCTTGGGCTGCAGTGGTGATCGGTTTCATCGCCGGAATCCTCTGCTCACTTGCAGTGAGCCTGAAGTACAAGTTCGGCTTCGATGATTCACTCGATGTCGTAGGCGTTCACCTTGTTGGTGGCATCTGGGGTTCACTAGCAATCGGTCTATTCGGAGCTAGCGCTGTCAATAGCATCGGACTAGATGGAATCTTCTATGGTGGTGGAACTGCGCTGCTAAGCAAGCAAGCACTAGGTGTTGGTCTAGTACTTGCGTACTCATTCATTGCAACTCTGATTATCGGATATGCAATCGAAAAAACTATCGGCTTCCGTGTCACACGTGAAGTTGAAATCGAAGGCATCGACCTCAAGGAACATGCTGAATCTGCTTATGAACTAGCTAGCTCATCACGTGGAGGTGCATCACTATGAAGTTGATTACCGCAATTCTCAAACCGTTCAAGTTAGATGAAGTAAAAGATGCTCTGCAAGCAGCAGGCATTAACGGCATGACTGTCTCTGAAGCCAGTGGCTTCGGACGCCAGCGTGGTCATACCGAGGTCTATCGTGGTGCTGAATACACCGTTGACCTCGTTCCAAAAGTCCGTCTCGAAGTTCTTGTAGATGACAAGGATGCGGCATCAACCGTGGATGTCATCGTCAAAGCTGCATCAACAGGATCTATCGGTGATGGAAAGGTTTGGACAACTCCAGTAGAACAGGTCGTGCGCGTTCGAACAGGAGAGCGTGGACCTGAGGCTATCTAGGGAGGTCCAAACCAAGTAACTGGAAACTAAGATTGGACCATGGGAACACGAGAGCGAAGAAATAGATCTAACGAGGGAGATCTTCTTCTCACATCGCTGTTCCAAGAAAGTGGCGCCAATATTGAAGAGGTAGCTATCGCCGCGGTCGGAGGTTTCGGCCGCGGCGAACTATCTCCAGGTTCGGATTTAGATATTGTCATTCTTCATAACGGATCCCTGCCTGAAGTTCAGTTGGGAGAGTTAGTAAATAAGATTCTTTATCCAATTTGGGATAAAAAGATAAAGGTTGACTACTCCGTCCGCACCCGCGCGGAGGTTCGAGCTGCGGCTAGTGATGATCTCAAGGTAATTCTTGGTCTATTAGATATCAGGCTTGTCTGTGGAAGTGCTGATCTGGTTGCCGGCGTACAAATCGATGCGTTAGATGAATGGCGTAAGAATTCAAAGGGCAGACTTGTTGAACTAGAGCGTTCTCTGACCGAACGCCATCAACGTTTTGGTGAATTGGCATATCTACTAGAGCCTGACCTGAAAGAGGCTCGTGGTGGATTACGTGATATCACTGCGCTGCGCGCAATCCATAAAAGTGGAACGATTTTAATTCCGATTGAAAAGATAAGTGTTGCTGAATCAATTCTCGCAAACGTGAGAGAGGCCCTTCATACCGTCAGTGGGCGCGATAAGGACAAGTTGTTTTTTCAAGAGCAAGATAAAGTGGCAGCGCTATTGGGTTATTCCGATGCCGATGCCCTGATGAGTGAAGTTGCCCAGGCTGCTCGTTCGGTTGACTACCTTCTAGATTCAACGTGGTATCGATATGCACATAAAGGCAAAGATGGCGCTGGACGATTCTTGCGTCGCGTGCGCACGACAACAATTTCACGCGATATCAGCGTTTCTAATCAGGAAGTAGTTATTGATACCAACGCAGATTTTGCAGGTGATCCGGTGATTGGATTACGTGCTGCAGCATCGGCGGCTCAATTAGGACTTCCATTGTCAATGGACTCACTTGAGCGTTTATCAGAATCGCTGCAAAATGGTCTGGGTCACCTTCCAAATCCTTGGCCACGTGATGCTCGTGAGAACCTGATTTCACTTATCGGTGCAGGTGCGGCGATGGTGCAAGTCTTTGAAGCCCTTGATCAGGAAGAAGTTCTCTTTGCCTGGATTCCAGAGTGGAAAGCTGTTCGTTCTCTTCCACAACGAAATGTCTTACATCGCCATACCGTTGATAGACATATGGTTGAGACAGCTGTTCATGCGGCAGCACTAACTCGAAAAGTTCACAGGCCTGACCTGCTTCTCTTTAGCGCGCTCTTTCATGACATTGGAAAGGGAACGGAAGAAGACCATTCGGAAAGAGGAGAAAGGCTCATCGAGCCACTTGCCTTACGCATTGGTTTTTCCACCGATGATATTGCAACGATAAAGCTATTGGTCAAGCATCACTTACTACTTTCAGCAACAGCCACGCGTAGAGACCTAGATGATCCGGCAACTATCACTTCAGTTGCAGAAGTAATTCCAGATTTGCAGTCTCTTGAACTCTTACATGCCCTTAGCATTGCCGATGGAGAAGCAACCGGGCGGGCTGCATGGAGTGATTGGAAAGCCTCGCTTGTGGCAGAGCTAGTGAAGCGGGTGGAGAAGGCGATCACAGATAACACGGTTGCTCAGCAACCTGAACTCACGGATGCACAACGTGCCCGCGCCGAATCGGGTGTGCTTTCGGTCAGCATTGAAGATCGCGGTGATGTCTATGCCATCGAGATAGTTGTGCCAGATAGCACGGGTCTACTCTCTATCGTGGCTGGCGTGCTCAACGTCATGCGCCTTGATGTCAGATCCGCTCGAACTAAATCTGTTGCACAAGCAGCCGTTATGGAATGGATAGTTATCCCGGACCCTCATGCGCCTGCATTAACGCAAGAGAAGTTGCATCAAGAGCTAGCCAGGGCTCTGGAGAATAAGAGTTCGCTTGCATCACGAATCCAAGAACGTATCGACACATATGCCCAGCTGCCTACTATTCCCGTTCCCGCACCTGTTGTTGAGACCTTTATGGATGCGGCAACTGATGCAACCATTATTGAGGTAAGAAGCCACGACCAACCAGCGCTGCTATTTCGTATCGGTGATGCAATTACCCGAAGCAATATTGATATTCGCTCTGCCATTGTCACAACACTGGGTGCCGAAGCCATTGACACCCTTTATGTGAGTGAAATTGGGGGAGGCCCACTGAGCGCCGAACGTGCCAATGAAGTGGCGATTCGAATTCGAGCAGCCCTGAAGTAGAGTTCCCCCACTATGTTTGATTCGCTCTCATCGAAATTTGCTGGTGCATTTGGTGCACTTCGTGCAAGAGGCAAAATATCTGAAAAAGATATCGAACTCACCACCCTAGAGATTCGCCAGGCTCTTCTTGAAGCTGATGTGGCACTAGAAGTTGTGGAGAGTTTCACAGCACAGGTACAGAGCAAATCACTGGAGTTACTATCAACTCTTCAGGCAGGCACAAATCAAGCACAGGCAATCTTTGATGTCGTAAACCAAGAACTCACGCAAATTCTTGGTGGGGGAGCACGTCGGATCCGCTTTGCAAAGAAACCTCCGACAGTCATCATGTTGGCTGGTTTACAAGGTGCCGGTAAAACGACTCTGGCTGCAAAGCTAGCAAAGTTTTATAAAGACCAAGGTGAGACCCCAATTCTTGTGGCATCAGATTTACAACGCCCGAATGCGGTAAATCAATTGCAGGTAGTTGGTCAATCTGTTGGAGTTCCAGTATTTGCACCTGAACCGGGAAATGGCGTGGGCAATCCGGTAACCGTTGCACGAGATGCCATTGCATTTGCCACATCAAAACTTCACAGCATGGTCATTGTTGATACCGCTGGACGTCTAGGTGTGGATCAAGAGCTAATGAATGAAGCAATCGCGATTCGTGATGCGGTCACACCGGATGAAATTCTCTTTGTTGTCGATTCCATGATTGGCCAAGATGCCGTGCGCACAGCACAAGCTTTTCAAGATGGCGTTGGCTTTGATGGAGTTGTGCTCACCAAGCTCGATGGTGATGCACGTGGTGGAGCAGCACTGTCCATTGCCGCCCTTACTGGTCGCCCGATTATGTTTGCATCCACTGGTGAAAAAATCAGTGATTTCGATATCTTCTATCCAGAACGTATGGCTTCTCGCATCCTGGGTATGGGAGATGTTGCCACGCTGGCCGAACAAGCGAAGAAAGCTTTCGATGGTGACTCTGCCAAGAAGTTAGAGGATAAATTCTTATCGGGAGAAGATTTCACCCTCGATGATTTCCTAGAACAACTAGAGGCCATGTCAAAAATGGGCTCGATGGGCAAGCTACTTGGAATGCTTCCCGGTGCGGGTGCTATGAAGAAACAGATTGAGAATTTCGATGAATCTGAGATCACGCGCACAAAATCAATAGTGCAATCGATGACTCCCAAGGAACGTCGAGATTTGAAAGTTCTTAATGGTTCACGTCGCGCTCGAATCGCTTTGGGTGCTGGACGAAAAGTCTCTGATGTCAATGCACTGGTGGATAAGTTCACCGCTGCGCAGAAGATGATGAAGCAGATGAGAAACGGTGGATCAATGCCTGGGATGCCTGCTGGAATGCCAGGTCTTCCTCCAGCGCCGTCTAAGACTGCGCCACCGGCTAAGAAGAAGTCGAAATCCGGAAATCCCGCTAAGCGTGCGCTGGAAAATGGGACGATTTCTTAATTTTGAGCGTACCTGGCAAGATTAGCCACCTGTTACAGGGCCCTCTACCCCGGTAACAATCCAATCCACAGTTGGACCACTTAGTTACGCACCCCGCTGTAGCAATTTGGTTCGGCACACTTTTTAGGAGCACAAGTTCTTTGTCTACAAAAATTCGCTTAATGCGCATGGGAAAAATTCGCACACCTTATTTCCGCATCGTAGTTACAGATTCACGTAAGGCTCGTAACGGTCTTTCAATTGAAGAAATTGGTCGCTACGTTCCAGGTCAAGAACCATCACTGATCGAAGTTAATTCAGAGCGTGCTCTGTACTGGCTTGGTGTTGGTGCACAACCATCAGAGGCAGTAGAGGCGCTTCTGAAGGTGACCGGAGATTGGCAGAAGCACAAGGGTCTTCCAGGAACAGAAGGAACGCTTCGTGTTGCAGCTCCAAAGCCACACAAGAGCGTTGCCTATGAAGCAGCTGTGAAGGCTGCCGCTGCAGAACCTGCAGAAGGTGCAACAACTTTGAAGAAGAAGGCACAGGACAAATTAGCTGCAAAGGCAAATCCTATTGTGGCAGAGCCAGTGGCAGAAGTTGTTGCAGAAGCTCCAGCTGAAGCTGCAGTAGAAACTCCAGTCGAAGTTGTAGCCGAAGAAACTCCCGCTCCAGAAGCGGTTGTAGAAGATGCGGCTGTAGCAGAAACTCCTGCTGAATAAATATGATTGACGAAGCACTCGAACATCTCGTAAAGGGAATCGTTGATAACCCTGACGATGTCAATGTTAAGGAAAAGACTCATCGTCGAGGAACAACTCTCGAAGTACGTGTTAATCCTGAAGATATCGGCAAGGTGATTGGCCGTAACGGTCGTACAGCTAAGGCGCTACGCACAGTCGTAAGCGCGCTAGCAGGACGCACTGTTCGTGTTGATCTCATCGATACCGACGAGGTTCGCTAACTTTTACACCCATGAAATTAAACGTGGGCCGCATTGGTAGAGCTCACGGAATTTTAGGTGAAGCGACAATCGAAGTTCGCACTGACGAAGCTGAAAATCGCTTTGCTATTGGTGCAGTCTTAGAGACAGATAGCCACGGTGAATTAACTGTGGTTTCTGCCCGCGTTCACAATGGAATTCTTCTCCTTGGTTTCCAAGGAATTGAGGACCGCAATTCGATTGAAGCGCTGCGCAATGAACTTCTCTATGCCGAAGTTGATATCCAAGCGCCCGGAATTGATGAAGATGATTATCACGTCTTACAACTTGTTGGCTGCACCGCATATCTCGTTGACGGAGATGAATTCGGAGTTGTCACCGATGTTTTGAACTTGCCGGGTCAAGATGTCTTAGCAATCAAGAGCGCTGATGGCGAAGTGCTGATTCCATTTGTCCGTCAATTGGTTCCGGTTGTCGATATTAATGCTAAGCGAATGACGGTAATTCCACCTGATATCGATGGAAGTGTGCGATGAAAATAGATGTCATTTCCATATTTCCTGAGTATCTATCACCGCTGAAACTATCCCTCCTCGGCAAAGCTCAAAGCTCAGGTCTACTTGAGATTGAAGTTCATGATCTGCGCGCTCTGAGTACCGATAATCACAACACTGTTGATGACACCCCCTACGGTGGAGGCGCCGGTATGGTGATGTTGCCGGAAGTTTGGGGAAAGACCCTTGATCCATTGATGAGTGAGAATACAGATCTCATCATCCTCACCCCAGCAGGTCGTCGCTTTACTCAGAAAACAGCGGAAGAATTCTCAACTGCAAACCATCTAGTTTTTGCATGCGGACGCTATGAAGGAATTGATGATCGTGTGCGTCAGTATTATTCAACGCAAGAATTTAAGAATCGCAATATTCGCGTTCATGAAATCTCCATTGGTGACTATGTTCTAGGTGGGGGAGAAGTTGCATCGATGGTCATGATTGAGGCCATTACACGACTCATACCAGGAGTGCTCGGTAACCCAGAGTCTTTGTCGGAAGAATCACATAAATTTGAGGGCTACCTCGAATATCCAAACTTTACCAAGCCACAAGAATGGCGAGGTATCTCGGTACCAGAGATATTACTCAGCGGAAATCACGCAGAAATTGCAAAGTGGCGAAGCCAACAGGCAGAAAAACGTGCAAAAGATAATCTTTAACTCGAAAGTAATGGCACTTCTGCCTTACTCTTAGCCCATGAGTGAAGAGTCAGCAAAGATCCAGTCTCGCTTAATTCGCGACCTAGAGCCTATTGTTGCAGTTGAACTCGAGCGACATATTTCAGTTCAGAAGAATTGGTACCCACATGAATATGTCCCATGGTCTGAAGGACGCGATTATGCGGGTCCACTTAATGGAGATGCCTGGGAAGCGAAAGATTCTCGCCTGACTCCGGTGGCGCAAGATTCACTCGTACTCAATTTACTGACAGAAGATAACTTGCCGAGTTACCACACCGAGATTTCAATCTCGATGGGCCGTGATGGCGCATGGGGTAATTGGATCGAACGTTGGACGGCAGAAGAAGCTCGCCATGCGATTGTTATTCGTGACTACCTCATGGCTACTCGAGGTGTTGACCCATACGAACTCGAAGATCTTCGGATGGCTCATATGTCACTCGGATATCAGACTCCATATGAGAACGACATGCTGCACACGATTGCTTACGTCTCCTTCCAAGAGTTAGCAACACGTATTTCACACCGCAATACTGGAAAAATTTCAGAGGATTCGATTGCCGAAGGAATGATGCAGCGAATAGCGCTGGATGAGAATCTTCATATGCTTTTCTATCGCAATACTCTTTCTGCAGCACTTGATATGGAACCTAACGCTGCAATGCGCGCCATTACAGATGTAGTAACAAACTTTGATATGCCAGGGGCAAACATGCCGGGCTTTGGACGAAAAGCTGTGCAGATTGCGCTGGCTGGAATCTATGATCTGCAGCAACACCTCGATGATGTGATTGCTCCCGTTCTGCGGGCTTGGAATGTATTTGAAAGAACCGATCTTTCCGGTGATGGAATTAAGGCTCGTGATGAACTTCAGGCCTTCATGGATGAGACATATAAAGCGGCTTCCGTATTTAACGATAAGCGCGAAGTTCACTTCGAGCGTCAAATCGCGCGCGGTATTGCACCGATTCGCATCACTAACTGACTCTGAAATAAGATAGGCGCCATGTCGCGCACATATTTGGTTGAGACCTACGGGTGTCAGATGAACGTGCACGACTCAGAACGCATCGCTGGTCTGCTAGATGAAGCAGGACATATTCCTGTTATTCCCGGTGAACAAGCTGACATCGTGGTCTTTAATACCTGTGCGGTTCGCGAGAATGCTGATAATAAGCTCTATGGAAATCTAAGCTTCCTGGCACCGATTAAGAAGAAGAATCCTGCGATGCAGATTGCCGTTGGCGGATGTTTGGCGCAGAAGGATCAATCGATTATCCTTAAAAAAGCGCCATATGTGGATGTAGTTTTTGGAACGCATAATGTGGGCTCCTTGCCGCTTCTACTTGAGCGTGCTCGTATCGAAGAAGAGTCTCAGATTGAAATATTGGAATCACTTGAGCATTTTCCTTCTACGCTACCTGCTCGCAGATTCTCGGCCTTCACTTCGTGGGTCTCAATCTCCGTTGGATGCAATAACACCTGCACCTTCTGTATCGTTCCCGCACTTCGCGGAGTAGAGAAAGATCGAGCTGCCTCAGATGTGCTCAAAGAGATGCAGATGCTGGCCGATCAGGGTGTCATCGAAATTACTCTGCTTGGGCAGAATGTGAACGCCTATGGTGTCGAATTTGGTGATCGCGGCGCCTTTGCCAAACTCTTACGTGATGCTGGCAAGATCCAGGGGCTAGAACGAGTTCGTTTCATGTCCCCTCATCCTCGTGATTTCACCGATGATGTCATTGAGGCGATGGCCCAGACTGAGAATGTCATGCCACATCTGCACATGCCGTTGCAATCAGGCTCAGATTCCATTTTGCAATCTATGCGCCGGTCATATCGCACTGATAAGTATCTCGGAATTCTTGAACGGGTACGGGCAGCTATTCCGCAAGCGATGATTACAACTGACATCATTGTTGGCTTTCCGGGAGAGAGTGAAGAAGATTTTCAGGGGACGTTAGATATCACAACGCAGGCGCGATTTGCCGCGGCTTATACATATAAGTATTCAATTCGTCCTGGTACACCTGCAGGAGTTATGCCAAACCAAGTGCCGCAGGAGATTGTGGCAGAGAGATATACCCGCTTGCATGAGCACCAACAGAAAATCTCGCTTTCAGTCAATGAAGAATCTATTGGCTCAACGCATCGTGTGATGGTCTCTGAAGTTGAGGGTCGACGAGATGAGTCTCGCTCTCGCATGACCGGAAAATCAGAAGATTTCCGGCTTGTGCACTTCGATGCCGATACTGATGCCCGCCCCGGTGATTTTGTTGATGTTCACATTACCGAAGCATCGGCGCACTATCTGATCGGAAGCGCAGTGTCAGTAATGCGCACACGTGGGGGAGATGCCCATGCGGCAAAGTCCGCGCCAGCTTCAACATCGCTAGGAATTCCAAAGGTTCGTACTTCGTGAAAGTAATTGTCATTTGTGGTGCCACCGCAACGGGTAAGAGTGAAATGGCGCTAGATGTTGCAGAGCAGATAGGCGCCGAAATTATCAATGCCGACTCGATGCAGCTATATACGGGTATGGATATTGGTACGGCAAAGCTAAGCGTTGCAGAGCGCCGCGGTATTCCTCATCACCTACTTGATGTTCTGAGCGTGAAGCAGGATTCCACTGTTGCCTGGTATCAACAGCTGGCGCGTGATCGAATCAGTGAAATTCATTCTCGGAATCAACATGTGGTCATCGTTGGCGGAACCGGGCTCTATATCAAGGCCGTTCTAGATGACCTCAACTTTCCAGATACCAACCCGGAAGTGCGAGCACGACTGGAGTCTGAGGCAGAAGAGTTTGGATCAGATTCACTTTTCACACGTTTGCAAGAGTTAGATCCGGCAGCAGCGTTGGCTATTGATCGAGCGAATACTCGTCGGATTATTCGTGCTCTAGAAGTCATTGAAATTACTGGAAGGCCATTTACTGCAAATCTTCCACGAGAAGATAGCTCGAGATTTCCAGATGCGCTGCAATTTGGCCTAGTCATGGAGCGCGAGCATCTTGGAGAGCGGATTGATCTTCGGGTGGAGAAAATGTGGGAGCAAGGATTCCTCGCAGAAGTTGATGCACTCATTGCAGAAGGAATTCTTCAAGGGTCAACTGCTCAACGCGCCTTGGGATATTCAGCCCTGATTGCAATGCGCGCCGGACAGATGACGGAAGCGGAAGCTAAGGAAGAGACAAAGCGCTCCACCCGCCAATATGCACGCCGGCAAGAGACCTGGTTCTCACGCGATGCCCGGATTCAATGGATAGCACCTCATCAACCTCGCCTTGAAACCATCATGCAGAAGATAAACTCATAGCGTTATGTCGAAATCAATCATTGCCACATATGGTCACGGAACTGAGAATGATTTTGTCATTCTCTTTGACCCAGATAATCAACGCGAGATCTCGTCTCACCAAATAGCCGCAATCTGCAATCGTAAGACTGGCATCGGAGCCGATGGGTTTATTCGCATTCTAAAAAATGGCAAGCAGTGGTTTATGGATTATCACAACGCCGATGGCTCACTTGCGGAGATGTGCGGCAATGGAATTCGGGTGATGGCCAAGTACCTAGTTACGCACGAGCATCAGCCTGAAGGCATTTTTGCTATTGATACCCGGGCTGGAATCAAGCACCTTCGCGTTCCACGTGATGGCGATATCTCGGTCAATATGGGTCATGTGACAGATGAGATGGAAGAAATCTCGGTCACACACAATGGGCATACCTGGAGCGGATACAACATCAATGTGGGAAATCCACATGCAGTGGTATTCGTCGATGATCTCGAGCAAGTGGGCTCACTAGAAGTAGCACCGCTTGTCTCACCTGCATCCTCTTATCCTGAAGGCGTCAATGTTGAATTTGTTCAGTTACTTCCAGATAAAGAAGCACGTATGCGCGTGCATGAACGCGGTAGCGGTGAGACACGATCTTGTGGAACTGGTACCTGCGCAGTGGCGTTAGCAGCTGCTATGAAGACAGGTATCTCGCTGCCATCTCGATGGACAATTTTCCCACCAGGAGGTCGGCTCATTGTCGATATTGATAACCATTCAAATGCGACTCTGATTGGCCCGGCAGAACTCATCAGCGAACATGACATCTCTACCTACCTCAATTCATGACTACCTCCGAGGACGGTTACGACAAACTTTTCGAAGATCTACTGCGAGAGAGCGCACGAGCCGCCGCCGACTTTGATTCTGATGAGACCGAGTATGAAGAAAATGAACAGCAGGAACTTTCCGATCGAAATGCACTTCGACGGGTAAAAAGCTTCTCCACAGAACTTCAAGATATTTCTGATGCCGAATATCGTCAACTACAACTTGAACGGGTAGTGCTCGTTGGTGTGTGGACCGAAGGCACTGCTGAGATGGCAGATAATTCCTTAGCTGAGCTCAAAGCACTTGCAGAAACTGCTGGTTCGGAAGTGATGGAAGGACTCATTCAACGCCGAGATAAACCTGATCCATCTACCTATATCGGTTCCGGAAAGTTAATTGAGCTACGACAAATTGTTATCGCCACAGGGGCCGACACTGTCGTATGCGACGGCGAACTTTCACCTTCGCAGCTTCGCACCTTAGAAGAGAAACTTAAGGTGAAGGTTGTTGATCGGGTTGCGCTAATCCTTGATATTTTTGCCCAACATGCAAAGAGTAAAGAAGGCAAGGCGCAGGTTGAGTTAGCCCAGATTGCCTATCTTCTTCCGCGACTTCGTGGATGGGGAGATTCTCTCTCTCGTCAGGTCGGCGGACGCGCAGCAGGTGGCGCCGGTATCGGCGGTAGAGGTCCCGGTGAAACCAAGATTGAGACCGATCGCAGACGTATCCGCGACAAGATGGCCAAGCTTCGACGTGAAATCGCCGAGATGAAAACTTCTCGCGACACAAAGCGACAAGAGCGCAAGCGAAATAACATCCCATCGGTTGCTATCGCTGGTTATACAAATGCTGGAAAATCTTCACTTCTTAATGCGCTCACCGGTGCGGGAGTGTTGGTAGAAAACGCGCTCTTTGCAACCCTTGATCCCACGGTTCGTAAGTGCGAAACCGCGGAAGGTCGCATCTACACACTCTCAGACACCGTCGGTTTTGTTCGCCATCTGCCGCATCAGCTCATCGATGCCTTTAAATCAACTCTGGAAGAGGTGTCAGGCTCAGATCTGATTGTGCATGTAGTAGATGGATCTCACACAGACCCCTTTGAACAGATTCGCGCTGTTCGTGAAGTTATTACTGAAATTGGTGGGGCACACATCCCAGAAATTATCGCTATTAACAAGGTCGATATTGCAGATCCTGCTGTTGTCCTTGAAATATTGCGAAAAGAACCCAATAGCTATGCCTTCTCCGTCCGTTCTGGATTTGGAATGGAGGGACTTATTCGTGCAATCGAAAAATCTCTTCCTCATCCAAGTGTCGAGATAACAGCGGTAATTCCATATAGCCGAGGCGATCTAGTTTCTGCCGTCCATGAACAGGGCGAAATTCTGAGTGAAGAACATCTACCTGAGGGAACATCGATTCATGCCTACGTTGATGCCGGGCTAGCGATGGCTATTGCCAAAGCGGAAGAAATCGCCGCCTCTACCCAGGAATAAAACCGACACGCCGGGGGTTGTATCGGCTAGATAGCGGGTAATGCGCGACTATTCGCGCAGGTAGCGGACCAATCGTTCGCACAAAGATGATGGAAGCGAGGTGAGATCAGTGGCAACAGATTACGACACACCCAGAAAAACCGACGAGGAGCTTCACGAGGAATCGTTGGAAGAACTCAAAGCAAAGCGAGTAGATGCACAATCAGGACAGATTGATGTTGATGAAGCAGAAGCTGCAGAGACTCTTGAACTTCCTGGAGCAGATCTCTCAGGTGAAAAACTTGCCGTGCGAGTGGTGCCAGTACAGACAGATGAATTCACATGCTCTAAATGTTTCCTCATTCACCACATTACTCAATTAGCAAAAGGTGAAGGCGCGAAAGCTATTTGTAAAGAGTGCTCTTAAGCTCTTTCCCTTTTTTGCAACTAACAAGCCAATAAGGTGTGGGATCACGCGGATCCTTGAGCGTAATCTTCACACCTGTTGACATCCAAAACTTAATTGCCAAGAAGGCGGCAGGATCAGCATCACGCGTGCGCAGCAGTCTCATAGCGTTCTTATCTAGAATTTCAACGCCTGCTAGATATTTGACTCCTATATGAGCTTTCCCGATTACCAACTCATCCTGGGTAACTCTGACTTCACTCTTTGCCGTCACGGCAATGGCAAGAAGTGCAATGGTCAGAGCGATGAAGGTGACCAGCGCGCTGAAATTGCCCAGCGCAGCCCAGACTGCGATGACTAAAGATAGAAACATGAAGTAGATGAAGGCCAAGAGCCAAAGTGGGGGACGTATCACTTCTTTAAAGAGCATGAGCCCTAGGCTATCTCTTACTTCATCAAGTAACCTTGCGCCATGAGTCGCGTTGCATCCACTACGCCGCCTGAGGGCTCGGTGATTCCAGAGCGTCATCCGCTCTCACCTTCAACAGGTGCCCAGATACCTTCACACTTTGCACATTGCTTCGGCTGCGGTGAACTTCACCCCACCGGACTACATCTTGTTGCTCATGTCGGTAAAGGCGCAGATATCACTGCCGAATTTACTGTCTCGGAAAATCATCAAGGGGCTCCGGGTCTGGCACACGGTGGTCTCTTATCACTTGCCTTCGATGAAGCGCTAGGAAAATTGATGTGGCTCCTTCGCGCCCCGGCAGTTACTGCTCGCCTGGAAACGGATTTTCTAAAGCCTGTGCCGATTGGAACCGTTCTGCATATTTCTGCTCGGATCACGGGCCAAGTAAATAGAAAAGTGTATTCAGAGGCGGTTGGGCGACTAGGGGGAATCGATGGCGAAATTGCAGTGCGTGCAGCCGCACTCTTTGTCATCGTGCCGATGAAGCATTTCTTAGAGAGTGCACCGGCAGAATATTTGGCAGCACTTCGCAAAAACCCACAACTTTTCGCCTTTGTAGATCCTGAATTCGAGATTAATCCATGAGTAATTTTCAGGTCTTAATTAAAAGACTAGATCCTGATCTGCCGCTTCCGAAATACTCCAAAGGTGGAGATGCGGGAGCCGATATCGTCTCCCGGATTGACATCACCTTGCAGCCGGGGGAGCGAGCATTGGTGCCTACTGGAATTTCCATCGCACTTCCTGATGGTTATGTTGCACTGGTCCACCCACGCTCTGGCTTAGCAATTAAACATGGAGTCACGATGGTCAATGCCCCAGGCACCGTCGACGCTGGATTTCGCGGAGAACTTCAATGCATCTTGATTAATCATGATTCTCAAGAAAGTGTTAGTTTTAAGCGAGGCGATCGAATTGCACAATTGGTCTTTCAAAAAGTAGAACGCGCCGAATTTATTGAAGTTGATGTGCTGCCAGGCTCAGGTCGCGGCGAAGGTGGATTTGGATCAACTGGATCGTGATGAGTAGCGATAATCAAATGAACTCAGCTGAAGATAGAGATAAGGTCATTTCCGCCTTTGGCGGCAAGAAGGGGCTGATTGATTCAGGTATTCCGGCAGTAATATTCTTGGTTATTTTCAATGTCACCAAAGATTTGCAGAGCGCACTCATAGCTTCAATTTCCATCTCAGCGCTTCTGACGGTGATTCGTTTAGCCAGGCGGGATACTCTTCAGCACGCTTCGAGTGGATTTATTGGCGTTCTTATCTGTGCCTGGTTTGCCAATAGAACTGGCAATGCAAGTGATCTCTATGTTCCTAAGTTGTTGACCAATCTTGGATATGGAAGCGTGTATCTGATTGCAAACCTCGTTGGTTGGCCGGTTCTTGGCCTGATGCTTGGGCCAATTTTGGGCGAAAACCTCTCATGGCGTAATCATCCAGAACGTAAGCGGGCTTATGTGCAGGCAAGCTGGCTCTGGGTAGCGATGTTCTTCACGCGAATTGCAGTGCAGTATCCAATTTATAGAAGCGGTAATGTCAATTTGCTAGGAACTGTCAATCTAGCGATGGGATATCCGTTCTTTATCGCTACCGCATATGGTTCTTGGCTCATTATTCGCCGCGTTCCCACAGTTAAGCCTTAAGAACGAGCGATAAAACAATCTCTGATTTTATCTTCAGCTTGGGCTGAAGCAACAAAGAGCAATTCATCGCCAGCGATAAAGAGATCACTTGGCGTAGGCGAGATTACTCGTCCATCTCGCACGATGGCAGCAAGGGATGCATCTTCCGGAAGCTCTACTTCTTCAATTGTTTTTCCAATACAGATAGAAGAATCTGGCAGCGTAATTTCAACTAGATTTGCCTGACCCTTTCTAAATGAGAACAGACGAACAACATCGCCAACGCTGACGGCCTCTTCAACAAGTGCGGAAATAATTCGCGGGGTAGATACCGCAACATCAACGCCCCAAGATTGATCAAAGAGCCATTCATTCTTTGGGTGATTGATTCGAGCGACAACTCGGGGAACTCCGTATTCAGTCTTGCCAAGAAGTGATGCGACAAGATTGACCTTGTCATCGCCGGTAGCGGCAACTAGTACCTGACAGTTATTCAATTGAGCATTATCAAGTGATGCAATCTCACAAGCATCTGCCATCAACCACTCAGCGTCAGGCACGGAATCAATCTTTAACGCTTTCGGATCGCGGTCTATCAGAAGAACCTGGTGGCCATTATCAAGAAGTTCGCGAGCAATTGCTCGTCCCACATTTCCGGCACCTGCAATAGCAATTCTCATTTCTTAGGCACCTGGGCCTTTCGATAACACTGCTTCAGCAATTGCCAATTGTGTATCGAGAATAGTCATGTGGACTAAGTCTCCATCTTGTAAAACGGTGTGCTCATCGGGGATGAGTGCTTCACCTAAACGGGTCAGGAAAGCCACGCGTGACTCGGTGGCTGTTTCAAGTTCAGAGATCGGACGACCGTACCAATTTAGATGTGGGTGCACCTCAAGTAATTGAACGGTGCCTGTGGCATCGCGCCATTCTGAACGAGCACCACCTGGCAAAATTCGACGAAGGATTTGATCACTTGCCCAAATAACTGTGGCAACTGTTGGAATACCTAAGCGCTGATAAATTTCAGCACGCCCTGGGTCATAAATGCGAGCAACAACATTAGTGACGCCATAATTCTCGCGGGCAACGCGGGCAGCTAAAATATTTGAGTTATCACCATTACTGACTGCAGCAAATGCATCAGCGCCATCAATTCCCGCTTCCAGCAAAGTGTCGCGATCAAAGCCAACACCAACAATTGTGCGCCCCTTGAAATCAGCACCGAGTCGACGGAAGGCGTCTTTTGATTGATCAATGATGGCTACTGAGTGTCCAGCTGCTTCCAGAGCGGTCGCCAAAGATGAACCGACTCGTCCGCAACCCATGATGACTACGTGCACAGGACTAACTTACTACTCTTGCGCAGATTTATCTCGACTACGCTAAGGCCTATGTCACCACCCAAGAAAGCGTCCATCGAGGTGGGGGCGCGAATCAGGGTCGAGATTGAGAAAGTCGCCCATGGCGGCCACTTCATCGCACGCCATGAGGGCGCCGTGATCTTTGTTCGCCACGCGATTCCAGGTGAATCTGTTGAGATCGAAGTAACGAGTGTGGGTGCAAGTTTTAACCGAGCTGATGTAGTTGAAGTAATAACACCTTCGGCTGACCGCGTAACAGCACCGTGTAGATATGCACACAGGCTTGGCTGCGGTGGCTGCGATTTCCAACATATAACACCAGCGCGCCAGCGAAATCTCAAGAGTGAAGTAATCTCAGAACAGTTTTCTAGAATTGCAAAGATGGAAATTGACGTTGAGGTAGAAGAGGTAAGTGCACCCCTGGGATGGCGAACTCGGTGTTCGGCGCACTCAACTAAGAGTGGCGCCCTAGGTTTCTATCAAGCACGCAGCCACAAAGTAACCCCAGTCGATGACTGCCGGATTCTTGTTCCGGAGATGAAATTTGCAGAGCTTGCCCAACGTGGAGTCAAAGGCGATCAACGGCTAGAGATTTCCATTTCCAACACTGGCGAACGCACAATCGCCACCGCAAACTCTCGTGATGAATCACCGATGCGACTCTCTGATGGTCCCGAAATTGCCCACTATCAGGTGGGAGATAAAGTCTTTAATGTCAGTCAGAAATCTTTTTGGCAAAGTCATAAAGATGCCCCTCGTGTACTCAGTGATGTGGTTGTCGAACTAGGTCAATTCCAAGCCGGTGATCACGTGCTAGATCTCTATGGGGGAGTCGGACTATTTGCAGCAGCTATTTTGCCAATCATTGGAGAAGCAGGCGCTGTTGATATCGTCGAGGGAAGTAAAGCTGCCACTGCCGATGCCAGTAGTAATTTCGCAGACAACAGCAATGTCACCGTGATTACCGCCGATGTAGCAAAAGCCATCACTCGATTTACACAGGCAGATGTCATTGTTCTCGATCCACCGCGGGAGGGTGCTGGAAAAGAAGTACTGCAAAATTGTGCACGGATTGCACCGCGTGCGATCATCTATGTGGCGTGCGACCCAGCGGCGCTGGCCCGGGACACCGGATATCTGCGTGAATTCGGATACACGCTAGAAAAAATACGCGCCTTCGACCTCTTTCCCATGACACATCACATCGAATGTGTTGCCAGATTTGTTGCCGATAAGGTATCTTGATATCAAGATAAATTCACTGAAGGAAGTTGCGTGATGAGTAAGAATTCATTGGGAACCAAGAAAAATCTCACTGTCGGCGGTAAAGATTTTGAAATCTTTGATATTTCAACGGTTGAAGGCGCCGCGAGTTTACCTTTCTCGCTCAAGATACTTTTAGAGAATTTACTACGCACTGAAGATGGCGCAAATATCACCATTGATCACATCAAGGCGCTGGCACAGTGGGACCCATCAGTCGAGCCAGATACGGAAATTCAATTTACCCCAGCACGCGTTGTGATGCAGGACTTCACAGGCGTTCCTTGTGTAGTCGACCTTGCCACTATGCGCGAGGCGATTGTCGATCTTGGTGGAGACCCAAGCAAGGTAAACCCATTAGCTCCAGCTGAATTGGTGATCGATCACTCTGTAATTGCAGATGTCTTTGGAACAAAAGATTCTTTTGAGAAGAACACAGATATTGAATACGAACGCAATCGTGAGCGCTACCGATTCTTGCGTTGGGGCCAAGGCGCCTTTGATGAATTTAAGGTAGTTCCACCGGGAACGGGCATCGTTCACCAAGTAAATATTGAGTACCTAGCTCGCGTTGTCATGACCCGGACTATCAATGGCGTGCTCCGTGCATATCCAGACACTGTTGTTGGTACCGATTCACACACCACGATGGTCAATGGGCTTGGAGTTCTCGGTTGGGGCGTTGGCGGCATCGAAGCAGAAGCGGCCCTTCTTGGTCAGCCAGTTTCAATGTTGATTCCACGCGTTGTCGGTTTCAAACTCTCTGGCCAGCTTCCTGTGGGCACAACTGCTACAGATATGGCGTTAACCATTACTGAGATGCTTCGCAAGCACGGAGTAGTTGGTAAGTTCGTAGAGTTCTACGGACCTGGCGTGGTCTCTGTCCCAATGGCCAACCGCACCACAATTGGAAACATGTCGCCCGAATACGGATCAACGTGTGCGATTTTCCCTATCGATGAAGAGACCCTTCGCTACTTGCGACTTACTGGACGAAGTGATGAGCAAGTAGCTCTCGTGGAACAGTATGCAAAGGCACAGGGCATGTGGCATGACCCATCTATTTCACCGCGCTTTTCCGAAAATATTGAACTAGATCTTTCAACTGTTGTTTCATCAATTGCTGGACCAAAGCGCCCGCAAGATCGCATCTCACTTACCGACTCAAAGAGTGCATTTTCTAAGATTCTTCCAACCTATTTCACTGACAAGACTGGAAAAGAAGCGTATCCAGTGCATGTGGGGGCTAACGACACAACAATCAAAAATGGAGATGTGGTTATTGCATCGATTACATCGTGCACAAATACATCTAATCCTTCGGTCATGATTGGCGCGGCTCTTCTTGCCAAGAAAGCGGTAGAGAAGGGGCTGACATCTAAACCATGGGTGAAAACCACCTTGGCTCCTGGCTCAAAAGTTGTTACTGATTACTACGACCGCTCTGGACTTACCAAATACATGGAAGCACTCGGATTTAACCTTGTTGGCTACGGATGCGTTACCTGTATTGGCAACTCCGGACCGCTGCCTATTGAAATCAGTAAGGCAGTCAATGAGAACGATCTTGCAGTCTCTGCGGTGCTTTCCGGAAATAGAAACTTTGAAGGGCGCATTAGCCCAGATGTGAAGATGAATTACTTAGCTTCACCACCTTTGGTAGTTGCCTACGCACTTGCTGGAACCATGAACCATGATTTTGAGAAAGATTCCTTGGGTATGGATAAAGAGGGGAAGCCAGTTCTTCTTAAAGACATCTGGCCAACTGAAGCAGAGATTCAATCAGTCATTGACTCTTCAATTTCCTCTGAAATGTTTACCAAGGATTATGCATCTGTCTTTGAAGGCGATCATCGTTGGAAGTCACTTGATACTCCAACTGGAAAGACATTTGATTGGGATCCGAAATCAACTTACGTCCGCAAGCCGCCATATTTCGATGGCATGCCAGCGCAGCCAAAACCAGTAACAGATATAGCAGGAGCACGAGTCTTAGCAATTCTGGGGGATTCTGTGACAACTGATCACATTTCACCTGCTGGAAATATCAAGGCTGATTCACCTGCCGGTAAGTATTTGGAAGACAATGGTGTGGAGCGTAAAGATTTCAACTCTTACGGCTCCAGACGTGGAAATCACGAAGTAATGATTCGTGGAACCTTTGCCAATATCCGCCTAAAGAACACACTTCTAGACGGTGTCGAAGGTGGATTCACTCGCAACTTCTTAGCAGATGGCGCGCAATCAACTATTTATGATGCATCTGTTGCCTATCAAGCAGCTGGAGTTCCTCTAGTAATTCTTGCTGGCAAAGAGTATGGATCAGGTTCTTCCCGTGACTGGGCGGCAAAAGGAACAGCGCTACTTGGTGTACGAGCAGTAATTGCGGAAAGCTTCGAAAGAATTCACCGCTCTAACTTAATTGGCATGGGAGTTCTTCCGCTTCAATTTATTAACGGACAGAGCGCGCTATCACTTGGTATCAAAGGTGATGAGGTCTTTGCCATCACAGGAGTGGTAGCACTTAACAACGGCCAGGTTCCAAAGGAAGTCACCGTCACAGCGGGGGATATCACCTTCACAGCAAAGGTGAGAATCGATACACCGGGTGAGGCAGATTATTATCGCCACGGCGGCATCATGCAGTATGTGCTGCGCCAACTGCGTGGCTAATCTAGACTGGGCCGATGCTTGAAACGATAAAGAGCCCAGCCGATCTTCAAGGGCTCTCCTATGAGCAGCTGACTGAACTCAGCGCTGAGATTCGTCAATTTCTTATTACCAAAGTTTCAAAGACTGGTGGCCACCTTGGACCCAATCTTGGCGTTGTGGAACTCACGATTGCAATCCACCGGATATTTGATTCTCCAAAAGATGTAGTTCTCTTTGATACCGGTCATCAATCATACGTTCACAAAATTCTTACCGGCCGCGCTGATCAATTCGATGGCCTGCGCCAACGTGGCGGAATAGCCGGTTATCCCAACCGCGCTGAGAGTGAACACGATGTGATTGAAAATTCACATGCCTCTACCGCACTCTCATGGGGCGATGGAATTTCTCGTGGATTTGCCATCACCAATCAAATCGATCGCAGCGTTGTAGTAGTTGTAGGTGACGGTGCACTTACTGGCGGAATGTCATGGGAAGCCCTTAATAACATTGCAGCGTCAAATGATCGAAATCTTGTCGTTATTGTCAATGACAACGAACGTTCTTACTCACCAACTATTGGCGGCCTAGCTACATATCTAGCAACTCTTCGAGTCACTCGTGGCTATGAGAAGTTCCTTGATTGGGGCAAAGAGGTACTAACAAAGACCCCGGTTGTTGGAAATCCAATTTATGAAACTCTTCACGGAATGAAGAAGGGGATCAAAGACATCATTGCGCCACAAGGAATGTTTGAAGATCTTGGTCTTAAATATGTTGGCCCTATTGATGGACATGATTTAGTTGCGATGGAGCGGGCGCTGACCCAGGCAAAAGAGTTTGGTCAACCAGTATTAGTTCATGTGATTACTGAAAAAGGTAAGGGTCATCAACCTGCCATTGAAGATCAGGCTGAGAAGTTCCACGCCGTGGGCGTTGTTGATCCCGAGACCGGAACTCCGCTTGGCAAGTCAACAACCAGCTGGACCAATATTTTTTCTGAAGAGATGCTCGCAATCGGTGAAGAGCGCGAAGATATTGTTGCCCTCACAGCGGCAATGCTCGGGCCTACTGGCCTAGATAAGTTCCAAGAGAAGTTTCCGATGCGCACTATCGATGTGGGAATAGCTGAACAACATGCTGTCACCAGCGCAGCCGGACTGGCATTTACCGGTCTTCACCCTGTCATTGCTGTGTATTCAACATTTCTCAATCGCGCCTTTGATCAACTCTTACTCGATGTTGCACTCCATAAGGCCGGTGTCACTTTTGTACTCGATCGTTCTGGAGTTACCGGAGATGATGGACCTTCTCATCACGGAATCTGGGATCTAGCACTCACCGGAATCATTCCAACAATGCGGGTAGCCGCACCGCGCGATGCCTCACGACTACGTGAAACTTTGCGCGAAGCACTCGAAGTCAGTGATGCACCTACTGCAATTCGTTTTCCGAAAGGTGCAGTCACCAAAGACATTCCGGCCTTCGAACGACGCGATGGTGTGGATGTGCTCTACCGAGGAGAAAGTGCCGACGTACTTCTTGTCAGTATCGGTGCCATGGCAGCAATTTCGGTGGAAGCCGCCTCACAGGCATACCGTGAAGGTGTGGGCGTGACAGTTATTGATCCGCGCTGGGTGAAGCCAATCCCAGAGTCACTTATTACTATGGCACGTCGCTATAAGAGCGTTGTTGTTCTAGAAGATGGCATCAAGCGCGCCGGAATTGCAAGTTCAATCTCGGAAGCATTTCGCGAGGCAGGCCTGAACGTCGCTATTCACAGCATTGGCATTCCGCTTGAGTTTATTGAGCACTCAAAGCGATCAGAGATTCTTGATGACCTTGGAATTAACGCCCAGCGGATTTCACGCGACATCGTCGCATGGAACTCTACTGTGGAAGAGATGCAATTCCCGGAGCATGAAAACGTTGACCGCACACAGAATCGCTAATTCCTTCACGATCTAAGTACGGCAAAATTCCACCTAAGTGCATCGGCCAACCGGCTCCCATCAACATGCAGAGATCAATCTCTGCCGGACTAGAAACCACACCTTCATCGAGCATCATCCGCGCTTCTTCCGCTAACGCTTTGAGTGCACGAAGTCGTACTTGCTCAGCTGTTGATGGCGCATCACCCTTGTGAACCAGGGCAAGAGCAGCCGGGTTGGCGCTAAATGTGCCATCGTCGTTTTTGAGATAGAAAGTCTTTACGCCTTCTTTGACCATCGCCTGCATTGTGGGGGAGATGCGATATCGCGGTCCTAGATTTGCATGCAGTGTTTCGGCAACGTGTACAGCAACACCCGGACCAACAAGACCTAATAATTCAAAGGGCGACATTGGAAAGCCGATGCTGCGCATCGCATTATCAGCTACCTGCGGATCAGTTCCCTCATCAACTGCGTCGGTGATTTCTCCCATGAAGCGTGTGAGTAAACGATTGACGACAAAGCCCGGAGCATCTTTGCAAATAATCATCGTCTTTTTCAACTCTTTGCCAATACTGACGGCAGTTGCAGTAGTTGCATCATCGGTATGAGTTGTGCGAGCGATTTCAAGAAGAGGCATCACCGCAACTGGATTAAAGAAGTGAAAACCAACTACTCGTTCTGGATGTTCTAAGCCTTCGCTCATGGCTTGAACTGATAGCGATGAGGTATTTGTGGCCAGCACGCATTCTGGTCCAACAATCTTCTCCAATTTTTTGAAGAGCTCTTGCTTAAGCGTTAGCTCTTCAAAGATCGCTTCGATGACAAAGTCACAACCCGCAAAGACACTTTGATCTGCAGAACCGCTGATGAGCAAGGCAAGACGCGCGGCAGATTCTGCGTTCATGCGCTTTTTCTCGACCAACTTAGTTAATTCAGCCTTTACCCACGCCACACCTTTATCAGCGCGCGCTTGGTCAATGTCGGTCATGACAACGGGACATTTAAGGTTGCGAAGAAGAAGCAGCGCTAGTTGGGAAGCCATCAATCCAGCACCGACAACGCCTACTCGAGCAACCTTTCGTGCTAGCGCTGGCTTTGGCGCCCCTTCAACCTTTTTACGCTTCTTTTGAATGACATTAAAGGCATAGAGGGAGGCACGTAATGGATCTGACATCGTCAGATCTGCCAGCGCTTGATCTTCGGCATCAAAACCAGCACCACGGGAATTGGTTTTGGCAGCTTTGATGAGCTCTAGCGCCTTAGTAGGTGATGCCATTTCTGCGCCACCATATTTCTTCAACGCAGTTGCGCGACCAGCAGAAAGTGCAGCATCCCAAGCCGGGTCTGCTGAGTAATCTTTTCGCTCAATATTTTGCGCTCCATTTAACATGCGAGCTGCAAAGGAGACCGATTTTTCTAAGAAATCTGCCGGTTCGTAGACGGCATCCACAACACCGAGTGCCAGCGCATCCTTTGCTTTCATCATGGTGTTGTTATTGAGTGAATTACCAATAATCACCTGCACCGCACGTTCTGGTCCAATTAACTTAGGAAGAATGGTCGCACCGCCCCACCCTGGAACGAGTCCGAGGAATACTTCTGGTAGCGCGGTAAATGCGGTGGTGGCAAGTGTGCGGTAATTACAGTGCAGTGCTATTTCTAGACCGCCACCAAGGGCTAACCCATTAACGAATGCGAATGTTGGAATTCCAATCTCATCTAAACGCCGAAAAACATCGTGGCCCAGCTTGCCAATGGCCACTGCTTGATCGCGGGTATTAAGAAATGCTAGGCCTGAGAGGTCAGCGCCAGCGGCAAAGATAAATGGCTTTCCAATAATTGCAATCGCAGCAGGTGTGCGAGCGGCGGCATCAGTGATTGCAGCATCTAAGGCCAACAGTGATTGTGGTCCGAGGGTGTTGGGGCGAGTGTGATCGAGTCCGTTATCAAGTGTGATCAAGGCAAGTGAACCCTTAAAGCCAAATGGTGTGAGATCCACATCGCGCACTAGCGATTGGGTAATGACTTCTTCCGGTGCACCTTCCGGAAGGGTAATTGCGGTAGCCATTACTTAGTCCCTCCTGTGTAATGTGGATTTTCCCAAATAACAGTTCCACCCATTCCTAAACCAATACACATCGTAGTAATTCCATAACGAACATCTGTTTTCTCTTCAAATGTGCGAGCTAAATTAAGCATCAGGCGCACACCTGATGAGGCAAGTGGATGGCCAACAGCGATGGCGCCCCCGTAAGGATTCACACGCGGATCATCATCTGCAATTCCAAAGTGATCTAGAAATGCCAGTACTTGCACGGCAAATGCTTCATTGACTTCAAAGGCTCCAATATCTTCAATCTTAAGTCCAGCTTTATTAAGTGCTTTGATCGTTGCTGGAACCGGTCCATATCCCATTACTTCTGGCTCAACGCCGGCAAAGGCGAAAGTGACAAGCCGGGCCTTAATGGAAAGTCCAAGTTCTTTTGCTTTAGCTTCACTTGCGAGCAACGCAGCAGTAGCACCATCGTTGAGACCAGATGAGTTTCCGGCAGTGACGCGACCTGCTGGGCGAAACGGAGTTTTCAGTCCAGCTAGACCTTCAATAGTTGTTGTGGGGCGAGGTGATTCATCAACAGTTGCAATACCCCAACCAGTCTCAGGATGACGGGCCGCCGTTGGAATGAGATCTCGCTGAATCTTTCCATCTGCATATGCCTTCGCAGTTTTCATCTGAGAATTAAAGGCATAGGTATCTGCCCGCTCTTTTGTTAAATGTGGGAAGCGATCATGTAAGCGTTCTGCCGTTGCTCCCATGGCAAGTGCATCTTGTTCCACCAACTTCTCAGCTAGGTAACGCGGATTAGGATCCATGAGTTCACCCATTGGATGATTTCCCATATGTTCAACACCGCCAGCGATTGCAATATCTATTGCGCCCATCGCTATAGCGCCGGCAATGGTGGTTGTTGCAGTCAGTGCACCGGCGCACCAGCGATCGATGGAGTAGCCAGGAACAGTTTTAGGAAGGCCAGCAAGGAGGGAGGCGCTGCGACCAATATTCATTCCTTGATCACCAGTCTGGGTTGCAGCCGCGATGGCAACATCGTCAATGAGTTCGGGGGAGAGTTGGGGATTGCGCTCGAGTAGCCCGCGCATCGCTCGCACCATTAAGTCATCTGCGCGAGTTCCTGAATACATGCTGCCCGCTTTTCCAAATGGAGTGCGCACTGCATCAACGAGGACAACGCTATGGAGCTGGGATGTCATAGAACTTCCTTTACCTGGTGAGTATGAAGCTAGGTTACTCGCCAGTAGAAAAAAGCGCTACGCGTTGGCGGGAGTATTTACCTTCTTAGCCGGGGCGAGGTAGAACCTCAGCGTCAAGCCAATGTAGGTGAGCCATCCGGCTAGTTGTAGCCACGATGTTGTGGTGTCAAAACCGATCATTCCACCCAAGAGCCCAGCAACAAGTGACTCCTTTGGCATCCAGGAAGTAACGTCCCAGACAAATGCATCTGGGCCAGGAAGAATTCCGAACTCTTGGAACTCGTGAATACCGTAGGAAAGAACTCCAGCTGCAACAACTACGAGAGCCACACCAGAGTAGGTAAAGAACTTTCCGAGATTGAGTTTAATTGAGCTCTTGTAGATTCCGATTCCAAGTCCGATAGCAAGTGCTAAACCAAGAATTAAGCCCAGGGTCGCACTTGATACAGCGCCCACTGTCTTAAAGTTTGTATAGAGAAATAGTGAAGTTTCCAGGCCTTCGCGAGCAACGGCGAAGAAGGCCGCAAGTGCCAGTGCGATAGAACCTGCACCAATCGCTGATTCAGCCTTGTTCTGCAGTTCATTACGAAGTCCGCGAGCAGCACGCTTCATCCAGAAGACCATCCAGGTTACGAAGCCAACAGCTATGAAAGAGGTTGTTCCCGCAAAAAGCTCTTCCCCACGTGATGAGAGTTCGGCAGATGTGTATGACAGGAATGCGCCAAAGGCGAGACTGGCCACGATCGCAACTGCCACACCACTCCAGAGCGCGCGCAAATGGCGCTGGCGCCCAGTCTTGACTAGGTAGGCAACCAAAATACCGACGATGAGTGAAGCTTCTAGCCCTTCACGAAGGGCGATGATGAATGTACTGAGCATGGAATGAGAATAATTGACTCCCCATATTTACGCAACTCCTATGTTGCGTAATTCATCACTCTTCAGCCGACTCCGAAGTGGGTTCTGCCTCGGGCAGCTCCAGGGCGACGGTCTCCAAAAGGGCCGCCTCAAGGACGGGAGCAGCTATCTCGGCCTGCCAGCGACGGGCACCCAGCGCTTGCAAGGCCTCCTGCACAGAGCTGTTTAGGGGAGGCGACCAACAGATGCGGCGCACGAGTTCCGGGCTAATCAGATTCTCAAGAGGGATCGAAAGCTCCTCGGCCTTGGCAGCAAGGTTAAAGCGAGCATGTGAAAGCGGGATGAATTTTTCAGGAAAACGTTCGCGCCAGAGTTTAATCGGCGGCAAGGTATCGCTTTTAGAACGCGCCTCTGGCCACTGATCTTCTGGCAACTCCATTGCAGTGGTGATTGATGTAATCCATATGGCTGCATTCTCTAACCAGCGCGCTCGCAATCCGAGCGGGCGCAAGATCTTCTCCAGATGTTTGCGATTTGTAATAGGTGACTTCTCGGCATTCTGCGCCAACTCAGTAATCGCGGCATCTGATAACAATCGACTAGGTGAGACATCTGCGCCCCGCGCAATCTCATCCCGCGCCTGCCATAACTCGCGCACTATCGCCATCTGCAGTCGCTTCTTAATTTTATGCATTCCAGAAGTACGACGCCATGGATCAATACGAGGGGCCGGCGCAGGAGCAGAAATGATTGCGGCAAAATCTTCCTCGGCCCATTTCCATTTCTTTGCATCTACTAAGAGTGCATGGACTTTATCGCGCAGTTCTACCAGAAGTTCCACATCAAGTGCTGCGTAGTTAAGCCATTCTTCCGGCAATGGGCGCTTAGACCAATCAGCTGCCGAATGTTCTTTGGCTAGTGATACCCCCATCAATGATTCCAAAAGTGGCCCTAGGCCAACGCGGGCAAGACCGGCAATACGTCCGCCAAGTTCGGTATCAAAGAGAATTTGCGGATTTATGCCTAATTCACGCAGACAGGGAAGATCTTGGGTACTTGCATGCAAAATCACTTCTTCTTCTGCAATCAAATTATTGAGTTCGACAAAGCATCGATGACCAGGACCAAATGGAATAGGGTCGATCAGATGCAATCCGCCCCCTGTGCGTTTTATCTGAATCAAATATGCGCGCGCACTGTATTTAAAGCCCGATGCACGCTCTGCATCAAATGCATATGGTCCGACCCCTTGCGCAAGTGCGGCTAGCGCCGCATCAAATGCTTGCTCGGTTTCGATGATTGCTGGAACTCCTGCTGCGGGATGCAGTAAGGCGATAGCGGCCGGCGTCTGTTCTTCTTCAGGCACGACGTCTTGCTGAACCAATTGTGGCAACACCTTCTGGAAGCGGTGGCAATCCGGCGACTTCCGTCATGAGATTGCACCAGGCCTGCACGTGCGGAAAGATTTCTTCAATCTGAGAAATAAGTGGAGTCCACGAAGCTCTGATCTCAATTTCGGAATCGCTATTGCGAGGAGATAACTTTCCAAAGGAGGCGCTAGAAACTCGAGTGACGGTTCCACTCGGTGCGTTGAATTGCGCGCCCGTTGCTCCTAAGCAATCAAGTAACCAGTTCCAGCCAACTTCAGGAAGTAGTGGGTCTTCTTGCATTTCGCTATCAACGTCGGCTCGCATAAAAGTAACGCAGCGAAAGTCACCTTCCCAGGTTTCTTGTCCACCTGGTTCGTGTAAGACCACAAAGCGGCCTGATGCAATTTCATTCTCGGCATCACCCGTAAGGCCATTTGAAATATCTGCTGTGAATGCAAATGAGTATGTGGCCAATTTCTGTGGTGCCGGTACTTCTTCCAGAATGATTTCTGCTCGAGGAGTGAAGGTACGAAGAAGTTCAATCATTTCATTAAAGGCAATTGGCGACTTCACTGCTCAATTCTAAAGTTTGTCCTGCGGTTTACCCGGGAGGCTAAGCCGATAGCCCGGTAGAGTCTGCCCTCATGGCCAGCATCCTCGCTCTCTTCTCGAGCGTTTTATGGGGAAGTGCCGATTATCACGCTGGCAGATTAAGTAAGAAATTTCCAACGATCGCAGTTCTAGCCGTTACTCAGGCAATTGGCTTTATTACTGGCGTTGTACTCGTTCTTGTCAGTCGCAGTTGGGATGCAGAGCCATTTGGAAGCGGGGGATATTTACTACCTGGAATGTGTGCCGGCATTTTTGGTTATCTCGGACTCATTTGTTTGTATGCCGGACTTTCAACTGGCCGCATGGGAGTTGTTTCACCCATTAGCTCCCTGAGCGCATTGATTCCACTTGGCTACGCGCTCTTCGTTAAAGGTGATCAGCTATCTACGATTGTCAGTATTGGAGTATTCATTGCAATGCTCGGTGGATTCCTGGCAAGTGGTCCGGAAGTTTCGCAGGGCCTTCCGTTAAAGCCAGTCCTCTTAGCCTTAAGCGCAGCGGTCTTCTTCGGTAGCGCACTGGTCTGTATGGCAATTGGTTCCGAGAGCAGTGCGCTGATGACCATGACAACGATGCGCACAACGACCCTGCTTGTTGGGATCACACTCTTTCTTCGTTATCGCCACGTTGGTGGATTAGGTAAGCCTGAACTACCAGTGCTCATCTTTATCGGAGTCGCAGATTTTGTGGCGAATTTGCTGTTGGGGGTTGCGACAACCAAGGGGTTAGTCTCTATTGCAATGGTGCTTGGTGCGCTTTATCCGATAGCGACCTCGTTACTGGCCTTCTTATTTCTTCATGAGAGATTACACAAGGTTCAGTATTTCGGAATAATTTTTGCAGTCCTAGGAGTTTCTATTATCTCCGTCTTTTAATTACTTCGATGCTGAGATGAATCTCGTCCCATCGATTACTTTCTCTTCCTGTGTTGTGAAGACTTCCAATAGCGCATCAATATCGACTCTCAATTCTCCGCCGGTGATGCTGGTAATACTCAGTTCCAGTTGGTCAATTTGGCCGGCGGCAATAAGTTCACTAATCATTGTTGCCCCGGCTTCAACATGAATACGAGGCCCAAAAGTCTCTATAGCTTTCACTAGCCCGGCTACCGGTGAAAGGTTCCATAGGTGGGCCAGTGGATTACTCGCTAATGGATTATCTAGTTGATGTGAAATCACCACTACCGGAACTGGTGTGCGAAGGTATGGCTCAGTACGCGCAGTGTTTCCACCGATGAAGATGCAATCAGCTAATCTGCGATGTTCAAGAAATTGCGCCCGATCGGCGCCACTGGTGACCCCCTGCGAAGTGCCGCCTTTTGTGGTCGAGCCATCTGCGCCTACTACCAGCGTTGCGATCACAGCCATGAGCGGAGAATATTCTTTTTCTCACACGATTATCATGGATATTCCACGCTTAAAATTGAAAATCAGCAATGAGGGGCATTAGCCTTTGAAACATGAAGAAACCGATGAGCGCTGCCACATGGGGCACCTCGTTAGCCATTCTTCTCTCCATAATTCAAGCGCCCACCTCGCAGGCGGCCCCAACTCTGGCGCAAGTGCAGGCACAGGTCATTCGTTATGAAGAGGAAGCAACCGCTGCGGCAGAAGGTGCGCAAGAAGCGAAGGTGAAATTGAATTCACTCACTCGAAGCCTTGCCGGCATTCAGGCGCAAGCCGAAATTCAAGCAAAGACAGTGGATGCAATTTCAAAGACGTTAGGTGCGATCGCTATCGATCAGTACAAATCTGGAACGATAAGTCAGAGCCTTGAACTGCTCTTCTCATCTGATCCTTCGCTCTATCTCTCATCTGCAGGCTCGCTAGAAGCAATCACGCGACAAAAAGGAATTCAGCTACGAAAGTTTCAATCAGCGGAACAGCAACTCAACGCCACCTCGCTCACAGTCAGTGATCGCCTAGCTCAGGTAAAGGCGTTGCAGAAAAAGTTGGCCGAGAAGAGCGCGCTAGCAACAGCCAAATTAGCTCAGGCAGAATCAGTATTGGCAAAACTAAAGAAGGAAGATCGCGAGCGACTAGCGAGGTTGGCGCAAGAGCGTGAAGATGCCGATCAAGCTTCTTCATTGAAGGCGGCAAGGAGTGCTGCCGGGGTATCAGGCCGTGCTGGGCTTGCAATTAAATTCGCTTTTAAACAAATTGGCGACAAGTATGTATTCGGTGCCGACGGGATGATCTACTGGGATTGCTCAGGATTAACGATGCGCGCATACCAAACGGCCGGAGTTTCACTTCCACATTCTTCAGCGGCGCAATCTCGTATGGGTAAATCAATTCCTTTTAGTCAAAAGAAGCCAGGAGATTTAATGTTCTTCGGCAGACCAGTCTCACACGTTGGAATTTATCTAGGTGGCGGCAAGATGGTCCATGCGCCTCGTTCCGGATCGCGTGTGAAAGTTGCAACGACCGATATGGGACGTAAGCGGCTGGTCGCAATACGCCGGTTCTAATGCTTGAAAATAGATTAGAACATCCACAAATACTCTGTATCACAAATGACTTTGGACCTCGCGCTGGAGGAATTGAAACTTTTATTATTGGATTGATTCAGCGCTTGCCCAAGAATTGCGTCATCGTCTACACCGCTTCCCAAGCGGGTTCTGCGCCCTTTGATGCGATGTGGCTACACGATTATGGCGTCGAAGTGATTCGAGATCCTTCCAAGGTATTACTTCCATCGTTTCGGGTGGGAAGGAAGGTAAGAAAGTTAGTTCGTGAGCGCGACATCAAAACTGTTTTCTTTGGTGCAGCTGCTCCCTTGGCACTTCTTGCCCCGGGACTTCGTAGAGTTGGAGTGAAGAAAATTGTTGCACTCACCCACGGACATGAAGTCTGGTGGTCCAGACTCTGGCCATTTTCCTGGGCTATCGCCCGAATTGGGCGCGCAGTTGATTCACTTACTTATCTAGGAGATTTCACGCGGGGAGAAATCGCCAAGGCGTTAGCTCCTGGCGATGTTGCAAAGCTAGTTCGCATCGCACCGGGAATCGACACGGATCATTTCACACCGCGCAGTGATGCCCGAGAACTTCGGGAAAGTTTAGGGCTTGGCAGTAAGACGGTAATTGTCAGCGTGGGGCGCCTGGTGCACCGAAAGGGACAAGATGTCTTGATTGCGGCGATGCCAGAGATCATCGCAGCTATTCCTGATTCCCATCTGCTCTTCATTGGCGAGGGTCCATATAAGAAGGAACTTGAGAAACGGATTAAGAAACTAGGTTTAGAAAACCGAGTTACTTTTGTTGGTCGAGTTCAGTACTCGGAGCTACCGCAATATATCTGTATCGGAGATGTCTTTGCCATGCCATCTCGTTCCCGCCTTGCTGGACTTGAAGTTGAAGGACTAGGAATTGTTTACCTTGAGGCGAGTGCATGTGGATTGCCCGTCATTGGCGGAATCTCTGGGGGAGCACCGGATGCAATTTTGCAAGGTGAGACGGGTTTTGCTGTCGATGGAACATCAGCGCATGAGGTTGCTCTGGCTGTGGTGAAAGTACTTGCAGATAAAGAGTTAGCGCAGAAACTAGGAATACGCGGACGGCAATGGATTATTGAAAAGTGGCAATGGCAGATCTGGTCAGAGCGGTTTAATCAGCTACTTAAGTAAGTCCAGTGACACGTGCTTTTTCAATTGCCTGCAGCCGACTGTGCACATCTAATTTGCGATAGATGCTGGAAAGATGGGTCTTGAGGGTCGCCTCTGTGATGAATAGCGAAGAGGCTAGCTCTGCAACCGGGGCAGCCTTGTGAAGTTGTGTGAGAATTTGTAGTTCTCGTTGCGATAAATCAAATTTATCTCGCTTTCGCTCTACGGTTTTCACAGTCTCACGAGAGGAAAAGGAAAGCGGTGCAACCAGAGAGTGATCTATTGCGGCCAGGATTTCAAGAAGCGGCGCGGATTTATTCAGATATGACGAAGCACCCGCCTTCATGGAAGCGAGAAGAAAGTCATCGTGTTCATTGAGGGTCAGAACAATGATGGCAATCGTCTGTGATATCGAACGGGCCCAAGAAACTATCTCTAAACCACTTCCATCGGGAAGATTGATATCAACAACGATGACATCAGGATTCACTTTCGCCATCTGGGCAAACGCCTCTGACTTTGATGCCGCTTGAAATATGGAGAAATCTTCTCGTCTTTCTAGCGCGGCACAAATTCCGGCTCGAACGATGGCATGGTCATCAATAACTAGAACCCGGATTGAGGTGCTCATACTGAGATTGAAATATGAGTGCCGTCTCTATCTTCAATGATGCAACTTCCGTTGAGAGCCTGAATTCGTTCTGTGATTCCTTGCAGCCCCCAACGGTTCTCTTTCATCACTGCGCCACCATTTCCGTTATCACTTATCTCTAGGTAGGTGTGATTGTTGACCCAGTAGAGCTTGATGAGAATGAGGGTAGCCCCAGAGTGGGCAACGATGTTTCGAAGGATCTCTGATGCCACTGCCAATAGTTCACTTTGCGCAGTGGCATCTACCGCTACCTCCTCAATCTCAAATGAGATCTCCATCCCAGCGCAAATTTCTTTCGCATACCTTTGTAGGAGCAAGTGAAATGGATCTTCGGAGTCTTTCCGCAGTGCAAGAATTTCATTGCGAACTTTGATGATCAGAGAATCGATATGTAACCGTGAGGCTCGAACCTGATTTCGTGAGAGTTCACTCAACTTCGAATCAGCCATGATGAGATCGAGTTGATAGCCAAGGCCAACTAAATCTTGCGCAATTCCATCGTGTAACTCCCGAGCAATACGTAGTCGCTCGGGAGTATTAGTAGCCACTAATTACTTTGTAAAGAGCGCTGAAATTTCAGCAGCAAATTGCTGGGCAATGATGTGACGCTTAAGCGAGAGTTTTGCTGTGAGCTGTCCACCTGCGATAGTGAAATCAACTGGCAGAATCGTAAACTTGCGAATTGATTCCGCCTTCGAAACTGCCTTATTTGCTTCATCGACAGCTGTTTGAATGACCGCAATTAAATCGGGGTCATTTCGCAGCGACTCGATTGTTGCGCCAGTCTTTGCATTCGTTGCAATCCAGCCTTTGAGCATATCTTGGTCGATAGTTATCAGAGATGCGATAAATGGTTGGTTATCTCCGACGACCATGCATTGACTGATAAGGGGGTGAGCGCGAAGACGATCTTCCAGAACAGCTGGCGCCACATTCTTACCACCGGCAGTCACAATGATTTCCTTCTTGCGGCCGGTGATATAGAGATAGCCATCTTCATCAAGGCGACCAAGGTCGCCAGATCTAAACCAGGCACCGTCGAAGACCTCTTCATTTGCCGCATCGTTCTGCCAGTATCCACGCATCACGATTGGTCCGCTGATGAGAACTTCGCCATCGTCTGCAATCTTGATGGAAGTTCCAGGAATTGGTTTACCTACTGAGCCAACGCGAAGAGAATTGGTGAGATTTAAAGTAGCTCCAGCGGTAGTTTCGGTGAGTCCGTAACCCTCTAGAACTGTCACGCCTGCCCCACGATAGAAGTGTCCGAGTCGTTCACCCAGTGGTGCGCCACCAGAGATAGCTGCTTCAACTGCGCCACCCATACCGGCGCGAATCTTTGAATACACAAGCTTGTCGAAGAGTGCATGCTTGAGAGTCAGAAGTGGATTAAAGCCACCTTTATCTTTGCTCTCGCTATATGCGATAGCTACATGAGCAGCTGCTCTAAATATCTTTCCCTTACCGGCAGCCTCTGCGCGCGCCTCGGCGCCGTTGTAAATCTTTTCAAAGATGCGTGGCACAGCAAGTACGAAGGTTGGCTTAAAGGATGCTAAATCTTGCGGTAGTCGACCTACCGGATCACTGCAATGCGCTAGGTGAAGTCCGGCATGGATCGAGCCAATTTGAACCATTCGACCAAAGACGTGTGCGACCGGTAAGAAGAGCAGGGTAGAGCCACCTGGTTTCTTAAAGAGATCACTTGCCGCCTCAACAACATTTCCACACTCTGCCAGAAAGTTTGAGTGAGTAATTTGCACACCTTTTGGACGTCCGGTTGTTCCGGATGTGTAGATCAAAGTCGCAAGTGTGGTTGGCGCCAACGAATTGCGACGACGTTGGATTTCTTCATCGGTGATCTGCGCCCCTGAATTACGGAGCCCTGGAAGAACATCATCTGTCATGACCCAGACGTGTTTTGTGTAAGAAGGAAGAACTGGCGTGACAAATTCTTTTAACAATGGAGTTTCAACAATGATTCCAACTGCTCCAGAATCTTCTAGAATCCATTGCACTTGTTCGGCAGAGGATGTTTCATAAATAGGAACTACCGAGCCACCGGCATACCAAATTGCGAAATCTAGGACGGTCCACTCATAACGCGTGCGCGCCATGATTGCTACCCGATCACCAACGGCAATTCCGGCAGCGACCAAACCTTTTGCAGTGGCGCGGATTTCTACTTCCAATTCCTTCGCAGTCATTGGTTGCCATCCATCGCCAAGCGGACGCGAGATTGTGATTCGCTCCGGTTCGGTTCTTGCGCGGTCGGCGATGAGATCGGTGAGATTTCCGGTGGTTGCAGCGGGAATAATGGCGGGTGTGGAGACTAGATTCATGGCTCTAACGCTATATGGCAGATGCCAGAAATGGGAAGATGCTTTTCAAATAATTGATAGCCTTTGACCATGTCTGAGAAAAGTTCTTCCACGATAGTCATCGATGCCCCACTCGCCGACGTACAGGCAGCCCTATTTGATATCGCCACTTATCCCGAATGGCTCACCTCCATTAAGAAGGCCGATGTCTTAGAAAGTGATGACCAGGGACGGGCGGTCAAAGCCAAGCTCTCCATCGATGCAGGCATGATGAAAGATCGCGTCACTCTGGATTATGACTGGAGTGCGGCCCCTGCGAGTCTGTCATTTACTATGGATGAAGCCGATCTACTCACGCAAATGGATGGCACTTATTTCATTAAAGCGTTAGATGAAGATTCAACGCAGGTAACGTATGAACTCACTGTTGCAGTCTCGCTTCCTGTGCCAGCAATGATGATTACCAAAGCACAGCAGCAGACAATTGATGCAGCACTGAAAGAGTTAGCTGCGCGAGTTTCCTAGATGGGTTACACGGTAGGCATCGACATCGGGGGAACGAAAGTTCTTGGTGGAGTTGTCGATGAGACAGGTGCACTCATTAAACGAGCACGCAGAGATACACCTGCCGAAGGTGGAGTAGCACTCACGCAGGCTATTGCAGATGTTGCGCTAGAACTCATGAAAGATTCCGAGATTGAATCAGTTGGAGTCTCGGTTGCCGCCTTTATCTCCGCAGACCGCAAGACAATTCTGGCCACGCCAAACATTAAGGATTGGAATGGGGTCAATCTTGATTACGAACTCACCTCGCGTATTGGGCTACCGGTAGTCATTGAAAATGATGCCAACTCCGCCGCTTGGGGTGAATTTAAATTTGGTGCAGGTCGCGGTAAAGAAAATATCTTGATGCTCACCGTTGGAACCGGAATTGGTGGCGGAATCGTAGTAAATAGCAATCTCCTTCGGGGATCATTTGGTATCGCCGCCGAGATTGGACACTTACGCATTGTGCCAAACGGCCTGCTTTGTGGCTGCGGCGCTTATGGATGCTTTGAACAATATGGTTCAGGGACCGCACTTCTTCGACATGCACGCGAAGCAATACAGGCACACCCTGATCGCGCTAGCAATATTCTTAATCGTGGTGATGGCTCGATTGAAGGAGTCAAAGGCAGTGCAATCACCGCAGCTGCGGGCGATGGCGATGAACTCGCGCTCTCAATTTTTGAAATAACTGGAGATTACATAGGAGCAGGAATCGCATCCCTTGCTGTCATTCTTGATCCAGAAGCAGTAGTTATTGGTGGGGGAGTAATTGATGCAGGAGATATTCTGCTCAATCCGATTCGCACCGGGATGGAGAAGTACATGCCTTTTGCAGGAAAACATCCACATCCGCAAATCATTGGTGCACAGTTGGGTAATGAGGCTGGATTAGTCGGAGTTGCCGACCTTGCGCGCATCTAGAGCGCCCGGCTGGACGTTTTACACAATAGAAGAGATTCGCGGTAAATTACTTCGGTGAACAACCTTCCTTACGGAACGCTCCGTGCGTTCCTGACTCCCTTCTTGATGTTGTTGTTCAGACCAAAGGTAAAGGGTCTACGTAACGTTCCAGTTTCCGGACCCCTCATTCTTGCCTCCAACCATCTCTCCTTTAGCGATTCCATCTTCATGCCCTTAGTTGTTCCACGTAAAGTAACTTTCCTTGCTAAGAGTGAATACTTCACTTCCCCTGGACCTAAGGGATTCATTAAGAAGCTGACCTTTATCGCACTTGGACAAGTACCAGTAGATCGCTCGGGTGGACGGCGCAGTGAGGCTGCCCTGATTACTGGACTGCAAGTTCTTTCGGCCGGCAACTCACTGGGAATTTATCCAGAAGGAACTAGGTCTCCTGATGGTCGCTTATATAAGGGCCGCACCGGAATTGCCCGCTTGGCAATTGAATCTGGCGCACCAGTGATTCCAATCGCAATGTTTAATACCGACAAGATCCAACCGACGGGAAAAGTTGTTCCCAAGGTGATGCGGGTAGGAATTACGTTTGGCGAGCCGATGTATTTTGAAGGCGATTCAACTGACCTTCAATATTTACGTGAAGTCACAGATCAAATCATGAAGCGAATTCAACAGCTCTCTGGGCAAGAATATGCGGACACTTATGCAGTGAAAGTGAAGAAGTCTAAAGTCAAGGACGAAAATAGCGAAGAGAGCGATTAATCGATCTGCAGCTCTGAACGCTTAAGTAAGTAGTTACAAACATTGCACTCCGCACCGGAATCGGGCATCCCACCTTCGATTGTTGAAATGAGCTCTTCTAGAAGTGCGGTAAATGTTGCGGTGTCACGTTCGACCGGAACATAGTGTTGGTTAACTCCAAAGCCGTGAGAATTCGAGGCAAGTTCACTTGCAGATGTCTCTGTTACTCCAGCTAACTTCCAAATCAGCAGCCCCATGGAGGTGACAGGAAATGGCTTTCCCTTATCTGGGTTCTCTAGCGCATGTGCATATGCTTCAAGTTGCGGGGCATAAAACGGCCCATTATCGCGATCTGAATCAGAGACCTTGCAATCAATAATTCCAACAGTGCCATCTTCGTAATGACCCAAGAGGTCATAAATTCCCAATATCTTCCAACGTGTTTCAAAGCCATTGATTTTTATGGGAGCACTCTTTACCCACTGCCCCCATTGCTTTACTACACCGGGCTTTAACGTGGGAGAAATATCTGGCATTGATGCGCGCCGGAAATGCTCTTCTTGCGAATCTGCCAGTGGTTTGACAAGTGGAAACTCTTTCTTCAGATCGAATTTAAACCAGTACTTAAGCCAGAGACATCGTTTGCACGTTGATAATCCGAAGGTGAGATCAGATGGAGCAATCGTGTCGCGGGCAGGAACCTCTGGTTTATTCATAGCGACATTCTCTCGCTAGGAACTGACAACTGCGCTGATCAGCACGAGTACTCCAAGCACAATCATGACGAGCCCACCGGTTGCACGTAAGCCCTCAAGGCGCCGGGCATCAGTTGCCAACCACTGCCTGGCAGTTCCGGCAAGTAATCCCCAAGTGCCATCAGAGATAAATGCCAGAACACAGAAGACCAAGCCCATAAAGAGAAGTTGCGCGGTGACATTGCCGCCGTCGATATCAACAAATTGGGGAAGGACAGCGGCGAAGAAGACGATTGCCTTTGGATTGAGAACACCGACCCAGAATCCATCACGAATCGATTGCCCCACACTTGGCACACGTGGTCCCTGGTTGGTCATATCAGCTGCATGCTCAGAACGTTTTCTAATGGCATCGATGCCCAGATAGATTAGATAAAGCCCGCCTCCCCATTGCACCGCCAGATAGGCAAGATCGGAGCGAGCAAGGATGGGACCTAGTCCCAAGGCAACCAGGGTCGATAAGACAAATGAGCCCGAGACATTTCCGGCCACAGTTAAGACGGCCACTTTGCGCCCCCAGGAGATGGCGCGGGCTATGACAAATAGGACGCTGGGCCCTGGAGCCAGGATGATGATGATGGCGGCCACGATGTATTCAGGCAGGCGCGTTGGAATCACCGGCCCAGGGTAGCGCCAGGGGCGGTGTGTCGATTTGCGATTGGCGCCTGACTCCAGTTAAATACCGTCTAGATATATCGTTACGATATATACATCGGTTATAACCATTCGGAGGCAGGAAATGCGATCACGCGCAGATTCACTGGAGTTTGCCCTGCTTGGGCTGCTCTCAGATTCTGCCCTCCATGGCTATGAGCTGCGTAAGCGCCTGATGACGATCTTTGGCCCCTTTCGGGCGCTCTCGTTCTCAGTTCTCTATCCGCAACTCAAGCGGATGGTGATTGCCCAAAGCATTGAAGCGAAAGAGGTAGGTGTGACATCACGTCGCACCCGCATCGTCTACACAATTACTGAAAAAGGACTCAAACGTTTTGCTGAACTCAATGGTTCTGTGACTGCAGAAGCTTGGGAAGATGAAGGCTTTGGAGTGCGCTTTGCATTCTTTAGCCCGACCACAATGAATAACCGGGTAAGAATTTTGGAGGGGCGCTTGCGTCGCCTTCAAGATAAGGCAGAGGCGCTGCGTACTGATCTTCAGGCGCAACCTCTGGGGATAGATAAGTATCTCGAAGAGTGGCGACGCTTTTCACTCGAGTCACTCGAGCGCGAGATTTCATGGTTAGAAACAATGATTAAGAGTGAAGGGAAAGTAAAGTGAATTTAAAGACTGGAACTGGAGACATTCGCGTTGCGATTGTTGGAGTTGGAAACTGTGCCAACTCGCTCGTGCAAGGTGTTACCTATTACAAGGATGCAGCGATAGATCAGGAAATTCCTGGCCTTATGCATGCAGTAATCGGCAACTACCACATCAACAATGTTAAATTTGTCGCAGCCTTCGACGTTGATGCCAAAAAAGTAGGTCTTGATCTCGCTGACGCTATCTGGGCAAGTGAAAACAACACCATTAAATTCTCTGACGTCGCCAAGACTGGTGTCCCTGTACAACGTGGAGTCACCCTCGATGGACTCGGAAAGTATTACAAAGAGACTATTGCCGAATCCACTGCTGCTGCGGTTGATGTCGTGGCTACTCTTAAAGAGGAAGCTGTCGATGTTCTAATTTGTTACCTTCCTGTGGGCTCAGAAGAGGCTGCAAAGTTCTATGCTCAATGTGCCATCGATGCGGGTTGTGCATTTGTGAATGCGCTACCGGTCTTTATTGCATCCGATCCAGTATGGGCGAAGAAGTTTGAAGATGCCGGGATTCCTATCGTCGGCGATGACATCAAGAGCCAGGTCGGTGCCACAATCACCCACCGGATTATGGCCAAGCTATTTCAAGATCGTGGAGTTCACCTTGATCGCACCTACCAGCTTAACGTGGGTGGAAATATGGACTTTAAAAATATGCTGGAACGCGATCGTCTTGAATCAAAGAAGATCTCAAAGACCAACTCAGTTACTTCTCAGCTAGATCACGACATGGGTGCAAAGAATGTACACATTGGACCTTCTGATTACATTCCATGGCTTGATGACCGCAAATGGGCCTATGTCCGCCTTGAAGGTCGCGCCTTTGGTGATGTTCCTTTGAACCTGGAATACAAGCTTGAAGTATGGGATTCTCCCAACTCAGCAGGCGTGATTATTGATGCGCTGCGCTGCGCAAAGCTAGGTCTTGATCGCAAGATCGGGGGAGCACTCCTTGCTCCATCTTCATACTTCATGAAGACTCCACCAATTCAATACACAGATGAACAAGCTCACACAGCGGTCGAAGAATTCATTTCGGCGGTACTTGTTAAAAAATAAATCTACATAAAAAACCCCGGGTTCTGAGTAATCAGAGCCTGGGGTTTTCTTTCTTGCACTTCTCGCTTTAAGATGCCTCAATGAGTGAAATCACCAGCACCCGCATAGGCCAGACCCAGGTAATTCGCTTCAATCGCCCCGAGAAGATGAATGCAATCACTCGCGATATGTATGCCGGGTTAACATCTGCACTCAATGACGCTGCCGGAGATTTCGGCGTTCGCACAGTTGTCATCACCAGCGAAGGCGATCATTTCACCGCGGGAAATGACATTAAAGACTTCATGGCTAACCCGCCAACGGAGGAATCATCGGATGTCGCACGATTCTTAGCATCTCTCCTTGAATTCCCAAAGCCACTTATCGCTGCGGTGAAAGGTAATGCCGTTGGAGTGGGGACAACGATGCTCTTACATTGCGACATCGTCATTGCGACACCAAATACTAGCTTTTCCATGCCATTTACCTCACTTGGTTTAGTCCCGGAAGCAGGCTCCACAAAGTTATTTCCTGAACTCGTGGGATATCAACGAGCTGCTCGAATCTTTATGACAGGTGATCCATTTACTGCAGATGAAGCTAAAGAGATGGGACTTGTTGAAACCATTACTTCAGATCCAGAAAAAGTCGCAATGGAGATTGCAGAGCAGATAGGACAACAACCACCACAAGCAATCATTAACACCAAAGCCCTCATGAAGGCCGGTAAGCATGATGCCGTGGCCGCGGTAATGAAGGCAGAGTTTCAGATCTTCGCACTTGCGTTGCAATCTGAAGAGGCGGCAGATGCCTTTATGAAGTTCATGTCCAAGAAGAGTAAATAGGGGAGTCTGTAATGTCACTTCAGGGAAAACGTATATTTGTTACTGGCGGTTCTCGCGGTATTGGTTTAGCTATCGCACTGCGGGCTGCTGCAGATGGTGCTCTTGTAGCAATTGCAGCAAAGACATCTGATCCAAACCCAAAGTTACCTGGAACGATTCACTCTGCAGCCGAGGAGATTCGGGCTGCTGGCGGCACAGCCCTACCTATCCAGTGCGACCTACGTGATGAGAATCAGATTGCAGATGCAGTTGCCCAAGCCGCTAAAGAATTTGGTGGCATTGATATTCTGATCAACAATGCCAGTGCGATTAATCTGACTCGCACCGAAGATACTCCAGCGAAGCGATTTGACCTTATGTTTGATGTCAACGTGCGTGGAACATTCTTGACTTCACAGGCCGCGCTACCGCACCTTCGTGAATCAGCCGAAGCTGGACGCAACCCACATATTCTTACCTTGTCGCCTCCACTTTCTATGAAAGCTAAGTGGTTTAAGGACCATGTTGCATACACGATGGCTAAATATGGAATGAGTATGTGTGTCCTTGGTATGGCTGAAGAGTTTAAGCGAGATGGAATTGCCGTTAATGCGCTCTGGCCGCGCACCGCAATCGATACCGCCGCCCTGCAAATGATTCCTGGAGTAGATACCGCAGCTTGTCGCACACCTGAAATACTTGCAGATACCGCTTACATCATTCTGAATCGCAATTCAAAGGAATGTACAGGCAACTTCTTCGTCGATGATGAGGTTCTGGCAGCTGAAGGAATCACAGATCTTGAGAAGTATTCAGTCGTTCCTGGAACGAAAGACTTCTTACTCGATTTCTTCTTAGACTGAGCAAATATTGGTTAGGTAATCTAAACTCGCCTGCATGAACCTGGAACTCAACGGCACCAACGTTATCGATGAGAGCGAGCGTGGTGGTAAAGCGTCCTCACTCTTCTGGCCTTGGTGTGGGGCGAACGTTTCTTTGCTTGCTCTTTCTTACGGCTCCTTCTTCTTAGGCTTTGGCATCTCTTTCTGGCAGGCAACGGTTGCAGCGGTTTTAGGAACAGTCCTTTCATTCCTGCTTGTCGGTGTTAGTTCACTTGCTGGCAAGAAATCAAATGCGCCAACGATGGTGCTTTCTAGAGCCGCCTTTGGAGTGAAAGGCAACCTGCTACCGGGCCTGCTCTCCTACTTAATCTTTGTTGGTTGGGAAACAGTGCTTGTCTCTCTTGCAACGTTAGCTACCGGCACAGTGTTCGTGCGAGTTGGCCAGCTTGATCGCGACACTGCGATGATTCTTGGTTTTGCACTAGCAGTCGCACTTACTGTCTCAGCCGGGGTGCTGGGCTTTGGCGTGATCATGAAACTACAGCGCTATCTAACGATTATCACGATCGCCATGACCTGCGTATACATCGCGCTGACAATCAACAAAGTTGATTGGAGTCTTGTGACATCTATGAAAGCTGGAAGCGTGCAGGGCTTCATTGGAGCACTGATTTTCGGTGCCACCGGAATAGGTTTGGGTTGGGTGAATTCTGCCGCTGACTATTCACGCTACCTGCCCAGGACCGTCTCCAGCAGAAGCGTTATCGGCTGGACCGTCTTTGGAGCATCAGTGGTCCCAATTATCCTGGTTATTTTTGGTGCCGCCCTCTCTGCTAGTAGTGAAGATCTGGCGGGTGCGATTGCCAGTGACCCCATCGGCGCACTGACAACTATTTTGCCAACCTGGTATTTGATTATCTTTGCGCTGGTAGCAATCCTTGGCTTGGTTGGGGGAGCGATTCTTAATCTCTACTCATCTGGATTAACTCTTATTTCACTTGGTCTACCTGTGAAACGACATGTTGCAGCTTCACTTGATGCCATCATCATGCTTGCTGGGGCTATCTACTTCGTCTGGGTTGCAGATGACTTCTTCTATCCATTCCAGGGATTTCTCATCACACTGGGCGTTCCTATTGCCGCCTGGTCTGCGATATTTGTGACCGATGTATTGCTGCGAAAGCGTTATGACCAGAATGATCTCTATCGAATAGAAGGTCGATATGGTGCCTGGAATTTCACATCAATTGGCATATTGGTTATTGCGACCATCGTTGGCTGGGGATTTGTCACAAATGGTTTTGCTAGTTGGCTTACTTGGCAGGGCTATTTCTTGGGTGCACTTGGTGGCAAAGAGGGGCAGTGGGCATATGCAAATCTGGGAGTCTTCTTTGCCCTCGTTATTGGCTTTTTTGGATATGCATTAATCGCGCGAAAAACTATCGTGCGACAGGAGAGCGTTTAAGCCAGAGGAGTCCGAGAAGGCCAGAGATAAGAGCTGCGATAAAGAGCCCCATTCGAACCTGGCTAAGTTCCACATCAGATTTCACTGTAATTTCGGCGATCACCATAGACACGGTGAGGCCCATGCCAGATAGGAAGCCAATTCCGATGATGTCCGTGAGTTGGACATTTCTCGGATATTTAAGAGATGTTATTTTCACAAGTAACCAGGCGGTCAAAGATATGCCGAGAACTTTTCCAACAACTCTGGCGGCGATAATTGAAAGTGAGACTGCAGATGTTGCCTGGGAGAAATCCAACTGGGCTAATAAATTGATGATGATATAGACAGGAATGATGAAGAAGGTTACGACAGGGGAGAGAACTTTGATGAGTTGGGCGCGATAAGGAAGTAGGTAACCAATTGCGGCCGCGCCTAAGGTGTAGATAAAACTTTCTAGGCGCAGCTCAGATTTAAAGAACATTCCGATTACCGCAAGCGAGAAGAAGTCATCAGCAATCGCGAGAGTCAGAAGGAAGAACCGCACCTCAGGTTTAATCCGTTTTCCAAGGAGTGAGAGAGCACCTAAAGCCAGTGCTACGTCTGTAGGCATAGAAACTGCCCAAGCGGGCGAGTCTGGATTGAGGGAGATGAAAATAATCGCGGGCACCAACATTCCGCCAAAAGCACAGATCGCGGGAAGAATTACATCCTTAGGTTTTTCAAGCCCATGTCGGATTTCAAGTCCAATTAATAGAAAGAAGATGAAAGTCAGGATGTGCGAGAGCATGCTTAGATTCTAATGTATTTGCCGACGTTAATCAGGAACCTGTCGAATAAAAGTAGATGGAGATAGGCATAAGGTCTAACGCATACACCCATTTGATAGGAGTTTTTTGTGAAGAAGTTTCTCTCCGTTTTAATCCTCGGTTTGCTCGTAGTAAGTAGTAGTAGCGCATCAGCTCTAACACAGGTAAAGGTAACCCCGCAGTTTAAAATCAATAAGAAGAACCCGATAGTCACGATTAAGGTCGCTGGACTTCCACTAGATCACGGAATCTATATCAGCCAATGCATGGCTCCTAAAAAGGCTGGAGATTTGCCAACGGCATGTAATCCTTCGACTGCTTCCAAGCTCTGGATCTCAAGTGTCGCCGCTGATCAGAAAATGGGAGCGAAGTCCGGAACATCAAAATTGACGATGAAGCTGGATAAGTATTTCGATAAGGGTGATTGCATTCACACAACATGCGTCCTCTTTGTTACAAGCGATCACAACGCATCAGATGATCGCAGTGAAGACCAAGCTCTCAAAATTAAATTTGACGGCCTTCTTCCCTTCTAGCATCTTGAGCTAGCGCTCGGAGTCCAGCTAACGAATATTTCTGTGCGTTACGGATTTCGAGCGCTGATTCATGCCCAGATTCGATTCTAGTTGCGGCGACATCAATGGTGTTCTGCAGATAACTCATTGCACCTCGAATATCCTCAAGTCCCATCTGTTCAAGTGGGGCAGCGATAGATGCCATGAGATTTCTATGGCCTTGAGCAATTTCTCCTCGACGAAATTCGGGTATAGCAGCGCTGTTCAAACTCTTAACAAGTAAGTGTCGACCATCAATGACATATTCAAGTGCTTCTGCAATCCACAGTTCGATGTATCGATAAGGGTCCTGGACATCTTTCACCGCTGTCATTAGACGTTCTTGATAGATGGAGAGCTCTTCCATGACTAAGTCCGCAACTAAATCCGCTGAGGATGAGAAATATTCATAGACCGAAGATCGAGCAATGCCCGCCTTCTTAGCTACTGCGGCTACTGTTATAGACGATGCTCCGTCTTTAAGCGCGATTGAAAGAGCAGCGTCAATAATCTGACTCTGGCGCATCTTGCGTTGCTCTAGAATCGTCCGAGCTTGAATCTTTGGAGACATGTCGCAATTCTTCTATGAGCGGACACTTGGTGCCACTGGAACTGATGTGATGTTGGAAATAGAAAACCCCGCCATCGCTGACGGGGTTTTCCTATAACAATCTCTTAGATGTCGTAGTAGAGCTCGAACTCAGCTGGATGTGGACGCAAGCGAACATAATCAACTTCATTCTTACGCTTCCACTCAATCCAGGTTGAGATGAGGTCTTCGGTGAAGACGCCACCCTTGGTGAGGAACTCGTGATCCTTTTCCAGGCTGTTAAGAACAGCATCAAGTGAACCTGGAACTTGAGGAATAGAGGCAGCTTCTTCGCCCTCTAGTTCATAGAGATCCTTATCAACTGGAGCAGGTGGTTCAATTTTGTTCACGATTCCATCGATACCAGCCATGAGCATCGCAGCAAATGCTAGATATGGATTAGATGATGGATCTGGGCAACGGAACTCGACGCGCTTAGCCTTTGGTGATGACCCGGTAATTGGAATACGGATACATGCAGAACGATTACGAGCTGAGTAAACAAGGTTTACTGGCGCTTCATAACCTGGAACCAGGCGACGATATGAGTTCACAGTTGGGTTGGTGAAGGCAAGTAGTGATGGAGCGTGCTTGAGAAGTCCGCCGATGTACCAGCGCGCCATATCTGAAAGATCGCCATATGTGCCAGCTTCGAAGAAGAGTGGCTTGCCGTTCTTCCACAGTGACTGGTGAACGTGCATACCAGAACCGTTATCTCCAAAGAGTGGCTTTGGCATGAAGGTGGCGGTCTTACCACCTTCCCAAGCAACGTTGCGAATAATGTATTTGAACTTCATCAATTCATCACCGGCAGAGAGAATGTCGGTGAAGCGATAGTTAATCTCCATCTGTCCGGCAGTTCCCACTTCGTGGTGTGAACGCTCGACCAGAAGACCTGCGCGACCGAGTTCCATCACCATTTCATCTCGAAGGTCTGCAAATTGATCTGTTGGTGAGACTGGGAAGTAACCGCCCTTAACGCGTGTGCGATAGCCACGGTTAGGTGTTCCATCTGGATCGGCAACGATGCCGGTATTCCAAGAACCTTCATATGAATCGATGTGGTGGTATGCCTCATTAATGCCAGTCTTAAAACGCACTGCATCAAAGACGTAGAACTCAGCCTCTGGTGCAAAGAACGCCTGATCTGCAATACCAGTTGACTTCAAGTAATCAACAGCCTTCTTCACTACACCACGTGGGTCGCGTGAGTATGGAGTGTTATCAGAAGGGTTGTGAACAGAGAAGATAATGACAAGAGTTTTTTCAAGACGGAATGGATCAATAAATGCTGATTCTGGAACTGGGAGCAACTTCATATCTGACTCATGGATTGATTGGAATCCGCGAATCGATGAACCATCGAACATCAGTCCATCGGTAAAGACAGCTTCATCAAATGATTCAACTGGAACGTTGAAGTGATGCTGGATACCTGGAAGGTCGGTGAAGCGAACATCGACAAGCTTCACATCTTCCTTCTTGATGTATGCAAAAATTTCGGTTGAATTCTTAAACATAGTTACTCCCATTTAAGGCTAGTGATTGCCCAGCGAAATCGTCTTTGCGAGCTCAACTCTGAGTGCGCCTGATGGAGTGAAGGTTAGTTCCGTTGCGTAAAAATGTCATATTCTCTGTGTTACAGCCGTGTTACATCACACTAGGCTTGCGCCCATGACTCAGAAGGATTTTCCGCGTGTGAGCCAAGGCCGTCGCCTTATGGGCATCACTCTCGACTGGTTGGCCTGCTATGCCATAGCCCTTGGCTTCTTTGCCGGGTCAGGCACTTTGGCCGATCGAGTTCCTAACGCTCGAATCCCGCTCCTGATTCTGCTCTTCGCCGAGTACTCACTCTTGATCGCACTCACCGGAGCATCCTTTGGCCATCGTCTTGTGGGGCTTAAGGTCGTTCGCTTTTCAGATGCTGGACCAGTAACACCCATACAAGCTCTCATTAGGACAGCTCTTCTTATGCCACTGGTTACCGCGATCACCTTCGATGAAAACGGTCGAGGGATTAATGAGAGATTTTCTAATACCGTTTTGGTGCGTAGTAGATAGCTGATTGCAATGTCGAAAATCGCTGCGCTTCTGAAAGCATCACACTTTGGTCCCACCGTACTTGTCACAACGATTGCCTTCTTCTTCGCCCAGTATTACTGGTGGGAGGGTCCGGCTTATCTCATAGCTTTCGGAGTTTTCTTAGGTCAACTCATTGTTGGCTGGAGCAATGACCTATATGACTATCAGGATGATCTCTCACATCAGCGAATAAAGAAGCCGCTCGTTGCCCAGGCTATTTCTTATAACGCACTTCGCAAGTGGACCTTCTGGATGATTCCATCTGCTTTCTTTGCAAATCTTTTTGGCCCACTGGGCATAAAAGGCGGCCTGGTATATATGTTGGGAATCGCTTGCGGAGTTGGTTACAACTTCTACTTTAAGTTCACAGCTCTTTCTCCGCTTCCTTACGCAGTTGCATTTGCGGCGCTTCCTTCATGCATTGTGAAATCGAAGGAGATTACGCCGCCACTGTGGATGTGGCTTGGGGGAGCGATCTTTGGCGTGGCAGCACATTTCATCAATGTGTTAAAGGATATGAAAAAGGATCAGCAAAGCGGAATTCGTGGACTGCCACAAAGACTAGGTAGCGTTGGCTCAATTATTGCAGCTGCAGTTCTGATTATTGCTGGAGTTCTTCTACTTCTTTACTCCCGCTAGGGCTTAACGAATCTTTATACCTTTTGGCATTGGACCCTTTGGAATCGGCATAGACAGACCACCAACTGCTTTCAGACGCGCACGAACTTCACGCATTTGATGAGCAGATAGCTTCTTAGGAAGTTTGGTGACGTGCTTTTGTAACTTACGAATTGAAATCTGGCCATCGCCATCGCCCACGATAATTTCAGTAATGGGTACACCTGGAGCAAAGCGTTCAGCCTTCTTCTTTTCGTCTTGAATCATCTGACGCACTGCAAAGCCACCTTCGCCGGTAAGAACAATTCCGGCGCGACCAACGCTGCGATGGACCATATCTTGTTGGCGATTGACTGCAACAGCGGGAGTTGTTGTCCATCCTTTACGAATTGCCATGAGAACACTGGCGCCTGCGCCCATTTGGCCTTCAATATTTGCATAGGCAGCAGAGCCCGCAACACGAGTAAAGAGAAACATTGCAGCGAGCACAGCCACCGGAATTGTGACAAAGCCGCCATAGACAGGGTGATCAAAAACAAAGCCAAGCGTGATTCCAATTGCTAGAACAATGAGGAATGTAACAATGAGAACAACACCGATCCACGGTTTTACTGATTTAGTGACGGCATATGCATCACGAATCGTTTTAAAACGAGGAGTCTTGATCTTGGGTTCTTTACTCTTTTTTCGCTTAAACATGGGCGTTAGTTTAGGGGAGCGGGGGCGCTACCACCAAGGCGGAGCGGGGCCCAGCGTTGACCCTGGTGTGAATCGGGATACTTCTGCTGCACCTGATGAAGCATCGTAATCATAGTTTCGCGTAGCAAACTCTCACTGGCTTCAACATCGCTCTGCTTATCAAAGTAGAGCGGCTCACCGAATTCCACGATGATGGGTATCTTCTCGCGTCGCAGATTGCGCTTCACCTTTTTAGTCCAAATTCGCTGCGAACCCCAGACGATTGTGGGAATAACGGGAACACCGGCAGCCATGGCAAGACGCACGGCGCCAGATTTTAACTCCTTTATTTCAAAGCTGACCGAGATGGTTCCTTCCGGAAAGATGCCGACTATTTCACCTGCGCGAAGGGCGCGTAGTGCTGCTACGAAAGATGCCGAGCCACTATTTCTATCGACGCAGATATGGTGCATTCCACGCATAAGCGGCCCAGCTAATTTATTATCGAAAACTTCTTTCTTTGCCATGAAGCGTACGTAGCGACCAGTGGGAAGAGCGGCAGTTCCGGTGAGTGCGAAGTCTAAATAGCCCACGTGATTGATGGAGAGAATTGCCCCTCCATCGCGTGGAATATGGTGAACGCCCTGAAAATCAAATCGAAGTCCTAGATATTTCCAAAAAAGCTTAATAGCTACGACAACTGGTGGATAGACAAGATCAGCCACGTAGTGAGCGCTTTTCTTGTGCTTGCTTATATAAGCGACCAGCGCGATATGAGCTTCGCACCAGTGGGCCACTCATAACGCCACTGAAACCAATGTCTTCGGCCTCTTGTGCCAACTCAACGAATTCATGAGGCTTGACCCATCGCTCAACTGGGTGATGCTTACTTGTCGGACGCAAATATTGCGTGATAGTGATGAGGTCACATCCGGCAGCATGGAGATCTATGAGTGCCTGTGAAATTTCTTCACGAGTTTCACCAAGGCCAAGGATGAGGTTTGATTTAGTGATTAGACCAAATTCTCGCGCCTGGGTAATGACATTGAGCGAGCGTTCATAGGTAAATGCCGGACGAATCCTTTTGAAGATACGCGGAACTGTTTCAAGATTGTGTGCGAAAACTTCAGGACGTGTCTCAAAAACTTCGTTGAGAAGGACGGGGTTTCCGCTGAAATCTGGGGCAAGCATTTCAACACCAGTGCCAGGGTTGAGTTCGTGCACCTTACGAATAGTCTCGGCATAGAGCCAGGCACCTTCATCTTCTAAATCATCACGAGTAACTCCTGTGATGGTGGCGTATTTAAGACCCATTGATTGCACTGACTCTGCAACTCGTCGTGGTTCATCTCGGTCTAGTGGGTCAGGTTTACCAGTATCGATATTACAAAAATCGCAACGACGAGTGCACTTTTCGCCGCCGATAAGAAATGTTGCCTCTTTATCTTCCCAACATTCAAAAATATTCGGACATGCCGCTTCTTGGCAGACTGTATGAAGGCCTTCGGATTGAACAAGGGAGCGAAGTCTGGTGTATTCAGGGCCCATATTCGCCCGAGTCTTAATCCACTCCGGCTTGCGTTCAATAGGGGTCTCGGTATTTCGAGCTTCAATACGGAGCAGCTTGCGACCTTCGGGTGCGATTGTCATGCGCTCACCTTCGCTAAGTGTTGGCAGAGAATCTCTTCGACAACAGGTTGCACTTCATTAATAGTAATCGCTCTACCCAATTCCTTTGCCATTGAGGTAACTTCGGCATCGTTAATCCCACAGGGAACAATCTTGGTAAAGGCCGCTAAATCAGGATTTACATTGATGGCAAATCCGTGCATGCTCACACCCGATGCCACACGGATTCCAATGGCTGCAATTTTGCGCGCACCGCTTGAATCCTCCACCCAGACCCCAGATCTTCCGACGATGCGTTTACTTTCAATACCGAAGTGATTGCAGACTTCAATCAGCGCTGCTTCAATTTCGCGTACGAAACCAACTAATTCGCGTGGGTTAGCGAGTTTAACAATGGGATATCCAACTAGCTGTCCAATTCCGTGCCAAGTAATTTTCCCACCACGATCAACATCAATGACGGGCGTGCCATCTGTTGGCTTCTCTGAATCGAGAGTCCTTCTGCCAGCGGTGTAGACCGATGGATGTTCAACAATGAGTAGCGTATTTCTAGCGAGCTCTTTGGTTACATCCAGATGAATTTTGCGTTGGATCGCCAGCGCCTGGTCATAATCCCGGGTACCGAGTCGCTGGGTCGCGATGGCTTCTGCGGATATTTGCGACTCGAGGTCGGGGCTAACAACTGGCACGGGTACAGCCTAAAGGTAGGCTAGGGCTCTAGCGAATCTCACATCCGCGCAAGCCCGAAAGGTCCACCCATCTCCATGTCTATTAACACTGCCCAAAAATCTCGTAAGCCTTTTGCCCTTGCAATGCTCGTGGTCATCATCTGGTTCCTGATCGTGGGCATCTTCGGACCGCTCTTCGGCAAGCTCACCTCGGTTCAAGAGAACAACAACTCTTCATTCCTGCCAAAGGGTGCGGAAGCCACACAGGCATCTGAAGTTATTCAAACATTCTCCGGCAAGGACTCATTTAACTTGCCAGCGCTGGTTCTCTTTGAGGGTAAGACAACTCCCGAAACTATCGCAAAGATTAATGATCACATGCTTGGTGTTGGTGAACTGACTTTAGGTGGAACTGAGAAGAAGATCTCTGATTACCTAGCTCCAGATCAGGTGATTACTGTTTTCCCAGCGGCAGATGGTGAAGCCATTTTGGCAAATGTTCCACTTGATGGAAGCGCCATTGGCGAGCTATTGCCTAATGACGAGCCAGTTCTACCAGCAGTGGTTGAAGCTCTGCGCGAAGATGTCAAGGAATTTGCCCAAGGTGCTGGCGTCACTCAATATGTGACAGGACCTGCTGGATTACTCGGTGATCTCTTTAAAGCATTTGGTGCAATCGATTCGGTTTTACTCTTGGCAACACTCGGCGTGGTGGCAGTGATCCTGATCTTTGTTTATCGTTCTCCGATTCTTTGGATTATTCCCTTACTTTCATCGCTATTTGCTCTGGCAACTGCCGGTGGAATTATCTATCTCTTGGCAAAAAATGACATTCTCGATGTGGATGGACAATCGCAGGGAATTCTTTCGGTTTTAGTTATCGGTGCGGCAACGGATTACGCGCTGCTTTTGATTGCTCGCTATCGAGAAGAGTTGCATCATCATGAAAATAGGTTCGATGCCATGCGCGCTGCCTATAAAGGTGTGTGGGAACCAATCTTGGCTTCTGGTTCCACCGTCGCAATCTCGCTTATGGTTCTTCTCTTTAGCCAATTAACCAACACAGCAAGCTTGGGTCCTATCGGAGCTATCGGAATTGTTGTCTCAATGATCACCATTCTGACTTTACTGCCAGCCCTGATGTTGATTTTTGGTCGCTGGTTGTTCTGGCCGCGCGTGCCACATAATGATGGCGATGATCATGTGCTGGAAGGCATGTGGTCAAAGGTAGGAAATTCTATTGGTCGCAATCCACGTAAGTCTTGGATAGTAACTGGAGCCATTCTTCTACTCTTTGCATTTGCATCAACTACTTTGAAAACTGATGGATTAGGAACGGTAGATTCATTTACCGGAAATCCAGAATCAGTAGTTGGCCAAAAACTACTAGAAAAGCACTTTCCGGGCGGTCAAGGTGACCCCACACAGGTTGTCGTCAGTGCCGATAAAATTCAAGTGGTAACAGATGCGGTCAGGAACGCCCCTGGCGTAACAGATGTTTCTCCACAATTAGATGGTTTCCCGGTTCCGGGTCAACCACTGCCGGCGGTTAAGATTGTGAACAATAGGGCGATATTGAATCTGACCCTGAATAAGGCACCGGATAGCGTTGAAGCGGGTAATGATGTTCCTGAGATTCGCCGACTTGCTAAGGCGGCAGATCCCACCGCTTTAGTGGGTGGAACCAGTGCGGTGTATTACGACGTACGTCAGGCAAATGATCGTGATAACAAAACAATTATTCCAATCATCTTGATTGTCATCACCATCATCTTGGGACTTCTACTGCGAAGTATTCTTAGTGCAATAGTTCTGCTTGGAACTGTAGTTCTCTCATACTTTGCAACTTTGGGTGTGTGCGCACTTGTCTTTAACCATGTATTTGGTTTCGCCGGCGGAGATAATTCATTCCCACTCTTCGCCTTCATCTTCCTGGTAGCTCTTGGCATTGACTACAACATCTTCCTTATGACGCGTGTGCGGGAAGAGTCGACAAAGATTGGAACTCGTGCCGGAGTTGTTAAAGGTGTGACCGTCACAGGTGCCGTGATTACATCTGCTGGAATTGTGCTCGCTGCTACCTTTGCCGTCCTTGGCTTGCTCCCACTGGTTCCACTTGCGCAACTCGGCTTTGCCGTCGCATTTGGAGTACTGCTTGACACCATTATCGTTCGATCAATATTGGTGCCGGCGCTAGTTCATGAAATTGGACCAAAAATCTGGTGGCCTTCAAAACTGCAAAATAAGTAAGCCATAATCACTTCGTGTCCGATAAACCTGTTGCCGTAATCGGGGCTGGCCTTGCCGGGCTCAGTGCCGCACTTACCTTGCAAGAGGCTGGTCGTGAGGTTGTTATCTACGACGGTAGTGATCGCGTGGGGGGCAGGGTAGCCACAGATTACATCGATGGGTTCACACTTGATCGCGGCTTTCAGCTCATCAATGCCAAATACCCAGAGCTCCTTCGACTCGGAGTAGTTGATGAATTGGATTTCATCTTTGCACCACGCACTATTGATGTGTGCGTGGGAGAGAAAAGGATCGCGCTCGGAGACCCGCGTAGTAATCCGTTCGCTAGTTTGAATCCGGCAGCTGGAACCTTAATTCAGAAGCTTGGCTTGGTTGCCTATCTCTTGCGCACAGCTGATGCAGCGAAATCTGTCGAAGAAGAACTAAGCCATCTAGGAAAACTTTATTCACGAGTACTCAAACCATTTCTCTCCGGCGTCTTTTTGACATCACCGGCATCGGTGAATGCAGTAATTGGAAAAGGATTGATTACATCGTTCATTTCTGGAAAGCCCGGGCTACCGCGTAAGGGGGTGGGGGCACTCCCAGCTGCACTTGCCGCTCGTATTCGCAAGATTGAGCTGAACCACCGAATCGACTCGTTATCGCAGTTTGAGAATCAAGAAGTTATCGTTGCCACAGATCTCACGACGGCTGCGCAATTACTTGATATTGCAAATGTGCCCAAATTGGCCGGTAGTACGACCTGGTACTACGAAGTACCCCAAGAACTCACCGGATCTGCGCGCCTGCTTATTGATGGTGAGCACCGGGGCCCGGTAGTGAACTCCATTGTCCTATCCAACTTGATTTCTACATATGCACCAGATGGAAAATCTCTGCTGGCTAGTACGACGCTAGATTTCGCTTCAGAGTCCGAGGTGCGAAGACATCTGGCTCTGATGTGGGGAGCACACACAGGCGGATGGTCCCTTATCGCTAAATATGACATTCCAAAGTCGCTACCAATTTTTGCGATTGGCAATCAAAGCGCAGCATCATCACAATTTTCTAATAACATCTATGTGGCGGGGGATTACAGAACTGCACCTTCACAAAATGGAGCGCTTTTGTCAGGTCGCCTTGCGGCGCAGGAGTTACTCCTCGATCAGGGCCGTTAGTGCAGTTGTGATGTGTGGGTAATCCCAGGTAAAGCCAGCTTCGGTAAGCGCCTGCGGAGTTACCTTCTTGCTTCCGAGGACTTCACTTGAGAAACCACCGAGTGCGATCTTTAGCGCAAAGGCTGGTGCTGGAAAAAGGGCTGGGCGGTGCATTGCGCGAGCTAGTGCTGATGTGAATTCTTGGTTCGTCACAGGATTCGGAGAGGTGAGGTTAACCGGACCAGATATTGGTTTTTCTAGGATAAAAGTGATTGCGTTGATGAGATCGTGCAAGGTAATCCAAGACCACCATTGTTTACCTGAACCAAGTTTTCCACCCAGACCTAAACGAAACAGTGGCAACATCTTTCCTAGTGCGCCGCCAGTTGGATCAAGAACGAGACCGGTGCGAATCTTTACGGTGCGCACACCCGTTGCAAGATCTGCAGCACCTTCCCACTCGCGGCAGACGGCTGCTAGGAAATCATCGCCGACGCGATCACTTTCTACAACCGCGCGGTTTCCTGATTCGCCATACCAACCAATAGCACTGGCTGATATGAAGACTTGTGGCTTTACTTCTGTCACAGCATTTGCAATCGCAGTCGTTCCAAGCAGACGTGAGTTAAGGATTTCCGACTTATATTTCTTGCTCCAACGCTTATCGCCAACGCCAACTCCGGCCAAGTGAATCACCGCATCGACGCCACGTAGGGCTTCGATATCTACATATCCAGTCTTTGGATCCCACTGAATTTCATCAGGTGCAACAACGGCCCGGCGCACAAGGCGCTGCACAGTGTGGCCTTCACTTTTAAGATGACCAACAAGTGCGGTTCCGATAAGACCGGAGGCGCCAGTGATTGCAATACGTTGCGGAACTGACATCTATTAGAGACCTAGGTCTGCTTCGAAGGAACCACCTTCTAGCCGCTCTTTGAGTGTTACCAAGAAGCGAGCTGCATCTGCGCCGTCAACAACTCGGTGATCATAGGAAAGTCCAAGATAGACCATGGAGCGAATCGCAATAGTTTCTCCACCATCTTCACCCTTAACGACCATCGGACGTTTCACAACTGCCCCTAGTCCAAGGATCGCGACCTGTGGTTGGTTAATGATCGGGGTATCAAAGAGCGCGCCACGTGAACCGGTGTTAGTGATTGTAAATGTTCCGCCGCCTAGTTCATTTGGAGTGACCTTGTTATCGCGAGTACGCGCAGCAAGATCTGCAATCTTTCGGGCAACGCCCCCCATGTTCAGATCACCCGCATTATGGATAACTGGGACCAAAAGACCACGATCGGTATCAACGGCAATAGCTAGGTGCTCTGCGCCGTGGTAAATAATCTGGTCACCTTCGACAGATGAGTTCAATACCGGATGTTGCTTCAGGGCTTCACATACTGCCACCGCAAAGAACGGAAGGAATGAGAGCTTGACGCCTTCACGTGCTTCAAATGTTGCCTTTGATTTATCACGCAAGCGTGCAATCTTGGTGACATCCACTTCAACCACAGTGGTCAATTGTGCTGATACTTGTAGTGATTCAACCATGCGAGCTGCAATAACTTTTCGCAGGCGAGACATAGTCACAGTTGTTCCGCGAAGAGGCGATGCGGCAACTGGCGCTGCTGCTTTCACTGGCGCCGAAGCAGCAGGTGCTACTGAAGCTGGCGCAGCAGGAGCGTTCTTCGGAGCAAGGGCTTCAATATCTTCCTTACGAATTCTTCCGCCGATACCGGTTCCCTTAACTGATGCCAGATTTACCCCGAGATCGTTAGCGAGTTTGCGAACGATCGGAGTGACATAGGCATCTGTTGGTTGTGAGACAGGAGCAGGTGCAACAGGTGTTGGTGCTACAGGAGTTACAACGGGTGCAGCAACTGGTGCTGGGGCCGTAGCAACTGGGGCTGCAACTACTGGAGCAGGTGCGGCTGGTGCTGGAGTCGCAACTGGTGCTGGTGCGCCACCTTGAACTCCAATGAGTCCTAGACGTGCACCGACTGCAACAGTTGTATCCACCGCTACATCGATGGCTAACAAAACTCCTGCGACAGGCGATGGAATTTCGGTATCGACTTTATCTGTAGAAACTTCAAGAAGTGCTTCATCAACTGCAACCGCATCACCAATGTTCTTAAGCCAACGTGTGACAGTTCCTTCACTCACTGATTCACCGAGTGCTGGCATGGAAATCACTGTTCCGCTACCACTGGCAGCAACAGGTGCTGCAACAGGAGGGGGAGTTGGTGCTGCAACAGGTGCTGCGGCAACAGGTGCTGCGGCAACAGGTGCCGGTGTGCTTGCGCCAGCTTGTGCAATTACTGCTAACTCTGCTCCAACTGCAACGGTCTGATCTACGCCGACAACAATCTTTGAAAGAACGCCTGCTGCTGGCGATGGGATCTCGGTATCAACCTTGTCTGTCGAAACTTCAAGGAGTGGCTCATCAACTGCAACGACGTCGCCTTCATTCTTAAGCCAACGAGTGACGGTGCCTTCAGTGACGCTCTCTCCGAGAGCTGGCATTGTGACTGAGAATGACATAGTTATTTTCTCCTCTTACTTAACCGTGCGAGTGAAGTGGTTTGCCTGCCAGAGCCATATGAGCTTCGCCCATCGCCTCTGACATTGTTGGATGTGCATGTAGAAGAGGAGCAACATCATCTGCAGTTGCTTCCCAGTTAAAGATTAATTGTGCTTCAGCAAGAAGTTCACCGACGCGAGCTCCCACCATATGAATTCCTAAAATTGGGCCATTCTTTTGCGCCACAAGTTTGATGGATCCGGCGGTCTTAAGAATCTGCGCCTTGCCATTACCGGCTAGGTTGTAGTCGAGCTCAACCACATCGTGTCCGCGTTCCTTGGCAACCTTTGTGGAGAGACCAACGGAGGCAACTTCAGGCTCGGAATAGGTAACGCGTGGAACGCCATCGTAATTAATTGGTCGAGGATTCAGACCAGCAATTGTTTCGGCAACAAGAATTCCCTCCTGGAATCCAACATGTGCTAACTGCAAGGTAGGGATGATGTCTCCTACTGCGAAGATGCCAGGAATATTTGTGCGGCAGTGGTCATCAACTGTGATGTATCCGCGATCCATTGCGATACCGACTTCTTTGTAGCCAATCCCATCGGTGACAGGCCCACGACCAACAGAGACTAGAAGAACATCAGCTGTGAATTCACGACCATCTTCTAAAGTGACCGTTACTCCCTTGGAATCAACGCGATGGGATTTAAATCGAGTTCCAAGCTCAAAGTTGATGCCACGTTTGCGAAAAGCTCGCTCAAGTAACTTGCTTGAAGATTCATCTTCTAGTGCTACTAGATGCGGCAGACCTTCAATGATTGTGACCTCAGAACCGAATGATTTCCAGACCGATGCAAACTCGCAACCGATAACGCCACCACCAAGAACGATGACGCTCTTAGGGACATAATCCATTGCGGTGCCATGATCGGATGTGATGACCTGCTTGCCATCGATATCTAAGCCAGGCAGCGTGCGCGCATAGGATCCGGTAGCTAGAACAATATTTTTTCCAACGTACTGGGTTCCGTTAACATCAACTGTGTTATTTGAAACTAGACGTCCAGTTCCTTCAACGTAGGTGATTCCGCGAGATTTAACCAGACCTTGTAGTCCTTTATAGAGACCGGCGATGACGCCATCCTTATAGGAGTTCACTCCGCCCATATCGATGGAGTTAAATGTTGCATTGACTCCAAATTGGGAAGACTCGCGAGCGCTATCTGCAACTTCACCTGCGTGAAGCAACGCCTTGGTTGGAATACATCCGCGGTGTAAACAAGTACCGCCAACCTTGTCCTTCTCGATCAGTGCCACGGATAAACCGAGTTGTGCACCTCGAAGGGCTGCTGCGTAACCGCCGCTTCCTCCACCAAGAACTACAAGATCAAAATTCGACACAGATTGACTCCTCTAAGCCTGCTCAACTTTAGCTTCCAACAGGGGTTATCTTGCCAGCCTTAGCCGCCTAAGGCTAAATCGCGAGAGAGTGACTACTGGCCGCGCGCTAATTCGACCAAAGAGCGCAGGGCGATACCTGTGCCTCCCACGGGGGTGTAGCCATGGGGCGCAGCTTCGTTAAATGCTGGGCCGGCAATATCAAGATGTAGCCAGGGAAGATCTTCGCTGACAAACTCCTTAAGAAATAGACCGGCAACAAGCATGCCGCCCATGCGATCTCCGATATTGGCCATATCGGCAACAGGGGAGTCAAGTGATGCACGTAACTCAACCGGAAGTGGCATGGGCCAGAAAGATTCACCGGCAATCTCTGTCGCTCTCAAAAAGGTAGCTGAGAAATCTTCATTGTTAGTCATGACCGCACTGGTGCGAGTACCGAGTGCGACAACTTGGGCGCCAGTAAGAGTTGCAACATCGATGATTCCATCTAGGTCACTTGTTTCCTGTGCTTTCACAAGTGCATCCGCCAGAACTAAACGACCCTCTGCATCAGGGTTGAGAACTTCCACGGTTTTTCCACCATAGATGGTGATGACATCACTGGGTCTGGTCGCATTCTCACTCACCATATTTTCAGCAAGGGGCGCCCAAGTTTCGATAGCTACCGGTAACTTCAGTAAAGCGATAGCAATTGTTGCTGCGCACACCGCCGCAGCTCCACTCATATCTGACTTCATCGCCTCCATACCGAGGGCGGGCTTGAGCGCGAGTCCACCGGTGTCGAAGGTAATTCCTTTCCCGACGAAGGCATATTTCTTCTGCGGTGTCGCACCCTTTGGGGTGTAGGTAATGTTCAGAAGTCTTGGTGGATTAACCGATCCTTGACCGACAGCGGTGATGCCACCGAAACCTTTAGATTTCAATTGCGATTCGTTCATCACTGAAACTTTTAGCCCCACAGCTGCGCCACCAGCAACTTTGACAGCGTCGCTGATTGCGGCGCAGAAACTTTCCGGTGTGAGGTGACTTGGGGGAGTGTTGATTAAATCGCGCACCAGATGGGTATAGGTAGCAATCACTTCGGCTGAGTGAGCAGCATCCTTTGCTGCAGGTGTTGGGGCTAGAAGTGAGAAGAGGGTGATGTTTTTTAGGGGAGACTTTTGAGCATCCTTCGTAGAACCTCTAAATGAATCAAAGAGGTAGCTTCCAAGTCCAGCTCCTTCGGCGATAGCAGTCAGACTGCGGAGATCCTTGGCGGGCAGTGCGAAAGTTGCACTGGCATGTCCGGCTAGCGAGCGAGCGGCGGCGCCAGCCGCGCGACGTAGTACTTCAGAGTCATAAGATGATGAAACTTTTCCGAGTCCGGTAAAGATAATCAAGCGAGTTGTGATGCCGGCAACTTTAATTACTTCATCGGCTTTTCCTGTCGCACCTAAATCACTGAGGGCTTGTAGCAGAGGTTTGGTGTCAAAGGGAAGGTCACCAGATTCAATCTGAAATGAAGCCTTGGCACTCTTTCCAACTTTTGACGCGAGACCAACAACCAGCACATCGTCTTTCACGATTCCGTCGGTGAGGCGGATGGTTGTCATTAATTGCTCCTTCGATTCTCTCGCCCAGTTTTCGTGATGGCGATACAGAGTTCAGATGTTGGGTAAGTGTAAGTTGTCATCGTGAAAAACTCACCTTTGCATCAGAAACATATCCAGCGCCAAGCCAAGATGGCCGACTTTGGTGGTTGGTTGATGCCGATTGAATACCCCGGAGCTGGAGTTCTTGCTGAGCACAAGGCGGTGCGCGAGCGGGTTGGGTTATTTGACGTTTCCCATCTTGGCAAAGCCAGTGTGAGCGGACCAGGGTCGCTGGAATTTCTCAATCTGATGTTTACCAATGATCTGAGCCGAATTACTGATGGCAAGGCCCAATACACCCTGCTCTGCAACGATGATGGTGGAGTTGTTGATGACCTAATTGCCTATAAGAATAGTGATGAGGATTTCTTCTTAATCCCAAATGCATCAAATACTGCTGATGTAGTTCGCGTTCTGCAATCCCAAGCCCCACAGGGAATTTCGGTCACCAATCTTCATGAAGAATTCGGGGTGTTAGCGCTGCAAGGCCCCGACGCGCAGGCAGTGATTGAAAGCTTGGGAGTTAACCCAACGATGGATTACATGGCTTTTGCTCACGTCATGATTGGTGGTTGCGATGTGATTCTCTGCCGAACTGGTTACACCGGTGAACATGGATATGAAATCGTTCCACGTTGGGATGATGCCGAAGTTGTGTGGGATGTCCTAGTGCAAGCGATGCAAGCATTCGATGGCGAGGTATGCGGACTAGGAGCCCGAGATACCTTGCGCACTGAGATGGGTTATCCATTACACGGTCATGAACTCACGCTAGAGATCACACCAGTTCAGGCAAGTGCGGGATGGGCAATCGGATGGAAGAAAGTGAATTTTCGCGGCGCCACATCGCTACGTGCCGAGCGCGAAGAGGGCACTGTTCGCACACTGCGCGCCCTGAAATCAAATGATCGCGGTATTCCGCGCGCGGGAATGGTTGTGAAAGATATGCAAGGTGCGGAAGTAGGAGTCGTCACAAGCGGAACCTTCTCCCCGTCACTAAAAGCTGGAATTGCACTGGCACTGATTAATCCAGGGTTGAGCGAAGGTGATGAAGTAGTGATAGATGTGCGAGGGCGCACATCTTTGGCAACTATAGCTTCGTTGCCTTTTTCCCCATCGCACGTTCGCTAGTCGTTAAATTTCTAAATTCAATTGGTGAGAGAAATGCAGCGCGCGTATGAGCACGTCGCAGCGCTCCAAGTACGGGTGCCCCGGTCAAAATTATCAGAACCGACGTGAATATCGCACGGGGAATATCCCAGGCCATGGCAGATAAGAAGTGGTAACTCAGAAAGTTACTCAAGTTGGCAGATATCGGTGCACCAGCAGTGAATGAAAGTTGAGAGTCGACCCCCAAAAACCATGGCCAGAATTGCAAATCCATGGCGATTCCAAAGAATTCGGCGGCAAGAATTCCATAAAAAACGAGAAGTGCAATCTCTTTCTTTCCGCGCACCTTGCGTGGGAGTAACCCAACTCCAAGACCAATCCAGGCTGCGGCAAAACATTGATATGCCAGCCACGGTCCGGTGCCGCCAGTGATGAGCGCTGATAGCAACATGGAAAGTGCTCCGAGGAGAAAGCCAAATGATGGACCAAAAACTCGCGCACTTAAGATTAAGAGGAACCACATAGGTTCAAGGCCCACCGCACCCGTTCCAAGAGGACGCAGGGCAGCAACTAGCGCGCAAAGCAGAGCAAGGAGGGCGACTGATTTTGCATCGAGTGAACCGTTACTGACACTGATCAGAAAGAGCGCGAGTGCAAGTGGAGTAGCACAGAGAAAAATCCATTGCGGATGCGAAACTTGCGTAGAGATTAGAAATGGCCAGCAGAATCCAAGTAGTCCCACCGTACTCGTTGCAGCTAGCACCAAGGACTGTAGCTTCGAGAAGATGAGTATGTTCTTGGTTTTCATGAGTTTGCTGCTAACGCTGCAACAACATGATCAACTGTGAGCCATGGTTGCGGAGACATAATTTTTGCAACTTGTGGTGCAAAGGCGGGCGAACTCAGTAAAACATCGAGGGTAGAACCATCGGCAACTATTTCACCTTCTGCTAAGAAAATAACTCGGTCAGCTAATTCGGCAACAAGTTCAACATCGTGTGTGGCAAGTAGAACGGGGTTATTAAGTGTTTTGGCATACTCTTTGAGTGCAAGTGTAAAGAGTGCTTTTGCTTGATAATCCAAACCTCGAGTGGGCTCATCAAGAATGAGAAGTTTCGGATTTCCAGAGAGCACAATGCTCAGTACGAGTGCTAACCGCTGTCCTTCGGATAGATCGTGGGGATGTGCAGTCTCAGATATTGCCGGAACAAGTCTGTTTAAGAATGCGAGTGTGGTGCCTGGCGTAAGGCCAGCTTGGACATCGGCTTGCGTGCACTCACCTCGCACGCTTTGGCCATAGAGTAAATCGGCCGGCTCTTGTGGAACATAACCAATCGTTTCTCGTCGTTTACTTCCTGCCAGCTCAGCCGGATCGCCACCGTAAACCCGCACCGAACCAGCATTGGGGTTTAGTACTCCCACAATGGCTTCAAGAAGCGAACTCTTACCAGCTCCATTGCGTCCCATCAGAGCAACAATTTCTCCTTGGCCGATAACGGTCGAAATCTTATGCAGCGCAACATCGTCGCCATATTGAATCTGAAGTGAGTCCACTTCGATCACGGGTGAAGTTGACGGTCGTGGCTGTGCCACCACCTGGGTATCAATATTTCTGACTTCAGTTGTAAGCCGGCGCACTTCTCGCACACTCGTTCCAAATTCACTTAAGTTCAGCGCGCGGGCTAGTCGGATAATTGGCGGAACAAGAGTTGATTTTTCAAGTATCTCTTCGGCGCTACCAATGGAAGTTTCGCCATCACTTTCGATATAGATGATGCGATCAACAAATTGAATCACTCGTTCCAAACGATGCTCGGCAATGATGACAGTGACGCTGAGATCGTGCACCAGGCGGTGCAAGACAGAGAGAACTTCTTCGGCCGCTATCGGATCCAATGCACTGGTCGGTTCATCAAGAACCAATACTTTGGGGTGCATTACCAGCGCTGAGGCGATGGCCACACGCTGTTGCTCACCACCGCTGAGCGAACTGATTGCTCGATTACGAACCGAGTTCAGACTGAGTAAATCAAGGACTTCCTCGACCCGCTTTCGCATCACATCAGGTGCGAAATTAAGAGCTTCCATGCCAAATGCAATCTCTTCTTCGACAATATCTGTCACAAAACCATTGATGGGGTTCTGTCCAACAATTCCTACTAAGTGAGCGAGGGAGCCGGGCTTTACCTCGCGCGTAGAAATTCCATCGACTGTAATGTCACCAGCCAGGATTCCACCCGTGTGATGGGGAACAAGGCCATTGATAAGACGTAAGAGTGAAGATTTTCCAGATCCGGTCTGGCCCATGACTAAGACCATTTCACCTTCAGCGATCTGGCAAGTGAGGTCTTCCAAGATTGTCTTGGTCGAGTGCGGATAGATCAGTGAAACATTGGAAAAGGTAATCATGATGCGACCATCACAGTTGCCGCGGCCACAGCCGTTATCACAAAGTAAAAATCACGAGCAAGCCACGGTGCGGGGCGATAGCGAGACCTCTTTCGGCTCACACCATAACCACGTGAATCCATTGATTGCGCCAGCTGCAAAGAGCGAGTGAGAGTTTCCTCCAGTAATGGCAGGGCGATAGAGCGCAGCGAGACTTTATCGATGCCTCTCATCTGTTGCGCCCTTCTTATTCGTTTCACACTCTGTGCAAGTTGTGGAAAGACGGAGGTTGCAATTACAAGGGTGATGCCGATTTCATAAATGAATACGGGCAAGACTCGGAGCAATTTGTGTGGACTAGTCAGAGCTGACGCCGCTCCGAAGAGAGCGATCATGGTGGCGATGATGACACCCTCGTGAATAGATGAAGAGAGTCGTTCCAGGGTTACTGCGCCGCCGATACGGATTCCGGGCATCCAGGAGGGTAGCTCGAGGATTGGAATCCGAAAGAGTTCGGTTCCTGGAATCGGAACACCGATGAGTACTCCCATGAGTGCGCGGATTGCGATGATGAAAACTCCGACTCGAAGAGACCACCAGAAGGTTGCATTCCAAGGCGAACCATCTCTGCGTAGGTAGACAACTAAGGCCGCTACACCCACTGTGGCAAGTGCCACCCAGATGTTATCTAAAGCCACGATTCCAATTGCGAGAATCAGCGACCAGACCCACATAGTCAGTGGGTGTAGCGGTTTAGTCATAAGTGTTGCTAGTTACTTCTTGAGAAGTGCGGCCGGAGTTTTGATCTCCACGCCACATTCCTTCTTTGGATATCCATTAAAGCCGCAGATGAGCCCTGATTTAGCTGCGCGGACTTTAACTACTTGGCCCAAGACATCAATACCTTGTGAGCTCATCGCGGTGGTAACGCAGCGAGTGATTGTCTTTTGCACCATTTCACCTGCAGGTGCGTATGCCTTGTTTCCAAAATCAACAACGAGTGCGATGCGTTTCTTGCCAGGAACCGCCTTTGTATTTCCACAGATAGCTGTGAAATTAGCCTTCACTGAAGGTGCTACCGATGGAATGTCATCGCTGCTAAATACGAACGACCATCCTTCAACTGCGCCATCTTTGATATCAACGGTTGGGCCTGTCATTGCCGCAGTCCACGTGGTGGCACCTGGTGCTGCTTGGAAGTAACCCCAATAGCGGTATCCCTTAGTAGCTGCTGCTTGAGATGGTGCCATTGAAATGGCTTGGGAAGCGATCAAGATGATCGCGATGAGTGATGCTGTTTTACTGTGCTTCATGTACTGGAGTCTCCTGTGTTAGAGAGTCTCACAGGGGTAGCTCGCAAGCGCTAAGCACGGAAGGCCTAGTAACTCTTGGACTACACCCCGCAAACCTCGGCGGGTGTTGGTCTATTGCAAATATCTAGGTGGGTAATCCGACTTGATTAGAAGTTAAAGCTTCTGCTCTTACGGTTGCGGGTCAGCGTCGGATTTGCACCGAACTTCCCCCACGGAGATATCTATTAAGTTGTGGTCGAAGAAAACCACATGAGGTGACCCTTGGCAACTAGCCACGCAAGGACATAAGGTGGGTGATATGGAATATAGACGCCTCGGAAGTTCAGGAATGTATGTCTCAGAGATTTCATATGGAAACTGGGTTACCCATGGATCCCAAGTTGAATCTGAGGCAGCTGCAAAATGTGTGAAGGCTGCCCTCGATTGCGGCATCACAACATTTGATACCGCCGATGTCTACGCTGGAACCAAGGCAGAAGTTATTTTGGGTAGAGCGCTCAAAGGCGTGCGCCGTGAATCATATGAATTACTTACCAAGGTTTACTGGCCAACTGGACCTGGAAAAAATGATCGTGGACTCTCTCGTAAACACATTATGGAATCTTGCAACGCTTCACTCAAGCGTCTAAAAACTGATTACATCGATCTTTATCAGGCACATCGATTTGATGTGGAAACACCGCTAGAAGAAACCTTAAGCGCCTTCGATGATCTGATTCGCCAGGGGAAAGTTCACTACATCGGTTTCTCGGAATGGACCGCCCCACAGATAGCCCAGGCACTTGCGATTCAAGATGCACGTGGATACAACCGATTTGTCTCCAGCCAACCGCAATATTCTGCGCTCTGGCGAGTGATTGAAGCCGAAGTTGTTCCGCTTTCGAAGAAAGAGGGAATCGGTCAGATTGTTTGGTCACCGATGGCGCAAGGAGTTCTCACTGGCAAGTATCTGCCGGGCGTGAAACCTCCGGCCGGTTCAAGGGCAACGGATAAGAAGAGCGGAGCAGGTTTTATCTCAGCCTTTATGAAAGATGAAATTCTGGTTGCTGTGCAAAATCTGAAACCGATAGCGGCAGATCATGACTTAACTACTTCTCAGCTTGCGCTGGCCTGGGTATTGCAGAACGAGAATGTCTCTTCGGCAATCATGGGTGCTACAAAACCGGCTCAGGTGAAAGAAAATGTTAAAGCGGCTGGAGTAAAGCTCTCACTCGATGTGATGGCAACTATCGATAAAATCCTGGGGGATTTACCCGAACGCAGAGCCGATCAAGATAAAACTCCTAGACCACGCGCTTAAGTAAAGAAGTTTAGAAAGAATCTCCGCGTTTGATTGCTGGCTTTGGCGTACGCATTCTGCGCATCTGGGTGGATCGCAGCCAGCCATACATTCCAATTCCTTTGAGTTCAGCGCCTGGGAATTTTTCGGTCACTACTGTCTTGAGTTTTCGACTGAGGAAGAATCCATCAACTACTGAGGTGAGAAGTACCGCATACATAATGAAGATACTGCCGAGCTGAAAGATCCTAGATGGAATCAGGGTCAGAACTAGAACGACGAAGATAATCGGCAAGAAATATTCGCCCACTGAGCGACGGGCATCAACATAGTTACGAACAAATTTCTTAACCGGCCCCTTATCGCGCGCAGGAAGTGCGCTCTCATCTCCGCGAAGATATGCAGCGCGCTGCGCTACACGTGCGGCGCGTGATGCTTCTTTAGCGCGAGCCTTCTCTGCCTTAGTAGATGCGGGGGCGATTGAAGAAACTTTGCGTGCAGCTTCGGCCTCTTTGCGCTTAGGAGTAGGGCGACCTTTTTTATCGTCAGTTGATTCAGTCATGGGCGCAACTATAGAGCGAGCATCTGTTCTAGAGCCAACTTTGCATACTTTGCTACGCGTGGATCGACCTTAATCTCATTAACGATGTGGCCGGCAATGATGGACTCCATCGACCAGACCAGGTGCGGCAGGTCGATTCGATTCATGGTTGAGCAGTAGCAGACCGTCTTATCCAGAAAGACAACTTCCTTATCTGGATTATTGGCAGCCAGCCTAGAGACTAAGTTCAACTCGGTACCGACCGCCCATTTACTGCCAGGAGCTGATTGCGAAACAATCTGAATAATTCTTTCAGTACTTCCCACAACATCCGCCGCCGAGACAACCTCATATTGGCACTCTGGATGGACAATCACTTGCACGCCAGGAATCCGCGCACGTACCTCATGAATTGATTCGATTGAAAAGCGACCATGAACTGAGCAATGTCCGCGCCACAAAATCATCTTGGCCCTACGGATTTCATCTTCGGTGAGCCCGCCCATTGGTTTCCATGGATTCCAGAGCACGCAATCTTCCAGTGATAAGCCAAGAGATAGCACAGCGGTATTTCGCCCTAGGTGTTGATCGGGCATAAACAAGACTTTCTCGGATTTAGCAAAAGCCCACTCAAGTGATTTCTGCGCATTTGATGAGGTGCAAATAGTTCCACCATGTTCGCCGGTGAAACTCTTGATGGCTGCAGATGAATTCATATATGTCACTGGCGTCGTGCGGGAGGCAACACCTAACTTCTCAAGATCTTTCCAACATTGATCCACTTGATTGGCCGTGGCCATATCTGCCATAGAACAACCAGCAGCTAGATCCGGAAGTATGACTTTCTGTGTTGCGCTAGTCAGAATGTCGGCACTTTCGGCCATGAAATGCACTCCGCAGAAAAATATGAACTCTGCCGAACTTTGATCGGCGGCGGCTTGTGCGAGCTTAAATGAATCACCAGTGATATCGGCAAAGCGGATGACTTCATCGCGTTGGTAATGATGACCAAGGATCAGGGCTCGATCACCTAATGTGGCTCGGGCAGCTATCGCTCTCTCAACTAAGGTGGGGTCACTTGCAGCCGGTAACTCACCCGAGCAGGAGACTCCCCGTTCAGAGGCTAGGTCTTTGCCTTGGCCTAAGACGAGCAGATCTGAGAGTGAGATAGACACGGGAGCATTGTCATCTCTTTCGGTTCGCCACGGCAACCCGGCGCGAGTATTCTTAGCCACATGACTACTGAAATGACTTCAACTCCTGTCGAGCTTACAACTGGCATCACACTTACTGATGTCGCGGCCGCAAAGGTTTCAGCCCTTTTAGCTCAAGAAGGTCGCGATGACCTCTATCTTCGTGTGGCAGTGCAACCAGGTGGCTGCTCTGGTCTTAAGTACCAGCTCTACTTCGATGACCGCGCACAAGATGGCGATATCGCACGTGAATTCGGTAGCGTCAAAGTTGTCGTAGACAAGATGAGTGATCCATATTTGATGGGCGCTTCAATTGATTTTGTAGACACCATCGAAAAGCAGGGCTTCACCATTGATAATCCAAATGCGCAAGGTTCATGCGCATGCGGCGATTCATTTAACTAACCCCACCTTTTACTGAGAATCTCTCGATAGATTGCGCCCATGAAAATTGGCGTTGCAGGTTCTGTTGGGCTAGATCACCTGATGACCTTTCCGGGCAAGTTCACAGATTCACTGGTCGCTGGTTCACTTGAAAAAGTCTCGCTCTCATTCCTTGTCGATGGTCTAGATGTTCGTCGCGGTGGATGCGCCGCCAATATCGCTTTCGGCCTTGGAGTTCTGGGACTTAACCCAATCTTGATTGCTGCGGTAGGTAAAGATTTCGCTGATTACGATGCCTGGCTCACACGCCATGGCGTGGACACTTCACACGCACTAGTTTCTACCGAGCAACATACTGCTCACTTCACTGTCACAACAGATACTGAGCTCAATCAGATTGCATCATTTTTTCCCGGTGCCATGTCAGAGGCTCGCAACATTGAGCTAAAGCCAATCATCGACAAGGTAGGAAAACTCGACATCCTGGTTGTTTCTCCAGATGATCCGGAGGCGATGCTGCGTCACACAGAAGTGGCGATTGCGATGGGAATCGCGGTGGCAGCTGATCCTTCCCAGCAGATGGCGCGCATGAACGGTGAAGAAATCAAGAAGCTTATTGATGGCGCTACCTACCTATTTATGAACGAATATGAGTTGGCACTTGCTATTCAAAAGACCGGGTGGAGTGATCACGAAATTCTGCAGCGAGTCAAATATCGGATTGTCACATTGGGTTCAGATGGCGCCCGGGTTGAAAGTGTTGATGGAACATTCATTAAAGTCGGATGCGCCAAAGAGAAAGCAAAAGTGGATCCAACTGGTGTCGGTGATTCCTTTAGATCTGGCTTCGTTGCCGGGCTTGCCTGGGGACTATCGCATGAGCGGTGCGCCCAACTTGGTTCAATGATTGCTACCTATGTGATTGAAACTACTGGTACTCAGGAATATCGATTTACCAGCGCTGAATTTCTCACTCGCTTCACCGAGGCTTATGGAGATAAAGCGGCAAGTGAAATTGCCAGCCACCTTCCCGCTTAAGACGTAATCTCAGAAATCGCGCTTACTAAAGCTTGAATATCTGCGCGAGTCATCCCAGATTTTAAAGTGATGAGCAGATGTCCATCGGTCGGATAACCCATCGCTGCCAATACATGGCTGGGCTGTAGGTCTGCGGGGGAGCAGGCAGAGCCTGAATCTACATCAAGTGATCGCGCAGCTAGCTCGCGCACCAAATGCTCTCCATTAAAGCCAGCGACGACGATCGAGAAAACGTTAGTAGTAGCAGGCGCTTGTGGGGCGACCATGCGCACACCAGGAATTGCAGCTAATTCAGATATTGCGAACTCACGAAGTGTGGCCTCTTCGGGAGTGAAGTTTTCCAGTGCAACTGATGCGGCTATCAGCAAGGGCAGCGAAAATGTTCCGGGTGATTTTATTGGAGCAATATGAGGCAGCGGATATGCGAATTGGGTTTTGTTCTTAATCGCAAGAATAGCTAACCCGCCAGGGCCATACCAAGAACGGGCGTCAAAGAGTGCGGTATCCCAATGATCAGGTAGCGCAATTCTGGGGCCGGAAGATGTTGCATCGACGGCTACGAAATTCGATAGTCCTGCAAGTCTCTGTGAGTCCTGCACAATGCCAGTTTCACCATTGGCTAATTGCAATGAGAGCACTGAATTCTGTGGAATTTGAGCAGAGTTAATCGCCCCCTGATCATCGACCTGTAATTCCGTAATGGCTCCACGATGAGATCGTGCTATCGCTCTGATTTTTCCTTTATCGGTAGCCGAGTATGCAAAGGTGAGGTCATCTCGAAGCAGGCCGGTGATAGCCAAGTAGTGGCCAAGAGCGGGTTCGCCAAGGACTTCCAAGGAATCTGCCGGCACCTTCAAATTCGCAGCGATATTTTCCAAGGCTTGATTTCCCAGAATTGCCGCTCGGGCCGATGACTGCGAAAGTTTCTTCGGATCAGCCCATCCTTGGTCAAAGGCGGACAGCAGGGCGCTACGAACTACCTCGGAAAGAGGCGACTCTGATGTGAAGTTTCCTGTGACACGTACCACCGGATGAACGCTACTGCCTCGAATGGGCGCATGCACTTCTCGCCACTATCCTTAACCCATGTCTTTAGACGCACCACGCAACTGGCGCCCACTCCGAGTAGCGGCGGCAATACTGCCGGCGCTATTTCTCCTCAGCGGTTGCTCATTTGATCTGAACAATGTTTCTGGAATGGGCTTTCCTAAGGGAGTCTCTAGCGTCAATGACATTTCACTCTCGCTCTGGCAGGGCTCATGGATTGCGGCCGGAGTAGTTGGAGTCTTCACTCTGATTTTAATTCTCTGGCCAGCTGTTTTTCATAGAGCTAACGCTAGTAAAGGTGAATTTCCGAAGCAGACCCAATACAACGTTCCAGTTGAAATTCTTTACACCGTTATTCCCTTCATTATCGTGGCAGTGCTCTTCTACTTCACCGTCATAAAAGAAAATAAGATTGTTGATAAAACAACACCGGTCAAGCATGAGATTTCAGTTGATGGCTTCCAATGGTCTTGGCAGTTCTCATACCCAGAAGCGGGAGAGGATGCAGTTGTTACCGGCACACCGGCACAACCACCAACTCTCTATCTTCCACAGGGCGAGAGTGTGCGCTTTACCTTAAATGCCAACGATGTGGTGCACGGTTTCTGGATTCCGGCTTTCATGATTCAGATGCAGAATTTGCCGGGAGAGACGAACCACTTGCAATTTACTGCCAATAAAATTGGTGAGTTCCCGGGTCGATGCAACATCTTGTGCGGGCGAAACCATTCACAAATGCTCTTTAAGGTGAAGGTAGTTTCACCAGAGAATTATCAGAAGTATCTTGACTCACTGAAGGCGAGCGCAGCATGACCACGTATGCAGAACGTCCAACGATTGCAGCTCCGCGCCAGGGAGTCCAAAAGACATCTTTAGGCTCTCAGTTCGTAAAGACAATCACCTCAACGGATCACAAGCGCATTGGTTATCTCTACCTAGCAACATCATTCTTCTGGTTCCTCTTTGCCGGAGTTCTAGCACTTCTCATCCGCATCGAGCTTGCCCGTCCAGGAATGCAGTTCATTAGCGTGGAGCAGTACAACCAGATCTTCACCATGCACGGAACGATCATGTTGCTGATGTTTGCCACACCGCTCTTTGTTGGTTTTGCAAACGTCATCATGCCGCTACAAATCGGAGCAGCAGATGTTGCCTTCCCTCGTCTTAATATGCTTTCTTATTGGCTCTTTCTCTTTGGTTCAATTCAAGCCGTTGCCGGTTTCTTAACTCCCGGGGGAGCGGCATCATTTGGTTGGACTGCCTACGCACCTCTTGCTAACTCAACCTACTCTCCGGGAATTGGTGGCGACCTCTGGGTAATGGGTCTTGCTATCTCAGGCCTTGGCACAATCCTGGGCGGCGTTAACTTCATTACAACAATCTTTACGATGCGCGCACCTGGAATGACGATGTTCCGCATGTCCATCTTCTCATGGAACGTTCTCCTGACTTCAATTCTTGTTCTGCTTGCCTTCCCACCTTTGGCCGCAGCGCTCTTTGGACTTGAATCAGATCGACTCTATGGAACACATATCTTTGATCCGGCAAACGGCGGAGCCATGTTATGGCAGCACTTGTTCTGGTTCTTTGGTCACCCTGAGGTCTATATCTTGGCACTGCCATTCTTTGGAATCGCAACTGAAATCTTGCCGGTCTTTAGCCGTAAACCAATCTTTGGTTATAAAGGTTTGATTGCTGCAACTATCGCCATCTCAGCTCTCTCGGTTGCAGTGTGGGCGCACCACATGTTTGCTAGTGGAAAAGTGCTCTTGCCCTTCTTCTCCTTTATGACATTCCTTATCGGTGTCCCCACCGGTGTGAAGTTCTTTAACTGGATCGGAACCATGTGGCGCGGCCATGTCACCTTTGAAACACCGATGCTCTGGGTCATGGGATTCCTCGTCACATTCCTCTTCGGTGGAATCACCGGAATCATCCTGGCCTCACCACCACTTGATTTCGCTGTCTCTGCTTCTTACTTCGTGGTTGCGCACTTCCACTACGTCTTATTTGGAACCGTGGTCTTTGCTATGTTCGCTGGCTTCTATTTCTGGTGGCCAAAGATGACCGGACGCATGCTCAATGAACGCCTAGGCAAGATTCACTTCTGGACTCTCTTCTTTGGCTTCCACCTCACCTTCCTGATTCAGCACTGGTTAGGTATTAAGGGCTTCCCTCGTCGCTATGCCGACTACCTAGCAACCGATGGCTTCACCGAGATGAATATGATTTCAACGGTTGGTTCATTCTTACTGGCTCTTTCCATGATTCCGTTCTTCGTCAACGTCTGGATTACCCGTAATTCACCGAAGGTTGAAGTCGATGATCCTTGGGGCTATGGCTCCTCCCTCGAGTGGGCAACATCGTGTCCACCACCACGCCATAACTTCACATCTATGCCACGCATTCGCTCTGAACGACCAGCATTTGATTTGCACCACCCTCACATTAAGACAGAAGGTCACTAAGCATGAAGGCTAATTGGCAACTCTTTACCGGACTCTCTATTTTCTATGTGATTATGTCAGTGGTTTATTACTACGTCGGTGGCGAAGCAGTTGGTATTACCGGCATGATCCTGGCAGCATGTTTAGCTGGCATGGTCGGCTTCTATATCTGGTTTACGCAGAAGCGAATTGGCTTTGATATTCCTTCAGATAATGTCGATGCTGAGATAGCAGATGATGCCGGTGAACTTGGTTTCTATAGTCCACATTCATGGTGGCCACTTCCGGTTGCGCTAAGTGCAACTGCCATGGGTCTTGGTCTCATCATTGGCTGGTGGCTCACCCTGATTGCGCTAGGTGCGCTCATTATCAGCATCATTGGCATGGTCACTGAGTACGAAAAGCCACTGACCAGTAGCAATCACTAAGAATCACTAGCGAAGCTGCCGCAAGGATATTGTGCGAAAGCTGGTAGCACTTGCGCCCTGGATCTTCGTCCTGATCTGGAGTTCAGGATTTCCAGTCTCAAAGTACGCATTTTCATCAGGGGATCCGCTCTATTTTCTCGCAATCAGATTACTTCTAGCCGCACTCATTCTGCTGCTGCTGGCGATTATTTTTCGAGCCCCGTTAAAGCTCTCTCGGAGTGATTTTCTCGCCTCACTAGCAATTGGAATCACTCTTCACGGTATGTATTTAGCGGGAGTTTGGTATGCCATCAGCTTGGGAGCACCAGCAGGCCTATCTTCAGTGATTACAAGTATGCAGCCGGTGCTGGTCTCCCTGATCGCCATTCGATTATTGAGTGAACCCTTAACTAGAAAGCAGGTAGTCGGTTTAGTACTGGGATTCATTGGAGTCTTTCTTGTCGTCTTACCAAAGCTCTCTGGCACATCACACTTTACGACAACATCACTCGGGCTACTGGTCCTAGCACTCTTGGGAAGCACGGTTGCGACCCTGATGCAGAAGAAAATTGGTCACGCAATTCCGCTTTTAATTGGTACCACCTATCAGTTTGCAATCTCTGGCGTAGTTCTGCTGATTCTCTCTGTTGCGCTAGGTAAGACTGAATTCCACCTCACCCAGACCGGCTTATTTGCAATGCTCTGGGCGGTGCTTGTCACATCGATTGCGGCAGTGCTCTTGCTCTTTTGGCTGCTCAATCGCGGTTCGGCTGCCAAGGTCTCATCCTTGTTCTATCTCGTGCCACCGATAGCAGTGCTAGAGACCTATATTCTCTTTGGCGAAAAGATCAACGCCCTGGGGTTCATCGGAATTGCGATGACCACACTGGGCGTTGCCTTAGTTCTACAGAACTAGTTCTTTCTTATTAGTGACGACCTTCAAGTTCCTTGCGCTCTGACTCAGTTGCTTTTGGCACCGCTGTTGCCATCGAGCGTGAGATGCGATTACGAATCTTGTTCTTGATTGCCCCTGGTCTGCGAACTCCGCCGCCGTCTAGATCAGGAAGTTCAAGTGGTGCTAGTTGCTCGTGGGAAGTGAGCAGCCAAGCCTTTTCAGGTGAGATTGGCTCATGAATTTCAGTGAATTCACCGCTAGGCATGCGAACCAGGCGTCCGGTCTCGCGCCCGTGGAGAACGAGATCGCGATCAGCGCGCTGTAGTGAAAGACATAAGCGTTTGGTAATCACATATGCAAGAGGCGGCAAGACAATGACACCAATGCGAGAGAACCACATCATCTGATTAATGGTGAGATCAAATGTTGTTGCAATTATGTCGTTACCGCCATTGAGAAGTGTGACAAGTGTGAATGTCAGCGCCATCGCACCGATTGCCGTGCGTGTTGGTGCATTACGTGGACGATCAAGCAGATGATGCTCGCGCTTATCTCCAGTTGCCCAGCTCTCAATAAATGGATAGAGCGCTAGGGCGGTGAACATGATGCCGGGCAAGATAAGTCCAGGAATCAAAATGTTCCAAGAGGTGGTGTATCCGAAGGTGACTGTTTCAAGTGGGGGAGCCATACGAACCAAACCATCTAGCCAACCCATATACCAATCGGGTTGGGAGCCGGCCGAGACTTGTCCTGGCGTGTATGGACCGTATAACCAGATGGGGTTAATCGATGCGACCGCGCCAAGAAAAGCGGTAACGCCAAAGACAATGAAGAAGAATCCGCCAGCTTTAGCCATATAGACCGGCATCAGTGGATAACCAACAACGTTCTTCTCGGTGCGACCCGGGCCTGGGAACTGGGTGTGCTTCTGGTACCAAACAAGCATTAAGTGAACAGTGATGAGTGCCAGGAAGATTCCTGGAAGCAAGAGCACGTGCACGGTATAGATACGTGGGATGAAAGCGACACCCGGAAATTCGCCGCCGAAGGCGAAGAAGGCAAGGTAGGAACCAACTACAGGAAGGGCTTGAATAATTGCTTCCGCGATGCGGATACCAGTACCGGAGAGAAGATCATCGGGAAGTGAGTAACCCAAGAAGCCTTCCACGATCCCAAGAGTGAGAAGTCCAACTCCGATAATCCAGTTAAATTCACGAGGCTTACGGAATGCGCCGGTGAAGTAGACGCGCATCAAGTGCACGACAATTCCCACCATAAATATGAGTGCGGCCCAGTGGTGAATCTGGCGCATGAGTAATCCGCCACGAACTTCAAATGAAATATCGAGAGTAGATGCGTATGCCGCTGACATCTCCAAGCCCTTTAACGGTTCGTATGAACCCTCATAGACGACTTCGCGCATTGATGGATCAAACCAAAATGTAAGGAAAGTTCCGGAGAGAAGCAGAATGACGAAAGAGTAGAGACAGATTTCACCGAGCAAGAATGACCAGTGGTCGGGGAAGACCTTGGTGAGATTCTTCTTCATCCACTTGGCCGCACCTGTGCGATCATCGACATATCCTGCGACGTTACCGGCGATTCTTTCGCGTGCTGTCATCTTGAGCGCTCCCAGAAACTAGGTCCGACGGGTTCATTAAATGGTGCTTGTGCCACGAGGTAACCCTCGGCATCAATTGTAATTGGCAACTGTGGAAGTGGGCGAGCTGAAGGTCCGAAGATGACCTTGGCTGCGCGAGTCACATCGAATGTTGATTGGTGACATGGACAGAGCAGATGTTTTGTCTGCTGCTCATAGAGGGCAACAGCGCATCCCATATGAGAACAGATCTTCGAGAAGGCAATAATTCCTTCATAGGTCCAGGAAAGTCGCTCGGCATCGAGATTAAATTCTTCCGGGCGAAGACGGATAAGTAGCACCGCATCTTTTCCAATGTCATTTAAAGATCGGTGCTCGCCAGGTGCTATCGCTGGGAGTGTCTGAGCTACTGCGCCTACTTCCAAATCTTCCGGACGTAGCGGGCGATCACCTGGATCAGTAACCAGGCGAGTGCCCTTCTTCCACGATGTTGTCTTAAGTTTGTTTCCAGGTAGTGGACCGAGGTCACCTAGTAGAAGCACCGGTGAGATAGCAGAGAGACCAAGGGCTGCGCCTAGCGTGCGCTTAATCAGTGGTCTGCGACCAAGACCGGCAGCGGCGGCGCCAGCTTTAACAGTCTTAACAAAATCTTCCCGGTCTTCATCTTCAGATTTAAATTCATGACGCTGGGCAATTACTTCTTCGTCAGGCATCAGTGTCTTGGCCCAGTGAATCAAACCTGCACCAATACAGAAGAGCGCGATAGCCATTCCCATTCCCAGGCCAAGCTGGTGAGCATTGGTATTTCCTAGAACTGGAATGAAGAAGAAAATGTCTTCATCGACGAAGAGATATGAGTAAACAAGAAGGACAGTTCCGAGGGCGGAGAGAATAAAGAGCGTTGCTACCTGACGCTCGGCACGAACAGCAGCCTTTGGGTCAGTATCTGCGCGGCGATGAACATGTGCTGGCAGACCTGGATCTTTGATGAGTTCTATCTCGTTAGACATCTATCTATCTCGCCTTCGCTGCTAACCAGACCGCAACACCAATAAGCAGTCCGATTCCGAGTGTCCACACAAGCAAACCTTCAGTAACTGGACCAACACGACCGAGGGCGGCTCCACCCAACTGAGGTTCTGCTTCGGCAGCCTTGATCCACTTAATCATGGAGAGTTTTTCTTCAGGGGTAATTGTCTTATCGCTAAATACAGGCATTGATTGCGGACCGGTGATCATTGCTTCATAGATATGAACAGGTTCTACTCCCATCACAGTGGGTGCATATTTACCTTGGGTAAGTGCGCCACCTTGCCCGGCGAAGTTGTGACACATCGCGCAGTTAGTTCTAAATAGTTCGCCACCTTCAGCAGTAGAACCATCGCGTTCGTAGTTCAACATCTCCTCGGTTGGAATTTCTGGTCCGGGGGCAAGGGATGCGACATACATGGCGAGTGCATAGACCTCTTCGGCGTTATATACCGGGGTCTTTCGCATCGCTTGCACGCTCATGTCTCCCATCGGCATGCGACCTGTTGCTACCTGGAAATCTACTGATGCTGCGCCAACTCCAATCAGAGAAGGAGCGATCTCGCCGCCTTCTGCGTTAAGTCCGTGGCAAGAAGAACAGCCCTTAAGGAAAATCTCACGACCTTCATCGATAGCAGCAGAGCGGGCTGCGATTGTTGTCGTTTGTTCGGCATCGACGGCGCTTGCAACTTGGAAGGTTGTGCCGATGGTGAAGAGAGCAAAGATCAGCAGGATTGGACCTGTCGCTCGATGTCTACGTAGCCGAGAAAGACGCTTCACAGTGTTCCTTTCAATTCGTTCTTAATCATTTGATGAGGTAAATAGCAGAGAAGAGAGCGATCCAAACAACGTCTACGAAGTGCCAGTAGTAGGAAACCACGATTGCAGTTGTTGCTTGACCTTGTGTAAAACGACGAGCTTTAGCAACGCGAACCATGACGATCAGGAATGCGATGAGACCACCTGTTACGTGCAGACCGTGGAACCCAGTTGCGAGGTAGAAAACCGAACCGTAGGCATTGGATGAAAGAGTGAGTCCTTCGAGAACAAGGTGTGCGTACTCATAAATCTGCCCAGCGACGAAGAAGCCACCCATAAGAAATGTGAGTGAGAACCATTCGCGCATTCCCCATTCGGTGAATTTGAAAAGTGATCCGGTGCGTCTTGCTTGGTAGCGCTCTGCGGCAAAGACACCGAACTGACAGGTGACAGAGGAGAGAACAAGTACCGTGGTGTTAAATGCAGCAAATGGAATATTAAGAACTTCAGTAGATTCAAGCCAGATAGTTGGACCTTGCACAGCGCGCGTTGTGAAATACATGGCAAAGAGTGCGGCAAAAAACATCAGCTCACTTGATAGCCACACAATCGTTCCGACCGCCACCAAGTTAGGGCGGGTTATCTTGTGGTGCGAGCTCACGCTAGTGCTAGTCATGGGCGCCATTATTCCCGAAAAGGTGCGAACTGACCTATTTAAGCCCCCGCCCGGAGGCCCGATTTGCCCTTGGAAATAGGTGAAAAGGGTCACCAAAAAATGAGAGTCGACATCCGGATTATCCAGAATAGACTTCGCTCATGTCCGAGTCCCACAGTAGTAAAGAGCGTAAATACTCCATTGTTTTATTCTCAGATGATTCATCTGTGAGGGAAGCGATTATTGGCGCCCTGGGAAATCGAGTAGCACCTGAGATGGCCGAACACGTGATTCATGAATTCGCCACCGGGGCAGCCCTTCGACTCTTTGTCGATGGCAAGAAGCCAGGAACCGATAAGCCAATTGATTTATTCATTCTCGACGCAGAATCTGTTCCGGAAGGCGGCCTTGGAATCGCGCGCCAACTTAAAGACGAGGTTTTCAATTGCCCACCAGTATTGGTTATCACTGGCCGCAAAGCTGATGCCTGGCTGGCAGCGTGGTCTCGGGCAGAGGCAAATGTGCTTCACCCGATTGATCCATTCACACTTTCGGCCACGGTCGCAGATCTTCTTCGTACTCGCACAACTGCACTTTCCACGCTTTAGACAAGACGGGAAACGAAGGCGCCATGGGCTCATCACTTGCTGATGGAAATTTTGCTGCGAGTATAGAAATCCTCAACGCGGGCAGAGATTTGAAACCGGAGCAAATTCGGTTTGTGATGCGGGAAATCTTGAATGGAAACGCTGATGTGGAATCGATCAAGAGCTTTCTGCTCGCGCTTAAAGCCAAGGGTGAAACCGCTGATGAAGTAGGAGCACTCGTTGCCGAGATGTATGCACACGCAGCGCCCATCAATATCACAGAACGCGCAGTCGACACCGTGGGAACTGGCGGAGATGGCGCACACACCATCAACATTTCAACAACTGCGGCAATCATTGCAGCCGCAGCTGGTGCTCGAGTAGTTAAACATGGCAATCGCGCTGTCTCATCCAAGTCTGGCGCCTCTGATTTCCTGGAAGCCTTAGGTGTAGTACCGGGCCTTGATGGCAAAGGTGTGGAGCGCACAGTGCGGGAGCTAGGCATTGGTTTCTGCTTCGCTCCGATTTTTCATCCCGCTATGCGATTTGCTGCACCAGCTCGAAAAGAACTTGGCGTTTCAACAGTCTTTAATATTCTGGGTCCGCTAGCCAACCCGGCCAAGCCAAAGGCAGCAGCTGTGGGTGTTGCCAATGAACGGATGCATTTAGTGATGGCGCAAGTATTGGCTGCCAAAGGCTGCGATGGTTTTGTCTTTCGCGGCGATGATGGGCTTGATGAAATTACGATAGCGACAACAACGACCATTCTCTCTATTGGGAAAGATGTCGTCACAAGTGATCGAATTGATGCAAAAGATTTTGGTCTCTCCAATGCACCGCTATCAGCCATTGTTGGGGGAGATCCAGCTGAGAATGCACGCATCAGCCTTGCCATTCTTGCAGGTGAACTGGGTGCACCCCGTGATGCGGTTCTACTTAATGCTTCCGCAGCCATTGCCGCTTTCGAAGGCGACTTAGATTCGGATGTTAAGCAGCGACTCACCGCTGGGCTTTCGCGTGCAACAAAAGCTGTCGATTCTGGAGCAGCTAGTGCGTTACTCAAGAAATGGGCGGCGCTTACTTCCCAGATTTCGGCTTCTTAACTTTTTTGCCAAAGTTGTGAAGTTCTTCCAAGGTATAGATATCGAAGGAGCCAAGGCGCTCAATTAATCCATGTAAGACATCAACTGTTGCCCGGGCATCATCAAGTGCGCGATGGTTAGGAGTGGTCTGGGTTCCAAAGAAGGCAGCAAGAGTTCCCAACTTACAGTTCGGCACTTCATCCCGAGTTAAAACCTTGCGCGCGATGATCGCGGTATCGAGGACAGTAAATGCCGGCCATGGGAAATCGTGCACTCGCGCGTAGTGCTTAAGAAAGGCGAGATCAAAGGGGGCATTCTGCGCAACGAGTACCGTCTCTTGATGAGAACCAAGAAACTCAAAGAGTGAGGGCAGAACAGTAGATATTGAGGGAGCCTGATGAACCATGGAGTCGTTGATGCCGGTGAGTTCTTGGATGTAATCGGGGATTGGATGACCAGGATTGATGAAGGTTTCAAATTCACCAAGAGTTTTACCTGCCTTAACTTTGACCGCACCAATTTCGGTAATAGCAGCGCCGATATGCGGGCCAGCACCAGTGGTCTCCAAATCAATAACAACGAAAGTTGTTTCCAGCAGGGGACGACCAAGATCTTGCAACGTTGATTGCCAGGAATTGTCGTTCACGCAACGAACTGTATGTGATTGCTCTGACATTGCTTACGCCATACCATTTTCGATATGAGCATCCACGGCGTTCCGATTGAGTTATTGCGTGATTGGCAGGCGGTAGGACACGGGGCCAATGCAAAGATCGGCGTTCTTCTAGTTCATGGTTTTACCGGCTCTCCAGCCTCGATGCGTCCATGGGCGGAGTATCTAAACGCCCGCGGATACACCGTCAACGTTCCGTTACTTCCGGGTCATGGCACGAAAGTCGAAGATCTGAACCTAGTGAAGTGGCAAGAATGGCCAGCCAAGGTGGAGAGTGAATTACAGTCATTGCTGGCTATTTGCGAGAAAGTTTTTCTTGTTGGGTTTTCGATGGGTGGAACCACTTCTTTAAATATTGCAGCGCGCTACTCACAGGAACTTGCGGGTTTGATTTTGGTTAATCCCATGATCCACATCAGGTTTGTGCCCGCGCAATTGGCTTGGCTCCTCAGTCGCTTTCAGAAGTTTCGCTCGGCTATTGGTGATGACCTCAAGCGCCCAGGAGTGACTGAGGCTGGCTATGACGCCAATGCCATTGTGGGCGTCTATGAACTACTGAAGATGTGTAGCGTCACTCGCAAGCAGTTACCCAAAGTCACCTTGCCAGTTCAGCTCTTTCACAGCACCGAAGACCACACCCTTCCAGTGTCTAACACCGAGATTATTCTGAAAGGAATAGCCTCACGTGAAAAGAGCAGAATTGAGTTGGTTAATAGCTATCACGTTGCCCCGCTTGATTATGATGCCGAAATCATCTTTGAAAACTCTCGGTTATTTATCGAATCGCATTAAGTTGCATCTTTGTTAAACTTTCATCGTGCATAAAATTGTCGCCCTTCTCGGTGGAAAGCGCGCGGCAGACTCCTTTAGAAAGACAGTTTCCGGAGATGCCAGCGGTGCACCTGCATGGTCTGCGCAGATGGCAATTGGTGATGACATCGGTTACTTCGGGCCTGGCAGTGCGGTGTGGCAAGTACACGGCTGTATCTCAACAATTGTGGGCGGAATCAGAGCGTTACTGATGCAGGCGGCACATCCAGCTGCACTCACAGGTGTGGCAGAACATTCACAATATGACTCTGATCCATTAGGACGCCTTGAGCGCACCACTCGTTGGCTCACTATCACCTCCTTTGGATCGACCGAAGCTATAGAACGCGAAGCCGGGAGAGTGAATGAAATTCATAAGCGCGTTGTGGGCAATTACCCGGATGGCAAGAACGAAATTCGCCCTTATGCGGCAAGTGATCCTAGATATTTACTGTGGGTGCACTGTGCTTTCACTGATTCCTTCTTGCGCACTTACCAAGAACTCGGCTATGACACAGAACGCATAGGTGATCAATACATCCGCGAGTGGTCACAGAGCGCCAAACCGCTAGGGCTTAATTCTGCTCCACAGTCCATGCGTGAATTAGATGCTGAGATTGCAAGGTTTGTTAAGGATGAAGTTGCAGCTATCGCGATGACGCCACCTATCGTGCGATTTATTCTCGCGCCTCCATTTAGCAAGGGAGGGCTCTTCTTCTATGCGATCTTGCGCAATGCAGCCATTGCCACAATCGATGAACCATTTCTCACCGTCCTGGGGCTGAAGCCAAAATCCAAGAGATGGCTGAAGGTAAGCCGGGTTTTACTTGATTTTCTCTCCTACATGCTCGGCCATGAATCTCCTTCACAAAGGATTGCTCGTGAGCGAATCAAAAGAATAGAGTTAGCTGCATGAGCGATTGTCTCTTCTGCAAGATTGTTGAAGGCTCTGTGCCATCTAGGAAAGTCTTTGAAAACGATAATTGCTATGCCTTCCTCGATATCTTCCCTGCTGCTAAGGGGCACACGTTAGTGATTCCTAAGCAGCATTTCACAGATATTCACGAGTTAGATGCACAGAGCTATGGCGCAGTAGCTGCTGCCACTAAAGAGGTAGCTGATTTATTGCACAAGAAGTTGGGTTCAGAAGGAATGACCATCTTTCAAATGAATCGGGAAGCTGGCTGGCAAACTGTCTTTCATCTACACATGCACGTCATTCCACGATGGGATAACGACGGACTACATAAGCCATGGGATATGGCAGCTGCCACAGATGACGATCTTGCTGCTGTGCATAAAGAAATCTTGGGTTGAGAAGATGAAGAATCCAGATGCAATAGTTATCGGTGCTGGAATCGTTGGTGCGTGCGCTGCGCTATCGCTCACTAATGCTGGTTTCAAAGTATTGATAATCGACCGGGGCACGGTAGCTAGCGGAACAACTGGAGCCGGTGAGGGAAACATTCTTGTCTCAGATAAAGATCCTGGTCCTGAGCTCACTCTTGCGCTGAGATCTCGCGATCTCTGGTTTGAGATGCAAGAAGATGTGGGGGACTCCTTTGAGTTAGAAGCCAAGGGAGGTGTGGTGGTAGCACGCTCAGATAACTCACAGCTGATGGCGCTGGCGCGATCTCAGTCAGAGCATGGCGTTGTCACTGAAAAACTTGATTCCAAGCGGCTTCATGAACTGGAACCGTATCTGCATCCAGAACTCTCATCAGGAGTTTTCTATCCGCAAGACGCTCAATGCCAACCCATGCTTGCTGCTGCTCGCATTATTCAGAGCGTGATTGCTCGGGGTGGAGAGCTGGTGATGCGTTCGAAAGTTCTTGGTTTCACTATCGCTGATGACTCGATAAAAAGTGTCAAGACGAGCACTGGAGAGTATTCGGCGCCAATTGTTATCAATGCAGCTGGCACATGGGCGGGCGAAATAGCATCGCTGGCGGGATCACATCTACCTGTTGCACCTAGACGTGGTTTTATCTTGGTAACCGAACCCGCCCCGCAATATATATTCCATAAGGTCTATGACTCAGACTATGTAGTCAATGTGGCCAGCAGTGATGCCGATTTACAGACCAGTACGGTGGTAGAGGGAACTCGCAGCGGAACCATTCTTATTGGAGCAAGTCGTGAGCGAGTTGGCTTTGATTCCACCATGAACTACGAAATTGTGCGCAAGCTAGCTGCCCAGGCAACATCGTTGTTTCCTATCTTGCGCGATGTCCAACTCCTGCGCGTCTATCGCGGCTTTAGACCTTATGCACCAGATCATCTTCCTTTGATCGGTGAAGATTACAAAGTAAAAGGATTGTGGCATTCCGCCGGACATGAAGGAGCGGGCATCGGACTTGCACCAGGATCGGCTGCCCTAATCACCGACACCATTCTTGGTCGCCCATCATTTATGGACCCGGCTGTTTTCTCACCGAAGAGATTTGCTGAGGTCTTATTGTGAGCAACAACTTCAGTGGCGAGATTTCCTTTACCTTCAACGGAGATAGTTATGAAGGTGCGCAGGGTCAGTCGATTGCGGCAGCGCTGATGGCATCGGGCGTGCGAGAGCTGCGAACAACTCGCTTTCATAACGAACCAAGGCTGATTTTCTGTGGCATTGGCGTTTGTTTTGATTGCGTAGTTGTAGTCAATGGTGTTGCAAATCAAAGAGCATGTCTGGTCGAAATCCAACAGGATGATCAGATTGTGAGCAGCAAATGATTGCGATTATTGGCGCTGGCCCGGCAGGTCTGGCAGCTGCCATGACAGTGGCTGAGAACAATGAGCAGGTAGTGGTCATTGATTCGGCCCCACGTCCTGGTGGGCAGTACTGGAGACATTTGTCGCAGGTAGAGGGATATAAATCTGGGCGATCAGCCAAGTATTTAAGAGCTCTTCATGAAAATGAGAAGATCACTTACATCAGTCGTGCTCAGATCTGGAGCGCAGTTCACACTGAAAATGGAATTACTCTCAACTATCTTGCGGCTGGGATTGAATCATCAATAACAGTTGAAAGAGTTATTCTTGCGACCGGGGCCCACGATCGCGCCATTCCATTTACTGGGTGGGAGCGGCCAGGAGTCATGACACCTGGTGCAGCGCAAGCACTTCTCAAAGGTCACAACGTGATTGCCGGGCAGAGGATTCTAATTACAGGAACAGGTCCTTTTCTCTTGCCAGTTGCGGTCGGACTCGCCGCTGCGGGAGCAGATGTTGCCGGAATTATTGAGGCACACTCACCGCTTCGTTGGATTAAGTCGCCACTGGCGCTGCTACTTAATCCACAGAAATCATTTGAACTGATTTATTACGCTAGAAAAATAGCTCAGTACAAATTGAAGGTGAGCTTTGGTCGCGCAGTAGTTGCCTTTGATGGAAAAAGTGCAACTATTGCAAAGATAGATTCAGAGTTGCGAATCAAGCAAAAGGATTTTGATGTTGAGTGTGATGTCATTGCCGCGGGTTGGGGATTTACTCCCGATGTCACGCTAGGTGGAATTCTCGGGTGCAAGCAGGCGGTAGACCGTGATGGGACAGTTATCTTTGCCGTCGACGGTGAACAGCGAAGTTCGGCAAAAAATATTTGGATTGCTGGAGAAGCCACCGGAATTGGCGGGGCTGACTTAGCGCTGATCGAAGGTCGCATCGCAGCGCTGTCAGCTCTCGGTCTTACCATCCCGCTGCGCTTGCACTTTGCTCGATATCGATCGCAGAAATTTGCGACAGCTCTACAAGTGAGTTATCCCGTGGGTAATGGCTGGCAGGGATGGATAGCGCCGGAAAGTAACATCTGTCGTTGCGAAGAGGTTTCACTTGGTGAAATCTGCGCCTCGGTTACAGAGCTATCAGCCAATGACGCAAGAACATCAAAGCTATTCACCCGCGCCGGCATGGGGATGTGTCAGGGCCGAATCTGTTCTCGCAATGTCAGTGAAATTATCGCAAGTCAAACCCAATGCGAAGTCACAGATCTTGAACGAATTGGCTATAGCAATAGACCGATTGCCACTCCTATCTCACTCGGGGCGCTAGCCGATGGTATTAAATGAGGTTAGGAGATAACTTTCTCCCATGACGAAACCATGGAACGGCGTTCTCACAGCCACAGCAACACCTTTTAAATCCGATCTCTCGGTCGACTATGACAAGTATGCAGAGCACGTTGCCTGGCTTGCCGAAAATGGAACTCATGGTGTTATTCCTAACGGGTCTCTAGGTGAATACCAAGTGCTCACCCCAGAAGAGCGAGCAAAGATGTTGGAAGTTGCTATCGCGGCTGCGCCTAAAGGGTTCAACGTGGTTCCAGGTGTTGCTGCATACGGTGCGAGTGAGTCCCGAAAGTGGGCAGAGCACGCGCAGAAGGCAGGAGCCGGTGCGGTCATGCTGCTTCCACCCAATGCCTATCGTGCATCTGATGATGAAGTCATCGCTCATTACAAAGCTGTCGCCGTGGTTGGCATGCCGATCATTGCCTATAACAATCCGTTCGACACCAAAGTTGATCTCACGCCAAAGCTGGTCGCCAGAATTGCAGATGAAGTTCCTGAGGTTGTTGCTATCAAGGAGTTTTCTGGAGATGTGCGAAGAATCTGGCAGATAAAAAGGCTTGCGCCTAGAATTGAAGTCATTGTTGGAGCCGATGATGTGCTTCTAGAGCTTGCCACCGCGGGCATCGCCGGCTGGATTGCCGGTTTTCCTAATGCGTTGCCGAAAGAATCTATGGAGCTCTATAACTTGGCGATAGCGGGCAAGTTCACCGAAGCGGCGCCGATGTATGCAGCTTTACACGATGTCTTCCACTGGGATTCAAAGAAGGAATTTATCCAGGCGATCAAGTTGGGAATGGATCATGTCGGTCGATATGGCGGACCAACACGACTTCCTCGATTGCCGCTACCGAAGCATGAGCAAGAGCAGATTCGTCGTGAGATGGATGTAGCTCTCGCATACTTTAAGAGTCGCTGAGTCTTATAAATGAAGAGCCTTCGTACGGTCACCACAGTGGAGACACATACCGAAGGCATGCCAACTCGTGTTGTGACCTCTGGAATTGGTGAAATACCAGGGGCGACCATGTTTGAGAAGCGTCTTCATTTCATGGAACATATGGATTACTGGCGTCAATGGTTGATGTTTGAACCTCGTGGCCATAGCGCTATGAGCGGTGCGATATTACAAAAACCAACTCGACCTGATGCAGATTGGGGCGTTATCTACATTGAGGTCTCCGGCTGCCTTCCGATGTGTGGCCACGGAACAATTGGTGTGGCAACGGCGCTGGTGGAGAAGAAGTTAGTAAAGATTGTGGAACCGGTGACAACAATTCGACTTGATACCCCGGCTGGCTTAGTCGTCGTTGATGTCGCCATCGAAGATGGCAGAGCTAAGAATGTCACTATGACAAATGTTCCTTCCTTCTCCTACGCCCTTGATCAAGAGGTAGATGTTCCAGGGCTGGGTAAGCTCAAATATGACATGGCCTATGGTGGAAACTTCTATGCCATAGTTCCGATCGAGCGAGTAGATATTGAATTCGAACGTGAGAATGGGCAGAAGTTCTTAGATTTGGGCTTGCAAATATCTAATGCGATCAACGAACAAAATAGACCGGTCCATCCGGAGAACCCTGATATTGCAATCTGTCATCACATTGATTTCATAACTCCTGGTGGCCAAGGCCCGCTGCATTGGCGCAATGCGATGGCAATTCATCCTGGTTGGTTTGATCGTTCACCCTGTGGAACTGGAACTTCTGCCCGGTTAGCGCAAATGGTGGCTCGTGGTGAATTTAACGATGGCGATGTACTAATCAATGAATCATGGATTGGTTCCCACTTTGAAGGACGGGTAAAAGAGCACACGAAGGTCGGTAACTTCGATGCCATCGTGCCGATGATCACAGGCCGTGCTTGGGTTATGGGCGAATCAACCTGGATGTTGGATGAGAATGATCCATTTCCTAACGGATTTATTGTTTAGTTAATTCGCTGTTCAACCTTCCAAGGATTGGCATCCTGGAGCGCTGGCGGCAATACCGCCTGCGCAAATGATTGATACGAGACCGGGCGCATGAATCGATAGATGGCATCGATGCCAACCGATGTTGTGTGAGTTGATGATGCTGGCCATTGCCCGCCGTGCTGCATCGCCTCAGTGACGGCAACGCCTGTGGGAAATGCATTCCAGATAACCCTGCCGGCTTTCTGAGCCAAGATTGAAAGTAACTCAGTGAATGAATCAGAGGCACTGCCATGAATGGTGGCTGTTAGCTGCCCTTGCAGTTCGCCAGCGATCTTCACGAAGTCCTTTTCAGCTGCTGTGATAACCACGGTGGTAGGACCGAAGTGTTCTTCCAGTAACCCCTGAGTCGATTGCGCAGTTGACCAGTCGGTCACAAAGATGGTGGGTGTAACACCAAAACCATTCTCGGTAGCTTTTGCAGAAAAGATTTGCACTTTAGGTGCTTGTGCAAGTGATGCAATAGCAGCCCCATAGCGGCTGGCGATGGAGGAAGAAAGAAGTGGTCCGACTTGCAGCGTTGCCAGGTGGGCACTGATCTGCAAAAGGAATTCCTTCTGGTTATCAGGGATGAAGATGAGCCCCGGCTTGGTGCAAAACTGGCCAGAGCCAAGGAGAGCAGAATCAACTAAGCCTTTGGCTAACTCTTCCGAGCGTTCGCCGATTGCAGCACTTGTCACAAAGACAGGATTAAGACTTCCCATCTCGGCATAGACAGGAATCGGCACTTCCCGCTTGGCTGAAATATCGAGCAGGATTCTTCCCACCGCTTCCGAGCCGGTAAATCCGACAGCTTTGATGCGGGGATCTCCAGCAAGCCAGTGGGTTATTTGAGGATTTGTGCCCTGAACGATTGCAAAGAGATCGGTAGATAAACCAGATTTAGTCAGAGCGCTCTTTACTGCACCTTCAATAATCGCGCAGGTATTTGGATGTGAAGGATGAGCTTTTGCAACCACAGCGCTACCGGAAGCGATGGCAGAGGCGGAATCTCCACCAGCAACAGAGAAGGCGAGTGGGAAGTTACTCGCTGCAAAGATGGCAACGACTCCGAGTGGTTGGTTCTGTCGGCGAAGATCAGGGCGCGGAGCAGGGGAGTAGTTGGCATCGGCCTTATCGATGACCACTCTTAAGTGCCGTCCAGTTTCAACAAGATCTGCAAAGAGTTTGAATTGCACTGTGGTGCGAGTTATCTCGCCGCCGATGCGACCTTCAGGTAGGGCTGTCTCAGCACATGCACTTTCAATGAGCGCAGCTCGCTGAGATTCAATCGCATCTGCTATTTCCCGAAGTAAGGCAGCTGACTTGGCCGGTGAAAGATTAGCCAGAGTGTGAGCCTGTTCTTGTGCTTTAGAAATCAAGGCACGGACTTCTGCTTCTGAATTCTCATGGATAGGACTTCCGAATGGGGATGCATCACTTGGCTTAACGGCGGTAAATGTCATGGCCGAATCTTACGAGTATTCTTTCTAGGTGAACACCTCAACAAGGCGGATGGGAATTCTTGCAGTCCTAGGATCCGCACTCTGTTTTGGAACCACAGGTACTACTCAGCAGCTAGGCGTTCCAGATATTTCACCCCTGGCTGTGGGCGCCGCCAGACTTCTCTGCGGCTCACTCTTTCTCTTTGCCTTTGCTTACATCCAGCGCTCACAGCGCGGAAGTATTCGTATGTCTAGGCGAGACTTATTGATCTGCGGCTTTGGCGTGGCGGGCTATCAACTCACTTTTTTTAGCGCAGTTCACATCACCGGCATTGCGATCTCCACCGTTACCGCACTCGGTAGCGTTCCCACATTCTCGGCCATCGTCGCCTATTTAGTGATGGGAGAAAAACCTTCCAAGAGTTGGTATCTGGGCACATCGGTGACAATCCTTGGAATCATTTTGGTTGGCACAGCAAACGGTATTGCCGAATTTAAGCCACTGGGGATTCTTTTGGCCGCCATCGCTGGGTTTGGCTTTGCCGTCTTTAATGTCGTTAGTCGCAAATCTCTAGCGGCAGGGGCGCAAGATATTTGGTTGACCGCAACTTCATTTGGTGTGGCAGCGCTCATTACCGTGCCATTTCTTTTTGCCCAAAATCCAGAGTGGATTCTTACAACTAAGGGTGGGCTATCAGTTCTCTGGTTAGGACTTGTGCCCACAGCTATTGGTTATTTTCTCTTCACATCAGGGCTCAAAAAAATTGATTCAAGTACGGCCGCAACCGTGGTCTTAGCAGAGCCTGCAACTGCCACCATCTTGGCCGCAGTTGTTATTGGCGAAAGTCTTGTTCTCCAGAGCTATCTCGGTATAGCAATTGTCGCTGCGGGAATTCTCTATATCTCGCGCGCTAAGCCTTAAAGTCATAGAAGATAAGGAAGATCGCCACCGCAAACATCACGTTGGCAATAATGTAATCAAGCACCTTCCAAAAGATTAGCTTTGTCATAAAACGGGAGGCGGCGCGGGCTCCAAAACCAAGGGCTGAGAACCAGAGGATGCTGCCGATAGCGGCGCCGAGTGCGAAATACCAGCGATCGCTATGGAATTGGTTTGAAATACTTCCAAGCAAGATAACGGTATCCAGATACACATGAGGATTTAGAAAAGTAAAACCGAGCACCGAAGCGATTGCAGCTTTGCGCGAAATTGAAGTCTCGCCCTCAATACTCAAAGCACCGGGGCGGAAAACCTTGCGCAGTGTGTTGAGTCCAAAGAAGGTGAGGTAGGCAACGCCGAACCAGCGAATGATCTCAAGTGCGCGCGGTTGCGATTGGATAACGGCGCCAAGTCCTCCCGTGCCAAGGAAGATAAGCAGTGCATCAGATGCTGCGCAAATAACCACCACGAGCAGGACATTGGATTTAGCTAAACCTTGCCGGATGACGAAAGCATTCTGGGCGCCGATGGCGATGATGAGAGAGAGGCCAGTCAGTAAGCCTGGGAGAAATGCAATCACCATCAGATGCTACTTTGCGTTCTGGCATCTGGGAACAATGAAAAGGGCATCAAAAATCCTTAGGCGAGTCCTCATCAGTTCCAACACCATTAGTTTTAGGATTGAACATGCGCTTTAAGAATATCTTCGTCTTAAGTCCGGGAAGATCGGGCTCGAAGACTTTTATTGAGGCCTCATCGCATCTGACTAACTACTCCGCAGCCCATGAATCTTTGAGTGCTCATCTAGGTGATAAACGATTCGACTATCCAGCACACCATATTGAAGCTGATAATCGACTGATTTGGTTTACAGGAGATCTTGCTAAGCGATTTCCTGACGATGTTCTCTATGTCAATCTCATTCGAGATTTCGATGCAACAGTAGATAGCTTTCATCATCGCCTGCAGAACAGCTCTTATCGCGCTTCGATTATGAACGCCTTTGCACATGGAATTTTGATGAAGCCAGGGGATTGGAGAGCCGATCAGGAGCGAGATCTTGCGGCTTTCTATGTAGAAACTGTGCAATCAAATATCGAGTTTTTTCTTAAATATCGAACCCACCTCACCGTGCACTTAGAAGACGGCGGTGAAAGCTTCAATGAATTCCTGCAGCTGATTAAGGGCGAAGGAGATATGGACAAGGTTCGTTCGACCTGGCTGGAAGTTCACAACGCGCGATAGGAAGACGAGACTGGAATCAAACCAGTGAGCCCCGTAACGTAAACCTTCGCTTACGCGTGTGAATAGTGCAGACCAAGAAAGCCGTTTTTAACGGGAGTTAACAACCTTTTCCTTTACCGGGCTCACTACCGCACAAACTGGGCAGAGCGCTGTCTTACCAATCCAATTTTCATTTGGCTTAGTTAAATCCGCGTTCCATGCATGTCCACATTCAAGCCAATAGGCTGGTCTAATTGTAATGTCATGAGATTAGCAAAAAGTAAGCAAAAATGGAAAAACCAAAAACGAAAAATTTCTCTCTTGGAATTTCACGCTCAAAACAGTGGACGATACTGGGATCGAACCAGTGACCCCCACAATGTCAATGTGGTGCTCTACCGCTGAGCCAATCGTCCGGGTCTTACATCTTCGGTATGTATTTAGTTGTTTGCGAAAGTATAGCCGAGTGATTTATCGGGCGTAATCATCCTGAATACGCTCAATATCATCTTCACCGAAGTAGGTGCCGGTCTGCACTTCAATGAAGATCATTACTTCCGTGCCTGAGTTACCAATGCGGTGGAGCTGGCCAACCTGCACATCTACAGTCTCACCTGGGTATTTCTTAAAGCTTTCTTCACCCAGAACCACATCTGCAACACCAGAGACGATGAACCAATGCTCCTGCCGCTTTTGATGGCGTTGTAATGAGAGGCGATGGCCTGGTTCTACCCAGATTGATTTCACCTTATAGGTGGGAGTGTCCTGCAAGATCTCATAGCGACCCCAAGGTCGCCTTGAATCGTAATCTGACATATCTACTCCGTTGTAGTGCTGTTTCTATTCTTACTTGAGGTCGGAACGGGATTTGAACCCGTGTAGAGGGATTTGCAGTCCCTTGCCTCGCCTCTCGGCCATCCGACCAAACTGTTGACGCGATAGAGAAACCGCCACCTGAAAATTAATTCTAAGCGGCGGTTAATCCGAGCGGACGACGGGGTTCGAACCCGCGACCTGAACCTTGGCAAGGTTCCGCGCTACCAGCTGCGCTACGTCCGCATTTTGTGCAGGGGCAAATCTAGCGCAGAGCAGGGGTAAGTGCCAAAGCGTCAATTATTTCGCACTGTTTATACGCGCTAAGTGCGTAGCCTTAGCCAGGTGTATGGCCTTGAAAATCAATTCTGGATGGGTGGACGACTTGCGACCCAATTAGAGGAAATCAGCAACGATCCATCAGTGCTCAATGATGGAAACTTCTGGGCCGTTCTTGTTACATTCGAAGGAGAAATGACCTTTGCGCGCTTTGGGCACGTGCAAGACTCCAACTTCCCAGAGTCAGAATGGAGCCAATTACCAACCCCGTGGCGCTCATCTGTTGACCGTAATCAATACATCACTTATGTCAATCAGATTAGAGAAGAGATCGCCGCCGGCGGTGTCTATCAGGTCAACGCCTGTTATGAATTTACCAATCAGTTAGCGGAGCCGATTGAATATTTAGCAGGACTTTTCTCGGAATTAATCGCCAAGAACCCAGCGCCCTATGCACAATACCTGCGCCTACCTGATGTCGAGATCGCTTCCGCATCTCCGGAAAGACTCATCTCTCGCATAGGAGCGCAGATCACAACCTCACCCATTAAAGGAACAATCCGGGTGGAGCAAGAGTCCTTCGGGGATAAAGATAAAGCTGAGAATTTGATGATTGTGGATTTAATGCGCAATGACTTTGGCAAGATTTGTGAATCAGGAAGTGTGACTGTCAGTGAACTCTTTCGCATTGAAAAGCATCCAGGGCTCAGTCATTTGGTTTCAGATGTGACAGGAAGTGTGAATGCGAAGAACACATGGGCTGAGATCTTTGCGGCGCTAGCTCCCGCTGGGTCAATTAGTGGTGCTCCAAAGAGTTCAGCGCTACGGATTATTGCCACGCATGAGAAGGTATTGCGTGGCCCGTATTGCGGGGCCATCGGATGGGTGCAGGGGGATAAGGCTGAGATTGCAGTCGGAATCAGAACTTTCTGGAGAACGAATAAGGATGTGCTGCATTTTGGAACTGGTGCCGGAATTACATGGTCAAGTGACGCAAGTGCCGAATGGGATGAGACTCGGTTGAAAGCAGATCGATTATTGAGTATTGCAGGGGGAGGCTTCAATGACAATTGAACTTGACTCCTATGGCTTCCCGCGCACACCTGGCATCTTTGAAACAATCAAAACAATTGATGGTAAACCTATTGCACTGGCACGACATATGAGGCGTGCCATTAATTCGGCTCTCGAGCTTGGGATCACACTTCCCGATGAAGAGAGCATTAGGGTGAAACTCTCTGAGGTGTTAAGTGCAAAGAAGTTTGAAACAGGCCGCTTGCGGTTGTGCTTTGCAGATAATCTCTTTCACCTAAGCCATGATGAATATGAAGAACTGCAATCACCGAGTAATCTCAATTTCTATAGCGAAACAGTTCTTGGCTTCATCCACAAGAAGTTTCCATACGATGATCGCTTTGCCATTCTTAAGTCAGCACGGGACGAAGGATTCGATGACTCCATCCTTTTTAACGCTAAGAATGAGATTACTGAGACAGCGGTTTCTAACCTGGTGTTTCGCATCGAAGGAGCGTGGGTTACACCGCCCATTACATCGGGGGTATTGCCCGGCATTGTGCGAGCACTGGCTATTGAAGAGTGCGGGGTGAGTGTGCGCCCGATTCATATCTCGGAAGTTCCCGAGATTCAATCAGGATTCCTGGTTTCAAGTCTTCGTATCGCTCAACCCATCGCCTTTATTGGTGATATGAAATTGGAGATAGGTCAATCATCGCGTGAACTCGAGGCCCTCATTCGCGCTCACTTGCAACCAGTTTCGGTAGGCTAACGCCCATGTCACTGATCAACGTCACCGTCGATGGCCAATCGCGGTCGATTGAAAGTGACCAGCGCCCCACTCAAATATTTGCTGAGAACAAGGAAATTGTTGTCTGCACCATTAATGGCGCCCTCAAAGATCTCTGGACAGATTTAAGCGATGGCGATGTAGTCACATCGGTCTCAATTTCTTCACCAGAGGGTCTTGCAGTACTCCGACACTCGACCGCGCACGTGATGGCGCAAGCTGTGCAGCAAGTGTTTGCAGATACCAAGCTGGGAATTGGCCCGCCGATTACCGATGGTTTCTATTATGACTTTGATCCGCAGAACCCATTTAATCCAGATGATCTAGAAAAGATTGAAACGGCTATGCGCAAGATTGTTAAAGAAGGTCAAAGATTTAAGCGCAGAGTGACTACTGAATCAGATGCCCTGAAAGAACTTTCTCATGAGCCATATAAGTGTGAACTCATTGGCATCAAAGGTGGCGGCACTGATGAGACAAGTGTGGAAGTAGGCGGAACCGAGTTAACGATTTATGACAACTTAGGTCGCGATGGCCAGCCAGTGTGGTCTGATCTCTGCCGCGGCCCGCACCTGCCATCGACTAAACATATTCCGGCCTTTAAATTAATGCGCAGCGCAGCTGCCTACTGGCGAGGTTCGGAGAAGAACCCAATGCTGCAACGCATTTATGGAACTGCTTGGCCTTCCCAAGATGAACTGACCGCCTATCTTGAGTTACTTGCAGAGGCGGAAAAGCGTGATCATCGTCGTCTTGGCCAAGAGCTAGATCTCTTCTCATTTCCAGAAGAAATTGGTTCTGGACTTGCAGTCTTTCACCCTAAGGGCGGAATCATTCGCCGGGCGATGGAGGATTACTCTCGTAAGCGCCATGAGGAGGAAGAGTATGAGTTTGTCTACTCACCGCACTTAACTAAGGCAGCGCTCTTTGAAAAATCAGGCCACCTTGATTGGTATTCCGAAGGAATGTATCCACCGATGATCATGGATGAAGAACTCCATGCCGATGGAACTATCAAGCGTGCTGGTCAGCAGTACTACATGAAGCCGATGAACTGCCCCTTCCACAATTTGATCTTTCAATCTCGTCAGCGCTCTTATCGCGAACTACCGCTTCGACTCTTTGAGTTCGGAACTGTCTATCGTTATGAAAAATCTGGTGTATTACACGGCATCACTCGCGCCCGCGGCTTTACCCAAGATGATGCACATATCTACTGCACGAAAGAGCAGATGGCTGGTGAGCTCGATTCACTTCTGACCTTCGTGCTCAATCTGCTTCGTGATTATGGACTCGCAGATTTCTATCTCGAACTCTCAACTCGTAATCCTGAAAAATCAGTGGGAGAGGATTCCGATTGGAATGAGGCAACTGAGGCCCTGCGGGAAGCTGCGATGAAGCAGGGGCTCGAGCTAGTTCTAGATGACGGCGGAGCAGCTTTTTATGGTCCTAAGATTTCGGTGCAAGCAAAGGATGCGATAGGTCGCACCTGGCAGATGTCCACTATTCAAGTTGATTTCCAACTACCACAGCGATTTGATCTTGAATTTGCCGCAGCCGATGGCAGCAAGCAACGCCCAGTGATGATTCACCGCGCGCTCTTTGGCTCCATTGAAAGATTCTTCGGAGTTCTCACCGAACACTATTCCGGTGCTTTCCCACCATGGCTGGCACCCGTGCAAGTGATGGGTATTCCGGTTGCCGAAGCTTTTAACGATCACTTGGTGAAGGTGATAAATGCGATGAAGGCTGCCGGAATTCGCGCAGATATTGATCTCTCTGATGATCGCATGCAGAAGAAGGTGCGCAATGCCCAGATGCAGAAGATTCCATACATGCTCATCGCTGGCGAAGAAGATGTGAATTCAAATGCGGTCTCATTTAGATATCGCAACGGAGATCAGAAAAATGGCGTTCCGATTGCCGATGCAATTGCCGAGATTTTGGCAACGATTGCAGAACGTCGTCAGGTATAGCAGTGAGTGATATTGATGGCGTTGGCATGCCCGATGACTGGCAACGGTTATGGGCGCCTCACCGACTGGAGTATCTGCGTGGTGAAAATCGTCCACTAGATGGAAATGATGTCGAGTGCCCATTCTGCCGAATTCCATCTCTGAGTGATGAAGAAGGTTTGATTGTTCACAGGGGTGTGAGTGCATACGTTGTGATGAACCTTTATCCATATAACCCAGGACACCTCTTGGTCTGTGCCAATCGCCACGTCGCAGATCTCACTGAACTCACCACCGAAGAGCGCCATGAGATTACCGATATCAGTGCGCATGCGATGAATACTTTGCGCAAAGTTTCCAAGGCCGATGGATTTAACTTAGGAATGAATCAAGGTGCGATTTCGGGAGCTGGTGTGGCGGCGCATATCCATCAACATATAGTTCCTCGCTGGTCAGGGGATGCTAACTTCATGCCAATTATTGGAAAGACGAAAGTAATGCCGCAACTACTTACTATTACGCGAGATGAGCTAGCTGCTGCTTGGTAATGACTTAATGTAGTCGTGCACAATATCAAGGCCGATTCCGTTGGTGAGATTGATTGGAATGGCCGGAAATAAGATGCCAGCAGCGAATGCGCCATCATCCATCTCTTGCATCTGTTCTAAGAACTCTTCTCTAAATTCTTTGACCAACTCCTCATGTTCGGGATCACAAGCGCGCACTGATGCTGGTGTAGTTGAGTAATCGATGATGCTTAAATCATGCAGGCGAATGAGTGCCGCCGGTGATCCATCATCGTGGTGAAGAACTAGGTAAGGAGTAACCAGTTGATCAAAGACACGGTTAGCTACCATGACGGCATCTTCAAAATCTAACTCCTGCCCATCTAGCCCGTTGACGAGAACAAGTCGTGGAATCTGTATCTCGTCTAGGGCTGCCCACAGTGCAATAGTTGGGGCATCGATACCGGCTGCTGGGTTAATAACGAATATGGCAAGGTCAGATTCGTGCTCTGGTGCCGAAGAAACGGTGCCGCCAAATTCGGAGGCGATTGCCTGCGGGGCCCCCGACACGTGGCCGTATACGTGGATTCGTCGGGCCGCTTGGGAAATAGGTGAAGGCATGAGGGAAAGCCTACGATGGTCCTGATGATAAGTAGCGCACTGAAACCTGCGGTCACCAGATTAATCAATCCGTTGGCCAGAGCCGCCCTGCGTGTGGGCCTAACACCGAATTCTGTAACAATTTTAGGTGCGCTAGGTCTCATTATTTCAGCTGCATATTTCTACAGCAAAGAAGAATATTTTGTTGGAACGCTCGTGATTACAGTCTTCGCCTTGAGTGATCTCTTTGATGGTGCGATGGCTCGAATTTCAGATAAGGGTGCAACAGCCTGGGGTGGATTCCTAGATTCAACAATTGATCGTGTGACAGATAGTGCGATTGTCATCAGCCTGGCGCTGCCACTGATTCGTGATGAAGACCTTCTTGCATACCCGGCAGTTGTTGCCTTGGTAACTGGAGTACTCATTCCTTACATTCGAGCTAAGGCAGAGAGTTTCAACATTGCCTGCAGCGTTGGAATCACAGAGCGCACCGAACGACTTGTCATTATTCTGGTGGCCGCTGGTTTTCATGGGTTAGGTGTTCCATACATTCTGGCAATCGGAATTTGGACCTTGGCGGTATTGGGATTGGTCACGGTGTTTCAGCGCCTACAGGTGGTCCGTAAAGGTCTTGCAGATTCGTGATAGATAAGTTGGCAGCGCTGGCATATTTTGCTGGCTGGAGAATCGTTCGAGTTCTTCCTCATAAGTGGGCTTACGGCTTATTTGAAAAACTCGCGAAATATCTTGTGAAAAGGGATGGAAAAGGTGTTGCGCGACTTCGCAGTAATTTAAGTCGCATCAAACCAGGCTTGAGTGAAGCAGATATGGATGCGCTGCTACGGCAAGCGATGAGTTCCTACCTTCGCTATTGGTGTGACACATTCCGAATTCAAGATTGGTCAGCGTCCCAAATACAAGAGTCGGTCACACTCACACGAGGTGAGTTACTCCTTGATCCCATGCGCGAGGGCCGAGGAGTGGTCATCGCGCTTCCTCATTCGGGTAATTGGGATCATGCTGGTGCTTATTTCTGCTCTCTTGGAATTCCGCTCGTCACTGTTGCCGAAAGACTAAAACCAGAGGCGCTCTTTCAAAGGTTCCTGCGCTATCGCCAAGCTATGGGTTTTGAAGTGCTCGCCATCGATTCGCGTTCTTTTGCAACCCTAATCAAACGCGCCCTTGAGAAACGCTTGATCGCACTTGTGGCAGATCGAGATCTCTCGGCTTCAGGTATCGACGTGAACTTCTTTGGCTTTCCGGCACGGATGCCGGCAGGTCCGGCGCTACTCGCGATAAAGACGGGAATACCGCTTGTGGTTGCGCACGTTTCATATACGCAAAACGGAATCCATATTGAATTTACATCGGTAGATGTGTCAGAAGATGGAAGTGAGTCCGAACGTGTGGCGCAGATGACCCAACGGATGGCGAGCCTCTTTGAAAAAGGAATTGCTGCGCACCCGCAAGATTGGCATATGCTGCAACGGATCTGGACTGATGGAGATTTTAAGGAGAACAGCTAATGCCCTTAAGCAAGAAGCGCATTGGCATCGTCTGTCCTTATGGGTGGGATACACCCGGGGGAGTCAAGAGTCATATCGGTGACTTAGCTGAATATCTCATCGCACAAGGCCATACGGTTTCGGTATTAGCGCCATCATCAAGTGATGAGAATCTGCCTAGCTATGTCACAAGTGCCGGTCGCCCCATTTCGATTGCCTATAACGGAGCAGTGGCTCGTCTGCTCTTTGGTCCCGTTGCATTTAGTCGGGTGAAGAGCTGGATTGCAGATGGAAACTTCGATGTCTTACACCTTCATGAACCTGCGATTCCATCGATTTCACTTCTTGCTTGTTGGGCAGCAGAAGGACCGATGGTGGGGACCTTTCATGCAGCCTCCGCACGAAAGAAGATTGCCTTTGCAATTACGCCCTTTGTGGAGCCGGTGATTGAAAAACTCAATGCACGTATCGCGGTGAGTGAGGCTGCGCGTGAAACGTTACGGATACATCTTGATACCGATGCCATGGTTGTCCCCAATGGCATCTATGCAGCTCGTTTTGCAGATGCAACAGTGGATCCGCGATGGTCGGGAAATACCATTGGATTCATTGGACGTTTTGAAGAGTATCGAAAAGGACTCTCTGTGCTGATTGAGGCGTTGCCACAGATTTTGAGTCGAATCCCAGATATTCGCATTCTGATTGCAGGACCAGGAGACCCAGAGAGTTTCCTAGAGAAGCTGGAACCTCATCTGCGAAACCGATTTACATTCTTGGGAACAATTTCCGAGTCAGATAAAGCTAACTTCATGGCATCTGTGGGAATTTATGTTGCTCCGAACACTGGTGGAGAATCCTTTGGCATCATCTTGGCCGAAGCACTTGCGGCTGGCGCCGCTGTTCTAGCAAGTGATATCCCAGCATTTGATTCACTTCTTGGTGGCGGAGAGTATGGAACTCTCTTTGAATCTGAAAATGCACACGACTTGGCCGATAAGGCGATTGCTTTACTGCAAGATCCGGCGCATCGAAGTGCGATAGCAAAGAGAGGCCATGACTACGCCCAGTGTTTTGACTGGGACGTTGTTGCTGAGAGAATTTACGATGTGTATGAAATGGCGATGGTGGGTGGAAGGGGAGTAACGCTTGCTTCCGATAATCGTGCCTGGAATAGATTGCTAGGTCGCAGCAATGAATAACTTTCTCCTGGCCTTCTTCTTTCTCTCTATTTTCGCTTGGTACTTATCATTTCTGGCAACAAGACTTAATCGCTTACATCACCGGGTTGAGACCAGTTGGGCCAACCTTGATGGATTGCTGCAACGCCGAGCTGCGGTTGCCATTGAGATAGCCCGCTCTGAAATCTCTGATCCAGCAGCGTCACTACTTCTGACATTTGCCGCACACCAAGCACGTGAGGCAACGGTCCGAGATCGCTCACAAGCCGAGACTGGCCTGACTGGCGCACTAGGAATTCTGATTGAGAATTCTGCCGATACTCAAAATCCTTTGGAGCAAGAGCTCTTACTTGAACTAAAAGACCTGACAGCGAAAATCAAAGTTGCTATCGCCATACACGTTGAGTCTGTGACAAGAACACAGATGGTGCGCAGGAAGCTCTTTATCCGACTCTTTCGTTTAGCAGGTTCGGCGCCAGAGCCGGTTACTTTTGAATTTGAAGGCGATGTTTTTTAAGCGTTTAGTTGCGGTTATATTCGTGATCGCATCGTGCGCGGTTGTTCTCACCTCCGTCATTTCTCCTGACTCACTCTTTAAGGTAAAAAGCCCTTTTTCCAAAGCTCCGGCCGAGAATTCAATTAGTGGACGTGTGGGTGCTGATGGTCCGGTACTTGTTGTGAAGATTGATGACACATCGATGGCTCATCCACAGATTGGCTTAGAAGATGCTGATCTGGTTTACATCGAACAAGTTGAAGGTGGCTCTACCCGCCTTGCCGCAGTTTTCTCATCAAAGATTCCCACACGAATTGGACCAGTTCGCTCGGCGCGCATTTCAGATGTTGAACTGCTTGCTCAGTATGGTCGAGTGGGATTTGCTTATAGTGGAGCGCAAAGCAAAATGCTTCCGATTATTGCGGCGGCAAATCTTCATGACCTAGGGGCACAACGAAACTCGCCGACAATTTTCACAACAGATCCGAATCGCACCCAGCCATATGCGATGGTGCTGCGCGCAGACCTATTGCTGGAACTGGCAAAGAGCAGAGGCTTGGATTTTGCGCAATCAAAGAACATGGGCTGGAATTTTGGAAAAGTATCAGATGAAGGAGTAGCAATTACAACTGCACAGATTTCTTGGCCAGCTAGTTCCTATGATGTGCAATGGTCTAAGAAGGAGAATCGTTGGCTTTTAGATTTTCGAAAGGAGCCGAACATCACAGAAGATGGGACTCGGCTTGGTGCTTCTACATTTGTCATTCAACTAGTTTCAATTACGGATTCAATCTATAAGGACAAAAATGGAGAAGTGACTCCACTTTCAACGACTGTCGGGAGTGGCAGCGGTTACATCCTGCGAAACGGTAAATCCATTAAAGCCACCTGGAGCAGACCCACTGCCGAAGAGGGAACTCGCTGGCTCAGCATGAGTGGGGAAGAGATCACCTTTGAAAAGGGGCAGATATGGGTGGCCCTGACAGATAGGGAACCTGTTTTCACTCTCACAAACGCGGATGCAGCATCGGTAACTCCAAAGTAGACTCTTCTCCTGCACATACTGCACTGAACTAGGAGCTTTAATAAATGTCTGAAACAACTGGCACAGCACGCGTCAAGCGCGGCATGGCTGAAATGCTTAAGGGTGGCGTCATCATGGACGTCGTCAATGTTGAGCAAGCCAGGATTGCCGAAGATGCCGGTGCATGTGCAGTGATGGCGTTAGAACGCGTGCCGGCAGATATTCGCGCCCAAGGTGGCGTTGCACGCATGTCAGATCCGGACATGATTGAAGCAATTCAAGCAGCTGTCTCTATTCCTGTGATGGCCAAGGTTCGCATCGGTCATTTCGTGGAGGCTCAAATTATTGAAAGTCTCGGTGTTGATTACATCGATGAATCTGAAGTTCTCACCCCGGCTGACTACACCAACCATATTGATAAGTGGAATTTCAAAATTCCTTTCGTATGTGGCGCAACGAATTTAGGGGAAGCCCTTCGTCGTATTAACGAAGGTGCCGCCATGATCCGTTCCAAGGGTGAAGCCGGAACTGGCGATGTTTCAAATGCCATGATGCATATGCGCAGCATTGGCGCAGAAATTAGACGACTCTCTTCGCTACGCGAAGATGAACTCTATGTTGCAGCTAAAGAGTTGCAAGCACCATATGCGTTAGTCAAGGAAGTTGCTGAGACTGGAAAACTTCCGGTTGTGCTCTTTACTGCTGGTGGAATTGCAACACCGGCAGATGCTGCGCTCATGATGCAGATGGGCGCCGATGGCGTCTTCGTAGGATCTGGAATTTTCAAATCAGGAAATCCGGCACAACGCGCGGCAGCATGTGTGAAGGCAACGACGTTCTATCAGGATGCAAAGGTTTTGGCAGAAGTTTCCCGCGGTCTGGGCGAGGCAATGGTCGGAATCAATGTTGCAGATATTCCGGTGCCACATCGTTTAGCAAATCGTGGTTGGTAGTTAACGCAAGTTTATGAAAGTTGGCGTGCTAGCTCTACAAGGAGATTTCCGCGAGCACATTCTTGCCACAACCCAATGTGGTCATGAAGCTATAGAAGTAAGGCGTTTATCTGAATTAGAAAGTGTTGACGCGCTGATTTTGCCCGGGGGAGAGTCCACCACCATTGTTCATCTGGCCAAGACTTTCGAACTATTTAATCCCATCCGAAAGCGCATTGGTGATGGGCTTCCAGTGTATGGATCATGTGCTGGAATGATTCTCTTAGCCGAGCGCATTCTTGATGGTGCAAAAGGTCAAGAGACTTTCGGAGGTCTAGATATCACGGTGCGCCGAAATGCTTTTGGCAGGCAGGTTGATTCCTTTGAATCAGAGATTGAGTTCAATGGCAAGAAGATGAACGCAGTCTTTATCAGAGCGCCGTGGGTGGAGCAGTCTGGTCCTGGGGTTCAGGTTCTGGCGGAAGCTGCTGGGCACGCGGTTGCGGTGCGTGAAGGCAAAATCCTTGCGACTAGTTTCCACCCAGAATTAACGAGTAACCTGGAAATACATCGTTACTTCTTTGATGAGATGTGTAAACCGCGATAAAGTTGGGCTCTTAGAGGCGTAGGTAATCGCCTCTTGATTAACGATTGAGGTGTTGACAATGTCAGGCCATTCCAAATGGGCGACGACCAAGCATAAGAAGGCGATCATTGATAGCCGCCGGGCGAAGAATTTTGCCAAGTTAATTAAGGCTATTGAAGTCGCATCTCGTAATGGTGGTCCGGAAGTTGAAGGCAACCCAACCCTGTTTGATGCAATTGCCAAGGCGAAGAAGAATTCAATGCCAGCAGATAATATTGATAGAGCGGTTAAGCGTGGCGCGGGCCTTGAATCTGGCGGCGCTGATTGGCAGACGATTATGTATGAGGGCTATGGGCCAAATGGCGTTGCGCTCATGATTGAATGTTTATCTGATAATCGAAATCGCGCAGCTTCTGAAGTACGCGTTGCGGTCACTCGCAATGGCGGCAGCATGGCGGATCCTGGTTCTGTGGCATATCTGTTTAATCGCAAAGGCGTCATTATTGTGAATAAGGCTGGCGGGGTCACCGAGGATTCAATTCTGGAAGCGGCACTTGATGCTGGGGTTGAAGATGTGAATGATTTAGGTGAATCATTTGAAGTTGTCTGTGAAGCCAGTGATCTCGTAGCAGCTAGAACTGCGCTGCAAAGTGCCGGAATTGATTATGAATCAGCAGATTCTTCCTTCCTGCCGTCGATGCAGATTCCTCTGGATGCCGAAGGTGCTACCAAGGTCTTTGAACTTATCGATGCGATTGAGGAGTTAGATGATGTGCAGAACGTCTACTCCAATTTCGATGTCTCAGATGAAGTCTTGGCGAGCCTTTCTTAAGTCGTCGTAGGGCTGACCTAGGCTTAGAAGTTATGAGCCAGATATATAAACGAGTACTCGGGGTGGACCCTGGGCTGACTCGTTGTGGCGTGGGCGTTGTCGAAGGCGCAATTGGTTCACCACTTACATTAATTGGTGTCGGCGTGATTCTTACACCACCGGATGCCGCACTTGAATTGCGGCTACTTCAGTTAGAAAGTGAATTGGAGGAGTGGATAGCTCTTCATAAACCCACCGTGATTGCTGTGGAGCGAGTCTTTTCGCAACACAATGTTCGTACCGTGATGGGAACCGCGCAAGCTGCCGGAATCGCGCTCTTAGTTGCAGCGCGCAGAAACATTCCAGTGATGATGCATACACCCTCTGAAGTGAAAGCTGCCGTTACCGGATCTGGACGAGCAAATAAGGTGCAGGTCGCCGAGATGGTTAAGCGCTTACTTAATCTAGAGTCAATCCCGAAGCCGGTCGATAGCACCGATGCCTTAGCCCTTGCGATCTGTCATATCTGGCGAGGTGGGGCAAATACCAAAATTGCAGAAGCGGTAGCAATTGAGAAATCCCGGCTCGCTAAGTTGGTGAAGAAATGATTTCACTAGTAAACGGGATCGTTCGGTCAATTAATTCAGATCGGGCTGTGATTGAAGTGGGGGGAGTTGGGCTAGCTGTCTCCATCACTGGGCCGACCAGCGCGCAGCTTCATCTTGGTGCGGCAACTCAACTATTTACTTCCCTAGTTGTTCGGGAGGATTCACTTACTCTCTTTGGTTTTCTTGATGAGGAAAGTAGAAATACCTTTGAACTCGTGCAGACAGTCTCTGGAATCGGACCGAAGGTTGCGTTAGCAATCATGGGATCCCATAGCCCTGATTCTCTGTCTCGAGCCATTGCGCAGGAAGATATCAAGGCGATAGAGAAGGTTCCGGGAATCGGGCGCAAAGGTGCACAAAGACTCATTCTGGAACTCAAAGGGAAGATTTCTGATTTGGGCGGAGCCGAGCGCGTGCAGAGCCATCAACCTATTTGGCGCGAGCAACTTACTTCGGCACTGGTCTCACTTGGATTTAGTGCCAAAGATTCGGACTCGGCAATTAATGAAGTCTTGGCAACGTATGCCGAATCTGGTGTTGATGCTTCTTCCCTTGATTTATCTGAGTTACTGAAAGCTACTTTGGCACAAGGGCGACGGTCCTAAATGAATATCGAGCCAGGTAATAGTGGTGAGCGGATTGTGAACCCAGACCTCACAAATGATGACTCGGGAATCGAACACGCACTACGTCCGAAGACGCTAAAGGATTTCATCGGTCAGCACCGAGTGCGCGAACAAATTGATGTTTTGCTTAGTGCGGCCCGCAAGCGAGGATCTGCGGCAGATCACATTCTGCTTTCGGGTCCGCCCGGACTTGGCAAGACAACGCTGGCCATGATTCTGGCGAGTGAGATGCAGACCCCGATTCGAATCACCTCTGGCCCGGCAATTACTCATGCGGGGGATTTAGCGGCAATTCTTTCCTCTTTGGTTGAAGGAGAAATTCTTTTCCTTGATGAGATTCATCGTCTTCCGCGCCCGGCTGAAGAGCTGCTCTATCTTGCGATGGAAGATTTCCGAGTTGATATCGTTGTTGGTAAAGGTCCAGGAGCTACGGCTATTCCGTTGCAACTCCCTCATTTCACATTGGTTGGTGCCACTACTAGAGCAGGTCTGTTGACTTCACCATTGCGGGATCGTTTCGGTTTCACCGCCCACCTTGATTTCTATGAAGAATCTGAGTTGGCCCAAGTAATTTCGCGAAGTGCATCGCTGCTTGGCCTTGAAATTGATGTGAAGGCAGTTTCAGAGATTGCCGGAAGATCCAGAGGCACCCCCAGAATCGCAAATAGATTGCTGCGAAGAGTGCGAGATTATGCCCAGGTGCGAGGTTCTGAAAAAATCATTCACTCAGATGCAACTGCAGCGCTGCAAATGTATGAAGTTGATGAGAAGGGGCTCGATCGATTAGATCGATCTGTTCTCCTTGCACTCATTGAAAGATTTGCTGGTGGCCCGGTTGGACTCTCTACTCTTGCAATTGCCGTGGGTGAAGAGACTGAGACAGTGGAATCTGTTGCCGAACCGTTCCTCGTCAGAAATGGCTTTATGGCAAGGACTCCGCGAGGTCGAATTGCAACGGCTCTGGGTTGGCAGCATGTGGGGCGCACGCCCCCTGCTGGGACGATTTCTCTTTTCGACACACCAGCGCCTGACGCCTAGACTCTCCTCTTATGTCCACACCTACTAAAACTGTGAAGACCTCAGGTCGGCCTGCTCGAGCCTTAGCGCTGCTGGCAATCATTCTGCTCGGACTCGTAGGAACAGCCCTGATTCAGGGCGCATCCTCGGTCAAGCTAGGCCTTGATCTGCGCGGTGGCACAAGTGTCACGCTGCAACCTCGCGCTTCGAATGATTCAAATAAAATTACATCGGCGGCAATTGATCAGGCAGTCACGATTATCCGCCAACGTGTGAACTCACTTGGTGTCGCAGAGTCTGAAGTAACAGCACAGGGAAGCGGAACTAACCGCCAGATCGTTATCTCCGTTCCTGGAGATTCTGGTCGTCGTGTTGTTGATTTGGTTGGACAAACTGCAGAGCTTCGTTTTAGACAAGTTCTTGCAGAATCATCCGGCTTAGCGGGAAGTGGATTGGACACTGCCACTCCCACAGCAGGAGTCACACCGGAACTAAATGCAAAGTTTGCCGCACTTGATTGTTCCAAGTTGGAAAATCAACAGGGAACTGGTGCAGATTCCCCTGCTGAAACAATTGTTGCGTGTTCAAGAACAGGGGCAAGTAAGTACATTCTTGCTCCAGCTGAAGTGCTAGGACAACAGGTTTCTAAGGCATCGGCAGGCATTGATCAGCAAGGGTCAGCTGGATGGTTTGTATCACTTTCCTTTAACGGCGAAGGAACTTCAGCATTCGGTGCTCTCACAGGTCGCGTTACATCACTTGCCTCACCTTTAAATCAGGTTGCAATCGTGCTTGACGGATTAGTTGTTTCAGCTCCATCGATCAATGAAGCGATTCCTTCGGGTAACGCGCAGATCACCGGGTCATTTACCCAAACAGAGGCAGAAGATCTTGCCAACGTTCTTAAATATGGTGCGCTACCGCTGGCCTTTGATCGCGGTGAAGTTCAACAAGTTTCTCCAACGCTCGGTTCTGATCAGTTAGATGCTGGTCTGTTAGCTGGAGCACTGGGTCTGATTCTTGTGGTCATATTCTCAGTTCTGTATTACCGAGCACTTGGGTTAGTAACTGTTGGCTCACTCGCCGTTGCATCAGCGCTCGTCTATTTACTCTTCTTGGTTCTGGGTGAGGCAATCGGATTCACATTAACTCTGGCAGGTATCGCTGGCGCCATTGTTGCCATTGGAATTACCGCCGACTCATTTATCGTCTTCTTCGAACGTGTTCGTGATGAAGCGAGAGAAGGAAGATCTCTGAGATCTGCAGTCGATATGGGTTGGCTGCGAGCACGTCACACAATCATCGTGGCTGACATGGTCTCAATTCTTGCCGCAGTCCTCCTCTATTTCTTTGCCGTCGGTGGTGTGCGTGGTTTCGCATTTACATTGGGGCTCACCACGCTCGTTGACTTAATTGTGGTCTTCATCTTCACCAAGCCGCTTGTCACACTCATTGCGCGTATCAACTTCTTTGCCTCCGGTCATCCGCTCTCGGGCTTCTCGCCTAAGAGCGTCGGGCTCAAGGGTGCGAGAGCAAATACTTCAACTACTACTGTGGAGGCATAAGACAATGGCTAAAATTTCAGGTCTTGGTGGCCGCCTCTATTCGGGTGAAACATCATTTAATATCATTGGCAACCGCAAGCGTTGGTACTCGATTTCAGCGCTCTTTCTTCTCATCTCTATCGCTGCTCTTACCATTCAAGGTTTGCATTTAGGTCTTGAGTTCAAAGGTGGAGCTTCTTACACAGTGAGCAAGCCGGGAATCACACTTGAACAAGGTAGAGAAGCGGCTTCGAAATTTGATATTCCGGGCGAGGCAATTGTTCAAAAGATAGGTAACGACAAGATTCGTATTCAAACCGGAGCGCTCACTCCGGCAGAAGCGACAGCTGCCGAGAATGTTCTGACCTCCACTTTTGATGTTCAAGCTGAGTCAATCGACACGCAGATTGTTGGACCTTCGTGGGGTAAGGAAATTACCAAGAAAGCTATCTATGGATTGATCGCATTCTTATTGGCGGTCATGCTCTTTCTCGCAATGGCATTTGAACCCAAGATGGCACTTGCAGCGATTGTTGCAGTGGTGCACGATGTGCTCATTACCGTTGGTATTTATGCGGTTGTTGGTTTTGATGTCACCCCAGCAACGGTGATCGGATTCCTTACAATTCTTGGCTATTCGCTCTATGACACTGTCGTGGTCTTCGATAAGGTGAGAGAGAATACGAAATCTGTCACAGCCAACAGTAAGCAGACATATTCACAGGCTGCCAACTTGGCTGTCAATCAGACCCTCGTGCGCTCCGCGAACACATCCATCATCGCACTCCTACCTGTTGGTTCAATTCTTTTCGTAGGCGCTGGATTATTGGGCGCTGGCACACTGAAGGATCTCTCACTTGCACTATTCATTGGTTTAGCAGTGGGTACGTATTCATCTGTATTTATCGCTCCACCATTCCTAGCCTCCCTTCGTGAGAAGGAACCTGCGATGCAGGCACTTGCTAAGAGAGTTGCAGCGCGAAGCGGAGCACCGGTGCCTACAGAGAGCAAGCCAACAGATTCAACAGTTGCGCGTGGTCCACGTAATCAACCTAAGCGCAAAGGTCGCAAATAACCTTTTTGCATATGGATACAGAAACCTTAATCGCACCTCTTATAGGTGCGCTTAAGGAGCATCACCCTCAAAGTGATGGCGCAGAAATCACTCGGGCCTTCAAGATTGCCCGCACGGCACATGAAGGACAGCTAAGAAAATCTGGCGAGGATTACATCACTCATCCAGTAGCTGTCTCACTTATCTTGGCTGAATTAGGTTTGAACGAAATCACGATTGTGGCGTCACTGCTGCATGACACTGTTGAAGATACTCCATATTCACTCCAACAACTTCGTACTGACTTTGGCGATGAAATTGCTAACTTGGTCGATGGCGTTACCAAGCTCGACAAATTAGCTTATGGTCCAACCGCAGAGGCAGAGACCGTTCGCAAAATGGTCATTGCGATGTCGCGTGACATTCGCGTACTAGTTATCAAATTAGCCGATCGCCTTCATAACGCCCGCACCTGGGGTTTTGTCTCGGCCGAATCAGCACAACGCAAGGCGCAGGAAACTCTTGATATCTATGCCCCATTAGCCCACAGACTCGGAATGAATGCCATCAAGTGGGAGCTAGAGGATCTCTCCTTTGCAGTTCTTGAACCGAAGAAATTTGAAGAGATTTCAAGGCTGGTGGCAGAGAGATCGCCATCACGTGATGCACTGACATCTGAAGTTGTTGACGCTGTTGAGAAGGACTTGCAGCGAGACTTGATCACAGCAACGGTTACCGGACGTAATAAACATTTCTTTAGTGTTTATCAGAAGATGGTTGTCAGAGGTCGTGAGTTCAATGAAATCTATGATTTGGTGGGAATTAGAGTCCTGGTAAACGATGTGAAAGATTGTTATGCGGTATTGGGCTCGATTCATGCTCGCTGGAGTCCGGTTCCGGGAAGATTTAAAGATTACATAGCGATGCCTAAATTCAATCTTTATCAATCACTTCATACCACCGTCATTGGGCCAAACGGTAAAGCGATCGAAATTCAGATTCGCACCTATGAGATGCACTCTCGAGCTGAGTTTGGTATCGCAGCACACTGGAAATACAAGCAAAGCGGTGAGCCAGAGACTAATACCCCAGAGATGATGTGGCTGCGTCAATTACACGAGTGGCAGAAGGAGACCGAAGATCCATCTGAATTTCTAGAGGCGTTGCGTTTTGATTTGGGAAGTCCAGAAGTATTTGTCTTTACTCCCAAAGGCTCAGTTGTTGCACTTCCGGGTGGCTCAACACCGGTTGACTTTGCCTTTTCAGTTCACACTGATGTGGGTTTGCGCTGTGCGGGAGCTAAGGTTAATGGGCGCCTAGTTCCACTTGAATCAAAGTTGGTCAATGGTGATGTGATTGAGATTGTTACCAATAAGGGTGAACATGCGGGGCCGAGTCGCGATTGGCTCAATTTTGTTAAGAGTCCACGTGCTCGTTCAAAGATTAAAGCTTGGTTTAGCAAGGAGCGGAGAGAGGAAGCTATTGATGCTGGGCGCGAATCTATTGCCCGCCAAATGCGCAAAGCAGGACTTCCGCTACAGAAGATTTTCGCTGGTCACGCGCTGCTGGAACTAGCTCACGATATGCATTATGCCGATATAGATGCGCTCTATAACGCAGTTGGTGATGGACATGTTTCAGCTGCTTCAATCGTTGAAAAGCTCACCGCTTCGATGTCAGGTGATGATTCTCATCCAGAAGTTACTATCGAGAATATTCCGACTGGTATGCAAGTTACCAAGCGGACATCGAGCGCCGTGGAGGTTGAAGGCGTTGATGACGTATTGGTAAAGCTCGCTCGTTGCTGCACGCCAGTTCCAGGGGATGCAATTATGGGCTTTATTACCAAGGGATCTGGCATCTCTGTACATCGAGAGGATTGCATCAACGCTACCGATCTTCGCGAGAATCAAGGCGAGCGAGTAGTGGGAGTGAAGTGGTTATTGGGTGCGGCAAGCTTATTCCTGGTAAACATTCAGGTTGAAGCTTTAGATCGTGCGCGCCTGTTAGCTGATGTCACCAGAACTCTGTCGGAGCAGCACGTAAATATTCTTAGCGCAGCAGTGAGCACATCTAAGGACCGCGTTGCAATCTCTCGCTTTACCTTTGAAATGGCTGATGCCAAGCATCTTGATTCTGTGCTGGCTGCGGTGCGAAATATTGAAGGCGTCTATGACGTCTATCGAACTTAACTAGTTTTGATTAGCTAAATTCAGCGAGATGCTTTTCAGCCTCTGCTAGCCACACCGTACGAGCTTCAGCTGATTCAAGTGCTTCTTTCGCCTTCTTCTCATTACCTGCTGCCTGTGATTTTGCGGCAACCTTGCGGTAGTTTTCAATAGATTCACTGAGCTGCTTCACTACTTCAGCAGCGCGTGCCTTTGCCGCAGGATCTGTCTTACGCCAAATCTCGGCCTCAGCCTCTTTAATCACTTCTTCGACCTTGGCTACCCGGGCATCGAAAGCGGCTCGCTTATCGCGATGGGTAATGCCGATCTTCTCCCAGGTGCGCATCAAGTCGCGGAATGAGTTCTTTGCTGCCTTGGCATCTGTAAATGGCACCAAAGCTTCGATTTGAACAATGAGTTCTTCGCGCTTAGCAAGATTTGCCGTCATCGAAACCTCGCGCTTTTCCAGATCCGCACTCTTTGCAGTGAAGAACTGATCTTGGGCCGCTTTAAATCGCGCCCACAACTTAGCTTCATCGCTCGGCTTTCCGCGACCAGCTGTTTTCCATGAATCCATCAGTGTCTTAAATCGACGAGCAGTTGCAACCCAATCGGTAGAGGTTGCAAGCTTTTCAGCCTCTGTGATGATCTCCATCTTTGCTGCGGAAACTACAGATGAGGTCGCCTCAAGTTGTGCAAAGTGAGTGCGACGACGCTTATCAAACTTATTGCGGCTGGCTGAGAAACGCTTCCAGAAATCTCCATCAGCCTTCTTATCTAGACGAGGCGCCGCTTTCCACTCATCGAGCAGAGTCTTCAGTCGATCTCCAGTAACTTTCCAGTTCTCTGACAGAGCAAGTGATTCCGCCTCAGCCACTATCTTCTCTTTCTCAACCAAAATCTGTTCCCGGCGAGCAGCCTTGACCGCACTCTCTGCCGCTTTCTTTGCTTCATATGCCTCGCGGTTTCCTTCAATGAGCGGTTCAATTTGTTCCACCGATAGGGCAAGGGAATCCAGATCTCCGACGCCATTGAGTTCGCGAACTTGCTGACGCAGCTTCTTCACAGATTCGTGTGCATCCTGCGGAACCATCGCGCCACTTGTGATGCGGGCTGCGGTGAGCGCAACTTCGGATGCGAGTGCTTCAAATTTTCTGACAAAGTAGGCAAGTGCTTCTTCCGCGCTCTTGCCTGGGTAGGAACCAACTGGCTTTTCGCCTTCAGAGGTGCGAACGAATACCGTTCCATCTTCTCCGACGCGACCGAATTGAGAAGGATCTCCAATGAGTGCAGATGCTGCACTAGGTGCTACTTGTGTGTGAGCTAGCGTTCCTGGATTGATATCGGTCATGATTTCCCCCTCAGCGCGTCGGCGGTTGCCTTCGTTGTTTAGTGCGATTGTGTAAGAGGAGAAGGCTACCCTGACCCCCGTACAACAGTAAATCCATGCGAGATTTCGGGGCCCACCATGCTTGTTCTGTCTTATCCAGCGCCTATGTTCGCCACCAACTGCTGGGTGATTTCTGCGGGTGTGGGCCAAGAGTGCATCATCATCGATCCTGGGATGCCTGATATTTCATCTGAAGTAACCATGCTGGTTGAAGAGTACAAATTGAAACCAGTGGCAGCGCTGCTTACCCATGGACATCTAGACCATACATTATCCATAGTTCCGCTTGCCGATGGATATTCGATTCCAACATATATACATAGCGAAGATCGTCGCTTCGTTTCTAATCCATCCGGGATACACGGGCCCGATCTGATGGCGCAACTAGGAGAGATGACATTTACGGAACCGAAAGATCTTCGAGAATTGAAGAACGGTGAAGTGATAAATCTTTTGGATCTCAAGCTCACCGCAATCCACGCTCCAGGTCATACTCGTGGTTCAACCATGTTCACCCTCAATGAGGAGATACTCATTAGCGGAGATGTTCTCTTTGCTGGCTCCATTGGGCGAACAGATTTACCGACAGGCAGTGCAGCGCAGATGAGAGAGACGCTCATCAAGAAGGTTTTACCGCTGAACGATGATTTGCGCGTGCTACCAGGACATGGCCCTGAGACCACAATCAAATTCGAGAGAAAAAGCAACCCTTATCTGAAAGAATTGACCTCATGAAATACGAGAAGATTCAAGGACCTAAAGGTGTTCGTGAATACTTGCCGCCCGAATCTGCCGCCTTCGAATGGGTACGTGAGCAGTTAATCGCACCTGCCAAGGCAGCCGGTTATCAATTAATGGAACTTCCGGTATTTGAAGATACAAATCTTTTTACTCGCGGTGTTGGTGAATCAACCGATGTGGTTTCAAAAGAGATGTATACCTTTGAAGATCGTGGTGGACGATCAATTACCTTACGGCCGGAAGGAACAGCTGGTGTGATGCGTGCTGTGATTGAACAGAATTTAGATCGAGGTCAACTCCCCGTGAAGGTCTGGTACTCCGGGCAATTCTTTAGAGCAGAGCGGCCGCAAGCTGGACGCTATCGACAGTTCTACCAAGTGGGAATCGAAGCGATTGGCCTTGATGATCCAGCTATAGATGCCGAAGTCATTGCAATTGCAGATCGGGGTTTTAAGAACTTAGGGCTTCGAAACTATCGTTTGGAAATTACCTCGTTAGGAGATGCGCAATCACGCGCGGCTCATCGCATAGATTTGATGGCCTTTATCAAGAAACTTGATCTAGATGAGGCAACAGCTAAGCGCGCTGAGATCAACCCGCTCCGGCTCTTCGATGACAAGCGGCCAGAGATGCAAGCGGCGATGGTGAAGGCGCCGCTATTACTTGACTATCTCTCTGATTCTTCCCGCAAGAGCTTTGAATTAGTGCAAGGTTATCTGCGTGCGATGAAAATCGACTTTGTCATCAACCCGCGCATGGTTCGTGGATTGGATTACTACACGGGAACTACCTTTGAATTTGTTCATTCCGACCTAGGTGCGCAATCGGGCATCGGTGGTGGTGGTCGCTATGACGGCTTAATGGAGATTTTGGGTGGACAATCATTATCAGGAATTGGATTTGGACTTGGTGTGGATCGGGCACTGCTTGCAGCGATTGCTGAGAAATCACTACCAGCCGAAGATTTCACCTCGGATTTGTTCCTTATTCCATTAGGTGAGAGCGCGATGGAGATTGCCCTCACAACAGCACAAGAATTGCGTGCGGCTGGAATTCGAACTGAAATTGCCTTCGGAGATCGTGCGCTCAAAGGTGCTATGAAAGCTGCTGATAAATCTGGAGCCCGATATGTAGTGGTGCTGGGGGATTCCGAGATTTCAAGCGGGAACGTTGACCTTAAGCGCATGAGTGATGGAGTTCTAACTTCGGTTAAGATTACGCAATTGCGGGATCAGTTACGTCAGGCACTTTCGCTCTAACGCACTCATTTCTTAAAGGTGGCTTTCTAATGTTGAGAAATCATGATGCTGGCGCTCTACGGGCTACGCACGTCGGCCAGGTTGTGACTTTGGCTGGCTGGGTTGCTCGTCGGCGTGATCATGGCGGTGTTGCTTTTATTGATTTGCGTGATGGCACGGGTTCAGTGCAGGTAGTTATTAGGGATGAAAAACTCGCAGGTCAACTACGTGCTGAGTGGTGTCTGCAAATTACCGGGGAAGTTGCCTTGCGTCCTTCCGGAAATGAAAATGCAAATATTCCAACAGGTGCAATCGAAGTAATGGGCGATGACATCGTGGTTCTGAGCGAATCGGCCCCGCTTCCGTTCCCAGTTGATGCAGGAAGTGAAGTAGATATTTCTGAGGAAGTGCGTCTGCGTTATAGGTACCTAGATCTACGTCGTGAAGGACCGGCGGCGAATCTACGACTACGTTCCCGGGTGACCACAGCTATTCGCGGTGTGATGGAAGATCTTGATTTCTATGAGATTGAAACTCCCTATCTCACCCGATCAACTCCGGAAGGTGCACGCGATTTCCTCGTTCCGGTTCGCCTGCAGCCAGGCAGTTGGTATGCGCTGCCACAATCACCGCAGTTATTTAAGCAACTACTGATGGTCGCCGGCATGGAGCGCTACTACCAAATAGCCCGTTGTTTCCGTGATGAAGATTTCCGTGCAGATCGTCAACCTGAATTTACCCAGCTGGATATTGAGATGTCATTTATTGATCAAGCAGATATTTTGGCTATTGCGGAAAAGATCCTGGTGAAGGTGTGGAAGCAGGCCGTTAATTACGATATTCCCACCCCCATCCCGCACATGACTTATGCCGATGCCATGGACAAGTATGGTTCTGATAAACCAGATCTTCGTTTCGGACAGCAATTAGTTGAAGTCACTGAGTTCTTTAGTCAGACACCTTTTAGAGTATTTCAAGCTCCTTATGTTGGAGCGGTCATCATGCCAGGCGGCGCTGATTCACCTCGTCGTGAATTAGATGCGTGGCAAGACTGGGCAAAGGCACGTGGCGCTAAGGGCATTGCATACATTTTGGTGAATGCCGATGGCACCCTTGGTGGTCCCGTTTCAAAGAATATTTCTGAGTCAGAACAAGCGGGCATTGTGGCAGCTGTAGGAGCTAAGGCCGGAGATGCGATTTTCTTCGCAGCCGGAGATAAGTCATCCTCTCAACAACTATTGGGTGCAGCACGACTCGAAATTGGTAAGCGTTGTGATCTCATCAAGCAAGGCTCATGGGAGTTTGTCTGGGTAGTTGATGCTCCAATGTTTGAACCAACCGATGGTGGAGGCTGGACTGCAGTTCACCACCCATTTACCGGACCTAAGCCAGAGTTTGCTAAGAGTTTCAAAAGCGATCCGGCGTCAGCTTTGGCATATGCCTATGACATAGTGCTTAATGGAACTGAGCTAGGTGGCGGTTCGATTCGTATTCATGATCGAGAGATGCAAAAGGATGTGTTCTCGGTTATTGGACTCAGTGATGAGGAAGCGCAGAGCAAGTTTGGCTTTCTGTTAGAAGCTTTTAATTATGGACCACCTCCACATGGTGGAATTGCACTTGGTTTGGACCGAGTATGTGCATTGCTAACAAACTCAGATTCAATTCGTGAGGTCATCGCCTTTCCAAAGACAGCCAGCGGGGGAGACCCACTTACTGGTGCGCCGACTCCCATTACTGCTGCGCAACGTAAAGAGGCAGCAATCGATTGGACACCTCCGAAGGAGTAATTCCGGTAGGCTAGAGATATGGGTCCTGGTGGAATCGCAACAATAATTGCGGCCGCATCACTTTTCGTGATTGCCGTGGCAGTCGCCTATGCCGTTATCCGCGTGGGTAGATTCATTGACGAGGCCAAAGTCTCGCTCAAGGCTTTTACTGAGGACACAACACCGCTTTTAACTGAGTCGACTCGCACATTAGAGCTCATCAATAGTCCGCTGGCAAGCTTTGCCAAGATCACTAAGAATGTCGAAGAAGTCACCACCAAGGTAACTGATGCAACAACGGGCTTCATGGATAAGAACGGCCCGGCTGTCAAAGTTGCGGGCGCTCTTATTAGCGCTGCGCAGATGAGTAAGGGTCGTAAATCGAAGAAGAAATCTGACTAGTCAGAAATCTCAATAGTCAGAGTGGGTGAATGTAACTAGTGGAGTCCTCCGAGATACGTTCGCGTTGGCTACGATTCTTTGAATCAGAAAATCGTCAAGGCCTCACCCACACAGTTGTCCCTTCGGCATCTCTCATTGCGGATGATCCCAACCTGCTTTTGGTTAACGCGGGTATGGTGCCCTTTAAGCCGTTCTTCCTTGGCGAGGTAACACCTCCTTATAAGCGCGCTACGTCAGTCCAAAAATGTGTTCGTACGCTAGATATTGATGAAGTAGGAAAGACCACTCGTCACGCTTCCTTCTTTCAGATGTGTGGCAACTTCTCATTCGGTGATTACTTCAAAGAAGGTGCTATCGCACTCGCTTGGGAACTTCTCACACGACCAATTAACGATGCTGGTTATGGTTTTCCGGAAGATAAGTTGTGGGTAACTGTTTATTTAGATGATGACGAAGCTGCAGATATTTGGCACAAGAAGATTGGCGTTCCGCGTGAACGCATTCAACGTAGAGATATGGCAGATAATTTCTGGTCGATGGGTGTTCCAGGTCCATGCGGTCCCTGTTCTGAAATCTATTACGATCGCGGGCCCGCCTACGGTGTTGACGGTGGTCCTATCGCTGATGAAAATCGTTACCTTGAAATTTGGAATCTTGTCTTCATGCAAAATGAACGAGGCGCTGGCGGCGGTAAAGATGGATATCCAATCCTTGGCGAACTACCAGCAAAAAGTATTGATACTGGTTTAGGTTTAGAGCGAACAGCTGCACTTTTACAAGGTGTTGAAAATATCTATGAGATTGATACCACGATGAAGATTCTTACCCGAGCATCTGAGTTATCGGGAGTTAAATACGGTTCATCTCAAAAATCAGATGTGGCGCTACGCGTTGTGGCAGACCATGCCCGCACATCGGCAATGCTTATTGGCGATGGGGTTACACCAGGGAATGAAGGACGCGGCTATGTTCTGCGCCGGATGATGCGCCGAACAATTCGTAATATGCGCTTACTCGGTGTGAACGACCCCATCATGTCTGAACTCACCGTTGCAGCAATTGGGGCAATGGGCGCCCAGTATCCAGAGCTTATTTCAGATCAGAAGCGAATTCTTTCGGTCTCAGAATCTGAAGAAGAGTCATTTTTACAAACGCTCAAAAGTGGCACACAGATCTTTGATTTAGCATCAACCCAGCTCAAGGCGAGCAAGAAGAAGGTTCTTCCTGGGGATGAAGTTTTCAAACTCCACGATACCTATGGATTTCCATTTGATCTCACCTTAGAAATGGCCCGCGAGGAAGGCCTTGAAGTTGATGAAGATGGCTTCCGCAGACTGATGAATGAGCAGCGCGATCGAGCAAAAGCTGATGCGAAGGCGAAGAAGAGCGGGCATACAGATGTCTCTGAGTATAAAAAGATTGCAGATGTATCAGGTGCGACGAAGTTTATTGGCTACACCCACACCAGCACAGAATCAAAGATCACTGGCCTGCTGGTAGATGGCGTCAGTGTGGCATCAGCTCATGCAGGCCAGGAGATTGAAGTCATTCTTGATCGTACGCCGTTTTATGCAGAGGGTGGAGGCCAGTTAGCTGATGGTGGAGTGATCACTCTTTCAACGGGTGCAATTATTGAAATTGATGATGTGCAAACTCCGGTCAATGGGCTTTCAGTACATAGAGGCCGAATTCTTTCGGGGGAGGCGAGCGTAAATTCTCCTGCTCAGGCTGTGATTGACGTTGAACGCCGTAACGCGATCTCGCGAGCTCACACAGCAACTCACATGGTGCATAAGGCTTTCCGTGAATTACTAGGTGAAACTGCAACGCAAGCTGGTTCTGAAAATTCACCGGGTCGATTCCGCTTTGATTTTCCCTCAACTGGGGCTGTTCCAACATCTGTCTTAAACGATGTTGAGTCCCGAGTTAACACCCTGTTATTGGATAACTTGGCTGTCACTGCAGAAGTGATGTCGCAGGAAGCTGCGAAGAAGAGTGGTGCGATGGCCCTCTTTGGTGAGAAGTATGGTGATGAAGTTCGCGTTGTCAGCATCGGTGACTGGGCGCGAGAGCTTTGCGGTGGAACACATGTGGAGCGTTCTGGCCAATTAGGTGTGGTTAAACTCTTAAGTGAATCTTCCATTGGCGCAGGTGTGCGCCGAGTTGAAGCTCTGGTTGGCATCGATGCCTATAAGTTCCTGGCTCGTGAACATGTTTTGTTGAACTCTTTGACTGAGCTCATGAAGGGCTCGCGAGCTGATGAGTTACCTGAACGAATCTCTGAGCTACTCGGGAAGATGAAAGAGATTGAGAAAGAATTGGCAGTCGTCCGATCTGCGCAAGCTCTGGGTCAGGTTGATTCATTGCTCAAGGGGGCAAAGGTAATTGGTGGAACAACTGTTATCACCGCTCTTTTGCCTGACTCCATCGTGGCAGATGATTTAAGAAAGATGGCCCTTGATTTACGTAATCGCACTGCGCAGTCGGCAGTTGCACTAATCAGCTCTGTGGATTCAAAACCAGTGTTAATTGTTGCGGTAAGTGAGAAGGCGCGCGAGCAGGGTCTAAAAGCCGGTGCTCTGGTAAAGATTGGCTCTACTATTTTGGGTGGTGGCGGCGGCGGCAAAGACGACGTTGCCCAAGGCGGCGGAGTTGACGCATCAAAATCAGCAATGGCCCTTGCTGCAATCGAAGAATCAATCGCTGGAAATTAACCGATGAGAGGTCGAAGAATTGCCTTCGATTGCGGTGATGTGCGTATTGGTGTTGCAATCAGTGATCCAGATAGCATCCTTGCTTCACCACTAACTGTGTTGCAGGCTCAGAGTCCGAACCTATTAGCCGAACTCGCTGCGATCTTTTCAGAATATGAACCAGTTTCTGTCTTCATTGGGGAGCCAAAACATATGTCTGGCGCGAACGGAGATAGTGTTGCTAAAGCTAAATCTTTTGGGGACTTGATTACAGAGACCTTCGCGATAAACGTGACATATATTGACGAGAGACTTTCATCAGTGTCGGCTCAGAAGAAGCTTAAAGACGCGGGAGTAAATACTCGCGATTCGAAAAAGGTAATCGATGCAATGGCTGCTGTAGCCATCCTAGAACAAGGGTTGGCGATTGAAAAACTTACTTAGAATTCCGATCGTTCGAGTGGGACTTGCAGGTGTGGCTGTATTCGTTGTCACCTTCGGCCTGGATTCGCTGCGAAACCTAGATTCATCTGCACCTGATTTCAGTTGCGGCGCTGCGTCAGCTGAGGAAGTTCTCATAAGAATTGAATCTGGAGAAGCTGGCTCTTCTATCGGTGCATCCTTGGCAAGTGCTGGGGTAATCAAATCTTCAGAGGCCTACTTTCGTTTAGCGGTAGCCGATGCAAGAGCTGCAAAAGTGGCACCAGGAACTCATAGAGTGCAGAAGAACTTATGTGCGGCGGATTCACTTGAACAGTTGCTTGACTCAAAAAGAATCGTGGGACTGATCAACATCTCTGAAGGGATGTGGGTCAATGAGGTTTTGCCTCAGCTGTATCGCTCAGGCTTTAAGGTCCAAGAAGTAAAGTCTGCTTTAACGACTCTTGCTAAACCCAAGGGCTTTGATCAGCTAGAAGGTTTGCTTTTCCCGGCGCAGTACAGTTTTGCATCAACGACGTCAGCAGATGTTGCTCTTGCTTCAATGGTTTCTCGCGCTGAGAAAGAAATGCGTATCGCTGGTTTCTTTAGTTCTGAAACTGGATATACCCCAGCGCAATTACTCGTTATTGCCTCTTTGATTCAGGCAGAGGGCGGCGAGAAGGATTTCACGAAGGTTTCGCAAGTCGTGCGCAACAGATTGAGGAAAGGGATGCCACTTCAGTTTGATTCGACCGTGCATTATGTGATGCAGTCTCGAGGCAATATCTTCTTGAGCACTAAGTCGACCATGTTGTCATCGAGCTATAACACCTATAGAAAATTTGGACTCCCACCAGGGCCTATTAATAATCCTGGGGCATCAGCAATGCGCGCGGCGGTAACTCCACAAGAGGGTGACTGGCTATATTTCATCACAGTGGCGCCAGGTGATACCCGATTTACCGCTGATATCGCCCAGTTCAATGCATGGAAGTATGAGTACAAAAAGAATTTACGGACTGGAAAGTTTAGGAGTCAAAAGTGATTAGAGGAGCTGTACTGGGTTCCCCAATTACTCATTCACTTTCACCGCGCTTGCACCGTGCTGCCTTCTCCTATTTAGGAATAGAGGGAAGCTATGAGCCCATCGATGTACCGGCGGGTTCGCTGGCATTATTTATTGAAAGACGCGGCACAGAGTTCGATTACTTCTCTCTCACCATGCCTTTGAAGGAAGAAGTACTGCTACTCCCCATTGAATGCGACCCATTAACAACCAAGATTCAATCTGCAAATACTTTATGGAAAAAGAAGGACGGATGGTCACTTACTTCTACTGATGGATCTGGATTTATTGCAGCGCTAGCCCATGCAGGCCTACAAACTTTAAATCGAGTACTGATTCTGGGAGCGGGTGGAACAGCTCGTGCGGTAGCTGGTGCGATGGATGGCATCTCGAAAGAGATTCATGTTCTAGGTCGTAGTTCAGTGCGAGCTCCTGCACTGAAGTCATCGGTAACTACTTCTGATTTTGAATACATCGCTTGGAATTCAGGTGCGGATTTAAGTTCTTATGACCTCGTTGTAAATACAACTCCAGCCGGAGCGGCCGACCTCCTGGCTGATTCTGTCCGCGATGGGGCAAGTGGTCTCCTATTTGATGTGATCTATAAACCTTGGCCGACAGTACTTGCTGCGGCATGGAGGGATTCTGGCGGCAAGGTAATCGGTGGTCTTGAACTCTTGCTCTACCAAGGCATCGATCAATTGGAATTGGTGCTGGGTGAAAGCCTAGACCGGGAGAAGCTAGCGACACATTTGCGCACAGCGCTCCGCACCTAGTTCATCCACAGGTAGTTAATGTGATGAGAGTGTTCTACCTAGGCTGGTTCTATGGCGCTGATTCTTCTCTTCTCGATATATATCAGCTTCTTTGACCTTCGTCATCACAGAATTACAAACCTCTCGGTTGCTCTTATCTCGGTCTTACTCTTTATTGAGAGCGACTTTCACATCTATTTTCTCACAGGGATTCTTTTCATAGTGCCGCTGTTACTACTCGGCATCTTCGGGGGATTAGGTGGAGGGGATGTGAAACTTCTTATGGCGGTAGCTCTTCTGGCCATACCTGGTGGTTCAATCACCACCTATTTAAGTATTCTCGTAGTGGCAATTTCAATCCTAACGGCACTCACTGTTGTGGCCCGAATGCGTTTACGGGGCAATATTGCGCTAGGTCCTGCGATATGTGCGTCTTATCTCGCTTTTTTGTTTACGCAGTGAGTAAATAATGAGCGAGTTTGCAGTACTTTCTGCAAGAATAGGCACATGCGTTGGATCACAGCAGGCGAATCTCATGGTCAGGCCCTTTCAGCAATTATTGAAGGCGTCCCAGCTCATGTGCAGGTGACCACTTCTGATATCGATTTTCATTTAGCGCGCCGCAGACTTGGAGTTGGTCGTGGAGCTCGACAGAATTTTGAGGCCGATAAGGTAACCATTCTTGGTGGAATCCGATTGGGTTTAACCCAAGGTGGTCCGATTGCAATACAGGTGGGAAACAGTGAGTGGCCTAAGTGGGAAAAAGTTATGTCAGCAGATCCCGTTCCACTTGATGAAATTGAGAATTTAGCGCGCAATGCACCGCTGACCAGACCTCGACCAGGACACGCTGATTTAGTAGGAATGCAAAAATACGATTTCGATGATGCAAGACCTATCTTGGAGAGAGCTAGCGCGCGTGAAACAGCTTCACGTGTGGCACTTGGTGCTATAGCTAGAAAATTCTTAGAACAGTCAGTCGGGATAACTATTCTTAGCCACGTAGTTTCTATTGGAAGCGTTCGTATTCCTGATGGTTATGAACTGCCGGGTGAGAACGATATGGCGCGAATCGATGAAGATCCCGTGCGTTGTGCCGACCCGGCAACAAGTGCGAAGATGATTTCCGAGATTGAAGGCGCACACGCTGATGGAGATACCTTAGGTGGCGTCTGTGAAGTACTTGCTTACAATCTACCTCCAGGTTTAGGTTCACATGTTCATTGGGATCGTAGGTTAGATGCCCGCCTTGCCGCTGCGATGATGGGAATTCAAGCGATTAAAGGTGTTGAGATTGGTGACGGTTTTAGAACTGCTACTCGTCGAGGCTCAGTTGCTCACGATGAAATTGAACGCGCGAAAGATGGCCACATCGCAAGACGTACTGATCGCGCTGGGGGTACAGAAGGTGGAATGTCTAACGGTGAGATTTTGCGAGTCTCTATCGCAATGAAACCAATTTCAACCGTTCCTAAAGCCTTAGACACTATTGATGTCAAGACTGGTGAGGCTGCCAAAGCTATTAATCAGCGATCTGATGTCTGCGCTGTTCCTGCGTCAGGAGTTGTAGCAGAGGCGATGGCAGCGCTAGTTCTCGCTGAAGCTGTTCTTGAAAAGTTCGGTGGCGATTCGGTTCAGGAAGTGCGTCGAAATTTTGAGTCATATATGAAGAATCTGCGTTTCAAGTAGGCCAAGCCATGGCCCCGCGAATAATTCTCATTGGTCCTATGGGTTCAGGAAAGTCCACAATTGGAAAATCACTTGCGAATAAACTCTCGTTGGAATTTCGCGATACGGATTCTGTCATTGAACAACGAGAGAACAAGTCAGTCTCACAAATCTTCATCGAGGATGGAGAAGCTGCCTTTCGCGCCATAGAACGAGAGGTTTTGCATCAAGAACTTAAGGCGAGCGACACGGTGTTAGCTCTTGGTGGCGGGGCTCCGATTTCTACCGAGGCGCAATCTGCACTAACAGCGACTTCATCCCATGTTGTATATCTTGATATCTCTTTAGCCAACGTTGCGCCTCGTATCGGTTTCAATCGTGATCGTCCTTTGCTTCTCAATAATCCCCGAGGACAATGGCAGACGCTGATGGAAGCGCGCCGGCCTATTTACGAGGCAATAGCCGATACAGTCGTTGACGTGAATAAACGCTCTCAGAGTGAAATCGTGGCGCAGATACTTGAGGTTCTCGCATGAAAAGCATTGATGTTCGCGCAGAACGTAACTACTCGGTATTAGTTGACACGCCATATTTGCAGGCGCTGGCACCCCATTTCAAAGAGCGCGAGCGAATTGCTGTTATTTTCTCAGAATCGATGAAAGCTTCTATCCCTCAGATTGATGCGCAAGATTCGGAAGTTTTCTATTTCAGGATTCCTGATTCGGAGAAAGGTAAGAGCTCAGAGACTCTTCTTAGGGTTTGGGATTGGTTGGGATCAGCCGGATTTACGCGCTCGGATTTGATTGTCGCAATCGGTGGGGGAGCAGTGACGGATTTCGCCGGTTTTGCTGCCGCTTCGTGGTTGCGCGGATTAGATTGGATAGCAGTTCCAACCACTGTGTCAGGAATGGTTGATGCAGCAGTTGGTGGCAAGACCGGAATAAATAGCGATTTTGGAAAGAACCTGATTGGGGCTTTTCATTCTCCGATAGAAGTGATTATCGACCCACAATGGTTGTCGACGCTCAGTGATCGTGATTTTGCAGCAGGCCTGGCAGAGGTTGTTAAGTGCGGATTCATTCGTGACCCGCAGATTCTTGCTTTGATTGCGGATAAGAGCATCGCAAATATTCGTGAATCCCGTGAACTCACAGTGGATCTGATCCATAGAGCGATTAGCGTCAAGGCGGATGTAGTCTCTGCTGACTTCAAGGAGAGTTTCGAACGCGAGATTCTCAATTACGGACACACATTTGGTCATGCAGTGGAGTTAGAGAGCAAGTACTCACTTCGTCATGGAGAGTGCGTGGCTATTGGAATGATCTATGTGGCCCACTTAGCTCACTCACTTGGCCGAATGAACCAAGAGTTAGTCGATCAACACGTCAAGGTACTCAGTCAGTTGGGCCTACCTGTTCGCTATATGGAAGGGGATTGGCTAAACCTTCTGGCTACCATGAGAGTAGATAAGAAATCACGCGGAAAGCAGATTCGTTTTGTGGTGATCTCCGAGATAGCCAAAACTGAGAGAGTCGAATCGGTAACTGACGACCAACTCCTAGCCGCATATGAGAAGGTTAGCCAATGAAGGTATTAGTTCTTAATGGTCCAAATCTCGGGCGGCTCGACATTCGAGATTCTTCCATCTACGGGGATATGACATATCCAGCATTGGTGAGTCATATTGAAAACGCTGCAAGGACTCATGGCTTTGAGGCCGATGTTCGCCAGAGCAATGATGAGTCCGAGATTATCGGCTGGTTACATGAAGCTGCCGATACTAAGACTCCAGTCATTATCAACCCAGCTGCCTTTACTCACTACTCGTATGCAATTCGTGATGCCGCAGATCTGGTTAAGGCACCTCTCATCGAAGTGCATCTATCGAACCCGCTTGCTCGTGAAGAATTCCGTCATACCTCGGTTATTTCCGGTGTGGCAAATGGAACTATCGGTGGATTTGGGCCAAATTCATATGTACTAGCGCTCATCGCCTTGAAGGCACTTCTTACATAATTTGATGAGGTAAAGTTCGCTCTCTATTGCACTTCGATGGGCGAAGGCATGAACTGGGGTTATCGTGGCAACTACAAATGATCTAAAAAATGGCATGACACTTGATATCGATGGTCAGCTATGGACTGTGGTTGAATTTCAGCACGTTAAGCCCGGCAAAGGCCCAGCATTCGTTCGCACAAAGCTTAAGCAAGTAATGACAGGCAAAGTTGTGGATAAGACATTTAACGCAGGTGTCAAGATTGAGATTGCGATCCTCGAAAAGCGTGAGATGAACTTCCTATATAAGGAAGGCGATGATTTCGTATTTATGGATAATGTAAATTTTGATCAGATGACTATCTCGGCAGCCACCGTTGGTGAGGCTTCAAATTACATGCTAGAAAACACCGAAGCGATAGTCGCGATTCACGAAGGAAACCCGCTCTACCTGGAGTTAGCCGCATCCGTCCCACTTAAAATTACTTACACTGAACCAGGACTCCAGGGCGATCGCTCTTCCGGTGGAACAAAGCCAGCAACCGTTGAGACCGGGATTCAGATTCAGGTTCCATTGTTTATTAAGCAAGATGAGATTGTTCTTGTTGACACACGCGATGGTTCTTATCTGGGTCGCGCCAACTAGTGTCGGCTCGCAGTAAAGCTCGTAAACAGACGTTAGATCTGCTTTACGAGTCAGATATCCGTGGTTCATTGGCAGCTGATTTATTGGTTCTTCGCGATATTCCGGATGAGGGGCCAGATGCAAGGCCGATAAGAGATTTCACAAAAGCGCTCATTGGCGGCATTACCGAAAACCGACGAAAGATCGATGAACTGATTGCAACCTATGCCCAAGGCTGGGATATGGATCGTCTTCCAGCTGTTGATCGCAATATTCTTCGCCTTGCTATCTACGAGATCATCTGGTCAGATGATGTGGAAGATGCGGTTGCTATCGATGAGGCACTGAATCTGGCAAGGGATCTTTCCACCGATGAGTCAGCGGGATATATTCATGGCGTTTTGGGAAGAATTTCCACTATCAAAGCCAGCATCGCCCGTTAATTAGCGAATTCTCAGTAGGAGCGTTTCCCGCTCAAGCCATTTCGTCACATCGTCTTCGCTCTCGTCGAAGAGTATGGCCAGCGTTGCAATGTCAGTTATTCGCAAGGAAATAACTTCACCATTCCAATCTTGCCTCGTACGCACTATTTTCTGCAGCAGCCTGGAGAGATTGATGTATTTCGCCATCTCGTTTCGGCCTTCTTGTTGTACTCGGTGATTGATAAGGCGTAAATCGAGAATGATTTTCGACCCGTAACTCCGCTCTCTATTTTCAGAGTTGCCGAATATCTCCGAAATCGGCACCTGGTAGAGCGCGGCTATCTGCAGTGCGCGCTTGACACTCAAAGAGCGTGCTCCTCGTTCGTATGAACCTAAGACAACGGCCTTGATCCGGCCCTGACTAAGGGTTTCCACATCGGAAAGGGAGAGTGACTTGGAGTGTCTGATTGCGCGAAGTGTGGAATTAATCTCGTTCACTGTGGGTTGTTGATACATCCAGCGAGGGTATGGGTTGGGCGGACACGGGAGTTTTGGCTATCCACAGAGCTCTGCTGGGGCTGGTATCATTGCGCCGCATCCTTTAACGACCCGTCCTGCGAGGCGGGGAAGGAGATTTAGATGAGTGTTGCCCTGCCTGCGCCAGATATGACGCGCGCCATTACTCGCATTGCCCATGAAATTCTCGAACGAAACTTAGGTTCTGAGACAGTAACTCTCTTAGGAATTCCGACTCGCGGCGCCCACTTGGCACTTCGGATCGCTGCTGCGATTGAATCAATCGCAGGAGCCCCGGTTGAGTGCGGAACTCTTGATATCACCATGCATCGCGACGACCTGCGACTACGTGCTCCGCGAGCTCTAGCTCCAACGCGGATTCCGCCATCAGGGATTGAAAACCGAAACGTAGTTCTTATTGATGATGTTCTCTTCTCAGGACGTACTATCCGCGCCGCCCTAGATGCCCTGGGCGAAGTAGGGCGACCGAAGACGGTGCAACTTGCGGTCTTAGTTGATCGGGGCCACCGTCAACTACCAATAAGGGCCGATTATGTGGGAAAGAATCTACCGACATCACCGCAACAGATAATTAAAGTGCATCTGGTTGAAACTGATGGCGCAGATGAAGTACTACTGGAAGAGGTGGCCGGATGATGCGCCACTTACTATCAATTAACGATCTGACAAAAACCGATGCCCTTTCAATCTTGAATACAGCAGAGACACTCGCTCGAGCATCTGATGGTCCGATGAAGAAGCTACCGACCTTGCGCGGGAGAACGATTGTCAATCTCTTCGCTGAGGATTCCACCAGAACTCGCATCTCCTTTGAAGCAGCGGCAAAACGATTATCGGCAGACGTCATCAACTTCTCTGCCAAGGGTTCGAGTTTGAGTAAAGGGGAGTCCTTGAAAGATACCGCTCAAACTTTGCAAGCGATGGGAGCGGATGCGGTCATTATCAGACACAACGCCTCCGGTGCTGCCCACACTTTAGCCAAGGGTGAGTGGATGTCTGGTTCTGTGATTAACGCCGGAGATGGAACACACGAGCACCCAAGTCAGGCGCTGCTGGATGCCTTTACTATTCGTAAACATTGCGCACGGGGAAATGAGGATTTAACTGGACTTCGGATCGCAATCGTGGGGGATATCTTGCACTCACGTGTTGCTCGTTCCAATGTCGTGCTGCTTACGATGTTGGGAGCGAAAGTAGTTCTAGTGGCGCCCCCAACGCTGCTTCCTATTGGCGTTTCGTCGTGGCCGGCAGAAGTTTCTTACGACTTCGACTCGGTTATTGGTGAGGTTGATGCGGTAATCATGCTGCGCATCCAGATCGAGCGAATGACGGAGATGTATCTGCCCAACGCACGTGAGTACTCGCGCTTCTTCGGACTCGATAAAGATCGACTCTCGAAAATGAAAACGAACGCTATCGTCATGCACCCAGGTCCAATGAATCGTGGCGTGGAGATTTCGGCTGAGAGCGCCGACAGCGCCCGATCAGTGATTGTGGAGCAGGTTAAAAATGGTGTCAGCGTCAGAATGGCAATCTTGTACTTATTACTTGCTGGAACTGCGGAATTGGAGATCTGACTATGAGCCAGAAGCTATTCATTAAAGGCGGAACCCTCGCTAACGGAACTAAGGCTGATATCAGCATTACAGATGGTGTTATTGCCTCAATAACTACTTTGCCGAGCGCGCCAGATGGCGCACAAGTAATTGATGCCAAAGATTGCATCATTCTTCCCGGTCTTGTTGATTTACATACTCACCTGCGTGAACCTGGTAAAGAGAGCGCGGAAACAGTTCTCTCTGGATCGAAAGCTGCTGCCAAAGGTGGTTATGTTGCCGTGAGTGCGATGGCCAACACAACACCGGTTGCAGATAACGCTAGCGTTGTTGAACATGTCTATCGCTTAGGACAAAAAGCGGGAATCGTTGATGTGTTTCCGGTTGGCGCTGTGACGCAAGGTCTCGCTGGTGAAAACTTGGCGGATATTGGTGCGATGGCCAATTCAGAGGCGCGAGTGCGAGTCTTTAGTGATGATGGAAATTGCGTCTCGGATGCACTTGTGATGCGACATGCACTTGAATATGTTAAAGGTTTTGATGGTGTCATCGCCCAGCATGCACAAGAGCCACGCCTGACCCAAGGCGCGCAGATGAATGAGGGAATAGTCTCATCCCAACTTGGCTTAAAGGGTTGGCCAGCAATCGCCGAAGAAGCGATTATTGCGCGCGATATTCTCCTGGCTGATTTCCTGCAGGCACGCTTACATATCTGTCATGTCACAACAGCTGGTGGGGTTGAGATAATTCGTTGGGCGAAAGCGCGCGGTATAGCGGTGACCGCGGAAGTGACTCCTCATCATTTACTGCTCACCGATGAGCTAGCTAGAAGTTATGACGCGGTATATAAAGTGAACCCACCGCTAAGAACTGAAAAAGACGTGATGGCACTGCGCGAGGGGTTGGCACAAGGCATCATCGATATTGTGGCAACCGATCATGCACCGCATGCGACCGAGAGCAAGGAATGCGAGTGGCAGGAAGCAGCATTTGGAATGCTCGGTCTTGAGACCGCTCTCCCGATAGTCAATCAGACAATGGTGCAGACGGGCCTGATGAGTTGGGAACAGGTTGCTACGCGCATGAGTTCTGCTCCGGCCCAGATTGCTCGCTATGAGAATCATGGTCATGAGATTGCGGTTGGAGCTAAGGCGCACATCACTGTGATTAATCCGACGGCAACTCACCGGGTGGATCGAGATCTGGTTTTATCTAGAAGTCGAAATACTCCCTTCCATGGCTTAGAGCTGCCGGGCGTAATCATGGCTACAGTCTTTGGTGGAAAATTGACATACGAAGGGAGTAAATAGTGTCGCAAGCATTCTTCGTTCTTGATGACGGCCGAATCTTCCAGGGTCAGTCGTGGGCTGCAACCGGTAAGACATTTGGGGAAGCAGTTTTTCAGACCGGAATGACTGGCTATCAAGAAACGTTGACAGATCCGTCGTATCACAAGCAAGTTGTGGTGATGACAGCGCCTCATATTGGCAATACCGGTGTGAATACCTTTGATAACGAGTCAAGCAAATACTGGGTGGCAGGTTTTGTTGTTCGAAATCCATCGACTGTCACCAGTAATTGGCGCAGTGAGAAAGATCTTGAATCGGAATTAATTAGCCAGGGAATTGTTGGTATTCAAGGGGTGGACACACGTGCGATTACTCGTCACCTACGTGATCGAGGAGCAATGAAGGTCGGCATATTCTCTGGTCTTGACCTCACTCGTGAAGAGATGGTTGTGGAAGTTCGCAAACAAGCCGATATGGCTGGTTCCTATCTGTGCGCCGATGTCTCAACTCCAAAGACCTATGTTGTCCCAGCACAGGGTGTGAAGAAGTACACCGTTGCAGCAATTGATTTGGGGATAAAGGGGGCAACGCCACGAGCGATGGCGCAACGCGGGATTGAAGTACATGTCATGCCTTATAACGTCACCCTCGATGAGATCTTGGCTATCAATCCAGATGGAGTATTTCTCTCCAACGGTCCTGGAGATCCAGCAACTATGACTGAAACTATTGAGTTAGTTCGAAGCCTACTTTCGGAAGAGATTCCAATCTTCGGAATCTGCTTCGGACATCAAATTCTTGGTCGCGCACTCGGCTTTGAAACCTATAAATTGCAGTTCGGCCATCGAGGAATTAACCAACCGGTGCTTGATAAGCGAAGCGGTAAGGTTGAAATCACGGCACATAACCACGGCTTTGCTTTGAAAGCACCTACCGATTCAGGTTTTTCCACCGTATACGGCCTCGGTCAAGTGACCCACATCTGTTTGAATGACGGTGTTGTGGAAGGTATCGAACTACTTGAACGTGGAGCCTTTAGCGTTCAGTACCACCCGGAAGCAGCAGCTGGGCCTCACGATGCTGCTTATCTCTTTGATCAGTTTGTAGACATGATGGCTAGATATCCAAGATTGGCGGCTTCCAAGTAATGGCACGCGATGAGTCAATCAAAAGTGTTTTAGTAATTGGTTCCGGCCCGATTGTTATCGGTCAGGCATGTGAATTTGATTATTCCGGAACGCAAGCTTGCCGAGTCCTGCGGGCTGAGGGTATTCGAGTCATCTTAGTGAACTCGAATCCCGCAACAATAATGACTGACCCTGAATTTGCGGATGCAACTTATATAGAGCCCATTACGCCGGAGTTTATTGAGCGGATCATTGCAAAAGAGCGACCAGATGCTGTCCTTGCAACACTAGGGGGACAGACTGCGCTCAATGCAGCTATTGGATTATTCCAGGCAGGAACACTTGCTAAATACAATGTGAAGCTCATTGGCGCAGATGTCGCGGCGATTGAACGTGGCGAGAATCGCGAAATATTTAGAACTATTGTTGAGAAGATTGGTGGCGAGTCAGCCAAATCAATTATCTGTCACACCATTGAAGATGTTATGGGCGCCGTGGCCGTCTTAAATTACCCAGTAGTGATTCGACCATCTTTTACTATGGGTGGGCTAGGTTCAGGAATCGCCTTTGATGAAACAACACTTCGACAGATTGCAGGGGCTGGATTAAGACATAGCCCGACGTCAGAAGTTCTGATCGAAGAGTCGATTATTGGCTGGAAAGAGTATGAATTAGAGGTTATGCGTGATAGAGCGGATAACGTGGTGATTGTCTGCAGCATTGAAAATATTGACCCAATGGGTGTTCATACGGGTGATTCAATTACCGTGGCACCAGCGCTTACTTTGACTGATGTTGAATTCCAAAAACTTCGCAATCTCTCTATCGATATTATTCGCGAAGTTGGCGTTGATACGGGCGGTTGCAATATTCAATTTGCGGTGAATCCTGATACTGGGCGCATCATTGTGATTGAGATGAATCCACGAGTGTCACGATCTAGCGCCCTGGCCTCCAAAGCAACTGGTTTCCCGATTGCAAAGATTGCAACAAAACTAGCAATCGGCTACACCCTGGATGAGATTAAGAATGACATTACACAGGTTACTCCAGCTTCGTTCGAGCCAACCCTGGATTACATTGTTGTGAAGGCACCAAGATTTGCTTTTGAAAAGTTCCAAGATGCGGATCCTCGTTTGACCACCACAATGAAGAGCGTGGGAGAGGCAATGGCAATTGGACGTTCTTTTCCAGAAGCGTTGATGAAAGCGCTTCGTTCATTAGAGCGTAAAGAGGCGACCTTCACATTCCCCAAGAACTTCCCGGATTCCCAAAAAGGTTCACTTCTTGAATCTATGAAGATTCCCACCGAGTATCGAATTCAGCAGGTTCAGCTCGCCATGTGGTGCGGGGCATCAATCGAAGAGATTTACGCATCGACCAAGATCGATCGTTGGTTCTTGCGCCAAATTGAATTGATTAATCAAGAAGCCTTGCGAATTGCTGAACCAGGGGAGTTAACTGCAGATGTGTTGCGCGCAGCTAAAAGTATGGGGTTTTCCGACATACAAATTTCTCGCTTGCGGGGAGTATCAGAGGAAGATATTCGCAAAGCCCGTCATCATGAAAATATTCGCCCTATATATAAGACGGTAGACACATGCGCAGCAGAGTTTGAAGCGTTCACTCCATATCATTATTCAAGTTATGAAGAAGAGACAGAGGTGCGCCCGCGCACAAGGCCGGCTGTGATTATTTTAGGCAGCGGACCGAACCGAATTGGTCAAGGCATTGAATTTGATTACTCCTGCGTCCATGCCTCATTCACCTTGAGGGAAGCCGATTTTGAAACGATTATGATCAACTGTAATCCGGAGACTGTTTCTACCGACTACGACACCAGTGATCGTCTTTATTTTGAACCATTGACCTTAGAAGATGTACTTGAAGTTGTGCATGCGGAGTCTCTTGCCGGTCCAGTGTTGGGAGTCATCACCCAATTGGGTGGACAAACCCCGCTTGGACTTGCAGCAGGTCTGAAAGCAGCCGGAGTTACGATTCTCGGAACTAGTCCGGAAGCAATTAATTTGGCGGAAGAACGTGGTGCATTCGGCCAAGTCTTGGCAGATCAGGGACTTACTGCGCCAGAGTTTGGAATGGCAGCAACACAATTAGAAGCACTCTCGATTGCCCAACGTATTGGTTACCCAGTTCTCGTTCGCCCGAGCTTTGTTCTTGGCGGACGAGGTATGGAAATTGTCTATGATGATGAATCCCTTTCATCCTTCATCGCCCGGGCTACCGATATCACTCCGGATCATCCAGTTCTCGTTGATAGATTCTTGGATTCTGCCATCGAATTAGATGTTGATGCACTCTACGATGGTCAGGAACTCTTCTTGGGTGGAATCATGGAACACATTGAAGAGGCGGGAATACATTCAGGAGATAGCGCCTGTGTTCTTCCGGCGATGACTATTAGTGAAGATCAGCGCAAAGCTATCCGGGAGGCGACTCTTAAGATTGCCCAGGGTGTTGGCGTTCGAGGGTTGATTAATATTCAATTCGCTATGGCCGAAAAGGTTTTATATGTTCTTGAGGCGAATCCACGCGCTTCACGCACGGTTCCTTTTGTGAGCAAAGCAACGGGTGTGCCGCTGGCAACGGCTGCGGCCCGGATTTCACTTGGATCAACGATTGCCAAGTTGCGTCTTGAATCCATGTTGCCAGCCGAGGGTGATGCGATCGCAAAGGGCATTAGCGTGAAAGAGGCGGTCTTGCCTTGGAATCGATTCAGGAGAGTAGATGGACGAGGTGTGGATGCAGTTCTTGGACCAGAGATGCGTTCTACTGGAGAAGTTATGGGTATTGCAGATAACTTCGGGGAAGCTTATGCAAAATCGCAGATAAGTTCATTTGGTCCACTGCCTAAATCTGGAACTGTCTTTATCTCATTGGCTGATAAAGACAAGAGCTCCGGTGTTGAACCAGCACGTAAACTCTCCGGACTAGGCTTTAGATTGCTAGCAACAGATGGAACTGCGAAGTTATTGGAACAATCAGGCGTGAGCGTGGTGTGTGTGCGCAAGAACTCTGAGGGAACTGGACCGATGGGTGAGAAGACAATCGTTGAGATGCTCAACGCTGGTGATATCGATTTGGTAATCAATACTCCAGTGGGCCGAGGAACGCGCGCAGATGGATGGGCCATTAGAACCGCATCAGTGCAACGATCGATACCAATTATCACCACAACAGCTGGCTTTAGTGCCGCAGTAGAAGGCATTAAAGCGATTCAAGCTGGGGCTATGCCGGTGAAGCCTATTCAAGAGTGGCTGGGCAAGTAGTGAACACGATCAATAAGAGCGCGGTTCAACAAATTGCGACTATTCACTCCAATAAACGAGTCGGTGCCTATCACCAGATTCTGATAAACGTGGGAGAGATGGTTAAGAGTTGTCGCCCGGGAAACTTCGTTGCTATCAGCGTTGGTGGCGATAGCTCACGAATGATTTTGCGTCGCGCCTTTGCAATCTCTCGAGTATCCGATAGCAGTCAGTATGGCGGAACGATGGAACTTATCGTTGCCCCTCATGGCTCAGGCTCAAAGTGGTTATGTGCGCAACCTGAGGGTTCAGAGCTCGACATCGTTGCCCCGCTGGGAACATCATTTGGAATACCAACAGAGCCAATCAATGCGCTACTTGTTGGAGGTGGCTATGGTTCGGCGCCGCTATTTGGACTCGCAGATGTACTGAAGAATCGCGGATGCAAGGTTGATATGTTGCTAGGTGCCAGTATCGGTACCAAGATTTATGCACCTATGGAGGGTAAGCGTTCTGTTAACTCGCTCAAGATTTACACCGAAGACGGTTCAATGGGAGAGAAAGGGCGAGTGACAGAATCACTCCTGGAGATCATCTCCAATCGAAGTATTGATGTGATTTATTCATGTGGTCCGATGGGAATGCTTCGAGCGATAACCGAGCTGGTTGCAAATACTGAAGTGATTCATCAATGTGCAGTTGAGGAATCGATGGCATGCGGTATCGGAATTTGCATGACCTGTGTCCTACCGGTTCGAAATGAAGACGGTTCAACTTCGATGCTGCGCTCTTGTATTGATGGTCCGGTGATGGATGGCTCTCACGTTCAATGGGATCTCGTGGGACGTATTCCGGAGGCGCACCAATGACCCTTCCGGTAGATATGTCCACAACGTTGGCAAATGCTTGGTTTCCCACCCCAATTTTTACCGCAAGTGGTTGTGCCAGCAGTGGCAAGGAGTTATCACAATTCTTTGCACTTAAAGATGTGGGAGCAATCGTTACTAAATCAGTGATGACAAAGCCGCGTCATGGTCGCCCGACTCCACGTATGGCGGAAACACCATCGGGAATGCTTAACTCAATCGGGCTACAAGGTCCAGGAATTGATGCCTTCCTTGCAAACGATCTACCGTGGCTGCTTGAACAAAAAGCTCGAGTGGTAGTTTCGATTGCAGGAGAGACGATCGAAGAATATTCAACACTAGCTCGTAAAATTAGATCGGCCTCTGGGATCAGTGCTTTAGAAGTGAACATTTCTTGTCCGAACGTGGAAAACCGAGGTTTGGTCTTTGCCTGCGACCCCGATGCTTCCAGGCGCGTTATCGACGGGGTTCGAAAGACTATAGGCGGGGAACTTCCCATCATTGCAAAGCTATCACCTGATGTAACTAGTCTGCCAGAGATTGCCAAAGGTGTAGTTGATGCTGGCGCTGATGCACTGGCGCTGATAAACACCGTTCTTGGCATGGTGATAAATCTGGAGACGATGAAACCGCATTTAGGTGGGAAAACTGGCGGATTATCTGGACCTGCGATTAAGCCGATAGCAGTACGAGCGATCTATCAGGTACATGCTGCGCTGCCTCACGTTCCAATATTGGGAATGGGTGGTGTCTCCTCTGGTCGCGATGCACTCGAACTTATTCTGGCCGGAGCATCAGCGATCTCGGTAGGAACTGCCAGTTTCGGTAACCCTACTGCGCTAATCACTATTCAAAACGAGCTGCGCGAACTGTTGGCAACACGTGGCTTTGCTACCATGCAACAAGCCGTTGGATATGCGCATAGAGAAGAGACGCAATGAAAGCGCCGATAGTTCTTGCGGTTGATACACAGGATTTAGATACGGCGCAACGTTGGATAGAGGCAACCCAGGATCATGTCAGTGTCTATAAGTTGGGTCTTGAATTTTTCCTCACCTTCGGCCATGAAGGGGTCAGGCGTATTAAAGGTGTGACCGATTCTGATATTTTCCTAGATTTGAAACTGCATGACATTCCACACACAGTGGGAGCTGCTGCGACCGCGGTTCAATCATTGAAGCCAAGATTCCTCACCGTTCATGCATCTGGTGGACGCGCGATGATTTCGGCGGCAGTACAAGCGCTTCCGACTACCGATGTCACGGCAGTAACGATCCTTACTTCGCTTTCGGAGGAGGATCTCTTTGAAATTGGGTTCGCAAATAACGCACTTGAGAGCGCGGTTGCACTTGCCAAGATGTCTACCGAAGCTGGTGCTCGCGCCATCGTCTGTTCACCGCTTGAGATTGCAGCAATCCGATCTGCCGTTGGAAATGAACCACAGATCATCACACCTGGAGTTCGCCCCGAAGGTAGTTCTGGAGGTGATGATCAGAAGCGAACAATGACTCCTCGAGCAGCGATTGCCGCCGGCGCAAGCTACGTTGTTATCGGACGTCCAATCACACAGGCGTGGGCGCAAGGCGCGCAAGCTATGACTACCGCTGCGCGCACAATCGCTGAAGATATTCTGCAGTAAGTTAAAAACATGGGTACCCCGCCGCAACTAACTCCCGCCGAGCGTGCTAGCGCCCTGGCGAAAGCGAAAGCTTCTAGACAAGAGCGCTCTGCAGTGAAATCTCGAATCAAAAGTGGTGAATTGAGTATTTCTGAGGTTATCGCTTTAGCTCAGAGCAATGAAGTGATTGCCAAGATGCGAGTTCTTGAGATGGTGGAATCAAAGAGTGGTGTGGGTAAAATTCGCGGTAAAGCGTTACTTGAAAAACTTGACATCTCCAGCACGAGGCGGATTCAAGGGCTAGGACGCTACCAACGAGCAGCGCTACTAAAGGAATTTGAATTGCCGACATCACTGCGCAGAGGAAAGCTGATAGTTCTCTCTGGTCCTGGGGGAGTAGGCAAGAGCACAGTCGCCAAGAAGTTACGGGAAGCCTCTGATTTTGTTGTCATTGTCTCTGCGACAACTCGTCCGGCAAGATTTAATGAAGTTGCGGGTGTTGACTACCACTACTTAACTGCAACGCAATTTGATGCAGCAGTTAAGAACAATGAGTTTCTAGAATGGGCCGAATTTGCTGGAGCTCGTTATGGAACACCACGATTACCAGTGGAAACCGCACTGAGTGCTGGACAAAGTGTTCTTCTGGAGATCGAGATTGAGGGAGCCAAACAGGTGAAGGAAAAGATTCCGGAGTCAGTACTGGTCTTTCTCGAACCACCTAGTTGGGAGGAGTTGGTCTCGCGCTTAGAAGGCCGCGGCACTGATAGCGCAGAACGCAGGGCCTCACGTCTAGCCTTAGCGCAGGAAGAGCTCGCTGCAGCCTCTTTCTTCGATAAAGTCCTGGTAAATGACGAGGTCGAGAAGGTGGTTGCCAGCCTGATAGAATTGGCATCTGCCTAGTTCGGCGAATATTACTTTTTAGGAGTACATGCATGAGTGCACACATGGACGGAATCACTAACCCACCTATCGATGAGCTTCTCGATAAGGCTGGATCAAAGTATTCACTGGTTCTCTATGCTGCAAAGCGTGCACGTCAGATTAATGCTTACTATTCACAATTAGGTGAAGGCCTTCTTGAGTACGTGGGACCACTTGTGGACACACACGTTCACGAGAAGCCACTATCGATTGCACTTCGTGAGATTAACGAAGGTTTGCTGACAATCGAAAATCTTGAGCCAACTGCTTAATTAGCGCCACAATAGTTATGCAAGGACATGGCCGCGAAGTAATTCTCGGTGTTGGCGGCGGTATAGCTGCCTATAAATCTTGCGATTTACTGCGTCGCCTGCAAGATATTGGTTTCCTCGTAACGGTCGTTCCAACTCCTTCGAGTTTGAATTTCGTGGGCGCGGCAACATGGGAAGCTCTTTCTGGGCGTGCAGTCACTACCGAAGTTTTTGAGAGTGTAGAAGAAGTTCGCCATGTCTCGTTAGCAAAAAAGGCTGATTTCATCATCATCGCTCCGGCGACTGCCGATTTGATAGCAAGAATGGCCGCAGGTCGAGCCGATGATCTTCTGACTAATGTCATCCTGGCAGCTAACGTTCCAGTTTTGATAGTTCCGGCAATGCATCCAAATATGTGGAGTGATCAAGCGACAACAGCAAATGTGCGAGTATTGCGAGAGCGTGGGTATCACGTCCTAGATCCCGACGTCGGAGCACTCACCAGCGGAGATGTGGGCCAAGGGAGATTTCCAGAGACAGCCAAAATTCTGCAAGCTTTCTCGGATTTAGCTCAAGCTAAATCCGATTACTTAGGCAGGAGAGTGCTGGTGAGCGCAGGCGGTACTCGGGAACCAATAGATCCCATTCGTTTTATCGGAAACCAATCTTCTGGGAAACAAGGTTACGCCGTTGCCCTGCAGGCACTTCGACGAGGGGCAGATGTTGTACTCGTATCGGCAAATGCTTCACTGCCAGATATTGAAGGTGTACAAACTATTCATGTAAAAACGGCATCTGAGATGCACGATGCTTTACATCGAGAATTTTCGCAGTGTGATGTTCTGGTGATGGCGGCAGCAGTTGCGGATGCGCGTCCTGAACAGATGCAGGATTCAAAGATTAAGAAGGCTTCACTTGCTACGATCAATCTGACGGAAAATGTGGATATTCTCAAGAGTCTTCATGACGTTAAGGTCAAGCAAGTAGTCGTGGCTTTTGCGGCAGAGACTTCCCATGACGCAACTGCAGCCCAAAGCAAGATGTTGGCTAAGGGTGCGGATATCCTCTATCTCAATGATGTTTCTGGGGGAGATATCTTCAATAGCGAGACAACTTTTGGCGAGATTTTCACCAGCGCTGGTGCCAGTTATAAAGTGGCCAAGACCACCAAAGACACGCTTGCACAAGAACTACTCGACCATGCCCTCCATCAGTTAGGTTAATCCAATGTCAAAACGCCTATTCACCTCAGAGTCTGTTACCGAAGGCCATCCAGATAAGATTGCGGATCAGATCTCTGATGCTATTCTTGATTCGCTGATAGCGCAGGATCCATCAAGCCGGGTAGCTGTTGAAACGTTGATCACAACTGGCCAAGTTCATGTTGCTGGTGAAGTAACGACTAACGGTTATGCCGATGTCATGGGAATTGTTCGCGATACTGTGATCGGTATTGGTTATGACTCTTCCGTGAAAGGTTTTGACGGAAATAGTTGTGGTGTGTCGATCTCGATTGGTCAGCAATCACCAGACATTGCACAAGGTGTGGACGACGCATTTGAACATCGCGTTGCATCTGCCGTCGACCCACTTGACCTTCAAGGTGCCGGCGATCAGGGCCTGATGTTTGGTTATGCGTGTGATGACACCAAAGAACTTATGCCGCTGCCAATCTGGCTCGCTCATGAACTAGCACAACAGCTGTCAAAGGTGAGAAAGTCTGGAGCTCTTCCATATCTTCGCCCTGACGGGAAAACACAGGTCACCATTGAATATGATGGAGATAAGGCTGTTGCACTCGATACCGTTGTTATCTCAAGCCAGCACGCAGAAGAAGTTGATGTTGCCGGGCAACTCACATCCGAGGTAATAGCCCAAGTAATTGATCCGGTTTTAACAAAGATTGATCTTCCTCGTAAGGATATGAGAATTCTGATTAACCCAACGGGTCGCTTCGTTATTGGTGGACCGATGGGCGATGCGGGTCTTACAGGTCGCAAAATCATTGTCGATACTTATGGCGGAATGGCTCGCCATGGTGGTGGCGCATTCTCAGGAAAAGACCCATCAAAGGTGGATCGGTCTGCCGCCTATGCGATGCGCTGGGTTGCTAAGAACGTAGTGGCAGCAGGTTTAGCTCGCCGTTGTGAAGTTCAGGTTGCTTATGCAATCGGAAAAGCTCAGCCGGTTGGAGTTTTTGTAGAGACCTTTGGAACTGAAACGGTTCCGGTTCAGAAGATTCAAGCTGCTGTGACAACTGTTTTTGATTTGCGTCCCGCTGCAATCATTCGCGATTTAAATCTCAAGCGTCCAATCTATTCTCAGACTGCTGCATACGGTCACTTCGGTCGCGAGCTTCCTAATTTCACATGGGAAGTAACTAATCGTGTATCCGAACTGCAGGCAGCTGTTAAATAGGTTATCCGCACACCGTGGCACTTACGAGGCCACTACGTCTTAAGCGCGAAGTAGTTCGCCTTGCGCCAGAGATCAGCACAACTGATAATCCTGTGGCGCGCGTCTGGGTAGACAGTGGGGTCTTTCATCTAGATCAAAGCTATGACTATCTAGTTCCCGATAATCTATCCGAGCAGGTTGCCGTGGGCGTTCGGGTTCAGGTGCCATTCAATGGCAGAGAGTGTGAAGCACTCGTTCTAGAACGCATAACCATATCTTCGGGTCGAAGGCTTAAGAGCATTACTAAGGTGATTTCCCGCGTTCCGGTTGCTTCAAAACCTTCCTTAGATTTGATTGCACTAGTTGCGCACAGATGGGCATGTCATCCTTATGACGTAATTCGTTCTGCAATCCCTCCTCGTGTCGCAAGTGTCGAGAAGATGCACTGGATTGATAAGACTACTGATAGACCGGGTCAATCATCGGTACGTCAGTACCTTCAACTACCCGCATACCAAGATCCTTTTCAGGCCCTAGCAAGGCACGTCAAAAGCGTCCGGAGCAGAGGTTCAATCCTGGTGATAGTTCCAGATAGTAGATCAGTGCTTCGATTAAGCAAGCATTTTCCAGAGGCGCTGATTCTGGATTCAGATCTGCCGCGAAGTGAGAGATATGAGAATTTTCTGCGTGCCAGAACAACATCGGCTCAGATCATTATCGGAACCAGAAGCGCCATTTTTGCCGATAGTCCAGATTTAGCGTCAATCGTCATTTTTAATGAATCATCGGAGCAATTCTTCGAAGTTCGATCACCGGGGTGGAACGCACGTGACATCGCAATTCTTCGCGCACGAAATGAGAATGTTGCTATCTACTGCGTGGGTTATAGTCCCAGTGCCGAAGTCGCTCGGCTTATCGATATCGGCTGGTTTGAATTCAAAGGCGCTAAACAAAAGATTCGAGTTGATACTTTTCAGCAGGAATTTTCCGAGCTGCTTCCGGGCAAAATCATTGGCGAGCTCCGCCGCTTGGTCAAACAGGGACCGATTCTCTTCATCGCACCCAGAAAGGGATATTCGCAGTCGATTAGTTGTAGTGGATGTCGAAATATCTCTACGTGTTCATGTGGTGGTCGGCTAGAGAAGAAGGGTGCCACGACGGCTATCTCTTGTTCCTTGTGTGCAAATGTCTATTCCGAGTGGGTCTGTCAGTATTGTGCCGGGCTTAAGCCGTTTCTTCTCAATCGTGGCAGCGAGCGATTTGCACAAGAAATCGGAGTAGCCCTACCAGGTATTCCAATCACACTGTGTGAGGCCGAGAAGATGGTTGATGATTTTGAACTGAATTCTGGAATTGTCATTGCCACTCCGGGATCAGCTCCCATGTCGGCCGATGGGTATGCCGCTGTCGTAATTCTCGACGGTGAAAAATTGCTTAATCAATCAGATCTCAGAGCGCAGGAGCGAGCTCGAGAAATATTCTTTACCCACGCTGCGCTATTGAACTCTTCGGGATCTGCATTGCTAGTTATCAATCACTCAAATCCCATAGTGGGCGCCCTTGCTTCCTGGAAACCATCTCTAATTTCCCGGCGAGAGTTGCAAGAGCGCATCGAAGCCTCATTGCCTCCGTTCGTCAGGTCTATCTCACTTGATATTGATAGTGCTGAATCGGCAACCTTGGTCAGAGCATTAAATAAATCGCGCGATGAGGGCAGGCTTCCGGCGTCCACGAGAATTCTTGGACCATCAACTCTGAACACCTCTACACATCGGATTCTCTTACTTGCTCCACTTGAGGACGGTGAGGCGCTAGTTCTACTGATGCATGAGTTCCAACGAAGACGAAGTGCAACAAGGAAGAAGTTGGCAACGCTGCGGATTGATCCATATTCGCTCTCGCGATAGGTAAGATTGACCCATGTCTATCAAGCAAATTCGTCACTTCGGAGACCCGGTTCTTGTCACACCGGCTTCGGAAGTTATCGACTTTGATAAAGAGCTGCGAACGCTCGTGAAGGACCTTACTGAAACAATGCTCGATGCACCTGGTGCGGGGCTAGCGGCGCCACAGATTGGTGTGCCACTGCGAGTCTTTGTCTGGGATGTCGATGAAACTATTGGGCATCTCATCAATCCAACTCTTGATTTGAGTGAGGAGATGCAGGAGGGTGATGAGGGATGCTTAAGTTTTCCGGAACTGATCTATCCAACCCCTCGTGCATTTAGAGCGGTTGCAAGAGGATTTACGATGCATGGTGATCCTGTCACTATCGAAGGCACAGAACTTCTAGCCCGAGCGCTCCAGCATGAAACAGATCATTTAAATGGAATTCTCTTTATTGATCGACTCTCAGATGAAGATCGCAAGATAGCGATGAAGGAGATTAGAGAATCCGATTGGTTCGGACTTGCTGGGCAATCGGGGGCATCGCCGACAATCAAGGTTTCTCCGCATAGTCTCTTCGGGTCAGATAACCGTGGACTGGGTCTTTAGTTGCGGATCGCGGTAGCAGCAACGCCTGAAGTAGCGATTCCGTCTCTGGATGCACTTCTTGCCTCTGATCATGAATTGCTCTGTGTCATCACGCCACCTGACCGACCATCCGGTCGAGGTCAGAGCCTCAATGAATCAGCTGTCTCAGGATGGGGTAACGAGAATGGGATTGAAGTTTACAAACCAGAGCGAGATGCCAGCTTTGATTCCTATCTAGCGAATACTGATGTCCTGATCACAATCGGATACGGTGTCATATTGCCACAACGAGTATTCGAACTACCTCGTTACGGTTCGCTCAATCTGCATTTCTCACTATTGCCAAGATGGCGTGGGGCAGCACCTGTGCAACGAGCGATTGAAGCCGGAGATAAAGTATCGGGGGTCACTGTCTTTAAATTAGATGATGGCATGGATACCGGACCGGTCTATACCCAGAATCGATTCGCACTAGATGCCGATATCACCAGTGATGAACTCTTCGTTGAATTGGCAGAGTTAGGAGCGGAAGCACTTCTTCACGCGCTAGAACTCATGAAGTCTGGAGTGAAGCCCACGCCACAAGAGAATCACAGCGCTACCCGAGCTCTTAAGTTGAGCAAGGAAGAAGGACGCATAGATTGGACTCAACCGGCAACTGCCATATCCAATAAAATCCGTGCCTTTACTTCCCAACCTGGCGCTTGGACTAATTTCCGAGATGCGACGTTGAAAATCGATACTCCCGTTGCGAGTGAGATTACATTAGAACCCGGTGCTCTTCTTCTTGAGAACAAGAAGTTATATGTGGGAACCGCCTCTTCTGCTTTAGAAATTGGTCACATCACACCGTCTGGTAAATCGAGAATGCCATCTTCGCAATGGGCAAACGGGGCAAGATTAATCGCCGGTGATCTCTTTGGTTAAGCCACGCAGAGATACCTTTAAATCACCGAAACCTGATGCTCCCAGAGTGTTGGTATTTGATTTGCTAACAGAAGTTAATCGCAATGGGGGATACTCGAATCTGCTCTTGCCACAAGCCCTGTCAGCCTCGAATTTCGAGATGCGAGACAAGGGTTTCGTCACCGAACTTCTCTACGGGACTCTGCGAATGCAAGGACGACATGACTACATCTTGCAGCAGGTATCGGATCGTCCATTATCGGAAGTCGACGCTGGCATCGTAGATATCTGCAGGATGGGAGTTCATCAGTTATTTGAGATGCGCGTAGCAACCCATGCTGCCGTATCGGCAACTGTTGAACTCGCCCGAAAAGTTATTGGTGAATCGAAGGCTTCCTTTGTCAATGCAATACTGCGCAAGGTCAGCTCACAAACCTTGGAACAATGGCTTGAACCCACTTCATTTATCACGGACCCGATTGCGCGTCTTGCTATCCGGTATTCGCATCCGGAATGGATTGTTTCGGCCTACTTTGATCTACTCAAAGATTTAGATCGGGTGGAAGAGGAACTTGCAGTAAACAATGTTCCAGCGATGCCAACACTGGTCGCCTGGCCGGGGGATTCGACTCAATCAGAGCTAGTTGATCTAGGTGGGGTTGCAACAGAGTATTCACCTTACGGTGCCCGATTCGATGGCGCCCCTGGGACGCTAGAGGTTATTAGACATCGCAAGGCAGGAGTGCAAGATGAAGGATCGCAGTTAGTCGCACACATCTTCTCACTCGCAACTAAGGATTCTGCCTCGCTTCTAGATTTATGTGCCGGTCCGGGTGGAAAAGCGGCCCTACTGGCTCATCTAGCAAATGTGAATGGCCAGGAATTTACCGCCAACGAAATTTCTGAGGCGCGTGCAAAGTTAGTAAAAAACGTGATTGGCAAGTTTCCAGTGCAGGTTGGTGATGGCAGAGAGATTGCATCACTCGGACATACATACGATGCGATTCTGGCTGATGTTCCTTGCACAGGCCTCGGCGCCCTACGACGCAGACCAGAGGTTCGTTGGCGAAGAACTGTGCAAGACCTACGAGGTTTGCTGGTCCTACAAAGAGAATTGTCTGATGCGGCAATCTCGGTTCTTAACCCAGGGGGAGTATTTGGATATGCAACATGTAGTCCACATTTTTCCGAGACATCAGGTGAGGTGCTTCGGATACTTAAAGATCATCCGGAGTTAGAGCAAATCGATATCGCACCATTTATCCCTTCTAACCTTTATGGTGCAACGCGCGATAAGTCACTTTCACTGTGGACCAGCAAGCACGGCACGGATGCCATGTTCTTAGCGCTCTTTCGCAAGAGGAGATAAACTTCTTCCATGTCGAATGAAGTTCGAATCACCCCAAGTATTCTCAATGCGGATTTTGCACATCTTGACTCAGAGATTGCCAAGATTGCGCAGGCAAGTGATTTGATTCACCTGGATATCATGGACAACGTATTTGTTCCCAATATGACCTTTGATTTTCAGGCCGCAACCGAGATCATTAAGAACTGCCCAATTCCAGTTGATTCGCATTTAATGGTTGCGGATGTGGATTTGATAGCGGTTCAGTATGCCGAAGCTGGTTCTGCCAGCGTTACTATTCATGTCGAGGCCACCTCCGACATTCGCAGTACTTTGAAGGAGATTAAGAGCCACGGAGCTCGGGCCTCTATCGCTCTCAAACCCAATACCTCCATTAACGATTATTCAGAGTACTTCGATCTCATCGATATGGTTCTTATCATGACTGTCGAACCTGGTTTCGGTGGACAAAAATTCATGGAAAATATGATGAGTAAGGTCAAAGAAGCGAGAAAATTGATAGGTAGCAGACCTATCTGGCTGCAAGTTGATGGCGGAATTTCACTTTCCACCATCGAGATTGCTCGAGAAGCGGGAGCTGACACATTCGTAGCCGGCAGCGCAGTCTTTAGCGCGCAAGATCCGGCGATGATGGTTGAGCAATTGCGCACACAAGCCGCACTTCACTAATACGGCCTCTTGTGCGTAATCTCTCTAGTAAACTAGCGCTATGAAATCATTTGACTCACTCTGGCTTGAGTTAGCGCAAAAGCTGGCTGAGCGCGCCGAGGGTTCGGCGACTGTCGCTGCCGTCGATGCCGGAGTTCACACGATCGGAAAAAAGATCTTGGAAGAGGCTGGTGAAGTCTGGTTGGCAGCTGAACATGAGTCAGATGAGGCTCTAGCCGAGGAAATTAGCCAATTGATTTACCATCTACAAACAATGATGCTCGCCCGTGGTCTCACACCTACTGATATTTATAAGTACCTCTAAGGGAAAACAAGGAGTTTCATGTTACGAATAGCTGTCCCAAACAAGGGTTCACTCGCTGACGCCTCGATTGAGATCCTAAAAGAGGCTGGATATCGCCAACGTACCGACTCTCGCGATCTGGTTCTGATAGACCCTGCTAACGGCGTTGAGTTCTATTATCTTCGCCCACGCGATATTGCGATCTATGTTGGCTCTGGTGAGTTAGAAGCAGGAATCACGGGGCGAGATCTGCTCATTGACTCTGGTGCAGATGCGCAAGAAATTCTCCCCCTTGATTTTGGGGGATCAACATTTAGATTCGCCGGACCTACACAAGAGAAGCTATCACTTTCATCAATCAGCGGTAAGCGCGTAGCAACGGCCTATCCAGGATTGGTGCAGAAACATCTTTCAGATTTGAAGATTAAGGCAGATGTCGTTCGCCTGGATGGTGCGGTAGAAAGCAGCATCAGATTAGGAGTTGCCGATCTGATAGCCGATGTTGTCAGTACTGGAAATACTCTTCGCCAGGCTGGGTTAGCTATCTTCGGTGATCCAATCTTGGTTTCCGAAGCCATCTTGATTAAAGGCAAAGCGCCAGCCGCCGCTGCCGAATTAGAGATTCTTATTCGTCGTTTGCAAGGCGTTGTGACCGCAAGACAATACGTGCTTCTTGATTATGACATCCCTAAGAAAAGCGTGGACCAGGCTTGCGCCATCACACCCGGTCTGGAGTCGCCGACGATTTCACCGCTTCAAAAGCCTGATTGGGTTGCAGTGCGCGCTATGGTGCTACGTAAAGATACCAATCGCTTAATGGATGAACTTTGGGCACTGGGTGCACGCGGAATTCTGGTTACTGATATTCACGCCTGCAGACTGTAATTACCTGCGGCTCGCGCCCGCCTCTTCAATATCTTCCCGTGAAATTCCTAGAAGATAGAGAACTGAATCTAGGTATGGTGCGCTGACAGAGCTATCTGCAGCCGCTTTGACAGCTGGCTTTGCATTAAATGCTATTCCCATGCCTGCGATTGCAATCATATCTAGGTCATTGGCGCCATCACCGATAGCAATCGTCTGTTCTAGTTTGACTCCAACAATTTTGGCAAAATCACGAAGGGCAACGGCTTTTGCGGCGCGATCGATGACATCTCCGATGACTTTGCCGGTGAGCTTTCCATCGATGACTTCTAGCGTATTGGCTCGGTAATGGGCGATACCCAAATCTTTAAGTATTGGTTCAATGACTGCAGTAAAGCCACCTGAGACAACAGCTACGTTATGTCCAAGTTTATGTAAGGTTTCGATCAGAGTGCGCGCCCCAGGGGTAAGAACTATCTGCTCGCGCACATCAGCAATAACCTTCTCTGGAAGTCCCGCAAGCAGTGCAACTCTGGCTTCCAGGCTCTGCCTAAAATCAAGTTCCCCGCGCATGGCGCGTTCGGTTATCTCTCGCACTTGTGGCTCGACGCCAGCATGGGCTGCCAGTAGTTCAATCACTTCTTGCTGAATAAGAGTTGAGTCCACATCTAAAACAACTAATTTCTTAGCCCAGCGCATCAGGCCACCGGGAGAGACGGCTATATCAATTGAAAATTCATTCGATACCGCAGCTAGTGATTGCCGAAGTTTGGCTGTGTTGGCACCGGATACCGTTAATTCGATTGCAGTGATCGGATAACTAGCGGTGCGATGAATACGCTCGATATTCCCACTTTGTGCAGTTATTGCTTCGGCTACCGCGGCAATAGAACGAGGATGTAGCTCAGTTGTGAGAAGCACAACGTGAACGAGCCCTGTCTTAGCAGCAATTGTCGCGCCCTCTTGGGCGCCGAAAGAGGTTGCTATGTCAACGGATAACACTTGCGCACATTCATTGAGGTCTGCCTCAATCGCTTGCGCATGATCGGGATTAAGTGAGATCAGAGCGGTGAGAATAAGTCGCTCACGGATTACTACCTGTTCGATATCTAAAATGGTGACGGCAAAGGGCGCCAGGGTCTCAAAAAGAGCTCGAGTGATTCCGGGGGAGTCGACGCCGGATACGAGAATAAGACCTGTGTAGTGACTCGTCTCGGCGCTCATATGGGTGAGGTTATCGCGAATCACGTTCACTTCGTTCGCAATTTGCGAGTGATTCATTGATTGAAGATATATCTTTTGTCACCTATGAGTAATAATCGCGTTCTAGAGCTACGTGATGTCTCTGTCCGAAGAGGCCAGAAGAACATTCTGGGCCCGCTGAATTTTGCGATAGCCCCGGGCGAGCGATGGGTGGTCCTTGGACCAAACGGCGCCGGAAAATCCACGCTCCTGCAAATATTGGCAACAAGGATGTTTCCTACATCAGGAACTGTCTTCTTACTTGATAAGCAGCTCGGCAAGGTCGATGTCTGGGAACTTCGTACCCGAATCGGCATATGTGGAGCACTTATCTCAGAGGATATTCCGCCCGATGAAAAAGTACGCGATGTAGTACTCACTGCAGCGTACGCAATTCTTGGTCGTTGGAATGAGGCCTATGACCTATGGGATGAATCCAGAGCCGTAGCTCTTCTCACAACATTTGGGGTGCGGGAATTAGCAGATAGAGAATATGGAACTTTGAGTGAGGGTGAACGCAAGCGCGTTCAAATCTCTCGAGCACTCATGGCTGACCCAGAGTTACTTCTTCTAGATGAGCCAGCCTCTGGATTAGATCTAGGTGGGCGCGAGGATCTCTTAAAGAGATTCACTGTCTTCGCATCCGACCCATTAGCTCCAGCTTCGATTCTTGTCACTCATCACATAGAAGAGATTCCAGCCGGCACTACACATGCTCTCATTCTCAAAGATGGATTAGCGGCCGTCTCAGGTCCAATTCACGAAGTGATTACATCTGAACATATGTCTCATGTCTTTGATTTGCCGATGGAAGTAAGTCACGATGGGTCGCGTTTTTTTGCCCGTGCACTCTAGTTGGAATGGCCTTCTCGACCCATTAGCTCCTCAGATTGAGAAGATTCTTCAGACAATCTCCAGCGATGACATCGCACCACGAAACGATCGAATATTTGCTGCTTTAGAAATGGATTTGAGTTCGGTCAAATGCGTGATTGTCGGACAAGACCCTTATCCCACCAGGGGTAATGCCCATGGGTTGGCTTTCTCGGTAAACCCTGATGTGCAGCCGCTGCCAGCATCGCTCAGAAATATCTTCACCGAATTAGTCACTGATCTGGAGATTGAGCCTCCGAAAAATGGAGATCTTTCTCCATGGCGTGACCAAGGTGTTCTGCTTCTCAATCGGGTTCTCACAACAAAGGTAGGCGAAAGTAATTCACACGAAAATATTGGTTGGCAGGAAATCACAACTCAGATTGCTCAAGCTGCAGCAGTACAAGGTGCCTTTGGAGTTCTCTGGGGAAAGAGCGCACAGGAGCTTTCACATCTTTTCACTCACAGCATCAAAAGTGTCCATCCAAGTCCGCTTAGTGCATATCGCGGGTTCTTTGGTAGCAAGCCTTTTTCACAAGTCAATCAAGAACTACAACACCGGGGAGTTTCTCCCATCGATTGGTCCCTGTAAAGAAATAGGGCCCGCATCCTTAGATGCGAGCCCTATTAAGGAAATCTACTTATTAAATCCAGGCATTAATTGGAGATGATAAGAAGTAGATCATGAAGAGACCAGAGACAAGAAGTAGCAAAGGATGAACTTCCTTACGACGTCCCTGAACTATGCGAATAACAACGTGAGTAACGAAACCAGCTCCGATACCGACCGAGATGTTATAGCTAAATGGCATCAAGATGATGGTCAGGAAGGCTGGAATGCCAATTCCTAGATCATCCCACTCGATGTTCTTTACTTGTCCCATCATGAGGAATCCGACAATGATTAGTGCAGGTGTCGCAGCCTCATAAGGAATAATTGCGACGAGCGGCGCTAGGAATGTTGTCAACAAGAACGCGATTCCAGTAACGATAGAGGAAAGGCCAGTTCTGGCACCTTCACCCACACCAGATGCGGATTCAATGTAACTGGTGTTCGATGAAATACCAGCAGCTCCACCAGCGGCGGCAGCTATTGAGTCAACAACGAGGATGCGGTTAGCTCCTTGAACGTTTCCACTCTTATCGACTAATCCTGCTTGGTTTCCTATAGCAGTCATAGTTCCCATTGTGTCGAAGAAGTCTGCCAGCAATAGCGTGAAGACAAGCAGGCAGGCTGCTAATGCGCCAGTCTTTGGATTTGTGAATGCACCGAAGATGTCATCGAAACCCAAACCTAGAGAATCAAAACGTGGAGCATCTGTCAGATTAAGAGAGCCGGAAGCGTCCTTTGGTAACGTCGGAGTATTTAAACCCCAGCCTCGTGAGTTTGACTCAGTAGGACTGATGAAGCTATTTCCAACTTTAAATTGGGCTTCTACGATGATTGCTAGGACCGTTGAAGAGATGATTCCAATGAGAATGGAACCCTTGATCTTTTTGATCATCAAGATGATGGTCAGGAAGAGACCAAAAGCGAAGACGACAATCGGCCAACCCACAAGTGTTCCGCCGTCACCAAGTTCTAGTGGAACTGCAGAGGGTTTGGAGTTCGAGCTTCCCCACACCACATTTGGAGTACGTCGCACGAATCCGGCATCGACTAGGCCAATGAGGGCGATAAACAATCCGATGCCTACTGAGATAGCGACTTTTAATGCGGTTGGAATTGCCTTGAAGACCGCGATTCTAAATCCGGTCAGAACCAGAATAAGAATGAGAATACCTTCAATAAGAACTAAGCCCATGGCTTGCGCCCAGGTAGCGTTCTTTGCGATTGAAACAGCGACAAAGGTGTTTAAGCCAAGGCCGGTAGCAAGTGCCAGTGGAAAATTCGCGACAGCTCCCATAAGGATGGTCAAAATACCGGCGATAAGTGCGGTTCCAGCGGCAACGATAATGATTGCGTTGGTTCTATCTCCGCCACCGATGAATTCTCCAGCTCCATCGGTTGTGGCAAGGATCAGCGGGTTGAGCGCAACGATATATGCCATTGTAAAGAAGGTAACTAGCCCACCTCTAACCTCTTGGGCTATCGATGACCCTCGCTCTTTAATCTTAAAATAGGAATCCAACATAAATGGACCTTTCTAATTTTTTTATCGAGGGTGTTTGCGACCTCGTGTGAAATGACGGCTCACAGACCGAGGGGGATGTCTAAACGCTAGTAGGTACTTAGACGTACTTGTGGGTTAAACGCGCAACAAGACCAAGAAAAATGGCGACCGATTGCCCGATAAAGAGGGCAAATAGGGCGGTTCCGAGCCCAACAGTGCCTCCGAGGAACCAGCCGATAATTAAGACCGTGACCTCAATGCCCATTCGTACGCGTCCCACACGAACCCCTGTTTTGTAGTGGATCCCGGTCATGGCGCCATCTCGAGGACCACGTCCTAGGCCACAGGTGATGTAGAGGGCAGAGCCTAATCCGACCAGTGCGATTCCAATGAGATCAAAGATAACTCCGATGGCGAAATTGTCTTGCTTCGGGAAGATGATTGTTCCGATTTGAATAAACGCTGCAATGATGACGATATTCGAGATTGTTCCAAAACCAACTCGTTCATTAAGTGGAATCCAGAGCAGCATCACGGACACGCTAATAATGAAAGTTGCCCATCCGATACTCAACCCAGTTTTTAGTGTCAGACCTTCGGCAAATACAGTCCACGGAGCATTTCCAATTCCAGCCTGGATAAGTAATGAATCACCGAGACCGAAAATAGCTAAACCAAAGAAAAGAATCGCAGTTCGCAGGGGAGTGAGGTCCCAAAGTCCTTGCGCGGTCCATGGCGTTATGGGGACAGTTTTATGGGGGCGCAGACTTTTGATGATGGATGCGAGATTCACTTGCGCAGTCTATAGTGGATGAATGTTTGTAGGCCTCGGAACAGTAATCAATTTGCTCACCATCATCGTAGGTGCTGCTATCGGAATCGCCTTAGGTGGTCGACTGCCTAAGAGATCGCAGAAGATGATTACTGATGTTCTGGGGCTCATCACCCTATTGGGTGCGACTTCGGCACTTTTGCCGCTATGGTCAAATGAATTCAAGGATTCACTTCCAGATGGATCACCGCTTCTCTTGATTCTGGCATCCATGCTTATCGGAGGTCTACTCGGAACCGCTCTCAAGATTGAGAAACGAGTTGAGAACTTTGGCGAAAATCTAAGAAAGAAGTTTAAGGCATCTAGTGACAGTCCTTTCGTCGAAGGCTTCGTCAGTGCATCACTGTTGTTTGTGATCGGTCCACTTGCAATCCTTGGCAGCGTCAGCGACGGCATGTCTCAAGGCTTAGATCAATTAATTCTCAAGTCTTCCCTCGACTTCTTTGCCGCCATGGCATTCGCATCGACCCTGGGAATAGGAGTGATGGCATCGATTATTCCAGTCGGCATCTACCAGGGCTTCTGGACAATTATCGGTTTCTTTGCTGGATCTGTTCTCGAGCAGTATCAAATTGATGCGATGACTATCTCCGGAGGGCTGATGCTGGTTGGCATCGGACTGCGACTGCTCAATATCAAGAAAATATCAGTTGCAAATCTGTTGCCAGCTCTGGTTATTGCGCCAGTACTGGCAACAGTCCTACATTCGATCTAAAGCGCGGATGTTGCAATCACATATGTAGTCATCTTGTCTCTATTTTCTCCGATTTAGATTTCAGTAAATGGCAATGGGTCAGAACTTATATGACCGGCTCGTGATGCGCGAGCTGTGACTTGGCGCATGTGGTGTCTACGGCATAGGACTTCATAGGCAATCTCATCACTTTTACCAACATCTCCGACCACCACTTGTTCACCTTCGGTAACCATGACGCCATTTATAGTTCGAGCGTTATGTGTAGCACGTGATCCGCACCAACAAAGGGCCTCAACTTGCAGAGTGTTCACACGATCGGCAAGTTCCACAAGACGGGCAGAACCTGGGAAGAGTTTGGTTCTAAAATCAGCAAGAATTCCAAATGCATAGACATCAATACCTAGTCCGTCAACAATCTTTGCTAGTCCATCAATTTGGTCTGGCTGATAGAACTGAGCTTCGTCACAGATGATGTAATCGATACGGTCACCAGCCGATAAGCGATCAACCACAAATTTATGAATATCCAGTGAGGTTTCAACTTCAATTGCTTCAGATTGCAACCCTAAACGGGAACTAATGAGACCTGCCCCAGCACGATCTTTACTCGTAAAGATGAGTCCGGTCCGTCCACGTGACTTATGGTTGTGCGCGGTTTGCAGCGCAAGGGTTGACTTACCCGAATCCATAGTTCCGCAGTAGTAAATCAGTTCAGCCACGTGGGAATCCTGCCATGAATCGCCTCAATATTCTCTCATCTAAAAACGGGCGGAATCTAAAGCTATTTTAGTGAGAGTGAGAATACTGGCGGGGCGGAGTCCAGTTTCGCAATGCTTGCCCGACCTGCCAATTCTGGAATCTCCAAAAGAACTGCAGCGCTCACAACAACAGCCCCCAGATCTTGAATGAGCAAAATTGCAGCCTTTAGAGTTCCACCAGTTGCTAGAACATCATCAATCAGGAGTACTCGCGAACCAGGCTCCATCGCATCAGTATGAATCTCTAATTCGTCCTGGCCATACTCCAAGCTGTAACTGCGCGAAAAAGTTGTGTAAGGCAATTTTCCAGATTTGCGGATTGGAATGAATCCGACTTTCATTTCCAGGGCGACCGCGCTCCCCAAGATGAACCCACGCGCATCCAGTGCGGCCACATAGTCAATTTCATCTGCAACAGCGGCGAGGGCCGATATGACGGTGGCAAATGCTTCCGGATTGGCCAATAAGGGGGAGATATCCTGAAAGAGAATCCCCGGCTTAGGAAAATCCGGGATAGGTCTAATCAATGCAAGTGCTTGACTGATATCCATAGCTGCACCACCGTAACTGTGTCCGAACGGGGACTTGAACCCCGAATCCCTTGCGAGAACTAGCACCTCAAGCTAGCGCGTCTGCCAATTCCGCCACCCGGACGAGTACCCGCTCGCTAGAAGATAAATCTTATGCGCTCGAGTCGAAATAACTGGGTAACGATATCAACCTGGCGCCATGGGCGCAAAAGAGAGCTATGAAAGGGCAGAATACGACCATGAGTAGCGCAGAGAAGTCGAACACCATTGAGAATGAAGTTGTCTCTATCTGCCAAGATCTTATTCGAATCCCTTCAGTAAATTATGGAGAAGGCAAGGGAGATGAAAAGGCATGTGCAGAGTATGTCGTTGCCTCACTCGCTGAAGTTGGAATCAAAGCAGATATATATGAGTCTGCTCCCAATCGCTGCAATGTGATTGCGCGTATACCGGGAAAAGATAGTTCACTCGGCGCTTTAGTAGTCCACGGTCATCTCGATGTTGTTCCGGCGAACGCTAGTGAGTGGTCAGTAGATCCCTTCGCTGCCGAAATTCGCGACGGCATGATCTGGGGTCGCGGGGCAGTGGATATGAAGAATATGGACGCGATGATTTTGACAGTCGTTCGCGAGTGGTCGCGCACCGGATTTCAACCACAGCGAGATATTGTCTTAGCTTTTTTTGCCGACGAAGAGGCGGGAAGTTCTTACGGTTCCAGGTTTATGACTGCCAAGCACCCGGAAGTTTTTGCTGGGTGCACCGAAGCAATTTCAGAAGTGGGTGGTTTTTCAGTCACCGTCTCTGGTGGAAAACGTTTGTACTTCATCGAGGCTGCGCAAAAAGGTATTCACTGGATGAAGATCACCGCACATGGTCGTGCTGGTCACGGTTCAATGTTAAATGATGAGAATGCAATCACTTTGATAACGGAGGCGGTAGCCAAAATTGGTCGATACCAATGGCCCCAGAGATATACGAAGACAGTCAAGATTCTCTTTGAAAAAATTGCGCAAGCTACGGGCAAACCATTCAACCCGGCAGATCTCACACCTTTATTGGCAGAGATTGGTCCGACGGCTCGAATGGTGGGAGCAACGTTGCAGAACACAGCTAACCCAACGATGTTGGAAGCTGGATATAAGGAGAACGTAATTCCGGCATCTGCTTCGGCTGTCATTGACGGAAGATTCTTACCTGGATACGAAGATGAACTTAATTCAACAATTAAATCAATCATTGGCCCAGATATTGAAATAGAAACCATTACTCGCGATATTGCACTCGAGGTTGATTTTGAAGGAGACCTGGTGGAGGCGATGTGTGCTGCAATCTTGGTCCATGATCCTGAAGGTATTCCCGTTCCATATGTCATGAGCGGTGGAACTGATAACAAAGCGCTATCAGAACTTGGGATCATCGGTTATGGATTTAGCCCACTGCGCCTTCCGCAAGATTTGGATTTCATGTCTTTATTCCACGGGGTAGATGAGCGCGTGCCAATCTCTGGTCTTCACTTTGGGGTTCAGGTCCTAAAGAAATTTCTAGAGCAGGCTTAAGCAGAGATTTCATCGAGCACGCTGCGCACGATATCTGGCAAGGATATTTCTTCGGATTTCAAAATTCCACGAAGTTGGCCACCAGTTCTAGCTCCCACTATCGCACTCGTTATTCCAGGGGTGTCTCGCACCCACGCAAGTGCAACTTCCAATGGGGAGTAACCAAGACCGCTAGCTGCTACAGATACTGCTTCAACTATTCGGGTCGACTTCTCATTCAAATAAGGCTCAACATGTTTCACAAAGTGCGGGGCTGCAGCGCGCGAATCACTGGGAATCCCAGTTCGATATTTTCCTGTTAAGACTCCACGACCCAAGGGCGCCCAGGCTAAAGCCCCAATTCCAGTTGCTCGAGCACAGGGAAGGATTTCCTCTTCCGCGCTTCGATTGAGCAGCGAGTATTCAATTTGATTTGAGACTATCGGTGCTTTTGCGGAATTACTCTCCTGAATGGTGATTGCTCGCGCACTTTGCCAGCCAGAGAAATTAGAAACTCCAACATGGCGAGCTTTCCCCGATGTGTATGCGTAATCAATTGCCGAGAGAGTGTCTTCTAGCGGGGTATGTTCATCCCACATCTGAATCTGCCAGATATCGACATAATCTGTTTCTAGTCGCGATAGTGATTTATCTAATTCTGCAATGAGTGCGGTGCGAGAGTTATTTACGGTGCGAACACCGCCTGGATGTGAGACACCTGCCTTCGTAGCAATCACTACATCGGCGCGATTAAAGAGCGTTCCAATCAGCCCACCAATAACTCGCTCGCTATCTCCATCGCCAAAGGTAGGAGAGGTATCTAGGAAGTTGCCGCCAGCTTCGATATAGGCACGGCATTGATCTGCGGCCTCGTGCGTATCGGTATCTCGACCCCATGTCATGGTTCCCAGACCCAGCCGAGAGAGTGTGAGGCCACTATTTCCAGCCCGTCTCATCTCCATGACGCAGACCTTAGCAAGGGGATAGCGGAAAAGTGGTGATTAGAAATTTAGCGATAACCTTCGTGTTGTGGCGCGAATAATCCTTCTAAGACATGCACATTCAATCGCCAATGAATCTGGAATTTTGGCAGGGCAATTACCTGGTATCTCTCTGAGTAAAAAGGGGAGCCAACAGGCTATTGCCTTGGTAGATCGCATTGGAAAAGTCTCATTTGATTCCATCCGCATGAGTCCGATGCAACGTTGTCAGGAGACGCTCGCACCTTGGCTGGAATCCTCGCACTCAAATGGACTTAAGAAATTCATTCTCGATGAGAAGCTGATTGAAATGAATTATGGGAGTTGGAGTGGCAAGAAACTCAACTCACTAGCTAAGCAACCCCTCTGGAAGATTATTCAGAAGACTCCGAGCAAGGTTGAATTTCCGCAAGGTGAACGCATGACCGCTATGCAAAAGCGCGCTGTGGCATCCATAGAAGAGGCAGTGCTAGAAAAATCTAAGGGGACTCACTTGTTTGTGAGTCACGGTGATGTCATTAAGGCAATGGTTGCGAGTTTGTTGAAGATGAAACTTGATAACTTCCAGTCTCTAGTAATCGATCCCGCCTCGATTACCATGCTTGAATATGATGGCGACAGTGCACGCCTTATACTTTTCAATGACAATCTTACGCACCTAGAAGGCTCGCTCTCAGGTTCGCGTCCCAAGAAAATGCTCTTGGGTGGTGGAGCCGGTGCTGTCAGGCGAAAGAAGAAATGAGTTCGCAAATAATTCTCTTTGAACAACCGGAGAGATTTACAGTTGGCACGGTAGGTCAGCCAGGGGAACGAACCTTCTTTATTCAAGCTCAAAGTGGTTCACGTTTAATCTCAGTTTCGCTCGAAAAGACGCAGGTTCAAGCTCTGGCAGATCGCTTGCTCTACACAATCCGAGATATCAAGCAGAACAATCCAAGCGTTAGCTTTTCCCGTCTTGTGAAAGATGATGCACCGCTAAGTACTCCCATTGAAGAAGAGTTTCGCGTCGGCGTAATCGGCTTAGCTTTCGATGCAGAGCAAGGTTTGATTCAAGTAGATTTCCAGGCTATTAATGAAGGGAGCGATCAGAATCCAGAGTTCATAGATGTCGATGATCTAACAGGTGACCAGGATATTTTGCGGGTTCTCATTACTCCGAGTGAAGCTGATCGATTCTCCAAGCGAGCCTTCATCGTGGTGGGCGCAGGACGTCAGCCGTGTCCATTTTGTGGTGGACCGATAGATCTCAAAGGACATCTATGTCCGCGCTCAAATGGCTATCGCAGATGAGTAAGGTCATTGAACATCTGCTTGCCGGAACTCTTGAGGTAACCGGTCGATTAGTTGATGCATCTAATGCCACTCTCTATGGCGAATGCACTTTTAACGATGAAAAGATGGCTGTCATATATAAACCCATCGCAGGAGAGCGACCGCTCTGGGATTTTCCGGATGGAAATCTAGCTCACCGCGAATACGCCTCCTACTTAATTAGTGAGTATTCCGGTTGGAAAGTTGTTCCACCCACCGTATTACGAGAAGGACCATTCGGTGTAGGAATGGTGCAGCAGTGGATTGATATCGATGAATCAATTGATTTGGCCTTGTACTACCGGGAGGATAACGAGAACCTTCGTCGGATGGCCCTATTTGATGCAGTCATTAACAACACCGATCGAAAAATAGGTCACTTGTTGCCTGTCGTTGATGGCAGTCTTCTTGGTTGTGATCATGGCGTGACATTTCACGAAGAGAACAAACTGCGAACCGTTATTTGGCAGTTTGCTGAGCGCGAACTCACCGCCGAAGAGATACACACCCTCGATGAATTAGCCCGTAGATTGCACATTGAGTCCGAGGTTTTGCATGGATTAATCACTGATATTGAATTTAGCGCCCTCATCGCAAGAATCGAAGGCCTCATCGAGTCTGGGAAATTTCCATCTCCAAATGAAGATTGGCCTGCTGTGCCATGGCCCCCTTTTTAAAGTAAAGTTGCGATATGCGTGCCTGGCCAGAGATTTACATTCCCAAGCTCTCCAGTAGATTCTCATTCCAGCCACTTTCACTACTGAACACCGCTACTCAACAGGTTGAAACTATGCCTGAGAAGTCTGTCTACCGGATGTATGTATGCGGCATTACTCCATACGATGCAACGCATCTAGGACACGCAGCCACTTATCTCACTTTCGATTTGACTCATCGCTATCTCAAAGCAAGCGGTGCTGAGGTTCGTTTTGTTCAGAACATTACTGATATCGATGATCCGCTGTTAGAGCGTGCCGCGCGCGACGGTATCGATTGGCAGGATTTGGCTAACTCTCAAATAGATCTCTTTCGTGGTGATATGGCCGACCTTCACGTTCTGCCTCCGCAACACTATGTCGGAGTTGTCGAGGCAATGCCATTGGTAGTGGACTCAATAATGAAATTGCAGGAGTCAGGGACCACATATAGCGTCGAAAATGACCTCTACTTTAGAATTCATTCAGATGAGGAATTCGGCACCCGTTCTCATTACACAGATGAGCAAATGCTCTCCATCTTCGCCGAACGCGGGGGAGACCCACAACGTGCTGGGAAAGAGAATCCTTTTGATGCACTTCTCTGGTTAGCCCAACGTGAAGGTGAACCTGGCTGGCAAAGTCCGTTTGGTATGGGTCGACCTGGCTGGCATATCGAATGTTGTGCCATCGCACTTCATTATCTGCAGCCTGATACTCATGATGACTTTGCAATAGATATTCAAGGTGGGGGAAGTGATCTAATTTTTCCTCATCATGAGATGTCAGCTGCGCAAAGTCGAATCATTGGGCGCCAACGATTTGCTCGCACTTATGTACATGCAGGAATGATTGGTCTTGATGGCGAGAAGATGAGTAAGTCAAAGGGAAATTTGCTCTTTGTATCGCAACTCATTGCAGAAGGTGTCGAACCGATGGCGATTAGATGGGCGCTGATGGGTCATCAATTCTCACAGGACCTGATGTGGAATAGGGAGATTTTGGTTAAAGCATCGACTGAAATTGATGATCTTCGACTGCAATTGAGTCGAGTAGATGTTGCGCCAACGGATGAGGTTATTGCAGCGATAATTTCAGCGCTGGGCGATAATCTCGATACTGTGAAAGTTCAAACGATTATTCGCAGCTGGATGAGAGATACAAGTGAAGGAATGATTGGTGGGGAAGCGGGTGAGCTTTCGCGTGCACTAGATACCTTGCTCGGACTAGCGCTCTAATTTCCGCTTTGCCGACGTAGAAATCTTTCTAATTCGCGCGCAATTGATTCACCGGTGACATCAGGGAGTTCCGAGGCATCCTTGCTCTCTTCCAAAGCTTTCACATATTCAGCAACATCGGAGTCTTCCTTAGCCATCTCTGTTACCTCAACCTCCCAGGCAGTTGATTCTTCGGGAAGTGCGCCTTGCGGAATTGAGATTCGCAGGAAATCTTCAAGTGCATTCACAAGTGCCAATGATGCTTTTGGCGATGGCGAGTTTGAGGCGTAATGAGGAACGGCAGCCCATAAGGAGACTGCATCAATGTCGCGTTGTACGCACGCAACCTGAATAACACCGAGGATCCCAGTTGGGCCCTCATATTTACTTATCTCAACACCTAGACGCTGTGCGATGTCTGGATGTGCACCACTTCCACTGACAGTAATTGGACGTGTGTGAGGAGTATCGGCGAGCATCGAACCAAGAGTGATGACTAAATCAATCTCAAGATCTTCTGCCAGATCTAGCAGATCAGAGGTAAAAGTCTTCCACTTCATAGATGGTTCAACTCCGCGCACGACAATAAAATCATGATCAAGTGTGGGAGTGCGAAGTGCGAAGATCTGCGTTCCTGGCCAGGTCAGATTACGAACACTTGATTCATCTACATAGATCATTGGCCTATTTACTTGAAAGTCATAGAACTCTTCCGGGTCGACATCTGCGATTAACTCAGGGACCACATCAAATGAAGGATCAGTCCATGAACCTAATAGGTGAGATAGAGCGCCGGTTGCAGCCTCGGCAGCATCATTCCAACCAGAAAAGGCGATAACCATCACTGGTGAACGCAAAGAAGGAATTTGATGAATCTCCACAGCGACACCTTAAGGTAATCTCTGCCATGTGACGAGCGAGAAAAACCCCCAAAAACTGATGGATGGCCTTATGCGGCGCGCCCTCGCTCACGGCACTGTCATCGCCGACGGCGCGATGGGAACGATGCTCCAAGCTGCAGATCCTTCACTCGAAGATTTCCAGGGTCATGAAGGTTGCAATGAAATTCTGAACGTGACACGCGCAGATCTCGTTCGCTCTGTGCACGATGCCTATCTAGAGGTCGGCGTTGATGCCATTGAGACCAATACCTTTGGCGCAAACTGGGCGAATTTGGCCGAGTATGGAATTGAAGACCGAATCTATGAACTGGCCTATGCCGGCGGTGTCATTGCTCGACAAGCCGCTGATGCTTACTCAACTTCTGATAAACCTCGCTTTGTTCTTGGTTCACTCGGTCCCGGTACCAAACTACCTAGCCTTGGTCATACAACATATGAAAAATTGAAAGAGGCTTATTACACCGCCTCTAAAGGTTTAGTCGATTCCGGTTCTGATGCGTTACTGATTGAAACCACACAGGATTTATTGCAGGCTAAAGCAGCGGTCAATGGCGCTAGGCAAGCAATCACAGAAGCTAAGCGGGATGTCATGCTGATTGCCCAGGTAACTGTTGAGACAACAGGGACGATGCTCTTGGGTTCTGAAATTGGGGCAGCGTTAAACGCACTTGAGCCACTTGATATTGATCTCATCGGATTAAATTGTGCAACCGGACCAACCGAGATGTCAGAGCATTTGCGGTATCTCTCGAAGAATTCGCGGGTGGCAATCTCAGTGATGCCAAATGCCGGTCTACCGATTCTGGGCAAGAAAGGTGCTGAGTATCCGCTAGGGCCAGAAGAGCTAGCGGTTGCGCTTGAAACCTTCGTCAATGACTATGGAATCACCTTGATTGGTGGTTGCTGTGGCACAACGCCGGCCCACATGCAGGCCGTTGTGAAGAAATTGGCCGCCAAGAAAGTTGATGCACGAAAAATCACTATTGAACCAGGTGCTTCTTCTATCTATCAGTACGTTCCTTTTAGACAAGAGAAAACATACCTAGCGATAGGCGAGCGTACCAACGCCAATGGTTCACGAGCTTTTAGAGATGCGCTGGTTGCTGAAGATTGGGCGACGTGTGTCGAAATAGCTCGAGATCAGATTCGAGATGGCGCCCATATGCTTGATCTCTCCGTTGATTATGTTGGTCGCGATGGCGCTAGAGATATGAAAGAGCTTGCTTCTCGATTTGCAACATCTTCCACTCTGCCGATTGTTCTTGATTCAACAGAGCCGGCAGTACTCAAAGCTGGTCTGGAATCACTCGGCGGACGTAGCGTCATTAACTCGGTTAACTATGAAGATGGCGACGGTCCCACTTCACGCTTTGCGAAAATTATGCCACTTGTGAAAGAACATGGTGCATCGGTAGTAGCACTGACTATTGATGAGGAAGGCCAGGCGCGTACTGCTGAGTGGAAGATGCGTGTTTCACGTCGCTTGATAGCTGACTTAACGCAGAACTGGTCGATGGATGTCGGCGATATTTTGATTGACACACTCACCTTTCCTATCGCGACAGGTCAAGAAGAGACCAGACGTGATGGACTTGAAACAATTAGTGCGATTCGCACCTTGAAGAGTGAATATCCAGATGTACAAACAACTTTAGGTGTGAGCAATGTTTCCTTCGGCCTTAATCCCGCCGCTCGAGTTGTACTCAACTCCGTCTTTCTCTCTGAGTGCGTGGAAGCAGGCCTTGATTCGGCCATTGTCCACCCTTCCAAGATCATGCCGATGGCCAGAATCGAACCGCGTCAAAAAGAAGTGGCACTCGATCTGATTTATGACCGCAGAGTATTTGATGGCGAGAATTGCACCTATGACCCACTACAAGAGTTCCTCCAACTCTTTGAAGGCGTGGAGTTAGCTGCCTCTCGTAACATCAGAGCTTCAGAATTAGCCGCACTTCCACTTCGCCAACGCTTAGAGCGTCGCATTATTGATGGTGAAAAAGTTGGGCTCACTGACGATCTAGACGCGGCGATGAGTGAGGGAGTTGCCCCACTTGCGATCATTAATGATCATCTTCTAGAAGGCATGAAGGTAGTTGGGGAGCTCTTTGGTAAAGGTGAGATGCAGCTTCCATTCGTACTGCAAAGTGCGGAAGTTATGAAGTCTGCCGTTGCATACCTAGAGCCTCATATGGAGAAGACCAGTGATGGTGGGCGTGGGCGGATGTTGCTGGCAACCGTTAAGGGTGACGTGCACGATATTGGAAAGAACCTGGTAGATATCATTCTTTCTAATAACGGATATCAAGTTGTCAACATTGGAATTAAGCAGACAGCAAATCAGATCATCGACGCCGCAATTGAACATAATGTTGACGCTGTAGGTATGTCTGGTCTCTTGGTGAAATCCACTGTCATCATGCGTGAGAATCTGGAAGAAATTACTAGTCGCGGGCTCGATCAGAAATGGCCGATTGTTCTTGGGGGTGCTGCTCTCACGCGCGCCTATGTCGAACAAGACCTGGCAGCAATTTTCCCAGGAGAAGTCAGATATGCGCGAGATGCTTTCGAAGGTTTGCGCCTGATGGATGCAATCATGGCCGTTAAGCGCGGCGATGAAGGAGCGGCGCTGCCGGCACTTCGCGAGCGAAAAGTTAAGGCTGTAGCTAAGTCGAGTCAACCGAAAGTTATTGACACGCTACGAAGTGATGTTGCGATAGATATTGATATTCCAAAGGCGCCATTCTTTGGTTCACGTATCGTTAAAGGTATAGCTCTCGCTGACTATGTTGGCATGCTCGATGAACGCGCACTCTTTGTTGGGCAATGGGGTCTTAAGGGCGCGCGCGGAGAATTCGATGTAATGGCTGAATCTGAAGGTCGGCCGCGTCTTCGTCAGTTGCTGAACGAAGTCCAGTCAAATGGTTGGCTAGAAGCCGCTGTCGTATACGGATATTTCCCATGCGTCTCAGATGGTAATGACCTGATCATTTTGCATCATGAAGGTCCTCTCGCCGGTCAGGAGAGAACGAGATTCTCATTCCCGCGTCAATCACGCGATCGCAGACTTTGTTTAGCGGACTTCTTTGCAAGTAAAGACTCAGGGAAAACCGATGTTGTTGCCTTCCACGTTGTGACTATGGGAAACACAGTAAGTAAGGCCGCAAATGAGTTATTTGCAGCCGATAAGTATCGTGAATACCTCGAGTTGCACGGTCTCTCGGTCCAACTTACTGAAGCACTTGCAGAACATTGGCACGCACGTATTCGCGAAGAGATGTCTGTGCGAAATCTTGACTCACCAGATCTACAGGGCATCTTGGATCAGGGCTACCGAGGATCGCGATACTCATTTGGTTATCCAGCTTGCCCTGATATTGAACAACAGACTCAACTCTGTGAATTACTTGAACCTGGTCGCATTGGAGTTGAACTCTCGGAGGAATTCCAGCTCCATCCCGAACAGAGTACTTCGGCAATTATTGTCCACCACCCAGAGGCGAAGTACTTCAACGCCAACTAATTCTTGACTACTTTACGTGTGCTGGGCAGATTGCTTTAAAGAAACACCAGTCACATAATTTCGACTTTCGTGTGGGAAAGTGCCCAGTTTCAATAGCGGTGAGAATCTCAGAGCCGATATTGTTCAATTTCTTCTCAGTAGAAGTCAGTTGCGCTTCGGTCGGTTGACTTTCAATAGTTTTCACATCACCTAAGTAAATCAATTTAAGCATGCGGGGGAGAACTCCGTGGTTCTGCCAGTAGAGAAGTGCGTATACACGTAACTGAAATAGCGCTTTATCCTCCCATCCCGGCTTGGGAGATTTGCCTGTTTTGTAATCAACAATCCGCACCTCACCAGTGGGTGCGATATCAAGTCGATCAACATAACCGTGGAGATAAACCTCATCCGAAATGTTTCGCTCTAAATGCAGTTCCCGATAGGTTGGTTCAAACGTTGTTGGATTTTCGAGGGAGAAGTAGTTAGTCAATAGCGCCTGCGCACGGTCCATCCATTCTTTCTCATCAAGAACTAGCGCATTAAGTTCGGGGGTTTTCTCTAATTGCGCACTCCACGATTCGGGCAGTAAATCAACCGCACTCTCAAAAGTTCGATCCGCAGCAGGAAGTTCAAAGATGTCTTCTAACACTGAGTGAATTAACTTCCCGCGTTCTGCATCAATACTGGGCGGTTCCGGCAAGAGGTCTATCGCTCGGTATTTATAGAGTTGTGGGCAGTTGGTGAAATCATTCATTCTGCTGGGGGAAAGACGTAACTGCTCCATGGGCGCCGACGATACCGCCCGCGCCAGCGCAGGGAGTCATTCCTCGCCTAAGATGCCTCTGTGTCTGAACATGGGTTCTTTAAAGCCGGCGATCGTATTCAACTTACCGATCCCAAGGGAAAGCTATATAGCTTCACGATAACCCCTGGTAAAGAGTGGCACACCCATAAGGGCTGGATTACTCACGATGATCTCATCGGATTACCGGAAGGTTCAGTTGTCAGCACTACCGCTGGACTTAAGTTCACCGCATTCATTCCATTGCTGGCCGATTACGTTTTATCTATGCCGCGCGGGGCAACAATTGTGTATCCAAAAGATGCAGCAATGATTGTCGGAGTTGCAGATATCTACCCTGGAGCGCGAGTCCTTGAGGCAGGTGTGGGTAGCGGGGCGCTTACGCTCTCACTTCTACGCGCCGTAGGTGAGAATGGTTCGGTTCATTCAGTTGAGCGTCGTCAAGATTTTGCCGATAACGCGCAAGCTAACATTGAAAATTATTTTGGAGAATCACCTAGAAATTGGAAGTTAGACGTTGGCTCAGTTCAGGAACAAGGCTTTACTGAAAAATATGATCGCGTGATCCTTGACATGCTTGCTCCTTGGGAATGCGTTTCGATGGCTGCCGAGGTATTACGTCCAGGAGGAGTATTCCTTGCCTACGTGGCAACTACCACCCAGCTTTCGGCAACGGCGGAAGCGCTCAAAGCGGATGGACATTTCACTGAGCCAGAGAGTTCAGAAACAATTGTTCGAGGTTGGCATCATGAAGGCCTTGCTGTTCGCCCGCAACAAAGAATGATTGGGCACACCGGTTTCCTTATCCAAAGCAGGCGAATGGCACCGGGTGTTGAAGTATTGGCTCGCCGCAGACGTCCGGCAAAAGGTGCTTACGGTGTCACGGAAGAGTGAACGACTCATTAATCTCACGATTGCGCTGTTAGCAACGAAGAGATTCATTACCAAATCTGAAATCTTTAGGACTATCGAGGGCTATGAAGGAAGTCTTGATTCTAAAGAGAGAATGTTCGAGCGAGATAAAGATGATCTACGCTCTCTTGGCATAGAGATAGAAGTTGGTTCCTTCGACCCGCTCTTTAATGATGAGGCCGGTTATCGCATCAAGCAGGAGAGATACCAACTAGATCTTGGTGATATTACTGCCCTGGAAATTTCTCTTTTGTCGTTAGCCGCTCAGGCATGGCAGGGAGCTTCACTAGATGATGCTGCGCAACGGGCACTGGTTAAGTTGAATTCACTTGGAATAGCAGTTGATGAAGCAAATTTGCCAGACTCCATACCCTTCTTCTCCGATGATGGATTAGATCTTCCGAAGATCACGCGCGCTATTGCAGAGCACCAGATTCTTGAATTTACTTACCAAAACTATGACTTGACGGTGGAAAATAGACGCATTGTTCCGATAGCTCTATCAACCCGCTCAGGCCACTGGTATTTGGCTGGAGTAGATCAGAGTATCGAGGAGGTTCGGACCTTCCGTTTTGATCGAGTAATCGGAACCTTTACCGTGAAGAAAGGACCTAAGAAGTTCGAAACTCCTGAAAACTTTGATTCTCAAAGTCTCTTCGAAAGAGTGAAGAACATCGACGCAGTAATTGATGTCCGTCGCGGCAAAGGCACCTCACTGCGCGCTCTCGCATCATCGACGAAGTCGATAGGTGAGTGGGATCAGATTCAGATTCCAATCCTAGATATGAAAACTCTGGCTGCCTTGATCCTCTGGCACGGAGACGATGTCTATGTTCATTCGCCAGCGGAGCTGCGCGAGATCATCATTTCAAGTCTCAAAGATATATTGGAGACACATGGCTAAGAACGCGCCAAAGAATGCTGTGAGCCCATTAGAGCGCACTTCTCGATTGCTAGATCTCGTTCCGTATATCAATACGCATCAGGGTATTTCTCTTGTTGATTTGGCCGAAGTATTCGAGGTCTCCACTAACCAAATGATCAGCGATTTGACGACGCTGTGGATGTGCGGACTTCCCGGTTATACGCCGCTAGAACTGATGGATTTAGATTTTGAATCTGGTTACGTCACGATAAGAAATGCACCAACCCTTGCAAAGCCTCGATCCATCACACACGAAGAGGGTGTAGCGCTCGTTCTTGGTTTAGATGTCCTGCGATCTGCAATTTCGACCGAGAGAACAGATCTTATAGAAGCAATTAGTTCACTTTCACAACGTATCGCCCGCCTTGTTAATCTCCCATTAGCGCTCTCCGCATCAAGTGATATCAGCCATGAAGTAACAACTTCAGTAAAGGAAGCGATAGCTCATCGCAGTGGACTGCAGATCTCATATCACTCGCTCTATAAGGATGAAGTCTCCTCGAGAGTCGTACTTCCGCTAGAGATACTTGAGAGTCAGGGGTATTTGTACCTGCATGCGTACTGCTTCACAGCACTTGATTTCAGACATTTCCGGATAGATAGAATTAAAGCAGCAAATTCAGCGGAGGTAAAAAAACCTTCGACAGCGCCGCCTGTTAATCCCGAGAAAATTGATTTTTCGGTAAAGGTGCTGAGGCCAACTAGAGATGTTGCCGAACGCTTTCAAGAATCTAACCTGGAAGCTGGAACCGTCTTCGAAAGTTCGTCGTTTTCACAACATTGGATTGCAAGGTCTGTGTTGGCATCTGGCGGCGCTATCGAACTTCTCGCCCCAGCAGAGATCCGGAGTGAACTCGCCAAAAGAGCCAAAGTGATACTCAACCGTTATGAGGGGTGATTTCCTCGCCTACCCATTCAATGATACCTGGTGTAATCTATGCTCAAATCTCACGCTAAGGAGTTCGCAATATGAATTTAGGTGCAAAAGAAATCGTCATTCTCCTTATTGTTGTTCTGGTCCTCTTTGGCGCAAAGCGTCTTCCTGATTCTGCCCGTTCTCTCGGCCGTTCGATGCGAATCTTCAAAAGTGAGATGAAAGAGATGAAGGCCGACGATACTGTTATTGAAGAAGACGGCAAAAAAGAGAAGTAATCTGATGGCATCCACACCACAAGGGCAGATGCCGCTCATCGATCACCTACGAGAACTCAGGAAACGAGTTCTGAGTTCAGCTATCGCAATTGTCGTTGCATTTGGTGGGGGATGGTATTTTTACAATTCAATCCTCGTTGCCTTAGCGAAACCTGTATGTGATTTGCGAGCAGCTCAAGCTTCAGAGGCTGCAAGTTGTGGGCCTTTATATATCAGTGGTGTCTTGGGTCCACTAGATTTGCAGATCAAGGTGGCTCTCATGACTGCAGTTATAGTCTCCGCTCCATTCTGGCTCTACCAACTTTGGGCATTTATTGCCCCTGCACTTCATAGAAAAGAGAAGCGCAATAGCGTTCTTTTTGTCACAGCCGCGGTCCCTTTCTTTATCATGGGAGCGACTCTTGGTTACTTGATTCTGCCCATAGCTATACAAGCGCTACTTGGCTTCACTCCGGAGTCGGTGAGCAACTTGGTACGCATTGATGATTACCTAGATTTCGTTCTCCGAATAATTTTATTCGTAGGTCTCGCCTTTGAGCTACCAATATTCTTACTAACCTTTAATCTGATTGGATTCTTAAGAGGACGCACCATCCTCAAACCCTGGCGCGCATGGATATTCTCTATCTGTCTTGCGGTCGCAGCCCTATCACCAACAGGGGATCCATTGAGTATGGCTCTACTGTCTGTGCCGTTAGTTCTGTTCTACTTTATTGCAGGTGGAATTGCTCTGCTTGTAGATAAGAAGCGAGATAGTAAAGTTAATGACGTAGAAACTGGCAGTACCAAGATTGCTGCACCAACCCCAATTACCGAATAGCCGATAGGCTCGTACTATGTGGGCGTTAGCCATCAATCCAACATCTGGACATGGCAAGGGCGCGCTAGCTGGTGAGAAAGTTACTGCTTACTTCGCCCAGCGGAAGTTGAAGTATCAAGTCTTCTCATCGCGCTCAGCAAAGAGGCTCAAGGAAGAGCTCGAGCACTTTTTAGATACCCACCCATGCGAAGGTGTTATCTCTATCGGCGGTGATGGACTTGCGCATCTTGTTTTGCAGTTAGCAGTTCCTCGATCTATTCCCTTTGCAGTGATTCCTGCCGGCACTGGCAATGACATCGTTCGTTCTTTAGGTTGGTCACTAGAAGATTCCACCAGATATCTTGATCATGTCACTAGTAATCCAGCAACGCCGATTGACTTAGGTAATGTTGATTCTGAATGGTTTGCTGCAATTCTTTCGACTGGTTTTGATTCTGTAGTTAATGAGAAAGCAAATGCAATGACTTGGCCTCGTGGACCGCAGCGGTATAACGTTGCGATAGCCCTTGAACTCCCAAGATTTGCCCCAATCGAATATGAGATTACTACCGACAATCGGACCTTCACCACGAAAGCGATGTTGATTGCGATTGGCAATGGGAGATCTTATGGGGGAGGGATGTTGGTGTGTCCGCATGCAAAACTCGATGATGGCCTCTTTGATGTGATGATTCTGAAACCTGTGAGTAAGTTGGAGTTCATAAAGGTTTTCCCAAAAGTGTTTTCCGGTTCTCATATCACACATCCAGCCGTGGAGATATTTCGCACAAAGAAGATCGAACTCAACGCTGATGCAATTGCATACGCCGATGGTGAGCGAATAGGTCCAGCTCCAGTTTCGGCGCAATGTATCGCTGGCGCTGGACTAACATGGCCCCTATGACCACGCCGGCGGAGCAATACGCAGCCGCCAAGAAGCGAGGGACTCACCCGCTCACAACTCAATTCATTGAACAGTTTGATTTCGGTTTTGATGAATTTCAGATTATCGCTTGTCAGGCCGTTGAAGATGGCAAGGGCGTACTCGTGGCAGCGCCAACCGGAGCCGGCAAGACGGTAGTGGGAGAGTTTGCAGCCTTTAGTTCACTGGCTCGCGGAAAGAAATGTTTTTACACAACACCCATAAAAGCTCTTTCGAACCAGAAGTTTGCTGAGTTTCAAGAGCGTTTCGGTGAACACCGCGTGGGTCTTCTGACCGGTGATACAAACATCAACTCAGAAGCTGACATCTTGGTGATGACCACTGAAGTCCTGCGAAACATGCTTTATGCGAATTCATCGACGCTCACCAATCTTGGATCGGTAGTGATGGATGAGGTGCATTATTTAGCCGATAAGTTCCGTGGAGCGGTGTGGGAAGAAGTTCTTATTCACCTCATGGAGAGCGTGCAGGTGATCTCACTTTCCGCCACCGTCTCCAATGCTGAAGAATTTGGTGAGTGGCTCGGTGAGATACGTGGCGCCACCGAGGTGATAGTCAGTGAAATCAGACCCATCCCGCTCTATCAACATGTACTTATTGGCGATCGGATGATTGATCTCTTTAACGAACCAGGAAGAATCAATCCTGAGATTTTAGGTCTTGAGCGCGAAGCGCTACGACGTACCAAAGCACCCAGGGGTCGGCGCGATAGATTCAACGATAGTGAGGGTCGATTATCACGTGCTGAAATTATCGAGAAGCTTCAGCGAGAGAACTTATTGCCTGCAATTACCTTCATCTTCTCCCGGGTTGGCTGTGATGCTGCGGTCAAGCAGTGTCTGAATGAGGGAGTGAAGTTAACAACTACTGAAGAGCGGATAGAAATTGTTGCAACCGCCCAGCGTTACACGCAGAACTTAGCCGAAGAGGATTTAGAAGTTTTGGGTTATCGCGATTGGCTCACCGCACTCGAACGTGGAATCGCTGCCCACCATGCAGGTATGTTGCCGAGTTTTAAGGGCGCGGTAGAAGATCTCTTTAAGCGTGGTCTGGTCAAGGCGGTCTTTGCTACTGAAACCTTGGCACTTGGAATTAATATGCCAGCGCGCACAGTTGTGTTGGAAAAGCTCACGAAGTGGAATGGTGAGGCACACGTCTCGATTACACCAGGGGAGTACACCCAGCTCACTGGTCGCGCAGGTCGACGAGGAATTGATATTGAAGGTAACGCAGTTGTGCAGTGGTCACCAACTGTAGATTCTGCTACCGCAGCGGGGCTAGCATCAACTCGAACATATCCACTTCGTTCTTCCTTTACTCCCACATACAACATGTCAATAAATCTCATCGCCCGTTTTGGAAGAGAACGTGCGCGAGGAAGTCTCGAGTCATCCTTTGCCCAGTTCCAAGCAGACCGAGCAGTTATTGGATTAGTCAGACAGATTCGAAAGAATGATTCCGCTGCAGCAGAACAAGATGAGTCTGCCCAATGCCATCTCGGGAATTTCACCGAATATGCCCGCACTCGAATCGACATTAAAGAGCTTGAGCGATTGCTCAGCAAGCGAGATGGTCGGCGCACCTTTGATCAACGTCAGAGAGTAAAGATGGAGAACGAACTTGATTCCATGCGGCGTGCTCTTCGTGCCCATCCCTGCCACTCCTGTAACGATCGAGAAACACACGCTCGATTTGCTGAACGCGCCGATAGATTGAACAGGGAATCTGAAGGTTTACGTTCTCGCGTGGAAAATCGCACGCATGTGATTGCAAAGACATTCGACCGAATCTGTAATGTGCTGACCCATCTTGGCTATATCGAGGGTGAAAAGCCGCTAGCGCAAGGCAAGATTCTGGCGAAGATTTATGCTGAGTCAGATTTGCTTCTTACCGAGTCAATTCGTCGGGGAGTCTTTGAAAATCTGACTCCGGTCGAACTCTTATCGGTTGCCTCCGCGATGATCTATGAGAGTCGAAGTGTTGAAAACTATGCCCCGAAGATGCCACACCAAAATGTAGCCAACGCCCTGGCGGTTGTCGCCAAGATTTGGGTGGAACTTGAAGATATTGAAAATGAGTTTGATGTGAAAACTCAACGTGAGCCCGATTTTGGTTTCTGTTATGCCGCTTATCGTTGGGCAAATGGACACTCACTGAGCAGTGTTATCAAAGGCACGGATATGACGGTTGGTGATTTCGTGCGATGCATCAAGCAGTTAATTGACTTGCTTACTCAGATTGGTGGCGCAGCAGAGAATCTTCGTCCGATATGTAAAGAGGGTGTCAAACGATTAGATCGCGGTGTTGTTTCCTATATGTTGGGTGAGCTATGACTCTCATGCTTCTAGATAGCGCCTCACTTTGGTATCGCGCCTACTATGGAATGCCGGACACGCTTTTGTCTCCGAGCGGAATGCCTGTCAACGCTATACGTGGATATCTTGATATGACCGCTCGCTTAATTGGTATGTATTCACCCAACCGAATAGTTGCCTGCATAGAGGGAGACTGGCGCCCATCATGGCGAGTTGATTTATTTCCAGCTTATAAAGCTAATCGGCTTGAGGATGATAGTGAAGTGGAAGAAGAACCAGAGACTCTCACTCCGCAGATTCCAATATTGCTTGACCTACTAGATGCTTTTGGCATTCCGATGGTCGGCGTTGATGACTATGAGGCCGATGATGTTATGGCCACCTTTGCCGTGAGAGAAAAGGGCCCTATTCGTATTGTGACGGGAGATAGGGATCTCTTTCAGCTCGTTGATGACAAACGAGATGTAAAAGTTGTTTACCTGGCAAAAGGAATCTCACAACATGACTTAGTTGATATCTCTTGGGTTGCCAACAAGTATGGAATACCAGGGGATAGGTATGCCCTCTTTGCCATGTTTAGAGGAGATCCTTCCGATGGTCTTCCCGGAGTAAAGGGGATAGGTGAGAAAGGCGCAGCCCTGATTGCCAACAATTTCGCTTCGGTAGAAGATGCACTGGCTGGTGCTAAGGCTGGACATGAAGTACTGAGTGCATCACTTGCCAAAAAAATTATTGAAGGAGCGGACTATTTGAAGATTGCACCAACACTGGTCAACTGTGCGCGAGATGTGGCCATACCTTCTATGAAAATAGATACTCCTGCCAAGCCAGATGACTTATCTGCAATCTATGCCATCAAAGAGGAGTACGGGTTAGGGGCTAGCGTCGATAGATTGATATCGGCTCTGCGATGGTAAATATAGCCTTCGCCGCATTTCTTGTCAGTGCCGCTTTCGAGCCAGTCGGGATCTGGTATCTAGCAGTTATTGGCCTAGCCCTATATCTGCAAAAGTTGCGAAGTAGTTCCAGACCAATGCTTCATAGTCTTGCTTTCGGTTTCATCCTCAACGCAATAGTTCTTTACTGGAGTGGAAAGTACGTGGGTCCGATCCCATGGCTACTGCTCTCAGCTTTGCAGGCGCTGTTTTATCTCCCTGTTGGTTGGGTCTATCGGCGCACTCATCGCCTGCTGTGGAGCGCCCTTGCATTACTCGCAATGGAGGAAATTCGTTCCCGCTTTCCCTTGGGTGGCTTTGGTTGGACTCGGATCGCATTTAGTCAGGTTGACTCACCGGCGCTACCCATAGTCGCCCTCGGGGGAGTCATCGCACTTTCCGCATTCACACTGGCAATAGCTCTTCTTCTGGTGCACTTGCGCGGCAAAAATCTCGCAGCAATTCTCTCCTTATTCGTTATTGCGTTTCTACTCCCTGCAAATCCACAGGGGAGTGGTGAAGTAAACCTCATCGCTATCCAAGGAAACACACCTGAAGTAGGCCTTGGATTTAATTCCAGAGCAAAGGCGGTCTTTGATCTACATCGAGATGTAACAAGACGAGTAACTGCTGACCAATATGATGCAATCATTTGGCCAGAAAACGCTATTGACATAGATCCGCGGCTATTTCCGGAAGTTCAAGCTGATATAGCTGCCCTCACAGGTGATTTAAGTACGCCTATTATCGCTGGAGTTGTTCAGCGAGCTGCTAATGGTCCGCAGAACGCCTCCATTCTCTTCGGCGAGGATGGAATTCGAGAAAGTGTCTATATCAAGCGAGGACTGACGCCTTTTGGAGAATATATCCCGTTGCGAAGATTAGCTGAACTAGTCAGCCCGCTGGCCAAAAAAGTTAATGACTTCATACCGGGAAGTAAGCGAGTAACTCATACGGTAGCGGGCGTTGAGCTTGGTCCAATCATTTGTTATGAAATCATCCTTGATGACCTAGTGCGGGATATGGCTAAGAATTCTCAGGTGTTGATTGTGCAGACCAATAGCGCCACTTTTGCTGGTACTGCAGAAAGTGCGCAACAATTAGCCATCACTCGCATACGTGCAGTTGAACATTCCAGAGCTATTTTAAGTGTTTCCACGGTCGGAATATCAGCCTTTATAGATAATAATGGGCGAGTGTTAAGCCAAACAGGAGAGAATACGCAGGAGTCTTTGGCAGGTTCTTTGGTGCTAAGTAATTATCGAACTCTGATTAATCGGATTCTTTCATGAGTCGTTTTGTAATTTTGATACCCACCTACAACGAATCCATTTCAATAGTCGAATTGCTCAATTCTCTTGCCACTATTCAAAATCGTTATCAATTTGACGTGGTTGTCTTAGATGATAATTCCCCGGATAGAACTGCAGATATTGCCCAGAATCTTGGATATTTATGGGTGAGTGTTATCCGAAGGCCCGGCAAAGCCGGTCTTGGGGCTGCCTATCGTGCAGGATTTCAGGCGGTACTAAAGGACGAGAAATACACCCATGTAGTTACTATGGATGCAGATGGCTCACATCGAGTTCAAGACCTGGCTGCAATGTTTACGGCTGCAGAATCAGTTGCAAATGGGATTAAATCTATTGTCCTTGGAACTCGTTGGATGCCCGGCGGTTCGGTTGTGAACTGGCCTCGGAGTCGACAATTACTCTCTCGCGCAGGTACTGCCTACGCCCAGGCAATACTTCGTATCCCGCTGCGCGATCTCACCGGCGGTTTTCGCATTTACAGTACATCGCTACTTCGTTCATTAAATCTCACCGACATGACAGCAACTGGATATTGTTTTCAGATCGAAATGGCGATGGCCAGTGACTTAGCTGGAGCAATCGAGATTGAAGTTCCCATCACCTTTGTGGAGCGAATTAATGGGGTTTCTAAGATGAGTAAGGCGATTGTTATCGAAGCTCTCTGGCAGACCACGCTCTGGGGTCTATCTCGCAGGCTTAGACCTAACGCCGATAAGTTACATTATGTAAAGTAAGAAAAACTCAACTACGCGAAGGACTCAATCGGTGGGCAAGAACAGACCAGGTTCCTATCCCCGTATGCCCCATCTATGCGCCCTGTGGTGGGCCAGTACTTACCCTTCATGCCGATAAGTTCACCAGGAATAAGTCCGGTAAATGTTGCTGGAAAAGCTCCGCGTTCGCGGCTATAACTGCGATCCCACTCATTTGAAGCCACTGCCCCCACTGTGTGAGGTGCATGGCGCAGAGCAGAATCTTCTACCGCAACTTTGCCTTCAATAATCTCATCAATTTCATACTTGATAGCAATCATCGCATCAATAAAACGATTCATCTCCAAGATATCTTCTGATTCCGTTGGTTCAATCATCAGTGTTCCTGGAACCGGAAATGACATTGTCGGTGCGTGGAAACCAAAGTCCATCAGGCGCTTTGCGATGTCATCGACGGTGACACCACTGACCTTGGTTATCTCCCTGACATCGAGAATACATTCGTGGGCAATCAAACCTTTTTCACCGGTATACAAAATCGGATAGGAGCCCTTTAAACGCGCTGCCATGTAGTTAGCGCTAAGAATTGCTACCTCTGTTGCATGAGTAAGTCCTGCTCCCCCCATAAGGCGAATATAAGCCCATGAGATAGGCAAGATACTGGCCGAACCAAATGGAGCGCCAGAGATAGGCCCTGGACCTGTTGTAGGGCCCGCAGTTGCATCAAGTGGATGGTTAGGCAGAAACGGTGCTAAATGCGCACGAGCAATTACTGGACCAACACCCGGTCCCCCGCCACCATGAGGAATACAGAAAGTCTTATGCAAATTTAAATGCGAAACATCGGCACCAAATTTTCCAGGTTGAGCTAAACCAACGAGTGCATTGAGATTTGCACCGTCGACATATACCTGCCCGCCCGCCTCGTGAACCAATGCGCAGATTTCAGAGATGGCAGATTCGAAAACTCCGTGAGTTGATGGATAGGTGACCATGAGCGCCGCCAACTTTCCTGCGTGTTCGCTGATCTTTAACTTCAAATCATCAAGGCTCACATTGCCCGCTTCATCACAAGTGATGACTACGACCTTCATTCCAGCCATCACCGCACTGGCTGCATTCGTGCCATGAGCGCTGGAAGGAATTAAACAGATATCGCGTTCTTGTTCAGAGCGAGAATCGTGATAATTTCGAATAGCGAGCAGGCCAGCGAACTCCCCTTGGCTGCCAGCATTAGGCTGCAGCGAAACTGCGTCATAGCCAGTGATTTCAACAAGCCACTTGGAAAGTTGAGCAATCAGTTTGCGCGATCCCTTGCTCTGATCTGCTGGTGCGAAAGGATGCAGCGATGCAAACTCCGGCCAGGTGACAGCTTCCATCTCAGTGACGGAATTGAGCTTCATGGTGCAAGAACCCAACGGAATCATTGTTCTATCAAGTGCCAAATCGCGATCTGCAAGAGTGCGCAAGTAACGCATCATGGAAGTTTCTGAATGGTAGGTGTTAAAAACTGGGTGTTGTAAGAAGGTGGAGGTTCTCTTGATCGCTGGCGAGATGCCACTCCCCTGGGCTGAGACGACCTTCGCGCCAAAGATACTAACAATCTCGGCAAACTTACTTGCAGTGACAGTTTCATCTATAGAAATGCGAACATGCTTTGCATCAACTATCCCAAGATTGATTCGTAATGAAGCTGCCATTTTATGAACCACTGCTGCATCAGCCACCTTGATAGTTAAAGTGTCAAAGTAACTTTTGTTAACACTCTCCACGACCGTTGCCAGAGCTGCGGTGTATCCATGAACACGCTCGGCAATTTCAATCAAACCTTTTGGTCCGTGCCACATTGAATAGAATGCACTCATATTGGCAAGTAATACTTGAGCAGTACAGATATTACTTGTCGCCTTATCGCGTCTAATGTGTTGCTCACGCGTTTGAAGAGCTAAACGAAATGCTGGATTGCCGTGCGCATCAACACTCTGGCCAATCAGGCGACCAGGTAGTGCGCGCTCTAGCCCCGAACGTACCGCCATAAATCCTGCGTGTGGTCCGCCAAATCCCATCGGTACTCCGAAGCGTTGGGCTGAACCCACTGCAATATCGGCGCCCCACTCCCCTGGCGCTGTGATCAAGGTAAGTGCAAGCAGATCTGTAGCTGCGATTAATAGCGCGTCTTTGGAGTGTGCCTGCGTTGCCAAATCGCTGAAATCATCCATCGCACCAGTTGTATCCGGGTACTGAACCAAAACTCCAAAGAAATTCAGAAAAGGATCTACAGCGAGAACATCCACCTCAAGCACCTTGATTCCAAGTGGCTTCGCTCGAGTAATTACTACCGCTTTGGTTTGAGGATGCACATTGTGATCAATCAGAAATACCGCGTCATCACCGGCTTTAGAGGTGCGTCTAGCCAAGGTCATTGCTTCAGCAGCTGCTGTTGATTCATCGAGCATAGAAGCGTTAGAGATCGCAAGACCAGTCATATCGGTAATCACGGTTTGAAATGCAAAGAGTGCCTCCAGGCGACCTTGCGAAATCTCTGGTTGATATGGAGTGTATGCGGTATACCAAGCCGGATTTTCTAGAACATTTCGTTTGATAACCGGTGGTGTGATGGTGCCGTAATAGCCAGTGCCAATAAGTGAGGTAAAGATTTCGTTCTCTGAAGCTAAAGTGCGAAGTTCATCAATGACTTCAACTTCACTCTTCGCGTTATCCAGGACTTGCGCGAGTTTCTTTTCTATGACGATATTTTCAGGAACTACATCGGCGATAAAATCTTTGAGATTTGAGTATCCAAGGACAGAGAGCATCTCCTCTTCTTGTGCACCAGAGGGGCCGATATGTCGATCTTGAAAACCTTTACCGCCGCCCACGTGACCACCCATTCAACTCATCTATGGCCCTATCGCCCTAAATTAGATGAGCGAAATATATGAGTATTAGGCGCCTTTCGCCTTTCGACGCAGTGAGAGTTCATCACTATTTTGAGAAACGACAGTCTCACCGTTTACTTCACCCGCAAGGGTGGCAAGAGATCCCTCAACCTCAGACCAAACCTTGCCCACAGCGATTCCAAAAACTCCTTGACCGCCAGCAAGTAGATCGATAATTTCATCAGGGCTGGCACACTCATAGATAGATGCTCCATCGCTCATCAGAGTGATTCGCTCTAAATCTGTAACACCGCGTTCGCGCAAGTGAGTTACTGCGGTGCGAATATTCTGTAGAGAAACACCGGCATCAAGTAAACGTTTAACAATTTTCAGCACCAAGATGTCGCGGAAACCATATAGACGTGCACTACCCGAACCCGTAGCTGTGCGAATTGATGGTTCAACCAGACCAGTACGCGCCCAATAATCTAATTGGCGATATGAAATTCCAGCAGCGGAACAAGCTGTCGCACCGCGATAACCGATTTCGAATTCTTGCTCAGTCACGAGAGGGGGCTCGCTTTCGTCTAGGGGGTTGCCTCAAGGGTACGCTTGAGAATCCTAGAAAGTCAGTACCGACACGAAACAAACCTCTACTTGAGGTTGAGACTTCTGAGCTAGCCGGCAAAGTCCTCCGGATTGATCTGATCTAGGAATTCCCGGAATGCTTCAAGCTCCTGGTCCCCCGCAGCCGAAACCTCTGATGCCACCTGCTCTGGGATATCGATTCCCACCTGATCGAGCAAATCGTTATCCACCAAGATGTTTGACTTGGTACGTAGCGCAATTGCAATCGCATCTGATGGCCTGGCAGACAGTGCCGGCAGCGCGCCTTTGTCATTTCTTAGGTTTAACTCTGCGTAGAAGACCCCATCAACGATGGCGGTAATGTGGACAGATGCCAGTGAGATGTCTACTCGCTCTAATACATCTCGAATCAAATCATGTGTGAGCGGACGAGGCGCTGCCAACCCTTGTTGGGCAAAAGCTATGGAAGTTGCTTCCACTGCGCCCACCCAGATGGGAAGAAATCTGGAGCCTTCAATCTCTTTAAGCAAAACGATGGGTTGATTCGAGGGCATCTCAATTCGCACTCCCACGACTTCAACCGGAATAAACATCAAAGAAAATTCTTATGCGATTAACGAGGACGATTTAAGCCGCCACGTACCAAGGCAGCATGGAGTCGAACAGATAGGGATGCAATCTCTTTCTGAACTTCCTCGGCGCGAGCTTTTGCCTCCGTGCTCTTCTGCCTAGTAAAGGGAGTGATCACTTGTTCAATCAATCCAATCTCGCGATCAGCTGCTGACTTAAAGGAGCGAAGGTGGCGCGGTTCAATTCCAAATCCAGCCATCTCAGCAACTGCGCGGGCAACAGAGAGGGCATCTCCGTCATAGTGACGACCACGGATTTGAATAAGTCCATATGACTCGAGTTCGACCAACTGGGCATCATCTAACGCCGATGCCGCAAGCAGCTCCTCGCGAGATAAACGCATCTCGGATTGTTCGCCAAATGCTGCCGGTGCGAATTCACCATCGACTGTGGCAAGGCCAAGAGTTGGGCGTGGAGCGGGGATTCCTCCGGCTGGTGCTGGCTGCAGACCACGGTCTAGCGCGTCTAGATTTTCCTTAATAACTTTAAGTGGCAAGTACTGATCTCGTTGGGCTAGCAGGACGTAACGAAGTCGCTCTAGGTCAGTTGTCGTGAATTTACGGTATCCAGAGGGTGTTCGCTGGGGCTCAATCAGACCTTCCGACTCTAAAAAACGAATCTTTGAGATCGTGATGTCGGCAAAATCGCCGCGCAACTTAGTGAGTACTTCACCGATACTTAAGTAGGCCCGTGCTGGAACGCTCAACTGACTTCTCCCCTAGTAGATCTCGAATTGTCTTGTAAAACTATTCACTTTTGAGCTGTAATGAATAAAAGATGGAACTTGCCGACCTGAATCTCATCCCCCACAGATAACTGCTTCTCGGTGGTTGGCTCGTTATTGATATATGAGCCATTGAGACTTCCAGTATCTCTAAAGATGAACCCTGAATCTGATTTTTCAATTGCTGCGTGCTTTCTAGAGACTGTTACGTCATCTAGAAATATCGCACTTTCTTGTGACCTGCCAATAGTTGCTCCCTGGTCTGTCACCAGAAATCTGGCACCTCGTCCGGGACCGCGATGAATGAGAACCATTGCAGATTTACCATCACCAGCCAAAGTCGATTCAAGAACAGAACGCTCTTCCGCCGACGATGTTGCTAGATAATCCTTAATGAGCTCTGAGGAAGAGTCACCAACCACGGGACGAAGTCCCAGGTGGAGAGTGCTGGTTAGCTCAGGCTTTGAATCTGCCTCTGCCATGAACTCACCCCCTTCGATGTCAACTTAAGGGTGACACTAGAGAGTTGCGGCAGAGAAATCAAGCGGAGATTTATGCGGTAATTGCACCATATTGCGCTGCCGAAAGCAGTCCTGCTGGCTCTGCTCCTACTTCAATTTCAACCAACCATCCCAAACCGTAGGGATCGGAGTTAATCAGCTCTGGTGTGGCGCTAAGGGTTTCATTAATTGCAACAACGGTTCCAGTAAGGGGTGCGAAGATTTCGGAAACGCTCTTTGTTGATTCAACTTCTCCGCAGACCGCATCAGCGATGACCTTTTCACCAATTTTCGGCATCTGCACATAGACAATGTCACCGAGCGCGCCCTGGGCGAAATCAGTAATGCCCATGCGATAGCGAAGTGCAGTTTCGGTAGGTGCTACCCACTCATGTTCTTTTGTGTACTGCAATTCTGCTGGAATTACCGACATCGTGCGCCTCTACTATCCGCTAGATAACTTCTGGGCGCACTCTAATGCTATTTATCCCGGTCCGGAAATACCCGATGGCCGTGGCTACATAGAGAGCCACTCCCCAGCCGGTAAAGGCCCAGCCGAAAATGAAGGCAATGGTGCCATACCAATTCGGGTTAAGCGCCAGAAGAAGAAATGGGAAGGCATAGAGCAGATTAAATGTTGCCGCTTTACCCAGATATGTCACTTGCAGAGTCGGAAGTCCTCGCATCTGGATGACTAGGGCAAGAATTGCCATCGCAACATCGCGGGCTACCAAGACAAGTATGACCCAGAGTGGAATCGCATCTCTGATGTATAAGACGATGATGGTGGCTGCAATATAGAGTCGATCAATCGTGGGATCTGCGATCTCGCCAAAACGTGATTCCTGATGAAGTGCGCGAGCTAACTTTCCATCGAAATAATCTGTAGCCCCACCGATCATGAGGACCAAGATGGCCCAACCATCTGCGCGTTGATCTAAGGCGAGCCAGATGAAGAGCGGAATCCCTAGGAATCGCAGGAATGTGAGCGCATTAGGAATCGTCAACATTGCTACGCCTCCTTATCTCGTTCCTTCACGCGGATAGCCACCTGAACCGGAGTTCCTGGGAATTTGAACTCTTCGCGCAGGCGCCGTTCGATAAATCTACGATAAGAAGCTTCAATCCAGCCAGATGAGAAGACCACGAACTTGGGTGGTGCGATGCCGGCCTGTGTTGCGTAGTACACCTTTGGCTGCTTACCACCGCGAACAGGTGGCGGCGTCGCACCAATGAGGGCGCCCAAGAAAGAGTTGAGTTTGGAAGTTGGAACGCGACGTTCCCAGGAATCTATTGCTGTGCGAAGTGCCGGCGCTAGTCGATCACGGTGCCATCCGGTCTTGGCTGCAACGTTCACAATCTGCGCCCATTCGACCTGATCTAGATGTCGTTCAATTTCTTTATCTAGCTGAGTGCGTCGGTCATCGTCTACCAAATCCCATTTATTCATGACGATTACCATCGCCTTGCCCGCCTCTTCGACCATCGTGATAACTCGCAGGTCCTGCTCGGAGATAGGAACCGATGCATCAAGGATGACTACTGCACATTCACAGCGTTCCAAGGCAGTTTGTGTTCGCAAGGTCGCGTAATAATCTGTTCCGCTAGCTTGGTTGGCGCGCTTTTTAAGCCCAGCGGTATCTACAAATCTCCAGATACTTCCGCCGAATTCAATGAGCTCATCAACTGGATCGCGAGTTGTGCCCGCAACATCATCAACGATAGAACGATTCTCGCCAGCGAGAGCGTTGAGCAAACTGGATTTACCCACATTTGGACGACCAATGAGGGCTATCCGGCGATAGCCATCTTGTACCTGTGCCGCACCTACTTCAGGCAGGAGCTTGGTAATTGAATCCAGCAAATCTCCGCTACCGCGACCATGCAAAGCCGATACAAAGTGCGGTTCACCTAAGCCGATGTTCCACAACGCATGCGCATCAGATTCATCGTTATCACCGTCAACTTTGTTAGCAACCAGAATTGTTGGCTTCTTCACTTTACGTAACTCTTGAACCAATACATCATCTTCATCGAGTGCGCCCACTTGGGCATCGACGACAAAGCAGAGAACATCTGCCTCGCCCATCGCTAACTCAGCACTTGCACTCACCTGAACTGAAATTCCATCTGGCTTAGATTCCCAGCCACCAGTATCCATAATGATGAAGCGCCGACCGCCCCATTCACATTCGTATTGCACGCGATCGCGCGTCACACCCGGAGTGTCCTCAACGATTGCTTCCCGACGACCAATAAATCGGTTGATCAACGTTGATTTCCCAACGTTCGGACGTCCAAGAATGGCAACAATCGGAAGTCCTAAGAGCGAACGTTGCGATAGTAGTTCCCAAATTCGTTCCACAGTTTCATCGAGCGTAAGTTCAGTTGAATCTATATGTACCGCATCCGTGGCCATTGATAACGGTGAAATCGTGCGATTTGTATCAATCTCATCGCGGGTTGAAAGTGATTGCGCAACAGCGTCAACACCCCCTGCCGCACCGTCTTGTTCAGCATCTCGTCTTGCTGCTCGTGCTGAAATCTCAGCGGTGAGATAAATCTTGAGCGCAGCATCAGGACACACGACTGTTCCAATGTCGCGACCTTCAACCACAATCCCACGGTCTGCTTTAGCAATGATTGATCTCTGCAAAGTGAGTAGCTCTGCGCGAACCTGTGGCAGAGCACTAATAATTGAAACTTTCTCTGTTACTTCTTGACTGCGAATCTCTTCACTGACATTCGTTGAACCAACAAAGACTTTTGGATCTCTGGGATCGGAATTGAAAGTGATAGGTGCATCAATGACGGCAGCGATAATTTCATTTGCGTTATCACTCTTTATCGATAAAGCAATGAATGTGATTGCGCGGTATAAAGCACCGGTATCTAAATAACTCCACCCAGCTCGAATGGCAATGTTCTTCGATGTGCTGGATTTACCAGAGCCGCTAGGGCCATCTAGTGCAACAACAATCATCTTCACAGCCCATCTATAAGTGATTACATTCTAAGGCGCAGTTGCCTAATACAGTGAATTACGAACGTGGAGCGTGAACGTCCCAGCCTTCACTCTCTAAATGCGCTTTTAAAATGGCAGCATCTGAATGTGAAACGGCCAAAGTAATCAATCCTGTCTCTTGACCTGGAGAGTGCTCGATGGAGAGATCTTCGATATTGGCTGAAACCTTTGCGCACTCATCAAATATCGCAGCCAACTGACCTGGTTTATCTTCAATGACTATCGGCAGATAGGTGTATTCACGAGCTTTTCCACCATGTTTTCCAGGAATGAGCGCTATACCCGCTTGCCCATCTTTGATTACACCCGCAACGAAGCTTTCACTTTCAATATTAGAGACCAGAGAGTTGAGATCTGAGGCCAAGGATTTGAGAAGTGGTGCGATAGCCGAACTATTGGCAGCGATAATCTCCTTCCACAGAGTCGGATCAGAGGCTGCTATGCGCGTGGTATCGCGCAACCCTCCCCCAGATAGTTCTAGCCAGCTGGCTGGTTTTCCAGTCAACTGCTTGGCCAGAAGTGAAGAGATGAGTTGCGGAAGATGTGAGACCAGCGCTACCGCTTGATCGTGATCGGCCGCCGGCATATCAATGACCTGAGCACCTAGTGACTCGATAAGAGCCTTACCCCAGGCAAGTGCCTGCTGCTCAACGCCTGTGGAATCAATCATCCAAGGTCGACCTTCAAAGAGATCTGCTCGAGCTGACTCAACTCCTGAGAACTCACGCCCTGCCATGGGATGTGTCGGCAGGAATTGCGAGCTACTTAAAGAAGATTTTGATACCTCAAGTACAGGTTTGATCTTGATAGATGTAACATCTATCAATACACTCTTGAAGGTTGCTCTTTCGAGAGTAGTAATGACCATTGGGAAAGCCGAAACAGGAACGGCCGCGATAACGAGTTCGGCGCCGGAGATCTCCTCGCCCTGATTTCCCATAAGTGCCTGGGCTATGCCCTGGGTGCGCGAATCTTGATCAAGCATGGTCACCGAGACGCCCTTTTTGGAGAGGGCAAGCCCAATAGAGGTGCCGATCAGGCCAGAGCCGATAATGCCCACGCTCGAAAAGGGAAGTTTCGCGCTCATGAGCTACTGGGCAATGTCTCGGCGCAGGGATTTAGCCCCATGCAGGTAGATATGTGAGATTGAGTCAGCGCTCGCAGCGGTTTCTACGTGCGCCATCACGCGAATCGTGCGCTCAAGGGCCCCTGGAACGTCGATCTCTACGGCGCAGATCAATGGAACTGATGCAAAACCGACCTCACGCGCACCAGCGGCCGGAAATGCAGCATTGAGATCAGGGCTCGAAGTGAAGAGCACGGAAATCACATCTTGAGGGGTGAGCGCGTTGGCGCTGAGAATTTCAGAGAGCAGCTCAACTACACCTGCGTAGATACTCTCAGCCGTATTGGCCTCTACTTGGGTTGCTCCCCTGATTGCACGCACTGACATTAGGCAAGTGTAGCCGTAACTCATTTTCTAAGAGATTGATTGCAAATGGTTTTGCACTTTAAACGTTTTATCGACTAAACGCTAACAAGTGGAGAGAAAATCAAGGTCAACACAAGCGAGCCGATCTATCGAATTACAAACTATCAATTTATCGATATTTTGTGGTCGTGATTGAGCGTATTATTATCGATATATCTATACTTGAAAGTCTGAGGCCAAGAGTATCTATTTATCTACTTACCTATTAAACGATTCTATATAGACTTAAGGTTTTATATCTAAAGCAGTTTGTAGGCTTACTAATTCACCGCTATTGAGATCTCGCCACCGTCCCTCGAGAGTCTCCCCCAGAGAGATGGGTCCAAACTTGGTTCTAATCAACCGAAGGACCTCCACTCCTACCGCCTCCATCAGACGGCGGATGATGTGGTAGCGACCCTCGTGAATGACGACTTCGATCCATTGTGGCGATAGGTGATTAAAGCTTAAGACTCGGCCCATTCCATCTTCGAGCTCGACCCCCTTCAAAAGGGTCTTTTCGACTCCCACGGGAAGTTTTCCATCGAATTCAATGATGTAGGTCTTCTCAAGGCCAAAGGAAGGATGGGTCGCTCTAAAGGTCAAGTCCCCATCGTTTGTGAGCAGAATTAGCCCTTCAGAGTCCTTGTCCAGGCGTCCCACGTGAAAAAGGCGTTCGGTTCGAAGGTTGATAAAGTCAGATAGTGAAGGGCGACCTTCCGGGTCAAACATTGTTGACAAAACACCTCTAGGCTTATGAAGTGCTAAATAAGTCTTAGACAAAGAACGGGTAATTGTCTCACCATCAATCGATACTTTGACCTTTTCGGGGTCAAATTTTGCTCCGAGCTCTCTAATCTGGTGACCGTCAACGGTGACTCGACCATCCATGATGAGTTCATCGGCACCGCGGCGGCTAGTAATTCCCGCGTCGGCAATAATCTTATTAAGGCGCATTTCGGCCATGTGGCTATCCGTTCTCGACAGTCAACTCCCCGCACTACCCTCGATAATCGAGGTTTTTGCTAAGGGGTGGAAGTAAGAAGTGTAGAGCGTTAGCTAGTCAGTAAGCGAATCGAGTATCTCATCCAGGCTATCGATATCCGGCAGATGAGGAGCAAGCGGAGGCAGGTCAGTCAGGGCATTTAGGCCTAGCCGCTCTAGGAAGTAGCTCGTAGTCTTATAGAGGATCGCTCCAGTTTCGTTCTCAACCCCGTACTCCTCCACCAGGCCACGGGTGATCAGGGTCTTCATCACCGCTTCGACATTCACCCCGCGGATAGCTGAGACTCGAGCGCGCGAAACCGGCTGTCGATAGGCAATAACAGCCAGGGTTTCCAAGGCGGCTTGGGTAAGGCGGTTCTGCTGGCCATCTAGAACGAATTTTTCCACCGCTGGACTAAAGTCCGGGTGGCTATAGAAGCGCCAGCCACCATTGATGGCCTTCAAGGCGAATCCGCGATCAGAGTAGCTCGGCACAAGGGCCTCTAGCGCTGAGATGATCTGCTCAACCGGGACTTCAAGGACAGTGGCAAGGGTCAATTCAGTGACCGGCTCATCGACGACCATCAAAATCGCTTCGATGGAACGGGCAAGCTCAGGACTATGAAGCTCGGGATTAGACATTTTCGCCCTCTTCTGTCTCGTTTTCAATCTCTGGCTGGACATCAAACTCATTGGTCGCTAGAACTTCTCCTTCATCAGAGCCGACCCAGGTAACCTGAAGCTCGCCCAGGGCCATTACTTGCTCAAAACGTAAGGCCCCCTGTCGGTAGAGGTCAAGCAGGGCAAGGAATCTGGCCACAACAACGAGGGTGGAATCCGCGCCTTGAATGAGATTTCTAAAGGATAGCGTTCGCGACTTTCGCAGCGCCTCAACAACTGAGCGAGACTCCTCCGCCACACTCACGAGGGCGCTGTGGAGGTGCTCCACGGCCACGACTGGTGGCGCCTTAGGTGTGAGCACACGCTCAGCTATCGCGGCAAAGCGCTGGGCTCCCACCCCAATCAGGACTTCAGGAAGTAGTGATGCTAGAGCGGGATCGAGGGCTACCACACGTGGGAAGGACTTGTCAGCGGCCAAAATCGCTTCCTGGAAGGAGGCGGCAATCTCTTTAAAGGCGCGGTATTGCAGCAATCGGGCGAAGAGAATGTCTCTGGCCTCAAGGATGGCAAGGTCTTCCTCATCCTCAATCTCACCGCTAGGCAGCAGACGAGCTGCTTTGAGATCTAGAAGGGTTGCGGCGATAACTAGAAATTCGGTCGCCTGGTCAAGGCGCCAGCCCTCGCCCGATTCTTCCAATTTGCGAATAAATGAGATGAATTCATCGGTGACAAGGCTTAAGGAGACCTCGGTGATATCTAGCTTGTGGCGAGAAATCAGCTGGAGCAGAAGATCAAAGGGGCCATCGAAGTTGGACAGGTGGACGTTAAAACCGGTTTCTGCCGGGATTGCCTCCGGTGATGGAACCGGAATCAGGGTATTTTCCACGTGCGAACAGTACTTCGTTACTTGCATATCGCAGCGCATTACGCGTAGAGTCGCGACAAATGAAAAGAGGTTTCTCGCTTGAACGCTAAATCGACATTTGACGATGATGTGGCAACTACAGCCAACCTACTTGGACGTGAACCAAAGAATTTTAAGATCCCCGCGCCTTTAACAGAGCATGGGCATGCAAAAGTCATTTCAATCTTTAACCAAAAAGGCGGTGTGGGCAAAACTACCTCCACAATCAACCTAGGCGCTGCCCTTGCAGAACTAGGTCGTCGAGTTCTGCTGGTCGACTTTGACCCACAAGGTGGTCTCTCCCTTGGTCTCGGTGTCAACGCTCATAGCCTTCCACTTGAAAACACTGTTTATTACGCGCTTATGACACCTGATGCCAATATCGATGAGATCGTACTTAAGTCATCAGTTGCAAATTTAGATTTCTTGCCAGCTAACCGCGATCTTGGTACCGCTGAAACAACACTTGGCGCTGAAATCGGTGGCCAGCAATATCTCAAGCGTGCGCTAGCAAGACTGAGTTCTGAATACGATGTCATTCTCATTGATTGCCAGCCAACGATGGGTCAGCTCACTATTAACGCACTCGTTGCTTCAGATGAAGTAATTGTTCCGTTGCAATGTGAGTATTTCGCGCTCCACGGATTCATCGAGCTTAAGGGAAATATCGATAAGGTGAGAAGTTTCCTAAATCCTGATCTTAAACTCATTGGGATTTTGGCAACTATGTATGACCGCAAGACCCTTCATAATCGCGAGGTTCTCACTGCAATCCTTGAGAAATATCCAGAGGATGTCTTTGAAACAATCATCGCAAAAACTATTCGATTCTCAGAGACAACCGTTGCGGGTGAACCCATCACCGCCTACGCATCATCTTCAGGTGGCGCACAGTCTTATCGCCGCCTAGCCCGAGAACTAATCGCCAGAGGAGGCGCCCGATGACACGCAGAGCAAGCTTGCCCGGAGCAGATGAATTATTCCGCGCTAATACCCCAGCACTGAGCGCCGTTCGACAAGTAGTTGAAGCCGCACCTGCTGCACCCACTTCCCCACAACCGGTTGGCACGTCACAAACAAAGACCAAGAAGGGTGTTCGCACAATTTCTCGCAGACGAGTTACCGCGGCCGAGAAATCTCCATCAGGTCGCGAACTTCATGAAGAGAAAATCACCGTCTACTTGTCAACCGATGAGCTCTTCGATCTGGATCAAGCACGTTTAATGCTTCGTGGTGATTTGGGTCTTGCTGTTGACCGCGGTCGCATTGTTCGCGAATCAATAGCTGTCATCATTGCTGATCTAGAAGCTAAGGGTGATCAAAGCATTCTTGCTCGACGTCTTCGCGGACTGTAATCACTTCGCTCTCGGGTGAGCTGAACTGTAGCTCTCACGCACTTTATCAATAGTAATCAGGGTGTAAATCTGGGTTGTCGTCACCGATGAATGCCCAAGTAGTTCTTGCACCACTCGAATATCTGCCCCACCATCGAGTAAATGTGTTGCATATGAGTGCCTAAATACGTGCGGTGACACCTTGCCCTCAAGGCCAGTAGCAACAGCGGCATCTAGAACTATCTGCCATGCACTCTGGCGTGAGAGTCTCTTCCCGCGAGAGTTAAGAAAGAGCGCACTCTCACTTTTTGCATTCTTAGCTGCTAGCAACGGCCTCGTGCGCACTAGATAATCATCCAACGCCACAAAGGCGAATTTACCCAGCGGGACTATTCGCTCCTTGGAACCTTTGCCTCGCAATTTCACCACTGAAATTCGTTCGCCTTCTAAATCTTGTGTTGCCACGTCCGCAAAGTTAATGCCGATGACTTCACTTACCCGGGCGCCGGTGGAGTATAAAATTTCCAAGATTGCAATATCTCGGAGCGAGATTGGATCTCCCTCTCGCTTAGCTGATTCAATGAGCGAGGTGATTTCGCTGATTGATAATGCCTTAGGCAAACGTCGTGGGGTCTTGAGCGTCGTTGATCCAGTCATAGGATTTGAAATCTCATACTCAAGGGCGCAGTATCGATAAAAACCTTTGAGTGCGGAAATACACCTGTTGATGCTCGATCCACTCATTTTGGTATCTTTCAGGAAAACTTCAAAAGCTTCAATGTGTGTTGGTGATAGATGTGAAAAATCCTCGTTGCCAGCGATAAGAAAAAGTGCAAACTTACCTAAGTCTCGTTGATATGACTCAATGGTGTTTGTGGCTAATGCTCGCTCAATGCGTAAATGGTTGAGATAGTTGGTACTGGCGGTGTGAAAGTTCATCAATCCCCCGCGCTATACCTACTTCTTCTGCGCAAGTGCTGCAGCAATGAGACCGACAAATAATGGATGCGGTCTTGTTGGACGTGATCGAAGCTCGGGATGAGCTTGCGTTCCAACATAGTATGGATGGACTTCGCGAAGAAGTTCAACGAACTCCACTAAATCACGCTCTTTAAACATCCCAGAGAAAACCAAGCCTGCGGCTGCAATTTGATCGCGATACTTATTATTGACTTCATATCTGTGGCGATGACGTTCAGAAATCTCAGTACTTCCATAAACCCCAGCAACGATGGAACCTGGTACTAGCGCTGCCTGATAGAGACCTAGTCTCATGGAGCCGCCCATATCGGCCTCACCCGCAACAATATTCTTTTGGTCATCCATCGTTGCAATCACATGGGTGCCACTCTCTGGCGTGAACTCTGCTGAATTGGCATCGGCTATTCCAGCTAGGTTTCTAGCCGCTTCAATGACCATGCACTGCAGACCTAAACAAAGACCCAGTGTTGGAATCTTCTTTTCCCGGGCAAATTTGAGTGCACCAAGCTTTCCTTCGATTCCACGGATACCGAAGCCACCGGGAACACAGATCGCATCGACTCCACCAAGTGCCTTCTTTGCACCGGCTTCGCTCTCACAATCATCGCTAGGAATCCAGACGAGTTCAACCTTTGCGCTATTTGCAAACCCACCAGCACGAAGTGCTTCCGAAACCGATAAATACGCATCTGGTAAATCAATATATTTTCCAACGAGGGCAACCTTTACCGTGTGCAAAGGATGATGAACTTTCTGTAAGAGCGCATCCCACTCGCCCCACTGAACTTCATGACCACCTAAGGACAATCTGCGGACGATATAAGAATCAAGACCTTCACTGTTGAGAACCTTTGGGATGTCATAAATTGAGGGAGCATCTACGGCGGCAACAACGGCCTCAACATCAACGTCGCACATCAAGGAAATCTTCTTCTTTATCCCAGCCGGTATCGGACGATCACAACGCAGAACAACGGCGTCAGGTGCAATACCGATACTACGAAGGGCCGCGATACTGTGCTGTGTTGGTTTTGTCTTGAGTTCACCGGCCGGGCCAATATACGGAACCAGTGAAATGTGAAGGTAAAAGACATTGTCACGACCCACATCTTGGCGAAGCTGACGCGCAGCTTCGAGAAATGGCTGAGACTCAATATCTCCGACAGTTCCACCGATTTCAGTGATGACAACATCTACTTCATCTGAATCATTAGCCAACATACGTTCTTTAATCTCGTTGGTGATATGCGGAATCACTTGTACGGTCTCACCTAGATACTCACCACGTCGCTCGCGCGCAATTACTCGCGAATAAATCTGACCTGTGGTGACATTTGCCGAACCTTCGAGGTTGCGATCGAGGAAACGCTCATAATGACCAATATCTAAATCTGTCTCGGCGCCATCATCTGTAACAAAGACTTCACCGTGTTGGAAAGGATTCATGGTGCCTGGGTCCACATTCAGGTATGGATCGAGCTTTTGCATTGTTACGCGGATGCCGCGGGCTACTAGCAGGCGACCTAAAGATGATGCTGTGAGGCCTTTACCAAGACTTGAGACGACTCCGCCAGTTACGAAAATATGTTTAGTCACATGCGGCTGGCTCATGGAAGACCAACCTATCATCAAATTGCGCTCTATCCGCGCAGCGCCAAAAGTTCACTCGCGTGTTCGCGCGCACTAGTCGATTCTTCAAGCCCAGCAAGCATTCTGGCTATCTCTTCCACGCGATCAGCATCCTGAACCTTGGCCACACCTGATGCGACTACAGAACCATCACTGCTCTTCTTCACCACAAAATGGGTATCTGCCCACGCAGCCACCTGCGGCAAATGTGTAACCACAATAACTTGGGCTTGCTTCGAAAGTTGATGCAGCCGCTTTCCCACTTCGATCGCAGCCTTACCGCCCACACCAGCGTCAACTTCATCAAAAATATATGTCCCCACTGGGTGCGTTTGGGCGATGACTACTTCTAGACCCAACATGATGCGAGACATTTCACCACCACTTGCACCTTTACCCAGGGCTACCTTCGGACCATCGGTGTGAGCACGAATTAACATTGAAACTTCATCACAACCCAGCTGAGTGAAATCAGACTCTTTCAAGTTCGCCGAATAATCAGGAGATGAAACCTCAACAAAGAACTGGGTATGTGGCATGGCAAGTGCATGTATTTCAGTCGTCACCAAATCAGAGAGCTTCTCCGCTTGCTTGCCTCGGGCTTCTGTCAACGACTTCGCATTCTTCAGGAGATCTTTCTTAGCAACTGTTAGTGAGCCTTCAAGCTCGGCGATTCGATCATCTCCACCTTCTAGGTCGGCTATTACTTCCTTACCGCTCTTAGCTTTCGCAGCCAGTAATACAAGCTCTTCATCACCACTACCCGCCCCACCCCACTTCTTAATAAATGCATTCAATTGCGATTTACGTTCATTGAGTACATCAAGTCTTCGGGGATCTGCTTCAAGTCCAGTGGCATAGGAAGCAAGGTCTGTTGCGGCATCATCTAAGATAAAGACTGCTTCACTCACCCGCTCGGCGATAGATTCAAGCCGGGAATCCTTTGATTTAACTGAATCGAGTGCTCGTCTTGCTGAATGCAAAAGTGTGAGAGCACCCGATTCTTCTGTCTCCAAAGCCTCTTTGGCACTTTGACTTGCAATGCGAAGGTCTTCGACACTGGATAGTCGATTGATTTCATCTTCAGTTGCAGTGCACTCATTACGAACTGCCTTTAAGGATGCCCAGGCGGTGATGAATTCTCGAAGTTGTGCGATGTCAGAGTCTCGCTTGCTGGAAGAACTCTTCAAATCTGCTAAGCGGGCCTTTATCTCTAAATAGTTCGCGTAACTGAGTTGGTAGGCACTTAGAACGGATGCAATTGCTGCGCCCCCAAAGCGATCTAGTAACTCTCGCTGGGTTGAAGTTTTAGTGATTTGGGCATTAGCTGACTGGCCATGAATCTCAATGAGGTTCTGGGAGATAGTGGCCAACGTTCCAGCCGGAACCGTGACTCCCCCACAGACTGCTTTGCTTTTCCCATCCGCATTTACAGTGCGCGAGATGATCAGTGAGTTGTCATCAAGTTGGGCACCTAACTCCTCTAACCCCTGAACCTGCGATGAAGCGATAGAGAAGGTTGCTGATGCACTGAGTCGATCCGCACCGTGTCTTACTAGTGCGCTATCACTCTTTCCACCAAGGACTAATGACAGTGCGGTCAGAATCATTGTCTTGCCGGCGCCAGTTTCACCGGTGAGGACATTTAGCCCTGGACCTAATTCCAGTTCTGATTGTTCGATAACTCCGAGATTTCGAATTGATATCTCTTCTAGGAAGGAGCGTTCACTCACCGCGCCAACCTTCAATGGGAAGCTTGAACTTTGCAACCAGGCGGTCGGTGAAGAGCGTTGATGACACGTGCGATAACATAATAGTGCGCTCATCACGAGTGATGATTACTCGATCACCTAACTGCAATGGTGTCTTACGAAGAGCGTCAGCTGATAACAAAGCAGCTGATGACTCCACGGTAATGATGATCTCTGACTTCGGAGAAACAACCATCGGTCTTGCAAAGAGTGCGTGAGCCGATATTGGTAATAGCACCAAAGCTTCAATCTCAGGCCATAAAACTGGACCACCGGCGCTAAATGCGTAGGCAGTTGAGCCAGTTGGGGTTGAGCAAATGACTCCATCGCAGCCCCAGTGCGATAAAGGGCGACGATCAATTTCAACGAAGAGTTCAACCATTGTGGTGGCATCTCGTTCAACAGTTACTTCATTGAGCGCCCAGCCAGTTGAAACAACTTTGCCGCCACGTTCAATCTCGAATTGAAGAACCATCCGGTTCTCACTGACATAACTCTTATCAATAATGCTCTGTGCTATCGCTTTAATTGTTGGGCGATCTACTTCAGCCAGGAATCCAACATTTCCCAAGTTAATACCAAGCAGCGGAATCTTGCGGGTAAGGGTTACCTCAGCCGCGCGAAGAATTGTTCCATCGCCACCCAGTACTACTGCTAATTCAATCTCGGGTAGATCTTCCGCGGCAACCTTCTTAATCCCTTCGATATCAATATCGGAAATTGTGTAAAGTGAAAATCCAGCTGAGAAAAGAAGCGGGGCTAACTCACCAGCAGCGCTAATCGCTTCCGGGCGAGATGGATTGACAAGAAATGCGACGTTACGAATACTCATTATTCCGGACCTGCAGCAATCGCATCGTCCAGTGCTGTTTCATTAATTTCAGGTGCACCACGTCGTAACCATAGGAAATATTCAACATTGCCAGCAGGGCCTGGAAGTGGACTTGCGGCGATTCCTAACGTTCCGAGTCCAACATCGTAGGCAGACTCTGCAACATCTAGAACTGCAGCTCTCCGCAAAGCAGGATCTCGCACAACACCACCAGCACCCAACTTTTCACGACCCACCTCAAACTGAGGTTTCACCATTAATACAAAATCGGCATCGGGCTTTGAGACTGCAGCCAGCGCTGGCAAGACCAAGGAAAGTGAAATGAAGGAAAGGTCTGCAACCACGAGATCGATATCTTCAGCGATTTGATCACCGGTAAGGTGGCGAATATTTGTGCGATCAAGGATTTTCACTCGCGGATCTTGTCGTAGCCCCCATGCCAGCTGGCCATAACCGACATCAACGGCAACTACGAGTTTTGCCCCGCGTCGCAATAAGACATCTGTGAATCCACCAGTTGAAGCCCCCGCATCAAGACATGTGCGCCCATCGATCTCTACCCCGGTAAAGACATCCAAGGCGCCGGCTAACTTGTGGCCACCGCGCGAGACAAAATCATCTCGATCACCTTGTAGAACTATGGAGGTCTCGGCATCAACTTGCGAAGCTGGTTTTGTTGCTGGAATTCCACCGACTAGAACAGAACGAGACTCAATTAGATCTGCCGCATGCTCACGCGAGCGTGCTAGTTCGCGACGAACGAGTTCGGCATCTAAACGAGTTTTCATGGCTGTTTACTAGAGATTATCGATTGACTTAAGTGACTCTTGCAATTTTTCATGGAGTGCTTCAAAACGAGCAGAGTGCTCTGAGATATCACTGACTTCAATCTCTTCAAGTTCTTCCCGAACCTTTTGCACTAAATCTAACTCTTCTTCGCTCATTTTCTACTTTCCTTCTTCTTCGTCGCCGATTTCTTGCCATCAGATTTCTTTGATTGCGCCTTCTTCAAACGTTTTACCTCTTTAGCAAGTTCATCGAACTCTTCGCGCTTAACAAAGCCCATCTTCAAAACCGCGGCCTCGACCTCATCATGGATTCGACCCTTCACTGAATCGGCGCTCTCCTTGGCCCAGTCATTGAGCGCTGCGGCTACTTCGGCCGGCGTGCGCTCTCCATCGGAAAGCTTCTGGGCGTAACTCTTTAAGGTGGAAAAGAATTCCGACGGTTGGGTCTTAGCCATAGCCTTAGCGTAGCGATTTTACCTGCCCACCGCGCTCAAGCTAAAGACGCAGGATTTCATCGGCCTCAATCTGCCAACGGCTAGCAACGCCGGTAGGGCTCTGCCAAAACCGTCTGTGAATCGAACCTGAGACTTCAATCCACTCATCGCCTTGCAGTGTCAGGGCAATCTTGCGACTCTTGGCACTCCATGCGGCAATATCAAGAGTGTCGACACCCTCTCGTTCGGATCGAGTAATGATGAGCCTAAATTCAACGACTTTATCGCCACTGGGCAATTCTTTACTCGTGGCTTGCGCCGATACCCGACCTCGAAGCAAGAGATCGTTGAGCGAGTAATCAATCTCAATATCATCTGAGACTACTTTTTTAACTGACTTCTTTTTGGTGGCAGCTTTAGCAACTGGTGACATCGTGAGCCCTTCATGCGAATTGTTAAGACGCGATGATGATTGATGGCTATGTCACTTTCTTGCCGATTACTTGCTGATGTGGATAATTATTTCGCTGCCCGCTCTTGTGCATCAGTAGATTCCTCATGATCGATAGCTGCGCACTTGCTAAACCATTCGGAAGCTTCCGCTAACCTTCCGGCAGCTTCCAGCGCATCGGCATAGGCATAACGCAAGCGCACCGCCCACTCATCACTTTCATTCTTGAGTTCCTTACATTGCAAAGTGACAACGGCGGCATCTACTTCACCCAAATCACGACGAGCACCGGATGCCACAATGCGCATCTCAATCTCTTCTGCCTTATCAAGTCGTTTCACCTCTGGCGAACCAGCCAAACTCAACGCTTTCAGTGGGTTACCAAGGCCTCGTTCGCAATCGGCCATGACCGGCCACATCGAGACATCACCAGAAATTCGGTTGGCAGCCCGTAATTCTTTTAGTGCAATTTCATAATGGCCCGCGCGATAGGCGGCATAACCGGCTGTCTCGCGGACAACTGCTAAACGCCCGGCGTGATGGGCCGCGGCAACAGCGTGCTTATGTGCTAATTCCGGATCAGCATCCATATAAAGATTGACACAGACCATATGTCGCGCAACAACCTTGGCATTTTCTGCTGACAAACTTAATAGTTCGGCGCGAACACTTTTTTCTAACTCTTCACCGGTGACATCTTCTGGAATATCTGGTTCAAAAATTCGGGGGCGAATACGTGATTGGTCTCGTTCTTGGGGAGGGGCCCGAAACCCGCGTGGATCGCTGACTTCACGACCTTCAGAGACCTTTCGGGGAGCCCCTGGACGCTCTGTGCGACCACCACGAGCTGGGCGGTCAGAAGATGGACGACCGGAAGATGGACGACCGCTGTTATTACGTGGACGCTCTTCCATAGCTAAATCTCCTTAATTATCTGAATCATTCTAACTTCTTGAGAAATAAAAAAGGGGCGCTTACGAATAAGCGCCCCTTTTTATAAAAGAAGTCCGGCAACGTTCTACTCTCCCACAAGGTCACCCGTGCAGTACCATCGACGCTGTAAGGCTTAACTTCCGGGTTCGGAATGGGACCGGGTGTTTCCCTCACGCTATGGTTGCCGAAACGCTATTGAGTTTTGGACATGAACTCACAACTAAGAAGTCTGATCTTCATTGAAGAAGATCTCCTTATTTGTGGTTCTCGACCGTATCTCGAGAACCACACAGTGGACGCGTAGCAACTTTGTAGTTAAATCCTCGGCCTATTAGTAGTGGTCAGCTCCAAGTCTTACGACTCTTCCACTTCCACCCTATCAACCCAGTAGTCTCCTGGGGGCCTTACTTGGTAAACCAATGAGAAACCTAATCTTGAAGCGAGCTTCCCGCTTAGATGCTTTCAGCGGTTATCCCTTCCGAACGTAGCTAATCGGCGGTGCTCCTGGCGGAACAACCGACACACCAGAGGTTCGTCCGACCCGGTCCTCTCGTACTAGGGTCAGCCCTTCTCAAGTTTCTTACGCGCACAGAAGATAGGGACCGAACTGTCTCACGACGTTCTGAACCCAGCTCGCGTGCCTCTTTAATGGGCGAACAGCCCAACCCTTGGGACCTACTCCAGCCCCAGGATGAGACGAGCCGACATCGAGGTGCCAAACCTTGCCGTCGATATGGACTCTTGGGCAAGATCAGCCTGTTATCCCCGGGGTACCTTTTATCCGTTGAGCGACGGCGCTTCCACAAGCCACCGCCGGATCACTAGTTCCTGCTTTCGCACCTGCTCGACATGTCTGTCTCACAGTTAAGCTCCCTTGTGCACTTACACTCGACACCTGATTACCAACCAGGTTGAGGGAACCTTTGAGCGCCTCCGTTACTTTTTAGGAGGCGACCGCCCCAGTCAAACTACCCACCAGACACTGTCCCTGATCCGGATTACGGACCGAGGTTAGAAGTTCAAAACGATCAGAGTGGTATTTCAACGATGACTCCACAAACACTGGCGTGCCCGCTTCAAAGTCTCCCACCTATGCTACACAAACCGTTCCGAACACCAATATCAAGATATAGTAAAGGTCCCGGGGTCTTTCCGTCTTTCTGCGCGTAACGAGCATCTTTACTCGTAATGCAATTTCGCCGAGTTTACGGATGAGACAGCGCTCAAGTCGTTACGCCATTCGTGCAGGTCGGAACTTACCCGACAAGGAATTTCGCTACCTTAGGATGGTTATAGTTACCACCGCCGTTTACTGGGGCTTAAGTTCTCAGCTTCGCCTTGCGGCTAACCAGTCCCCTTAACCTTCCAGCACCGGGCAGGCGTCAGTCCGTATACATCGTATTGCTACTTCGCACGGACCTGTGTTTTTGGTAAACAGTCGCTTGAGCCTGGTCTCTGCGGCCTTCCAACGCTTCGGAGGAAAACTCCTACACGTCAAAGGGCCCCCCTTCTCCCGAAGTTACGGGGGCATTTTGCCGAGTTCCTTATCCATAATTATCTCGATCGCCTTGGTATTCTCTACCTGACCACCTGTGTCGGTTTCGGGTACGGGTCACTTATTTTCTCGCTAGATGCTTTTCTTGACAGCATAGGATTATCCACTTCACCTTACGGCTCGGCATCAGCTCTCAGGCATGTGTTACGCGGATTTGCCTACGTAACGCCCTACGACCTTACCCCGGGACAACCATCGCCCGGGCTGGACTACCTTCCTGTGTCACACCATTGCTGAACTACTACAACACCGGGTCAGCGGTTCCATCAATCTGACAAAAGCCAGATCAACTTCACGGCCTTAGCATTAGTTGATTCGTCCTGGGCGAAAATAAGCGAGTACTGGAATATCAACCAGTTGTCCATCGACTACGCCTGACGGCCTCGCCTTAGGTCCCGACTTACCCTGGGCGGATTAGCCTGGCCCAGGAACCCTTGGTCTTTCGGCGGAGGGGTTTCTCACCCCTCTCTCGCTACTCATGTCTACATTCTCACTTGTGTGACTTCCACGGCTAGATTCCTCTGCCGCTTCACCAGTCACACAACGCTCTCCTACCCATCCAAGCTCCTGGATCTTGCGACCGGGATAGTGCTTGAATGATAGAACTTCGGTGCTGTGCTTGAGCCCCGTTACATTGTCGGCGCGAAATCACTTGACCAGTGAGCTATTACGCACTCTTTTAAGGGTGGCTGCTTCTAAGCCAACCTCCTGGTTGTCTATGCGACTTCACATCCTTTTCCACTTAGCACAGGCTTTGGGACCTTAGTTGCTATTCTGGGTTGTTTCCCTCTCGACCATGAAGCTTATCCCCCACAGTCTCACTGCTGCGCTCTCACTTACCGGCATTCGGAGTTTGGCTGATGTTGGTAATCTTGTAGGACCCCTCGACCATCCAGTAGCTCTACCTCCGGTAAGAAACACGCAACGCTGCACCTAAATGCATTTCGGAGAGAACCAGCTATCACGAAGTTTGATTGGCCTTTCACCCCTACACACAGCTCATCCCCTAATTTTTCAACATTAGTGGGTTCGGTCCTCCACGCGGTCTTACCCGCGCTTCAACCTGGCCATGCGTAGATCACCTCGCTTCGGGTCTAGATCGTGCTACTCAAACGCCCTATTCAGACTCGCTTTCGCTACGGCTTCCCCTCGACGGGTTAACCTTGCAACACGACACTAACTCGTAGACTCATTCTTCAAAAGGCACGCTGTCACAACTTACGTCGCTCCAACGGCTTGTACGCACACGGTTTCAGATTCTATTTCACTCCCCTTACGGGGTTCTTTTCACCTTTCCCTCACGGTACTAGTCCGCTATCGGTCATCAGAGAGTATTTAGGCTTAGCGGGTGGTCCCGCCAGATTCATACCGAATTCCTCGAGTTCGGTATTACTTGGGATACCAATAAAGAGTTAACTAAGTTTCGACTACGGGGTTCTCACCCTCTATGACTGGCTTTCCCACGCCATTCATCTACTTAATTAATTTCTGACTCTTTGATTGAACGGCAGTCCAATCTAACTGGTCCCACAACACCGATACTGCAACGCCTGCCGGCTTGGCACAGTATTGGTTTGGCCTCTTCCGTTTTCGCTCGCCACTACTAACGGAATCACGGTTGTTTTCTCTTCCTGTGGGTACTGAGATGTTTCACTTCCCCACGTTCCCTTTATCTACCCTATATATTCAGATAGAAATAACTGGACATTACTCCAGCTGGGTTTCCCCATTCGGAAATCCTCGGATCAAAGTTCGTTTGACAACTCCCCGAGGCTTATCGCAGCCTACTACGTCCTTCATCGGCTTCTGATGCCAAGGCATCCGCCATGTGCGCTTAATAATTTTTCCACAAAGATGCTCGCGTCCACTGTGTAGTTCTCAAAATACGGGCGGTACTCAATAAGAGTTGAGACTTCCTTAACATCTGTAATTAAACAGAAGTGTTAAGCAGTATCTCTTCTTATTAAGTCCAGAGGTTTGGCGCTAGCCGTCCCCTCAGGACCCAACAACGTGCCTAGTTGAAATTTGATAAACGCTAATTTTCCACTCCCCAAAGGGCTGTACTAATTGCGAAATCTTAAATAAACCTAAGTCAATGCTCCACAATGAGCCGAGTAGTTAAATGAAGTTAACTATTAACTTCGCTACTCGATGCTCCTTAGAAAGGAGGTGATCCAGCCGCACCTTCCGGTACGGCTACCTTGTTACGACTTCATCCCAATCACCGATCCCACCTTTGGCAGCTCCCTCCTTACGGTTGGGCCACTGACTTTGGGTGTTACCGACTTTCGTGATGTGACGGGCGGTGTGTACAAGCCCCGGGAACGTATTCACCGTAGCGTTGCTGATCTACGATTACTAGCAACTCCGACTTCATGGGGTCGAGTTGCAGACCCCAATCCGAACTGAGACTGGCTTTATCGGATTCGCTCCACCTTGCGGTATCGCAGCCGTTTGTACCAGCCATTGTAGCATGCGTGCAGCCCAAGACATAAGGGGCATGATGATTTGACGTCATCCCCACCTTCCTCCGAGTTAACCCCGGCAGTCTCCTGTGAGTCCCCAACTAAATGCTGGCAACACAGAACGAGGGTTGCGCTCGTTGCGGGACTTAACCCAACATCTCACGACACGAGCTGACGACAACCATGCACCACCTGTATACAGACCTTGCGGCTACGACATCTCTGCCGTATTCCTGTATATGTCAAGCCTTGGTAAGGTTCTTCGCGTTGCGTCGAATTAAGCCGCATGCTCCGCTGCTTGTGCGGGGCCCCGTCAATTCCTTTGAGTTTTAATCTTGCGATCGTACTCCCCAGGCGGGGCGCTTAATGCGTTAGCTGCGTCGCACAAACCGTGGAAGGTTCGCACAACTAGCGCCCACCGTTTACGGCGTGGACTACCAGGGTATCTAATCCTGTTCGCTCCCCACGCTTTCGCTCCTCAGTGTCAGTATTGGCCCAGAGACCTGCCTTCGCCATCGGTGTTCCTCCTGATATCTGCGCATTCCACCGCTACACCAGGAATTCCAGTCTCCCCTACCAAACTCCAGCTCGACCGTATCGGATGCAGGTCAGGGGTTGAGCCCCTGATTTTCACATCCGACGTATCGAACCACCTACGAGCTCTTTACGCCCAATAATTCCGGACAACGCTTGCACCCTATGTATTACCGCGGCTGCTGGCACATAGTTAGCCGGTGCTTCTTCTGTAGGTACCGTCACTTTCGCTTCTTCCCTACTGAAAGAGGTTTACAACCCGAAGGCCTTCATCCCTCACGCGGCGTCGCTGGGTCAGAGTTTCCTCCATTGCCCAATATTCCCCACTGCTGCCTCCCGTAGGAGTCTGGGCCGTGTCTCAGTCCCAGTGTGGCCGGTCGCCCTCTCAGGCCGGCTACCCGTCGTCGCCTTGGTGAGCCATTACCTCACCAACAAGCTGATAGGCCGCGAAGTCATCTTCAACCGAAAAACTTTCCAGCCCCGATCATGCGATCAAGGCTCATATCCGGTATTAGCCCCGGTTTCCCGGAGTTATCCCAGAGTTGAAGGCAGATTCTTCACGTGTTCCTCACCCGTTCGCCGCTAATTCACACCCGAAGGTGTTTCATCGCTCGACTTGCATGTGTTAAGCACGCCGCCAGCGTTCGTCCTGAGCCAGGATCAAACTCTCCATAGAAAGTTTTTTTCATGGCTTACGAGACAAACAAACTGTCGTTTATTTTGTCTTTACCAAAGGAATTCAACGAGTATTCCAGAAGCTATAAATAGCATCTGGTACATACTTCATTGAAGTATTTATTTAGAGAATGGCGAATTAACACCATTCTCTGGCATTGACTTATGGCACGCTGTTGAGTTCTCAAGGTACGGATGCGCACTGCATCGCTGGATTTCTCCGGCTTTTCAGGGCAGACCGCCAAATCTAGTCCATGGCTTCGCACGCGTCAAAACGGGCAAAATGGCCTAGATTTGGGGAAATGCTGTACGACCTCGTTTGAGTCCGTTCCACAGCAAGGAGCGTAACTATAGGGGGCGCTCCCCTAGGGGTCAAATCCGTCTAATTGGCCGAAAATATACATAATCGCTTAGTTAAAAACAGTGAAAAATTGCAGCATTTATGCGTAAAAAGTGGCGTTTTTGAGATTTCACCCAAACGGCTATCCGAGCTCTACCGCCGCCAGGTCTCGCTTGCCTTTCCGCAAAACTGCATATTTTCCGCATAAAAAGTCAGTTTTTTGAAGACGGAAATCTTCGCCAACCACCTTCTCATTATTGAGATATGCGCCACCTTCTTTAACGATCCGACGAGCAGCAGATTTTGAATCAACCACACCGGTGGCCACCAACAAATCCACCCAAGTGGGTATCTCGGCTCCCTTTTCAATTCGCGTATGTGGAAGTTCCGCCAAAGCTGATGCCAGCGTTGATTCATCCAGTGTTGCAAGATCACCTTGACCAAAGAGTGCGCGGGCAGCTTCTTCAACACGTGCTGCAATCTCGGGGCTATGAACAAGTGAGGTGAGTTCTCTAGCAAGTTCTCGATGAGCTTCGCGTGCACCAGGGTTTGCGGTGTGTGCTGATTCGAGTGCTTCTATCTCGGTGCGTGATTTAAATGAAAACACCTTAAGGAAATTGATGACATCATTATCATCAGAGTTCAACCAATACTGGAAGAAGGCGTATGGCGAGGTCATCTCTGGATCGAGCCACACACTTCCGCCGGCTGTCTTACCAAATTTAGTTCCATCCGCTTTTGTCAGTAGTGGCACGGTCAGTGCATGCGCACTTGCACTTTCAACACGTCGAATCAGATCTAGACCAGCGGTGATATTTCCCCATTGATCAGAGCCACCTATTTGCAGTGTGCAGTTATAGCGCTTGTAAAGTTCTAAGTAATCCATCGACTGGAGAACTTGATATGAAAACTCAGTGTAAGAAATGCCATCTTTTTCAAGTCGAGATGAAACCGCATCCTTATTCAGCATTTGATTAACGCTAAAGTGCTTTCCAATGTCGCGTAAGAACTCAATGGCCGACATGGGCGCAGTCCAGTCCAGGTTATTGACCATCACTGCCGGATTCTTGCTCGACTCAAAGTCCATGAACTTTGAAAGCTGCCCCTTTATACGATCGACCCACTGCCCTACAACTTCAGTTGTATTCAGCGTGCGTTCTTCATTTTTACCGCTGGGATCACCCACCAAGCCAGTGGCTCCCCCAACCAGCGGAAGCGGGTTGTGGCCAGCTAGTTGAAAGCGGCGTAGAACAAAGAGAACAACGAGGTTTCCCACATGGATGCTCGGCGCCGTCGGATCAAAGCCCACATAGAGCGTAATTGGCTTGGCTAGCGCCTTACGCAGCTCGACCTCGTCTGTTGTCTGAGCAATAAGCCCACGCCACTTAAGGTCATCTAACAAATCGTAAGTCACTGTTCTCACGCACCCATCATGGTCGAAAATGCTTTGGCTGCGGCAGTGAATTCGCTGCGAGTCTTTTCCAGAGAACTTTTTGCCTCACTCAATTGTTGCGCTAGCGCAGAGGGTGCGGTGCCACCACGTGTCGTACGAGATGCAAGTGCGCCCTGCACAGTGAGCACATCTCGAACATCGCCTTTGAGCGCTGGATGAATCTTTGCAAACTCATCATCGGTGAGCTGGTGAAGTTGGCGGCCAGATGATTCACAGAGTGCAACACATTTGCCAGCAGCTTCATGTGCTTGCGAAAATGGGATGTGTGCCCTGACCAAGTAATCAGCAATTTCAGTTGCAAGTGAAAAACCAAGAGGTGCGGCAAGTGCCATCTTCTCGCGATCGAATTCAGTAGTTGCCACCATCCCGGTCACTGCCGGAAGAACGAGCAAGACGGTATCAATGGAATCAAAGAGTGGCTCTTTATCTTCTTGCAGATCGCGGTTATATGCAAAGGGCAGACCTTTGAGCATGGCAAGAACGCCAGTGAGATTTCCAATCAGACGACCTGACTTGCCACGTGCAAGCTCTGCCATATCCGGGTTTTTCTTCTGCGGCATGATGGAGGAACCAGTGGAGTAAGCATCTGATACTCGTGCCCAACCAAATTCAGTGGTCGACCAGATGCACCATTCTTCACCGATTCGTGAGAGATGAACTCCCACCATGGAGAGAATGAATAGCGCTTCGGCAACAAAATCACGATCAGATACGGCATCAATTGAATTAGCGGCACTGGATGTAAAACCAAGTACTTTCGCAGTGACCTCCGGTGCTAACGGCAAGGATGATCCAGCCAGTGCACCTGAGCCAAGTGGGCTGACAGATGTGCGAGTGAGCCAATCTTGAATACGATCTAGATCTCGCGCAAATGCGTGCACATGCTTTGCAATCTCATGCCCAAAGAGCACGGGCTGTGCATGTTGCAGGTGAGTAAATCCGGGAGCCGGAGCATCCGAGTATTCGGTTGCTTTTGCTATCAGGGCTTCTTGCAGTTCGGCTATTGATAAAGCAATCGAAATCATCGCATCCATGGCATAAAGTCGCAGATCTGTTGCCACCTGATCATTACGTGATCTACCGGCGCGTAGTGCGCCTCCGATTTCACCAAGTTTTTTAGTAAGACCGCGTTCTAAGGCGCTATGAACATCTTCATCAGTTGCAAGATAGGTGAACTTTCCGGAAGCCACTTCCGCAACTAGCTCTTCTAAAGCCTTTCGAATTGCTGCAGCCACCTTCTTATCAAGAAGCCCACTGCTTTCTAGTACCGACAGATGGGCAAGTGATGAACGAAGATCATAAGGAGCCAAACGCCAATCAAATTGCACACTTTGTGAGAGCGCAAATACAGCCTCCGCCGGAGACTGCGAAAACCTTCCGCCCCAGAGCGCCATTATTTTCTCCCTCTAACCTTCTTGACTTGCCCGTATGAGAGTAATTCTTTCGCTAGTTGCGCCCCACCGCTTGCTTTTCTAGCGACAACTAAGACCGTGTCGTCACCTGCGATTGTTCCAATAATGGAAGATATTCCAGAGTGATCGAGTGAACTTGCAAGCAATTGTGCTCCCCCGGGTGGAGTGTGAATAACCGCTAGATTTCCACTCGATTCGACAGAGAGAATTAGTTCGGAAGGCAGCGGCATAGAACGCGAAAGTGAAGCCTCACCTGAAGACGAGATCGTGTAGACCGAATCGCCCGTGGCTGATCTGCCCCGTACAGCGCCGATCTCTTCCAGGTCACGGCTAGCGGTGGCTTGGGTAACTGCAAAGCCAGCCTTTTTCAGCTCTTTCACTAGATCAGATTGGGAATGAATGAGCCCGCCCTTAATCAGCGAAATCGCCTTTGCTCTCCGTGCGCTCACACTAGCCATGACGCACCTGCGCTAGGGCTGCAGTGAATATCGTTACAAACTTCTTTGCATCACGTAATGAAATATTCAGAGCTGGCGCAATACGAATAATTGATTCACTCGGTGCATTAATCAGTAGCCCCAGCTCTTGGCTCTTCTTCACAAGCTCCTTCGCACATCCCTGATCCAGGGTAAGTCCAATCAGTAGCCCTGCTCCTCGTACCTCGGTAACACCCGGAACAAGAGCGAGTTCGGCAAAAAGATAGGAACTCACTTCATTAACATGGATGAGAATCTTTTCTTTTTCGATTGCGGAAATCACGGCAAGTGCTGCCGCCGTTGCAATCGGATTTCCACCAAAAGTTGAACCGTGATCGCCGGCTTTAAAAAGATGAGAGGCAGGACCAAGTGCGATCATCGCTCCAAGTGGGAGTCCTCCTCCTAAGCCTTTAGCCAAGGTAATCACATCGGGCTTAACACCTGAATACTCATAGCCAAACCAGTCACCGGTGCGACCCATCCCTGTCTGCACGCAGTCGAAGACGAGGAGAGCACCGTTCTCATCGCAATATCTACGAACATCTTGTAAGTAATTAGCAGGCGGGACAATGACCCCGGCTTCGCCCATGATGGGTTCGACAATTACCATGGCAGTTCTCTTATTGATCTTTCGCTTCATCGCACGTGAATCACCGAAGGTGACGTGGGAGATCCCGCGAAGTAACGGCTTAAATGGATTTCGTTTTGATGGCTGACCGGTGAGTGATAGCGCGCCCATCGTTCTACCGTGGAAAGATTCCTTCGTTGCAACAACGCTAGTTCTACCCGTGCGACGACTTAGCTTCAGGGCCGCCTCATTTGCTTCCGCGCCAGAATTGCAGAAGAAGACTCGTGCTGACTTATCACCGGTGAACTTCTGTAGTTTCTCAGCCAATTGCAGCACATTAGGGTGGGCATAGAAATTACTCACATGACCCAATGTAGAAACCTGTTTTGTCACAGCTTTCACAATTGCAGGATGGCCATGGCCCAAAACATTAGTGGCGATGCCAGCCAAAAAATCTAGGTACAGCTTGCCTTGGGCATCTTTGACATATGAACCTTTTCCAGAGACTAACTCGATGGAAGGAGTTCCGTAATTATCTTGAAGTGAATTTATCCAACGCTTCATGCGAAGACCAACGTTCCGCCAACGCCAAGGAGTGCGCTCTTCAGGGCCTCGGGGTTTCTGCCATCAATAATCCGCACCGCATGTGCACCTGCGCCAATGGCATCTAAGCAAGATTGCACCTTGGGGGCCATCCCATCTGCAAATGTAGATTTAATCCCTTGCAACTCTTCCACAGAAATCTCTGAGATTAATGAATCCTTATCCGGCCAATTCCGATAGATTCCCTCGACATCAGTCATGATGATCAGCCATTGGGCTTCTAACGCACCTGCGATTGCCGCCGCTGCGATATCAGCATTGACGTTAAATCCATGTGTGCCAAGTGCATCCGTTGCTACGGGTGAAATGACTGGCACGCTTCCTTGTGTCACTAGTGTTTGAATCTTTTCGGGGTTCACTTCAATAACAGTTCCGACAAGACCTAAATCAGCTCTTGTTCCATCTACTAAAGTGGTCAACTTCTCTGCAATCAGCGTTTTAGAATCCCGACCAGAGATAGCAACCGCTTTGATTCCGTGGCTGCATAGGGACTGTGCAACGGCAGGACCAATCTCTTTTGCTAACACTCTCTCAACGATCTGGAAAACCTCAGGGGTGGTGACGCGAAATCCGCCGATAAATTCCGTTGTAATCCCAGCTGATTCAAGTGCCGAACCAATTTGTGGCCCACCACCATGAACAATCACGATCTCGACCCCCTGAGAGATGGCATCTGCAATAGCTTGCGCAAATTCACCATGTGAATCCGACATCGCATGGCCACCGAACTTCACGATAATCACGCGCCAATCCCATCGAAATCGAGTCCGGCAGTCTCAGCAAAACCACACATGATGTTGGCGTTTTGAATAGCTTGCCCCGCGGCGCCCTTACCTAGATTATCTATCGCTACTGAAACAACAAGTCTTGAGGTGTGAGCGTCAACTGCAACCTGCATCTGCACATTATTGGATCCCAAAACAGCTGATGTCTTTGGCATGACTACAAATTCAAGCACTGAAACAAATGCTGAATCTGCAAAATAATCGCTATAAAGCTGATGTGCCTCTTCAGAGGTAATCTTCTTGGTCAGCTTGGCAGTAACCGTTGCCAGGATTCCTCTTGGCATCGGAGCCAAGACTGGAGTGAAAGAAATCTTCACATCTTGCCCACTAATTTTGCTCAACGTCTCTTCGATTTCAGGGGTGTGTTGATGTGTTCCACCGAATTTGTAGGAACTCAGAGACCCTGAAACCTCACTGGCGAGTAGATTTACCTTTGCATTTCTGCCGGCGCCAGTTGTTCCTGATGCAGCCACGACCACGCAATCAGAGAGATCAGCGATACTAGAAGCCGGTGCGGCTCCCAGTGCGATAGCTGTCGCATAGCATCCTGGGTTTGCAACGTATTGCGCCTGTGCAATTGCGCTCTTGTACTGCGCGATATCAGCTAGCCCATAGCTCCAGGTCCCGGCGTGTGTGCCACCGTAATACTTCTCCCACTGCTGGGCATCGCTTAATCTGTAATCCGCACCTAAATCAACAATCTTTGCTCCCTTAGGAAGTTGCGAAATTATCTTCGAAGATTCTCCATGTGGCAGTGCAAGAAAGATCAGCTGGCAATCGGTAAATGCTTCGGCTGAGAAGGCAATGAACTTCTGATTTTCATAACTTCTAAGTTGTGGATGAATCGAAGTAATCAACTCCCCCGCATTGGAATGAGCCGCAACAGCGGCTACCTGAAAATGTGGGTGCCCAGCTAGCAGCCGCAGGAGTTCTCCTCCTGCATATCCACTGCCGCCGATAATCCCAGTTTTCATAATCTCACTATAGCATATTTATGCACGGATGTGCATATTTATGCAGTACGCAGAACTGCGCCAGTAGCTTTCTCCGCTGATTTCACCGCTGAATCTCGCAGCGCGCTGACTTCTGCCCCCGTGAGGGTGCGGTCCGCAGCTCGGAAAACTAAGGAGAAGGCCAAAGAAATCTTGCCGTCACCTATTTTGTCGTAGCGGTCAAAGAGCGAGATTGATTCTAGGAGCTCGCCCGCACCTGCCCGCAGCGCCTGCTCGACCTCTAGCGCTGAGACCGATGCATCGATAATCAGCGCCACATCTTGGAGCGCAGCCGGCATAGTGCCCACGGTAGAGGGACGGACCAAAGGTGAATCTGGCAACGCATTGAGTGCAACTGCAAAAGCTGAGGAACGTTCAGGAAGACCATACATCTCTACGATCCTTGGATGAAGTTCGCCCGCATGGGCAACAGGTTTGCCGTCAATGAGTAATTCAGCGCAACGGCCAGGATGCCACGGCGCAATATCCGAACGCTTTATTGTCCAAGAGTGATTGCACAGCTGCAGGACTTCCTGCGCAAATGCGATTGCGTCCTGCCAGGTGTAAGAACGTGGTTTACCTTGCCAGTCCTCGTTCTCCACTTTTCCAACCAGTAGCCCCGCAACGTGGAAAGCCTGTGGTGGCAAACTGGCGTAAATAGATGCAATCTCCTCCGAACTCGGTTTTTGACCTAGCACTGGTGAGATCATCGGCACCAGTTTTTGGACCCCTCGGAAAATAGATCCCATCTCAAAGATTGCAAAGTCTTTTGCACCTCTGCTGATATTGCGCTGCGCGACTTCCAACAATCCTGGGACCATGTGTACTCGCAGCAACGGTAACTCTTCCGACATCGGATTTGCAATGCGATATGTCGATGCGCGCTCACCCAGGAAGCCCAACGCCTCAATTGTTTCTTGGTTGGTGAAGGGAAAAGTTTGAACTTCAGCCAAACCCCGACTAGCTAGCATCATCGAAACTGCGCGACGACGCTTCTGGGAATGAGTGAGTGATGCGTGCTTTGGTCGTGGCGGAAGAATCGACGGAATCTTGTCAAAGCCAACCATGCGAGCAATTTCTTCCGTGAAATCTGCTTGGCCGAGTAAATCAGCACGCCAAGATGGAGGATTTACTTCGAAAGTCTTTTCGTTCACTTCACATCCAATGGTGCGAAGAATCTTGACTATTTCAGCAGGGGCCACATCTACACCCATAATGCGAGAGATATATGTCGGATCCACTTCGACCATGGGGCTAAATCGAGGTTCGCCAGCAATCACAGTTGCTACGTGTTGCGCTGGGCTATTTTCAGTCAATAACTGCACGAAACGAGCGGATGCAAATTGTGCAAGGGAGGGATCCACACTTCGTTCCAAACGACGTGAGGCCTCCGAAGAAAGCTTGTGCCGCCGTGAATTCTTAGCAACGCAGGTTGGATCAAATCGAACCGCTTCGAGTGCTATCTCGGTCGTTGTCTCTGAAATTTCTGAGAACGCTCCACCCATTGTTCCAGCTAGTGCAAGTGGTTGCTCGTCATCGCAGACCATAAGGTCATCAGGATCTAATTGGCGCACCTGACCATCGAGAGTGGTAAATGGTTGCGCCTTGCCCGCCCGCTTAATGGTGAGGCCACCCTTTATCTTTGATTTATCGAAGGCGTGAAGTGGCTGACCCAATTCCAGCATCACATAGTTAGTGACATCTACAACCAAGGAGATAGAGCGCATGCCCATCTTTTCAATCCTTCTGCGCATCCAGATTGGAGTTGTGGCCTTGGCATCAAAGTGTGAAAGGGTTCGTAAGTAAAACACCGAGGCAGTTGCTGGGTCGGCAATCTTTGCACTCACACCCTTGCCTGTGTCAGTAAATTTAAGTGTGCGAAGTGCATCAACTGGGTCGGTATATGAAAGACCTAGCGAGCCAGCAACCTCACGTGCAATGCCGCGGATACTCAAGGCATAGCCACGGTCCGGATTGACGGCGACATCGAATATGACATCATTGATTAATAGCGCTTCAATTGCATCGGCTCCGATCGCAACTGATCCCTCTGTAAATGTCATGATTCCGGAGTGGTCATCTCCAATCCCAAGTTCGCGGGCCGAACAGATCATTCCGTTGGAAACTTTGCCGTATGTTTCACGAGCACCGATTTTGAAATCTCCTGGCAGTACTGCACCCGGCAGAGCTGCGACTACCAAATCTCCAACCGCAAAATTTGTTGCCCCACAAATGACATAACGGGTCTGCTTCTCGCCACAATCAAGACCCACATATCGAATGGCTTTCTTAAACTCGGTAATCTCTTCAATGCTTAATACCTTGGCAAATACCAAGGGGCCTGTCAGGTCTGCGCCCTGATGAATAATCTCTTCCACTTCAAAACCAACGCGGATCAGGGCATCAGAGATTTGTTCTGCGGTAATGGAGGCCGGGATCTCAACAAATTCCTTGATCCACGATAACGGTGCGCGCATTTAGAGTCCGACCCCAAACTGGCGAGTGAATCTCAAGTCGCCTTCCACAATGTCGTGCATGTCAGTAATTCCATGTCGAACCATCAGCGTGCGCTCGAGTCCCATTCCAAATGCGAATCCAGTGTAGACATCTGTATCAATGCCACACGTTGCCAGAACTTTAGGGTTGACCATTCCGCATCCGCCCCATTCGATCCATCGATTGTTGAAGAAGATATCGACTTCAGCGCTCGGTTCGGTGAATGGGAAGAATGACGGACGCAAACGTGTCGTGACATCGGGACCAAACATGTGTCGCGCAAAATTATCAAGGGTTCCTTTCAGGTGGGCCATCGTGATTCCCTTATCAACTACGAGGCCTTCAACCTGGTGGAAAACTGGGCTGTGAGTAGCATCTAGTTCATCAGCACGAAATGTGCGACCAGGACAAATGACATAGATAGGCGGTTCTTGAGCCAACATCGTACGAATCTGCACTGGTGATGTGTGCGTGCGAAGAACTAGCCCTGACTCGATTGGCTCAATAAAGAAAGTGTCTTGCATTGTGCGCGCAGGATGATCAGCCGGAATATTCAGGGCATCAAAGTTAAGCCAACCCGATTCAAGTTCTGGCCCTTCTTCAACTGAGAAACCTTGCTCGATAAAGAAATCTGAAATCTCATTCTTAATGATTGAGATGGGATGTAGTCCCCCGCGGTGCGCACGACGAACCGGCAAAGTGATATCGACAATTTCTTCAAGTAAAACTCTGGAGTCGCGCTCTTGCTCAAGTTTTGCCGTCTGTTGCGCTAACGCTTTTGCTATCTCTGCTTTAGCTTCCCCAATAATCTTTCCAACGGAAGCTTTCTGATCGGCTGAGAGCGTGCCGAGAGCTCTGCTAGCAAGTGCTATCGGTGACTTATCGCCAGCGTGTGCCAGGCGAGCTGATTTAAGTTGTTCTAAATCCGTGGCGGCGGTAAAGGCGCTCTGCGCATCGCTTATCCACGATGCTACATCTGCCGGATTCATGGGCGTGATTCTATCCTGCGACCTTTGCCGAAAGGGTGAACATAACGATTGATGCCGCTGCAGATAAATTAAGGCTTTCGGCATTGCCAGCCATTGGAATAGTCACTTCCGTCACAGCCGCGCCAAGGGCTGCTGCATCTACTCCCCTGGCTTCATTGCCGAAGACTGCAATGCAATCCCCCGCAATCTTCAGATCCAGAATCGATGTCGATGCATGAGATGAAAGGAGAATCTTCTGGGTGTCAGGGAAGATGGAAGCTAGCGCTTGAAAAGTCACTCCCTCGTATACGGGGATGTTCCACAGTGAACCCGCGGTTGAACGAACCACTTTTGGTGAATACATATCGACAGAATCAGGAGAAGTAACAACAGCAGTGACTCCCATTGCATCTGCGGTGCGAAGAATCGTTCCGGCATTTCCAGGATCTTGGATCTCATGGAGATAGATAACAGTAGAGCTACCCGTAAGTGCGAGTTCGGAAATACTGTTCTCAGGGGTATGACAAAGTGAGATGAGACCTTGTGGTGAGACGGTATCTGACATCGCCTTGAGAACAGGCTCGGAGACTTCAACAATTTCAACAGCACCTAGGTCAAGTTCTGCAATCTTTGAGAGTCCTTGCTCTGTTGCGTAAATAATTTTTATCTCTGGACCCCCAGCAGAAGTAAGTGCCTCGCGTGTGCATTGCACGCCCTCTGCCACAAAGAGTCCTTGTTCGCGGCGTTCTTTCGCCCCTTTAGAACCAATAAGAGCCTTCACTCGCGCGATATGCGGCGAGTGAAGGCTCTCAATCATTGGCTCTACAACCTAGTTTCTAGATAACTTAGGCTGCTGGAAGGTTCTTGCGAGCAACGTCGACAAGAACCTTAAATGCTGCTGGATCATTCGTTGCGATATCTGAAAGAACGCGACGATCTACTTCAAGTCCGGAAGCCTTAAGACCCTGGATGAAGCGGTTGTATGTCATTCCGTTCTCGCGGGATGCAGCATTGATGCGCTGAATCCAGAGCTGACGGAAATCACCCTTCTTATCTTTACGATCGTTGAAGGCATAAACCATTGAGTGCGTAACTTGCTCCTTCGCCTTTGTGAAAAGACGTGAACGTTGTCCGCGATATCCGCTGGCACGTTCAAGGGTTGTGCGACGCTTCTTTGCTGCGTGTACTCCGCGCTTGACTCTCATTTAGTGGCGCTCCCTTACTTCAAACCAAGCATGCGCTTGGCTGTCATTGTGACGGTTGACTTAGCTGATGACTCTTGGCTCAAACGACGAGTAACGCGTGATGACTTGTGCTCCAAAAGGTGGCGCTTGCCTGCACGCTCGTGCATGATCTTTCCGGTACCTGTGACGCGGAAGGTCTTCTTCGCACCACTGTGGGTTTTCATCTTTGGCATTTCTTATCTCCTGTTACGTCGTCGTGAGTAAAACTATTTAGCAGCTTCTTCGGCTGCTTTTTCCTTCGCAGCTTTCGCTGCCTTCTGCTCTGCTACTACTTCTGTCTTCTTCTTCGTCGGACCCAACACCATCGTCATCTGTCGACCCTCTTGCTTAGGGGCGAATTCAACGAAAGCAATATCTTTCACATCTTCTGCAAGACGTTGCAAGAGTTTGAATCCGAGCTCTGGACGTGTTTGTTCACGGCCACGAAACTTCATCGTTATCTTCACCTTGTCGCCACCTTTGAGAAACTTTTCAACTGACGAGCGTTTAGTCTCGTAGTCGTGATTCTCAATCTTTGGCGTCAATCGCACTTCCTTCACCACAATGTGGGTCTGGTTCTGACGTGCTTCGCGAGCTTTTTGTGCGATCTCGTACTTGTACTTTCCAAAGTCCATGATCTTACAAACTGGCGGATTAGCTTCCGGTGCAATCTCTACGAGATCGAGTCCGATTTCATCTGCCATAGCTAGCGCTGCTTCGATATCTACAACTCCAACTTGCTCACCTGTGTAATTGATGAGGCGAATTTGGGGTGTGCGGATACGGTCATTAATGCGGGGCTCTGTTGTGATTTCTGCTCCTATGTTCGGTTCACTTGTGTATCCAAGTTGCCGCAAAATTCGCGCACCGCATAGGCAGATAAATCTAGAATCCTAGATTTAAATCCGACAAACCAATCCGCCGAAGCAGTAGAGGTGGGAGCGGTGAGCTCCTCTTGCAGCAGCCGTGGGCTACTGGTCTGAGGCAAAGGCTACCCGAGTGCGGGCAAATAGAAAAATCCTCGCTTGAAAGGGGCTTTAGCCCATCGCGTGCAGGCCACCATCGACGTGAATAATCTCGCCCGTCGTTTTTGGAAACCAATCACTGAGTAGCGCAACTGCGCCTTGCGCTGCCGGCACTGGATCTGCAACATCCCACTTCAATGGACTGCGCTCATTCCAGACATTTTCAAATTCATTAAATCCAGGAATCGACTTTGCTGCGATGGTTCTAATCGGACCTGCTGCAATGAGGTTGATGCGGACATTATCTTTTCCAAGATCGCGAGCGAGATAGCGAGATGTGGATTCAAGGGCTGCTTTGGCAACTCCCATCCAGTCATACTTTGGCCAGGCAACTTGGGCATCAAAATCAAGTCCGACAACAGATGCCCCATCTTTAAATAGCGGATGGCATGCCATTGTCAGTGATTTCAAAGAGTAGGCAGAGACCTGCACCGCCGTTGCCACATCTTCCCAAGCAGTATTGAGAAAGTTGCCACCTAGTGCTGCTTCAGGTGCAAAGCCAATCGAGTGAACAACGCCATCAAGGTGTGGAAGATGCTTCTTTACCTCTGTTGCTAACGCATCAAGATGTTCCTGATTGGTAACGTCTAGTTCAATAATCGGAGCGGGCTTTGGCAGGCGTCCTGCGATACGAGTTGTCAGACTAAGGCCGCGACCAAAACCTGTAAGAACAACTTGCGCACCTTCTTCTTGTGCCAAGCGAGCGATATGAAAAGCGATCGAGCCATCAGTGAGAACACCGGTTACCAAAATATTCTTGCCCTCTAAAATTCCCACTTCAGTGCCCCATTCCAAGTCCGCCATCTACCGGAATGATGGCACCAGTGATATAGCTAGCTTTGGCAGATGCAATAAATGTCACCACATCTGCAATCTCCTGTGCTGAACAGAATCGACCGAGCGGAACCTGTGCTGCGATTTCACTCCGGCGCTTCTCATCAAGTTCGGCCGTCATATCTGTCTCTACAAATCCAGGGGCAACAACGTTGGCAGTGATGCCACGTGAACCGAGTTCTCTTGAAAAAGATCTAGCCATTCCAACTAGCCCAGACTTAGAAGCGGAATAGTTCACTTGTCCGGCAGCTCCTACCCCACCGACAACTGAACCGATAAAAATCAGACGACCACGCTTTAACTTCAGAAGACCTTTGGTGGCGCGCTTAGCAACGCGAAAAGCGCCGGTGAGGTTAGCATCAATCACACTTTCGAAATCTTCGTCAGTCATACGTAAGACCAGAGTGTCTTTAGTAATTCCAGCATTTGCCACGATAATTTCTGGCTGTCCTATCTCACTTTCAATCTTTGTAAAAGCTAATTCAACACTTTCTGAGTTAGTGACATCCATCTGGACTGCATCAAAACCTGTAGGTGGGGTGCCGCTGCGGTAAGTGATGACAACGCGATGACCCGCTTCTTTGAGAGCGGTCGCAATAGCTAAGCCAATTCCGCGATTGCCACCGGTAACTAATGCGATGGAAGTCGGCTCGCTCATGAGAGAAAACTACCCTACTGTTGGGCTATGGCTAAAGAAGATGCTGCTTTCGATATCACAAGCGCGTCAACAGGCCTTTCCAAAGACCAGAGTGCGCGGCAACGTCGATATTTTCTTTCCATGATGGTGCGAACAGCCTGCTTTATTTTGACTGTGATACTGCCCAGTCCGTATCGATGGTTTGCACTCGTGGGCGCTGTGATCCTGCCCTATATTGCAGTAGTTGTAGCAAATGCTGGCCGTGAGACAGTAATTCCTGGAGAAGCGATACTCAAGAAGAGGCCGCGAGGAATTGAGTAGTACAAAAAAGCGTGAACATTTTTCAATTCTGAAGTCTCTGATTGCACTAGTTCTCATTGCAGGTTGTCTCTGGGCGGCGCAGTGGCAATACGATCGCGGTGTTGCCCGGCACGACCGTAATTTCATTATCGAAAAACATTCAACAATGTCCCCGGTCTCACTAGCCTCAGTACAAGATCAACCAGCGAACCACGAATGGCAGCCTGTAACAACGCGCGGGCGCTTTGATCCTGACACCCAGATACTTCTCAGAAATAGATACTTCGAGGGCAAATATGGTTTTGAACTTCTCACTAAATTTAATGACACAGGTGGAAGAAGTTACTGGGTTGATTGCGGCTGGGTCCAGGCAGGAAAGAACGCACAAACCAGACCTACATTGCCGAAACTTCCATCAGGTGATGTAGAGATAGTTGGACGCCTGCGATTAGATAGTTCGTTACCTCGGGGATCATTTTTTGCAATACCGACTAACTCAGATACTGGATTGGTTTCGAAGGCAAATGCCCAAGGTGGAACTACAAGTGAAGATTTCTATCTTGACTTAGTTTCTGGCTCAGATCCGGCCTTGTCACCGGCTGCACCTGCCGAACTTCCTGAACTCTCCGATGGACCCCATATGGCTTATGCGTTGCAATGGGTCTTCTTTGGTGGATTAATCGGTTACGGAAGGTTTCTCATTCGTCGTGAGGTCTTGACGCGCAAATAGTTCGGAGTAGAGACCCGCTCCTTGAATAAGCTCTTCGTGTCTCCCTCGTTCAACAATCTGACCCTTTTCCAGAACCAGAATCTGATCTGCCTGCATCACTGTGCTTAATCTGTGTGCGATGACGATCGAAGTTCTACCTTTCAACGCATGACGCAGTGCCTCTTGCACAAGATCCTCGTTTTCAGAGTCCAAGTGCGCCGTTGCTTCATCGAGAATGACGATTGATGGCGCTTTAAGTAATAGCCGTGCAATAGCTAAACGCTGCTTCTCGCCACCGGAAAGTCGATGACCACGCTCTCCCACCATGGTCTCAAAGCCATTGGGAAGTGTAGATATTAGATCCCATATTTGAGCCGACTTACACGCCTGAATCATCTCTTCCTCGGTAGCGTCTTCCTTGGCATACCGTAAATTCTCAGCGATTGTTTCGTGAAAGAGATGTGCATCCTGCATAACAACACCGATGCTATCTCTGAGTGATTGCACTGTGTAGTCGCGGATATCGCTGCCACCGATAAGAATTGCGCCATCTGTCACATCATAAAGTCTGGGTAAGAGTGCACTCATCGTGGTTTTTCCAGCACCTGATGGTCCCACTATCGCCGTCAGTGTTCCCTTTGGCGCAGTAAATGAAATTGACTTCAATATCTGTCCGCTATCTACCGTCTCTGGTTTTGAGACTGATTCCAGGGAAGCAAGAGAGACTTCTTCTGCTTTTGGATAGGAAAATGACACATTTCTAAATTCAATGCTCAGTTCCTGTTGCTTTAGTTGCTGGGCTCCGGGGCGATCAATAATCATCGGATGAAGGTCTAGCACTTCAAATACGCGTTCAAAGGATACGAGTGCGGTCATGACATCGATGCGCACATTAGAGAGTGCAGTCAGTGGTCCGTATAGACGCGCCAATAATGCGGTGATAGCTAGAAGTGTTCCCACCGTAATTGAGCCATCAATAGCTAGATGGCCACCAATTCCGTATGCAAAGGCAGTGGCAACAGCTGCAACGCTGGTGATGCCGACAAAGAAGATGCGATTGAGCATTGCTGTTTGAATTCCAATATCAGCCACTTTACGTGCGCGTGTGCGGAAGAAGTTCTCTTCCTTGGCCGGCTTTCCATAAAGGGAGACCAAGAGCGCACCGGAAACATTGAATCGTTCAGTCATGGTGCTCGACATCGTTGCATTGAGATTAAAGGCATCGCGAGTTAGCGCCTGAATACGCTTACCAACCCACTTAGTGGGCAGTAGAAAGACCGGCAGAAGTAGCAATGAAACAACTGTGATCTGCCAAGAAAGAATGAGCATCGCCGTAACAACAAGTACCAGTGAAACAACGTTGCTTACAACGCCTGAAAGGGTGCCCGTGAATGCTTGCTGGGCCCCCATGACATCTGAGTTAATTCTGGAGATGAGCGCGCCAGTTTGGGTGCGGGTAAAGAAAGCAATGGATTGCCTCTGCACATGTGCAAAAACTTGAGAGCGTAAGTCATATATTAAGCCCTCACCAATGCGCGCAGAAAACCAACGGCCAAAGATATTAAATAGCGCATCCACAACTGCCAGTAGTCCCACCAGAAGAGCGAGCTTGGTCACCAAGGCGGGATCTTTCGGAATTACTCCTTTATCAATCAATTCACGCAGTAAGAGTGGCGTGCTAATTATTAAGAGCGCTTCAATCACAACGGTTGCAAGAAAGATAAGAATCTGTGATTTATAGGGAGCCCCATAGGTGAAAATCCGCTTAATCGTCCCAGGCTTTAACTTCTGAGATTTCACTGACGGATCAGCGGTCATGGAGCGAAAGGTCATCCAGACTGCATGTTGGGACATAAAAAACTAAACAGTAAAGCCGAGAGCGCGCAGCTGTTCTCTGCCGTCGTCGGTAATTTTATCTGGGCCCCATGGCGGCATCCACACCCAGTTGATTTTCACATCATCGGTAAATGGCTTAAGCGCCTCGCGGGTCTGATCTTCAATAACATCTTGGAGTGGACAAGCAGCTGATGTGAGAGTCATGTTCAGCACGGCAATGTTGTTCTCATCCACCATGATGTCGTAAATCAGTCCAAGATCTACTACGTTGATTCCTAGTTCTGGGTCGACAACATCTTTCATCGCCTCGTTTACATCTTCGATCTTTGCAACCATATCCGTATCCTACTTTCTTTTTATGAATTCTTTGCTATTGCTTGCACGGAAGCGTCTTTAAATGCCATCCAGCCCAAGAGCGCACATTTAATGCGAGCCGGGTATTGCGAAACTCCAGCCAGAGCTACCGCATCCTCCAGGAGTTCGGCATCACCGGTTTCAGTCCCTTTGCTCTGCATCAGGTGCATAAATGCATCAGAGATTTCTTGCGCCCGATCAAGGCTCTTGCCAATGAGTAAATCAGTGAGAATCGATGCACTTGCTTGTGAAATAGAACAGCCAACTCCATCCCAAGAAACTTCTTTTACCAGGCCCGCATCGAGAGTGACATTGAGCGTGATTTCATCGCCACAACTCGGATTAATGTGATGAACTTGAGCATCAAAGGTTGGATTTAACTTCTTATGCTGTGGATTCTTATAGTGATCAAGAATCACTTCCTGGTAGAGATTATCTAATTGCATGGTTATCCAAAATACTTCTGTGCGCCACGAATGCCAGCGACTAAGGCGTCGAGATCATCTTTTGTGTTATACAGATAGAACGAAGCTCGAGTAGTAGCTGGAACGCCCAACTTACGAGTCAATGGCCATGCGCAATGGTGACCAGTACGCACTGCTATCCCCTGGCTATCAAGATATTGTCCTAAATCATGCGGGTGAATCTCCCCCACTGAGAACGAGACAATTCCGCCCCGCATATTCATATCTTGTGGGCCAATTACCTTTAAATCATCGATCGTTGAAAACTCATTAAGAAGATATTCAGTCAGAGCACGTTCGTGTTCGTGAATCTGATTCATGCCAATCTTTGTCAGATAGGTAAGCGCTGCTCCTAGTCCAACAGCTTGCGCCATATTGGGAACACCCGCCTCAAATTTACGTGGCGCCGGTGCCCAGGTTGCAGAGGTCATCGTGACGTTTTCAATCATGGAGCCACCGGTCAGAAACGGTGGTAGTTCTGCAAGCAGCTCACTTCGTCCCCAGAAGATTCCAATGCCGGTAGGGCCGACCGTTTTATGTCCAGAAAAAGCTAGAAAATCGATACCGAGTGCTTTTACATCCACGGCCATATGTGGAACAGATTGACATGCATCGAGCACAACAACTGCACCAACTTCATGTGCTCGCTTAACAATCTCTTCCAGCGGAATGATTGTGCCTAAAACATTTGATTGCTGAGTCAGTGCAACGACTTTCGTCTTTTCCGTAATGACCGATGCAAGATTGGAGAGATCAAGGCGTCCATCAGGGGTTACTTCAAACCACGACAGTGAAGCGCCAGTACGCGCAGCTAATTGTTGCCATGGGATGAGGTTGGCGTGGTGCTCCATCTCAGTGACGACAATTCCATCGCCGGCTGAGAGGTGAAATCTATTGCCCTTTTGCGCGTTGCCCATCGCATAAGAAACTAGGTTTAGCGCTTCGGTAGCACTCTTTGTGAAAACTACCTCATCAAGATCTGCGTTGATAAAGCTAGCCACGGTCTGACGCGCACCTTCAAGTGCGTCCGTTGCTTCTTCGGCGAGCTGATGCGCACCTCGATGCGCTGCTGCATTATGAAGTCGATAAAAATCACTTTGAGCTTCAATAACAACATTTGGTTTCTGACTCGTCGCACCTGAATCGAGGTAGACAAGGCGTTTGCCATCGCGAATTTTCCGAGAAAGAATTGGAAAATCCTGTGCGATGACAGATGCATTGAAGGACATATTAAGCGCTTACGTACTCGGCATATCCATTCGCTTCGAGTTTATCTGCTAGCTCTGGGCCACCTTCTTCAACGATGCGGCCATTTGCAAACACATGTACGAAATCTGGCTTGATGTACTTCAAGATTCTTGTGTAGTGCGTAATGAGCAAGATGCCGTGGTTGTTGGCTTCTTTGGCACGAACAACACCCTCTGAAACGATACGAAGCGCATCGACATCGAGCCCAGAATCTGTCTCATCAAGAATTGCAAACTTTGGCTTGAGCAGTTCAAGCTGCATGATTTCATGGCGCTTCTTCTCGCCACCTGAGAATCCTTCGTTAACGTTGCGTTGTGCAAATGAAGGATCCATCTTGAGTGTCTCCATCGCTGCTTTAACTTCTCCGACCCATTCACGAAGCTTTGGTGCTTCACCACGCAAGGCAGTTGCTGCAGTACGTAGGAAGTTGGAGACTGAAACTCCAGGAACTTCTACCGGGTATTGCATAGCTAAGAAAAGTCCAGCTTTCGCACGCTCATCAACAGTCATCTCTAGAACATCTGCGCCATCGAGTGTCACAGTGCCGCCGGTGATTGTGTATTTAGGGTGTCCAGCAATCGAGTAAGCAAGTGTTGACTTACCTGAACCGTTAGGGCCCATAATTGCGTGAGTTTCACCTGACTTGATGGTCAGATCTACCCCTTTAAGAATTTCAATTGCGCCTTGTTCGGTCTCGACAGATACTTTCAGGCCGCGAATTTCTAGAGTACTCATATCTATCTCCGTTACATCTCTACCGTGACGGAGTCTCCGTCGATGGTTACTGGGTATGACTTCACTGGCGCTACAGCTGGTGGCGTAAGGGCTTCACCCGTACGAACATCAAACTCTGCGCCATGGAGCCAGCATTCAATCTTGAATCCTTCAATATCGCCTTCAGAAAGCGAGGCTTCTGAATGACTGCATGTATCAGATATTGCAAAAACTTCAGAGCCCACTCGCGTAACGCAAATCGACTCGCCATTTTTTTCAATACGTAGCGGTTTTCCCTCTGTCAGAGAGGCTAGTGAGAGATCAGACATTTCACTTGCCTGCCTTTGCTAATTCGTTATCGATTCGAGTCATGATGCGATCTTGAAACTCATCGATTCCGATCTCCGAAACGATTTCATTGAAAAATCCACGAACAACAAGACGACGAGCATCCTCCATATTGATTCCGCGAGACATGAGATAAAAGAGCTGCTCATCATCAAAACGACCGGTTGTAGATGCGTGTCCGGCGCCAACAATTTCTCCGGTTTCAATTTCAAGATTAGGAACAGAGTCAGCGCGTGCGCCATCTGATAACAAGAGATTGCGATTAAGTTCGTAGGTATCTGTACCTTCAGCTGCGGCGCGAATGAAGACATCACCGATCCACACTGTATGTGCCTTATCGCCTGCGAGTGCTCCCTTGTAATTAACGCGAGATTTCGCATTTGGTACCTTGTGATCTACAAACATGCGATGCTCAAAGAATTGACCGGCAGTTGCAAAATACACTCCTGAGAGATCACATGATGCACCTGGTGCGATGAAATCAACTGTCGGCAGCAGACGAACCAGGTTGCCACCGACGGTGACAACGATTGATTTAAATGTTGCATCGCGATCCACGATTGCGTGATGTCGACCTGCATGAATTGTCTGTGTGCCCCACTCTTGCAAGCTGATCAAAGTTAGATGGGCCCCTGGGCCTACCTGGATCTCTAAATCTTCTGCCAGATGAGTATCGCCGGTGTTTTCAATGATGACCGTTGCTTTGGCGTGGGTACCAACTTTGATAAGTACTCGAGCAAATTCAGCCGTATCCAGAGCACCTGGTGTGCGGCCTAGAAAGATTGGACTCGCAACTTCAGCGTTGGATGCAATCTCAAGAATCGTTCCCTGATCTGTGAATTCACGAATTCGATTAACAATCGCATCATCAGTCTCGGTCACTGCCGTGATTGTTGTGCGGGTTAAAGTGACTCCCGAAGGTAGGTCACCTTTTGCGATGAGTGAATTACGCAGAACAGGTGTAGCTGTTCCATCGTGCATTCCACCTAATCGTTTCAGGGGGGTAAAGCGCCACGCCTCTTCCCGACCGGAAGGGGTGTGCTTTTCCAGAATATTTGATTGCAGTGTTGTCATTATCCGACAGCACCTTCCATCTGCAATTCAATCAGGCGGTTAAGTTCAAGTGCGTACTCCATTGGAAGTTCGCGGGCGATTGGTTCGATAAATCCACGAACAATCATTGCCATCGCTTCATCTTCATTGAGTCCACGTGACATGAGATAGAAGAGCTGATCATCTGAAATCTTTGAGACGGTCGCTTCGTGACCCATAGAAACATCATCTTCGCGAATATCTACATACGGATATGTGTCAGAACGTGAAATGGTATCTACCAGCAGTGCATCACATTTAACTGTGCTTGCTGAATGGTGAGCGCCTTCTTGCACCTGAACGAGTCCGCGATAAGAAGTACGGCCTCCCCCGCGGGCAACTGATTTAGAGATTACTGAAGACGATGTATATGGCGCAGCGTGAACCATCTTTGCACCAGAATCTTGGTGTTGGCCAGGACCTGCAAATGCAAGCGAGAGAGTCTCACCCTTTGCATGAGGACCCATCAACATTACAGCTGGATACTTCATCGTGACCTTTGAGCCAATATTGCCATCGACCCATTCCATCGTTGCACCTTCGGCACATGTGGCGCGCTTTGTTACCAAGTTATAAACGTTATTCGACCAGTTCTGAATCGTTGTGTAACGAACGCGCGCACCCTTCTTAACGATGATTTCAACAACTGCTGAGTGAAGCGAATCTGATTTGTAGATAGGTGCGGTGCAACCTTCAACATAGTGAATGTATGAATCTTCATCAGCGATAATCAGTGTGCGCTCGAATTGACCCATGTTCTCAGTGTTAATGCGGAAATATGCCTGTAAAGGAATATCAACATGGACACCCTTAGGAACATAAATAAATGAACCACCAGACCAGACAGAAGTGTTGAGAGCTGCAAACTTATTATCCCCAACCGGAATAACGCTTCCGAAATACTCTTTGAAGAGTTCTGGGTGCTGCCTTAGGCCGCTATCGGTATCAAGGAAGATCACACCCTGCTTCTCAAGGTCATCCCGGATTGAGTGATAGACAACTTCAGATTCATACTGGGCTGCAACACCAGAAACTAGGCGTTGCTTTTCTGCCTCTGGGATACCAAGGCGATCGTATGTGTTCTTAATATCATCTGGAAGGTCATCCCAGGTTGCTGCCTGCTTTTCAGTAGAGCGCACGAAGTACTTAATGGTGTCGAAGAAAATTCCGGAGAGATCTGATCCCCATGATGGCATTGGCTTCTTGTAGAAGAGATCAAGGCCTTTAAGGCGCAGGTCTAGCATCCACTGTGGCTCTGATTTCTTAGAGCTAATGTCACGAACTACCTCTTCACTCAGACCACGCTTTGCATTAGATCCGGCATCGTTGCTGTCTGACCAGCCGTACTCGTAATTTCCGAGACCTTCGAGTTCTGGATGTGCTGTTGTCATTTGTGTGCCTTTCCATCGGTAGTTGTAACTTTCTTATTATTGACAGTCTTTGGAATATAAGTAGTGCACACGCCATCACCATGGGCAATCGTTGCCAGTCGTTGCACGTGAGTTCCTAGAATCTTGGAGAAGATTTCGGTCTCGGTCTCGCATAGTTGGGGGAATTCAGCGGCCACGTGTGCGATTGGGCAGTGGTGCTGACAGAGTTGTTCACCATTGGCATGGACTTCAATGCTTGCCGCATAACCTTGCTCGGTTAAGAAAGTTGCCAGCGCTTCTGTTTTATTCGGCGACTTAGCCAGGGCCACAGTTGCTTTGCGTTCAATGTCATCTGCGCGAGATTGGGCAAAGGCATAGACCTGATGTTCTCCGGATTGCGATGACATGAATTTCAAAGCGGCAACCGCTAAGTCATCGTAGGAATGCTCAAACTGTTCCCGACCAGCATCGGTCATCACGAAAACTTTTGAAGGCCGACCGCGTCCCCTCGTAAGAGCCACATGCGGATCGCGCGCTTCCAAAATTCCATCGGCGACGAGAATTTCAAGATGGCGGCGAATGCCTGGAGGCGTAAGTCTGAGTCTGGCGCCAAGGATTACCGCAGTGGAGGGGCCATTTTCTAGAACCGAGCGCGCTACAGCATCACGTGTACTGAGGTCATCGATTTTCACAACACTATTGTGTCGTAATTCCCTCGCCCTTGCCACTCGAGCCGGCGCGTCCTACTGATGTGTAGGTCATAGGCTACGCAGCGTGAGTAAATCCGGGACGATTGCAAATCGCCTACTGCCAACCCTCACCGGCCTCCTGCTCTTTCTTCAGTCAGCCTTAGTAGTGACCGGAGGAGCGGTGCGCGTGACCGGCTCGGGTTTGGGATGTCCCACCTGGCCAGAGTGCGTGCCCGGCTCTTATCTACCGGTTGAAGGGCAAGCCGAAGGCGCACTACACGCATGGATTGAATTTGGAAATCGCTTACTCACATTCGCACTGCTCTTTGCTGCCCTTGCAACTTTTATTGCAGTATTTCGCAGCAGACGTCGCGACCTAAGAATTTTGGCTGCCACTCAAATTTTGGGAATTTTAGGACAAGGAGTCCTGGGCGGAATTACAGTATTAACTGATCTGAACCCACTCGCTGTGGCATCGCACTTCATTCTTTCAATAGCACTGATTGCCGCAGCTACATCACTGCATTCCAGGCGACATCATCCGCAAGTACGAACATCTGCATCTCAGGTGAGAATTTCACGCTTTTCTTTACTTCACCTAACTCTGGCATTCGTAGCAATTGCGATTGGCACGCTAGTCACGGGATCTGGTCCGCATGCCGGTGATGTCGATGCCCCGCGGCTAGATTTCGGTATCACTACCATCACTCGTTTTCATAGCGCCGCAGTCTGGCTCTTAATTGTTGTTACCGTTCTCTTCTTCCTCTCCCCCAATCTTCGTTTTGAGACCAAACGTTGGATTAAGATATTTTTTATTCTGACACTACTTCAAGGCCTCCTTGGGTATATTCAGTACTTCCTAGGAGTGCCAGAAGGCTTAGTGATGCTGCACTTACTTGGTTCCGTTCTCGTCTGGATTGCGGCATGGCGAATCCGTCTTTCAGTTGTACGTAAACACGCATAAGGAGAAGAAAGATGACACAGATAGCTGGTTGGACCGAACTCGATGATCGCGCGGTTGCATATGCTCGCGCCCTCGCGATGGATGCGGTACAAAAAGTCGGAAATGGCCATCCCGGAACCGCGATGGCACTCGCACCAGTGGCATATAACTTATTTCAACGACATCTCGTGCATGATCCGGCCAACCCGCATTGGTTAGGTCGCGATCGCTTCATTCTCTCTTGCGGTCATTCATCACTAACTCTTTACACCCAACTCTTCTTCAGCGGATACGGGCTTGAGATGCAGGATATGCAATCATTTAGAACTTTTGATTCATTGACACCCGGACATCCGGAATACGGCCACACAGTGGGAGTTGAAATGACAACCGGTCCACTCGGCGCTGGAGTTGCAACCGCTGTCGGCTTTGCCATGGCTGCGCGCTATGAACGTGGACTTCTGGACCCTGAAGCATCTGCTGGCCAATCTCTCTTTGATCACTCCATCTGGGTTATCTGTTCTGATGGTGATCTACAAGAAGGTGTATCAGGTGAAGCATCATCACTTGCCGGAACGCAAGCTTTAGGTAATCTCAATATTATTTATGATGATAATCGCATCTCTATTGAAGGCGATACTCACGTTGCCTTTACCGAAGATGTTGCTGCGCGCTATCGCGCATATGGCTGGGATGTGCACGAGGTCGCAGCACTACCTGATGGCAACATTAATCTCGGTGAACTAGATAAAGCGATGATTGCTGCGAAAAGCAACTCGGCCAAGCCCTCTCTGATTCGCATGCACTCTGTGATCGCTTGGCCTGCCCCTAAGTTGCGTGGCACTGCCAAGTCTCACGGTTCAGCTCTCGGAGATGAAGAGATTGCCGCAACTAAGGTTGAGTTGGGGCTTAATCCAGAGGAAAAGTTTGCAATGCCGGCAGAAGTCTTTGCCCATGTTCGCGCTGTGAAAGATCGTGGCGCAGCGGCGCATGCCACTTGGAGTAAGAAATTCACCGAGTGGAAGTCAGCCCATCCAGCACGCGCAGAACTGCTTGCCCGCCTTGTCACAAAAGAACTGCCGAAGGGCTGGGGTAAAGATCTTCCTGTCTTTGAAAGTGGAAAAGAGGTGGCCACGCGCGCCGCATCCGGACAAGTCATCAACGCCATTGCAAAGGTGCTTCCTGAATTCTGGGGCGGATCTGCAGACTTAGCAGATAGTAATAACACCACTATTGAAGGTGGGAATTCATTCCTGCCTGCAACAAGTGCGATGAAGAACGCCGACCCTTATGGTCGAATTATTCACTTCGGTATTCGCGAGCATGCGATGGGCTCCATCCTTAACGGAATAACTCTGCATGGTCTTACTCGATCCTTCGGTGGAACATTTGCAGTCTTTAGCGACTATATGAGACCCGCCGTGCGACTTGCAGCACTGATGGATATTCCCAGCACATTTATCTGGACACATGATTCGATTGGCTTAGGCGAAGATGGCCCTACACATCAACCGATAGAACATTTTGCAGCGCTGCGCGCTATTCCAAACTTTGCCGTCATTCGTCCGGCAGATGCTAATGAAGTTACCGAAGCGTGGCGCTCAATCCTCACACGACAAGAGCCAGCGGGCATCCTCCTATCTCGTCAAAATTTACGTACGGTTGATCGCACGACCCATGGCGCCGCAACCGGTGTCGATATGGGCGCCTATATTTTGAAGGAAGCATCCTCTGCACCAAAAATTGTCATCATCGCAACCGGCTCGGAGGTCGGCATCGCACTCGACGTTCAGATCGCACTGGAAAAGGATGGTCACTCCACTCGCGTTGTGAGTGCGCCCTGCCTGGAATGGTTTAACGAGCAGACCCCTGCATATCGAGAATCTGTGCTGCCAATGAAATCACTGCGCGTGAGTATTGAGGCAGGAATAGCTCAGGGTTGGCGGGAATATGTCGGCGATAACGGCGTGATTATCTCGCTCGACCACTTCGGTGCATCAGCTTCGGGCAATAAGCTCTTTACCGAATTTGGTTTTACACCCGATGCAATTGTCAGTACGGTCAAGAAGGCACTGGGCTAAATGAAGTTATCTGGGCGCGCGCTTTCTAAAGTCGATCGCCAGTCTGAACTCTATAAATCTTTAGCGAAAGCGCATGTAAAGATTGCGGCGAAGGATGCAAACACATGGGGCGCAGCTGCCGCCGCAGAAGCTGCCATTCGTTTGAACTGGGTTGATTTACCTACAACTTCCGCCGCCTTACTCCCCCAGCTAGATGCTCTAGCTAAGAAATTTTCCTCACTCTCCCGCATCATTCTCTGCGGAATGGGTGGCTCTTCACTTGGCCCTGAGGTCATCGCTCAGACTTACAAAAATGATGTTTTTATCTTCGACTCAACTGATCCCAACTATGCCGTGCACGCACTCAACGGTGATTTGAGTAAGACGCTGGTGATTGTGAGTTCTAAATCTGGTTCCACAATTGAAACAGCTTCACAACGCGCTCTCTTGGCCCAGAAGTTTGAAGACGCTGGACTCAAGCCCGTCGACCATTTCCTTTTTGTGACTGACCCTGGCTCTCCACTAGATGTTGATGCGCGCGCGCAAGGCTTCACAGTTCTCAATGCCGACCCTCAGGTCGGTGGAAGATTTAGTGTGCTTGGCGCCTTCGGCCTGGCACCTTCTGCGCTATCTGGTTCACCCGTGAAATCACTGCTGGATGATTCACGTATTGAAAAGGAGTCTTTCATCGCTAATGCCCAACCGGTGCTAGATACCGCTTATCTCCTTGCAACCCAGAGCGCTCAATACATCGGCTTCACTGATGCACAATCAGATATGCCTGGCTTATCAGATTGGATTGAGCAACTGATTGCAGAATCAACTGGGAAGAATTCAGTTGGGCGCCTGCCAATAGCTACAGAGAACGCTGTTAACGCCGCAATCGGCGGTGCCTTGACAGTGAGCTATTGCGGTAACGAAACAGATTTAGTTGTCGAAGGCGCACTCGGTGCTCACTTTATTTTCTGGGAATGGGTCACAGCACTCCTCGGCCTCGCTCTTAAAATTGATCCCTTCAACCAACCCAATGTCACCGAAGCTAAAGAACAGACATCTGCCTGTTTAGCAGAATGGAAGAACGAACTTCCAGAGCTAAAGCCTAGGCAAGTAGATGCCGGTGTTGAGATCTTTGGGGAAGGCCAATCACTCACAGATGCGCTGGCAACTTTTATCGAAGATGTAAAAGAAGGTGGCTACATCGCGATCATGGCCTACCTAGATCGCCGAGATGATAAGAAGATTGCAGAGCTGCGATCAATTCTGGCAGCCAAATCAGCACGACCAACATCTTTTGGTTGGGGTCCACGATTCCTGCACTCAACGGGACAGTTTCATAAAGGTGGACAGCAAAATGGTTCTTTCTTACAGATTACTGGTGTGACACACACTGACTACCAAATTCCAGGTCAATCATTCTCACTACGCACGCTATTGATGGCGCAAGCGATAGGTGATAACCGCGCACTTGCGGCAAGAAAATACCCACTCTTACGTCTGCATCTGCAGAACCGCAAAGTGGGTATTGATCAGATTCTCGCAGCCGCGAAAAATCTTTAATCTAAATTTTTATTCGATATCGTCGCCGCGAAGTTTGCGCAAAGCATCTTCTAAAATCTTTTCGCCCTCTTTATCTGTGCGTCTTTCCTTCACATAAGCAAGGTGAGTCTTATAAGGAACATTGACAACCGCTGATGGTGGATTCGCTTTATCGCGACCTGCTGGAAGGCCGCACTTAGGGCAATCCCATTGGTCCGGAATGACGACCGTCTCTTCAACTGCAAACGAAGGTCTTACTTCATGGGCATTTGCACACCAATACGAAACGGTGGCGCGTTCAATCTGATCTCCGCGCTCGGCCTCGCCCATTGGGCCAGCACCGACACGACTGCCGCGAATTGCACTTGCCATGAATTAACCTTTCAAAACAAGAGAGAGAGCTACGACACCGGCGAACCAGAGGCCACCAACGACAATGGTGATGCGATCAAGATTTTTTTCAACTACAGAAGAGCCTCCGTAGTTGGAAGAGATTCCGCCGCCGAAGAGATCTGAGAGTCCTGATCCTTTGCCCTTATGGAGTAAAACCAAGAGAATCATCAAGAAACTGGTGATGACGAGAAAGATTGAAAGCGCTAAAGCCACGGTGAAACTCCTCTAGAGGTAGGGGAACAGGATACCCGAATGAATGGAAAACTCTTGAATCACGCCCGGGCGTGGAACTTGGCAATCTTTGCCAGCTCTTCTGGGTCAAGGCTTGCTCCCCCAATGAGGGCGCCATCGACATCGGCCTGCTTCATGATCTCTGCAATGTTGGAAGATTTCACTGAACCGCCATAGAGGATTCTCATATTTGCCGCAATTTCTGCAGAACCAATCTGCTCAATCTCTTCCCGGATTGCGGCACATACTTCTTGTGCATCTTCTGGTGTGGCACTCTTGCCGGTTCCAATTGCCCATACTGGTTCGTAGGCAATCACAATTTTCTTCAGCTCTGGCTTATGAAATCCCTCTAGACCTGCCCGCACTTGGCGGATGACATGTGAAACGTGAGCACCTGATTCACGCACTGGTAGATCTTCTCCGACACAGAAGATTGGCGTGAGCTCATGGGTAAGTGCCGCTCTGATTTTGCGATTAATAAGTGCATCATCTTCATGATGGATGGCGCGTCGTTCCGAGTGACCAATCACAACAAAGGTGCAGCCTAATTTGGCAAGCATCGAGCCAGAGATATCACCGGTGAATGCTCCAGATGCTTCCGGAGAGAGATCTTGCGCGCCGTATTGCAGACGAAGACGATCACCATCGACCATGGTCTGAATGGAACGGATATCGGTAAAGGGAGGAATAATTGCAACATCGACTTCGTCGTAATCTTTATCGGCAAGTGAGTAGACGAGTTTCTGAGCAACTGCAATCGCCTCAAGGTGATTGAGGTTCATCTTCCAGTTGCCCGCCATTAACGGTTTGCGCATTTGGTTCTCCTTTGGTGTCGAATGCTACAGATCAAGTGCGGTCAGACCAGGGAGCTCTTTACCTTCAAGGTATTCAAGTGATGCTCCGCCGCCGGTTGAGATATAGCCAAATTGGAAATCATCGAATCCAAGTGCTCGAACTGCCGCCGCGGAATCGCCACCACCAACTACTGAAATTCCAGAGACTTCAGTCAGCGCCTGTGCGATGACTTTGGTTCCGGCTGCAAATTTAGGAAATTCAAAGACGCCCATCGGACCGTTCCAAAAAACTGTTTTGCAACCTTTAATCGCTGCAGCAAAAGCTGCTGCTGACTCCGGACCGATATCAAGTCCCATCTGATTATTCGGAATCGCATCCGAGCTGACTAACGTCGGTGTTGCATCGGCTGAAAATGTGGGAGCAATAACGATATCTGTGGGGATTAACAACTTAACTCCGGAGTCTTCGGCCTGCTTGATCAGACCCTTGACGGTATCGATCAGTTCTACTTCAACGAGTGAAGTTCCAATTTCCTTGCCTTGTGCAGCCAAGAAGGTGAAGAGCATTCCGCCACCAATAGCCATCACATCTACTTTTCCAAGCAGGTTAGCGATGACACCAATCTTGTCTGAGACCTTCGACCCACCAAGGACAACTCCATAAGGGCGCACCGGATCAACAGTGAGTTTTTTCAATACCTCAACTTCGGCAGCTACCAAGGTTCCTGCTGCATGAGGCAGCAACTTGGGAAGATCAAATACCGAAGCATGTTTACGGTGCACCGCGCCAAAGCCATCGCCCACATAGATATCAGCTAAATTCGCTAGCTCTGTGGCTAAAGCTAAACGTTCGCTCTCATCTTTAGATGTCTCAGCTGATGCGAAGCGAATGTTTTCCAGAAGCAGAATCTCTCCGGGTGCCAGGGCTTGCGCCTTTGCTGTGACATCGGCTCCCGTAATTGCTGGGATAAATTGCACTGGTTTTCCAAGCAATTCAGCTAAACGCACAGCTACTGGAGCTAGTGAAAGTTCTGGTTTTACTTCACCCTTGGGACGACCTAGATGCGCCGCGATAACAATGCTCGCACCTTTTTCAAGAAGTGCGTTAATTGTTGGTAGCGATGCGCGGATACGACCGTCATCTGTGATCTTTGATTCCTTTAAAGGAACGTTGAGATCGCACCGGAGAAATACCCGCTTACCAGCAACATCTAGATCGACCAATGAAGTCATTAGAGAGATTTACCAACATATCCCACTAGGTCAACTAGTCGGTTTGAGTAACCCCATTCGTTGTCATACCAACCAACAACTTTGACTTGATTTCCGATTACCTTAGTCAGGCCGGAATCGAAGATGCAAGAAGATGGATCGGTGACGATATCTGAAGAGACGATTGGATCTTCCGTGTATGAAAGAAATCCCTTGAGTGCTCCGTTTGAAGCTGCCTTCATTGCCGCATTAATCTCGGCAACGCTTGCCTCTTTTGCAAGTTCTACTGTGAGGTCGGTCGCAGACCCTGTTGGAACTGGAACGCGCATCGCATAACCATCGAGCTTGCCCTTGAGCTCTGGCAGAACGAGAGAGATGGCTTTAGCGGCGCCAGTAGATGTAGGAATCATATTTGTGGCAGCTGCGCGGGAACGACGGAGATCCTTATGTGGGAAATCAAGGATTACCTGATCGTTGGTATAGGCGTGAATAGTGGTCATCAAGCCCTTAACAATTCCCCAGTTATCGTGAAGAACTTTAGCCATCGGAGCTAGGCAGTTTGTTGTGCACGATGCATTTGAAATCACATGATGGTTAGCTGGGTCATACTTATCGTGGTTCACACCCATCACGATGGTGATGTCTTCATCTGAAGCTGGCGCTGAGATAATTACCTTTTTAGCACCGGCTGTGATGTGCTTCTTGGCATCTGCTGCCTTGGTGAAGTGGCCGGTTGATTCAATAACGATATCTGCCTTAACCGAAGCCCATGGAAGATTTGCTGGGTCACGATCTGCAAATACGGCGAATGTTTTTCCGCCGACGCTCATGCTGTCATCGGTATATGTGACATCAAGACCAAGGCGACCCAAGATTGAGTCGTACTTGAGCAGATGTGCCAGTGTTGCATTATCAGTCAGGTCATTAATACCTACGATATTGATATTCGGGTTGGTGAGCGCCGCACGGAAAAAGTTACGTCCAATGCGTCCAAAACCATTAATTCCGACATTAATCATGTGAAACCTCTTTTATATTCTTTATTGCCCCAGATAAAGGTGGCTATTTTTAACGCCACAACGCTGGGGGCTTAGTGCGCACTCTACCAGTGCTCTAGGTGCTACTCCCCGGTTGCTTGCACGCAACCACGTATCTTTAACCTGTTATTCACCCAATAAGTCAGGTGATAATCCAGCTTCGGTGTCCGGGATACCTAACTCACCGGCACGTTTATCGGCCATAGCCAGCAACCGACGAATACGCCCAGCAATTGCATCCTTGGTCATCGGCGGTGTTGCAAGTGATCCAAGTTCTTCCAAGCTTGCCTGTCCATGTGAAATACGGAGTTCGCCAGCTTCTTTGAGATGGTCAGGTATTTCACTTCCAAGTATCTCCATCGCGCGTTGCACGCGAGCTGCGGCCGCAACGGCTGCGCGCGCAGAGCGCCGTAGATTGGCATCATCAAAATTTGCAAGTCTGTTGGCTGTCGCGCGAACTTCCCGGCGCATACGTCGCTCTTCCCAAGCAAGCACACTTTCATGCGCACCTAAGCGAGTAAGCAAAACACCGATGGCATCGCCATCTCGAATAACAACACGATCGACTCCGCGCACTTCTCGAGCTTTGGCCACGATATTCAGCCGGCGAGCTGCGCCAACAAGGGCAAGTGCTGCCTCTGGTCCGGGACAGGTTATTTCAAGTGATGAGGAACGACCAGGTTCAGTCAGTGACCCATGAGCGATAAAGGCGCCACGCCAGGCCGCTTCGGCATCACAGACATTTGCCGCAACTACTTGGGGTGGAAGTCCGCGCACTGGACGACCATTGGCATCAATCAAACCTGTTTGGCGAGCAAGAGCATCACCTGATTCAATCACACGCACCACATAGCGTGAACCTTTACGCAGACCACTGGAAGAAAGAACTGCCAAATCACTATCGTGGCCGTAGATGTCGGCGATATCTTTCTTCAGCCGTCTAGCGCTCTGGGATGTGTCGAGCTCGACTTCAATAACTACCTTGCCAGCGGCGATATGTAACCCACCTGCAAAACGAAGTAGCGATGAGACTTCGGCCTTTCGGCAACAAGGCTTGGTTACCGAAAGACGACTGAGCTCGTCTTTGACTGCAGCGGTCATTGCCATGGAGTTATCCAACCAGTATTTCTGCATCTATGTGTGCGAAAAGCTGACCCAATTTATTGACATCATGATGCAAAGGCGAGCTTTTGCTGCGCAAATCAGCGGCAATAAACTCTGAACCTGTAGTTGAAAGATGGCGCTGTAATTCATCGGCCCCCGAAGATGAGGCATCTACTACAACTACATCAAATACTAACTCCGGTGCGTACTCATTGAGAATCATCAAATGCTCTAGTGGTGAATACCCGGCGTACTCCCCCGCAGATTTGTCGGTGGAATCTAGATTGAGTAAGAGAATCTTCTTGGCAGGTGAAGCCACCAGCGCTGCTCGCTGCGCGGGCACAAGTAAATGCGGAATAACGCTTGAAAACCAGGAGCCTGGGCCCATCGTGATCCACTGCGCATCGGCTATTGCCGTAATTGATTCTGCACGCGCATCTGGATTTTCCGGAATGATGCGAAGTGATTTCAATCGTCCGTTAGTTGTTGCGACCTCTGCCTGTCCGCGGACAATATGTGTGCCGCTAGCGTCTTCAAAGGTTGCTTCGATATCTAGTGCTTGCGCCGCCATCGGCAGCACGCGACCAATAACTTTCAAAAGTGCGCCCACCCGATCAAGACCAGCAACGGTATCTTCATCGCGATCCCAGAGCGCTGCCAGCAGAAGATTTCCCACAGCATGGCCATTGAGTTCACCCGTGCTCGTGAATCGATATTGCATGATTTGCGCCCAACTACGACCCCACTCATCATCACTACATAGCGCAGCCAGTGCCATTCTTAAATCACCCGGTGGCATGATGGAAAATTCTTCCCGCAACCTTCCACTGGATCCGCCGTTATCGGCAACGGTGACTATCGCGGTGATCTCGGTTGTGAATTGTCGTAGCGCTGTCAGGGTTGCAGCTAATCCGTGCCCACCACCGAGTGCGACAACTTTTTTCTGTGAAATCATTCCCGCCCTACATCGCGATGTGTTGCGTGCGCTGATATCTCAAGATCAGAGGAGACGGTAATCAACTGCTTGGCAATTTCTTCTGCAATGGCAACCGAGCGATGTTTACCTCCGGTGCAACCAATTGCAATCGTCACATACTTCTTTCCTTCTCGAAAATATCCCGGAATCATCTGTCGCACGACCGAAACATAACTCGACACAAATTCTGCAACGCCCTCACTCGAAAGAACCTTTTCTGAGACCGGTGCATCTAGGCCATTCATTGGTCTGAGTTCTGGAATCCAATGCGGGTTGGGAATGAATCTGCAATCCAATACCAAATCGGCATCTACCGGTATTCCATACTTATATCCAAAAGAGAGCACGTTAATGCGAATACTAGGGAGCATTCCGGCGGCAAATATCTCACTCGTACGCTTTTCTAATTGGTGCACGTTCAGGTTAGATGTATCAATAACAACATCTGCGCCAGCTCGGATCTCTTCCAGTTTTGCTCGCTCACGTGCAATTCCGTCAACGATGCGATCCTTCCCTTGTAGCGGGTGCGGTCTGCGCGTTGATTCAAATCTCTGCACAAGTGCTTGGTCTGTGGCATCTAGAAAGAGCAATCGGTAAGGAATGCTCGACTTTTTTAAGGTATCTAGTGCGCTACTGAGTTCATCAAAGAATTTTCCGCCGCGAACATCGACGACAACGGCTAACGATGCGTGTGTGTCGTGGGCTTGCTCTGCCAACTGAGGAACGAGTGCTGGCGGTAAGTTATCAACGACATACCAGCCAAGATCTTCCAGCGCGTGGGCAACTGTGGATCGCCCGGCGCCAGACATTCCGGTGAGAACCAGAAGCTCTTTTGTGCTCATGCTTCGTATTCTCCCCTAGCTGTCAAGTATCTCGCCAGTATTCATATCCACCGCTGGAATTGATAGCGATTGCAGATGGCTATAGATAATTGCGGCAATGGTCGCTCCAATTCCGGGTGTTGCAGCTAAATCATCCGCACTGGCTTTGCGCATCGCAGTAACTGACCCAAAACGGTCAAGGAGCGCGGCTCTTCTTGTTTCTCCCAGTTGTGGAATCTCATCGAGGAGAGATTCCAGCATCACTTTGGAACGACGGCTACGGTGGAAGGTAATTGCGAATCGATGAGCTTCATCTCGAATGCGCTGTAGTAAATACATGCCTTCACTTGTTCGCGGCAGGATCAAAGGATCCTTATCCCCTGGCATCCAGACTTCTTCCAGTCTCTTTGCTAACCCACATAAGGCAACGTCTGTGATTCCAAGTTCATCAAGTGCTCGCGCAGCTGCAGCAACTTGCGGGGCGCCGCCATCAACAACGATCAGTTGTGGTGGATAAGCAAACTTGCTCAGCTTTCCACCAGTTTCAGCAACCTCGCTCTTATTGACATCTCTATCAGCCAATAGCCTCTTCATTCGACGGGTAATTACTTGGTGCATTGCCCGAGTGTCATCCTGGGCAGTATCGGTATCAATAATGAAGCGGCGGTATTCACTTTTCTTTGCCAGGCCATCTTCAAAGACGACCATAGATGCAACAACTGTGGTTCCTGAGATATTAGAGATGTCATAACACTCAATGCGCAGAGGGGTGCGCGAAAGCTGTAGCTCTTCCTCAAGTTCAAGCAGCGCCTTACCCGATACTGCAGCATCTGTTGCGCGCTTACTTAAATACTGAACAAGTGCGTAATGAGCATTGCGCTCAACTGTTTGCAGTAGCTCCACCTTCTCACCACGCTGTGGAACTTTAATAGCAACTCGAGCACCACGGATGGAAGAGAGCCAGTCTTCTAGTGCAGTGCGATCTACCGGTTCTTGGTTAAGAAAAATCTCATGTGGAATATCTGTTGGTGTGCTTTGGCTATAAATGGAGAAGAACAGTGAGGCAATCTGATCATCTCCTTCCAGGGCTTTTTCCTGATCTACAATCCAGGAACGCGAACCTTTGATGGAACCGCGCCGGACCATGAAGATTGAACCAGCAGCATGAAGTCCTTCTTCATGGATTGAGATGAAATCACCATCAAGATCATCTGAGAGGTTGCCTTGGGTTGAGCGCTGTGCTTTTTCGAAGGACTCAATCTGATCGCGCAGACGTGCAGCTCTTTCAAACTCCTCTGACGCAGACGCCGATTCCATCTCCGTACGTAAGGTTGGCAACAAGTTCTCCATCCCTTTTTCCATAAATGAATCGAGATTCTCCGCAATCTCTCTATGTTCCTGTGGTGTTACCCAGCCAACGCAGGGCGCGGCACATTTACCAATATCTCCAAGTAAGCATTGCCGCTTTGTTCGTTGCGCGCGCTGAAAGTTCCCAGCACTGCAGGAGCGGACCGGAAATACTTTAAGGAGCACTTCATAGGTATTACGCAGCGCCCAGGCATTTGTATAAGGACCAAAGTATTTAAGTCCAGGTCGCTTTTCTTTGCGGGTAATGAAAATCCGTGGAAATTCATCGGCCATTGAAATAGCCAAATATGGATAGGACTTATCGTCCTTAAATTGCACGTTATACGTCGGGTGATACTGCTTGATCCAGGAAAATTCCAGAGCTAGCGCCTCGAGCTCGGTTGCGACAATGGTCCAGTCCACACGCACCGCTTCGTGCACCATGCGATAGGTCTTCTGCGCAAGATTGGAACCGAAATAGGTTGTCAATCGATTCTTTAGATTTTTCGCCTTGCCCACATAAATGACTTTGTCATCAGCGTTATAGAAGCGATATACCCCTGGCTCTTCAGGAATCTCGCGTGGGCGATAACTGGAAGGTTCCACCATTACTTCTTCTTCGCTGGGCTTTTCTTAACGATTGCGCGATTAGTTGCCAGAACTTCAGCGAGGTATTGCCCGGTGTAACTAGCTTTCACCTTTGCCACATCTTCTGGAGTACCTTCGGCAACGACGGTTCCGCCGCGGAAGCCACCTTCTGGGCCCATATCAATGACCCAATCTGAAGACTTAATGACATCGAGATTGTGCTCGATCACAATTACAGTGTTTCCACTTTCCACCAGGCGCCTAAGAACACCGAGCAGTTTATTGACATCCTCAAAGTGCAGTCCTGTCGTTGGTTCGTCTAAGACATAGATCGTGCGCCCTGTTGATCTGCGTTGTAGCTCGGTTGCAAGCTTCACACGCTGGGCTTCTCCACCTGAAAGAGTGGGAGCCGATTGACCTAGCCGCACATATCCAAGGCCCACATCACATAAGGTCTTGAGGTAGCGCGCAATAGTGGGAACAGATTCAAAGAAAGCATGCGCAATCTCAATCGGCATATCTAAAACTTCGGCAATGGTCTTGCCTTTGTAGTGAACCTCCAGGGTTTCCCGGTTATATCGAGCTCCATGACAGACCTCGCACGGAACATAGACATCAGGTAAGAAGTTCATCTCAATGGTGATGGTTCCATCTCCAGAACAATTCTCACACCGTCCACCCTTGACGTTAAAGGAGAAACGACCCTGCTGATAGCCGCGCACCTTAGCTTCAGTAGTTTCGGCAAAGAGGGCACGAACTTTATCGAATACGCCCGTATATGTTGCTGGGTTAGAACGCGGGGTGCGCCCAATAGGTGATTGATCAACATGCACAACTTTATCTAGTTGATCGATGCCGGTAATTGTGCGGTGACGACCTGGAACTAGACGTGCACCATTGAGCTTATTTGCAAGAGTCGTATAGAGAATGTCGTTAACCAGTGTTGATTTACCAGAACCCGATACTCCGGTCACTGAGACAAAGAGTCCCAACGGAATACTAACCTCGACATCTTTGAGGTTATTCTCCTTCGCGCCCTTAATCACCAATTGACGTTTTGGATCGACTGCACGACGGGTCTTTGGAATCTCTATTGATTTGCGCCCCGATAGATAAGCACCAGTAATTGATTCCTTCGATGCAATCAGTTCCTCATAGGAACCTGAGACAACGACTCGACCGCCGTGCTCACCGGCACCAGGTCCAATATCAACGACCCAATCTGCAGTGCGAATGGTCTCTTCATCATGTTCAACGACAATGAGAGTATTTCCAAGATCGCGTAGTCGAGTTAGGGTCTCAATTAGTCTGCGGTTATCACGTTGATGAAGTCCGATGGATGGCTCATCTAAGACATAGAGAACTCCGACAAGTCCGGAACCGATCTGAGTTGCAAGACGAATACGTTGGGCTTCACCACCAGAAAGCGTTGCTGCCGGGCGATCGAGTGATAAGTAATCAAGTCCCACATCAAGTAAGAAACCTAGACGGGCATGGACTTCCTTCATAACGCGCTCAGCAATTTGTGCTTCCCGCTTATTGAGGGTGACTTGCTTAAGAAACGTTGCGCAATCATCGATAGAAAGTGCGCACACTTCGGCAATTGATTTTCCGCCTAGCGTGACCGCAAGTACCTCTGGCTTCAAGCGCGCACCCTTACAAGCAGGACATGGCGTCTCGCGCATATATGCCTCGTATTTATCGCGGCTGTAATCACTATCAGTTTCACCATGACGACGATGAATGAATGGAATGACACCCTCAAAGCCAGTTGAATAATTACGAACGCGGCCATAACGATTCTTATACTTCACATGAACTTCGTAATCAAAGCCATTCATAATCGCTTCTTTAGCTTTCACTGATAGCTTCTTCCAAGGATTATCGAGTGAGAATTTGAGTTCCAGAGCTAGCGCTTCCAGTAATCGCAGGAAGTACTCTGATGACTGTCCCCCAGCCCAGGGTGCAATTGCACCTTCATTTATGGAGATTGAATCATCAGGAATAATGAGTTCCTCATCCACCTCTAACTTAGTTCCGATTCCAGAACATTCTTCACACGCTCCAAATGGGGAGTTAAAAGAGAACGAACGCGGTTCAAGTTCTTCGAAAGAGAGATTGCAATCGTGGCAAGCTAAGTGCTCGCTATAGGTATGTTCCTTCTCCCCACTCTTGGCATCGACAAAATCAAGTAGAACTAAACCATTACCAAGCTTGAGCGCGGTTTCAATCGAATCTGTTAGTCGCGATTTGCTCTCAGCTTTAGCTGTCAGGCGATCGATAACAACTTCAATGGTGTGTTTCTCCTGCTTTTTAAGCTTTGGCGGTTCGGTGAGTTGGATGATTTCTCCATCAACTCGAGCACGGGAATAGCCCTGCGTAACTAACTCTGCAAAGAGATCGACAAACTCACCTTTACGTTCGCGGATGACAGGTGCTAGTACTTGGAACTTAGTTGTTGGCGGCATGGTGAGGATTTGATCCACAATTTGTTGCGGGCTCTGGCGCGAAACTGCCTTGCCACACTCTGGGCAGTGCGGGCGGCCAGCACGTGCAAAGAGCAGTCGGAAGTAGTCATAGACCTCGGTAATTGTTCCCACCGTTGAACGTGGATTTCGATTCGTTGATTTCTGATCGATAGAAACTGCCGGAGATAAGCCTTCAATGAAATCGACATCAGGCTTATCCATCTGACCCAAGAATTGTCTGGCATAGGCTGAAAGTGATTCAACATAGCGACGTTGACCTTCAGCAAAGATGGTGTCAAAGGCAAGGCTTGATTTACCCGAGCCTGAAAGGCCAGTAAAGACAATGAGTGCATCGCGTGGAAGTTCAATGGAAACATCCTTGAGGTTATGCTCGCGCGCACCACGTACAACTAACTTATCGATACTCACGTACCAGCCTCATCCATTCCACGAAGTTCACGCTTTAGCTCTTTTAATTCATCACGCAGGCGAGCAGCAAGTTCGAATTGAAGTTGATCGGCTGCGCCACGCATCTGCTCGGTGAGGGAGCCTATCAATGCAATGAGTTCTTGGCGCGGCATGGAATCCGTTGATTTCGATAAGAATGGCAGGGCCGCTGAAGATTTCTTACCTTTGATTCCAGCCATGATGTCATCTGTGTCATCACTTTCTTGGGCTATGAGGTCAGTGATATCGCTAATCCTCTTACGTAACGGTTGGGGATCCACCCCACGCTCGAGGTTATAGGCAACCTGCTTCGCTCTTCGTCTGTTGGTCTCATCAATAGCTTTGGTCATGGCCGCGGTCATATTGTCGGCATACATGTGAACCTCACCCGAAACATTTCGAGCGGCGCGACCAATTGTTTGAATCAGTGAAGTTGCAGAGCGCAAGAAGCCTTCTTTGTCAGCATCAAGAATTGCGACAAGTGAAACTTCCGGTAAATCGAGTCCTTCGCGCAAGAGGTTGATTCCAATTAGTACGTCGTATTCACCCATGCGAAGCTCACGTAGTAACTCAACACGGCGCAAGGTATCTACCTCAGAGTGCAGATAGCGAACTCGGACTCCGCGCTCTTGCAAATAATCTGTGAGGTCTTCCGACATCTTCTTAGTCAAAGTAGTGACTAATACGCGCTCGTTCTTCTCTGCCCGAATATTGATTTCGTGTAGCAAGTCATCAATCTGGCCCTTAATCGGCTTGATAATGATTTGTGGATCAACCAACCCTGTAGGTCTAATCACCTGTTCAACGACATCTCCTCCGACCCTCTCCATCTCATACTTGCCGGGTGTGGCTGACAAATAAACCTTCTGCCCTGTGCGTTCTAGAAACTCCGGCCACTTCAGTGGTCGGTTATCAAGGGCACTGGGGAGTCTAAATCCGTGTTCCACCAAGGTTCGTTTACGTGATGCATCGCCCTCAAACATCGCACCAATTTGTGGAACGGTCACGTGACTTTCATCAATGACAACGAGGAAATCTTCTGGGAAGTAATCAAGGAGACAGTTGGGCGCGGATCCAGCTTCGCGACCATCTAGATGACGTGAGTAATTTTCAATGCCAGAACAGAAACCCAGTTGCTCCATCATTTCCAAATCAAAGGTAGTACGCATTCGAAGGCGCTGTTCTTCGAGTAACTTACCCTGCTTAGTGAATAGGTTGAGCTGCACCTGAAGTTCATCTTGAATCTCGCTCATTGCTCGTTTCATCGTCTCTGGACCAGCGGCATAGTGGGTTGCCGGGAAGATATAGATTTCGGTTTCATCATGAACAATCTCACCGGTGAGCGGATTGAGCGTCATAATCTTTTCAATCTCATCCCCGAACATTTCAATACGCACGGCCAACTCTTCATACATCGGAATTATCTCTACTGTGTCACCTCGAACCCGGAAGGTTCCTCGCTCAAAGGCCATATCGTTTCGCTTATATTGAACATCGACAAACTTACGTAGTAGCGCATTACGTTCGATTTCATCGCCCACTTTCAGGCGAATCATCCGGTCGATGTATTCCTGCGGCGTTCCAAGCCCATAGATACATGAAACCGTTGCAACCACGATGACATCGCGGCGCGTTAGAAGTGAGTTTGTAGCTGAGTGACGAAGTCGCTCCACCTCATCATTAACACTTGAATCCTTTTCGATGAAAGTGTCAGTCTGAGGAACATAGGCTTCAGGTTGGTAGTAGTCATAGTATGAAACGAAGTACTCAACCGCATTATTAGGCAGCAGTTCTCTAAATTCATTGGCCAGCTGGGCTGCCAAAGTTTTATTGGGAGCAAGAACAAGTGTGGGACGTTGTAAACGTTCGATCAGCCAAGCCGTGGTTGCCGACTTTCCAGTTCCGGTGGCGCCTAAGAGAACAACATCCTGAGCGCCGTTATTGATCTGCTTTGCGATCTCCTCGATTGCCGCTGGTTGATCTCCGGCTGGAATGTAATCACTTATGACCTGAAAGGGCGCGACTTTCCGCTGGATATCAGTTACTGGGCGCACACTCTTAGCCTAGCGACTGCGGCAGAAGAACGCTCTCCCAGAGATTTTCAACCTGGCGCAGGAGCGAATCTTCATCAGAGTTGTTGTAAAAAACAGTATCAGCAAGAGCTACTCGAGATTCTTGCGATGCCTGGGCTGCAATCCGCTTGTCGATCTGTGAAATATAGAGTCCTCGTTTAAGCAACCGTTCTTTGCGTAGCTCTAAATCTGATTCAACGGTAATGACATAGTCAAACTTCTCAGCCGCATTTGTCTCAGCCAATAACGGAATTTCATAAATCAGGATGTCATCGTGATCTAAGTCAGCCACCGCTTCGGCAAAGATCGCCTGAACCCGCGGATGAATAATTGCCTCTAGATCTGCTCGTGCTGAATCATCGCTGAAAACAATCTCGGCAAGTTTTTTTCGGTCAATATCACCATTAAGGATTACCTCATCTCCGAAACGAAGTAAGACTTCGGCAAAACCATCGGTTCCTCTTTCAATTACCATACGAGCGAGTTGATCCGCATCGATTACTAGCGCCCCAAGTTCGGCAAAGCATTGCGCCACAGTGGACTTTCCTGCACCAATGCCACCAGTGAGTGCAACAACTAACATGGAGCTAGCCTATCTCTGAGGATGAAAAAAGAGACCCATTCGGGGTGTGCGAGGTTAAGTAACACCCCGCGACCCGTATGAGTCTCTCTTTCTTTAAGACTTATTCGGCGGCGACTACAGCTGCTTCTTCCGCAACCTTTGCTTCTGCCTTCTGCTTCTTGTGTGCAAGGAAGCGCTCTTGAGCAACAGCGTATTGACGCTCCCACTCCTCGCGCTGTGAGTCAAAGCCTGGCTTCCACTCTTGGGTATCAGCATCGAATCCTTCTGGATAGATGAAGTTACCTTCTGCGTCATAACGAGCAGACATTCCGTATTGAGTTGGATCGAATGCTTCGATCTCTACTTCTTGGCCTTCATTTGCTTGCTTAAGTGAGAGTGAGATGCGACGACGCTCAAGATCGATATCGATGATCTTCACGAATAGTTCGTCATCAACAGCAACAACCTGCTCTGGAATTTCAACATGGCGTTCTGCCAACTCTGAAATGTGAACGAGGCCTTCAATGCCTTCGTGGACACGGATGAATGCACCAAATGGAACAAGCTTCGTTACGACGCCCGGCACAACAGTGTTGATTGTGTGGGTGCGAGCAAATGCCTGCCATGGATCTTCTTGTGTCGCCTTGAGTGAGAGTGAGACACGCTCACGTTCGAAATCAACTTCGAGAACTTCAACAGTTACCTCGTCGCCAACTTCAACAACTTCACCTGGGTGATCAATGTGCTTCCATGAAAGCTCAGAGACGTGAACAAGACCATCAACGCCACCAAGGTCAACGAATGCACCGAAGTTAACGATTGATGAAACAACACCTGTGCGAACCTGGCCCTTTTGAAGCTGGTTTAGGAATTCGGTGCGTGATTGTGACTGTGTCTGCTCAAGGAATGCACGACGTGAAAGAACTACATTGTTGCGATTCTTATCAAGTTCGATGATGCGACACTCAACTTGCTTACCGATGTAAGGAGTGAGGTCACGAACGCGACGCATTTCAACAAGTGATGCTGGCAAGAAGCCGCGCAATCCGATGTCGACGATGAGTCCGCCCTTAACAACTTCAATAACAGTTCCCACGACAACTTCGTCGCGCTCTTTCTTGCCTTCGATATCTCCCCAGGCACGCTCGTACTGAGCACGCTTCTTGGAAAGGATTAGGCGGCCTTCTTTATCTTCCTTCTGCAATACGAGAGCTTCTACTCGATCTCCGACCTTAACGATGTCATTTGGATCTGCATCGTGGCGGATTGAAAGTTCGCGTGCTGGAATTACGCCTTCTGTCTTGTAGCCGACATCGAGGAGTACTTCTTCGCGATCAATTTGAACAACTGTACCTTCGACGAGATCTCCGTCACTGAAATTTCTGATTGTTCCTTCAATTGCGGCTAAGAAATCTTCCGCTGAACCAATGTCATTTATTGCAATTTGAGTAGTCAAGGTGCTCCGTAGGGATAGAAAGTAGTAGGGATGGGACTGCGCAAGAATACGTGCGAAGGTGATTTAGTAGCAAATCCCAGCCTCAAAATATGGGCAACCAGGGCCTGTTATTCAGATAAATCGCTAATGAGCCGCTTCATTCCAACTAGCACCGATTCCCACTGAGACATCCAGCGGCGCCTTAAGTGGAAAGGCGCTTCCCATCTGCATGCGGACAAGTTCAGAGACGCTATCAACTTCACTCTTTACTACTTCCAGGATCAATTCATCGTGAACCTGCAACAAGAGCCGAGATTTGTATTCGCCGGCAATCAGAGCCCGCTGCACATTTAGCATCGCCTGCTTAATGATGTCAGCGGCCGATCCTTGAATCGGGGCATTCAAAGCCATGCGCTCTGCTACCTCTCGCCTTTGCCGATTATCATGAAGCAAATCGGGCAAGTATCTGCGCCGCCCCATCACTGTTTCTGTGTAGCCCACCTTGCGTGCATCATCGACAACAGTCATTAAGTAATCGCGAATTCCACCAAAACGTTCGAAGTATCGATCCATCAAATCTTGGGCGGCAGGTGGAGTGAGATCTAATTGAACAGCTAACCCATATGAACTCAAGCCGTAGGCAAGCCCATATGACATCGCCTTGATCTGTCTGCGCATTTCAGGATCGACATCACTTGCCTTAACACCAAATACTTCAGCAGCAACCGTTGCATGTAAATCTTCACCGGATTCAAAGGCTGCAAGTAAGTGCTCATCATTTGATAGGTGAGCCATGATGCGCATTTCAATCTGACTGTAGTCAGCTGTCAGAAGTGCGTCATAACCGCTGCCTGCAATAAAGCAGTTTCTAATCTTGCGACCTTCTTCGGTGCGCACCGGAATATTTTGCAGATTGGGCGCAACTGAGGACAAGCGCCCTGTGGCAGCTACTGTCTGGGCAAAGTGGGTACGGATTCTTTCGTCACTCTTAATTTCAACAACAAGTCCTTCAATTGTGGTTGCCAACTTCTTCGTCTCGCGAATACGCAAAAGCGCCGCCAAGACAGGATGTGATGTCTTTTCAAATAACCATGAGAGCGCATCGGCATCGGTAGTAAATCCAGTTTTTATCTTCTTCGTCTTAGGCAAACCGAGCTCATCGAAGAGAACAACCTGCAACTGTTTAGGGGAAGCAACATTAAATTCATGCCCCGCAGCCTCATGAGCATTCTTGGTCTCGCGCGCGACCTCGGCATCAAAGAAGGCTGCCAGGGTTTGAAGCTCCTTCTTATCTACTGCTATCCCCCGGTTCTCCATAATTGCCAGTAAATCCGCAATTGGGAGTTCGAGTTCGTTATATAACTTAGTTAAACCACGGTTTTCTAGCTCTGCGGTCAGTGAATCACGAAGGCCAAAGAGTGCACATGCCGTAGTCAATAAGAGTTGTTCTGCCGAAGACTCATCAAGTTGGCTCCCATCTCCCCAGCGTTCAAGTAGATCTGAAACTTCTTGTGCGCGCACGCCAGGGTTAACCAGATATGCAGCCAGTGAGGTATCAAAAACAACGCCGGTGAGAACTCCTTGGCGCGCAATGGCCTTGCCATCGTGTGCAATTTTCTTAACCTTGGCATCGCTTGCCCAGGCGCCCATCACAGCTGAATCAACGATAAATGCTGAACTCTTAGAAAGAGCTACGGCATATCTTTGAAGTTGATCATCTACTAACTCGCACGCAATGGCGATTGGACCTGTATGCGAGGCAATCTTTGCATCACCCTCTTTAACCGAAAGAATTTCGGAAGCAATCTCAGCACCAAAGAGTGAGGGCGCCGAGTCAGTGTTCTTACTCTTCTGCACATCTTTCACAGTTGCTGGCGCCGTTGAGATTGCTTTTAAGCGATCTTTGAGCGTTCTAAATTCCAACTGCTCAAAGAGAGCGGTGAGGTTGGAGTCATCAACTCCCTTCCATGCCAGCGCATCAATTTCAAAGGTGATGGGTGCATCATGAATAAGTTGGGTGAGTTCACGGTTGCGCACCAAGTTATCGATATTTGCTCGCAGTGATTCACCCACCTTGCCGCCAACTGTTGCAGCTTGCGCGAGCAATTCGGTAAGAGAGCCATATTCCACAACCCACTTTGCGGCCGTCTTTTCACCAACACCAGGAATTGATGGGAGGTTATCGCTGGGATCCCCGCGAAGTGCGGCAAAATCCGGATACTGATCTGGCGTCATTCCATACTTCTCCTGCACGGATTCGGGTGTCATGCGCGCCATCTCACTCACACCACGCTTGGGATAGAGAACAGTTGTTTGTGCGGTAACAAGTTGGAAGCTGTCACGGTCTCCGGTACAAATCAAAACTTCCGCGCCATCTTTCTCTGCGCGTTTGGTGATTGTGGCAATCAGGTCATCTGCCTCAAATCCCTCAAGTGAGAATTGCGGGATTCCAAAACCCTTTACTAATTCATTTAGATATGACATCTGAGATCTGAACTCATCAGGTGTCTCTGCTCGATTTGCCTTGTACTCAGGGAATATCTCTGTTCGAAAGGTCTTGCGAGATACATCAAAGGCGACGGCCACGTGGGTGGGCTTCTCATCTTTTAGAAGGGAGATGAGCATCGTTGCAAAACCATAGATCGCATTGGTGTGCTGGCCCTGGGCAGTGGTGAAATTCTCGGCTGGGAGAGCAAAAAAAGCGCGGTATGCCATGGAATGACCATCGATAAGAAGTAATCTCTTCGTGGTCATAGGCTCATCTTAGATATAAACTCATCAACTATGACGCAACCAGATTACCTAGCAATCATAAAAGAACGCGGACAAGGCGCCCTCGATATCAAGATGGGCATCGAGATGCTTGAAGTCTCCCCCGAAAGACTTGTTGCTCGGATGCCAGTTGAGGGAAACACGCAACCAATCGGATTGCTCCATGGCGGGGCCAATGTTGTGCTCGCTGAATCACTTGGCTCAATTGGAACGCAATTACATGCTGGTCCTGATCGCAAAATTGTTGGCGTTGATATCAACGCGACTCACCATAAATCAGCAACAAGTGGTTGGGTCACAGCAGTTGCAACCCCTATTTCATTGGGTCGCACGTTATGTGTCTATGAGATCGTCATAACAAACGAGGCAGGTCAGCGAACCTGTACAGCTCGCATCACCTGCCTCATTTTAGATAAATAGCTTCGAGCTAGTGCGCACCTGTTCCTAGGTATGCCTCACGAACAGCTGGATCGTTAAGTAGATCTGCAGCCTTTGCTTCCTTCGTAACATTTCCAGTTTCCAGGATGTAAGCACGATGAGCACGCTGTAGCGCCTGCTGGGCATTTTGTTCAACCAGCAGAATTGTTACTCCCTGCTTATTGATCTCTGTGATGATACGGAAAATATTTGCAATCATCTGCGGCGCTAACCCCATGGAAGGCTCATCGAGAAGAAGAACCTTCGGACGTGCCATCAAAGCGCGGCCAATGGCAAGCATCTGCTGTTCGCCACCTGAAAGAGTGCCGCCTGCTTGCGCTGTGCGCTCCTTCAAACGAGGGAACAAGAAATAGATGCGGTCCAAGTCTTCCTGCATCTCTGACTTGCGATCCTTACGATTGAACTTTCCCATCTCGAGATTTTCAAGAACTGACATACCTGGAAAAATTCCGCGACCTTCTGGAACTTGTGAGATGCCGAGATCTACCCGCTTATGTGCCGGAATCTTGTTGATATCTTCACCGTCAAATGTGATGCTTCCACTGGAAACTGGTCGAAGCCCAGAGATGGTTTTAAGAATCGTTGTCTTACCTGCACCGTTAGCACCGATTAGAGTGACGATTTCACCTTGATTGACACGAACAGAGACGCCTTTAATCGCTTCAATCTTGCCGTAGTGAACTCGAAGGTCTTTAATTTCAAGATTCATCTGCAGGCACTCCCAGGTAAGCCTCAATTACTCGAGGGTCATTTTGTACAACTGAAGGAAGATCATCTGCAATCTTCAGGCCAAAATCCAAAACCGCAACACGATCAGAGATTCCCATGATCAGAGACATATCATGCTCAATCAAGAGCACGGTATAACCCTTATCGCGAATCTTCTTGATAGTTTCCGACAAGGCAACCTTCTCTGCTGGGTTAAATCCAGCAGCTGGCTCATCGAGCAGAATCAACTTAGGCTCTGTTCCCAAGGCACGTGCTATTTCCAGACGGCGCTGATCTCCATATGGAAGGTTTTTTGCCAGTTGATCTGCGCGGTGATCGATACCCATGAAGGCAAGTAGTTCGAGTGCGCGCGCCTTGCTGTCTCGCTCCTCGCGGCGGTTCAGTGGTGTTCCAAAGAGCGCGCGTATTAATCCGGTCTTCTTGTGAACATCTGTCGCGGTAATGACGTTTTCAAGTGCAGTCATATCTCCGAAGAGGCGCACATTTTGGAAAGTACGAGCAACGCCAGTTTTAACAACCTGGTGACGCTTCTTGCCTTTGAGGTTTTCTCCATTAAAAAGTATGTCGCCCGATGTAATCGGATAAACGCCTGTCACAACATTAAACACTGTCGTCTTTCCGGCTCCATTTGGTCCAATGAGTGCACAAATCTCACCCTCGTTCACATGAAAATTGACCTGATCAAGCGCTGTAACGCCACCGAATTTAATGGTGACGTTCTTAAGTTCAAGAATCTTCTTCGACATTACATAGTCCTCTTTGCTTCAATTTTTTCCCGCTTTTTGCGTGGCAAGAGGCCATCAGGTCGTAGATTCATCATAATGATGAGTACTAATCCAAAAATAACCTGACGGGCATCGGAAATGAAGCGAATGCGCTCTGGGAGATAGGCAAGAATTGAAGCTCCAAGAACGACTCCCCAAATATTTCCGATTCCTCCGAAGACCACGCAAGCCAAGATGAGAATTGACACATCGAACTTGAACATATCTGGCGAGATAACCATTACTTTGGATGCGTAAATAACACCCGCGGCGCCCGCGACTGCAGCACCGATAACAAACGACCACAACTTATAGACCAGAGTATTAACCCCCATCAGCGCTGCGACATCCTCATCTTGACGAATTGCTTCCCACGCTCGCCCTGGGCGACGTACGGTAAATCGGCGAATCATCCAAATTACGAGCAATATCATCGCAAGGACGAGCCAGAAGAAATGTTCTGGAAACATTAAATTGAATTCAAATCCAAAAATGGTCGGAGGATTTGGAATTCCTGCAATTCCGTTGGGGCCTCCCGTGACGGACAGGTTGAGCGAGACTATTCGAACAATTTCACCAAACCCAAGAGTGATAATCGCTAAATAATCTCCTCTTAAGCGCAACGCTGGAAGTCCGAGAAGGACTCCGGAAAGCATGGCGAAGAGAATTCCGAAAGGAAGGATCTGCCATGTGTTCCACCCATGAAGAGTGGAGAGAATCGCCTGTGAGTAAGCGCCAATGGCGAAGAATGCGATGTAGCCAAGATCCAATAGACCTGACTTTCCAACTACGATGTTAAGACCAAGGGCCATGAGGACGAACATTCCCACTGGATAAACCAAGACATTTTCAAATGAAGTAATTGGAGTATTGAGAAAACTAGTGGGTCCCCACGATGGTGCGAACGGTACAAGTCCTACGAGAACAATAACAATTAGAACAAAGACAGTGCGGACAGGCCGGCTCCATCCCGCCCATATCGCCGCGCCTTTATCTCTGAGATTAAAATTATTAAGTTTCATCATCAGGTCCTCGTCTGCTGAACTGCTTCGCCGAAGAGACCGCTTGGCTTAAAAAGAAGAATGAGTACGAGTACAACGAAGACAGTAACTGCTTTCCACTGTGAGCCTAAGATTGCAGACGAGAATTGCTCGAGCATTCCAAGGGCAAGACCTCCGTAAAAAGCGCCACGGATATTTCCGATTCCGCCGAGCACTGCCGCAGTGAATGCAGCTATTCCCATATTGAAACCCACATTAAAGACGGTGTTCTCATATACGGTGGTGTAGAGAAACGCTGCAGCACCTGTGGTGAGGCCACCAATGAGGAATGTCATTGAAATGACTCGATTTATATCAATGCCCATCAACTTAGCATTCTCTTCAGACATCGAAACGGCCCGAATCGCCTTCCCGAGACGGGAGCGGTTAACGAATTGATCAAGAATCACGAAGATAATGATGGGAGCAACAATCGCCAACATCGTGTCGATTCTGAAGTTCGCACCTGCAATTTCACCAAATGTCCACTTCTCAAGTAGGCGTGGGGCAGTTTGTGGCCTGGACTCAGTGAACATTCGCATGGATTCCATGAGGAAAATTGAAACTCCAATTGCAGAGATTAGAGATGCTAATCGGCTTGCCCCACGGGATCGAAGACGCCGATATGCCACAAACTCGACAAGAACTCCCAAGATTGCACAGGCAATCATTGAGCCAACGAGGGCGATGACAAGTGTGTAAACAAGTTTGAAACCGGTCAGGGGTTCTGCATTGACTGGGTGACCAAGAAAATTGATCTCGATCCAAAGAACAGCAAAAGTTCCGAGCATGAACACTTCAGAATTCGCAAAGTTAATGAGTCTCAAAACTCCATACACCATGGTGTACCCGAGCGAGACGAGTGAATAAATGAGCCCGAGTGCTAGCCCCTGTAGAGCAAGGGACCAAAACTGCGTCGTTATTACTGAGAAATTCATGTTGACCATTCTGTTGAACTACAGATGAACTATGAAACGTGACTACACCCGAATAGATATCCGGGTGTAGCCACGCATTACTTCATATTTAGAGCAAAGAATAAATTCTCAACGGATTAAGCAAGTCCGTCGTATTTAATCTTCCCATCTTTTACTAGGTAACCACCAACGTCAGCTCCACCGATGATGTCTCCATAACGGTTGAACTTAATTGATGATCCTCCTGCACCCTTGAATGTGTTGCTGTTTACGCATAGCTGAATTGCTGGACGTGTGAGCTTGCCCTGTTCGATACAGGTAAGGAACACGCGTGCGGCGTTGTAAGCAGTTGTTGAGTAAAGTCCTGGGACCTTAACTCCGGTGATCTTTGTAAATGATGCGAGCTCATCCTTAGTAAGAAGATTCTCGAAAGGAACATCAGCTGCAGTGAGGCGAACGCCTTCTGCTGCCTTACCTGCTAGATCTGGGAAGTCTGATGTGTTAACACCATCTCCAGCTGCAAGAATTCCTGTGTATCCACCATCGCGAAGTGCCTTGAAGAACTTTGCTGCTTCTGTGGTGTAACCACCGTAGATAACAACGTTTGCTCCTGCTGCCTTTACCTTCGCTGCAACAGATGTCCAGTCAGCAGTTCCGCGTGGAACTGAATCTGTACCCGCTACAGCGATTTTCTTAGCTGATGGCAATGCGTACTTGATAAGTCCTGCACCGTATGTTGTTTGGTCATCAACAAGATAAATCTTAGGTGAAGCTACACCCTTTGTTGCGTAACGAACTAGTGCTGGTGCCTGGAAGCCATCGTGTGCAACGACACGGTGGAAGACTGGGAATCCACGATCTGGAGCCTTTGGATCTGTTAGTGAAACAGCAGATGCTGAAGGAGCGACCATTGTGAGGCCAGCAGCCTTGTATGCAGGGAATGAGTTACGAGCTTCACCTGAACATGATGTTCCAATAACGCCGATTACTGCCTTGTTAGCTGCAACACCAGGAGCGATGTTCGCTGCAACAGTTCCGTCGCACTGTGAATCTGCCTTAATGAGCTTCACTTTTGTCTTTGGGTTGGTTGCGTTGTAAAGCGCAATTGCCCACTCTGCACCTGGATACTGATCCTGGCCGAGTTGTGCATCAGGGCCTGTTAGTGGGCCCATAAATGCAAGTGTTACTTCTGTCTTTGGTGCCGCGTTCGCTGGAGCTGTTGCAACTGCACCGAATGCAAGTGTTGCAGCAGCCGCTATTGCGAAGCCGCTTACGATCTTCTTATTCATGTATTGCCTTCCTGTTTCGTCTTTCATGTGTCCCGGGACAGGGAAGCGCTAAGAGTAATGCTCAACCTGCCCTTGAGACAAGACGGATTTGTGACTTTCTCCGCGTGCGTGATTACTTTTTGGTTACGAAAGTGCCAAAGGCACGACTATTTGTCCAGGGCGGCTTCTGGTGATATCACGGCCTGGGCCACCTCTTTCATACTGAGGCGCCGGTCCATCGCAGCCCTTTGAATCCAGGAAAATGCCTCTGGCTCTGAAAGATTCAGGGCCTTCATCAAGATTCCTTTAGCGCGATCGATAATTTTGCGTGTCTCTAGTCGCTCGTGCAGGTCGGCAACTTCAAGTGCCAACGACTGCATCTGCGTGTGGCGACTAATGGCAATTTCGATAGCCGGAACAAGATCACCGATAGTAAATGGTTTAACCACATATGCCATTACTCCAGCATCACGTGCACGGTCAATGAGTTCACGCTGGCTAAATGCGGTCAGCATTAATACTGGAGCAGTTGCAATGATCTTTTCTGCCGCAGAAATGCCATCAAGCACCGGCATCTTCACATCAAGAATTGCCAGATCTGGTTGGTGTTCTAGCGCTAACGCAATTGCTTCTTCACCATTAGTGGCCTGGGCAATTACCTCGTAACCCGCCTCTTGCAACATTTCGACAAGGTCCATGCGAATGAGCGCCTCGTCTTCGGCGACGAGAATTCGTACCGCCTTCTTATCACTCACTTCATTGCTCATGTGCCTCGAGTCGGATTCGAACCGACACTATGCAGTGTTTGAGACTGCCCTCTCTACCGTTGGAGTACCGAGGCGTGAGCCCATATCGTATTAGAAGTCAGCAGATTGGTGAAACGGTGAGCGTTGTGGATTAACGATAAGCAGGAACAACGCCGTTCACGGCATCACCCACAATGTGTACTCGCATCGCATTGGTTGAACCAGGTATTCCTGGTGGAGATCCAGCGACAATCACGACAGGCTCGCCTATTTCAGCACGCTTTCCATCGATAAGGATTTTATCTGCTTGTAGAACCATCTCATCAGTGTGCTTGACCATCGAAATTATCAATGACTCAATGCCCCACGTCAGTGCCAGCCGGTTATAGGTACCGACATCAGGAGTGATTGCAATGATAGGAATTGATGAACGAAGTCGTGAAATCCGACGCGCAGAGTCACCAGATTGAGTAAATGTCACCAGGAACTTGGCACCCAGAATTTCCCCTACTTCGGCCGCCGCTTTTGTGATCGCACCACCCTTGGTGCGTGGATTTTTTGTTAATGGACGGATCCGGTCAAGCCCAAGCTCTTCGGTGCGTTCAATAATGCGAGCCATTGTCTGCACCGCTCGAATGGCGAATTCACCCACGGCTGTCTCTCCTGAAAGCATGAGTGCATCTGCGCCATCGAGTACCGCATTTGCGCAGTCTGTTGCCTCCGCGCGAGTGGGAGAAGAGTTACTCATCATAGAATCAAGCATCTGTGTTGCAACTATGACTGGCTTTGCCGCATCACGGGAGAGCTCGATGCAACGCTTTTGCACCATCGGAACATCTTCAATAGGCAGCTCAACACCGAGGTCGCCACGAGCAACCATAATTCCATCGAAGGCGGCAATAATTTCCTCTAAATTTGCTACCGCCTGAGGTTTTTCAATCTTTGCAATCACCGGAACTCTAATTCCAACCTCCTCCATGATGGCGTGAACAACTTTCACATCTGCTGCATTTCGAACGAAAGAGAGAGCGATAAAGTCCGCTCCAGCACGTAACCCCCAACGGAGATCATCCTCATCTTTTTCTGACATCGCAGGCACCGAAACTGCCACACCCGGCAAGTTAATTCCCTTGTTATTGCTGACAAAACCCGGCTGGGTGCATTTTGTAATGACATCGTTGCCCTTGACTTCCAATACTTCAACGGTAACTCTTCCATCATCGATAAGAATGCGATCGCCAGCTTTGCAATCTCCTGGCAGCCCCTTGTAAGTAGTACAGACGCGCTCTTTTGTGCCAGCAACTTCATCGGTAGTAATGGTGAAGATATCCCCACGTGATAGCTCGTGTGGTCCGTTTTCAAATCGAGCTAAACGAATCTTTGGTCCTTGCAAATCAACCAGAACTGCAACAGCTTTTCCTGCCTCTTTTGCAGCCGCGCGCACTCGGTCTAGGCGCCCTTGGTGCTCTTCATGGGAACCATGAGAAAGATTTAATCGTGCCATATTCATTCCGGCTTCGATGAGCTCCTTAATTTTCGCTGGGGTCTCAACTGCTGGACCTAAGGTGCAAACTATTTTTGCGCGACGCATGTGATTACCCTATCTAAGCTAGTGGTGAAGTTACGGCGTCGCTGACGTGAACTTCCGGTGTAATGGCAATTAAGCCACTGCGTTAAACCTGCTTTAAACCATTAGCGAGCGAGTAGTGGGCTCAATCGGTGAAGGCAACTGCGTCTCCCCCACCAGGTAGCGATCGACAGCTGCGGCAGCTGCGCGACCTTCGGCTATCGCCCAGACAATCAGTGACTGTCCGCGCCCAGCATCTCCGGCCACGAAGATTCCTTCTTCAGTTGATTGGAAATTCTCATCGCGGGCAATATTGCCTCGTTCATCATGTCCAACTTCAAGTTGTTCGATGATGGCAGACTTTTCTGGTCCGGTGAATCCCATAGCTAGGAAGACAAAGTCCGCCGGAATCTCGCGCTCAGTGCCAGGAACAGGTTCGAACTTTCCATTTTCAAACTTAGTTTCCACAATCTTAAGAGCTTTGAGGTTCCCGTTTCCATCGCCAATAAATTCCTGGGTACTTACCGAAAAGACACGATTGTCGAGCTCTTCGTGCGCACTAGATACGCGATAGATCATTGGGTAGGTCGGCCAAGGTTGTGATGATGGACGTTCATCTGTTGGACGCGGCATAATTTCAATCTGCGTGATGCTGGCCGCACCTTGTCGAATCGAAGTGCCTAAGCAATCCGCGCCGGTATCTCCCCCACCAAGAATGACCACATGTTTTCCAGCAACGTTGATAGGTGACTCTTCGATTTCTCCCAAAGCTTGCTTATTACCCCAAGGAAGAAATTCCATTGCTTGGTAGACGCCCTTATTTTCTCGTCCTGGAATTGGAAGATCACGCCACTGCGTTGCACCGATTGCAAGAACGATTGCATCGTAGGTGCTGCGAAGTTGAGCACCAGTGAGATCCACACCGATATCAACACCTGGGCGGAATCGAGTTCCCTCTTGCTCCATCTGTGCAAGGCGGCGATCAACGATGTGCTTCTCCATCTTAAATTCTGGAATTCCATAACGAAGAAGTCCACCAATTTTATCTGCTCGCTCATAGACAGCAACTGTGTGACCAGCGCGAGTAAGTTGTTGCGCCGCAGCTAACCCGGCAGGGCCAGAACCAATAACAGCAACAGTCTTTCCAGTAAGACGCTCAGGGGCTAATGGCTTTACATTGTTATCATCAAATGCTTCTTCAATGGTGCGAAGTTCAATCTGCTTAATGGTGACAGCATCGCGGTTAATTCCGACAACACACGCTGTTTCACATGGCGCAGGACATAGTCGACCCGTGAACTCAGGGAAATTATTGGTAACGTGCAGACGATCAATGGCTTCAACTTTATCGCCACGAAAAATCAGGTCATTCCACTCTGGAATCAGGTTACCTAGTGGGCAGCCAGAGTGGCAGAACGGAATTCCACAATCCATGCAACGACCTGCCTGCTTTTGCAGATGCTCCATCGACTGTGGTTCATAGACCTCTCGCCAATCTTGAATACGAACATCGACCGGACGTCGCTTTGGCGTCTCGCGCGGAGTCGTCATAAATCCTTTTGGATCAGCCATTTGCTGCAACCTCCATTACATACTCGTCAACTGGTAAACCTTCTCGGTTAGCCTTCTCAATCGCTGCTAGCACGCGAGCATAATCACGAGGCATTATCAGTGAGAAGCGCGCAAGCTCTGTCTCCCAATTCTTAAGGATTGATTCCGCAATTTCTGAACCTGTTTCAACGTGGAAAGAAGATAGCAAGGCACGTAAGTTCTCGCGCTGATCTGCCGGCACTGCCAAGACATCAACCATCTCGGTATTAACGATGGCGGTATCAAGGTCTAGTACGAAGGCACGTCCACCAGACATGCCTGCGGCAATATTGCGACCAGTTTTGCCAAGAATGACCACCGTGCCACCGGTCATGTATTCAAGTGCGTGATCGCCCACGCCTTCAACAATTGCAGTAGCACCAGAGTTGCGCACGCAGAATCTTTCACCAGCAAGACCGCGGATGTAGATATCTCCTGAGGTCGCCCCATATCCAATGACGTTTCCGGAAATTACATTTGATTCAGATTTAAATGTGGCCTTCTCATCTGGGCGCACGATTACTCGGCCCCCTGAAATTCCCTTGCCCACATAATCATTGGCATCCCCATACATACGAATGGTCAGACCCTGTGGAATAAATGCCCCCAGTGATTGGCCCGCAGATCCATGCAGCGTCACATCAATAGTTCCGGCAGGAAGTCCTTCGGACCCATAACGACGTGTGATCTCGGCGCCCAACATTGTTCCCACGGTACGGTTCACATTTCGCACCGGCACATCGATGCGCACAGATACTTTGGACTCAAGTGCTGCCTTTGATAGCTCGATGAGCTTGTTATCAAGTGCTGCTGCTAATCCGTGATCTTGCTTAGTGGTGTTATGCAATGGTGAATCAACATCAGGACGCATTAGAAGTGGAGAAAGATCTAAACCACTCGCCTTCCAGTGATCTATAGCGGCGCGGGTATCAAGATTTTCCACGTGGCCAATTGCCTCGAGCAATGTCTTGTAACCAAGGGATGCCAGAATTTCACGAACTTCTTCGGCAATGTATTCAAAGAATGTCTCAACAAATTCAGGCTTTCCAGAGAACTTCTTACGTAGCTCTGGGTTCTGGGTAGCGATACCGACCGGACATGTATCTAGATGACACACACGCATCATGATGCAACCAGAGACAACCAATGGCGCAGTTGCAAAACCGAATTCTTCTGCGCCCAAAAGCGCTGCAATCACTACATCGCGACCTGTCTTCATCTGGCCATCTGCCTGCACAACGATGCGATCACGCAAGTTGTTAAGAAGCAGCGTCTGTTGGGTTTCGGCAAGGCCTAGCTCCCATGGAGCACCCGCATGCTTAAGTGAAGTAAGAGGAGATGCACCGGTTCCACCATCATGGCCAGAGATCAGAACGACATCTGCGTGCGCCTTAGAGACACCAGCTGCAACGGTTCCCACACCCACTTCAGCCACCAATTTGACGTGCACACGTGCATCCTTGTTAGCATTTTTTAAATCATGAATCAATTGCGCTAAATCTTCAATCGAATAAATATCGTGATGCGGTGGTGGGGAGATGAGTCCCACACCGGGAGTTGAAAGACGTGCTTGTGCAATCCATGGATAGACCTTGAATCCCGGAAGTTGGCCACCTTCACCAGGCTTTGCACCCTGTGCCACTTTGATCTGAATATCTGTGGCGTTGGTGAGGTAATTACTTGTCACACCAAATCGACCGGAGGCAACCTGCTTGATTGCACTGTTCTTGGAATCACCGTTAGCCATAGGAAGGAAGCGCGAAGCATCTTCTCCGCCTTCACCTGTATTTGATTTACCACCGATGCGGTTCATGGCAATGGCCAGCGTCTCATGGACTTCTTGTGAAACCGAGCCATAAGACATCGCGCCAGTTGAGAATCGCTTCACAATTTCAGAAATCGGCTCAACTTCATCAATAGATATCGCAGCGCGCTGTGAGGTGTTAAATGCAAAGAGGCCACGAAGGGTCATCAGAGTTTTACTCTGATCATTAACCTGATTGGTATAGCGCTTGAAGATGTCATAACGCTTATTGCGAGTTGCATGCTGAAGTGCGAAAACAGTCTCTGGATTAAATAAATGTGGCTCACCATCGCGGCGCCATTGATATTCCCCGCCAACAGCTAAGCGCTTGGCGCCAGGAATCTCTCCCCCAACCGGGTATGCCAGGTGATGACGTCTGATTGTCTCTTGCGCAATGACATCCAGGCTCACTCCACCTAAACGAGAAGTGGTCCCGACAAAGTATTCGTCAACAAGATCTTGACCTAAACCAATAGCTTCAAAGACCTGCGCTCCGGTATAGGAGGCGATAGTTGAAATACCCATCTTGGACATTACTTTAAGAACGCCTTTGCCCAGCGCCTTAATAACGTTGGCAACCGCCTTTTCCGGGGTAATGCCGGTGATAACTCCTTGCGTTACTAAATCTTCAGCAGTTTCCATCACTAGGTATGGATTTACTGCAGCTGCGCCATAACCAATCAGGAGTGCAACGTGGTGAACTTCTCGAACATCGCCCGCTTCAACAACGAGACCAACCTTGGTGCGAGTCTTCTCACGAATTAGGTGGTGGTGCACAGCGGCGGTAAGTAGAAGTGAAGGAATTGGGCAATCTTCGGCATCGCCATCACGATCAGAGAGCACGATGATGTGTGCGCCATTAGCAATCGCTTGGGAAACTTCCTTCTTAATCTCTTCCAAACGAGTCTGCAGGGTGTTGCCATCACCTGTGACAGGGAAGAGCCCCCGAACAACGTAGGACTCAAGTTCAGGATAATTATCATCGGCATTAACGTGAATAATCTTTGCTAGCTCATCGTTGTTAATTACCGGGAAGGCAATGGAAATCTGGCGGCATGACTCAGGACCAGGATCAAGCAGATTGTGTTCTGGACCGATAGCTCCACCCAAGCTTGTTACTAACTCTTCGCGAATAGCATCCAGTGGCGGATTAGTTACTTGCGCAAAGAGCTGAGTGAAGTAATCAAAGAGCAGGCGTGGCTTTGCCGATAGAGCAGCGATTGGCGTATCAGTTCCCATGGAACCAAGTGCTTCTCCCCCACCTTTTGCCATTGGAGTGACGATGATCTTAATTTCTTCCTCTGTATATCCAAATGCTTTTTGACGGCGCAGCACTGACTTATGCGGATAGACAATATGTTCGCGCGCCGGAAGATCTGAAAGTCTGATCATTCCATCGGCCAACCAGCTGCCATATGGGGCTGCATCAGCTAGTGAATCTTTAATCTCATCATCTTCAATAATGCGGCCAGCTTCGATATCAACTAGGAACATTTTTCCTGGTTGCAGGCGACCCTTGCGAACAATTTTCTCCGCCGGAATATCAAGTACGCCTACTTCAGAGGCGAGAACAACGAGACCGTCAGCTGTTACCCAGTATCGAGATGGGCGCAAACCATTGCGGTCCAGCACAGCGCCCACTTGGTGGCCGTCTGTGAAAGTAACGCAGGCTGGTCCATCCCATGGCTCCATCAGTGAGGAATGAAATGCATAGAAGTCGCGCCGCTTCTGTGACATGGTCGCGTGGTTCTCCCACGCTTCTGGAATCATCATCAAAACTGCGTGTGGAAGTGAGCGACCACCGAGATAGAGAAGCTCTAGTACTTCATCAAATGAAGCTGAGTCAGAACCTGACATTTCAACGATAGGAAAGAGACGCGTTAAGTCTTTTCCTAAGACATCACTTTCAAGAAGTGACTCGCGAGCTCGCATCCAATTTCTATTTCCCTTTACTGTGTTGATTTCGCCGTTGTGGGCGATGAATCGATACGGGTGGGCAAGTGGCCATGATGGGAAGGTGTTGGTAGAAAAACGTGAGTGCACCAGAGCCAGTGGTGAAACAACACGAGTATCACTGAGATCTGGGAAGAATTCTTCTAATTGTCCGGTTGTAAGCATGCCCTTGTAAACAATTGTCTGTGATGACAATGAAGGGAAATAGAGATCAAGTGTGTGCTCAGCACGCTTGCGAAGTGCGAATGCCAAACGGTCAAGAATGATTCCTGCTTCATTTTTCTTTCCAGCAACGAAGAGCTGCTCAAAGCGCGGCATGACAGAGAGGGCGGTCTTGCCTAGAGAAGAAGAATTAATTGGTAGCTCGCGCCAACCAAGGACGGTGAGACCTTCTTCATCTGCAAGTTTGGTAATTTGCGTGCGAACCTCGGCGCCTTGTGCGATAAATGCAATTCCAGTTGCGTAGGATCCTTCGACAGGTAGCGTAAATGAAACTTCCGCGCGATAAAAAGCATCAGGGACTCGAATCAGAATTCCGGCACCATCACCACTATCGGGTTCCGCACCAGATGCGCCACGGTGTTCTAGATTGCGAAGTGCAGTAAGTGCTTTGGCAACAATGTCATGTGTAGCAATTTTATTTAAGGTGGCAACCATCGCAACGCCGCATGCATCGTGTTCTTGTGCAGGATCGTAAAGACCCTGTGCGACAGGATAATTCGATGAAAGTGCCATTCGCTGATGCCCCTCTATTTCTAGCTAACTCAGGGACATCATTGGCCCGACTATCTTAAAAACTACTGGTCAAAAGGGTAGCAAGGGGGTGCTTTAGATGCCACTCAAATGTAAGAGGTGACCAATCCCGGCGGTGATGGACATACCCAAGACGCCGCCCGCAATGACTCGCAGTGTCGGGGTCAGTATCTTCGCCCCAGCTGTGCGCGCGCTCACAACTCCGGCAATTACCAGACCCACGATGGTGAATCCAACGATGCTCGATGCGGCTGCTCCGGAGGTCGGTGCGAATGCGCCCACAAATGGAATTAACCCTCCGAGTGTAAATGCGATTGCCGATGCCACTGCTGCTTGCACTGGACGTGCCTTTGTATGCGGATGCTGACCTAGCTCATCGCGTAGATGCGCTTCCAATGGATTGCGCTCATGCATGGCATGAACAACCTGCACCGCAAGTTCACGAGATAGCCCGCGCTCCATATAGATATGTACAAGTTCTTCAAACTCGCCTTCCGGATCAATTGCTAGATGCTCAATCTCCAGGAGCCTGTCTGATTCTTCAATATCATTTTGTGATCTAACCGAGATATATTCACCAACAGCCATCGACATCGCACCAGCGGCAATTCCGGCAGCACCTGCCGTGATAAGAAAACTCTGCTCACCAGCGCGCGCAGCTGCAACACCAATCATGAGCGAGGCAGTTGAAACTAAACCATCGTTTGCACCAAGAACGGCAGCCCGCAACCAACCGGCACGGTGGGTGCGGTGATGCAGATTGCGCTGGAATACATCCTCTAAAGCCATATGCGAATCCTACCTTGTCCGTCGATAAAACTTCAGAAATGCTGCACCTGCCCCAAGAAACAACAACCCGGCAACATATTGATTCAGGCGAAGGCCTGCAAAGGACTGTGCCGAATCAATACGTATAGCTTCAAAGAAGAATCGCCCGAAACAGTAAAGCGTGATGTACAGCAGAAAGATTGATCCTGGGGCTAGACGCTTTCGCGCGGCGAGTAACACTGCGGCAATAAGAAAGCACCAAAGTGATTCATAGAGAAATGCGGGGTGAAAGGTTTCGAAGTTTTCATATCCAGCCGGGCGAGATTGCAGTGGAATCGAAAGTGCCCACGGTGCATCAAGCGGGCGACCAAAGAGCTCAGCATTAAACCAATTTCCCCAGCGCCCTATCGCCTGGGCAATTGCAATACCCGGTGCAAGTGCATCTGCAAAATAGGCAAAAGATGGCAAATCTTTCGCCGATGCAATTCTCTTATAGTAAAAAAAGGCAACCACACTGCCGAGTGCAATCGCGCCCCAAATTCCAAGGCCGCCATTCCAGATTTTAAAGATATCAAGAGCCCGAGAATTTGCTCCAAAGTAATTATCAGGTGATGTCACTACGTGGTAGAGACGGCCACCAATCACACCAGCAGGGATTGCAAAAACGGCAACATCTGCAACGACGCCCACTCCTTGCGGGAAGGAGGTGAGAAATCTGCGATTGCCTAACCAGATTGCGAGTGCAACCCCGGCAATGATGCAGAGAGCATAGAAATGGATAGTGAGCGGACCAATTTCAAACGCCGAAATAGTTGGCGTTGGAATTGCACTACGCAAAAATTATCCGCGCTCTACAGCTGCGATAAAGAGAGCCGGATCGTAATAGGCATTGCGATCTAGTTCCTTACCGTTGATAAAGACTGTTGGAGTTGAATTCACATCACTCTGAGCAGCGGAGGCTTGCACATTGGTGACCCAATCCGCATATGTGCCGTTGTTGACACACTTTTCATATTCTTTTGACTTAATACCCACTGATTCACCAGCTGCAACAAGTGCTTCATTAGTCCAGGCCCCGGAATTTTCTCGAGGCTGAGTCTGATAGAGCATCTTGTGGAGAGCTAAGAATTTACCTTCGTCGGCCGAGCATGCTGCTGCATTGGCAGCGATAACGGACTCGGGGCCGAGAAATGAGAGTGTGTGAAAGACAACAGTTGCCTTCTTATCTTCAATTATTGAGTCAAGGTATTGACCTTGGGTTCCTTCAAAACGTGCGCAGCTAGGGCATTGGAAATCTTCATAAATATCAAGGACGGGAACGCCGGTGAGTTCACCGTTAAAGACAACTCCATATCCACGTTCTGCGGAAACACTCGCTGGAATCTTTGCAGCTAACTTGGTCTGCTTAGAGATAATCGTTGGTACGAGCATGATGAGGACCACACCGAGTACAACACCAATAACAAGGTTGCGAGTGAAGTTATCTTTTCCAGGTTGTGGCTTCGCGCTCATTTCATATCCCTTTTTCTTGATTCAGTTTCTGCGACGATTTATCAAGGCTAAATTTACTTTGTGGGTAGCGAAAAAGATAAATCCCAAGGGCCAATAGGCCGGTGTCTCGTAGCAGTGGAGTGATGTAATTCGCAGTTCCAGGCTCAACCTGGCCTCCCCCTCCAAAGCAGCCACAGTCGATAGAAAGGCCTCGCGCCCACGCCTGTGAGATGCCAATAACAAAGACCACCATGAGCAAGGCGCTGAGCGCTGCTGTGATTCGAGTAGCTGCGCCGAGGATCAGAAGCAAACCCATCCCGATTTCAGCGAATGGCAGAACTATGCCGATGAAATTAGCTAGAGCGATAGGAAGCATCTCGTAGGCTCGCACCGCCATCTGCGATTTATCTACCTCATCGTATTTGAGGAATCCGGCAACAAGTAGAACTCCACCTAGAGTCAATCGTGCAGCGAGACCTAACCACGGCATAAATGCTTTCATCGTCCCTCACGTACCCCTTGTGATAGTTGCTCCGCTAGTTCACGCACAGCAATTAAACCACTTGCTTCATCTTCTGACTCCAAAAGTTTATTGATAAATGCTGAGCCTACAATTACGCCGTCGGCATACCCTGCCACACCCTTTGCTTGCTCTCTCGTGGAAACACCGAGTCCCACCGCCACCGCCGTATCCGTACTCTTTCGAATCCGAGCAACGAGATCTGGCGCACCGGATGAAACACTTGTGCGTGTTCCGGTCACACCCATCAGTGAAGCCGCATAGACAAAACCACTGCAATGATCAGTCACACTGGAAAGCCGTGCATCTTTCGTGCTTGGTGCAACAACGTAGATTGAATTAATCTCACTTTGCGCAACAGCGGCCGTCCACGCGGCTGATTCTTCAATAGTTAAATCGGGGGTAATAACCCCAGAGCCGCCGTTGTCTGAAATCGCTTGGGCAAACTTTTCTACTCCGTATTTTTCGATCGGGTTCCAATATGTCATCACAACTGCTGGCACGCCTAAATCTGTGGCGTGCTTGAGTGCTTCGAAAACTTCCTTCGCCCCAGTGCCCTGCGATAGCGCCCTATCGGCTGCAGCTTGGATCGTTGGGCCATCCATCACTGGATCGCTATAGGGAAAACCGATTTCGATTGCATCAACGCCACCATCAACAAATGCTTGAATTACCTTTTTGCATCCCTCTTGAGTGGGAAAACCTGCCGGGATGTAAGCAATAAGCGCTGCGCGATTTTCGCTGCGAACAGTGGTGAAAAGGGTTTCAAGCGGTGTGCTCATTTAGAGTGGAATTCCAAAATACTGCGCCGCAGTTTGCACATCTTTATCCCCACGACCAGAGAGATTAATCAGAATAATTGCATCAGGACCAAGTTCTTTACCCACCTGCATTGCACCAGCCAGAGCATGTGCTGTTTCAATCGCAGGAATGATTCCCTCAGTCTTTGAAAGAAGTGAGAAAGCTTCCATCGCCTGCGCGTCAGTGATAGCTCGGTATTCCGCTCTACCTATGTCATGAAGGTAAGCGTGTTCTGGGCCCACACCCGGATAATCAAGACCCGCCGAAATCGAATGAGATTCAATTGTCTGTCCATTGGCATCTTGTAATACATAAGTGCGATTTCCGTGGAGCACCCCAGGTGATCCACCAGTGATGGTCGCTGCATGTCGACCAGTTTCAACGCCATCTCCTGCTGCTTCGAGTCCAATCAGTCGTACAGATTCATCTGAAATAAAGCGATGGAAAATTCCAATTGCATTAGATCCACCACCCACGCATGCCATGACAGCATCTGGCAATCTCCCAGTCAACGCTAGTACTTGTTCGCGAGATTCTTCGCCAATAATCTTATGGAAATCACGGACCATCGATGGGAACGGATGCGGTCCGGCTACTGTGCCGAGCATGTAATGCGTTGTCTCAACGTTGGTCACCCAATCGCGCATTGCTTCATTAATTGCATCTTTAAGTGTGCGAGAACCAGACGTCACTGGAATAACTTCCGCGCCAAGTAACTTCATGCGCGCAACATTCAGTGATTGACGTCTTGTATCTTCTTCGCCCATGTAGACAACACATTCAAGACCCATCAATGCAGCAGCAGTTGCTGAAGCAACTCCATGTTGACCGGCACCGGTCTCAGCAATAATGCGTTTCTTGCCCATTCGTTTTGTCAGAAGTGCTTGACCTAAAACGTTATTTATTTTATGACTTCCAGTGTGATTGAGATCTTCTCGCTTGAGCAGAATTCGCGCTCCACCTGCATGCTCAGCGAATCTTTTTGCCTCTGTAATGATGCTGGGACGACCGGTGTAAGTGCGATGTAGCTCTGCTAATTCGGCGATAAAAGTTGGATCGGTTTGGGCAAAAATTCTCGCCGCATCTAACTCTTCCAGTGCACCGATCAGTGCTTCGGGAACGAACCGGCCGCCATAGGGACCAAAATGTCCGGCTATCTCGGCTAGCGCGTTCTCGGCAGTCGTAGTCATAAGCCCAAGACTACCGGCGACCCAGCAACTCCTGCATCGCAGAAATCGGATCCCCAGACTTAACCAGCGCTTCACCGACCAAAATCACAGAAGCTCCACAGTTTTGCGCACCCTGAACATCACTTCGGCTGGAGATTCCAGACTCGGCCACTCGGATAATCTCATCGGGAATCTGCGGGATGAGATCAGCGAAGGCCCGGGTATCGACATCGAGTGTCTTGAGGTTGCGAGAGTTGATGCCAATCATGCGCGGTGAAATCTCCATCGCACTTTCTAGCTCTTGCGCAGTGTGGACTTCAATCAGTGAGGCCATCCCAAGTTCGCAGGAGAGGTCATAAAAATCCTTGAGTTGAGAACGAGAAAGAGCAGCAACAATAAGAAGCACAATATCGGCGGCATGTGCCCGTGCTTCTAGGAACTGATATTCATCAACCATAAAGTCTTTGCGAAGCACTGGAATTGTTACTCGAGCCCGCACCGCATCGAGATCTTCAAGTGAGCCGGCAAAGCGACGACGCTCTGTAAGAACGCTGACAGCAGATGCACCCGCTTCTTGATATTGCTCTGCTAACGCAGCTGGATCTGTAATGGGTGCAAGTGCGCCCTTACTAGGAGAAGATCGCTTTACTTCAGCAATCACATTCATCTCAGATTGTGAAAGGAATGCATAAGCATCTAATGGTTTTGCTGCATTCTCCATCGCTTCATGAATCTGCGATAGCGGCAGTCGACGCGTGGCAAGATCTTCACGGACGCCCTCAATAATTGAATCAAGAACGCTCATTGCTTTTCCTCTGTGGGATCGATGCCTTTATCCAGTGCGTTCCACTGGGTGAGAGTTCGCGGAGATCGCTCATACCGAGTTGAGAGTCGGAGTCTGCGACTGAGAATAATGGCAATTGTTGCCACGCAGACAAGTGAAATGAAAATTTTCACTTGTCTCTTACCGCTTCATCTCATTGGCAGCTGCGATAGCGCCCAAAACAGCCGCCGCCTTATTAAGGGTCTCATCATTTTCAGCAGTGGGATCAGAGTCAGCAACGATGCCGGCACCAGCTTGCACATATGCGATCCCGTTATGCACCAGCGCTGTTCGAATGGCGATACAGGTATCAATATTGCCGGTGAAATCAAAGTATCCGATTGCTCCACCATAGAGCGCGCGACGTGTGGGCTCAAGGGATTCAATAATCTCCATCGCTCGCGGCTTCGGAGCTCCGGAAAGTGTTCCGGCAGGAAAGACTGAAAAGAGTGCGTCAATCGGTGACTTATCACTTGCAAGTTCGCCCACAACGGTAGAGACAATATGCATCACATGGGAATACCGCTCGATATGCATAAAATCAATTACTTCAACAGAACCAGGTGCGCAGATGCGACCTAAATCATTACGTCCCAGATCTACCAACATCAAATGTTCTGCCCGCTCTTTAGGATCTGCCAGTAACTCTTCGCCTAATCGCACATCTTCTTCAATGGAGTCAGAGCGTTTGCGAGTTCCGGCAATGGGGTGAACCATCACTTGCTTACCGGTCACTTTCACCAATGCTTCCGGACTTGAACCAACAACGTCGTAACCATCTTCAAATCTAAAGAGGTACATATATGGGCTGGGGTTATTAAGGCGCAACATGCGATAGATATCTAGCGCATCTGCTGAAGTTGGCATAGAAAATCTCTGCGAGAGAACTATTTGGAATGCCTCACCAGCTCGAATCTCTTCCTTTGCGATTTCCACCTTGCTTTTGAAATCCTGCTCGCTCATATTGCGATCAAAGATAGGTTTGTCAAAGGAGGGAAGGGGTGAAACATCGCCAGCGATGGGACCGAGCAACTCCTTTTGCATCCGGTCTAAGCGAGAGACTGCATCAAGATATGAATCATCGACTCGCTCACTTGATCCATCCCAGTTGATTGCATTGGCAATCAAGATGATGGTGCCATCTGAGTGATCCATGACAACTAGATCACTGGTGAGCATGAAGGCGATTTCAGGTAGTTCAATATCGCGCGCAGAAGTTGTCGGCAACTTCTCTAATCTTCGAACCGCGTCATAGCCCATATAACCAACGAGTCCACCGGTCAGAGTTGGTAAGCCCTCAATTTTTGGTGATTTTAAATGGGCAACACTCTGACGTAGCGCAGTCAGTGGATCAACTCCCGTCGGGACTCCTACCGGAGGTTTTCCAATCCAGAGCGCTTGCCCATCTTTTTCGGTCAACGTGGTCTGACTTTTCACCCCGATAAATGAATATCGGGACCATACTCCCCCGTGCTCTGCCGACTCCAGCAGAAAGGTCCCGGGCTTATTTTGGGCTAGCTTCTTATAGATATTAAGTGGCGTTTCGCCATCAGCAAGAAGTTTTCGATAAACCGGAATGACATTGTGAGATTGTGCGTGCTTGCGAAATTCTTCAATTTTCATGAGAAATTACCAAGGCTTTGGTGAAAGCAAGTCTGGTCACCGGTGTGACAGGCGGCCCCCACTTGGTCGACGGTAATCAGAAGTGCATCGCCATCACAATCAAGTGCCACCGAATGCACCATCTGGGAATGTCCCGATGTTTCACCTTTTACCCAGATCTCATTGCGACTTCGGGAAAAGTAAGTTGCCTTGCCGGTTGCAAGAGTCAACGCGAGTGCTTCGGTATTCATATAGGCAAGCATGAGTACTTCTCGGGTATTAACATCTTGGGCAATCGCAGGAATCAGTGTTGTCGGGTCTTTTAAGAGCGCGAGTATTTCTGGGGAAAGTTCAGCTCTCATGTGCTCATTCTGCCTTACGCGCTCTGGGTATTGCGCACCGAATAATTATGAGCAGTCAGATATTTCTTCACATCCCCGATGCGATGCACCCCAAAGTGAAAGACGCTTGCCGCAAGTAGGGCATCGGCCCCAGCATCCAGGGCGGCGCTGAAGTCTTCCAGGGTTCCCGCCCCTCCACTTGCGATTAGGGGAACTTTTGCCACAGCTCGCACTGCCTTGATCATTCCGATGTCATACCCGGCGCGAGTTCCATCGGCATCCATTGAGTTGAGCAATATTTCACCGACTCCTAGTGCGCACGCTTTTTCAACCCAGGTAAGTGCATCAATACCAGCACTCTGGCGACCGCCATGAGTTGTTACTTCAAAACCGGATTCAGTTCGGGCCCGGCGGGCATCAATAGAGATCACAAGAACTTGCGAACCAAAACGATCTGCAATTTCAGAGATGAGTTCTGGTCTCGCAATCGCGGCAGTATTAATACTGACCTTATCTGCACCGGCACGTAGTAAGCGGTCCACATCTTCCACCGTGCGAATACCGCCACCTACCGTCAGTGGAATAAACACTTGTTCGGCAGTTCGGCGCACCACATCAAGAGTTGTTTCGCGCCCGGCAACACTTGCCGATATATCTAAGAAGGTGAGTTCATCAGCGCCCTCTTTGTTATAGAGCGCAGCCATCTCAACCGGATCACCAGCATCTACAAGATCTGTGAAGTTGACTCCCTTCACCACTCGTCCATCAGTGACATCAAGGCACGGAATGATTCGTACGGAAAGACTCATGATCGTGTCTGCTCGAGTGCTTGGGCAAGAGTGAAGGCACCGGCGTAGAGCGCCTTACCAACAATCGCACCTTCTACGCCAAGTGAGTTCAGCGCCGAAAGTGCGGCGATATCTGCCAAAGATGAAATTCCACCCGATGCAACTACTGGCTTTGAAGTAACAGCACACACCTCTTTAAGTAACCCAATATTTGGTCCTTGCAGAGTTCCATCTTTAGTTACATCAGTAACCACATAGCGCGCACATCCATCACGCTCTAAGCGCTCAATAGTTTCAAAGAGATCTCCACCTTCTTTGGTCCATCCACGTGCAGCAAGCACATGTCCGCGCACATCAAGGCCAACCGCAATCCGATCACCGTGTTCGGCAATCACGCGAGCAGTCCACTCTGGATTTTCTAACGCTGCAGTTCCAAGATTGACGCGAGTACATCCTGTTGCAAGTGCTCGCGCAAGTGATTCATCATCACGAATTCCCCCAGAAAGCTCCACCTTGATATCGAGTCGGCCAACAACTTCTGCTAACTGCGCACTGTTCTCACCGATTCCGAAGGCGGCATCGAGATCTACCAGGTGCAACCATTCGGCCCCTGCTGCTTGAAATTCCAAGGCAACTTCAAGCGGATTGCCGTAAGCAGTCTCGGCGCTGAGTTCGCCTTGGACAAGCCTGACGGCGCGACCATCTTTGACATCCACTGCTGGAAGTAGTTCTAGATAACTCATAGCGTCTGCGTCCAATTCTTAATTACATGTAATCCGGCATCCGATGACTTTTCTGGGTGAAATTGGGTAGCGCTCAGTGCGCCATCTTCTATGGCGGCAATGAAATCTTCACCATGATGGGCAAGGGTGGACATCACTCCCACCGATTCTTTCGCTGCATATGAGTGCACGAAATAAAATGATTGATCTTCAACTCCTGCAAAGAGCGTGCTACCTGCAGCAGGACGGACGGTATTCCATCCCATATGCGGCAATATCGGTGCGTTGAGTTTTTCAACAGTGGCGCCCCACATTCCAACTCCCGCATGCTCGCCATGTTCAATGCCGCGTGCAAAAAGAATCTGCATACCAACACAAATTCCAAGAGTTGGACGCTTTGCCGCAAAACGTTCGCGCACAATCTGATCTCCGCGGACCTTTAGAAGTCCTTGCATGCAGGCAGCAAATGCACCCACACCCGGAACGACTAAGCCTTCAGCATTGAGGGCAGTTTCGTAATCAGAGGTAATAAGAACTTCTTTACCGGATGTTTCAAAGGCTCGTTGAGCTGACCGAAGGTTTCCAGAGCCGTAATCGAGAATTGCAATCACGAAGCTAGAGAGATCCCTTTGTTGAAGGAATCCCTGCAACTCGTGGATCAATTGCAACGGCATCGCGTAGTGCGCGTGCCACTGCTTTAAATTGTGCTTCGAAAACGTGGTGGGCGTTGCGCCCTTCAAGAACTCTCACATGCAGTGCAATTCGAGCCTCTGCAACGATGGATTCCCAAATGTGCTTACCCAGTGTGGTATCAAATGTTCCAATCAATTCCACAATTTCTGGTTGACGGTGCACTAAATATGGACGACCCGAAAGATCAACAGCTGCCTGAACTAGAACCTCATCGAGTGGAACCATCGCATCGCCAAAACGTCGGATGCCAGCTTTATCACCTAGCGCCTCGCGAAGAGCCTGACCAAAAGCGAGAGAGGTATCTTCCACAGTGTGGTGTGAATCGACATCGACATCACCTGTTGTTTTAACAGTGAGATTAAATCCTGAGTGCTTTCCGAGCTGTGAAAGCATGTGATCGAAGAAGGGAACGCCGGTATCTACTGAGATCTCACCAGAGCCATCGAGGTTAAGTTCAACTAGAACACTCGACTCTTTCGTAGTGCGTTCAACGCGTGCTGTTCTCATATTTCTACTCCTAGACATGCCGATAGTGAATCTATAAATTTCTTATTCTCGGCCACATTGCCAATGGTGACTCTTAGGTAGCCCAATAATCCCACATCTCTAATGAGAACTCCTCTATCAAGCAGTGCCTGCCAGAGTTCGGGCGATGACTGCTCAAAACCGGCGAAGAGCAGGAAGTTGGCGCTGCTTGGAAGGACGGTGAGTCCCAATTCTTCTAACTCCTGCGCCATCTGATTTCGAGCGCTGCGAAGTTGATCCACTGTCGCCAATAGTTCGGTGCTGAAATCAAGGGCCACCTCAGCGGCAGCTTGAGTCAGAGCGCTCAGGTGATATGGCAAGCGAACTAAAAACATGGCATCGATCACCGATGGGTGGGCAACGAGATATCCCACGCGCGCACCGGCGAATGAAAAAGCCTTGCTCATTGTGCGAATGACGACCACGTGTGGATATTTCTCAATCAAAGTTACGGCAGATGCTTCATCAGAGAATTCAGCATAGGCCTCATCAACAACAAGCAATCCAGGAGTGTTGATAGCTAACTTCTCAATTTCCTCAAGGGTAACTGCAGATCCCGTTGGATTATTGGGAGTGGTAATAAAAGTTAAGGAAGGCTTTGAACTTTGAATCTGAGCAACTGCGCTATCAATATCTAGTGAGTAATCCGCTCTGCGAGAACCGTTCGTCCACGCAACCTGACACACGCGTGCAATGAGGGGGTGCATCGAATAGGAAGGAGTAAAGCCGATAGCTGATCCCCCACCGAAGGCTAGAAAGAGTGATTGAATAATTTCGTTGCTGCCATTAGCAGCCCAAATATTTTTAGATGTGAAAGAGGTCGCAGAAAGATTGTTCACAAACTCTGCCAACTTGGTGCGCAGTGCTAGCGCATCGCGATCTGGATAGCGATTTAAGGTACTAGCAATAGTTAATACCCGCGCGGCAATTGCCTGCGCCAGTTCAGGTGATGGCGCATATGGATTTTCATTGGTATTTAAGACCGCATCGGCGGGTAATTGAGGTGCACCGTAAGCTGAGAGCTCGCGTAAATTACCGCGTAGCGGTAACCATGATGGCCAATCTTGACTCATCACAAATTTTCCAATCGAGCAGTCATCGCTTCACCGTGAGCCGGAAGATCTTCAGCTTCGGCAAGAGTAATGACAGTACTTGCAATATCTGTAAATGCCTTCTGGTCATACTCGATGAAATGCAACCCTCGTAAGAAAGTTTGCACTGAAAGTCCACTGCTGTGACAGGCGCATCCCCCGGTGGGCAAGACATGGTTAGAGCCTGCTGAGTAATCTCCCAGAGACACTGGTGAGAAGCGACCGATAAATACCGCACCAGCATTGCGAATCTGCGAAGCATCAGCACTCGCATTTCTTGTCTGAATCTCTAAGTGTTCGGCCGCATAGGCGTTGACAACAGCTAGGCCCTGCTCGATTGAATCAACAAGTGCTATCGCCGACTGAATTCCTGATAACGCAGTTCTTATGCGCTCTGCGTGTTTCGTCTTTGCCACTCGCACATTTAGCTCGGCAATTACATCTGCCGCAAGTGATTCCGATGTGGTCACTAAGACAGCGGCGGCAATGACATCGTGCTCAGCTTGGCTAATCAGATCTGCCGCAACCTCTGCTGCGATTGCACTTTCATCAGCCAAGATAGCTATCTCAGTAGGACCAGCCTCTGAATCAATTCCGATAATTCCACGTAGTGCCCGCTTGGCAGCGGCGACATAAATATTTCCTGGTCCAGTGACTAAATCACATTTGGCACAAAGATCTTTCATTCCATAGCCGAAAAGCGCAATCGCTTGCGCTCCTCCGACTGCATAAACTTCCGTGACTCCAAGGAGCGCGCACGTTGCAAGAATTGTTGGGTGTGGCAGGCCACCAAATTCCTTCTGTGGCGGTGAAGCAACAGCGATACTAGAAACTTTTGCAATCTGGGCCGGAATCACATTCATCATCACGCTACTTGGATAGACCGCGCGCCCACCTGGAACATAGAGCCCCACGCGATCAACGGGTATCCATTTTTCAGTGACGATGCCGCCATCGACAACGGTGGTCTTGGAATCTGTGCGAATCTGATCGTTGTGCACTATGCGAATGCGCGCGGCAGAAACTTCTAGCGCAGTGCGAACTGCCGGATCTAATTGGGCAAGTGCCTCATCTAGTGCTGATTGTGGAACTCTGATTGATGCTGGCCTTACGCCATCGAATTCTTGAGCGAGTGCAATCAGGTCTGCTTCACTACCTTCGCGAACGCGCTTTAAAATAGGTTCGATTGCAACCATTGCTTGTGCCACATCTAGCGTGGCCCGTGGCAGCAGGCGTTGATAGCCAGCCTTATCAAGGCTCTTTCCACGCAAATCAAGGGTGCGAATCACGCCCTCATTCTACTTTGTTAGCGCTGCATCACGTGACGTGATTACCGATGCCTTAAATCCGGACCAGGCATTCCGGCCCCAATATTGCTTTGAGGTCGGCGCTCAAACTTGGCGATGATGTTACTAGCGCGTCAATTTTAAGAGTGGTGGTCTTCTGCTGATCAACCACGTGTAGATGGACTTCACGCTTTCCAGGATGAGAACGCAGGATCTCTTTAATTCGCTCAACAATCGGAGGTGTGACTTGCGTTGCTGGCAAGGTGATAAGTAATGGCCCTGTTGGTGCTCCGGAAATATCTGGCATCTTCATTTCCAGGGCGGTAAATCTGACTTGTTCATCAGTGCGCGAGAAGCGCCCCTTAACAACTACAACACGATCTTCGGTGAGTGAGAGTGCATATTGGTTATATGTATTGGAGAAGAAGAGAACTTCAATTGCTCCTTCTAAATCCTCAACGTTTACCACTGCCCATGATGCACCTTGACGAGAAACTTTTCGTTGAATGCCGGTGATTAATCCACCGATGGTCACAACGCCATCGGCCGGACTTTCATCGAGTAGTTCGCTAATGGTCATATCCGTGTGTGAACGCAGCACATGCTCTACCCCGAGCAGTGGGTGATCAGATACATAGAGACCGAGCATCTCTCGTTCAAAGGTAAGTAGCGTGGACTTATCCCATTCCGTCGATGGAATCTCGATATCCATACTTGCTAGTTGTGAAATTGAATCGCCTCCGAACAAATCAAATTGTCCAATTGCCTCCGCGCGCTTTGTTTCAATGACAGAGTCGATAGCTTCAAGGTGAATAGCCATCAACCCCTTACGCGGATGGCCTAAGGAATCAAATGCTCCGGCTTTAACCAAAGATTCAATGGTCTTTTTATTACACACATTGGCATCAACTTTTGCCAGGAAGTCCCCGAAGGAAGTAAATGCGCCCTTTGTAGCCCGGGCAGCTTTAACGGAGGCGACAACACCTTCTCCGACATTGCGGATAGCCGCTAATCCAAAACGAATATCCACACCACGTGGTGTGTATTCGGCATCAGATTCATTGACATCTGGCGGCAAGACTTTAATGCCCATACGGCGACATTCCGAGAGATAGAGCGCTGACTTATCTTTATCATCGCGCACACTAGTGAGAAGCGCTGCCATATATTCAGTCGGGTAATTTGCCTTTAAGTAGGCCGTCCAGAACGAGACCACACCATAGCCGGCGCTATGCGCCCGGTTAAATGCGTAGTCAGAGAAGGGAATCAACACTTCCCATAGCCGTTGAATCGCAGCTTCGGAAAATCCGTTGGATTTCATTCCTGCTTCAAATGGAATGTATTCCTTATCTAGAATCTCTTTATTCTTCTTACCCATCGCCTTACGCAAAAGATCTGCGCGACCTAAGGTAAAGCCCGCCACCTTTTGCGCAATGGCCATTACCTGCTCTTGATAAACAATCAGACCATAGGTATCACCAAGAATCTCCTGCAGCGGAAGATTTAACTCAGGATGAATTGGTTCAACAGGTTTCCGTGAATTCTTTCGATCGGCATAGTTATTATGCGCATTCTCACCCATTGGTCCTGGGCGATAGAGTGCGATAACAGCTGAAATATCAGCAAAGGAATCAGGGGCCATACTGCGAAGAAGTGCTCGCATCGGGCCACCGTCGAGTTGGAATACACCTAATGTGTCACCACGTGAGAGAAGTTCGAAGGTCTTCTTATCGTGCAGCGGTAAATCTTCAAGAACTACATCAATATTTTGATTTGCATTAATGTTAAGTAGGGCGTCATCTAATACCGAAAGGTTGCGAAGTCCCAAGAAATCCATTTTGAGCAGCCCAGTAGATTCACAAGCTCCCATATCGAATTGAGTAATGATGGCACCGTCTGCTTCGCGGCGATGAATTGGAATCACATCTAATAAAGGCTCGCGCGAGAGAATAACGCCAGCTGCGTGCACGCCCCATTGTCGTTTCAGGCCTTCTAGGCCTTTAGCAAGATCTACCACTCGCTTGGAGTCAGGATCTGTTTCATAGAGTTGTCTAAACTCCCCCGCTTCTCCATATCTAGCATCTTTACTATCGAATACTCCAGAGAGAGTGATGTCTTTCCCCATCACCGATGGTGGAAGTGCCTTGGTGAGTTTTTCACCGATGGCATATGGGTATCCAAGAACGCGCGTTGAATCTTTAAGTGATTGCTTTGATTTGATAGTTCCATACGTAATGATCTGAGCAACACGGTCTTCGCCGTATTTTTCAGTTGCATAGCGAATCATTTCTGAGCGGCGACGTTCATCGAAGTCAAGATCAATATCGGGCATTGAGATTCGCTCTGGATTCAGAAAGCGCTCGAATAAAAGTCCGTGCTCAATCGGATCAAGACCAGTAATGCCTAGTGCATAAGCCACAAGTGAACCTGCGGCCGAACCGCGTCCTGGGCCAACTCTAATTCCGACCTTCTTTGCATGTGCCACAAGATCTGCAACGACGAGAAAGTAACCAGGAAAACCCATCTTGATCATGACATCGAGTTCGTAATGTAAACGTGTGATGTGTTCGGGCGTTGCCTTATCTTTCATACGTTCATGCAATCCGCGTTCTGCTTCTTTGCGCAGCCAAGAATCTTCCGTCTCTGCTTGCGGCACAGTAAAGGCAGGCAGGAGGTTCTCATCTTCGCGTAGTTTCACATTACAACGCTCAGCGATGAGCAAGGTGTTATCGCATGACTCTGGAATCTCTTTAAAGAGTTCGCGCATCTGGGCCGGGGTCTTGAGATAGAACTCATCATTTTCAAATTTGAATCGCTTTGGATCAGCCAGGGTAGAACCAGATTGCACACAGAGCAGAGCTTCATGGGCTGCGGCATCTTCATGGAATGTGTAATGAAGATCATTCGTTGCAAGCAGTGGCAATTTAAGTTCTTTGCCCAGCTTAAGTAGGTCAGCTTTGACGCGAGTTTCAACATCAATATGGTGGTCCATTACTTCTAGAAAGAAGTTGTTAGCACCGAAAATATCTCGATAATCACTGGCCGCACGTAGCGCCTCTTTGTAATTTCCCATACGCAGACGCGTTTGGATTTCTCCACCCGGGCAACCCGTTGTGGCTATCAGTCCATCGGCATATCTGGAGATCAGCTCGCGATCCATCCGCGGCTTGTAGTAATAACCTTCTAGTGAGGCAAGGGAAGAGAGCTTAAAAAGATTGGCTAACCCCTGATTGTTCTCAGCCAAAATCGTCATATGCGTATATGCCCCGCCGCCAGAGACATCATCTTCTCCGCCATCAGCCCACTGAACGCGCTTCTTATCAAATCGTGATTCAGGTGCAACGTAGGCTTCAATTCCAATAATCGGTTTGACGCCTGCTTTAGTTGCTTGCTTATAGAAATCAAAGGCACCAAATACATTGCCATGATCTGTCATTGCAATAGCCGGCATTTCTTGGCGAGCTACCTCATTAACGAGATCACCGACGCGCGCGGCACCATCGAGCATCGAGTACTCGGTATGTACATGTAGATGTACAAACGAGTCTTTCGTCGATGCCCGTGAAGCTGAAAAATCTTCAGATGACATGGTGGCGCAACATTAGCGCCTAAGGCAGAACTGCCTCGGATAGCAACGCCAAAGAAGCCTGTAGGTCGGGTGGGTATGGCGCAACTAACTCAAGTGCCACACCTGTAATCGGGTGGTTAAAGCGAAGCTCTAAAGCGTGAAGCCAAGGTCGAGACATCTTCATTTTTTTACCCAACACTGGGTCTGCGCCATAAGTAGTGTCACCGACAAGTGGATGGTTTAGTGCCGAGAAGTGAACTCGAATTTGATGTGTGCGCCCAGTCTCTAACTCCACCTTCACTAATGAGACAGAGCGGTAATACTCAATAACTTCATAGTGCGTGATGCTCTCTTTACCGGTTGCAACAACGGCAAATCGATGATCTTCCTTGGGATGTCTATCAATCGGGGCATCGATAGTTCCGGAAGAGGGATCCATATGTCCTTGCACAAGTGCGTGATAAGTTTTTTCAACATCATGGTCGCGAAACATCTCTTTTAACTTTAAATACGCGGCATCTGTCTTGGCAATAATCATGAGCCCAGATGTGCCGGCATCGAGACGGTGAACTACTCCTGCACGCTCTGCGGGGCCCGATGTCGAAATTGTGTAACCGGCAGCCATCAGTGCACCAACAACTGTGGGACCCATCCAACCTGGGCTGGGGTGGGCCGCACAGCCAACCGGCTTATCTATGACAACGATGTCATCATCGTTATACACAACGGTAAGACCTTCAAGTGGAGTCAGTGGAATGGGATCTTGATTAAGCGGTGCCGGCAGAAGAACTTCAATGACTTGTCCTGCGGTGACTCGATCAGATTTTTGCATAGCTCGTCCATCTGATTTGATATCACCATCTTCGAGTAACTTCACTACTGATGTGCGCGAAAGACCAAGAACTCGCGTCAGGGCGCTATCAATTCGCTCGCCCGCTACGCCTTCAGGCACACTCAGCGTTCTTAACTCTCTACTCATATGTGACTACCTTACTGGTGTAATCGGTGGAACATTTCTGACGCTCAAAACGAATGCAATCGCTGCCGCAATCACGATTGCGCAATCGGCAAGATTAAAGACCGGCCAATTCGGTAGTTCGATCCAATCAATGACATGTCCACGAAAGAAGGCTGGCTCCCGAAAGGCGCGATCTGCGAGATTTCCCATGACTCCACCCAGTAGCAGTCCTGCTGTGAGCTGCCACCCTCGAGATGAAATCGCGCGAGCGAAGTAGACAATTGTTGCAACTACAACAACTGCCAAGATTGAGTACAGGAGTGTCAGGCCAGTAGCAAAGCCAAATGCTGCGCCCGGATTTTTCACCAGTGAAAGTTGTAGAAATGAACCTAGAATTTTCTTGGGTTCAACTTCTAGCGCAGAAATTGCCCATTGCTTTGTCGCAAAATCAAAGAGCCAAATAGTCCACGCTGTGAGAAAAATTCGGCGCACCTTAGCGCCGCTCTTCCTTCTGCTTGCAGATCATGCACAAAGTTGCGCGGGGGAAAACTTGTAGGCGAGGTTTGCCAATAGCGGCGCCGCAATCTTCACAGAGTCCATAAGTCTTATTTTCAATTCGCTCTAGTGCACGTTCGGTCTGTAAGACCATGTCACGTGCATTACTGACCAGTGACATCTCGTGTTCACGCTCGAAAGTCTTTGTCCCGGAATCAGCTTGGTCATCTCCAGCGCCTTCACCAGAATCTGAAATCAATTCATTCATCTCTTCTTCAACTCTTGTGAGTTCTTTACGATAACGCTCTAGATCTTTAGAAATCTCAGCCTTCACGATCTTAAGTTCAGCTGCACTCCATGGCGCTTCACCCGCAGCCGCAAGTACTGGCGTAGGTGCGGCCTTGATTGGCTTAAGTGGTGCAACTTTCTTTCCACTTTTCTCTGGGCGTGGTGGTGGCGGCATCACTAAGCGACGTTCTTCAATAACCGGCGCCGTAGTTGGTGCCATCACTGTTGCAACTGAAACAGTCTGTGATTTTTCATCTACCGTCAGGGTTGTCTTACCAATTTTCGATGGGAATGGGCGACCAGGTGCCTTATGTGCAGCTGCCTTCTTTGCCGAAGTTTTCTTGGCCGGCGCCTTCTTTGCTGGCGCCTTCTTTGCAGCAACTTTCTTAGCTGCAACTTTCTTGGCCGGTGCTTTCTTCGCAGCAGTCTTCTTTGCAGGCGACTTCTTGCTTGCTTTCTTCGCAGGAGCCTTCTTGGCGACAGCCTTCTTGGTCGCCTTCTTTGCTACTTTTTTACCTGGCACGCCGCGCACCCTATGCTTTTTTCTCTTCGTAACCAACTTTGCCACGCATGGTTTAGACTTAGAGTCGTAATACCTTGCAGGAAAAGTGCGTTGAAGAGGCGATCACCTCGGGAGCACGCTGGAAGATTCGCCCCAAAAGGGCGAGGTAGAACCAGCCGATGTGAGCTAACAAAGAGGTATTGCCCGCATCATGGCGGTCAGTACAAGGCGGGTGGTACCGCGAACTGTGCGCAGTTCGTCCCTCCAAGAGTTCTTTACTTCTTGGGGGATTTTTTATGTCATCACCATTTCGCGCTATCGGCGCCCAGATTGATCTGCCCGCAATGGAGCACTCAATCCTGAAATTCTGGCGTGATAACGAAATCTTTGAAAAGAGCACCGCATCTCGCGCGGGTGAAGAACCTTGGACGTTTTATGAAGGTCCACCGACAGCCAATGGAATGCCCGGAACTCACCACATTGAAGCTCGAGTATTTAAAGATGTATTTCCTCGTTATCAAACCATGAAAGGTAGATACGTCACCCGTAAAGCAGGTTGGGATTGTCATGGCCTACCGGTAGAAATTGCAGTGGAGAAAGAACTTGGCTTTGCAGGAAAAGGCGACATCGAAAAGTACGGGATTGCACCGTTTAACGATAAGTGTCGTGAATCAGTAACCCGACATGTGGATGCATTTACGCAGATGACCGAGCGCATGGGTTTCTGGGTTGATTTCGATGAAGCATATTGGACGATGGCACCTGAATATGTTGAATCTGTGTGGTGGAGCCTGAAAGAAATTTGGAAGAAGGGGCTCCTCGTTCAAGACCATCGAGTAGCACCTTATTGCCCACGTTGTGGAACTGGGCTCTCTGATCACGAACTCTCGCAAGGATATGAGACTGTGGTTGATCCATCTGTCTATGTGCGCTTTCCCATCACATCGGGTGAACTTGCTGAGCTAAAAGCATCGCTACTTGTCTGGACAACTACGCCCTGGACGTTGGTATCAAATACCGCAATTGCCGTGCACCCAGATGTTGATTACGTTGTAGTCAAAACAACCGTTGATGATGTAAGTGAAGTCTTGGTAGTTGCCGAGCCACTGCTCTCGGTCGTTGCTGGTGAACACGAGGTTCTCAAGACAATCAAGGGCGCCCAGCTAGAGCGCACCACATATACCCGTCCATTTACCTTCGTTGATATTCCAGATTCTCACTTTGTTGTTCTAGCTACCTATGTCACAACCCAAGATGGCACGGGTCTGGTGCATCAATCCCCCGCATTTGGCGCCGATGACTTATTGGTCTGTCGTTCCTACGGATTGCCGGTAGTAAATCCGATTGCACCAGATGGAGCTTTCTTACCTGAGGTTGCAGTGGTGGGTGGAATGTTCTTTAAAGATGCTGACAAGCCATTGGTAAAAGAACTCAAAGCAAGTGGGGCGCTCTATAAGCACCAACCATATGAACATGAGTACCCACATTGCTGGCGCTGTCACACAGCGTTGATTTATTACGCACAACCTTCTTGGTATATCCGCACGACTTCCATTAAAGATGAATTGATTCGTGAAAATGCCAAGACAGATTGGCATCCAGAGACCATTAAAACTGGTCGCTACGGTGATTGGCTTAATAACAACATTGACTGGGCTCTTTCACGCAATCGCTATTGGGGAACTCCGCTACCCATTTGGCGTTGTGAAAATAAGCATGAAGTCTGCGTTGATTCCTTGAAGGAGCTAGGCGAACTTGCCGGCCAAGAGTTGAGTAACTTAGATCCACACCGCCCCTTTGTAGATGACATTTCATTTGCCTGCAGTGAGTGCGCATCGGTCATGTACCGGGTTCCAGAGGTCATCGATTGTTGGTATGACTCAGGTGCGATGCCCTTTGCGCAGTGGGGGTATCCTCATAAGGCTGGCTCAGTTGAGAAGTTCAAGGCTGCCTACCCAGCAGATTTTATCTGCGAGGCCATTGATCAAACTCGCGGTTGGTTCTACACCCTGATGACAATTGGAACGCTGGTCTTTGACCAAAGTTCATATAAGAGAGTTCTCTGCCTGGGTCATATTCTTGATAAAGATGGTCGCAAGATGAGTAAGCACCTTGGCAATGTGCTTGAGCCAATGTCACTAATGGATCAACATGGCGCAGATGCGGTGCGTTGGTACATGTTGGCAGCTGGTTCGCCATGGTCTGCCCGTCGCGTGGGACACGATGCGATATCTGATGTGGTCAGAAAAACTCTGCTTACCTACTGGAACACAATTTCATTCCACGCCCTTTATGCCGAGGCATCTAATTTCGAACTGTCCCAGAGCCCAGCCCTAAAAGATCGATCACTGATGGATCGTTGGATTATCAGTGAACTCAATGCTCTGATTACTGAGGTTGACTCTGCGTATAACGACTTTGATTCACAGGCCGCCGGTAAAGTTCTGGCGCGCTTTATCGATGATTTATCTAATTGGTATGTGCGCAGATCTCGTCGACGTTTCTGGGATGGCGACCTTGCAGCACTTGCCACTCTGCATGAATGCTTAGTGACCTTAACGCAACTACTTGCACCGATGGTTCCCTTCATCACTGAACATGCCTGGCAGGAGCTAGTGCGCGTTGCCGATACTGGCGCTGCTGATTCTGTGCACCTAACAGATTTCCCTACTTCTAATCCAAAACTTATCGATCGCTCACTCAATGCTCATGTGGCAATGACTCGTCGTGTTGTTGAACTAGGCCGCTCAGCGCGCGCTGAATCTGGAATCAAAATTCGCCAGCCGCTCCAGCGCGCTTTAATCTCTGCCCAAGGTTGGGCCCAGTTGCCTACCGATATGAAAGAGCAAATCTCTGATGAGCTCAACGTGATTGACCTGGAAGATATCGCCGATGCTGATGGGGACCTGGTCGATATCTCTGTGAAGGCTAACTTCAAATCACTCGGTGCTAAATATGGAAAGGCAGTTCAGGATGTCGCCAAACTTATTAGCGCAACCGATGCCACCGCACTTGTAAAGCAGTTGCGGAGTTCTGGAACTGCAGAAATTGGTCAGTTCGCACTCGATCTAGATGACCTAGTCATTACTGAAGTACCAAAGAGCGGATGGATGGTTGCTAGCCATGATGGTGAGAGCGTTGCCCTCGACCTAGCACTTAGCCCCGAGCTAATTGCCGCCGGTCATGTGCGCGAAGTTATTCGCCTAATTCAAGAGCGGAGAAAGAGTGATGGATTTGATATCTCAGATCGGATTCACGTTAAGTGGAGCGCGCCGGCTGAAATGGTTGCAACAATTAATTCCAATATCGCACATATCTCAGATGAGGTTCTCGCACTGTCCATGAAGGAAGATTCCACTATTGCAACCATTGAGAGTGAACTCGGTGTCAGTGTCGAGCTGAGTAAAGCTTGATACCTGTAAAGGGAATTACAGAACTATAAGAATTACTCGCTGAAGCAAGCTGAGTGCAATCAAGATCACGATAAAGGAGAGATCAAGTGCTATTCCGCCCACGCGCAGTGGCGGTACGAAGCGTTGGACGAACTTCATCGGTGGATCGGTAACCGAATAAATTACTTCAAATATTGATGAGAGAAACGGTGATGGGCGCCAGTCGCGCTTAAACATTCTGACGTAATCGATGATGATTCGGGCAAAGAGGGCAAACTTAAATAGACCGATTACTTGCAGCAGTAATGAGGTAATCATAGAAAATAACCTCAGCTCTGGTTGAAGAAGCTTGCTTGCGCAGCGGTTTTATCTTCGTTACTCACATTTACATTTGCAGGTGAGAGCAAGAAAACTTTGAGGCTAATTCGCTCAATGCGGCCATGAAGTCCAAAGACCAGTCCACTTGAGAAATCAACAAGGCGCTTGCGTTCACTCTCTTCCATGTCATCTAAATTGATGATGACTGGATTACCTTCACGGTAGTACTCGCCGACTTTGCGAGCCTCTGAATATGAACGTGGCTGCAAAGTGACAATGTTGTAATGAGCAGCTTGCCCTTCAATCATTGCCGGCTGACTTGCTGAATGAGAAACGCTATGTGAACCAAGAACTGTGACGCCTGTGCGTTCGCGTTGCGCACGTGGGGCAGCAGGACGTGATGGAACTTCTGCGATTGCGCCCTCTTGCTCGGTATCGACCAGGCCAAGGAAGCCCATCATTTTATTGAGTGCTGACATGTGAATAGGTTACCCGTGGGGCGGGCGCATCCCGAGGATTTGGCTACCCACGCGTATATGTGTCGCACCGCAATCAATGGCAATTTCAAAGTCGCCCGACATTCCAGCCGATAGCGATTGTGCGCCGGGAAATTCACCTTGAAAATCACGATGGATTTTTGCAACTTCGGTGAAGCCAATCCGCGCTTCGACGCCAAGTGGCAGCACACACATCAGTCCGACCAGATTCACATTCGGCAAAGTGTGCAGATGTGCGCCAAGGGCGGCAAGCTCTGAAGCCCTTACTCCCCCTCGTGCCGGGTCGCCATCGAGTGAAAGCTGCAGAAAAACATCGATCTCTTTTTCAGTCACCGAATTTAGCTTCGTGGCGTGAGATGCATCATCGAGTGAATGAATGACATCTGCCCACCGTGCAATATCTCGTAGCTTGCGGCTTTGAATCTCTCCCTGAAAATGCCATCGCCCCTCTACTTGAGCAGCTTTTTCCAACCCTTCTTCGTTCCGATTCTCGCCAAAATTATTGATTCCCAACTCATGCAAAATCTGCACATCACTTACCGGATAAGTCTTTGTCACAGCGATCAGCGTGATATCAGGACGGGTAATTTTGCCCTGAACGGCCAATAGATTTGCAGCTATCTCATCGCGACGGTTCATAGCCAGACCAACCCAGCTTGTCGTCCCGTCACTCCATCTCGACGGTATGAAAAAAGTTCACTACTTTCTACGGTGCACTCACCCGCAATTTCAACTGCGATCTTCTGGCCCTGAAGTACTTTGACAAGGGCAGCCGGTAAATCAAGAGCGTGATTACCTTGCGCGCTTCTTGATGCAGCAGCAGGGTGGAGCGCAGTCACCTCTTTGAAGATTTCTTCTGAGACTTCATAACACACACCACAAATTGCTGGTCCTAATACTGCTCGAATATCACTGGCACCCATGTCTCGCATCACTTCTAGCGCGCGCAGCGTTACTCCATTCACGAGTCCTTTTCTTCCAACATGAACTGCCGCAACTGATTGCGAAGAGATGAGCAAGAGTGGAATGCAATCTGCTACTTGCACTGCCAGCGTTATGCCCGGGATTCCAGTTACCAAGGCATCGGCTGTGGGATCCACATCGCTGACATCTTCCACAACTGCTACTCGGTCACCGTGGACTTGTGTCATGAACGCTACTGGGCCAAACTCTTTAGACAACCGCGCGCGATTGGCAGTGACATGATCTGGTTCATCTCCCACATGGAAACCAAGATTTGCAGATGCAAAAGCACCGGTGCTTGCGCCTCCGGTGCGATTGGTAAAGCGGTAATTCATAGAGCCGATTTCATGGCGATGAGCCTCTGGCCTACTTCATAAAATCTGGTACATCTATCTCATCTTCAGCAATCAGTTCTTCAAAGGTCACGCGCTTGCGTGGACTAGATGAGTCGAGATCAAGTGCTACAGAGAGCGGATCATTAGAAGGAATGGGATCAGCTACTCCGCCCAAAGTCGATGCGTTAATAACCGGCATCTGAACCTTTGTTGGTTCTCCGCCTGCAAAACCAGCAGCGATGACAGTGATGCGAACTTCATCACCAAGTGCGTCATCAATTGTGGTTCCAAAGATGATGCGCGCCTCTGGATGCGCCGCGTTCTGTACTAATTCACACGCTTCATTAATTTCAAAGAGACCGAGATCAGAGCCGCCCGCAACAGAGAGGAGAACTCCCATCGCGCCATCGATTGAAGCTTCAAGAAGTGGACTTGAGATTGCTAATTCAGCAGCTCTGGTTGCCCGGTTTTCACCCCGGGCAGAACCAATTCCCATTAGGGCAGATCCAGCATCAGTCATCACTGTCTTCACATCTGCAAAGTCGAGGTTAATTAAACCTGGCTGTGTGATGATCTCAGTAATTCCTTGAACGCCAGAGAGCAGAACTTGATCCGCACTCTTAAATGCGTCCACTGCCGTAATGGAACGATCAGAGATGGCAAGGAGTCGATCATTTGGAATAACAATAAGAGTATCTACTTGTTCGCGAAGTAGTTCGATTCCTTCATCTGCTTGACGGGAACGAATCTTTCCTTCAAATGAGAATGGTTTTGTGACAACACCAATGGTGAGTGCTCCGAGATCGCGCGCAATCTTTGCAACGATGGGTGCGCCACCAGTTCCGGTGCCACCACCTTCACCAGCGGTAACGAAAACCATGTCGGCACCGCGAAGAATTTCTTCAATCTCTTCGGTGTGATCGATTGCTGCTTGTCGACCTTTTTCTGGAGCAGCGCCTGCTCCCAAACCTTTTGTTGATGCACGACCAATATCTAATTTCACATCGGCATCACTCATTAACAAGTGTTGTGCATCTGTATTAATTGCAATGAACTCAACGCCTTTTAAACCGACATCAATCATTCGGTTAATTGCATTTACTCCACCGCCACCGATACCGACAACTTTGATGACAGCTAAGTAATTCTGTGGTGCAGCCACGTGAGTCCCCCTTGCGAACTGTAAACCTCGACTTGAGACTTACATTTCTTCTCTTTATCTTTGCGCTGAAGGTATGGCGTTAGGTAGTAGTAATCAAAGACCGCCACGAACTATTTTCTCAACTACACATTGATACATTTTTAGCAGAAATCAATGAAAAAAAGATTGATCACTCATCGCTATTTAACAATAGGTGCATGTGCAGCCGAGAGATCTACTCTACGAAGATTCTTATTCTCAGGCAGTTTCACCAAGGCGTTAAATACTTGAACCTTCAAGGCGTTTTTCTCGTTAGCGCCCCACTTCACCGCCAGCTCTCTGCCCTGATAAGCAAGGCGCATGGAGAAGTTGGATTCATTACGTGCCGATAGGGAAATTATCCTGCTCCGAAATGTTTGTGGAAGAGAGCGAAAGAGGGCGATGGCATCGACTCCTAGGGCTGGCGTAGAGGCAGAGACATAGGGCAGATCTGCTCCCTTAAATCCGGGGAGCAGAAATATCGTCCCAGTGGAGTCAATGGTTTTGCCAGCAAAATATGCACTGGGTTTTCGAGGCTCAATTGCAATTCCCACATCGCCACTGATCCAATTCCGTGAGACTTGCACATCACGAATCCAAGTCAAGGCACTCAAACGTTGGGCAACCGAACGCGGTTCGATGCGTGCGATTTTTTGCCCAACTAGAACACCGGATGTCATAAGAACTAATTTCTTTGACTCAACTGTTGGCGCCCCAGATATGACAATGCTCTTGGCGGTAAAGACTGAAGACCATGCAAAGAGATAGATCAGACCAACAAAAATTAGCAGCAGCGTCGCTGCGATAAGTGAGAATCGATTAACTCTAGGCAAAGCGCTTGTTCAGCCCTTCGGCAATGATGGGGGCGAGCGAGTTAACATCTCCAGCACCCAGTGTGATGATCACATCTCCAGGTTTGGCTAACTCAATCATGCGCTCGGCGGCGAGTGCAAAATTTGGGATGAAGTGTCCATGTTGCATCTTCTCGGCAATCAGCTCTGCCGAAATTCCAGGGATTGGTTTCTCACTTGCGGCGTAGATTTCTAGCAACGTGACATCATCAGCCTTATCTAGTGAGGTTGCGAATTCATTGAGGAAAGCCTGGGTGCGTGAATAGCGATGTGGTTGGAAGATAACTAGTACACGTCCATCACCTGCATATCTGCGCGCCGCATCTAAGGTCACAGATATTTCAGTGGGATGGTGGCCGTAATCATCAATGATTCGAATTCCATGTTCAGTCGCTTTGAGTTCAAAGCGGCGCCCAGCGCCACGGAAACTATGAAGTCCAGCTAATAGTTGGTGAATTGGCTCGCCCAGACTGAGCCCCATTGCAATACATGCGGCTGCGTTGAGCACATTGTGATGGCCCGGAACCTGCAACTCCAGTGTTCCCACGGTGCGACCATGCCAAATAACTCGAGCGCTGGATCCCATCGGCAGAAGTGAAATCTGATCAAGGCGAAGGTCAGCACCTTCAGCTTCGCCATAAGAGACGGTGGTGAATGGGTGTGATTGCGTGCCTAGCTTCCTAGAGCCTTCATCATCGGCGCAGTAAACAAGAAATCCGCCGGGTGAAATGGTGGCAGCAAAGTTGGCGAAGGCAGTTGTTACCTCTTGCGGGGTGTGAAAGAAGTCAACGTGGTCGTGTTCAATGTTGGTGACAATTGCCGATAGTGGTTTGTATTCAATAAATGAGCCATCAGATTCATCTGCTTCGGCCACAAAATATTGTCCTGTTCCTCTATGTGCATTGGCACCCGATGCCATCAAGGTGCCACCAATGGCAAATGATGGATCGCTTCCGCATGCCTGCAAGGCAACGGTCAACATCGATGAGGTCGTGGTTTTCCCGTGTGTTCCGGCAACTGCAATGCTCTTTGTGCCCACCATGAGTTGAGCCAGTGCTTGCGCTCGGGTAAGAATTGGAATGGATCGCTCTACTGCATATGACATTTCAGGATTAGTAGATGAGATAGCCGTTGAATAGATCACCACATCAGCTCCCACAACATTTTCAGCCGCATGCTGTGAATACACAGTGGCGCCCAGAGCAACCAGGGCACTGAGCACAGTGGAATCTTTGGAATCTGAGCCACTGACGGTAATTCCATCAGAGAGGGCGATGCGCGCCAGCCCACTCATTCCAGAACCACCAATTCCAATGAAGTGAATCTTCTTACCGTGTTGGGAGTGCACTTATTTTCCTCCCGCCAGCACAAATTCCATCAGTGATGCAATCTTTGCAGCTGCCTGTATATCTTTAGCGGAGCCACTTGCTTGGCACTGGGCGCTCTTGGCCAGAAGTCGCTCGATATTTCCGATGAGCCAACTAGACGTGAACTCTCTTTGATCACAAATTTCTGCTCGAGCGCTACTGACTAACTCTGCGGCATTCAGTCGCTGTTCACCATTACCTACTGGCAGCGGAATAAAGAGTGCAAACTTTCCCAAGGTGCCCACCTCAGCACATGTCACAGCGCCGCTTCGAGAAATAATGAGATCCGCTGCTAAATACGCTGTTGCCATATCGGAAATGTAGGGGTGAACTTGGTAGTTCTCATCCGATGACATGATTTCGGCTGAGCCACCAGCGCCATGCAAAATTTGAATTCCTCGCACTGCCAGCTCGCCTTTAGATTCAGTGATCACGCTATTGATAGCAGCCGATCCTTGAGAGCCGCCAAAGACAAATATCAGCGGCTTCTGCGCATCAAAGCCGAGGGCGGATTTAGCTGCCACTCGCGCACCACCCCAATTTTGCTCGGCGCGCGAAAATGCCAGCGCGATATTTTCTTTCAGCGGCAGGCCCACGATAAGTGAATGCGCAAGTGAACCAGTAGTGACAGGGTAAGCAACGGCTGTGTTCTTCGTAAAAAGTGCACCTAAGCGATTAGCCATACCGGGCTTGGCATTTGCTTCATGAATAACAATGGGAACGCGCCTGAGCGCTGCCGCAATGTATGCGGGCCCCGAAACATATCCACCAAATCCAACAAGGAGGTCAACACCGCGCAGATGTGTCAAGCACTGCGCAATAGATTTGATCAGCGTCAGCGGTGCCAGAATTAAAGAGGGCGAAAGTGAACGAGCAATGCGCACTTTGGTAATGAGCAGCAGGTTAAATCCTGCCTCTGGAATAAGTCTTGTCTCTAGCCCAGTAGAAGTGCCCAGGAAATCGATACGGTCTTGGGGGTGTATTGATTTCCACTGACGAGCAACGGCGAGAGCAGGTTCGATATGTCCTGCGGTGCCACCACCGGCAAAGAGAATATGAGTCACTTCTGGCGCTTCTTTACAATTTCTCTTCGCACTTCAGGATCGCGCAGAGCCGCACCAGCCACAAAGCCCAGGGCACAGATTGTTGCAACGAGTGCCGAACCACCGTAGGAAACTAGCGGCAGTGTGACTCCTACGACCGGAAGAAGGCTCGTTGCCGAACCAATATTCAAAAATGATTGCACTGCAATCCACACACCGATTCCAGCACATGCATATCGAGTCATCGGATCTTGTGCACGTAATCCAATTCTAAAAATAGAGTAAATCAAAGTTGCAATCAGTACAAGAACTCCCAGTGTCCCAACAAGTCCTAACTCTTCACCGATGACCGAGAAGATGAAATCTGTATGTGCCTCGGGAAGATTCCCCCATTTCTGACGACTGCCACCGAGGCCGACACCGAAGAGTCCACCACTGGCAAGTCCGAGCAAACTATGGGCTGGCTGCCATCCAAGATCTTTGTAATCTTCTGGTGCAAATGGATCGAGAAAGACTAAGAATCTCTGCATGCGATAGCTCGATGTTACGACAAGTGCTGCAAATATCATGGCACCAATTACGCAGATAGTGCCGAAAACTCGCAATCTGATTCCTGATACGAAGAGTAATCCAGCCAAAATCACGGCAATGACAGAGGCAGTTCCCAAGTCCCTGCCTAGCATCACTAAGAAGAGAATGAAACAGAAGGCGGGGGCAATCAACTTCAGAACATGAGTATCAAACTTGCCACTTTGCTCTCGCCGAGCCAATTGATGGCTCGCCCATAGAATCATAAAGAATTTCGCAATTTCACTTGGCTGCACATCAAAGTATTTGAAATCAATCCAGTTCGTATTTCCATTGACTGTCCTACCGACACCAGGAATCAGCAGAATCATCAGAATGGCAATGGAGAGGATAAATCCAAGTTTGCCGAATGCATTCCATTGCTGAGCACTTAACTTTGCAAGATAGGCTGCTAGCGGAAGTGCTAAGAGCAAAAATACGAATTGCCGTATAACTATGGCTAGCGCAGTTCCACGCGTATCAAGTGCATGGATTGATGAGGCAGAAAAAACCATCACTAGCCCTAAGAAACTAAGTGCGCCGGCGCTCACCAATAGCATGTATAAATGATTGACGGGTTTCGCTAAGAAAGTTTCACGTGTCTTAGTTGCCATTTTCAACTACCTTCTTAACTGCTTGGGTAAATCTATCTCCACGATCGGCGTAGGAGAGAAATTGATCCATAGACGCGCACGCAGGTGCAAGGAGAACCGTGTCCCCTGGCAGCGCCTTATCGCGCGCGCTTCTGACTACCGACTCCATTAGAGAGTTATCAGTTGCACCAATCTGATAGTTGGCAGATGCATCAATCATGATGATTTCAATCTGTGGGGCGTGTGAACGCAACTTTGCTGCAATTAATTCACGGTCGGCGCCAATAAGAATGGCAATGCGAACCCGACTCTTGACTCGCTCGATGAGATCTCCCATTGCAGCACCCTTAGCTAGCCCACCAGCAACCCAGATCACCGAAAGTGCGGACATGATTGAGGCAGCTGCTGCGTGTGGGTTTGTAGCCTTGGAATCATTAATCCAGGTGATGCGATCTCTCTCTAAAACAGTTTCAATGCGATGTCGTCCAGGTCTAAATGTTGTAATCGCTGCCCGAATCTTCTCGTGATCGATTCCAGCAGTTCTTGCTAGCCCTGCAGCCGCAAGAGCATTTGATACATTGTGCGGAACGGTAGGCAATACTTCAGCGAGTTCGCAGAACATGGCAGCTTCTTGGGCATCTGCCACAAAGGCGCGATCAACAAGGAGTTCTTCCACGATTCCAATTTCACCTGGCGCCGGAGTATCCAGTGAGAAAAATACCTTCCGCCCCTGCCAGTGCGCACTATGGGTAACTACCCGTCCATCTTCTGCGTTAAGAATTGCAGTATTGCTCTTTTCTAGAAGAGAGAATTTATCTGCAGCATAGGCATCAAGGCTTCCATGCCAATCAACGTGATCTTCGGCAATATTAAGAATTGCTACCGAGACAAAATGCGCATCTTCTAACCAATGCAGCTGGAAAGATGAAAGTTCGAGAACCAGGAACTCATACTTTTCTGGGGATTCAACAGCTTCAATCACGGTTGTTCCTACATTTCCGCAGGCAAGAGCAGAAACTCCGCCAGTACGAATCATGTGTGCGGTGAGTTCTACCGTTGATGTCTTGCCATTTGTTCCGGTCAGGCCAATCCATTTTTGAGTAGGGCTTTTAAGGCTCCAGGCGAGGTCGATCTCATTGATGATGGGAACATCTTTTTTTCGGGCAGAGATTACGAGCGGATGATCTTCGCGCCAGCCTGGAGAAAGAAGTAGTAAATCAAACTCTGAAATTTCTACATCAGATAGTGCAAGCAGATCAAAACCTTCCAACTCCCGAACCTTTTCATCCGTGACTTTTACCTGCGCGCCACGCTTGAGCAGTGCACGCGCTGCAGCAACTCCTGTGACACCTGCCCCTGCTACCAGGATGCGCTTGTCAGATAATTCGACATATAAATTCTGTGGCATAGCTACCTGGTATTTATCCAGCAACCCACTGGGTATAAAAGAGTCCAAGTCCGAGCGCCACACTCAGGCCAGCAATAATCCAGAATCGCAGCACGATGGTGACTTCTCCCCAACCCAGCAATTCGAAATGGTGTTGCAACGGAGCCATCTTAAATAAGCGTTTTCCACCAGTTGCTTTGAAGTAGATAACTTGAAGTGCAACTGAGAGTGTGATGATGACAAAGATTCCGCCAAGTGGAATCAAGAGAAGCTCTACCCGAAGTGAAGCAGCCATCCCGGCCAGAGCGCCACCGAGTGCTAGTGAGCCGGTGTCACCCATAAAGATCTTGGCCGGTGATGCATTCCACCAAAGGAATCCGGTACAGGCGCCTGCAAATGCGGCAGCAAGAACTGCGAGGTCAAGTGGATCTCGAACGTTATAACAATTAGCTGTCACTGCTACCGCGCAACTTTGCCCAAACTCCCACACCCCAATGAGTATGAACGCAAGGAAGGTCATCACAGATGCACCGCTGGCAAGACCGTCAAGGCCATCGGTGAGATTGACTCCATTACTTGTAGCGGTCACCATAAATGCAATCCACACAACAACCAGAATTGGACCGAGTGAAATGCTGGTATCGCGCAGGGTCGAGAGATTAAGTGAGATAGGAGTCAGGCCATCTTTATCAGGGAAATGAGTTCCGAGATATCCAAAAATGGAAGCAAAAAATACTTGGCCAAAAATCTTTGCCTTGCCTGATATTCCAGCTGAATTTTGTCTCGCGACTTTCATGTAGTCATCGAGAAAACCAACGAGCCCAAGTGCCACAACCAGACCGAGGATAAGAACTGCTGAAACTGAGATCGTGCTTCCCAGCACTAAGTGGGCAAGTAAGTATGAAATGAGTGCCGAAATAATAATGATGATGCCGCCCATAGTGGGTGTGCCACGTTTAGTGTGGTGGGTAGTTGGACCGTCATCTCTAATGATTTGCCCATAGCCGCGTCGGGCAAGTGCTTTGATCAATACGGGAGTACCAAAGAGAGAGAAGAAGAGTGCGAGGGCGCCAGCGACCAAAATAAGCTTCACTCTGTCACCATCCCTTCACTCCATTGCACCGAAATCATTTGCGCTAACTCTTCAAGTTTCTCGGAACGAGACGCCTTGACTAACACCACATCACCTTGGTTGAGGTTGCGCGCAATAGCACTCGCCTCATCTTTGCTCGCACATAAATGGATTGTGGTGTGAGATCCATTTTTTGCTGAGCTTGCATACTCCGGTGCATTGACACAGACCAGATGGTCAATTCCAAGCTCAGAGGCAAGGGTGCCAATATCGGCATGGTCAGATTGGGATGACTCGCCGAGCTCGTGCATCTTTCCCAAGAATGCCCATGACTCTCCCCCGCGTTCTTGGGCAAAGAGAGCTAACGTGCCCAGTGCTGCAACCATGGACTCTGGACTGGCGTTATAGGCATCGTTAATCAAAAGCAATTGCGGAAGTTCAATAATCTCCATCCGCCATTTAGCACCAGATTCCGCCGTTGATAACCCACCAGCAATCTGATCAAGTGAGAGTCCGAGTTCGGTGGCAACAGCTGCAACGGCAAGCGCGTTGGCAACTTGGTGCAAGCCAACGATACGTAGTCCTACCGCGGTTCTGCCCTCCGGTGTCACTAAATCAAAATGAGCTCTGCCTTCGCGGAATTCAATATCTGTGGCACGAATATCACAGCTACTTTTTTCGCCAAAGTAAGAAGTCTTTCCGCTATGAAGCGCCGCCATCTTGGGCGTGAACTCATCATAAGTTCCTAAAATTGCAACGGCGCTCGGTGCCAAAGCCGAAATTAATTCGGACTTGGTTCGCGCAATCATTTCAACTGAACCAAATTCACCTTTATGGGCAGAGCCAACTTTTAAGACAACGCCAATATTTGGCGCCGCTATAGCAGCCAACCTAGCAATATCACCAGCGTGGCGCGCACCCATCTCCACAACGCAATAACGAGTCTCTTCGGTGCACTCTAATAATGAAATTGGCATTCCCAGGTCATTATTGAAATTTCCAGACGGGGCAACTGTCTTGGCAACATTGGAAAGTACTGAGGCCAGTAACTCCTTCGTCGTTGTTTTTCCTTGTGATCCAGTAATTCCAATAACTGTCAGGTTTGGCAGTTGCATGCGAACATGCTGCGCCAATTTCCCTATTGCGAGAACGACATCATCGACAATAATGTGAGGACCAGGTACTGCCTTGCTTCCTAACGTGAGCACTGCACCGTGGGCACGTGCATCTTCGACAAAATCATGGCCGTCCGCATTCTCACCCTTAATTGCAAGAAAGATGGAACCCGTAATCGCTTTCCCGGAGTTAATGACAGGTGCCTGCGTAACGGTGACATCATCACCATGGAATGTGCCACCGACAATTTCTGCGATTTTCAGCCCTTGCATAGGAATCATTTTTTTGCCTCAATCGCTTGCGCCAGCGTGAGTCGATCATCAAATGGAGTAATAACGCCAGCGACTTCCTGGCCCACTTCGTGACCTTTACCCAGAATCAAGACAGTATCCCCAACAGAGGCCAGGTTCACCGCATAGGAAATAGCAGCTAAGCGATCTTCAATAATCTTTGATGCTTCATTAATGTCCACCTTCGCAGTCATCTGGCGCAAGATCTCTGCTGCACTCTCACTACGTGGATTATCGCTAGTAAAGATTGCCACATCACTACCGCTGGCAAGTGCCTGTCCCATCAGAGGGCGCTTGGTGGCATCTCGATCTCCACCACAACCTAATACTGCAATCACTTTCCCAGTTGTGAATTCGCGCGCTGCTGCAAGTACTTTCTCAACGGCATCAGGTGAGTGCGCATAATCCACCAGTGCGGTGAAATTCTGACCTAGCGAAATAGGTTCCACTCTGCCGGGGGCTCCGGTAAGAGCAGGAATCAGTGCAGCGATTTCAACAGGATCAATTCCAGATTCGTGTGCGATGGCAACTGCCATCAGAAGATTATCTAAGTTATACCCACCGAGTAAGGAAGTTTTACTCTCAATCAGAATTCCGCCGTTACCTCTGATACTGATCTCAGCCCCTGATGCAATGGTGTGAATCGCAGTGAAGTGCCATTGGGCAGCGCTATTGCTTCGCGAAAGTGTGACAACTGGGATTTCGCACTGCGCCGCCAGTCTTGCACCATACTCATTATCAATATTGATAAAACCAAGATCGGCATACTCGTAAGTAAATAGCTTTGCCTTAGCTGCGAAATAAGATTCCATATCCTTATGAAAATCAAGATGATCTTGCGAGAGATTAGTAAAACCAACGATTGCAAAGTGAGAAGCTTTCACACGATTCATGGATAGTGCGTGGCTAGAAACCTCCATCACTATCGATCGCATATGTCGCTCCCGCATCACCGCAGATAGCGCCTGTAATTCAGGTGCCTCCGGCGTAGTTCTCACACTTTTGAGAACCTCAGATCCAATCCTGGTTTCGATAGTGCCGATAAGTCCGCTCTCGCGCCCGGCACCTGCAAAGAGTTGATAGAGCAAGGTAGATACGGTGGTCTTGCCGTTGGTGCCGGTGATGCCGATAGTGGCTAAGTCCCGAGTGGGATCTTTATATAAAGATGAGGCAATCATGGCGCCAGCGCTGCGAACATCTTTTACTACCAAGGTAGGTAGGGCGCTTGTGAGGGCTGCGCCAGCTAGATCAGTAACAACTGCAACTGCTCCCCGAGCAACAGCTGCTGCGATGAAGCTTGCCCCATGCACCTTTGTTCCTGGAATTGCTAAGAAGATATCTCCAGCTTCAACTTCGGAATCAGAGTGCACTACACCTGTGATTTCAATACCTGCAGCTAATTTCTTGATTGCCTCGGTATTTTCAGCGCTTACAAGTTGCGCCACCTCAGATAGGTTGAGGGAGAAATTTGTAAGCGGGCGAATCATTGGGTTTTCGTCGCAATCTGTGTGACGCGAGCTCGTGTCAGCTCTGATTTAGTCAGCGCCACCGGCAGAACCTTGGTTCCAGTGGGTGCAACATTTTCTGATTGCAATGCGAAAGTCATTACCTTTTTAAATACTGGTCCACCAAGTGATCCACCCCAATGGCCATTCTTGGGATCTTGCAACGTAACACTGATGACATAACGAGGAGCATCTGCTGGTGCGAATCCAATAAAGGATGCGGTGTAACCGCTGTAGCGACCGGTGTTTGGGTCGTATCGGTTTGCTGTTCCTGTCTTTCCAGCCACTCGATAACCAGGAATTGCCGCACTCGGCGCCGTACCTTTGGCCGAGACAACGCTCTCCATCATGATTCGTAGCTTTACCGCTGTGTCTTCACTGATCACTCGCGTGGAACTTCTATTGGCAGCTGGCGTGAAGTGTCCTGATGCATCACTTGTTCCGGCGATCACTGTGGGAGAAACACGAACTCCATTATTTGCAATGGTGGCAAAGACACTTGTCGCTTGCATCGCTGTCAATGAATACCCTTGACCGAAAGCAACTGTGGGAGCTGTTGTTCTAGACCAATCCGAGACGGGACGTAAGAGACCAGCTGACTCTCCTGGAAGTCCGGAGCCAGTCTTTGATCCAATTCCAAACTTTCGCAAATAGCTATATAAAGTATCGTGGCTGAGAGTTTCGCCCACCTGAATAGTTCCAGTATTGCTAGAGACGGCAAGAATTCCGGAAGTAGTCAGATGCTGAATGGGATGTTTTTCATGGTCATGAAATGCCTCACCACCACGTTTAAGCATATATGGGACAGTAAAGACTGTTGTGGGCGAAACTGTTTTCTCTTCAAGTGCTGCTGCCATCGTCATTACTTTGCCAGTCGAGCCCGGCTCATACACATCTTGCACTGATGGATTTCGCATCAGTGAGAGTTCAACGCTTTTTGTATTATTTGGATTAAAAGTAGGTGCAGTTGCATGGGCAATAATTTCACCCGTTTTTGGATCCATCACGATGACCGTTCCATTCGACGCTGCTGAATCCTTTACCGCTGTCGCAATAGCTTCGGCTGCTACCCACTGAACATCACGATCAATTGTGAGACGAATGTTGGTTCCTGATTTGGCCGCGACTAGTTCGCGCTGCGAACCTGGTATTTCAGCACCATACCCACGGGCATAGGAGTAACGACCATCGGTGCCGGTAATCAATGAGTTCTGCCCTGATTCCAGACCTGATGCGCCAATGCCATCGGCGCGCACAAAACCGATCAGTGATGAGACCAGGGAACCGGATGGATATTCGCGAATGAAGACACGCTCTGGAAAGAAACCGATGATTCGATTCTCAAGTTCCTTGCCCGCGAGTGTTTTGTTGTAGTTATAGAGCTCTTCTGTAAGTCGATCCCAGAGCGCTGGACGCGCATTCTTAAGCACAATTGAATACTTTCGAGTACCCGTAATGCTGCTTTGAATATCTTCTGCCGGTAGATTTAAAATCGGAGCAACAAATGCTGCGACCCGGGCCGGATCGGTAATCTGAGTTTGGTCAACCACAATATTGATAGCAGAGACGCTACGAGCAAAGCCAATTCCGTTAACATCGGTGATTTCACCACGAGGTGCGGGTATGACTCTCGTGGATTGCATCTCATTCGCTGCTTTAGCTTGATAGGCATTGGCTTGAATCACTTGCACACGAACAAGCTGGCAGGCAAAGAGGATAAGCACGCCAAAGATGACAGTAACAAGGATGGCAATCCTTGAATGAGCCAGGCGCAAATTACCCATTGGTTGCACCCACCGCAGGAGTGAGATCTAGGAATACCGGTGTCTCAGATGGGCGCATCCCAAGCAGAGTGGCAGCAGCGGCAAGATTTTCTGGCGCCGCATGTGAATCGATAGCGCGATTAATCGCATCTCGTTGATCTGCCAACTGCTTAGCTTCATATTTAAGATTCGAGAGCGTGAAGGCATCTTGCGCGAGCAAGGTATTGATTCCAAGTAGTGCAAGAAATCCAACTAAGCTGACAATTGTCAGGAACTTGGCAAAGTATTTCTGAGTAGCTCGCGCTCCGCTATTCACATCAGGAAATAGCCCAAGAATGACATCGGCAGTTCGCTCCCCCACTGGTTTGCGATTCTTAGCCGGTGTGCGCGAAGGCAATAGCGCGCGGGCAGTTGCTAGTGACATTAGGCAGCCACCCGTTCGATTGCGCGAAGGCGAACTGAGGCAGAGCGTGGATTGCTTGCTAGCTCTTCCTCCGACGGGGTCTGACTTGAACGAAAGACAAGTGAGAATTTGGCCGCATATTCCGGAAGTTCGATTGGAAGATTGCGCGGGCTCTTAGATGTTGATGCTTCGGCAAAAATCTCTTTAACGATGCGATCTTCTAGTGATTGGAAAGACATCACAACTAGCCGTCCGCCCACCATTAACAAATCAAGAGCATCGGGAAGAGCGCGCGAAATTGCTCCAAGTTCATCATTTGCTTCAATACGTAACGCTTGAAAGGTGCGCTTTGCTGGATTTCCACCTGTGCGCCTAGTGGCAGCAGGAATGCTCTCTTTTACTAGCGTTGCAAGTTCAGTCGTTGAATTTAAGGGCGCCTTCGCGCGGGCTTTGACAATGTTTTCAACGATGCGGGTTGCAAACTTCTCTTCCCCGTAGGCGCGAAGAATGTGAACTAATTTGCCTGGCTCGTAGGTATTAACGATTTCAGATGCGGTGATTCCTTGGCTGCGATCCATGCGCATATCAAGGGGAGCATCTTGGGAGTATGAAAAACCACGTTCTGATTCATCAAGTTGAATGGAGGAGACCCCTAAATCAAAGAGGGCGCCATTGATCTGGCTAAAACCAAAGCTTTTTGCTACCGCAGAAATTTCATCAAAGACGCAATGGGCAGTCTTTAATCGATCTGCATATGGGGTAAGTCTTTCTGTCGCTCGACCCAGCGCAATTTCATCTCGGTCAATGCCAATAACTGTGAGGTTTTCAAATCTCTCTAAAAGCGCTTCGGTGTGTCCACCTAAACCAAGAGTTGCATCAATAACAACTGGGTTCTCTGATTTTTCAATTGCAGGGGCAAGGAGTTCTACGCAACGATCGCGCATCACAGATATATGTTGCATCTTCTCCCCCATTCCCATTTTCTGTCTTACTTACTAAGCGCTCAGCTCTGGTCACCGCCGGCCGACGGATCTATTGCGATAGCGACGCCGGGGAAGGGACGTCGCTGCCGGCCCAACTGGTAAGGAGAGGTCGGCGGTGGCCACAAATGAGCGCTCTATTTAGTTTTTTACTTCTTATTTAGTTATAAATATTTTTTGCTGATGTTTTAAAAAAGTCCCGGAAAAACTTCTTCAGAAACATCAGCAAAACTCTTTTCGCGATCAGCGAGATATTCATTCCAGGCAGCGCTATCCCAAATTTCAACGCGGGTATTGGCGCCAATTACTACGCACTCTTTTTCCAGACCGGCATAGGTGCGAAGTCCTTGTGGAATCGTCACGCGACCTTGGCGATCAGGAATTTCATCGTGGGCACCGGCAAACATCACGCGCTGGTAATCGCGAGCGCTCTTTGCAGTCACAGGTGCTTGACGCAAGGTCTCGGTAATCGTTGCGAATTCAGTTGCGGGAAATACATAGAGGCATCGCTCTTGACCTTTAGTAATGACTAGACCTGGTGAGAGCTCTTCCCGGAATTTGGCGGGAAGGATCAGCCGTCCTTTTTCATCAAGGCGTGGTTCGTGAGTACCGAGAAACATCGCTATCGAACCCCTTCCCCAAGTGGCGTAAGCGTGAATTTCCCGCTCAATTCCCCACTTTACACCACTTTCCCCCTTTTATCACCACTTTCTGCCATTATTTTCCCTCCCCCTCCCCATCTGCGGTGGGCTGAAAATGGGCGTAAAAAAGCCCCGACCGTAGGGTCAGGGCTGGTGAGGTATGGCGCTTACTTAGAGATCTCGTTGTTCCCAACGCTCATCAAGACGCTTGGAGAGTGATTTACGCGAGGATTTAGTACGTGGGGCGCCCTTTGTCACAGCGCCAAGGGAGCGAACCAGGGTAAGGACTCCGGTGAGGGAGATCAGAAAGCCCACTACTCCCACTGGGGTGGTCTTTGAGATCAGGCCGGCAAATATGACGCCAATGCCTAGAACTACCAGGGCGAGTGCGAGTAGAAGGCGAGGCTTGGTTGCTGTCATTGTTGAGCCAGCCAACTTTGACTCTAGCCCTGGATCATCGGTAGCCAGGGCAGCTTCCATCTCGGCCAATAAGCGGCGCTCACGATCAGATAAAGACATATACACACTGTAGAACACTTCTTTTTCTTGCGCTACTTACGCCTCACTATCGCCAGAATCCCCCGTAATCAGCCGTCCTGGGCGCACGCTGCCCCCGCCAAAACGGGCTTTCGCCTTATCGATAGCGGTATCGGCATCGCGCCACCCGCGCTCGCGCGCTCCAAGTTCTAGCTGCACCGGCGCCTCATCAAGCAAATTACTCAGTGAGACCCCAACCAGGCGAATCCGTGCACCTTCATTGTTAAGGGCTAGATATAACTTCTTCACAATTTCATAGGTCTCATGTGTGCCATCGATTCCAATAGGTAAAGTCTTGGCCCGGCTGAGTGTTGTGAAATCTGCAAACTTAATCTTCATCGTCACGGTCTTGGCAAATAAGCCGCGCTCTCGCAAGCGCGCTGTTGCCTTCTCTGCCATGCGCAAGAACTCCGCCAATATCTCTTCCGGGCTATCAATATCGCGGGCAAATGTTTCTTCATTACCAATACTTTTCTCTGGCTCATCTGGAATCACATTTCGATAATCACGACCCCAGGCAAGCTCATAGAGTGATTCACCGGTGGCATCTCCGAGTGCGCGCACGAGAGTTGACCGCGGAGTATTGGCGATATCGGCAACAGTATGTAGCCCAAGTCGATCCAGTGATTCAGCTGTCTTAGGGCCCACTCCCCATAGTGCGCGCACGGGAAGTGGATGTAAGAACTCCAAGATTCGATCTGATTTGATTTCTAGCATGCCATTGGGTTTACAGTGCTGCGATGCTAACTTTGCAATAAATTTAGATTGTGCAATTCCCACCGAACAGGTAATTCCTTCTTCCTGCTCTACCTGCGCCCGAATCTTGGCGGCAATCTCGCGTCCATCACCAAATAGTTTTTGTGAACCTGTCACATCAAGAAATGCCTCATCGAGTGAGATGGGCTCGACAAGGGGTGTGAAGGAGTTAAATATCGCCATCACTCGCTCTGAAATTTCGGCATAGCGATGATGCTCTGGTGCGATAAAGATGGCGTGAGGAGCCATGCGTTTTGCTCGTCCCACCGGCATAGCAGCGCGAATACCGAATTTACGCGCTTCATAATTTGCCGAAAGAACTACGCCGCGCACACCGGCGCCAACGACAAGAGCTTTACCTTTATATTGCGGGTTATCGAGCTCGGCCACAGATGCATAGAACGCATCCATATCTACATGCAAGATTGTTGCTTGCACCAGCTCTTCACTCATATCGCCACACTATCTCTATGCGCGCGCCATTTTTCGTAGGCCAGACTTAAGTCCCACACCGCTGTTGCCCGTATTGATATGCCACGTACACCTGTGCGCCGAGTTTGCCCACGCACTAAGAGCAGCGATGTCGAATACAAGGTAGATGCATGATCGACTTGCGCATCAGGAAAGAAGGTGGAATCACTGCAGCCATAGCCATCATCTAAGGTAAGAAAGATAACGCGGCGACCAGAGCGCACCGGCGGAGTTTGCAAAGCAACTTTCACACCAGCCACAAGTACCGAGGACTTTGAACGCAAGGAAAGTAGATCTGATGATTTCACCGCCCCAATTGCGTTAAGAAATGGCGCATAAAAGCTAAGCATATGTTCGGTGACATCCATTCCCAGATGCTTGATCTCACTACGAACTTTCTCAGCTGCATTCATAGGTGCAAGGCCACTGCTTTCCAGTGCAGGTGCTGCAAAACCAAAGGTGAGTTGGGAACCAGGAAGGTGGGCCACAGGTGATTTCTGAAGATCGCTAAAGTGCAGCAGCAGATCGCGTTGATTGCTGTGCACTGAATCAAAAGCCCCAGTGAGAATAAGATTTTCAATCACTGGAGTTGAAGCGCCAGATCTGCGGTAGAAATCGGCGAGATCGATATAGGGCTGCCCGCTAATAATGGATGCAATTTCTTTCGCAGAAATTCCAGCAACGGTAGCGAAAGCGATTCTGATTGCATCACCATCGAGGGTGCGCTCCACGTGGTAATCAGCAGCTGATTTATTGATATCAAGCGGCGCGATACCCACACCCAGTTGGCGCACTTCATCGAGCATGAGTCGCTTGGGATACATACCGGGGTCGTGCGTTAAGACCCCGGCCATAAATGCAGCTGGGTGATGGGTTTTAAGCCAGGCTGATTGATATGTGGGCAGGGCGAAGGCGGCGGCATGTGCTTTACAGAAACCAAAGGATGCAAAGGCGCGCAATACTTCCCAGATTTCAGTGATGACCTGTAACTCATATCCGCGCTGGGTTGCAGCAGGAAAGAACCAGTCGCAGACTTCTTGTTGGCCGCCCCTATCCCCCAGCGCCCTACGTTTCTCATCAGCGGCGGCAAGTGAGATACCAGTCATGACCGAGATGATTGAAATTACCTGTTCGTGAAAGACCACAACACCTTCAGTTTCCGACAAGATAGGAAGCAAGTCAGGATGAATGATGCGTGCCGGAGTAAAGCCATGTCTGGCCTCAAGAAATGGGCGGATCATGTCACTTTTGACCGGCCCTGGTCGAAAGAGTGAGATATCGATAATCAGATCGCTAAATGTGCGGGGCTCTAACTTGCCGACAAGTTCGCGTTGGCCGGGGCTCTCTACTTGAAAGATACCGAGTGTGCGCGTTGATTGAATCAGGTTATAGGTATCAGCATCATCGAGTGCCACGGCATCGATATCTATTTCGGTATCTTCAATTCGTTTAATTTCATGCACCGCATGTGCGATAGCTGATTGCATCCGCACACCCAAGATATCGAGCTTGAGTAAACCAATATCTTCCACATCATCTTTATCAAATTCCACCATCGGAAAGCCACCAGCGTTGAGTTGTATCGGTGCCCGGTCAAGAAAAGCTGCATCAGATAAGACCATCGCACATGGATGCATGGCAAGGTGGCGCGGCAGACCATCAAGGCGAGCAGCGAGAGCAATCGTTGCCCGAGTTAAAGGCGCCGATGTATTCATATTCTTTAACTCAGGTAACGAGTTCAGCGCGGCATCAATATTGCCGGCTCGAATATGCGGCATCGACTTTGCCAATAAATCAATCTCCATAGCGGGCATGCCCAGCGCCGCTCCGGCATCGCGAATTGCATGGCGGGCGCGATAGGTATCAACCATGGCAACTGTGGCACACCGCGAAAGAGCACCTGGCTTACTCCAATCTTGTGCTCCATAACGCTTAAAGACCATCTCATAGATTTCAAGGCGTCTTGCAGATTCAACATCGATATCAATATCAGGTAGCGCCCGGCGCAGCGGTGAACAAAAGCGCTCCATGAGCAGTCCGTGTTGCATCGGATCAACGCCAGAGATTCCAAGTAGGTGACAGATCAATGAACCGGCGCCGCTACCACGTGCTGCAACACGAATATCGGCAGCGCGCGCCATATCGGTGATATCGGCAACGGTAAGAAAGTAAGACTCATATCCCAGCGTTGCAACTGTTGCCAGTTCATCATCAAGACGTGCACGTGCTTTGGCAATCGTTGCGCCGTCGTTATAACGCCAATTAATTCCTGCTTCAGCACGAGTGCGCAAAAGTGCGCGCATCGCAGCAGGTGAATCAGCGCCCACAACATGGGCTTCCGGTAGATGAATGGCACCTAACCCAATATCGCGATGCGGTGATAAAACTGCGCGTTCGGCCCACTGACGCGTTGTTTTAAGTAGTAAACGTGGCGTGCGCTCCCCTGCTGCTCGTGCGATTTCAGCAGCGAGTGCAATCATTTCATCGCTGCTCTTTAAATACGCTTCCGCATTTCGACGTTCAACATTGCGTGGATGCAGCGGCACTAATTGGCGAGCGCAATCTAAGACATCAGCAACCGGACCATCAGCGCGATCACGCATCCGCACAGCGTTGGTAATCACCGCATCAATATCGTTATCGCGGGCAAAGATAAGACTGCGTGCCGCGTGCACGGTAGAGCGCGGTCCATTACCGGCCACCAAGTGCGAGACACATTCGATGGCATGGTCGGCAAAGAGATCGCGGGTCTGATTAAAGATATCAAGGGCGCTATCAAAGCGATGGGTGGCAATCGCCTGCGATACCGGTGATTCCGGGCCATGAAGCAGATGCAGCTGAGATGTGTACTGGCTAAATTTTTCCAGGAGTTCGGGTGTGAGTACCGGCTTTCGACTATCGGTATTCATATGTATGCCGGTCATCAAGCGCACCAAACTGCGCCATCCCCCGTCGCCATGCGCCAAGATTGTGACGCGCGGTAAGACACCCGATGTATCGCCCAGATAGATCGGCAGGTTGATTCCGATAATCGGTGCGATGCCATGCGCTACACACGCTTTGGTAAAACGGATCGCGCCAGCTAGGCCATCGCGATCTGTTAGTGCCAAAGCCGGCATCTCGAATTCAGATGCGCGAGCAACAAGATCGCGTGGCTGAGTAGTGCCATATTTAAATGAATAGGCACTTGCTGTGCGCAGATGGATAAAACTCATACTTGATAGCTCATGACTAGATAGCTCTAATAATCCATTGACCCGTTGTCTCATCACGTTCGAGTTGGAAGGTTGTCAGTGCGCCAATGGGCGCCGCCTCTACCGTCCAGAGCGCGCGCGCTTGATCATCAGGGCGAAACTTTCCATCGCTAATGCGATTCCACCATCCGCCTGCTTCACACCATCTAGATAAAACTGCATGGATACGAAAACGCTTACCTTTAAAGGTGAATTCGATAGGTGTGAGCCCACCATCGGATAGGACCTCGTGCGGCCTTACTACTTCTGCTGCCATCTTTTACTACTTCCCCTGGTGCCTGTGGATATTCGAACAGATGTTCGAAAAGTAGTCCAGAGCTCTGACAAGGGCAACTCCCCCTCGATTCACGCTCAACTAGGCAGCCCGATCATGCGTGGCGTGGCGAAATATAGTTGAAATTTCAACTACTCTTAGAAGTAAGACCCACCCCAACCTTTAGGAGAAGCAATTGGACGCAGTTCTAGTAATCGGGCGAATCCTCTTCGCACTTATTTTTGTGACATCAGGTATCGCTCACTTTGCAAAGCTTGAAGCAATGACAGGCTATGCACAGTACAAGAAGCTACCGGCTGCAAAGCTCGGAGTCCTTATCTCAGGTCTCTTCTTCCTGCTTGGCGGTATCTATATCGCAGCCGGATTCTGGGTAGACCTTGGCGCGCTCTTGCTCGCAATCACGCTCATCCTGGCCGCAGTGATCTTCCACAACTTCTGGAAAGAGACTGACCCAACAACTAAGCAGAACGAAATGATCGCCTTTAACAAGGACATCGCACTTGCCGGAGCTTCACTTATCCTCTTCGCTCTCATCGCATGGGGAACACTGACAGAATTCGGACCAAGCATCGGAAATCTTGCATTCTTCAACTTCTAATTAGCCAGTAATTCACGAAAGCCCCTACGAGAAATCGTGGGGGCTTTCGCATTCTCATGGAAAGATGCGGCTATGGAAATTCTCGGAGCCCTGATTGCCGGATCATTTATAGGCGCAGTACTTGGCTTCGTTGGCGCAGGTGGAGCGATGCTCTCTGTGCCGATCCTCATCTATGGCTTTGGCTTTGACCCGAACGAAGCAACCACGGCTGCTATCGCAGTGGTCTTTCTGGCAGCTGCCTCTGGTGTCATTCCGAAAGCACGCAAGAAGCAGGTGCTCTACCGCGATGCCTTAGTAATCTGGGCATTCGGGCTCATTACCAACCTTGGCTTCTCATCGATTGCAGATAAATTACCTGATGCATTTATTACTTCTGGATTAGCTGTTGTGCTGGTAGTTGCCGGTGCTTCTATGTTGCGCCCACCAAAGCTGGAAGAACAAAAGCGCATGCCCATACCTGTGCTTATAGTGATGTCGCTGGTTATTGGCTCCATTACCGGTCTCTTCGGAATTGGTGGCGGATTTATAGCGCTACCAGTGCTGGTGCTCTTCTTTGGAACACCACAAGTAGTCGCAGCCGGAACCGCACTTTTTATCATCTGCATCAACTCACTCACTGCCTTCTTGGGTCGCCCAGATTTGTGGGACGATGTTCAGTGGCATATCCCCATCTTTATTGGAGCTGCCGCAATTGTGGTGGCTCAAATTGCATCATCGCAGGCCCATCGCACCAACCCTAAAGTCCTGCGCGCATCCTTTGCCTACCTGCTCTTTGCCCTGGCAACCTTTACCGTGATTCAAACTTGGATTTAATTAAGTTTGCGCACCTTGATGTACTTCGATTGATGCCCTGCCACGAAGAAGAGCAGGACCGGAAATGCAAATGCGACAGGAAGTGAAGTTGCTTCTGCAATTCCACCCATCAAGGTAGGGCCGGCAAAGTATGCAGCGATAGCAATCAATCCAATTCTTGCTAGACCCACAGAAGGTGCAACTCCAGGTATAGATGCAGCTGCCAAGTTAAATGCTGGAAAGAATGGCCCGATACCGATTCCTGCCGCTGCAAAACCGATGCAGACAATGACCAAGCCCCAAGTTTGATGTGACGCCGAAAGTGGAATGCCTACAGCAAGACATGCGCCCCACACCGTGCCACCGATATATCCGCCGTACTTCACTGTATTGACATAGCCCCATCGTTCAAATGATTTATCTCCCAGCAAGCGGCTTGCAATCATCGCAAGTGAGAAAGTTGTTGCCGCTGCCGCATTAAGCCCTTTGCCGATTCCCATATGGTCTTGCAAAAGGATTCCGCTCCACTCATAAGATCCACCTTCAGGGATAAGAGATGCCATCAAACCGATACCCAGCGCCCATAAGACAAGTGACTCTTTACCAAAGAGTGGGATCTTCGATTCAGTTACTTCATCTGGCTCACCAAGATGCCCATCGATATCTGCTGACAATAAGAATGTGTTGGAAACGAGAAAGGCGAAGAAGGTTAATCCAGCAAAGAGCCATAAGTTTGTTTGAGGAGAGACAAGGTTTGCAATTAATCCTCCGATAAGCGTTGCACCAAATGCTCCTACCGACCAGAGACCATGAAAGGTAGACATCCAGCGTCCATTAGTATGTTTTTCAACTGCAACAGCTTGCGCATTAATCGCAATATCCATAAAGGCCACGCTAAAGCCAGTAATAAACATTCCGACCAGAAGTACTGCCACGCTATCTGCAGCGCCCATGATGGCAACACCAATAGGAAGTAAGACTCCGGAAATTTGAATGACCAACTTCGATGAGTGCATATGAACTAATCGCCCAGAAATTTGCGCACCTGGAATTGCCCCTAAGGTGCTTCCAAGTAGAACTAGTCCAAATTGACCATCACTTAAGCCCAAAGAATCTTTGATCTCCGGAATGCGTGGGACCCATGCGATACCGGCAAAGCCAAGGAGGAAAAATGATGCCCAGAGCGCATTACGAGCCCGAATCCCCCGCTGATAAATAGTCAGAGCACCCGAAGACATATGGCGACGCTATCTCATAAAGTTCACCTATGGATGGAATTCTGGAGAAGGCTGCAGTTAAAAGGTTTCAGGAAGCAGCCACAAAGCTCGGTGTTAAAGGTGAGGTGAATATCCTTGCCGAAACTGCGCGCACCGCTATCGATGCTGCCAATGGTCTTGGCATAGAAGTTGGCCAAATTGCATCATCGCTTATCTTCAAACTTCCATCCGGTAATCCACTTCTAATCATCACAAGTGGCCGTCATCGCGTTGATACCGAGTTAGTTGCTAAGAATTTAAGAATTACAGAACTAGGCCGCGCAGATGCTAATTATGTGAAGGAAGTTTCCGGTTATTCAGTCGGCGGCGTGAGCCCAGTGGGGTGGATTTCTAAGCCAGAAATTATCCTCATTGATGAAGCGTTAAACGATTACGACATTGTTTGGGCTGCTGCTGGACATCCCCATGCGGTGTATCCAACAACTTATGGCGAATTGATTCAATGCACAGGTGCGCAACCAATGATTGTAGGAGACTAGTTAAATGAGGAACAAAACTTTTGTAACCGTAGTATTTGCTTCTTTTGCTTGGAACCTATATTTAGTTGGCGGTGTCATATTGGGTGCTCCATACGCACTTGATCGCGCAGCTGGTGGGCAATTTGAGGTATTTCCCACTTACCTAAGAATTCTTTACATTTTAAATTTTGCCCTGGTTGCCTATCAGGTAGTAATTTTCACTCGCTTCTCCTACGGCCTAGCGGTTAAGCCAAAATGGATAGTTAAAGCTTTTGTAATTCTGGGCGCATTGGGAATTCTTGCTAATGCAGCATCTCGAAGCGCTAATGAGCGTTGGAACGTTATCCCAGCATTGATCATTACATTTGCTTTTTATCGAATTTTGAAGTCCGACACAAAAAGAACAGAAATAACGGCGTAGGCATTTCTAATGAGAGACCAAGTTCGAACTTCATACAACATTTCTCCAGTCGAGATGGTTTCAAAAGCCACGGGTGGCGTGAGCCCATTAGGGTGGATTTCCAAGCCAGAAATAATCATTATTGATGAAGCGTTAAACGATTACGACATCGTCTGGGCTGCATCAGGACATCCGCATGCGGTGTATCCAACAACATATGCCGAACTCATTACTTGTACGGGCGCACAGCCAATGGTTGTTGGCAATTAAGCGAGTAACTCCGCGAGCAACTTTTCTACTCGTTCCCTAATCTCATCACGAATTACGCGCACAGATTCAATTCCTTGGCCAGCTGGGTCATCAAGCACCCAATCTTCATAACGCTTACCTGGGTAGTAAGGGCAGGCATCACCGCAGCCCATAGTGATAACGGCATCTGATGCCTGTACTGCTTCTGGTGTAAGAATCTTGGGAGTGTTATTTGCTATATCAATTCCGACTTCAGCCATCGCTGCAACTGCAACTGGGTTGATGGAATCTTTTGGCGCAGAGCCAGCAGAGAGTACTTCCACGCGACCTTGGCCGAGCTCGCGCATAAAACCTGCTGCCATCTGGGAGCGACCTGCATTGTGAACGCAGACAAAGAGAACACTTGGCTTACTCATTTATTTTCCTGACCTAGCTTTAGAGGTGAGTGCTTTAAATCCAAGGTATCCGAGCAGGCCGCCGATAATTTCGGCCAGTACAAATAGCGGCGCTGACTTAGGTGCTATTCCAGAGAAGGTATCTGAGAACATGCGGCCAAAGACCGCCGCTGGGTTGGCAAAAGATGTGGAGGAGGTGAAGAAGTAGGCAGCTCCGATCCAGGCGGCAACCAGGCGAGCAATTTTCTTATCTTCCTTCTGCTTGAGCGCTAAGTGAATAATTAATATCAGACCTGCTGTGGCAATGACTTCACCGAGCAGTAGATGGGCACCGGTGCGCTCTTTTTCTGAAATATAAATTGCAGAGTATTCAAACATCAGATTGGCAACTATTGCTCCAACGGCAGCACCTGCCAGTTGCGCAATGATGTACAGCGAAAACTCCTTGCCCTTGATTTTCTTGGTGAAAAAATCAACTCCAGTAACAACAGGATTGAAGTGGGCACCACTGATGGGGCCAAGTAAGGTGATCAGGATGTAGAGGACAAATACGGTTGCAATGGTGTTAATCAGCAACTGGATTCCAACATCGTTACTGAGCGCTGTGGCCATTGCTCCAGAACCCACAACTGTGGCAATCAGGGTGGCCGTGCCTAGAAATTCACTGGTTAACTTTCTGCTCAACATGGATGCTGGGTATCCTTTGCGTATGAGTAGCGATGAGAGAGTCACGGTCGCTTACTTCTTTACCGTCAAAAGTAAGAGTATCCCTTTCGCCTTTATGAGCATGGCAACCCACGCTCTGCGCACGCGATTGTTCACCGGAATTTCATTTGCCAAGATGCTGGGCACCGGCAGCGGTGAAACATTTACACCCAATGATGCAAATCTCTATCGCTGGGGCATGGTGGTTGTCATTGGAAAAGACCAGCTCGCCGCCTTTGATCAATCTTCGATAATTAATGCCTGGCGCAGCCGTTCGACTTCTGAATTTCGCGCAGTGCTCACTCCTCTGTCATCACACGGGCTATGGGCGAAGAAGAATCCATTTGATTTCACAGCACCCCAACTAAACGCGGATGCAAAGATTGCCGCGATTACACGTGCGCGCATTAAGTGGAGTAAGAACTTCATCTTTTGGAAATCAGTACCTCCTGTTGTCACTGATTTGCATCAATCCCCCGGCTTTATTGCTGCCATAGGAATTGGCGAAGCACCTATCGGATTACAAGGGACTTTCTCACTATGGGAATCCGCATCTGCCCTACGAGATTTTGCATATAAGGGTGCCGCACATCAAAAGGCGATAGCGCAGACTAAAGAAATTGATTGGTATAGCGAAGAACTCTTCGCCCGCTTTGAAGTCCTAGAACTTCGAGGTGAGATTTCTTCGATTACCCATAAGTAAGGCAGACTTGTCCTATGTCGATCCGCCATTACAACCCACGTCGCAGACGCCGTGGCGGAGTCTCCCCGAAAACACGCAACTTCCTTTACGCACTCGTTGGGCTCACTATTGCGCTGCAGATTTCATATCCGCTGATCGGCGGTGAAGCACTTCGTATTGTCACAATCGCAACTGTCTATGCCGGGGCCCTGGCCATGATTTTGCACGGTCATCTCTCTTATGGATTCAAATACTCCTCACGATATGTGCCAGCGGTATTTCTCTTCGGCCTAGGAATCGAATCTCTTGGCTTGCATACCGGGTGGCCCTTTGGTACTTACGAATATGACTCATCGCTCGGTGTTGCACTCTTTGGTGTTCCACTCGTTGTTCCCTTTGCCTGGTTGATGATGGTGCATCCAGCACTCATAGCAGCGCGTCGAGTCACCACCCACTGGGTCTTTATCTATGGCGGAGCACTTCTGATGGCCTGGGATTTATTTCTTGATCCACAGATGGTTGCCGCCGGTCGTTGGACGTGGGAAGTACCTGGTGCGCACGTGCCCTTCACACCCGATGTTCCACTTTCCAATGCCTTTGGTTGGTTACTTTCAGGGTTAGTCATAACCGGAATTTTGCATCTGATTCTGCCGCGCGAGCGACGCAAAGAAAGTGCTTCACTCGCTGCTGTCGATGCGCTATTGATTTGGACTTGGTTCTCAGGTTTTATCGGCAATCTCTTCTTCTTTGATCGCCCAGGCTTGGCCGTCTTCGCTGGATTTGTGATGGGAGTGATTCTTACTCCGTACTTCTTCTCCAGCTGGCTCGGCAATAAAGATTAGCCTCTGATGCGCTTTGCACTCTTTGTCCTGTGTTATCTCATCTTGCTCATCGCACTCTTTAACTTCTTCACCATTCGAATTCCTCGCAATAAGGCGGCGGTTTCCACGCCAGTAACCGTGCTGCTGCCCGTACGCAATGAGCAGGCCAATGTCGGCCCTTGTGTTGCGGGACTGATGGCGCAAAAAGATGTGAAGCAGCTGCAAGTAATCATCATTAATGATCAATCAACTGATAACACAGCTGATGTTCTCAAAACAGCAATCGGTGCGGATTCCAGGTTTTCTGTGATCGAAGCCGATGGTCCACGCGAAGGGTGGCTCGGTAAAGTCTCCGCCCTCCACACGGGCTTTGCAAGAAGCACAGGTGAAGTCATCATCTGCCTCGATGCCGATGTGCGATTAGAACCCGATGCCATTGCGCGTGCGGTCAATCAACTCCAAGATCTATCACTGGATTTTGTTTCACCATACCCGCGCCAAATCGCAGGCACTTTCAGTGAAAAATTGATTCAGCCTCTACTGCACTGGTCTTGGATGAGCACTGTCATTCTGCGCCTGGCCGAAAAAGTCCCACATCGAAGTACCGCGGTTTCTAATGGACAGTTCTTTCTTATCCGCGCCAAAGCTTTGACTGCAATCGATGGTTTCACATCTGTCTCAGCCAAGATTCTCGATGATGTAGAACTAGCTAGGTCTCTGATTACTGCAGGATCTAAAGGCGTTGTGACTGAAGGTTCGGGCATTGCACACACGCGCATGTATACAAATTTTGATGAGATTCGCCAGGGCTACGGTAAATCTCTTCACAAAGCATTCGGTGGCGCACTCGGCGCCATTGTTGCTTCGCTATTTATTGCAGCGACCGGTCTAGCACCACTGCTTCTCATACTCGATGGCTATTTCATTGGCTGGATCGCCTACCTCTGCATTGCGTTGACGAGAGTGCTCAGCGCCATTCGCGCTCGTTCTAATCCGCTCTTCGCTTTCTTGCATCCACTATCTGCAGCTCTTCTTCTCTATCTCATCGCTTACTCTTGGGCCAAGCGCGGAAGTATTCAGTGGAAAGGTCGCACCGTATGACCGGACACGTAGGAAAGGTAAAGCAACCTGAACGCATTGCAGTTGTGGGCGCAGGTATTGGTGGACTCTGCACCGCAGCTCGCTTAGCAAAAGCAGGACATCTCGTCACAATCTTTGAAAGCTCCGATCGCACCGGCGGAAAGTGCCGAACTGAATGGATCGGCCGCTATGCATTTGATACCGGGCCCTCACTTCTGACTCTGCCAGCTGTCTATCGTGATTTCTTTCAGCGCACCGGAGATGTCATGGGGCGCGTTCTTGAGATTGAAGAGGTAAATCCTTCTTTTGATTACCGCTTCCATGATGGCAAGAGTGTGAAATTTTCTAATCTTTCTCGCAAGAAGACACTCGCCGCAATCTCTGAATCACTTGGAGAAGAAGCCGCCCTTGAATGGGATGAGCTCATGCGCCAGGCAGAGGCGATGTGGGATGTCTCGCGCGGACCATTTGTGGAATCAGAGTTGAAATCTCCACTCTCATTACTTAAAAGGCCCAGGTTGATGCGCGATCTCAAAACGATTGCTCCCTGGAAATCTCTGCGCGGACTCGGAATTCGCAATCCTTACTTGGCCAAGATTATGGATCGCTATGCAACATATAGCGGTTCAGATCCACGAGTAGCACCAGCGGTGCTTTCCACTATCGCCTTCGTGGAAGAGGCCTTCGGTGCTTGGCATGTGAAAGGTGGCGTTGGCACGCTCTCTGAAAAAATCACAGACCGCTGTGAAAAACTTGGGGTCACTATTCGCCTAAATACCTACGTTGATGAAATCACAACTAAGTCAGGTGCTGTCACAGGCGTTGTGGTCCAGGGCCATCATGAAGAATTTGATCGCGTTGTGGCAAATGCTGATGCCCAATTTGTTTATAGCAACCTGATGGCACCGACAAATAAAGTGGTAAAGATTCGTAAGCAACTTGCAAAATCAGAGCCATCACTTGCTGGCTTTTCACTGCTCTTGGGTCTTAAGCCGAGTACAGCAGAACCACTTGCCCACCACACAATCCTCTTTCCTGAAAATTACGATCTCGAATTTGAATCGATTTTCACCAGCAAGACTCCCGTTGAAAAACCTACTATTTATATCTGCGCCCCGCGAGATCCACTGATGGTTAAAGACGCTGGACACGAAGCCTGGTTTGTCTTAGTTAATGCACCACGACATGACCCCTACGAAGGTGGTTTCGATTGGAGTGATGCTGAATTTAACCAACGCTATGCCCACTCAATCATCAATCAGATAGAGGCTGCTGGAATTGCGGTGCGTGAGCGTTTAGAAGTTCTTGAGATTCGCACCCCACTTGATTTACAAGAGAGCGTGCATGCACCAGGTGGTTCTATCTATGGAAGTTCAAGTAACGGAGCGCGCTCGGCATTCTCGCGTGCTAAGAATCGTTCTCCTATTAAAGGGCTATATCTTGTTGGTGGCTCTGCCCACCCTGGTGGCGGCTTGCCACTAGTTGGGTTAAGTGCCGAAATAGTTGCTAACGCAATTCTCGATTAAGACAAGGTCTTCTTGGCAACTCTCATTACTTGCACGAAGCTGACCAGAAGAAGAAGTATGAAGGCGTAGGAGATGTAAGTAACTCCTGGAAAATCTAGCATGAAAATAATTAGAACAAGTGCCAGGAAGATTGCTCGCACCGGACGCTCTGTTGCCGTAACAACTCCAACTTCAGAGTGACCAAGGGAGGCAAGGCGTGCTCGGGCATATTCCTGGGTAGCTGCAATCGTCCACATCAGAATTGCTGCCCAGGCCGGAATACCCACGGTCCACCCAAAGTAGAGCCAGCACGCTTCGGAGATGCGATCGGCAATTGAATCAAGAACTGCGCCCCACTTACTTTCACGCCCCTGCACAATGGCAACACTTCCATCGATGCCATCGAAGAAGAGGGAAACTACAAGAAGTACCAGTGCGATGCCAGCACTTGATGAAAATGCCATCGCAACTGCAGTTGCGAGTCCAAGGAGAGTTAAAAAATTTGGGGTGAACTTCAGCGCCGTGCACACACGCGCAGCTTGATAGGAAAAGCTGAGCCAGCCAGCAACTGCGCCTTTAATCGCGGCTCCCCCATGAAGAGTGCTCCAGCGCTCTTTGAATTCTTGCTCAGTCAGTGCACTCATCGTTCATCTTTAATCTGTGCATAAATCTCACGGGTGGCAGTTGATGAATTCATTGTGTAGAAGTGAAGTCCGGGAGCTCCACTTTCTAGTAATTGATGGCAGAGATTTGTGGCTATCTCCACACCTAACTTACTGACATCTTCTGGGCTATTTTCTACCGCTGCAAAGCGCTCTGCAATAGATGCTGGAATCGGTGTTCCACCCAATTCTGCCATCCGGTTAAGTTGTTTCACATTTGTCACCGGCAAGATGCCAGCGATGATGGGAAGGCTGGAACCCTTGGCCGCTAACTTATCAACCAGCGCTTTCCACTTATCTACTTCAAAGAAGAATTGCGTGGTTGCAAATGTTGCACCACGTCGCTGCTTTTCAAGCAGTACATCAATATCTTTATCAATATCTCCAAGAGAACTCGGATGACCATCAGGAAATGCTGCGACTCCGATTTTGAATCCACCGAACTCTGCCGCCATTGTGACCAATTCATCTGCGTGATTGAGTCCACCTTGCGTGGGAACCCATGGTGCTCGAGGTCCACCGGTGGGATCTCCACGCAGCGCCAAAATGCTTGTGATTCCAGCATCGCGATATTTTCCGAGAATCTCACCTAGCTCATCGCGCGTTGAACCCACACATGTTAAGTGTGCAACGGTGGGAATATGTGTTCGCGCAGTGATTTCAGAAGTGATGCGAATGGTGCGATCTCGCGTACTTCCACCTGCGCCATAGGTCACAGAGATAAAGTCAGGGGAAATTGATTCCAGTTGTGACATCGCCGACCAGAGGCGCGCTTCACCTTCGACATCCTTAGGCGGGAAGAATTCAAAGGAGTACGTAACTCCACTTCGCGCGCTGCTTTTATCCACTGCCTCAGAGTATCGTTGCGCCGTGGATAAAGAGCTCACTTCAAGCATCGAAAAGGTGCGTAGCGCCGTCAAGGAAGAGCTCACCCACTACCTGGCAGAACAACGCGACTATCTGACCAGCATCGCATCTGAGTTAATTCCGGTCTGCGATGCACTCGAAGATTATCTGCTCGAAGGTGGCAAGCGACTTCGCCCGCTCTTTGCTTACGCCGGCTTTATGGCCGCCGGCGCTACGCCCACTCGCACAGATATTCGTGCGATGGCCAGCCTAGAACTCTTGCAAGCATGCGCACTTATTCATGATGATCTCATGGACGGATCAGATACGCGGCGCGGAAAACCTGCCATCCATCGCCACTTTGAATCATTACACAGACAAGGATCCATGTCGGGTGTTCCAGAACAATTTGGCGCAGCAGCTGCGGTGTTACTCGGTGACCTAGCTTTGGTTTGGTCAGATCACATGTTGCACAACGCAGGGTTATCGCACGAGAGCTTGATGGCAGCTCTTCGTATTCATGATGAGATGCGCATTGAGTTAATGGCCGGTCAGTATTTGGATGTGCGAGAAGCGGGTGAGAAAGAATTTAGCGTCGAACGTTCCTTGCGTATTGCCAGGTATAAATCTGGCAAATACACCATCGAACGTCCACTTCATCTGGGCGCAGTGATTGCAAGCCCTGCCCAGAGTGAGCATGGCCAACTCCTTAATGTTCTTTCGGCATACGGGCTGCCACTCGGTGAGGCCTTCCAATTGCGCGATGATTTATTGGGGATTTTTGGAGATCCGACTGTCACGGGAAAACCTGCCGGTGATGATTTACGCGAAGGAAAGCGCACGGTATTGATGGCGATGACGCTAGAAAAAGCCAGTGCACCAGCTCGGCGAGAATTGCAGCGTGACCTGGGAAACCCAACTCTCACCGTGCAGCGAATCGAAGAGTTGCGTACCATCATCACTGAAACTGGCGCCGTGGCAGAGGTAGAAAAGCTCATCGAAGGCTTGGCGACAGAATCAAAGATTGCAGCTCAATCATCTGCCATTGCCGCAGATGCCCAACCTTTTCTATTGGCACTTGCCGATAGCGCTATCCGCAGGAGTCACTAATGGTTGCACGTGTAAAAGGTCCGACTGATCATGTTGTTGTTGTCGGAGCCGGTTTAGCTGGGCTCAGCGCAGCGATGCGACTTGCTGGCGCCGGGCGAAAAGTCACCGTCGTTGAACGTGAATCTGTGCCTGGCGGACGAAATGGTCTGCTTAAAAAAGATGGGTATTCATTTGATACCGGACCATCTGTATTGACAATGCCATCCCTGATTCAAGATGCATTCTCATGCGTCGGTGAAGATATGAAGGATTGGCTTGAATTAATGCCACTTTCTCCGTTATACCGCGCCTTCTATGCCGATGGTTCACAAATTGATGTCCATGCCAACACCGCGCAGATGGAAGAGGAAATTCGCACAAAAGTCTCGGCCGAAGAAGCACTTGGCTACCGTCGTTACGTTGATTTTGTCACCAAGTTATATAAATATGAAATGAATGACTTTATTGATAGAAATATTGACTCTCCACTTAACTTACTGACACCTAACCTGGCGCGACTCATTGCACTCGGTGGCTTCAAACGGCTACAGCCAAAGGTAAATCAATTTCTGAAAGATCCTCGCCTGCAAAAGGTCTACTCATTCCAGGCCATGTATGCCGGCGTAAGTCCGCAGCAGGCCTTAGCAATTTATGCCGTCATTGCCTATATGGACTCAGTCAACGGTGTCTTCTTTCCTAAGGGTGGAATGCACGCCGTTCCTCGAGCACTAGCAGCTGCGGCAACTAAGCATGGCGTTGAATTTAAATACAACACCACAGTGACCTCACTTGATAAGCAGAACGGTCGCGTGAAAGCGGTACTTACCAATACCGGTGAGCGCATTGAGTGCGATGTAGTGGTGATGAACCCAGATCTGCCGGTTGTGTGGCGCGAGCTACTAGGCAAGACACCGCTAAATATCAAGCGCCTTAAGTACTCACCATCATGTACCACACTCCTTGTGGGCTCTTCCAAGAAATATGACCATATTGCTCACCACAATATTCACTTCGGTAAATCTTGGGATGGCGTCTTTGATGAGTTAATTGAGAAGAAGCAGTTGATGTCTGATCCTTCCGTACTTGTCACAGTACCGACCCACGATGACCCAACGCTGGCACCTGTAGGTAAGCAGTCGTATTACGTTCTCTTTCCAACTCCTAACTTGACTGCAGATATCGATTGGACCAAGCAGGCCGGGCCATATCGCGATTCCATGATTAAGACTTTAGAGGAGCGTGGATACACAGGTTTTGGTGATGCCATTGAAACCGAAGTGATGACAACCCCACTTGATTGGCAGAGACAAGGTATGGAGCAGGGTGCACCATTTGCTAGCGCGCATACCTTCTTCCAAACCGGTCCATTTAGACCTCGGAATATTGCCGCCGGTTTTGAAAACGTAGTCTTTGCCGGCAGTGGAACCCAACCAGGTGTGGGAGTTCCGATGGTTCTCATCTCAGGTCGTCTTGCCGCCGAACGCATTGTGGGTCCGGTTAAGTAAATGGATGCGTTGCTCCAAGCGTCTTACCTCGAATGCAAGCGCCTTAACTCGCTGCATGGCAAGACGTATTACTTAGCAACGTTATTACTGCCCAAGAATAAGCGCCCATACGTGCACGCCCTCTATGGCTTTGCCCGTTACGCCGATGAAATTGTCGATGATCTAGCATCTACGCTCACCCCACAAGAGAAGGCTGATGCACTTCGCAGTTGGAGTACCGGTGTATTAAATGATTTAGCAGCAGGACGCTCTACCGATCACATTGGCAGAGCCTTGGTCGATACGGCCAAGAAGTTTGCCATCCCCCATCAGCACTTCGTAGATTTCTTGCACTCAATGGAGATGGACTTAACTGTCACGCACTACCAGACATATGAAGACTTACTTGAATATGTCTATGGCTCTGCTGCCGTCATCGGCCTTGAGATGGTGCCCATCCTTGGCTACTCCGATGAGCGAGCATTCGAAGCGGCCAAGAAGTTAGGGATTGCTTTTCAGCTCGCTAACTTCATCCGTGATGTGAGTGAGGATCTTGATCGAGGCCGGGTATATCTACCATTGCAAGAACTTGCTCAATTCGGTGTTGACAGGGCGATGTTAGAACGTAGAAAGTTAACGCCCGAGATTGTTGCCGCACTTAAGTTTCAAATCGCGCGCGTGCGCCAATTGCAAGCAGAGTCACAGGTGGGAATCTCCTATTTGGATAAGGAGTCGCGCCCATGTATTCGCGCTGCCAGTGAGCTCTATTGCGGCATCGTCGATGAAGTCGAAGCCATTGGCTATGACATATTTAATAAGCGGGCCAAGACATCAACTGCTCGGCGCGCCAAAGTAGCTGGCCTTGCTTATTTACAAGCAATCACAGCTCGTATTCGCTAGTATTTTCACGCACGGGAGCCAAAGTGGCTGAGAGGACTTCATTGAAGTCGACCGTCTGACTGGTCCGGTAATGCGGATCTAGAAATGGCAGGTGTATCTTGTTTTCAACTCTATTTACCGCATGGGGATATGAAGTCTCTTATCTCGAATTTATCGCCTCCCTAGTCTCATTTATCGGCGTCGCACTAGGTATTACTCGAAAGCGAATTACCTGGCCATGGTGGGCGGCAAGTAGCGTTTTATATGGCATCTTCTTTTTGCAGTATGAACTCTATGCAAGTGCTGCTCTACAACTGATTTTTATTGCAGCAGCCATCATTGGTTGGTTTGGCTGGGAACCAACGGGTGCCAAGCCAGGACCAGTAAAGAACTCTTATCGCATCTATATCCTGGCTGCGATTCTGATTTCGACTCTGGCACTTGGGCCAGTACTTAAATCTTTGGGAGCAGCCTCTACTTACGTCGATGCCATTCTCTTCTTTGGAAGTTTTGCCGCGCAAATGCTGATGGTCTATCAAAAGTATGAGACCTGGCCACTATGGCTGGTAGTCGATGCTGGATACGTCGCCCTCTATGCCTCACAAGGGTTACTCTTTACAACGTTGCTCTACGTACTCTTTACAATCATGGCAGCACTGGGATGGAGCAGTTGGTATGGAGCTCACCGCCGCGCTACTAGATCTCTGTAAAGGTGTAGCACAACCCGTCATTGCAATCGATGGACCGGCAGGTGGTGGCAAAACCACACTTGCACAAAATCTTGCACTCGCCTTTGCCACATCTCTGTCCACCACCGTGATTCATATGGATGATCTCTACGATGGCTGGAATGACGCACTCGATGAAGATTTCTCATCAGTCCTATCGCATATCGTCGGATTACATAAGAAATCAGAGAATATTTTATATTCTTCCTACAACTGGAGTGAGGCAAAATTCGATGAAGCAAAAGAAGTGCCGCGCACGCAATTATTGATTTTAGAAGGTGTGGGAAGTGGGCAAGGTTCTATCCGCTCTTCACTCGCTGCCTTAATCTGGATAGATATCAACGATAAGCAAGGTTTGGCGCGGGTTATCGCGCGCGATGGTGAATCAATAAGAGTTCCGATGGAGAAGTGGCTCACACTGCAGGAGCAACACTTTCACCTCGAAGGTACGCAGAACGCCGCGGATTTCATACTCACTACCTAGAATTTGTCTTATGTCTGACCTGACCGGCGAGCTTATCGATGGGCGTTATCAACTCATCCGCCAGCTGGCCAACGGTGGAATGGCAAGCATCTATGAGGCGATAGATACCAGACTTGATCGCAAAGTGGCAGTCAAGATCATGCACCCACACCTTGCCCAAGATGAGCAGTTTGTGGAGCGTTTTATTCGCGAAGCAAAAGCTGCCGCATCATTAACACATCCCAATATCGTTGCCGTTCAGGACCAGGGCTGGAACCAAAATGGAACGCCAGCAGTATTTCTTGTCATGGAGCTCATCGAAGGTCACACCCTTCGGGAATACCTCAATGAACGTGGCAAGTTATCGATAGATGATGGCATTAAATTTCTATCACCCGTCTTGAGCGCTCTTGCTGCTGCCCATAAAATTGGCATTGTTCACCGTGATATCAAGCCTGAAAATATTTTGATCTCCAAAGAAGGTCGCATCAAGATTGCAGATTTTGGTCTGGCCAAAGGGCCACTGCTAGGCGGAACGATGACGGCTGAATCAAGTGTGATTCTCGGTAGCGTTTCCTACTTATCCCCCGAGCAAGTGCAACGTGGCATTGCAGATGCCCGAAGTGATGTGTATTCAATTGGCATCACAGCATTTGAGATGTTTACCGGCAACAAACCATTTGAAGGTGATGCTCCTATTCAAGTGGCATATATGCATGTTAATAACCGAGTGCCGAAGATAAGTTCGGTGCTAGACAATGCGCCCAAGGCACTTGATGAGCTGATCTACCGGGCAACCAGTGCTAACCCTGATGAACGTCCGCGCGATGCCGGAGCATTCTTTGAAGAGCTCAGCGCACTGAACCCCAAGAAGAATCAGCTGAGTCTTGAATTAGATATTCCCATTGCACCGATGCGCCCTAAGAAGGAACCTAAATCACTGCACAAGCGAGTGCGCGAAATTACCGCTGCGATTCCAGTTCCAAAAGCCCAGGAAACAACGGCCCAAGTGGAAAAGCGGAAAAAGATAAGTAAGCGAGTAAAGCGAAATAGATTTGTCGCACTTGGTTTGGCAGTCGCACTTGGAATATTCGGTTGGTATGCCCTGATTGGGCCAGGTTCCCGCGTTGTTGTTCCCTCTACCGTGGGTGCGACCCAAGATGAAGTACGCGCCGCACTTGACCCACTCGGGCTCACCTTTGTCGTTACCGAAAAACGATTTAGCGAAGAGATTGGCGCAGAGCGAGTTATTGAATCTTCTCCCGAAGGCGGCGGACGCATTGATCAAGGAGGAATCGTTGACCTCGTTATCTCTAAAGGACCAGAGCGTTATGCGATTCCACAACTAGCTGGTCTGACTCCAAAAGCTGCTACGAATTTAGTGAAAAAACTACCACTGTCGCTACAACCAAATATTGAAGAATTTAACCTCACTGTTCCCAAGGGTTATGTCATTGGCTCGGTGCCAAATTCTGGCGAGAAGGTAAAGCGTGGCACCGCAATTACGATTCGCATCTCTAAAGGAATTGAACAAATTGCAATTGCGTCATATGTGGGCAAGAGTGCAGATCAAGCCCTGAATGAACTTACCGAAGCTGGTTTCATGGTGAGTTCGATCTACGGCTTTAGTGAGTTGCGACTTGCCGGTGAAGTTATCTCCCAAAAGCCCGAAGGTGGGAAGAGCGTTAACAAAGGTGCAGAGATTGAGCTCGTCGTATCTAAAGGTTCACAATTTGCCTACATTCCTAATGTCTTCTCCATCGAGGAATCGCTAGCGATTCAAAGCCTGAAAGATCTTGAACTCAAAGTTGTCGTAAAGAAGATTGGCAAAAAAGCGATAAAGAAAGTCACTTCTGTTTCACCGAAGGTAGGCACGAAGGTTAAACGTGGCAGTACTGTAACCATCACAGTAGGGTGAGCCGGTGAAGAAACCTCGTATCGGCGCCCACACCCCCACATCTGGCGGAATGGCTAAGCGATCTATCGCCTATGCCGAACTCACCGGTGCTGAAGCTATTCAAGTCTTCACATCTAATCCTCGTGGTTGGGCGATGCCGGAAACAAACCATGAAGCAGATGCCATCTTCCGAGAAAAAGCTGCGGCACTTGATCTAGAAACGTATGTGCATGCACCATTTCTGATCAATCTAGGTTCTCCCACCGAAGGCACCTATAAGAATTCATTGGCATCAACTGCGTATTCCCTCAAGCGCGGCCAGGAAATTGGCGCTCTGGGTGTGGTCGTTCATACCGGCTCTGCCGTCAATGAAGACTTTATTGATAAAGCGTGGAAGCAGATAAACAAAGGCATGATGCCAATTCTTGAAGCGCTCTCCGATGATGCGCCATACCTGCTGCTAGAACCCACTGCCGGACAGGGGCAATCGCTAGTAAAGCGCCTGGAAGATCTTGAATACTATTTAAAGGCCCTTGAATATCATCCAAAGGTCGGCATTTGTCTTGACACCTGCCACGTCTTTGCTGCAGGCCATGACATTGCAAAAAAGGGTGGCATGAAAGAAACGTTGGATCTCTTAGTTGAAGTTGCTGGCATCGAACGTATTCAACTTATTCACGCCAATGACTCAATGGATGTGTGTGGCGCGCTTAAAGATCGCCACCAAAATATTGGTGAAGGATTTATCGGCGTTGACCCATTTAAAGAACTCTTACATCACCCAGCTGTTGCTAACGCTCCCCTGATTCTTGAAACTCCAGGAATGGAGCCCGAGCACGGTGCTGAAATTGCACTGCTAAAGAAGTTGCGAGGATGAGTTCTTCGCATGCGCTAAAGATGCGCCTTGCGCCTTGGGCGCTGCTCCTCGTTTCTGCATCATGGGGCCTTGCCTTTGTGGTCATGAAAGATGCAATCGAGCGACAGAGTGTGAACAGCTTTCTCTTCACCCGTTTTCTGGTCGCTGTGATTGCAATGTTCTTACTCAAACCAACCGTGATTCAATCCATTAACCGGGAAGTACTGCGGAAAGGATTTATCGCAGGGCTTTTTCTGGCAGCCGGATACATTTTGCAAACGCTAGGTCTGGCACTTACCGGCGCCGCCGTTACCGGATTTATCACCGGGCTCTATGTTGTTGCCACACCAGTGATTGCAGCTCTCGTGCTTCGTGTGCGAATCACTGCCTTCACCTGGGGATGCGTACTGCTAGCCACCGTTGGTCTAGCTCTACTCTCACTTAAAGGGTGGAACCTTGGCTATGGCGAGTTCTTAGTCTTCTTATGTGCCATCGCCTTTGCCGCTCACATCATCGCCTTAAGTAAATGGAGTAATGGACTTGATGTCTATGCCATGACCATCGTGCAACTCACAACGTGTGCGCTAGCAACAGGTGTCATCTCACTTATTCAAGGTTATGAAGCACCTCCAGATCGCAATGGTTGGTATGTCGTTCTCTTCACCGCCATCATTTGCACAGCCGTCGCCTTTGTTGTGCAGACTTGGTCGCAGGCACATATGTCAGCGACAAAAGTCGCCGTCATCCTGACGATGGAAGTTGTCTTTGCTGCCCTCTTTGCCGTGGTTTTCGGTGGTGAATCCCTCTCACTACGCACATTATTTGGTGGTGTTCTAGTCTTCGCCGCCATGTTTATGATTGTGCTTAAGGAGGCCTAAAGATGGCAATTGATCTACGTTCAGATACCGTCACGGCGCCCAGCACTGGGATGCGAGCTGCAATGGCTGGCGCTGCTGTCGGTGATGATGTGTACGGCGATGATCCCACCGTTAATTCACTAGAAGAGCGCGTTGCCGCACTCTTTGGCCACGAGGCCGGTCTATTTAGCCCCACTGGTTCACTTGCAAATCAATTAGCAATTCGCACCTTAGTTAAACCTGGTGAAGAGTTACTAACGGAGACTAGTTCTCACATCGTGCGCGCCGAGCTTGGAGCCGCGGCAACATTTAGCGGAATCACTACTCGCACCTGGCAGTCAACCCATGGTGTGTTGCGCGCCGAGGATCCACTTGCAATCGCCCATGAAAATGCCGGGCCATATTTAGTATCAACAACTGCAATAGCTATTGAGAACACCCACAACTTCGGTGGCGGAACGATTCAACCGATTGATGAGATTGCAGTTCTGGCTCGAGCCGCACGAGCTCGTGGAATTGCGATGCACTTAGATGGTGCCCGCATCTGGAATGCCCATGTCGCATCTGGCGTTTCACTGATCGAATACGGAAAGCACTTTGACACGATTAGCGTTTGTCTTTCCAAGGGGCTGGGTGCACCTATTGGTTCACTTATGCTTTCGACTAAAGCACGCGTGGCAGAGGCGCGCATCTGGCGCAAGCGCTATGGCGCTGGAATGCGACAAGTGGGAATCATCGCCGCTGCCGGCCATTACGCACTAGATCAGAACATCACTCGGCTTGGCGACGATCACACCAAGGCGAAGAAGATTGCCCGCGCGATGCATGCACTGAATCCATCGCTTGTGCATCCAGATAATGTGCACACAAACATTGTGGGCCTTGACCTTGTTGGTATTGGCATGACAGCTGATGAGTTAAATACCCGCTGCCGTGAATCTGGGTTATGGATTAGCGCACTTGGTAAACATTACGCACGTCTTGTTACTCATATGGATGTTAGTGATGGGCAATGCGATGAGGCCGTTGCGATATTACAGCGCGCCCTCGTGGCGAAGTAGCCACTCTTTCTTATCTAAACCGTAGGCATAATTACCGAGTGATCCCCCGGTCTTAACTATTCGGTGACACGGCACCACCAGCACAATTGCATTCTTGGCACACGCACTTCCCGCTGCCCTAATCGCTGCCGAACTTCCGGCCCTCACGGCAAGTTCGGCATAGGAAATGACTTTGCCGGGGCGAATCTTCTTCATCGCCTTCCACGCTTCTTGTGAAAAATGACCACCCGATTGGCGCACATGTATTGCACTTAAGGCAGCGATATCGCCATCAAAGTAATCGGTGAGCAAATCAGTGATGACTGGAATCTTCTTCACGCTAGTGATTTCTCGCACCGAGTCTTCTTGACTCAAACTTTCCTTGAGCGCCTTCACGCTCGATAAATTAGCGGCCAGCACCACATGCTCATCTGCGATGAGATTGAGAGTTCCGATCGGGGTTTGGAAAGTGGAGAGAAGCAACGTCACGCTGGCAAAGTTAGCGGTCGCGCAACATTTCGGCAACCAAAAATGAGAGTTCAAGTGACTGCGAATGATTCAGGCGTGGGTCGCACGCTGTCTCATAGCGGGACTCGAGATCCTTTTCCGAGACCTCATTGCCCCCGCCAAGACACTCGGTGACATCATCACCGGTCAGTTCGATATGGATTCCACCTGGGTGGGTGCCCAGCTTCTTATGCACCTCAAAGAAGCCACGCACTTCATCGAGTACATCTTCAAAGTTACGGGTCTTATAGCCATTCTTTGATTCAAAGGTATTGCCATGCATGGGATCACAGACCCAGAGCACTTGTGCTCCGCTTTTAGTAACGCCTTCGACAAGTTTGGGAAGTACTTCGCGGATGGTCTTAGCGCCCATGCGCGTAATAAAGGTAATGCGCCCTGGTTCATCATCAGGGTTGAGTTTGGCGATCAGCGCTAGCGCATCTTCCACAGTTGATTTCGGCCCCAACTTCACTCCGATTGGATTGCGCACCTTAGATGCGAAATCAACATGTGCACCATCTAGTTGCCTTGTGCGCTCACCGATCCAGATGAAGTGCCCAGAGACGTCATACGGTAGCTCTGTTCGTGAATCAATACGCGTCAACGCCTTCTCGTATTCGATGATGAGGGCTTCATGGCTGGCATAGAAATCAACGGCCTTAAATTGCTCCGGATCAACACCGGCAGATGCCATGAAGGCAAGTGCTCGGCCAATTTCAGTAGCCATTTGTTCGTACTTCTCGCCGAATTTAGAGTCGCGAATAAAGCCCTTATTCCATTCGTGCACCTGACGAAGGTCGGCAAATCCACCACGAGTAAATGCTCGAACCAGGTTCAGAGTTGCAGCCGAGGTGTTATATACACGGACTAAACGCTGTGGATCTGGAGTGCGAGCACTTTCGGTGAATTCAATATCGTTGACCGCATCGCCTCGGTAGGCAGGAAGTGTGACATCACCGCGAGTTTCAAGATCATTAGAACGTGGCTTGGCAAACTGCCCCGCCATCCGACCTACTTTGATGACCGGCAAACTTGAGTGATATTGCAATACAGCCGCCATCTGCAAGATTGTCTTAATTCGATTACGAATGGAATCTGCCGTGGCTGAGGCAAATGTCTCTGCGCAATCTCCACCTTGCAACCAAAAAGCACGACCTGCGGCAGCTTCGGCAATCTTTGCTTTCAGATCATCGCACTCACCAGCAAAGACAAGTGGCGGTAACGCTTTGAGATCAGCAACCGCCCTCGCAAGTGGCGCGCCATCTTTGCCACCAGGCCAATTAGGTTGCTGCGCAGCAACTAGCGTGGGGTCAAAGAGGTTATCCAACTTCGAGGAAGAGTTCATAGGCATAATCGTAGAGCGTTCAGTTGCAATCTCGGAGCGAGATTAGCCAAAGAACGAAGTGATCTCCTCATAGCGCTCGAAGGGAACGGTCTTAAGGACATCAGTTGCCGATGCCAATGGCACGCGTGCAATCTTTGTGCCGTGAAGAGCCATCATCTTTCCGAAATCTCCGTCATGGACTGCCGTAATTGCTTCCAGTCCAAATCGTGAGCTAAGAACTCGGTCAAATGCCGAAGGAGTTCCACCGCGCTGGATATGGCCCAGAACTGTGCAACGAGTTTGGTAACCAGTCTTTTTCTCAATCTCTTTGGCAAGCCAATCACCGATACCTGAGAGTTGAACATGGCCAAATGCATCAAGTGGCTGGTCTTTGGTAATCATGTCCCCATCTTGTGGGATGGCACCTTCTGCAATAACAATGATGGGTGCTGTGCCAGTTGCAAAACGTGACTTCACATATTCACAGACCTTATCGACTGAGAACTTAACTTCTGGAATCAAGATGCATGCGGCATCTCCTGCGATACCAGAGTGAAGCGCAATCCAACCTGCGTGACGACCCATAACTTCAACAATCAGCGGACGGTGATGTGATTCAGCAGTTGTATGCAGGCGATCGATTGCCTCCATGGCAATGTTGACCGAGGTATCGAAACCAAAAGTGAAATCTGTATTGTTAAGGTCGTTATCGATCGTCTTTGGAACGCCAATGACTTTGACGCCTAGGGCATCAAGCTTTGTTGCCACACCGAGTGTGTCCTCGCCGCCAATTGCAATCAGAACATCGATGCCTTGGTCTGCAAGATTTTGCTTAATGCGTTCAACGCCATTTTCAATCTTAAAAGGATTGGTACGTGATGACCCAAGAATGGTTCCACCCTTGGTAAGAATTGGTTTCACAATTGCTAAATCCAGCGGCATAGTCAGCGCCTCAAGCGGGCCTTTCCAACCATCGCGGAAGCCAACGAATTCATATCCGTACTCTTTGATTCCCTTCGTGACGACTCCACGAATAACCCCGTTGAGTCCTGGGCAGTCGCCCCCACCAGTAAGAATTCCAATGCGCATTACATACTCCAAAATTGGCTGATTGGTAGTCAACATTGACTGGCACAGTCTAGCCTTTCCACTATGACACTAGCGCCAGAAATTCGTGCTTTCCTAGAAGCCGGTGCCGCTGCCGGATTACCACAAGTGTGGGAAGCCCCCATCGAAGTCATCCGCAGAAGTAGGCAATCTCAGACAGCATTTACCGGCCCGGTAGAAAAAGTAGCGGAAGTAATTAACACATTTATCCCGGGCCCAACGGCTGATCTTCCGATTCGCATCTACCGACCAACAACAGCTACCAACGCCCCAGCCATTATCTATCTGCATGGCGGCGGTTGGGTACTGAACTTCCTCGATATTTATGATGCATCCCTATCTCGTCTTGCAAATCAAACTGGGGCAACAATTATTAGCGTGCACTACCAAAAGGCCCCGGAGCATCCATTTCCAATTCCATTTGATGACTGCTATGCCACCCTGCTCTGGGTGATTAAGAACGCCAAATCACTACAGATTGATAAAGATAGAATTGGCGTTGCCGGTGATAGCGCCGGTGGAAATCTGGCATCGGCAGTTGCACTCAAAGCGCGCGATAATGGAATTGCGCTGGCATTCCAGCTCCTTGTCTATCCCGCCAATGATCGCAACTTCGACACTGCTTCTTATAAAGAACATGCAACTGGGTATGGGCTGACAACCCAGGCGATGGAATGGTTCTGGGATCAATATTTGCAAGGTGACGCGCATGATCAAAACCCTTATGCAATTCCACAAAGAGCGAAAGATTTTTCGGCATTGGCTCCCGCCATCATCATCACAGCCCAATATGATCCGCTGCTCTCTGATAGCGAAAAATATGCTGAGGCGCTAAGAAATGCTGGCGTCACCGTGCAGTATCGCGAATTTGAAGGAATGATTCATGGCTTTTACTCAAATATGGGCATCACACCAACATCGGCCACAGCAGTTGATTTCGCTGCCGCTGAAATTAGAAAGTTGATCTAAGTAGTGTCAAGACGCGGTTGGTTCCTTTTTATCTTAGTTGGCTTCCTTTGGGGTATTCCGTACCTATTTATTAAGGTTGCCGTAGATCCCGACAATGGGTTTACGCCAGCAATCGTCGTCTGTCTTCGCACCGCAATTGGCGCAGCCATCTTGATTCCTATTGCAATCAAGCAGAAACAGCTCATGCCAGCACTTCGCGGGATCAAATATGTTGCACCATATGCACTCTTAGAGATGATCGGGCCCTGGATTCTGATCGGCACCGCCGAACAGAAGATTTCATCTGGACTAGCTGGACTTCTTATCGCTTCAGTTCCGATCTGGGCGACGATCTTCGCCTCACTGCAAGGAGATAAAACAGTCTGGCATCGCACGCGATTAGCGGGGTTGGTACTCGGTTTCATCGGACTTGTTGCAGTTGTTGGTATTGAAAGCATTAAGGGAAGCTCTGATGCCCTCTCCATCTTTATGGTGCTAGTGGCTGCAGTGGGTTATTCATATGCGGTGATGATGGTGCAACGGGCGCTGCCTGGAGTTTCCGGAATTGCAATCAATGGTGTGGCGATGGCGATTTCGGCGCTCTTCTATCTTCCCTTCACCATTGTTCAGTGGCCAACGCATGAGATTTCAACTGCCGCAATTAACTCAATTATCGGTCTTGGAGTTCTTTCGACCGGGGCGGCATTCGCTGCTTTCTTCACACTTGTATCGATCATTGGCGTTGCCCGCGGATCACTGGTGACCTATCTCAATACCGCTTTCGCAGTAGTTCTGGGTGTGCTTATTCTCGGTGAGCCACTGACAATCGGAATGGCGCTAGGTCTGCCGTTGGTATTGATTGGTTCTTACTTCGCGAGCCGAAAGCCAGTAACTAAGTAATTCGCGCCATAATGTGACAATGCTTGAAGCGCTCTTCCTTGGTTTAGTACAAGGTCTCACCGAATTCATTCCAGTTTCCTCCAGTGCACATATCCGAATTGTTGGTGAGCTCTTGCCGAATGCAAGTGATCCAGGCGCTGCCTTTACCGCAATCACTCAAATTGGTACAGAGCTGGCGGTACTGCTCTATTTTAGAAAAGATATTTTAAAAATAATTCGAGCTTGGATTACTCGTGATGGTTCTCCGGAAGCGCGCCTTGGTACGCTCATTATTATTGGTTCTCTGCCCATCGTCGCTCTTGGTTATCTCGGTCAGGATTACATCACCAATCACTTCAGATCACTCTGGATTGTTGCCACAACCTTGATTCTCTTTGGTCTAATTCTTGGCTTTGCAGATCGCATTGGCAAACGAGAAAAAACACTAGATGTATTAAATTCCAAAGATGGCATCGCCTACGGCCTGGCCCAATCTCTTGCACTGATTCCCGGTGTTTCAAGGTCCGGGGCAACGATTGCCCTCGGTAGATTTCTTGGATACAAACGCGAAGCTGCTTTGCGTTACTCATTCTTGCTCGCAATTCCGGCGGTATTCGGAAGTGGGCTCTATGAATTTAATGCTGCCATGGAAGATTCAACAGTCTCGGCCTATTCCATGCCAGAGATCTTGGCCGCCACAGTTGTGGCATTTGTTGTCGGCTATAGCGTTATTGCCTGGCTGATGAAATTTATTGCGACTAAGACCTTCACACCATTTGTTATCTATCGCGTAGTACTAGGTTGCGCACTCCTGATTGCACTTGCCACCGGCGCACTTAGCGCTCAATAAAACCAAGTCTTTCCAGTAACTTAGGATCGCGTTGCCACTCCTTGGAAACTTTCACGTGAAGACCGAGAAATATTCTTGCCCCAAGTTCACGCTCAATATCTTTTCGTGCCCGCATTCCAATATCTTTTAGCCGCTCACCTTGATGACCCAAGATAATTCCGGTCTGTGAATCGCGCTCAACGTGAATCGTTGCATGGATATCAAAAAATGGGCGGCTGCCCTTCTCTTCCCGCTCTGACAATTCATCAATGGTGACCATAATCGAGTGCGGAAGCTCTTCCCGAGCATCGCGCATGGCTGCCTCACGGATGAGTTCGCAGATAAGTTGTTGAATTCCTTGATCACTCTTCATATCTTCCGGATAGAAAGCAGGTCCAGCAGGAAGATTCTTACCAATCAGCTCTTCCAGCAAATCAATCTGCTCGTGAATGGCAGCCGAGATAGGCACTATTTCATCCCAGGTGAAACCTTTGGCAAGTTCTGAGATGCCAAGTAAGCGGGTGGCAATGTTCTTCTTTGAAACTAAATCGGTTTTCGTCACAAGTGCGAATTTCTTTGCTCGTGGATGCTTAGCAATTTCAGCAGCGATGAATTCATCGCCAGCACCTGATGTCTCATCAGCCGGCAAGCACATCATCACAATATCGACGGAATCCATACTTTCATTGACTACCGCATTAAGGCGATGGCCGAGCAAAGTCTTTGGTTTATGCACACCAGGAGTATCAACAAGCACTGCTTGAAATTCTGGGTTGTTCACAATTCCGCGAATCGCATGGCGAGTGGTATTTGGGTGTGGAGAGGTAATTGCAATCTTGCTACCAACTAGTGCGTTAATGAGAGTTGATTTTCCAGTGTTGGGGCGCCCGACAATTGCGACAAAGCCCGAACGGAATTCACTCATACGCATATTCTCTCACTTCACACGAGCATTACCTAAAGGGCAGAAATCAACTCCATCGCATCGGCAACCGATGTCACTAATTCAGCGGCACGTTCGCCAATAAGTCGATGACACCCTTCCGATGATGGCGAACTAATTGGACCCGGAATTGCCATCACCGGACGCATGAGCTCTGCGGCATCACGGGCGGTGCGCAAAGAGCCGCTTCTAAATGCAGCTTCGACAACGAGTGTGCTCAAGGACAACGCCGCAATCAGGCGATTGCGGATTAGAAATCTATGTGGCATCGCAGTAACGCCCGGCATTACTTCGCTGATGATCGCACCGTTCTCACAGATCTCATCAAAGAGTCGTGCGTTGCCGGCCGGATATTGCACATCAATGCCGGAAGCAATCACGGCAATCGTGCGACCTTCTGCAACCAACGCCCCACGATGGGCGGCGGTATCTATTCCATATGCTCCCCCACTGATGATGTCCCACTCTCGATCGACAAAACCTGCTGCAAAATCACCAGCTAAGCGCACGCCATACGGTGTTGGATTTCTCGTTCCCACAATGGCAAGTGAAGGATTGTTCAGAATAGACAGATCGCCTTTCACAATCAGACCCAGCGGCGGGATTGCTAATTGATTGACGCGCGTGGGCCAACTGAGATCTTCGGGAGTAATAAAGACGCCTCCGGATTGCGCAATTGCAGCAAGTGATTCATCTGCATTAAAGGCGCTGATGGCCTGAGTAATTGCGCCATATTTTGTGGCGTCATAGACACCCAGTGCCAGATGTTCGTAGACCATTGCGATACCAAATTCATTAACTTGGCGCGCCCAGTAAGTATTTCCAGCTTCGATGGCGCTAAAAAGTGCCAGTCTCTGTATCTTCACATCATCTGTAAGTAGGCGCATGTGGGCACCGTAGTTGCACCAGCTGCTCTAAAACCAAAGCAAATGAAGTGCTGTGTAAAACTATTCCAGCAGGGCTGCAATATTTGAAAACGACCTGCGATGTTCTACACAAGGTCCATGCTCTGCCAAGGCGGCCGTATGTGCGGCCGTGATATAGCCCTTATGTCCAGCAAAACCGTATTGCGGATATTTCTTATCGAGTTCAATCATCTCGCGATCACGCGTGACCTTGGCGATAATGGAGGCAGCGCTAATTGCCGTTACTACCTGATCACCTTTCCAGACTGCCACATTAGGAATAACTAGCCCTTGGATTGGATAACCATCGGTGAGAACGTAGGCGGGTTCAATAGTCAGGCCCTTCACCGCCCTGCGCATTCCATCGAGATTGGCTGCGTGCACACCGCGTTCATCAATTTCTTGCACCGAGACCCGAATGACGCACACACTTGCAGCCAATTCCATGATGACATCAAATAACTCTTCCCGCTTCTTCTCTGAAATCTCTTTTGAATCTCGCACCGCGGCCAGCTCTGGCGCCGATGGATCATGCAGAATCACTGCGGCAATCACAAGTGGTCCAGCACATGGGCCACGTCCTGCCTCATCAACACCGGCGATGGGAGAAATACCTGCGGCTTGAAGTAACTCCTCAATAGCTTTCATCGAGATGCCTTCATCCGGTTGCGTTACTTAATTGGATTTTGAGATGAGATGATGCCAATATTTTTAATCGGCCAGATAATGGCGTAGGCGCGACCAGTAATTCTTGATACCGGAACAAATCCATTATTGACATCATCTTGGTGATAACGAGAATCAGCAGATGCTGAGCGATGATCGCCCATCACCCAGATCTTGCCTTCCGGAACTTTGATATTAAAGTCCAGCTCACTCACTTTATTGCCAGCAAAGATATAAGGCTCTATTGCCTCTTTGCCATTAATGGTTAACTTGCCACTCTTGGAACAACAGATGACGTTATCTCCAGCTACGCCAATCACTCGCTTCACCAGGTATTGCTTTGCTGGATTGGGAAGCACGCCTACTAAGACGAGCCCCTCTTTAATCTTGGCCACAATTCTATTTTCATCAGCAGAAAATGGTTCTGGCAACCAATTATCGGGATCTCTAAAGACCACAACATCGCCCCGGTTTATATCTTTGGAAATAATGGGGAGTTTATTAACTGCCACTCGATCTTGGATCTGGAGTGTGTTCTCCATTGAGCCGGAGGGAATGAAGAAGAATTGAACAAGGAATGTCTTAATCAGAAGTGAAACAGCGAGCGCAACGATTACAAGAATCGGGAACTCACGAAGGACTGAGCCCTTGCGTGACATATGATTGAAGTTACTCGGCAGGCTTTTCTTCAGTAGCTGGTTCTTCAGCAACTGCTTCTGCTACAACTTCTTCAACCACTGCTTCTGCAACTGGCTCAGCTACTACAACTTCTTCCACCACTGGGGCTGCAACGACTGCCGCTACAACTACTGGAACTTCAGCAACTGGAGTCGAAAGAATTCCATCGCCGTAGCCTTCAATGCCATCGCGCTTTTCGCGGATCTTGGCAGCCTTACCGCGTAGATCGCGGAGGTAGTAAAGCTTGGCGCGACGTACATCGCCCTTCTTTACTAGTTCAATCTTTTCAATAACTGGTGTGTGAACTGGGAAGGTGCGCTCTACGCCAACGCCGTATGAAACTTTACGGATTGTGAATGTCTCGCGGACACCTTCACCTTGGCGACCAATAACAATTCCCTGGAAGACCTGAAGGCGTGACTTGCTACCTTCAATAACGCGGACGTGGATCTTAAGCTCATCGCCAGCACGGAACTGTGGAATGTCCTTGCGGAGTGAGGCAGCATCTACTACGTCGAGAATGTTCATCTTTATGGTCCTGTTCATTACCTAATCAATTAAGCACGGATATCGCCGTGCAGATGGGCTATCTTGCCACAGAAGGGGCCTTGAGCGTAAATCGGGCATTTACCCCAGCAAATTACGCGGAGAAACCGAGAGTTGCCACCAGCTGCTGGTGCAGATGCGGGCCAGCGGCCACCGTGATTTGTTGGGGCACCGCTCCATATTGGGCAAATGTTGCGCCAGCCTCACGGGCAATTAATCCACCGGCAGACCAATCCCATTCTTTAAGCCCGGCCTCGTAATAGCCATCGATCGCGCCCATTGCCACATGACAGAGATCAACTGCAGCTGCGCCATTGCGACGGATATCGCGCACAACAGGAACCAACTTTGCAAAGTCTGCTAACTGAGTCACGCGATGTGCCACATCGTATTGAAATCCAGTTGCAATCAGTGCGCGATCTAATTCAATCGGCTCATTACAGCGAATTGGATGCGAGTTATAAAACGCACCACCGCCACGGGTTGCCCACCAAGTTGAGTTAATGGTTGGCGCAGTGACAACACCCACAATGACGCCATTGCTATCTTTGGCTGCAATCGAAACATTCCAACCGGGAAGGCCATAGAAATAGTTGACGGTGCCATCGAGTGGATCAATCAGCCAGGTAATGCCTGAACTTCCCTCGACACTCGCTCCTTCTTCCCCGATAATTCCATCATCGGGGCGGGCGGCAAGCAGTGATTGCACAATAAATTTCTCAGCCCTTACATCCATCTGGGTGGCGATATCGATTGCCGTTGACTTGGATTCAACTTCAAATGCCAATGGTCGATCCAGCAAAAGCGCCCCGGCTTCGGCGCCGACTTTCTGGGCCAAGGACAACAATTGTGCATACATACTCGCATCTTAGGGGCTCTAGCTATCTAGAAAATGCTCCCCTATCGGATATTCTCACCTCATGACCGAGCTTCGCCTTACCGGCAAATCTGACGATGGTAGCCATCTATCACTCGTTGATAACCAAGGAGGCGAGTTCTCACTTCGTATTAGCGACACACTTCGTGCAACGGTTAATCAACAACGGCTGACCTCAGTTCCGAGTGTCGATGCCACCGAAACGATGTCGGTAAAAGAGATTCAGCGCCGACTCCGTGCCGGTGAGAGCATGGAACAAGTCGCTCGCGAAGGCCACCTCACTCTTGAAAAAGTAGAGCGATTCTCCGGACCGATTTTGCAAGAGCGCGAATACATCCTCGATCGCGCACGTGAACTAGTGATGCGCAAAGATGTTCACCGCATTGAAATGACATTTTCCGATGTTGTAATTGCCAAACTTGCTCCACGTGGTGTCGATATCGATCAGATTTCCTGGAACACCTGGCGCCTTCTCGATGGCACCTGGCATATCGAACTTTCTTACCCAAATCGCGATGGCAACGGTGTTGCCACTTGGAACTTTGATTTAGCTCGCCGCGCACTCGATGCCAGCGATGCTAATGGTGCTTGGTTAATTGATGAAGATGTGCCAGCGCAACCAGTCTCATCTGGAATCATCCACTCTGAACCTACTCATCCTTCACGTATTGCCGAGATTCTTGAAACACTTCCGGTGGAGGCTCCAGTAGAGAAGATTGAAACTCCTCGCCTTGCCGTAATCCGTGAGACCCCCACATCAGCAGACTCCCAAGATGGAATTACTGCTCGAGCAAAAGTTCCGTCATGGGATGAAATTATGTTTGGTCACAAAACACAAGAGGAACCAGAAGAGAACTAGTCCGCAACTCTGACTAAGAGCGGTACCGAACTCTCAATTTCCGAATCTCCACCGTGATGGCCCACCATCTCTCCCTCTTTATCTGCCCGCTCCGGATCAAGTAAGACCAGGCCATCTTGAGCAATAGCAATCACATCACCTGCGCGCTCTGCCGCAGCTTGCGAAACTTCGGCGCCAAAGAGCCCCGATGCGATTGCGGTAGCGCGAGAGTGCAGCGTTACTTTTTCGCCAAAGAATTCACTCCATCTAGAGATGACTTCAGACAAAGCCTGCGGTGAATCAGCCTTCTGCCCCAAATATAAATGGCGGGCTCGAGGCTCGCCAGCAATGACGGCAATATCAGTCAGTAACTCATTGTCTTGCCCCAGCACAATTTTCTCGCCCACATTAATCATTCCGTGGTCTGCTGTGACCCAGATTCTGGTTCCGCGCGGCACTTGCTCAATGAGCAGCGCCACTAGTTGATCAATACTTGTTAGTGCAGCCAGCCATTTATCCGAGCCCACACCATCTGAGTGCCCGGCTGAGTCAAGATCGTTGACATAGAGATAGACAAATGATGGGCTCACTTTCAGCGCATCAATAGTCTCTTTGAGTAAATCACTGGTGATATTTGCGCCCTTGTAATGCGCCCCGCGAAAGACAGCGCGCGTAAAACCAGAGTTTTCATATCGTTTAGCCGCCACGTGTGTAGTTCTAATTCCAGCTGCCATCCCTCGTTCAAAGAGAGTGGGAACTGGCTGCCAAATAACTGGGTCAACTCTTTCATCCCATTTAAGAGTGTTCAGTATTCGTCCCCCACTGCGCGGAACTTGCACGGTGTAACCGAGCATTCCGTGGGTGCCAGGCATTTCACCTGTAGTCAGCGTTGCCAGACTTGTTGCAGTTGTTGAGGGAAATGATGTCTGCACGGTGGCATGGGCCACCAGTGAAGCAAGAGTCGGTGCCACAGTTGCATACCTTGCTAATACATCTGCGCCAAAGCCATCGACGAGAAAGAGGAGTTCACGACCTGATGGAGATTGCCCGGCGCTGATTGAATCTGCTGCACTTGCTAGCCCCAATGAAGAAAAGATTGATGGCATGATTTGCGACAAGTGCACCGAGGTATCTTCTCATGAGTGCTAACTCATGGCCTCCGAAGGCGTGTAGGTACCAAGATTTAGCACAATGCCTTGGCAGAATACGCGCCATGGCAACGAAGAAGGCAGCAGCTCCCAAGAAGACGGCAAAGCTGGCCGGACCAAAGCCGGGCGAATTTCCAGGCAAGATCGTTGATATCGATGTCTCATCCGAAATGTCAGAATCATTTCTTGAATATGCCTATTCCGTTATTTACTCACGCGCACTTCCTGATGCACGTGATGGTTTAAAGCCAGTACATCGCCGCATCCTGCATCAGATGGCAGATATGGGTCTTCGCCCTGAGCGCGGACATGTAAAGAGCGCCCGTGTTGTTGGTGAAGTAATGGGTAAGTTGCACCCACACGGTGACTCAGCAATCTATGACGCACTTGTTCGCATGGCGCAATCTTTTTCTATGCAACTGCCACTGATTGACGGCCACGGAAACTTTGGTTCACTCGATGCCGGTCCAGCTGCGATGCGTTATACCGAAGCGCGCCTTGCCCCCACTGCAATGGCGATGGTGGCCGAAGCAGATGAGAACACAGTTGATTTTGGTCCAAACTATGACGGTCAATTAGCAGAACCACTTGTACTTCCGGCCGCATTTCCTAACCTGCTTGTGAACGGTGGTTCTGGAATTGCCGTAGGCATGGCGACAAATATGGCCCCCCACAACCTGGGTGAAGTAATCGCTGCCACCAAGTTCCTCATTGATAATCCCAAGGCAACGCTGAATCAATTGATGAAGCATGTGCCGGCACCTGATTTTCCAACCGGTGGCGAAATTGTTGGCCTGGAAGGTGTTCGCGAAGCCTATGCCACCGGCAAAGGCTCTTTTAAGGTGCGCGCAACCACCGAGATTTCTAAAGTCACATCTCGCAAAATGGGAATTGTGATCAAAGAACTGCCATTTAATATCGGCCCCGAAAAAGTTGTGGAACGTATTGCAGACCTTGCCAAAGCGAAGAAGATTCAGGGAATTTCAGACATCATCGACCTCACTGATGGTCAGACCGGCACCAATGTTGTCATTGAACTCAAGAATGGTTTTGAGCCAGAAGATGTTCTAGAAAAGCTCTTCAAGCTCACTCCGATGGAAGATGCCTTTGCCATTAACGCCGTTGCGCTGGTCAAGGGCAAGCCACAAACACTTGGCCTAAAGGAACTGCTGCAGGTCTTTATCGATCACCGCATCGAAGTTGTGCGCCGCCGCTCCGAATTTCGAAAGGCAAAGGCGGAAGACCGACTCTCACTCGTTGATGGACTTCTCAAAGCAATTATCGATATCGATAAGGTCATCAAGATTATCCGCGGTAGCGATGATGCTCCGGCTGCTAAAGAAGCGTTAATCAAAGGTTTCAAACTCAACGATGAACAAGCCACCTACATTCTAGATATGCCGCTGCGCCGGCTGACCAAGATGAGCAAGCTCGAACTTGAGACCGAATCAAAAGAGCTCAAAGGGATAATTGCAGCCCTTGCTACATTGCTCAAGAGTGAAGAAGCAATCCGCAAGCAGGTTTCGGATGAGCTCACCGCGGTAAGCAAAGCATTTGCCACACCGCGACGTACCCGAATCGGCAAAGAGTAAATTACTTAGGTCGGATTACTGCTGTACCTTTTTCGTGATCAAGAAATTCCACAATATGTGTCGAAATTCCAGCCGCAAACTTATTCGCTAATTCCTTCTCGCCATCGCGCCCAGCATCATCTAGGACAACAACTGCCTTGGCACTGAGTTTCTTGAGCAGCTCGGTAAAGGCTGGGTGACGCCCTTGGCCGTCAGCCGTTGCTGGCGGCCCATCGATAAAGAGCAGATCAATCTCGGTGATGTCAGTAAATACTGATGTCTCATACCAACTATTACCTGATGCATATGGGGCAAGTGGTGCCACACGTATTTCTACATTGGTAATTCCATGGCTATCAAGTAATAGCTGAGTCTTGGCCGCATACTCTGGCGAATTATCAATACTAATTACTCGGGCTTGCGGAGCCGCTTTTGCCAGCACCAGCGTTGAAACACCAGATCCTAAATCAACAATGGTGCGAACATCAGAACTACGTGCACTGTGCACCAAGGTAAGAAGCACATCAGGAGAAGCTGCCCAGCCACGTGTTGGCGGGATGGGTGCATCGAATGCAAGCAAGATCAGTAACTGCGCATAGGACTCACTCTGTCGATAATCGGCGCGGGCTGTGATATTTACTTCGCGCACACTCTTTCGCAGCTCTTTCTCACTTTTGATGAGTTGGTTGAGTTTGGCGCCCAGTTTCCTGCTCAATCGAATCTGATATCCAAGAAACAACAGGGCTATCAGAAGGAGTGCAAGGAGCGTGAGGTTAAACATGGTTCTGAGTGTACGGGGCGCGAAATGCCAAGGTAAATACTGTGGGAAGATACGCCCAAATGATTGCAACAACCGCTCTTGAACTCCGTGCTGGTGCACGCCTTTTGGTATCAGGAGTCACAGTACGTATCAACAATGGGGATCGAATCGGATTCGTTGGGCGTAATGGCGCTGGAAAATCAACTCTGGCAAAAGTCCTCGCAGGTGAAACCCTACCTGCAGGTGGCGGCGTTCAGCGCACCGGAAAAATTGGCTATCTGCCACAAGATCCCCGCACGGGTGAAGATCAAGGAACCGCGCTAGACAGAATTTTATCTGCGCGCGATTTAGACCAAATTGCTGTACGTATGGCGCAAGTAGAGCACGAGATGTCTACTACTGAAGGCGCCGAACTTGAAAAAGCGCTCGAGCGTTACACCCGAGTAGATGCTGAATTCAGCGCAGCCGGCGGATATGCCGCAACTGCTGAAGCCGAAGCAATTGCACACTCTCTTGGCGTATCCGAGGCGGTCTTTAACAATCAACTCGACACTCTTTCCGGTGGTCAACGCCGACGTATTGAACTTGCTCGTATTCTCTTTTCGGGCGCTGAAACGCTGCTCCTAGATGAGCCCACTAACCACTTAGATGCCGATTCGATCATCTGGCTTCGAAACTACCTCGTTAATTACTCAGGTGGCCTCGTCATCATCTCCCACGATGTGAACTTGATTGAAACAGTAGTCAATAAAGTCTTCTACATCGATGGCAATAGAAATGTCATCGATGTCTATAACTTAGGCTGGAAGCAATACCTCTTACAGCGCGAACAAGATGAGCACCGCCGCAAGAAAGAGCGCGCCAACGCTGAAAAGAAAGCAGAAATCTTGCAGAAGCAAGGCGAGCGAATGCGCGCTAAGGCATCTAAGGCAACTGCTGCCCAAGGCATGTTACGTCGCGCTGAAAAACTACGATCATCACTTGATGACGTGCGGGTCAAAGATAAGGTGGCAAAACTTCGCTTTCCAACTCCTGCCCCATGTGGCAAGACTCCGCTATCAGGTGAAGAGCTATCAAAGAACTATGGCTCACTTGAAATCTTCACCGATGTTTCCTGCGTCATCGATAAGGGTTCACGCGTAGTGATCTTGGGCCTGAACGGCGCCGGCAAAACAACTTTGCTTAAAATCCTGGCCAACCAACTTGAATCAGATACCGGCAAAGTAGAACATGGCCACGGGCTCAAACTCGGCTACTACGCCCAGGAACATGAAATGCTCGATTTCGAGCGAACCATTCTGGAAAACATGATGTCTTCTAAAGATGACTTACGTGAACCAGAAGCGCGTAACGTGCTTGGTTCATTTCTCTTCGTAGGCGATGATGTTCATAAGCCAGTTAATGTACTTTCTGGTGGCGAGCGAACTCGGTTAGCCCTGGCCACTCTGGTCGTCTCTGCGGCAAATGTGCTCTTACTTGATGAGCCAACAAATAACTTAGATCCAGCTTCCCGTGAAGAAATCTTGGGAGCTTTAGGAGAATATCAAGGCGCAGTCATCATGGTTTCCCACGATGAGGGCGCCGTACAGGCCTTAAAGCCTGAACGGGTGATTTTGTTGCCTGATGGCGATGAAGATATTTGGAAAGATGAGTACTTCGACTTAGTCAGTATTGATTAAGAACTAAGCGTCGATCTGCTCGCGATCGATCTCAGCTGTTGCAATAAATTCTTTCCGGGGTGCGACATCCGATCCCATCAGCAGCTCAAACATCTTCTCTGCGGCTTCCGCATCCGGAACTGTGATGCGGCGCAGCGTGCGGGCATCAGGATCCATAGTGGTCTCACGTAGCTGATCTGCATCCATCTCACCCAGACCTTTATAGCGCTGAATCGGCTCTTTCCAACGCTTGCCGGTCTTCTTTAAATCTGCCGTAATTCGCTTCATCTCATCATCTGAGTAGGTGTAAATGTATTCACCCTTCTTGCCGCCCACACCCATAGTTTCAATGCGGTGTAGTGGCGGAATTGCGGCAAATACCCGGCCAGCATCGAGCATTGGGCGCATATAGCGATACATCAAAGTAAGCAGTAGACAGCGAATATGTGCGCCATCAACATCAGCATCTGACATCAAGATAATGCGGCCATAGCGAGCATCATCTAATTCAAAAGATTTGCCAGAGCCGGCGCCGATGACCTGAATGATGGAGCCACACTCTTTGTCATCGAGCATCTGGGAAAGCGATGCTTTTTGCACATTGAGAATCTTGCCGCGAATAGGCAAGATGGCTTGGAATTCAGAGTTACGGGCTGCTTTTGTTGTGCCTAGGGCTGAGTCGCCCTCAACGATAAAGAGCTCAGTGCGTGTGACATCTTCCGAGCGGCAATCAGAGAGCTTTGTCGGAAGAGATGATGATTCCAGCGCGTTCTTACGGCGCTGCAAGTCCTTGTGAGCACGAGCGCTAATACGGGTGCGAGAAGCACCGGCAATCTTTTCCATGATCAACTTGCCATTTGCCTTATCAATACGACGAGTAGTTGCAAAGAATTCCTTTAACTTATCGGCAACCACGGTGGAGACAATCTTGGTCGCAGCCGCCGTTCCGAGGACTTCCTTGGTCTGACCTTCAAACTGTGGCTCTGACATTCGAACGGTCACTACTGCGGTCAGACCTTCCATGACATCGTCTTTGATGACATCGGCCTCGTTCTTTTTCAGAATTCCAGCGCTACGCATCGCTTCATTAAAGGCCTTAGTGATGGCGCGCTCAAAGCCAAGCACGTGTGAGCCGCCCTTGGGGGTGGCAATGATGTTCACAAAGGAGTGCAGCGTTGTGTCAAAGCCCTCGCCCCACTTCATTGCAATATCAACTTCCATATCGCGCTCAACATCGGTTGAGACCATATGGCCCTTGTCATCAAGGACCGGCACGGTCTCTTGATAATGGCCGCTACCATAAATGCGAATCACTTCACCGACAGCGGTATCTGGTTGCAAGAAATCGCAGTACTCGGAGATGCCGCCCTTATGGAAGAAGGTCTGGGTGGTCTTCTCTTTCTTGCGGTTATCGTTAACCAAAATGGAAAGTCCGGGAACTAAAAATGAAGTTTGGCGAGCTCTGGCATAGACATCATCGAGGTCAAGCTCGGCATCCTTTAAAAAGATTTGGCGATCTGACCACCACTTAATCCGGGTGCCAGTTACCTTGGCCGAAACTTTTCCAATGGTGCGCAGACCTGATTGCGGTGTGAACTCTGCTTTCGGTCCATCGCCATCAAATATTCCGGCAACACCGCGCTTAAAAGACATCCAGTAAATCTTGCCGTTGCGATCTACTTCAGCATCAAGGCGTTCTGCCAAAGCGTTGACAACAGATGCGCCTACACCGTGGAGACCACCGGATGCGGCATAGGAACCACCACCGAACTTTCCACCGGCATGGAGCTTGGTTAAGACAACTTCAACCCCGGTAAGACCGGTCTTGGGTTCTTTATCAACTGGAATTCCACGACCATCATCGTGAACTTCAACTGAACCATCGGATTCAAGATTAATTTCAATTTTCTTACAGTGCCCCGCCAGTGATTCATCAACTGAGTTATCAATAATTTCCCAGAGGCAATGTTGTAATCCACGTGAATCGGTTGAACCGATATACATACCCGGGCGCTTGCGAACTGCGTCTAGTCCTTCTAGGACTGCGAGGTCTTTAGCGGTATAGCTATCCTTAGAATCCACCTCAGGGGTAAAGTTCAATTCGTCAGCCACGGTGGCAAAGGTTAGCCAGCGAATGCTTCGCATCTGCGTAAGCGCGCCGGGACATCTCAAATATTGGTAATTGAGGTGAGATATCCCCTAATAATCGGTGAATATGCGCTCAGATTGCTAAAAATTTACACAATTGGAATCAATATCTCCTGCAGGGAATAAAGAGAACTGGCATGATGTTCCATAGAAGTACCAGAACTTCCCACTAAGCGAAATGAGAGCGCGATGACCGAGCAAGTAATCCTCGAATCCACACCTCTGAATGCCCTCGATCGATGCGATCGTTGTGGTGCACAAGCTTATGTGCGTGCAACTCTGCTCAATGGTGGTGAACTCATGTTCTGTGCCCATCACGGCAAGGAATATGCGGAAAAGCTAAAGGCGGTAGCGGCAGCGATTCAGGATGAGTCAGAGAAGTTGGTTGAAGTAAAGTAATTACTCTTTGAGAATGCCCTTATGCGAACCATCGCATAGGGGTTTTTCTTTTGATTGACCACAACCGCAGAACTTTGGATTCTCGATAGTTTCAAGCACTTTGCCATCAGCATCGACTAGCTCTACTACCCCAGTGATGCGAATAGATCCGCTCTTAGGATTGATAAAGGCTTGGGCATCGGCCATCTGGTGTTAATCCAGATAATCGCGCAGTGATTGCGAACGAGATGGGTGGCGCAGCTTTGACATCGTCTTAGATTCAATCTGGCGAATACGCTCACGAGTAACACCGTGAACCTTGCCGATTTCATCAAGAGTTTTAGGCTGTCCATCAGTAAGTCCATAGCGAGCCTTAATAACATCGGCTTCGCGGTTGGTAAGCCCGCCCAGCACCTGCATCAACTGCTCCTGCAAGATAGTAAAGGTGACTGACTCTTCTGGCTTAACCGCCTCTGAATCTTCAATGAGGTCTCCGAATTCAGAGTCTCCTTCTTCACCCAGTGGGGTGTGAAGTGAGATTGGCTCACGGCCATACTTCTGAACTTCGACCACCTTCTCCGGTGTCATATCAAGTTCTTTAGCAAGTTCTTCCGGTGTCGGTTCGCGACCCAGATCTTGCAGCATCTGGCGCTGCACGCGAGCTAACTTATTAATTACTTCAACCATGTGTACTGGAATACGAATGGTGCGAGCTTGATCGGCCATGGCGCGGGTAATTGCCTGGCGGATCCACCAGGTGGCATAGGTAGAGAACTTGTAACCCTTGGTGTAGTCAAACTTCTCTACTGCGCGGATAAGACCGAGGTTTCCTTCTTGAATCAGATCAAGGAAGAGCATTCCGCGACCGGTATAACGCTTAGCAAGTGAGACCACCAAACGAAGGTTTGCTTCCAACAAGTGATTCTTGGCGCGCTTTCCATCTTCGACAATCCACTCCAGCTCGCGCTTCATCTTCTTCTCTAGCTTCTTAGTGTGCTTTAAAGCTTCTTCCGCAAATAGCCCAGCTTCAACGCGCGTAGCAAGTTCAACTTCAAGTTCGGCATTAAGTAGTGCCACGCGACCGATCTGCTTCAGGTAATCCTTTACTGGGTCTGCGGTAGCACCAGCTGTAAGCACTGTCTGTTCTGGTGGCAGGCGCTTGATTTCAATCTGAATAAATCGAGCTTGCTCATTAAAGAAGTACTGCAAATCTTCTAAGTTCTTGAGGTGGCCCTGATTAACCGCTTCAGCGATGAGTTTTGCGGACTTCTCATTAAAGGTGCTCATCGCAAATTGCTGTTGAATCTGCTTAAAGGTAAGTGCCTTTGCTTCTACCTGATCGATATTGCTCTTCGGTGGAAGCTCTACTCCCTGAATCTTGCCGTTGATAGCTTCCAGGACGAGATTTACATTCTTGAGATCCTTCTTATGCTTCTCACGTTCGTTCTTATCTTCTTCTTCATCATCGGCATCAGAGTCAAGGAGGGTAAATGAGCCCGCTTCATTCTTAGTCTCATCCGAAAGGGTGACAACGCGCGGCTGATCCTTACCATCTGATTCAGCATCAACAATTTCTGAAGCTTCTGCAATCAGCGTCTCGACATCTTCTAATTCAACTTCTTCGACAACAATTTCATTGCCATCTTCATCGAGCACAATGGCGACTTTCTCACTCTTGTGCGCTTCTGCTTTCGCCTCCACCTTTGGGGCAATCAGGGCTAGCTGCGCCTTTGAAAGAATGCGACTTGGAGCACCGAGACCAGCTTTGCGAGCCTTCTCTGTTGCCTCTGGAATTTCGCCATCAAGTGCGCGAGCTTCCAGTGCCAACGGCATAAATTCTTTCTTAACCGCCTTGCGATAGTTATCAATGCCACTTGCGGCGAGAGAATCGATGATCTCTTTCTGGCGCGCAATAGCGTTCTTTAAATCAACGAGCTGCTGAATCTCTTTTACGGTGAGTTCTTTCTTAATTTCAATCTTTGCTGGCTTTACCGGCTTAGCAGCAACCTTCTTCGCAGGTGCTTTCTTAGCAACGCCCTTTTTAGCAACGGCCTTTTTCGCAGGAGCCTTCTTGGCAACAGCTTTTTTTGCAGCAGACTTCTTTGCTGGAGCAGCTTTCTTGCTCTTTGCCTTGTTTTTGAGCGCACTAAATACAGCCACAATTGTCCTTTTGGTTTTTCTTCGAACTGCTCGAAGTAATACCTATATTGTACCCGCAACATGCAAGGCGTGGCGAATAGCAGCGCCCATGGCTTCACTCTCCACCAAAAATCCGTCATGGCCGAACTCGGAACTGATGACAATCGGCGGCTCGGCGGTCGGAACCAGCTCTGAAATCTCAACCTGAAGTCGAGGGACGAAGAGGCGATCAGTATCGATGGAGACAACCACCACTGGAACTTTCACGCTGGCCAGGGCCTTGACCACGCCACCGCGCTCCCGACCGATATCGTGAGAATTCATCGCATCAGTGAGAGCAATATAGGTATTGGCATCAAAGCGTTTAGCCAGCTTATTGGCCTGATGGTCCAGATATGACTGCACGGCATAGCGCCCAGTCTCATCTCCTTGTAGTTGGCGACCAAATCTCACATCCATCTCAGATTCGGTGCGATATGTCAGATGGGCAATCCGGCGCGCAATTCCCATGCCATCGACCGGGCCTCGCTCTTGTTCGTAGTAATCGCCACCGTTGAAGTAAGGATCAGATTTAATCGCCTGAATCTGCACCGAAAACGTTCCGATTTGATCCCCGGTGGCAACGGCTGAGGATCCGATGGTGCAGATGGCACTGACTCGCTCCGGTAACTGCACCGCCCATTCCAGGGAACGCATGCCACCGAGTGAAGGACCCACTGCAAGTAAGTATTTATCGATTCCGAGCGCATCACTAAAAGCAATCTCGGCGCTGACCATGTCGCGAATAGTCACGATCGGAAAGCGGGAACCATAACGTTTTCCATCAGGGGCAATACTTGCTGGCCCAGTTGAACCTTGGCAACCACCAATGACATTGGGACAGAGCACAAAGTATTTATCGGTATCAAATGGCAGCCCCGGGCCCACCATTTGTGGCCACCATCCGGGAACATCAGACCAACCGGTCATGGCATGGTTAACTAAAATTGCATTCGACTTATCAGCGTTTAACGTGCCCCAGCTTTGATAGGCAATGGTGATATCAGGCAGAGTTTCGCCATTTTCAAGAAGTAAATCACCAATCTTGATAAATTTACGATCACCTGGATCATCACCTTCAAGCCACGCACCGGTGACATCGAAGTTAGCTTTTCTGCTCATTAATAAATCCTTCACGCACTTGCAGCTAAGAGCTCTGCCTGGTCGTCACCCGGAGCACCCCACCGCGGTGGAGGGTTGCCGTCTAGTCAGCCGGGGCTTTCAACTAGAACTCGTGACCAGTGCAAATATTACCCGAAAATTGTGGCAACTACTTTGGGGTGTAGCTCTGCCCGCATCTTGGTAAAGGATTTCGCCGGCCAGCCCACCGTAAATACTCGCCGCAGTAGCACCGCTAGTGAGTAGCTCGGGTTATCTGCCAGCGCACGATCGAGGGCCTTCTGGGCTAGGGCGCCCTCGCCGCGTTCATAGGCAAGGGCGGCAAAGACCGATGCAATGGGGGCGACAAAACCACTGGGTGCAATGACTAATAAATCGCGCCACATCCGCCAGTAAGAATCTGCACTCTCAAGGCTGTGACTACCCAGTGCGAAATCACGCACTTGAATATCACTCATGCGGCCAATGACTCTGGCAGCCAATTCGCGATCTTCTGCGCCCCTGCCCACGTGATATTCACCTGCTAAATCAATGACAGCCGTTGCACCATCTCGTTGCAGGTGATTTAACTCTTTCGCATCGCTAGCAATAATGAATTGGTTGACCTCACTCAACCAAGACTCATGGGCGGCAGAAGGCAGCGCAGAAATTGAATGAATCAGCTCAGCAACGGTGGCAAAGGGCATGGGGTGTCCGGCAATAACGTGCTCGGCGGCGATGCGCGATGAATCAATTTCTGGAACTGGGCTGCCTTCTGGTGGACAACAATCTGAATCAATACAGAGAAGTGAACGAAAGCGATCACTTTGCACAAGCAGTGACTCTCTAATCTCAATGCCGGCTCGCATCAGTGCAGCACTGGCATTTATCAGCACTGACTCACCGGCTGCCGATTCGGCGGGTGTGTAGGCGACAAGCAGTGCGCCATCAGCTTTTTCGCGGGTGAAGTGTGAGGCAAGTAGGTCATAGCTTTCACACGATAGGTCAACGGGCAAGTCCACCCGCATCGCCATGCCAACGGCATCTTTATCAACTGAGTCAGTATTCAGTGCAACTAGAACAAGTGAATTACTTGGGTGGTAGCCAATCAGAAATGGAATAGCAGCGAGCAGATCATGCGGTGAAGTCAGGGTGGTCATGGGAAGCCTTTCTTATCGATGAAGTGAAGTAGCAGGAATGAAACGAGTAGGTGCAGCAACAACTGTGATCGGCAGAATTGAGACTGATTCAATCTTTCCGGGAATCCGATTTTTCACACCTTGCACCGTGAATTCACCATCCCAACTTGTAACGAGTTGGATGAGGTAGTGCCCCGGATTGGAATATGCATGTTGGATCTGCCCATCTGGAAAAGGTGCACCAGCATCGCGAGTGATAAAGAAGATGCCATCGCCGTAATGCCAGATGAAGGTGGGCTTAAGTGATACCTCAACAACTTCGCCCACGATTTCAATCTTTTTGGTAACAATAGTTGGAATATCGGACCAGAAGAAGACCGGCACTTTAATGAGCGGCTGAAATGAAGGGGAATAAGCGATACCAGCAGTGGGCAGAATTTCAATCAACTTATCGCTCAGCGATGTGGCCGTGGGGGCTACTTCGGGCTTTACCCGTTTTTTCACTATTGGTTTTTTAGTAGCGGTAATAATCTTTGGTTTTGCACTCCCGGTTGGTTTCGGCGGTGGGGTAAATGTTCTCTTGATGATTGGCTTTCTGGTCTTACTCGGAGCCGGTGCTACCTCTTTCTTTTGCACTGCACCCGTTCCTTTACGCCCTTCAATGACAATCTTGCCGTCCTGGGTATAGACATCAATACATGCTCGCTCGATGCAATCTTGGGCATGCGCTGAAGGTGAAATAGTCGTCAGTAGTAATGCGATTACTAGGAATCTCTTCATGCGCGGGAGGTTAATTCCCTTGAGCGCGCAGAAACGATTCAATCGTGCTGGTTGTGGATAGATATGAGAAAGTAGGACCATGGCGGCCCGCGATGGAGATGGATGGATCCAATGCGTATGTGGCTCCAAACATTGGGGCGTTCACGGCGCAGCAGGGCTACTCATTATTCGTGACGGCGCTATCTTCTTGCAGCATCGCGCACCATGGGTGCATAACGGAGACACTTGGGGAATTCCAGGTGGCGCGCGAGATTCGCATGAAAGTGTCATGGAAGGTGCGATTCGGGAAGCGGTAGAAGAAACTGGCATCAACCCAGGTGATCTAGAGCCGCTTCATACCTTTACCGATGATCACCAGGGCTGGAGTTACTCAACAGTGATTGCCCGCGCAAATCAATCACTTGAGGGCCATGAACTCAACGATGAATCATTTGAAGTGCGCTGGGTGAAATTCGATGACGTTACGCGCCTGCCCTTGCACCCTAGCTTTGCTAAGAGTTGGCCGTTATTGCGCCAATGTATCGATGATCTGATCACACCAGGATAAAGAGCTCTTATCAATATGGGCAATCACCAAAACTGTTCGCCCTTGATCACGCAACTCTTGTAAGAGCGCAATAATCCGCGCTTTACTCTGCACATCCTGCGCCGATAAGGGTTCATCTAATAAATAGATGGGGGTATCTAGTATCAACGCCCGCGCAATTTCAACTCGCTGTGCTTCTCCCCCAGATAAAGTAGTAACGCTCTGGTTTTCAAATCTAGTCATATCAAGGCGCTGCATCACAGCGTCCACGCGCGCAAGTTCGGCTGGTCCTTGGCCCATTTCGATCAGTTCCCGGGCGGTGTAGGAAAGCCAGTAATTTCTATTTTGTAAGACAACACTGCGTAACTGTGCTTGTTCGGCTACCGAAATCTCTTTTAGATCGCGACCAGCAATAGTGATCACCCCAGAAGCAATAGGCAGATCTCCGGCCAAAGCTCCGAGCAATGTGCTCTTCCCGCTGCCATTGGGCCCGATGATTGCCGTGATCTTTCCCGGTTCAATACTGGCGCTGAAATCGGTAAGGACGTTCTTGCCACCACGAATAATGGAGACTTTCTCAATCGTAATTAGCGCCATATGTCACCACTTTTTTTAAGAGTGAGGATCAAAATCGGTGCACCAATCAGTGATGTCAAAAGGCCAATCGGAAGTTCAAATGGTGGAATTGCAGAACGCGCTGCAGTATCGGCAATGAGGAGAATAAGTGCGCCAATGAGTCCTGAATAAATCACTAGCACCCGATTGCGTGGGCCACATAAGTAGCGCGCTATGTGTGGCGCAGCCAGAGCTAGGAATGCAATGGAGCCAACGCTGGAGACAGTCACTGCAACAAGAACTGCCAAGATGGCAAATGCGGATAAGCGAATGCGTTGTGCGTTATGTCCGATGTGTCTTACCGATGCATCACCTATCGAAAGTAGATCAAGGGTTGGCGCAATCTTCCAGGCAATCACAGCAGCGATGACGAGCACTGGGGCTAGTACGTAGAGCGTCTTGCTGCTCACCAGTGAGAGTGAACCAAATGACCAGAATGAGATAGAACGCGCATCTGGTCTGCTCACCGCTGAAAGTGTGAGCCCCACAATTGCACTCAGAATTGCCGAGACGCCAATGCCAATCGTAATTAGCTGCAACGCAGAGCGAGCGAGTGAAAATGTCAGCAACGTTGCCGCCATCGCACCAATTGCTGCGCAGACAACGGCGCCGGCTGAGCCGATGCTGACTAAGTTGGTCAGTACCCCAAGTAGAACTCCAAGTGAAGCACCTGCTGATGTTCCAAGAATTGCTGGATCTGCCAAGGGGTTATTGGTTGAACTCTGAGCAAGGCAGCCGGCCATACCCAGTGCGGCGCCAATCAAAATCGCTGCTCCCACACGCGGTGCGCGAATCTGCCAAATAATTTGGTGTGATGCGCTCTCCGGATTAAGAAATGGATTAAAGATATATCGAAAAAGTTCACTTACCTCGGTCGCACCGAGTGATAGCGCAACGATAGAGATAATGGGAAGTAAAAGAATCAGTGGCGCAATCTTTTTCATCACTTCATCGCCTTTGCCATTGCCGCACTTAACTTAATTAATAAATCAGGGGTGCGCGGACCAAAAGAGAGCAGCAGTGAATCATCGACGGCAATCACTCGCTTATTCTTACCGGCATCAGTCTGTGCGATTCCGGGAAGTTCTACCAATCCCTTGAGGCCACCGACTGATTGCAGCCCCTTGCTCATCACAAGAATGACATCAGGATTCAGTGAAGCAATGAGCTCACTTGTCATAGCGTTAAATGGATTAGCAAGCGTTGCTGCCCCAACATCTTGCGCCCCGATTGCTGTGATTAACGAATCAGCACCTGATCCTTTTCCACCAATTAAATAGATGGAACTGCCACCGCGAAGATAGAGAAAGACGACTCGACTCTTTCCTTTAGCAGCACCGATTTTTGCAAGGGATGAATTCATTGCCGCGCTCAGGGCAGTCCCACTTGCCGGCGCCCCGATTGCATCGGCAACGGCGCCAACCTTTGCCGGCAGATCACTTAACGTCCATGCCTCTGGCGTTTTCACTACCCGAATTCCGGCTACCGCTAGCGCATCGAGCGCGCTTTGCGGGCCGGTGGATTTATCAATAATGACCAGATCTGGTGTGAGGGCGATTATCTTCTCCGCAATCACTTGGTGTCCGGATGTCACTACCGGCACCTTTCTCAGGTCTGCATCAGTACTTGCTATATCGCGGCCAATCAGAATTGATTTATATCCCATGGCAGAAATAATCTCTCCGGCGCCATTGGCAAGTGCCACAACTTTCTGCGCTACCGGACTTTCACTACTTTCAATGGTGGTCACTTGCGCCGATGAAATCTCAATTGCCTTTGATTGCACCTTGCTGCAACCGGTAAGTAAGAGCGCAACCGATGTGATTATGAGAACACCTAAGGTGATCACACTTCGCTCTTTACGCATGAATGAATCCTCTCAAACATTTTGCCGACAAGTTTCGGCCTAGTTGTCGGATAAAGCTAGGTGCCACCTTCTCTATTCTTCTCACCATGCGTAGGAAGTGGGTAGTAATGACGGTTATCGTCATCGCTGCTGCGCTGCCCGCACCAGCGATGGCTGCCACCACTGTCGTTGGCGCAGATGGCCAAAAATTTAGCGCATCTGCTACGAAGGTGAAGAGCGGGCAAGAGATATCAGTATCAGGAAAAGGATTTGATGAAACTGTAGGAATTTATCTCGCTTATTGCCTGCTGCCTAAGAAGGGTCAGCCTCCCACACCATGTGGTGGTGGAGTCAATAAAGAGGGTATTGGCGATGCTTCTTATTGGATCTCATCTAACGCACCTGCTTATGCCACTGGGCTAGCAATCGCATTCGCACCTGGTGGACGTTTTGTTGAGAAAGTTCGAGTAACAAAGAAAATTGGTAAGCACGACTGCACCCAAGTTAAATGCGCCATCACAGTCAGATCAGATCACCTGCATGAAGGCGATCGCACCCACGATCTATTTATTCCCGTCACCTTTAAGAAGTAAATCAGCTACGAAACTAGGAGAAACATGTTTACCGCACATAAGAAAGCTCTCATCGCACTTACCGTCATCGCTTTAGTTGCCCCCATCGGCATCGCCACACCAGCCCAGGCCGAGACCTTTGCCTTCGCAAGTGCGCCCCTGACAAATCTCAATCCAGCCGGAGACACAATCAATGGCGGTTTCACTAAGTTTCCAACAAAAGCTGGAATGTATATTCAACAATGCATCGCACCAGTAGGTGCTGCTCGCCCGGTAACGTGTGATGACGTAAATCAACTATGGGTAACCGGAACCGGAGAGCCAGGCTCAAGCATTTCAACGGGTGCGATTAAGATTAAAATTTCTGGATCCATTACCGGTAAGGGCGTCACAGTTGATTGCACAACTACCCAATGTGGACTCTTCTTCCGTTTAGATCGAACAGCTGGTACTGATACTTCCGAAGATAAGTTCTTGCCCATTACTTTTAGAGCCGGTGCCCCAGCGCCGACACTTCCCGCTGATGAAATCACTGTCACTCTTAATGGAACTGCCCTAGTTCGCAATGTGCCAAGTAACTTGGCTTACCGCGCAGTTGCCAAGATTGTGGCAACTGCTAAATCAGGGCTACCAATTACCTTCACATCTCTCACACCTGAATGCTCCTATGCCGACGGAACATTGACCGCCCTCAAAGGCGCAGGGCAATGCGCACTTGGCTATGCAACTGCCGGAAATGAAACCACAGCGGCGGCAACAGGTAACTTCCCATTCATCCTTACACCGGGAGCCCAGAAGATTGGCGCACTGCCGAAATCACTGAAAGTCGGTTCGAGTAAATCACTTCCGAAGTTATCGAACTTTGGTGAAGTAGTTATGTATATGACTTCCTCTAAATCTTGCTCCATCAAGGCCAACGTTCTTAAGGCAAGTAAGCCAGGAACATGTGTTCTCGGTTATCGAGCAGAAGCCAAAGCTGGAATGTGGCAGATGAGCCATGGTTCAGTAAAGATTGCGATTAAGTAACTTACTCATCCACACTTGAGGCAAGTCTGCGAAGTGATTCGCGCACCACTGCCCCATCACTTGTTCGCCACAGCGGTGGCATCGAGTTAAGCAGCACGCTGCCGTAGCGCTTTGTGACAATTCTGGAATCAAGGATTGCCACAACGCCCCGGTCTTCAATGCTGCGAATCAAACGACCAGTTCCTTGGGCCAACAAAAGTGCGGCGCGCGGTACTGATACCTGCATAAATCCACTACCGCCTGATGCATCGGCAAGTGATGAGCGCGCAGACATCACTGGTTCATCCGGGCGTGGAAATGGAATGCGATCGATGGCAACTAAAATGCAAGAATTTCCTGGAACATCCACGCCCTGCCATAGCGACATCGTGCCGAGCAAGATAGAAGTTTCATCTTTAGCAAAACGCTCTACCAGAGGCCCCACCGCATCACCACGTTTTTGCGTGATAATCGAAATCGGTAAATCAACTAATACTTCACGCAGGTGGGCATCTGCTGCCTCCACCCCGCGCCAGGAACTAAAGAGAGCAAGGGTGCGCCCGCCTGCAGCGTCAATCAGTTCCCCGAGTTCATCCAGTACCTCTTTGCTCGGACCATCGCGGCCTGGCTCTGGTAAATGTTTTGGCAGATAGAGAACTCCCTGGTTAGCAAAATCAAAGGGAGAACCAACATCGAGCATCTGCACATTTGCTGGGTCGATATCTTCACTATCACTTTCAGCATCAGCATCTCCTCCCACAACGAAACCAATACTGCGTGCCATCGCATCGAAGTTATTGCCCACAGTTAACGTGGCAGAGGTGGCAATCACTGGCGTCTTAGTGAGCAAATTGCTGCGCAAGACGTGTGAGACTGAAAGTGGTGCTAAATGCAGGGTGGAAAATGTCGGCTCATACCAGAGCACGTGTTCATCACCCATCTTGAGTAACTTGCCGGCGGTCGTTGCAATCTCTTGCACCGCACCCTTTACTCGAGCACGCTCGGCATTGCTATCAGGATCGATAATTTCATCATCGGCGCTCAGTATCTGCACAAACGCCGTTGCACTCTCTTTTAACTTTCGAATCGGTGCTTCTAACATACTTGGAATATCTTCCAGGCGACCTTGCGCTGCAAAATCACTCTTCACGCTTTCACCGTAATCCGCCATCGCATCATGAAAACTATCGGCTGCCTTTGTCAGCGCCTCACTTGGCTTGCCAGGTGAGTATTTGCGAGCCATGGCAGCAGCTCTCTGCACCCGCCCTGATGTGAGCTCTTCAGTCACCGCTTGGGTGGTGCGATCCATAAATTCATGAGCTTCATCCAAAATCACGGCATCGCGCTCTGGCAAAATCGGATGCGAATCAACTATCTCGATAGCAAGCAAGGTGTGGTTGGTAACAACAACATCAGCCTCTTGCGCTTTTGCCTTAGCTTTTGCAGCAAAACATTGCGCGCCCCAGGCACAGACATCGGCGCCTACGCATTCACGTCCTGATAAAGAGTTAGCCGCCCATACTCTGCGATCTACATCTGGTGCATCATCTCGGTCACCTGATACTCCGGGCGTCTTAGCCCAGGCAATCAAGCGCTTGGCATCTTTTTCTAGATAAGAAGATTCCAGTACTAACTCACCATCTGGGTCGGTGTCATCGGCATTCATCTTCTGCAGACAGACATAGTTGCCTACACCTTTATAAATTCCATAAGTAATCTCGCGCCCCAGCACTTTTTCCAGCGCTGGCACAACTGCTGGTAAATCACGTTCTACCAACTGTCGTTGCAGGGCAAGAGTTGCTGTCGCTACCAACACTTTTCGACCATGAACCAGTGCGGGAACAATGTAGGCAAGTGACTTGCCCGTACCGGTGCCGGCTTGAACCATGAGGTGGTGTCTATCAGTGAGCGCGTTCGCAACTGCTTCGGCCATCTCGATCTGGCCTTCGCGCGTTGATCCGCCAATCGCTGCTACTGCAGCATCGAGTGCTTTTCGCACCTGCGCAGATAAATCGCTCATGGTCGCACTCTATCTGCCCGTGGATTTGTCATCATGCTCATAGTGATAAATGGTTATAATTCGGCGCAATGAGAAGATGGGATCAATAAAGTAATGAAGATCTGGACTCAATGGAGTGATCTCACTCTTCCCGCCGGCATGACACACCTAGAAACTGATGGATTTGTTCCATCCGCATCGCAATTTGATGCAATTGAGTTCTATGTCCCCAGCTATATGGGCGGTCTTAAGACCATTGAAATTATTCCGAAGATGAAAAACCTTAAGGTTGTGCACTACAACCAAGCTGGATATGAAGATATCTTGCCCCACATTCCGCAAGGAGTAAGCCTGTGTAATGGAACCGGAATTCACGATGTCTCCACCTCAGAACTGGCAATTGGTCTAGCGATTGCTTGCCGCCGCGGATTTGCCGAGTTTATGGATAACCAGAAGCAGGGCATCTGGAAGCGCACAACAAAGCCAGCACTTGCTGACTCACACGTTGGAATCATTGGCTATGGCCATATCGGCAAGCGGATTGCATCCCTGTTAGAGATGTTTGAAACTAAAGTCACCGCCTTCACCCGAAGTGGTAGCGATGGCTCAATAAAAATTGCAGAATTTGATGCCTATCTTCCAAAGCTCGATGTCATTATTTTAATTCTGCCACTCACACCTGAATCAAAGAACTTTATGAACGCAGAACGTATAAAGAAGATGAAGGATGGCGCCACCTTGGTTAACGTCGCTCGTGGTGCCATCGTCGACACCGACGCACTCGTTGCCGAACTCAACACCGGGCGCATTACCGCTGGCTTAGATGTGACCGATCCAGAACCACTTCCCGAAGGTCATCCGCTCTGGTCGGCGCCGAACGTCATCATCTCCCCCCATGTGGGCGGAGATAGTGGAGCCTTCCAACCGCGAGCACGCGCAATGGTGTCGCAGCAGCTACAGCTGCTATCTGAAAATAAACCCTTGCTTAATCAGATTATCGCTGCGAGTTAAACCTTCTCGTTAGATCCGGCCTTAATGGCAACAAATACCTGTAGCGCTGCAAGTCCGATGATGAAGTAGAGCGCGCGATCCCAATTGCCGGTGATGTCAAAGAGTCTGCCAAGAATGATTGGCGAAACTGTCGCCATCACATAGCCAACTGATTGCATCATGATGGAAAGTGACTTGGTCTTTGCCGCATCTGCTGCGCGGAAGACAACCAAGAACAAAGCGATTGAGAAGGTCACATAGACCCCAATATTTCCAAGGATGACCCATACCCAGAGGCTTATGCCGGTATCAACTGAGATAGCAAAGTAGGAAATCGCCAGGAAGATTGAGAAGACAATTAACACCATGCGGAAATCTTTCCGCTTTGCCGCAAAGTGCGGAACGGCCAAGCTAAGCAGAGATCCCACCAACGTTGCTACCGCAACCAGAATTCCCGCGTTGACCAAGGTGAAGCCTTTAGTTATCAAGATAGTTGGCAACCAGGTCGCTGATGCGTAGTGAATCATGTTCAGCAGACCGAACAAGATTGTAATCGACCAAGCAGAGCTGCTCTTAAATAGTGGATTTGCCCAGAAACTTTCCTTGCTTTCAACAACATCAGATACCGAAGAGCTAGGAATCTTGATCCACCACCACAGCGCGGTGAGGGCGCCGATGATGAACCAAGGAAGCATGGCCAGGCGCCAGGTGTAGGAAGATGCCTCGGCAAGAGGTGCGGTGATGGCAAGTGAAATGGCTGCGCAAGATCCCATAACAGAGGCATAGATTCCGGTCAGTAGCCCCGCATTTGAGGTGCCATTCTCCTTTACCCAGACCGGCAACATGTAGTTAAGCACAGCCACTGAGATACCGAGTGTGATGGAGAAAATCAAGATGGATGCAATATCAAAGGTAGTACGTAAGAAGAGTGAGAGTGTAAGAAGTGTGATGGCGTAAGAAATAACGCGATTGGTATTTCCTAGACGGCTAATACTGCGCATTAAAATTGCGGAAAGTGAGAAGCAGAGAAGCGGTGTTGCAGCCAGAATAGATTCAGTAAAGACGCTGATTCCGTATTCTTCTTTAAGGATGGGTAGCAACGGGCCAATGAGAATAAGGCCGGCTCTCATATTCGATGAGATGGCAAATATCGGCAGGCCCTGCTTCAAGGTATTTTTCATGGCGCCAAAGTAGCAGGGCGCACCACTAATAAGAGGAAATTAGGAGAGTTTTATTTGCCTTTTGCCATGCGAAAGAAGTAGTTAATGATGAAGGCAATTACATATCCAAGGGCACTGTTTACAATGATTGTCGTTGGATAGATGCTGGGCCAGAAGAGGGTGAATCCAAGAGCAATCAGGGCTCCGAGCCAGCCGAACTTAGCTGCCGCACGATGTCTAGAGATAACTTTTTTCGCCATGGCAAAATGATAATCGAAAATCGAAGGTAAAGGTAGGTGACTTATCCCTAATCCAGTGCCGAAATCCGAAGGGAAAAGGAACCGCTCTTAGAAAATATATTGATTGACGCTTCTGAATCCAGGATGCGCACCAGAGTTTGCGAGTGGGCATTTACCCAAGGCCCCGGGTAATCCCAACTCGTAATCTCCGGCCACGGATCAGGGGCCACTCTGGAACGAAAGAGCTCCACGACATCGTCTTCAAACTCTTCGGCAAGAAACTCGGCAATGACTCTCACATCGTGAGAAATTATCTCGGCCGTGACTACCTCACTTGTGGGTAGCGAGGCAGTTTTACGGGTGTGATGAACCTTCCGTCGCATTTCACTCAAGGCATCGGCGCTCAAGAGACAGCTGACCAACCCCTCCATCGCTTCCTCCTCAACTGGCGAATTCTGAGCGGACTCTACAACAGCAGGCTGCTTCTGGCATGTCAGGGCGTTGGGTCCCCCGTTTTGAAAAGCATGTATCATCCGTCCATGCCTGCAACGCCGCTGGTTTATCCGTTCACCTTCGGAGATCGCTCTATGGCCGATCTCCTCGGTGGCAAAGGTGCCAATTTATCCGAGATGACACGGATGGGTCTTCCGGTACCACCGGGATTTACCATCACCACCCAAGCTTGTCGAGAATTTCTGGCATCTGGCGTCATTCCATCTTCCCTCACTGGTGAAATCGAAAGCGCACTGCGCGAACTCGAGAAGATGCTTGATAAGAAATTTGGCGATCCGAAGAATCCACTCTTAGTTTCTGTTCGCTCTGGTGCAAAGTTTTCCATGCCAGGCATGATGGAGACTGTTCTCAATGTCGGCATGACTCCAGAAGTTGCCGAATCACTTGCAAAGCAAACTGGTGATGCCAAATTTGCCTGGGATTCCTACCGCCGCTTCATCGATATGTTCGGCCGCATCGTCTGCGACATTCCGCCGGCTGATTTCAAGAAAATTGAAGCTCGAATTCTTGAATCACATTCCGTAAATAGCATTCAAGAGTTAACTGTAGATGGCCTAAAAGCCCTATCACAGGCTCTCATTAGAGAGATTGAAGCCCAGACCGGTAAGGATTTTCCAACCGATCCACGCCAGCATCTGATTAGTTCTGTGGAAGCAGTTTTCCACTCTTGGAATTCAGAGCGCGCCCAGATTTATCGCCAACGTGAGCGCATTCCATCTGATCTAGGTACTGCGGTAAATATTCAATCAATGGTATTTGGAAATCTCAGTGATGATTCTGGAACAGGCGTTGCCTTCACCAGAAACCCAGCAACTGGTGAAAACGGTAGTTATGGCGATTATCTAGATCGCGCCCAAGGTGAAGATGTGGTTGCCGGTATCCGCAACACGATGACTTTAGTTGAGATGAATGAGCGCGAGCCAAAGGCTTTCCAAGAGCTAGAGCGAGTGATGTCACTTCTGGAAAATCACTACCGCGATCTATGCGATATCGAATTCACAGTAGAGCGCGGAAAACTCTGGATCCTTCAGACTCGCGTAGGAAAGCGCACCGCCGAAGCAGCATTTCGCGTTGCCCTACAACTTGTCGATGAAGGCAAGATTTCTATGGATGAAGCCCTCTCTAGAATCTCTGGTGAGCAGCTAGGTCACCTCATGTTCCCGCAATTTGATTTGGCCGGACAAGTGACAGAAATTGCCCGCGGCATCCCAGCCTCAGCAGGTGCGGCCGTCGGTGAAGTTGTCTTTGACTCAAGACGAGCATTTGATTTAGCACGCGCCGGCCACAAGGTAATTTTGGTAAGACGTGAAACCAGCCCTGATGATCTAGTGGGAATGGTTGCCTCTGAAGGAATTCTCACCAGTCGCGGTGGCAAGACTTCTCACGCAGCTGTGGTGGCTCGTGGAATGGGTAAGACAGCCATCTGTGGAACAGAGAGCATCTCAGTTGATGAGCGCGCTAACTTGTTTACCGTCGGTGCACTGACCGTTTATGAAGGTGAAGTTATCTCTATCGATGGCACAAGTGGCATCGTCTACTTAGGTGCCCTTCCAACGATCGCCTCCCCTGTTACCGCCTACCTAGAAGGCAAGCTTGATGCTAATTCGCCACAGGCAACTCCAGTTGTAAAGGCGGTGGACCGCATTTTGCAGCATGCAGATGCCTCACGTGTGCTGCGGGTTCGAACTAATGCTGATACCCCAGAAGATGCTGTGCGCGCCCGCATTCTCGGCGCCGAAGGTGTGGGGCTTTGCCGCACAGAACATATGTTCTTAGGACCACGCCGTGCCTATGTTGAGAGCCTGATTTTGGCTGAAAATGAAGAAGCACAACGTGGAATCATCGCCGAAATGGAACCACTACAACGTGGAGATTTCGTCGGCATCATGATGGCGATGTCTGGACTGCCAGTGACAATCCGACTTCTTGATCCACCACTCCATGAGTTCTTACCTAACATCGCAGAGCTCAGTGCTGAGATGGCGCGCGCGGAAGCACTCGGAGAAGAAATTTCTCCGCGCCAACAAGCAGTCTTTGCCGCAGTTAAGCGCCTGCATGAATCTAATCCAATGCTGGGTCTTCGTGGAGTTCGCCTTGGAATTTTGATTCCAGAACTATTTAAGATGCAGGTGCGAGCCCTTGTGCATGCCTGCCTTGAGGTTCGAAAGCTTGGCCATAACCCAATGCCTGAAATTATGGTTCCACTCGTTGCCACTCAGCGAGAACTTCTCTACTTGCGCAAGACGCTGGAAGAAGAAATTGCCAATACTCTTACCGGCACCGGACAACACTTCGATATTCCAATCGGCAGCATGATTGAGACACCTCGCGCTGCGATGACTGCCGGCAAGATCGCAGACCATGCCGACTTCTTCTCATTTGGAACAAATGACCTAACCCAGATGACTTGGGCCTTTAGCCGTGATGATGTGGAGTCCAGCTTCTTGCCGCGCTATCTAGATTTAGAGCTCGTGCCATTTAATCCATTTGAATCACTGGATCAAGATGGTGTGGGGCTGCTGGTGCGCATCGCCACCGAACAAGCTCGTGCGCACACCTCAGACTTTAAAATTGGTGTCTGCGGTGAACACGGTGGAGACCCACGCAGTATTCACTTCTTCCACTCACTGCACCTTGATTACGTCTCCTGCTCACCATTTAGAGTGCCGATAGCGCGCTTGGAATCAGGTAGAGCAGTGGTGCTAGCTAATATGGCGGGCCCAGCAAGTTCTAGTACCTGAGCCAACATTCTTTAAACGGCAAGTACCGAGTTTTTAATCTTCGGGACGAGTAAGACCGTTCTCTTTCCAGAAATTACGTCCTGGAATTCCCCACTCAAGGAAGAAATCTCCGACAGTTTTGCATAGCTCGCTATTCACACCGTTCACGGTCTCAATAATGGACTCCGAACGAGTGGCAGCATGCTCCATAAATCGCTTGAAATCTGCCGCATCTGCAAAGAGTGGATCTTCAGACTTTGGATTACGGATAGCTAATTGTTGATGGAGCGCTTCCCGAGCCTCTTCGCCTAAGAAGGTGATGCGAGGTCCCTCGCTTGTCTCAAACTGGAGAACAAGTGGATCGCTATATGGATTTTCCACAATATTTCCATCAATATCTAATGAGCCAGAATCCTTGACCTTAATCTTTTCCAGCTCTTCAAAATCAAGTCCGGTGCCGACCAGGCTGAGCATTAACAAACGCACGACCGGGTCAAAGTCACCCTTTTTGCTATTTGCAATATGTGGACGTGGCACGGTGGTGAACTGCTTAACCCAAGGAACATCTACTCCGTGAAATGCCCACCAGAGCTTTGGTCCCAAGATAAGGGCGGCGAGTTGGACTGAAGTGAGGTCCTGGTGCAGCTGTAAATACTTCTGGTTCAGTAGCTCTGCTGTCAGTGGATCAGCTTGGCCAGCCTTCAGGGCTGCCTCTAAATCTCCATCGCAGACCTCGCGCGCGAATCGATCAAGTGTTGTAACAGCGCTGCGGATCCAAATATCTGGTTTTCTGGTGCGCTCGGCGAGAATGCATGCAACGCGCATTACCGAAGGAATTTCTAAGAGTGAGAGTTCGCGGCGATTCTTAAGGCTTCTGCGCGCTACTTCATCTGCTGATAAATACTCAATAACTGATTCGGCTGTTTCATAGCCAGGAAAATAAGTACTGCCGGTTTCATACCTTATAGCCATGGTGGTGCATCCTTTGCAATCTCAACCTCATTGACCTTGGCAGCAATATCTTTTGCAATAAAGTGATCGCGAATTTCAACTGTGGCGCGTGTGACGCCTTCAACTTGTTCTACGCGACGTCGTATCTCTTTGCCGATTGAGATGGCGAAAGGGGAAGGGCAGAGAGGCGAGGTCAGGTGGTAACGGATAATCGCGTTACCACCCTCCCTCAGCTCTACTTCATCAATCATGCCTAGCTGAGCCATGGTCTTGCGGATTTCAGGATCGGGAACGCTACCTGCCGCAGTACGAATTTCTTCTTCGATACTCATGGATGTTGTAGACATGGCTTCTTTCTTTTTTAGTAACTATTAGTAACTAATTGGTCGCTTAAGAATTAAGCACCGACGTAGGAAGCCTTGTTCGCAAGGAATTCCTTACGGCGCTGGCTAAATTCATCGTTCTCAATCTTCTTGAGCTTTGCATCGGTGTCAATGCCGTATAGACGTGCGACGTTTCCACCGATGATCTTTGCCTTGATTTCAGGAGTTAGCTGAACGCCAAACTCATCAGCGATATCGTCTGGGATCTGGTATTCCATGAATTCATCAAGAATCCAGTGTGGGTACCAAATTGGGAAGTCTGTTCCCCAGATGATGCGGTCTTCGCCGAGCCAGAAGAGAAGGTTTGCCATCATTTCACCGAAGTAGCGAGGACGCTTGTGAATAAATGCGTTCGCAACTGCAAGTGATGCATACACGTTAGTTGAACGTGCAGCAATCCAGCAGAACTCATCCAAACGTGGAAGACCAATGTGATCCACAATGAAGTTAAGTTCTGGATAGAGTGATGATGGTTCGTCAATGTCATAGACGTCGAACTTCTCCATTGAAAGAGGCTCTACAGCAGGGCCCTTATGGAAGTGCATGTTCTTAACGCCCATTGCAATTGCTTCTTCATAGCAAGGGAATACAGCTGGATCATTTGCTTTCCAACCGCGTGATTCTCCGCGCCATTCAGCGGTGTACCACTTGAAGCCCTTCATGCCATCTTGCTCAACTTGTTCACGCATGTGACGAGTTGCGTTCTTATCGCGTGGATCTACTCCACCAAGTCCGATAAGACGCTCTGGTGCGCGAGCAACCATCTCAGCATTGCGCTTTGAGTTTGTAAATCCTGTGTGATAGAAATCCATCAATACCTGTGTAGAAAGAATAGCCATATCCATTTCACCACGTACGAACATGTGGTGGAGATACCAATCTGGATCTACCTTACGGAACTCTTTATCAAAGTCCATTGTCCATTTTGGATCTGGTGGATTAAAACCAGTCTGAAATGCATAAAATGTTTCAGCGAAAGCTAAACCATATTCATTTTTAATGTTCTCTTTGCTGGCATCCCAGAAACCGGTATGCGCATCAAGAACGAATTTTCCATCCTTCATGTGTTCCCTTTCTTCTTGCACACGAAATGTGTTTGGGAAAATGTAAGTGATAGCGATGCACTCCGCAAGGCGAAAATTAGGTGATTTGCAGCGCTCTATGGTTTGGAATGTAACAATCTGGTAACGAAGAGTTAGGCTAAATGCCCATCTTGGTAGAGCCAGGATTTCTCGGAAGGAAGTTTCAAAAACAGGTTCTTGCCAGCAGGCAACCCTTCGCTGCGCGGGATCTTTACCGAGATTGGTGAGCCCCCAGAGACACATTTAAGGACTCGGACGCTGCCTAGGTCATCATGGCCTAGTAGCTCTGCCTCAATTACATTCTCGCCCGCACCCGTTACAAGTGAAACGTATTCAGGGCGAATTCCCACTTCAATGGCCTTGCCTGTGAACGCCGTGTGGGCAGAGCTGGTCTTTAACTTTGTCGAACCAAAGTAAATCTCACTTGATTTAGCTTCCACCGGCAAGAAATTCATGGCTGGGGAGCCGATGAAGTTACCGACATACTTTGAATTAGGCTTTTCAAATAGCTGCTCTGGGGTTCCACGCTGGATTACTTCACCAAAGCTCATGACCAGCAACTCATCGGCAAAGGTCATCGCCTCATACTGATCGTGGGTCACATAGATAACGGTCAAGTTATTGATCTTATTAATAGCCTTGATCTTCTTACGTAGCTCAAACTTAGATTGTGGGTCAATCACTGTCAGCGGTTCATCCATTAGTAGCGCACTCACGTCATCGCGGACCAAACCACGCCCCAGTGAGATCAACTGCTTCTCATCGGCGCCGAGCTTTACGGCTGAGCGGCCCAACTTATCTGTGATCTCTAGGATCTCAGCAATCTCATGCACTCGCGCCTTAATCTTCTCGGGCTTCCAGCCGCGGCAGACCAATGGGAATGAGAGATTTTCAAATACCGACATAGATCTGTAAATGGTTGGGAATTGAAAGACTTGGGCAATATTTCGTTGCGCCGTAGGAATATCAGTAACATCTTGATCATCGAAAAGTAAACGGCCCTGGTGCGGGGTTACCAGACCTGAGATGGTGTTAAGAATGGTGGTCTTGCCGCAGCCAGAAGGACCGAGAAGGGCATAGGTCTTACCGGACTCCCAGACCATATCAAGGGGCTTAAGTGCCCAGGTTGATTGATCCTTATCCTTATTATAGGAATGCCCAATATTTGAGAGCGTAATTTTAGCCATCGTTACTCCCCTGCACTATCTGGTGAGACACAGAGCGCCCCATTAGTTTCGAATAGGAATAAGCGGTTGCCCGGGAGTTCAATCGAGATTGATTCACCGACTTTTACGTCGTGGATACCTTCCATTTGAAGAACTACTTCACCGGCTGGCGTATCAACATAGACCAGGGTCTCAGAACCAGAGACTTCTACCAAGGAGATGGTTCCCTTTTCCCCGCCAGATTTAGCACTGACAATGTCATTTGCCCGGATACCAACTTGATAATGGCCTTCTTTAAAGTTCTTCATCTTCGCTGGAATTGGTTGCGAATAACCATCACCAAAACGAATTTCTCCGGCAGAGAGTGAGACCGGCAAGATGCTCATTGGAGGATCGCTGATTACACGCGCCACTGTGGTCGACTGTGGCTGCTCATAGACCTCTGTTGGGCTGCCGTATTGAATGATTCGACCCTCGTGCATCACCAAGATCTCAGCGCCGAGAATGAGCGCCTCCGGAGGTTCGGTCGTGGCATAGATTGTTACTGCATCTTTTTGAGAATTAAATATTTCCTTAAATTCAACTCGAAGTTGTTCGCGTAGCTTGTAGTCAAGGTTCATCAGTGGCTCATCAAGTAACATGATGTGAGATTGACGAGATAGGGAACGAGCTAGCGCCACCCGCTGCTGCTGGCCACCTGATAGTTGTGCTGGTTTGCGATCAAGGTAGTCACTGAGCCCAACTTTATTGATCGAAGCAAGTGCGACTTCGCGCGCTTCTGACTTCTTAAGCCCTTTACGAAGGAGCGGGAACTCAACATTTTGCAGAACTGACTTGTTGGGATAGTTAATAAACTGCTGATAGACCACAGCAACATCGCGTTCCCAGATTGGCTTATCCTCAAAATCTTCACCATTCATGGTGATTTGACCGCTATCGATAGGCAAAAGCCCAGCGATGGCGCGCATCAGCGAGGTCTTGCCCGATGTAGTACGTCCAATCAGGATGTAGATACGGCCAGGCTTAAATTCAAAGGAGATATCGTCCAGGATCACGCCTTCTTTTTCGGTAGTTACCGAGACGTTTTTAAGTATTAAAGACACTTGATACCTTTCATCGAACAGCTCCGCCAAGGTTTCCACGAGATAAGAATCGTTCAATCACAAAGGCTAATCCGACCAACGGAATAATTGAGAAGACAGTAGAGGCGGCCAGGATCCAATAAGGCGTCACTGTGCCGTTCAGGGCGATGACAGCAACCGGCAAGGTAAGCACCTTTGTTGCGGTCAGTGTGAGTGCGAAGAAGATATCGTTCCAGCCAAAGATGACGCAGAACATGCCAGCCACAGTCAGACCTGGCTTAGATAGCGGCAGGATGGTTCTAAAGAAAGCCTGGATTGGATTACATCCTTCTAACATCGCCATCTCATCGATTTCGCGTGGAAGTGCGTTAAAGAAATCAACCATCAACCAGACCACAATCGGCATCAAGCCAGAAGTAAGAACCAGGATTAATCCGAGGTGGGTATCAAGTAACTTAAGCTCTTTGAGCAAGAGGAAGAATGGAATAGCAAGAACTACCGGCGGCATGATGCGCTGGGAGACGAAGAAGAAGATGATGTCAGCGTTGCTGTAGTTCTTCCAGCCGTAGGTGAAGCGAGAGAGTCCGTAGGCGGCCAATGATCCGAAGATTAGTGAGATTGCGGTAGCACCTGCGGTGACGATAAAGCTGTTTAACGTTGGTGTCAGCAGATTTGTCAGTGAATCTGGACCAGGAAGGATTGCTTTCCAACCAATCAGACTTGGTTGAAACTCCAAGAATGGAATAAAGGTTGCGCCATTTACTACGGCAGACTCTGGCTTAAAGCTAGTCGTGATCGCCCACATGATTGGGAAGAGAACGAAGAGGCTCCAGATAGTGATGAAGGTTGCCTTTAAGACTTTATACATCAGTTAGATCCCCCGAGGCTTCGATAGACGGGCAAAGACTTTTCCGATAATAGTCAGCGTCAAGATTGCGAGAATCAAATACATCAGTGCCAGGGTGGAACCGTAGGCAATCTGGAAATCCTGCAAACTGCGCTGGAAGATATAGGCCGCTGGTGTTTCAGTTGCATTTCCAGGACCACCTCGCGTCATAGTAAAGACGGAGTCGAAGATCTTTGAGGCATCAATTAAACGAATCATGATTGCACCAATACTGATTGGCGCCATCATTGGGAAAGTCACCCGCGCAAATGTCTTCCACGCACTAGCGCCATCAATTGCCGCTGCCATAAATGGTTCTTTCGGCAAGCTAAGAAGTCCGGCCAAAAGAATCAAGAACATAAATGGAGTCCACTGCCAGACTTCGACGATAGTGATTGCAATGTTCGCGGGTCCACTTTCGGTGAGCCAGTTAACTGGACTGAGGCCAACACGGGTGAGAAGTCCATTGAGTGCACCAATATCTTCGGTGAAGATCGAACGCCAGATGATTGCCATAAGTGATGGTGTTGTCATCATTGGAACCAACCAGAGAACTCGGTAGAAGCGGCGCGCTGCTATTCCTTTCCAAGCGAAGAGCGCGATGGCAAAGCCGAGGACATACTGAATTGCTACTGTTAAAAATGAGAGATAGAAAAGTCTAAGTAGTGAGCCCCAATAACGGGTGTCACGGACCATCTCGCCCCAGTTTTCCCCACCAATAAAATTAAGTCCTGATTGAGAAACGTTCCAGCTTGAAAAAGTCACACGAATCGTGAAGAGAAGCGGGAAGATAATAATTGCGATAAGCAAGAGCAAGCCTGGAAGAAGAAAGAACCGTGGGTAACCTTTTTTCACTGAGATCCTGCTCCACTTCTGCCCGCTAATTAAGGGGCAATAAAACCATTACCCGGGTCATTATGCAAAACTCATGGGTGTCGCGCGGCCAAAAAATCTGACCGCGCGACACCTTCGAACGAGTTACTTACTTGATGTTATCTTCAAGCGCAATTACGTTCTGGTATGCAGACTTCACCTTAGTGATACCTACACGCTTTGTAATTGCATTCCACTCTTTAGCAGCCTCATCGAGTGCCTTTTGTGGTGTTGCTTGACCTGCAAGGGCCTTTGCAACTGCATTTTCCATAGCTGTCATGTAGTCAGAAACGCCAGGAACGCGGAGGTCGAACACACGGTTGGTGTTCTTCTCGTAGTTCTGCATTGTTCCGAGCCATGAATCTACTGCTGGCTTGCCCCAGTTCATTTCCTTTACCCAGAAGTCAGATGTGAAGTCTTCTGTACGTGAAGGGTTTACGCCCATGTCACCGATGGTGAGATCGAGCTTGTGGTTCGCCTTATTTGCCCAGAAGCAGAGGTAATCAAATGCCATCGCCTTTGAAGGTGATGCAGCTGTTACTGCTGATGACCAACCCCATGCGATGTATGGCGCGTAGTTGACTCCACCCTTAGGTGTATCCCACTTCTTTGTCACACGGTTCCAGACTTTTTCAGCTCCTGGAAGAGGTGCAGCCTTTACCTTGTTCTTGATTGGGCTTGTTGGCTCATTTGACTTTGACCATGCATCATCCCATGTGTAAGAAAGAAGTGAATCTCCACGTCCAAAGGATTCAATTTCCTTTGAAAGGTCGAAGTTCTTTCCACCGACTGGCATGAACTTGGTTGCTTCAACGAAGTCAGTTAGACCAGCAACGAAGCCTGGGTTGTTGACCTGTGGAACCATGTTTTCATCGAACCAGAATCCACCCTTAACGTTTGGATTCTTTGCATATGGTGCAACGCGGTCGATAAATGCACCGAACATGAGGCCACCCTTTTGAGTGATTTCTGTTGTTCCAGTGAACTTAACTCCTGCTGGCTGACCTGCTGCCTTGTAGCCATTGAATGTCTTTGCGTGAAGGTTGTATTCCTTCCATGTCTTTGGAACTGCAAGCTCTTTGCCAGTCTTTGACTTGTAGAAAGCCTTGGCTGCTGCATTCTCGTAGACATCTGTACGGTACTTGAGGAAGTGACGATCAGCGTCGATACCGAAGAGCTTGGTCTCGCCATCCCACTTGTAAAGTTCCTTGTAAAGAGGTGTAAGGGTTGCAAGTGAACCTTTGCCCTTGGTTACTGAATCTGGAACCTTTGCGTAGTAAGAGTGGAAATCACCAATCTGGTATGAACCATTGAATACAACGTCGTACTGGTTTGTATCTGTCTGGTATGAACGAAGCTGCTTAGCGTAGAGGTCACCGAATGAGACGTGCTCAACTTCAACTTTTCCACCTGTTAGCTCTTCGAACTGCTTAGCGTGAAGCGCTGTTGGCTTACCCATGTTAGGGATCGCGTGAGTGAGGACACGAAGAGTCTTACCTGAGTAATCCTTCTTTGATGTCTCATACCAAGAGCAAGCGTCATCTCCATCAGCTGTGGTTGCAACATTTGCGTACTCAGCACCGTATGCCTTGTATGAAACTTCTTGGCCTGGTGTACGAGTAAGAGTGCCACCTGCTGATGCAGGTGCAATTACTACTACTGATGCAGCAAGCGCAATTGGAAGCGCTACGGCAAGTAGAGTCTTTACTTTCTTTGTGAACATAAAATTCCTTTCAGGAATATTTCTTGAGAGTGTTGTTTAAAACTCATCTGAAGATAATCAGATGAAATTTCGCTTCCAAGTTTCACAAGCTTCTCCCCGAGATTTCCCCCGAAGTTCCCTCGCAACTTTTGCAGCATCCGAATATTACGCAGAATTCATATTTTGGGTAGTTTGAAATCGTGAGGAATGATCATCGGCTATCACCCTGTAACGCTTGTGCAGTGGCCTTTATAACGGTTTGGTAACACGATTTCTATAACAATTTGATAACACGGCAGCTTGCGCTAGGGAACGAGGATGAGCTTGCCGCTGGTCTTGCCGCTAGCTAAATCATCATGCGCCTTATGCGCATCGCCCAGGGCGTAGCGCTTATCGATGCGCACCGTTAACTTGCCTTTGAGTAATAAATCAAAGATCGCATCGCAGCGCCCCTTAAATTCGGCGGCATCTGCCACGTAATGGGCAAGTGTTGGCCTGGTAAGAAAGAGAGAGCCAGAAGAATTCAATCGCATAATTTCAAATGGTGGAACCGCGCCACTTGCTGCGCCAAAGAGCACCATCATGCCCCGGGGTTTTAGACAAAGTAGTGATTGATCAAAAGTTTTTGCACCCACTCCGTCATAGACCACATCGACTCCACGGCCACCGGTAATTTTCTTTACTTCGGCAACGAAATCTTCTTTGTCATAGCGAATCACATGTTGCACACCTAGTGCTCGAACAGTTGCTTCCTTGGCTTCGGTGGATGTCGTACCAATGACGGTTCCACCTTTAAGAAGAATTAATTGTGCAATCAAACTTCCGGTGCCGCCAGCGGCAGCATGCACAAGTGCGATATCCCCTGCCTTAATTTCATAAGTGGAGTTGGTGAGGTAATGGCCAGTAATTCCCTGCAACATAAATGCCGCAACCTCTTCTAACTCAAGGCCCGACGGAACGATTGCCGCTTTCGCCTCCTCCACGATTGCATATTCGGCGTAACTTCCCAGCGCCCAGGTCCAGGCAACGCGATCGCCAACTTTGATTGTCCTAACATCGCTACCTACTGCTTCGACAACTCCAGCGCCTTCCATACCTGGGGTGTAAGGCACCTTCATGCCATAAACGGGATTTCCATTTCGTTGATAGATATCTACGAAATTAACTCCAGCGGCTGCCACCTTAACCAATAGCTGGGTACCTGTAGGGGTAGGGGTAGGTGCATCTACCAATTGCAAAGTCTCGGAGCCACCGAACTGCGCGATTTCAATCTTTTTCACTGGCAGTTCATCTCCTTCGATGAGGTGGTCTTCCGAGACTTTACAAGGTATTACTTAGAACTTCTTTAGGGTTTCTTAACTTTGATATTAAGGAACCAGAATTGCGCGACCCTTAACCTTGCCAGCGTTGAGATCATGTAGCGCCTGATCGGCATCCTTGAGCGCATACTCCACGGTTGATAGGTGAACTAATCCACGCTCAGCCAAGGACATGAGCTCGTTGAGATCAGCCCATGTTCCGACCAAGTTACCGACGATATTGCGCTCAGTTGTAATGAGATCGAGCGCTGAAATCTGGATATCTTCACCGTAACCAACGATGTAGTAGTTACCAAGTGCGCGAGTCATTGCTAGACCCTTCTTGATTGAACCCTTCTCGCCCACGAAGTCGATGACCGCTTCCGCGCCGAAGCCCTTTGTCAGCTGCAGAACAGCTTCCACTTCATTGCCATCAGCCTTAATGACGTGATCGGCACCGCTCTCTTTTGCCAACTTCAGCGCCATATCTGACATGTCGACCACAATAATTTCGGCGGCGCACATTGCCTTCAAGCATTGAATACCAATATGTCCAAGTCCACCTGCGCCGATGGCCACAACAAACTGGCCTGGCAAAAGTGTGCGAGATGCTTTCTTAGCAACGTGATAGGCGGTAAGTCCAGCATCTGCGTACGCTGCAACTGCCTTAGGAGCGAGTGACTTAGGAAGGGCGACAATGTTACGAACGCTGGTGACTAGTGCTTCAGCGTAGCCACCGTTCTCACTTACGCCAGGAAATGTTCCAGTGCCGTGCATATCTTCACCGCGGCGGTGCTCAATTTCAAAACCAGAAGATAGCCGTGGGTGCAAAATTACTGGATCACCTTTTTTAAGGCCAACAACTTCGGAACCAACTTCTTCCACCCAGCCAGCGTTCTCATGGCCCATGATGTATGGAAGTAGGGTCTTGCCATCTGGATCCATACGTGAACGCCATTGACCTTCAATCACGTGCAAGTCGGTGCGGCAGACGCCAGCGCCACCAATCTTTACCAGCACATCTGTTGGCTTAGTAATCTTTGGATCTGGAACATCCTCATATGTGACCCAGTTACTTGCAGTAAGAGACTCGTCGTATTTATGAAGTACTGATGCTTTCATTGTTCCTTTTCCTTTTCCTAAAAGTTTTCCCGCCGTGGGGACGCAAATGTAGGCTCCGCACGAAGAAATTTCAAGCGGTGACGCCTTTTGCGCTAGAGCGTAAGCAGTGTCAGCGCTGCAATAGCGCTGTCGTATCCCTTATCTTCTTTGCTGCCTGGGCGCCCCGAGCGCGCAATAGCTTGCTCGAGGTTTTCACACATGAGCACACCGTAACCAATCGGCTTTGACCATTTTAATTGCACATCAATCACACCTTGGGTGACACCTTGGCAGACATAATCAAAGTGTGGGGTTTCACCTTTAAGTACTAGCCCCACCGCAACGACTGCGTCATATCCCTTTTCAAGCATCTTCTGGGCGGCCAACGGAATCTCAAAAGAACCTGGGACATAGATGGTCTTAATCTTCTTCACCTGGGCCGCTTCCAGCGCACGGGTGGCACCGGCGATTAGATCATTACAAATATCTAGATGCCAGGAGGAAGAGATGATGGCCACCTTTGCCTTGGGTAGTTGTGGAACTGTGATTGCAGGTGCGTTACCGGCCATTTATTTACTCCCTTGGGTGCGCCTATGTCCAAGGCGATCGCGCTTAGTAGATAGGTACTTCTCGTTATATTCATTACTTTCAATAGCAAGGGAGACCTGCTCGCAGGTGATTCCACATTCTGTGACCGCAGCTATCTTCTCTGGGTTATTGGTGAGTAACTTCACTGAGCTCACCTTGAGGTTTTTTAAGATTGCAATCGCCTCAGACCAATCACGAGAATCGATGACATGGCCCAGCTCTAAATTGGCATCGACTGTGTCCAGCCCCTGATCTTGCAAGGTATAGGACTTAAGTTTTTCAGTCAGCCCAATGCCACGACCTTCGTGATCGCGCATATAGATAATGTATCCGCAGCCATAGGCTTCAATGGCGGCAATTGCGGCATCTAGCTGTTGTCCACAATCACAGCGCTGTGAGTGCACCACATCGCCGGTGAAACATTCCGAGTGAATGCGCACCATCGGCACTTTAACTTCTCGGCCATAGCGCATCACTACTTGTTCGCGGTGCTTGAGTGATGGATAAGTTGCAATCTCCCACTCAGCGTTTCGCAACTGAACCTTGACCCATTCAAAATCATAAGCCGGATAGTTCACTAGCGTTGGCACATGCTCTAACTTGATCTGGTATTCATAGATATCGGCTATTGAGACGATTGGAATCTGGTGCTCGTGTGCAAAATCAAGTAGCTCTTGTCCGCGCGCCATCGAACCATCTGCTGCCACAATTTCTGAAAGTAGCGCCGCCGGATAGGAGCCGGTGAGTTCGGCAAGTGCCACACCGGCTTCGGTATGTCCCTTACGCGCAGCTAGCCCTTCGCTATGTGCAATCAGTGGAAAAATATGTCCGGGGCGAATGAAATCTGTTGGTAGTGATCTGGCGCTACCCAGTGCGCGAATTGTTGCGGTGCGCTCTTGCGCGCTGACTCCAGTAGTGATTCCTTGGGCCAGATCAACTGAGACGGTAAAGGCGGTCTTTCGCACATCTTGGTTCTGTTCGACCATATAAGGAAGGTGCAAACGACGCGCTTGCTCGCTAGTAATTGCAACACAGAGAATGCCGGTTGTGTGGCGCACCATGAAGGCAGTTTTCTCAGCCGTTGCATACTCGGCCAACATAATGAGGTCGCCTTCATTTTCGCGCTCGTGATCATCTACAACAATGATCATCTCACCGCGTCTAAATCGATCTAGGCTATCGGCAAAGTTAATTTCCACCGGCAACACCTTTCTTCAGTAGTCGCTCGACATACTTGGCCAAAACATCTACTTCCACGTTTACAAGTCCGCCAGCTTTCTTTGCGGACAAGTTTGTCTTGGCTAGCGTCTCTGGAATCAGCCAGACGCTCACGCCATTAGTTGCATCATCGAGTGCACCCACCGTCAGTGACACACCATCGAGTGTGATCGAGCCTTGGGCAACTACATACTTCATTAATTCTGCTGGCACCGTGAGATCTAACTGTGCCCATTTTTCACCAGGAGTCAGCGCAACGACGGTGGCCACACCATCGACATGCCCCTGCACAATATGTCCGCCTATGCGCATATCAAGCCGGGCCGCCAGCTCTAGGTTCACAGGTGAACCCACTTGTACTTGCGAAAGTGATGTCAGCTTCAGTGTCTGCACCATGACATCTGCGGTGAAGCTATCACCGGTGATTGAAGTAGCGGTCAGACACACACCGTTTACGGAAATTGAGTCGCCAAGGCCAAGGCCGGCTACTGACTGTGGTGCGGTGATAGTAAAGATGGCAGAGCTTTCACCGCGAGTAATGCCTTGCACGGTGCCAAGTTCTGTAATAAGTCCAGTAAACATTTAGCGCCCCTTCACAATTCGGTAATGGGATTTAGTATCGCCACCAAATTGCGCAGCTGATATCAGCTCCAGGCCGATGTGATCTGCCAGCGTGGAAATACCGAGATGGTTGACAAATTCTTTGCCAGCGCCAAGTAGCTTAGGTGCCTGATAGATAATGAGTTCATCGATATTTCCAGTTGCCATCAGGGCAGAGCCCAGTGTGGGACCTGCTTCAACTAATACTTGGTTAAATCCTTCATCGCTTAACACCTTCATCAGCTCTGGAATCGACTTTGATTTCACAGTAATGGTGCGTGCTTGCTCATCAAAAACATTGTGGGTAGGTGGCACCACTTGTTCTCCGCACACAATGCGCACTGGACGAGCGGTGTGGCCGCGAGGAACTAAATGAGGGTTATCAATGATTGCGGTATTTGTTCCAATCACAATGGCATCAGATTGCGCGCGCATCACCTGCACGTCATCCCTAGACTCTGGCCCACTAATCCATTGTGATGTGCCATCACTTGCCGCCACTTTGCTATCAAGTGTCATAGCAACTTTCCAGATCATCAGCGGGCGACCTAGTAATTGCTTAGTCAGCCATGCTCGTTGGATGAATTCCAGTTCGGCACTCTTTTGATGTTTCACCGTGATACCGGCAGCGGTGAGAAGCTGCGCTCCCCCGGCCGCAATCGGGTTGGGATCAGTAATGGCATAAATAACTTGTGAGATTCCGGCATCAATAATTGCCTGCGCACAGGGCGGAGTTGTTCCGGTATGAGCACATGGCTCAAGTGAAATAACCATCGTGGCACCGCGCGCTGCAGCCCCTGCTTTTTTGAGTGCAACAACTTCGGCGTGATCGGCAGATTGCGCGCGGTTATGAAAACCATCGGCAATGAGTTTTCCGTCAGCGCTATAAATAGCAGCTGCAACATTTGGGTTGGGGTATGTGCCACCCAAGCCAGCATGGCTGAGCGAGCATAGATGCGCGTAGGCGTCATCGATAAACATGGTGCACCGATTCCGCTGTTATCTCTCATCCGGACTTTAACCGTCGGTCTCAGAGTTTCACTGAGTCAACCGCCCACTGGATGTGTGCGGGTCGCGGACTATAACCGCCGGTTCGAAATTACATCGACCCCGATAACAACACCGTAATTCTAGCGCCTTTCGACTTTTACACAGAACCCCAGGAATCCACAGACCCCTGGGGAACCGCATTTGCTCGAGCCACAAATCACTACCTTGCGCACGCTTCAACTTCTTTCGCTCTGTTCGGATCCGTCATTTATGACTTCCCCAACAGAGTTTCCCGCGATGAGCGGGTGAGAAAGGAGGTTCTATGAAAGTAATTGAACTGCTCTCGGTGCTGATTGCGGCTTGCGATCTGATGCTCCAATTATTGGAATATCAGAGGGCTCGACGTGACGGCGACGAGCCCTTCGATACTTCGTAGTCCGAAGCCGAAGAGCCGCTTTGGATATTTTCCTTAGCGGTTTCTTCGTTTCTCATAGTAAGACTGTAAGAGAGATTGATGAATTATCTGGTGAAGAAGAATTGGGTTTTCAAAGAGAAATCCCCCAACCTGTAACCAAGTCGAGGGATTTTCTTACTCTGCGTAATGCAAAAGCCCCGCTGATTTCTCAACGGGGCTTTTGAACGGGGTTGGACAAGAATTAACTGCAACCAGATGTGTTTCCGCATCCTTCGCATACAAAGCAAGCACCTGACATACGCATCTTGACTCCACATGTCATACAGAGCGGTGCATCAGATTTGATTCCCATTGACTCTAGGAGATCAGATGATGAACCGATTGTTTGAACAGGTGTTGAGGCAACTGGTGCTGCTTCAATCTTTACCGCTACCGGCTTTGGCGCTTCAGCTTTTACAGCCGCAGGAGCCGCCACAGCCGCAGGTGCTTTTGGGGTATCAGCACTCGCAATTGGTGCGTATTCGCCACCGTTATCAAGGGCTGCTGCCCGCTCTGATGCGGTGTAGAGACCCATTGCTGAACGTTGTTCAAATGGCAGGTAATCAAGTGCCAAGCGACGGAAGATGTAATCCATCATGGATTGCGCCATGCGAATATCTGCATCATCTGTCATGCCAGCTGGCTCGAAGCGAAGGTTGGTGAACTTCTCAACGAATGTCTCTAGTGGAACTCCGTATTGAAGTCCGATAGATACTGCGATTGAGAATGCATCCATGACACCGGCAAGAGTTGATCCTTGCTTACCGAGCTTGAGGAATACCTCACCGAGTGCGCCATCGGCGTATGCACCAGCGGTCATGTAACCCTCGGCGCCTCCGACTGAGAACGATGTTGTTGTTGATGGACGTGACTTAGGAAGACGCTTACGAACTGGTTCAGCAACTGCCTCCAGTGGTGCATCCTTCTTCTTCGCCTTGCCATCAGAAAGTGGCTGACCGACTTTGCAGTTATCGCGATAGATGGCGAGTGCTTTAATGCCCATCTTCCATGCTTGGAAGTGAACTTCTTCCACTTCTTCCACAGTTGCTTCCTCTGGCAGGTTCACTGTCTTTGAGATAGCACCTGATAGGAATGGCTGGCAGGCAGCCATCATGCGCACGTGGCCCATTGGAGCAATTGAGCGCGCACCGAGTGCGCAGTCAAATACTTCATAGTGCTCCGGCTTAAGCCCTGGTGCATCAATGACGTGACCATTTGCGGCAATGAATTCAACGATCGCTTCGATCGTCTCATCTGTGTAGCCAAGCTTGCGAAGTGCTGCTGGAACGGTCTGGTTCACAATCTGCATGGAACCGCCGCCAACGAGCTTCTTAAACTTAACCAGTGAGAAGTCAGGTTCGATACCTGTTGTATCGCAATCCATCATCAGACCAATTGTTCCAGTTGGTGCAAGAACTGAGATCTGCGCATTGCGCCATCCGTTCTTATCACCGGTTGCAAGACATGCATCCCATGCTTTGTTCGCTTCGGTCCAGACATCGATATCGAGTGTGGTCTCTTGCTTAGCTGCAGATGATGCTGCAGCATGCTTGCGCATGACGCGAGTGTGGGCAGATGCATTACGGGCAAAGCCATCGTATGGCCCAACAATGCCAGCAAGTTCTGCTGAACGCTTGTAGGTAATACCAGTTAGAAGTGAAGTGATGGAACCAGCAAGTGCGCGGCCACCTTCTGAGTCATAGGCAAGACCTGATGCCATAAGAAGCGCGCCAAGGTTTGCATAACCGATTCCGAGCTGGCGGTAGGCGCGAGTGGTCTCACCAATTGGCGCTGTTGGGAAGTCTGCGAAACAAATTGAAATATCCATCGCAGTGATGATCATCTCGGAAGCTTTTCCAAATGTCTTAGCATCAAATGAACCATCTGATTTAAGGAACTTCATCAAGTTCAGGGAAGCCAAGTTACATGATGAGTTATCTAGTGACATGTACTCAGAGCAAGGGTTTGACGCGTTAATGCGACCTGTCTCTGGGTTGGTATGCCAATCATTGATGGTGTCATCAAATTGAATTCCCGGATCAGCACATGCCCATGCGGCTTCGGCAATCTTGGTAAAGAGTGCGCGCGCATCTACGGTTTCAATTACTTCACCAGTGGAGCGGCCAACTAAACCAAACTGCTCGCCCTTTTCTACAGCGCTCATGAATTTATCGGAAAGGCGCACTGAGTTATTTGCATTCTGATATTGAACCGAGATGATGTCTTTTCCACCCAAGTCCATATCAAAGCCGGCATCGCGTAGGGCGCGAATCTTCTGCTCTTCTGAAACCTTGGTCTCGATAAATTCTTCGATATCTGGGTGATCCACATCTAGGACAACCATCTTGGCTGCACGACGGGTAGCGCCACCAGATTTGATTGTTCCAGCAGAGGCATCAGCACCGCGCATAAATGAGACGGGACCAGATGCGGTTCCACCTGACTTCAATAGTTCCTTTGATGAACGAATACGGGAAAGGTTAAGACCAGCACCAGAGCCACCCTTAAAGATCATTCCTTCTTCGCGATACCAGTTAAGAATTGATTCCATCGTGTCATCAACAGACAAGATAAAGCAGGCAGAAACTTGCTGCGGGGAGGCAGTTCCTACGTTAAACCAGACTGGGGAGTTAAATGAGAAGATCTGATGCAAGAGCATGTAGGTAAGTTCGTGCTCGAAAATTGTTGCATCTTTCTCAGTTGCAAAGTATCCGTACTCTTTTCCAGCTTTTGTATATGTTAAAACTACGCGATCAATAACTTGCTTAAGAGACCATTCACGATTCTCAGCACCGACTGCTCCGCGGAAGTACTTGGTCGTTACGATAGTTGAAGCATTTACTGACCAGAAGTCTGCAAACTCAACACCGCGTTGTTCGAAAACAACTTCGCCTGTCTTCCAATTCTGTTGAACAACATCGCGGCGATCCCATGTGACCTGGTCATATGGGTGAAGGCCTTCTGTTGTGTAAATACGATCGATAGTAAGACCTTTGCCTGTCTTAAACTTCGATGCTGGTCGGTTGATGACCGTCTCTGACATGTGTTATTTCCCCGTCTTCTGATTAAGTGTTGCTGTTGATTTTTCTGGTGTTTGTACTTGTCGCACTTGTGCTGCTGGTGTTACCTGATTTACATTTGAAGGTAGCGCGCGGAGAAGTGCTATCTCACCTTCAAAATCTTCAAGGGAGGCAAAGTTACGGTACACGGATGCGTATCGGAGGTAGGCCACCTCATCGAGTTCGCGTAGTGGCGCAAGAATTGCCATTCCTACTTCTTGAGCTTCGATTTCTGCTTGCCCGGTTCCGCGAAGGGTCTCTTCAACTCGCTGGGCAAGTAAAACCAAATCATCTTCATCTACTGGGCGACCTTGGCACGCCTTGCGCACGCCGACAAGAACCTTCTCGCGGCTAAATGGCTCAGTGGCCCCTGATCGCTTGATGATGTTAAGCAGTGCCACCTCTTGGGTGGAAAAGCGCTGACCACACTTAGGGCATTCCCGGCGGCGGCGGATTTCTGTGCCATCAACGACCGGACGAGAGTCAACGACTCTGGAATCATCGTGTCTGCAGAACGGGCAAATCATCTCGGCGTGTCTCCCTTCGAAATACCTAGAATTTCCAATAAATGCATGTATTGGTGAATTGGTAAAACTACCGTAAAAACACTACTTATGGAAGTTTTATTGCTTTCGACCCCTACATCTAGTGGGAACTATAAAGTATTTCTTGAGACTCTGCAGGATGAAGCGCTGATCTCTTTCGCGTGTCGCAACTGGATGAGCCTTATGCCAGCAGGCGAGCGCCTTTGTGAGCCTTGGCGAGCTTGGCATCTAGGGTCCAGAGCTGGGCTTTGGTCTGGGTGGCACTGGCGCTAATAATCGCATCGGGAGTTTTTAGTCCTTGGCTCACGCGGATCGAGGCTGCCAGCTCGGCAATCTGGCTATCGAGGGCGATGATCTCGGTGGCTATCTGCAGCAGTTTTCCCATGACGGCCTGGGAGGTACCTGCCTTAAAGGCAGCGGGTAGAACTTCAGTGATGGATAGGGCCGAGAATTGATAGCGATGTGACTCTGAAAAGCTATCCACTGCAATCTGATGATGTTTATCTTCCGGATTAAGAATTGCAATCAAAACTGATGAGTCCAGAAGCACTAATCCCAATTAAGTTTTCTCTCTTCTTCCAGGTTAAAGCCGCGATAGGTATCCCCCGCAACGCGAGAGAGCTCAAGAAATAAATTCTTCTCTTCCACTTTGCGTACCTCGATAAAACCAGCGTCATTGAATGCAAATTCCACATCATCTCCTGCCTGTAATCCAACTGTTCGTAGGATATCTACGGGTATGGTCACTTGGTTCTTGGAACTAATACGACTTGTGGATGTACGACCGGCTCGAGTTTTCGGTGCAGAAACTTTCTTCTTACTCTTTACCTTAGAAGCCATAGGTAAAGGTTAGCACCTACTTCAGCGGGATGCGGATCTTCTGGCCAGCTGTGAGATCAACTGATGCCAGTGAGTTGACTGAAACAATCTCTGAGACGAGCGAGCGCAGATCTCCATCATGCTCAACGCGGGCGGCTAGTGACCACAAGGTCTCACCGGGAGCCACAGTGATTGTGATAAATGAGCCGGCAGCGGCCGGAACTACCTCGGTGCCAGCCCCAGCTTTGGCGCTGACAAGGGATGCTAAAACGATGGCAAGAGAGAGCACCACGAGGGTTCGAGCTAGACGACCACGGCGATTTAACTGGGTGCCGGACGGACGGAAGTTAGCGTTACTTGCGTAAACTCCTTGATTTGTAAGGGTTATAGCGCTCATGGTTCTCAGCTCCTGCTACTGCTTAAACCTTGGGGAAGGTTTTCGAACACTTGTTCGATGGGTAAACCATACCTGCCCCCACCGACACCTGCAAGTTATTTTCGAACATTTGTTTGAATTTATCCCCAACCTGTGGAAGAATATGTGTATGACCACAAAGCCCGAGCTCTCAGCTCGCCAGATCACCATCCTTGAATTCATCAAGACCTCATCCGAATCCCAGGGCTATGCCCCCTCTATGCGAGAAATTGGCGATGCCGCCGGCCTTAACTCCCCCGCATCGGTGAAATACCAGCTCGATATCTTGGAAGAGAAGGGATTCATCCGCCGCGATGAGAACCGCGGCCGGGCCATGGAAGTTGTCCTACCGGAGCACCTCACCGGCGCCGGCGCCCACACAGATAAGACCCGCTTTATTCCACTGGTTGGCGCAATCGCTGCCGGTATTCCCATTACTGCAGATCAACAAGTAGAGGCCACCATGCCACTACCTGAATCACTTGTCGGCAAAGGTGATCTCTTCATGTTGCAAGTCAAAGGTGAATCAATGATCGATGCCGCCATCTGCGATGGTGACTATGTTGTTATTCGCCAACAAAAAGATGCCAACAATGGCGAGATCGTGGCAGCGATGATTGATGGCGAAGCCACCGTTAAGACCTTCTCGCGCAAGGGTGGCCACATCTGGTTACTTCCTGCCAATAGCGACTTTGCTCCTATCGATGGTGACGCGTGTGAAGTATTAGGAATAGTCACAGCGGTACTGCGTTCTTTATAAAAGAGCTCTCAACTTCTTCCTAGGTTGTTCACTTACTTACGCGAAGGCGGCGGCCCAGAAGTCATCTCCGTTATTCGAAGTGTCGGCTTTCGCCTCTCAGATGCGGCGCAGCCGCTGATTGAGGCTTAATTTTCCGCTGCCGTTCACCGTTTTGAGATAGCGCCCACGCTGGCCATCCCTTAGCCTTTGCCCTGTCCGCCGTGGATACCTGCAGCAGTACTGGCTGCCTAAAGAGAGGGAATTACCCATGAAAGCACAAGATTTAATTTATCAGTGGAATCAGATGCGCTCACAGATCATTCAGGCACAGGTAGCACCAGCACTAGTTCTGATCGGCATCTTTGTCTTAGCTGCAATCGGCGCCTTTGAAAACGCCACAGATGGCGCTAAATTCCTTGCCATCGGAGTTGCAGCAGCAACTGGAATCCTGGCCATCATTTCGCAATACGCCGCCGTGCGCGAAGGCGAAGCACTCATCATTGACATCAGAGCAGCATCAGAGCAGAACGCGCTCACCAAGAAAATTGCCGACTCACGTGGTCTGCTCTCACTATCAGCTATCGCCATCGTTGGAATTGGCATTGCCACCTTCGCCCTCGTTGTCTGGGCAGTTCTAGGCTAAATTATGCGTATTGGTCTAGCGCTCATTGCTATCTACTCCGTGGCAGTTCTCTTTCTTGTCACGCGAGCAGATAGACCTTCTAAAAAGCGTGAGCGCTTAACTGGTCGTGGTGGAGATTTCGAATAGAAGGACCTTCGCTAAGTAGTATCTAGTGCGCTATATTTTCTGTAACGTCAGAGTGGTGCTCTCTAGCGCGAGCTACAGAGAAAAACCCGCAGAGTGATCTGCGGGTTTTTTATTCCCACAAACCCTAAATGTCACTGCCAGTGACTACCCTTACCCCATGGGCTTCTTCGCAGATTTCAAAGCAAAGCGGGCAGCAACAGCTGCCGCTAAAGCACACAGCGCAGCACTTGCCGACTGGGAAGATGATCGCGCAACGCTAACCAAACTCATCACCGTCTTTACTGCAGCATCCAAAGGTGAAGACTCAGTACCTAACTCACTGATGCAAAAACCTGGTGAACACACACTCTGGTCTGCCACAGGCATCTTTCATGAAACAGGTCGCACACCATCTCAATACGTTGGTGGCTCCACCGGGGTCAGCATCCCGGTAGGTGCTGGCATTCGCTTTCGCGTGGGTGCGATGCGCGGACAAGTAGTACCTGGTGAAGAGCAACAGATGGATAAGGATCAAGGCGTTGTCATGCTCACCACCGAACGGCTCATCTTCACTGGCCCCAACCACACTCGGGAATGGGACTTCGACAAACTCCTGATGGCCTCCACCACAGATGATGAATCTGATTACTTCCTAAGCGTTTCAAACCGACAAAAGACATCAGGAGTGCGCTTTAGTGTGAGAACCGGGCGAGAATTCAATAGATTCCTAGGCTCGGCAACGGTAGTCAATGAAAAAGGCTATGGAGCGCTCTTAGATGAGTTGCATAAGCTGGAGAAAGAGGCGGATGCGGTGCGGCCGGTGTTGGGTGGGGTTGTTGCCGAAATTGGTCAGTAACAGTTAGAAACGTTCCTCATTGATTTTCATTTTTTCGCGCATCACTTCAGCAAGATCAACATCTAAAACGTCACTTAGTCTGAATAGATAGAGCGCCACATCAGCAATCTCCATCTTTATATCGTTTAACTTCTCCGCGTCCAGGTTTTCTTTCTTGGATTCTTCGGCGGTCAGCCATTGAAATTCAGATACGAGTTCTCCAGCCTCACCCGCTACCGCCATTGATAAATTCTTCGGGGTGTGAAAGATCGCCCAATCGCGCGCATCTGCAAAAGCGCGAATTTCTGATTTCAATTCATTTATTTCACTCACGAGAGAACCTATCTACTCAGTCGATTTTGGAAATACTTAGCAACCTCTGGATCAGTGCAGTAAATATAGCAACCCTTCATTCCGCGAGTCATGAGGGTTCTGTAGGTATTCCTAATTATTTGGTCGGCTTTGGCACCCGCACTTATTGGGTCTTCCTTCATTTCCTTTTTGTATCCATGAAGTGAGACATCCGTGCTCGCCCGTCCTTCTGGATCCGAAACTAGCTCGCCACCTTCGATCTTGAAATCAGGGCCCACGATCACTCCGACATAATCCAGTTCTAGGCCCTGTGAAGTGTGAATACAGCCGATATCTTCAATGGAGTTTGGGTCGATAATCCAAGCACTTCCCCGAGATTCCAAGTTCCACTTAGCTGAGAAATCAAACTCAGGGAAGGTAATGTCGTCGAGTTTGGGATTGTTTTTGCTTACCCAATCCCAGCAGTATCCGGCAAGCATTCTGGACTTGTTGTTGATCTCATTCTTGCTTCTAATCTCCTTATACAACTCTGATGGATTAGTGAAGATCTTGAAGTCATAACTTGACTCTGGATAAGTCGTTTCTTCATCTGCAATAACACCTAAAACTTCATCAATCCAGGTCATGTATCCATCTGATCCATTGCATCGGAACTGAGATTTGAGCTCCAGGTGCTTCACTTCAGCATTCATGGACTTGGCAAATTTCTCAATTTCTGAAACTTCACCGATATCTTTCCAGGTCACTTTCTGAGCCTCGTCAATGAAAAATACAGAAGTCTTTGCAGCGTGGATTACTTCACGAATCTGGTTATCGCCACCTTTTGAATACTGTGTTCTTAACTTCAGCCGATGAGCTTCATCCACAATCAGGATGTCAAAATCACTTTCCTCAATTCCCGTGAAACTACCTGAGCCACTAAAAAGCTCCTTAATCTCTCCGCCTTTAAACGCTCCCTTGAGGTTCACTTCGAATACAGCACGAGGTGCAGCATTCGGCGTCACATATCGAGCGATTAGTCGTTGTCCCATCAAACGAGAGAGCGCATTAATGGCCACAACTGATTTACCGGTTCCCGGTCCACCCCTCACGATGAGCACTTGCTTCTTCCCATCAAGACCATCATGGGCAGCTTTTACGATTGATTCCAATACAGTTTTCTGATCATCAATTAATACAAATGCTTCTTTACCCTGCAGCATTCTCGACACGGCTTCCGCAAGCTGTAGTGACGGTCTGGTCGGCGCAGCGTCAATCTTTCGCAATAGCTCAACGCCATCGCCAGTCTTTATCTGGCTCGCTATCAAGCTGACAATCTCACTCTTCTGCCCCTTGATAAATACAGGCGTGTTTCTCAGCGCCTCTTCATACCTAGAATCATTGACGACTTCCAGCTCTGGGCAGTTATGCAAGTAAGCACATGAGGTCACATTTACCGGCGTCTCATAGACATATACGTTATACATCTCAAGCAAACTGGCATAACTGCGAGCCTGATATGAAGGATGGACTACATCTCGCTTTTTTTGACCCACAAATGTATTTACATGTTCAGGTAATTCTGAGTAATCAACCTCGGTCCACTGCTTTAGTTCAACAATGACAATCGATTCTTCTCCTTGAGCGTCCTTGCCGGAGACAATAAAGTCGATTCTATTTTTCAACTTATTGATCTGGTACTCGATTGCAATTCCTGCATCATCGGGAATTTCAGGGCTGGCAATAATGTGGGACATGCCATTCCCTAGTGAATTACGCCAAGAGGCGTATTCATTCTGACTCACTCCGATGCCAAGATTTTCCTTGACGGAATCGCGGACCAAGTCTTCGATGATGTGAGCATCTTCGAGAAATTGAGCCTTGTTGGCCAAATAAGCAAGCATGGGTGAAGGTTAGCCTTCACCCATGACCTTGCCTACCCTAGATAAATCTGATTACTTCATCAGTGCCTCTAATCGACAAAAGACTTTCAGGAGTCGGCTTGGGGGGAAAGATAGGTCGAGAATTCAAGGTGATGAAAATGATGCGTTGGTGCGGGAGCCGGGGTTGGGTGGGAAAGCTTCAATAACCGAATAGATGCACGGTTTCAACATCTATGTCGTGGGCTTGTTCATCAAAAAATGTGCCAATTCACTTTTCTACAGATTGAAAAATCTTCTGCTCTCGATGATTTCCAGTAACTCTGATTCTTGGAATCATAAGGAACAAGTGTTTTGCCTCTGAACAAATATGCGTCTTCCAAACATCAGGCAAATCCATGTTATTTGCAATCGTCTTTCCTCGTTCAACTTCAAACAAGATGCCGCCACCTTCAAGTGGTTTGAAATGATCTGGCCTAATTCCAGCTGCGGTCATATTTTTGAACAATCCCTTTCTTTCGCTCTGAAATCCCAGCTCAGTCATTTTCTTCAGAATCACGGATTGCACCTTTGCACTTGACGCACCGAATACATGTGCCTCGCTGATTCCCTCAGCAATCTCTGGGATTGAAAACATGCTCGAGACCTGCAATCCGAGCTTTCGTACGGCGGCTAAATTCGCCGAGTCTTCAAGCCCTGGTCTCTCAAATGCCCTGACCTGGACAAATTCAGTCATGCCCTCAGCTTGTCAGTGAATACCAAAAAGAGCTATAGCGAAGGCGCGTCGATCCCACACCTTGTCAGTCCTACTTCCTATGCTTCAGCCCGGAGGCAATACGTGGTATATAAATCTAAAAGTTATAAAGAACCCACCAACCCTGTCGGCAATGTAGCTGAGCTCTTTGCTGGCGTGGGTGGCTTTCGTATTGGCCTTGCACGTGCTGGATGGAAAACCACGTTCTCAAATCAATGGGAACCGTCAACCAAAGTTCAACATGCTTCTGATGTTTATGTCGCACAGTTCGGCGAAAAAGGTCACACTAATATTGACCTCGCTAAGATTAAATCCATTCCAAGGAATATTGATCTCCTCGTGGGCGGGTTTCCTTGCCAAGACTATTCCGTAGCTAAATCTCTAAACTCGTCCAAGGGGCTTAAAGGTAAGAAGGGTGTGCTTTGGTGGGAAATTCTTAGATTGGTTAAGCACCAGAAACCAAAATTTATATTCTTGGAGAATGTTGACCGCCTTTTGAAATCGCCATCGAATCAACGAGGCCGTGATTTCGCTGTCATGCTCAAAACTCTCGGAGCTCAAGGATATCTAGTTGAGTGGCGTGTGGTTAACGCTGCAGAGTATGGATTCCCGCAGCGACGAATTCGAGTATTTATCGTTGCAACCCGAAAAAAAACCTCAAAGATCCCGAATCCAGAAACATTGATATACAAATCCGGAATCCTGGCTCGCGCTTTACCAATTGAGAAACTAACGGTTGGTATCCAGGAAATTGATTTGAGCGACAGAGTGGAAAGAATTAGCGCCCGTTTCAATAAAGGTGAAGACAAGAGTCCATTCTTGAGTGCAGGCGTATATTTTGATGGGGTTGCGTACACCGTTCGAACTCGAGCTAAATTGACTACATCAGCTATGGTTCTTAGAGATATTTTGGTTCCTGATTCACTAGTTTCAGACGAGTATTGGATTGATGAGGAAAGACTTCCAGCCTGGGAATATCTAAAGGGTGCAAAGAGCATAGCAAGAACACACAAAGGCAGTGGAGTGACCTACAAATATGCTGAAGGCAAGATGGCATTTCCAGATCAATTAAGTAACCCAAGCCGTACCATCCTGACCGGCGAAGGAGGCACTACTCCATCTAGATTTAAGCACATCATAAAAATTAAAGACAGATGGCGCCGACTGACTCCAATTGAGCTAGAGAGACTAAATGGATTTCCTGATGATTGGACTAAGTTCAATCAACATGGAAGACTCATTAGCGATGGGAAGCGTGCGTTCTTCATGGGAAATGCCCTCGTAATTGGCTTGATTGAGAAGGTTGGAAAAGTTATCGCTTCGGAGGTAAAACAGAGTGGCTAATTTCAGGGTAGTCGAAGACGCTCTATCTGCAGTTGCTGAGGAACTCGAAACTTGCCTTACTGAACTCGTTCATAAAATTCGCTACGAGATTCAGGCGATGGATGGGCATAAGTCAATAAAGAATAGAAGTGAGTCCTTGAAAGGGGCTTTGACCGAAAATGTAAGGACGGTAAATTGGCAGAAGAAAAGTCTTTTCGAATCTCCCGATCTTGCAAATGCACCAGCTATATTTAGATTAGATGGGACTGCCCAGTGTGATCAGCGATGTGGGAGCTATCACCAGATAAATGTCGTCACTTGTTTGAATAATCGTGAGGTTATTGGGACGAATTTTCTGAAGTTGGAAGTTTCGGCAATCGAATCAATTAGAAATCACCCAGCATTTCCAATCTACGATTCCAATATACTTGGGTTGCTGATTACAATTGATGAAAATGTATTGCAGTTAGGTGGCTGGGACAAGGCCTATGCAAATTCTTCTGAATACAGTTTTGCATACAAGCACGCTTACAAGAGTTTGATTAAGTCAAATGTGTTATCACTGCAAATTCACCTAATCTAGTTTTATTCAACAAGATGATTAATTATATTCTTTGATTGAGTGTACAGCTTCGCGCTTAGCCAACCACCGAAGTCTTTCTGCTGAGCGATTTCATTTGCAAGAATCATAAGACCTCCAGCAGCGTACTGCTCTACTATGTCGTAAACAGCATCCTCATCCTGCAACACAAGATAACCTTTAGTGTCTGCTATCGCTATTGATTTGATGACAGCCATTTGCTGATCCGGGATATGCTCTAGTCTTGCTGAGTCTGTTTTGCGTGGTGGAACGTCTCTCTTCATCTTTGCTTCGAACCCAATTCCAAGACAAAGCATGAAAAGATTCAGGTTGGATATCGAAGTCTTTCCTGAATTCTTTAAGAGGTAATACTCTAAATCTTTTAGCACCGGCTTAAACTCCGGATCCCAGCTGAATGCTTGTCTTCTCGTTTTTTTGATTACTTCACTCATCCGATTTTCCTATCCGCCCAGTCTTTCCAGGCTTCATGTAACAACCAATCAGGATCTATACCAAACTCTAATGACGATCTAATATTCTTGAACTTTGGGTCCATCGCAAGATACGCCTCAATAGGTTTAAGCGTCTCAAAATATTTCTTTGTATACGGAGTGTACTCAGTGTCCTGCATTAGGAAGAATGCTTGTCGATCCGATCCAGCAATCTCTTCCTTTAAGAACACCGTGAGCATTTTCGCCAACTGTGCTCGATTTGGAGAATCTAAGCGCCCAAATGGTGTGTCAACAATAAGTGGAAATCCTAGATTAATCACTTCACGAAGCACAATCGAAAAAATGTATGCTTTCATCATTTTTTCACCCTCTGATAATTCCGTTTCTTCACCAAATTCATTCAGAGTTCGAACTTCAAAATTTTCTGTGATTTCAGTCCGGAACTTACCATCCTTAATGTGCGAGAATTTTTCAGTAAAGGATTCCTGAATTCGAGTTCGGACCTGACTGATTGCAATCTTGTGAATCTGTCTTGCCGATTTTGCAACTTCAGCAGCAAATGCAGCCTGAACTTTAAGTGTCTCGGCCTCGGCATTTCCTTTTGAAGCCAATTCAAATTCTTTCTTGAGAGTTTCAAGCTTATGGGTAGCGGCCTCGCTTTGAGCAAGCATGGTTGCATTTTGAGATACCAATTTTTCTATACTTTTATCAAGAGTTCTTCTCTCATCAGCTAGTAAACGTATTTCTGAAGCATCATGATCTTGCAATTTCTCGAGCAATCGATCTCTTTCTGCCTCCACTCGTTCGATATCTTTCGTTGATTTCTCTATTGCACGATTTTTGTCCTCAATGACTTTCCATCCTATTGCCATTTTTTGTTCTAGTAAATCTACTTGCTTCGAAGTAGTGTCCAAGACTTTTCCTAGAATGCTTGAGACCTGAAACTTTTCAATCAATCTCTTCAAGGAGTCAGCTTCCTTGCTACCAGGAGACAGGTCTGTACCGCATATACATGATTGCTCGTCGAGCAATTTTAAAATTCTGTCAGGCTCGAAGGGAGGTGGGAGACGATCTTCAGTTTTAGCGAGTTCAACTTGCTTCCTTAGTTCAGGGAAGGACGCGACTAGTAGGCCGTGTATTCCATTGGTTAGAATCTCCGTTTGGAAATCTTGTGTTGCTTGCGAGTTCGCCTCACGGTGTGACACCAATTCGAGTTCCATAAACTTAAGTCGCTCAGCGGCGTCAGTAAGACCCTCTCGCTCTGAGAGAATATGAGATATTTCTTCTTTTCTATCTTTTTTGGTGCTGAGTTCCCCTTCACCTTGCTGATACTCCAGATACAAATCAACTAACAGTTTTTGCTGGGCTTCTAGCTGCATATTTATCTTTTCGGCTTTCGCGCCAGTAAGTTTGGAGATTTTTCTATTTAAAGTCGCTTCCGCGGACGACATTTGGTTTGCAATATTTTCAAATCTGTCGACATTGGCAATCTCTCTGACCGCACTCTCCACCGCACCTTTAACTTTCAAATCGAAGAAATTTTTCATTTTCTCGCCGTCAAAGAGGAAAAAGTCCATTAGCCTGCGTGGAAAATAGTTCCCTAGCCAGGCGTCTGGATTTGCAAGAACGTCTGTAAAAGATCCCTTTTCGGATTTGCGCGTTTTGACTATAAGTTGTGACTGACCAACTCGTTTTGCGCCTCCCGACTCAGTCTTTTGGAAGACCTGTGAGCGCTGGATGTGAGCGGTTAAACCAGTTTTGTCCATAACTATTTCAGTTGTGACACCCGTCGTGATTGTCTGGCCGGATTTAGCCTCATTAAGAGCAAAGCTTGACAAGAATTTTGTCGCTTCTGGCTCGTCTCCATAAATACACCACTTCAAAGCTGACTGAAAAGTAGTCTTTCCGCGACCGTTACGGCCATTTAGGAATACAAGACTTCCGGCCTTAGAAGAAATGTCCATAGAAATTTCTGAGATAATTCCAAAATTTGCGATATCAATTTTATTGATTTTCATTTACTCGCTGCTCAATTTCTTGACCAGATTAAGGTACTCGGTAGGTCCGGCGTCCTGAATTTCAAGTGCTATGCACTGCATTAGGGCTTCCTTTATCTCCTCTGAAAAATCAGAATTTGAAACAAAAGATCTAATTACTTCAAAATCAGACATTCGTAATCACTCCTCTGGATGCAATAATCTCATGAACTTCGTCATAGTTTGCAGCGTCTTCTGCAAACTCGAGAATCCGAGCCAGCTCAACAGTCACTAGGGCTAGTCCGTTAACTGGGTCATCTACATTTTTAGGAAGTACGCAGAAATCATATATCTTTGCGATTTCCTTACCCGGGAACGGTCGCATTAAACGCCCTCGTCTCTGGATAAATTCCTTTGTATTTCCAGAACTAGCCAGGATGATTCCCATCTTTGCTGAAGGAATGTCGACACCTTCATCAAGACATTTAATCGCCAATAAAACCCCTATGTGACCCTGTGCAAATTTCTGAATAATGTACTCACGCTCGGATATTCCCCCAAATTCATCTGACGGAGCGGTTCCTTCAGCGCCAGTAATCTGTTGTGAATCAATTTTCATCTCATGAAGTATTTCGGCAACAAGGCGCAATTGCTCAAAATCTGAACAATAAATCAGGCACTGATTTAGCGGTTTAGGTAGTTCCTCCAGGAGCTTTTTTACTCCTGGGAGCTTACTGCCTGCGGATTTCACAATTGATGATCTTTGATTATACAAGTATTCCAATTGAATTGTGTCAACCTTTTCTTTGATTGCTTTTAGTTTTCCAATTTTCGCTGTTAGTTCTCGATATTTGGCTAACTCATCATCAGATAACTCTACAAATTGAGGGAAATATTCGTAAGGACAAAGAATGGGATTACCGTTTTCGTCGAGGATTCCGAGTGCTTTCTTGATTGATAACTCATAAACTGTTCCGTTAAAATACTCAATCAGGAAGTCGGTGCCTTCTTCGTCAAAGTATCTTCTGGGAGTTGCACTGAGTCCCAGACGAAAATTTGCGACCTCAACCAGTGAAGGCTTAAATTCAGGTGCACCCAACCAATGAACTTCATCTCCTACAAAAAGTGTGTTATCGAATGCGGTGGCCATTTCTCCTATAACTTTCACAAAATCATCTTTTGAAGCTGTATTCTTGACAACAATTAAGGTGAGTGAGCTACGGCGTCCTAAAATAACTTCATGTTTGATTTTCTCGAGCTTGGTACGCCAATCTCCTCCCACGTTTACTGGGGAAAATTCACTAAGCTCTTTTGACCACTGATCGCCAATATGTTGGTAAGGAACAACAATGATTGTCAGTAGTTTTCCAAGTTCAGCAGAAGATGAAATACACGCTCTGGCGGTTCGTGTCTTGCCCGTTCCTGTGGCCATTTCTAGCATTCCTCTGCGCCCTGCCGAAATCCATTTTTCTAAAGCTTCATTCTGGTACGACCTAAGCCCCCAAGGAAATTCTGGTGCCTGATTTTCAATTTCCTTTGGGAAATCGTCAGGAGCAAAGTCTGAAATAATTTTATTTTTCACGGCGGATGGAAGATCTATCGTTCTCCATTGGCCAAACAAGTTATTAGTCCACAATTTTTCAAACTGCTTTATCTTCGGATCAATCCATTTGCTTTCTCCGTCTAGCCAACTTTGATAAACATCGAAATTCTCAATATTTCTTCTCCACGCGCCCTCAGTCTCATTAACGGAGCCCGAAAATGCCACTTGATTGCCGGATGAATCAACACATATTCCAAATTTAGGATGGAACTTATCAAAGTCTTCGGGGGTCACCATGGTCAAATCTGCACTATTTGGCACAACTACCTTGATTTCTAGAAACCCTTCTCGAAGCATCCAACACATAGCCGCAACGTGACTCTTGGCTATCGATTCTTTTAGGCCACCTAGCTCATTGAAGCTGCTAATAAAATCTGCAATTAGTTTATTTGAAAATTCATCAGACTCGAAATGATTTTGAAAAATCACCGTGTCTGACGGTGTAAATGCGTGACTGGTAACGAGTCGCATTTTTCCACCATTACGTACGAGGCCAGCCACGCCTCTCGCTGCACTCGCAAAAACTCTTGAAGAAAAGTAGCCAGCCACGCGATCGTATCGAATGGATTGTTCTAGTAAGGGAACATAGAAGTTCTCGACTACGTCAATATCGCCAAAACCAGAATCATATGTAGAAAGAAATTCGATATCCGAGAACGGCATGAAATGAAGTCTATGGCGAGAGTTATGAATCTGGAAGGAGGAACAATCTTCTGAGTTGCATTTCATTTTCGTTCCCCCCGCATCCTCAACTTCATGCATGGCCAACCACGCCTTCAGCAGGGGCGAGAAAGGCCAGTGCGTTCTCCCCGATCCAGGTTGCAAAGTCCAGATTGCAGAGAGCATCGCGATCGCGCTTGGTGCGCAGAAGCTCGATTGCCATTGCTGGGTCGTGCCCTTCCTTGATCAGCACTAATGCCGTGACCAAGCCAGATCGGTTTAAGCCTGCCTGGCAACGGATAAGAACTCGATCGCCTTCCTTCCAGCGGGCGTGTGCGAATTCAACCGCATCGCGTAGGCGATCTAGATCGATATCTGTCATGGCGGCATCAGGGATTCCGTAGCGGAATTCTAGGACGCCCCCAAAAGCTGGTCGAGCTAACTCATACATCGTCACTATCGCATCAAAAGGGAGTTCATTTCTGCGGTTGTAAATACGGGCCGGAATATGAATGACGTCATCGTCATCTGTCCCTCCCATAAACAAGTTAGGCAAGATTTCAGAAAATAGTGGTGGTAGTGGGTACATGGTCTCTCTTTCTCTTAGTTTGAAGATTCTGGTGTTTGGCGTTCATTACGTGAACGGGTCTTGCGAGAATAATTCTCGTGAAGAAGTTTCTGTGAAAAAGCGGCATCTTCGACTTCTGCAACTTGTGCGAGGTTTTCCATATCTTGTGCTTCTTCCAAGATGATTGCGAGGGATTCGGCGGTGCGTTCATCAACAACCCGGATCTCTGCTGCGATACGACGTAGATTTTCAGCAGTGCCTTTAAGGCGTGAAGAAGCTTGCTTTGTATTTCCTGCCCTCAATTCGTCGGTCGCAATTGCCTTCTCTACTTGCGCAGACAAGATTAATCGCTCGGCTTTTACAATCGGATCCTCGACCCGGCCAGCTGCGACATCTGCTGGCACCACATTGACATGCACGGGAAGCACTACCTGTACTTCACATTGCTGCTGCAAGTCCAAATATTCAATGGAGATTTCTGCGACTTTGCAAAGGCCAAGTGCAGCGATTCCAGGGATGGATAGATCCATGACAAATCGGCGTTCTTCTCCACCATAAAAATCTCCAAGTTGAACGAAGTAATCGTTACCTTCTCTCCAAAATGGTAGTCGCTGGATAATCTCAATGGAAGGGATGCCCTCAGCAAGTGCGGTGGGTGTTAACTTCATAACTACGTTGACCGCAACTTTTTCCAGCAAGTCATTGAACTCAGCAGCAAAGGCGCCAATCGCTTCATCGACACCGTGAGCAAAGCGGTGTCCGCCTCCCCCACCTTGAGCAATAGCCTCAAGAATCTTTTCGTCATATCCATTAGATAGTCCGATGGTGCTGCACGAGATTTTCTCGGTCGCAGCCTTGGATGCGACGGCGGTAAAGAATGCCGGATCGGTTTCTCCGGTATTGGCATGGCCATCACTGATTAGTAGAACAGTCGTTCCCGCTTCAGCTGTGCATGTGCGAGCTTGGCGTAACGCCATTGTGTAGCCGGCTGCGATATCGGTAGATCCGCCATCTTCAATATTGCGGATCGCTTGCTTGACTGCAAGCAGATCGTGCTCACCCATGCGACGCATCGGCACAATAACTCGAGCGGTGTCATCGAAGGTGATGAGACCAAACCAGTCTTTCTTATCAAGTTGCGAAAGGAGCTTGAGGGCGGATTCTTTAGCCGCATCAAGTGGGCTTCCAGCCATGGACCCGCTGTTGTCGATTGCAAGGATTACTCCCTGTGCTGGGCGAGATCCCTGAAGTGCTGCAGTGGGGGCCTTAATTTCAACGAGCAGCGTGAGGTTCTCATCCTGCTGGTTTGCCACTAAATCGGTATCAAGAATGAACTTTGTGCGCACTGGCGTTCTCCTTTCGAACAGTGGTGATTTTCACCGTGGTTATTACTATGTGTGCAATTAACTTTTTCTTTTTCGTGGTTGATTCCATTTTCAGAGTGCAACTCGCGATCTGCGAAAGTCTGGGTAGACCTCAAAACCTGTCTCTTCCTTGATATGGAAGATGGCGCCAAAGATGAACTGTTGGAAATCTCTGGCTGAGAAATTGAAGTCGGCTAGCTCGCAAGGACCATCTTCAGAGGCCAAACATTGACGATCTGGATACTCCGGTTCATAGTCATCGACGATTAGTTCAATGTGTGCGTTGTATCGATAGAAGCCAGTTGGCTTGTTAGCCTTCTGCAAAGCTGAGCGCAGTGGCTCTGGATATTCATTCCACTCCATGAGTGGCTGAACTGTGACAACATCGTTGACCCGTGTAGAAAGAGGGCGAATTTCAAGCCGCGCTCCATCACTAGCTGGGATGCGAAGGTAAGCAAAGGCGCCGTCTTTTTGGATGTACTCAGCGAGGATTCCCAAACTGCGGAATCGACGAAGCATGTACATCGCGTGCATAGATACCGATAGATCAGTGTTGGCTGATACCAACTCTTGGAATGCATCATTGGTATTAGGCTGCAAGGCTGTACTCCCCACGCTTGGAGGCCTCAAAGCGGGCGATGTATACGGCCTCATCCACGCTGGTGAGGTGGTACATCTTTACGCCATGGCTGTGGCACTCAAACCAACGAAGCTCGCGGCGCTTGGACGAGAGCCCATCTGCCTCAGCGCGCATGCGGGCGTTCTCCGCCCTTTGCACGGCGTATTTCACACGGTCTATCGAGCGGAAGCACTTCTTCTCACAACGCTCTTCTAGAACCTTGACTAGGCGGTTTTCAGGCTTTTGGCCCTTGGCACGGTTTGCATACTTTCCTGCTGGGCGTTGGCAGCTGCGATCCTTGCACACTGCAAAAGCACCCTTAGAGAACTTGTCAGCACTCACTGTTTAACTCCTACTTCTTAAGGCCTTCTGAGCCTTACTTGGTATAGCCGGTGTGGCTAGGGTCCTATTATAAGCAAACATTACTAAATATTGCAAATCGAGACACGCCGTTACTGAGCGTAATTTCAAAAAATACCTAAAAATATTTCCAAAAAATCGGATATTTCGGTAATATTAGATCCCTCGAGGGGTCCCAGGGCCCCTCCTCTACCCAGAATCGAGATCCATGTCCAAGTCCAATGCGGTGGCCTTTACCGAGACAACAACGGGTAAAGATGTTCTCGAACACATCAAGGGTCTCTTTGAAGTGGATCGCAAAGTGCGAAAAAAAGAAATTCAGGCAGTAGTCGAAGTTAACGCAAATAGCTTTATTCAAAACGAGTTAAATAATTTCTTTAGAACCTTTCATGTGTCAGTCTTGCGCACGCAAAGAACTAGCTTTGATTTTCAGTGGCTTTCAGAAATAATGTCAAGTGTTGCATTCGAGAAGGATAAAAGGATTCGTGTCCAAGAGTATTTAACTCGCACATATTCTGACACAATCGGAGCACAAGACCTAAAGGAAATAAGTGAAGAAATGCTCTTTCTCCTAGAGCGTGAGTTCAAAAAGATTAGAGGACTGAAGCAGGCTTATTATTATAGAAATCGCTCGGTGAAGGCCATCATCAACTTTCTAGAATCTGAAGAAGGTGCAGATCTATTACGCACCAAGATAGTTTCAAAAGAAGCCATTCCGGGTTGGCTAGATAAAATTAAAGTAAGATTCACAAATCTTGAACTAGGCGAGAAATTTACAAGAAATAGTTATCTCTCCGAGTTTGAAGTCTTTCTCCATGATGCCCATATTCTCTATGCCTCATCAGGAACAATTGATCCTGACAAATCATTTAACTACCGAGTTATGTCTGCAATCTCGCCAACAGAAGAAAGATTCGATCAATCACCCCAACTAAATCGTGCTTATCAGCAACTATCTTCATACTATGAGAAAGCTGTTGAAGTAAAAACAGATACTTCCCGCATCGATTTAGTGTTAGATCATGGCGCAGTCGAGTTCAAGGCGGTAAAGGGTGAAGGTTTATTTGCCTATTACAAGCCCAAGAAGGAGAACATGCAAGCTCTCAAGGATCTTGAGGCTCAAGTTCTTGCAGCATCTTTTGATGAAGAGAACTTGCCTGATATCGGCACTCAGATTGTGAGTAAGCCCGGCTTACTGCTGGTCATTAAGTGTTTAGGTAAGCCCAGCGCTCAGACCATCAAAGACTTTGAAAAATTCGTTAGTAAGGCGCTTCACTGAGAAGTAAGTCGCTTAAATTCTTCGAAATCTACATAGATGATCTCTCCATCCATGCTTACGCTAAATACGGGCTGCAGTCCTTCCAAGCCAACACCATATCCATCGCGAAGTGTTGAAATGATCAGACTCGAAATGAATTCAAGATTGCTCTGGGTCAAATCTAGGAACTTGACGTAGTTTGGGTTCTCACCAGCTGGCGGCTCCCATCCGGAGCGAATAATGTTTCGATTCTGTTCACTAGTGACTTCTGGACGAACACTCAAGCTTGAAGCAGCCTCAATCGTTATGCATCCACTTTTTTCTCTGAACCCTTGGAAGTAAATTCCTTCTATATCTAGTTGAGCAAAAGCAATATTGAAATTCTCAATACCCGAGTGGTTCAGTATCTTGGTGACTTCATCACCGAGATGTAGCCAGGTCTGCTTGACCGGCTCCTTCTTGAGCTTGGCTTGAGCATTGGCAAAATACTCTTCATCATCAAAAGGATCTATCTTCTCGCCCTCGGCTAAGTATGTGGAGGGGAGCTGATTTGAAACTTCCGGTGACTGTACTTGGTCTTCAACTTTTCCTCGGCGCATTGCAAGAGGAAGGAAGAAACCGAAAATGTAATTCATCACCCAGACTGCGGTTGCGTAGGTGGCAACCTCACTCCCCGAAGGAGTTGAGACAATTGCACCGAAAAATATGAAGACTGCAATGGAATTAATCGCCATGAATACAGACACGGGCTTGGATTTGAGTTGGAAGGCAAAGGGGATTCCAGCTACCGGACCTAAAAATCCGAATGAAATACCGTGCGTTACTAAATACCCAATTTTCCAACCCTTTAAGCTAATTGCAGCGTTTTCAGAACTACCTTGGGAAGGTGCATTTCGCTTTTTGTAAGCTCGGTAAATAAGCCAGCCAATCGGCGTCGTCAGCCAACCGATTAAGAGGTCTTTCCAATAAATTTGAAGGAAACTCGCGATGTTGCCAGGATTTCTGGGACCAGTCTCTTTGGGTTTAGGGGCCGGCCAAGCCTCTGCATCCACTTGTACAGAATTTCCGGAGATTGATAAGTTAGCTGGATCCACTGAAGCCCATCCCTCGACAACTTGCACCCGATTAGTTGATATCGCGAGTTTGGTCGGTTTTGTTTTGATGGGGGCGCCGGCCTGTGATGGATCTGGTAAATTCTTAATAAACTCCCAGCCCAGTTTCGCATTGACTTGACGGCTCACATCTTCCATCTCTTCCGTTGTCAGAAGATCTAAGACAGTAAGCATTTTCTTGACAGCAGCCCGTTGAGGAAAATCAGATGCAAGTGCATCATGGCCGAATTCTGAATCGATTATTTTAATCAGCATCTGCTGACGATGACTGCTCTCTTTCTTTAGTGCCTTACTCTCTTCTTTGGAGAGGTTTACGCGTGGTGAAATGACAATTTTCGGGCTCTTTTTTGGATCTGCATCCTTTATATTTTGTTGAGCTACCTTTACCGGAGCCGATTTACTAGGTCTCTTGGGAGCTCCTGCCGCCAAGTAATTCACAAACTCTTTATCCGATAACTTCTTCAGCTCCTTCAGTGCTTCCTCGGCAGAGGGACGGTTTTTAGGATTTTTTTCGTGCATCTTGCGCAGCAGTATTTTCTGATTTGAACTCATGCCGTAGTACTGCGGTTCCGACTTTATAATGTTGTAGGCAACCTCTTCAAAAATTCCTTGAGTTACTTCTCTATCTGATGAAACTCGTGTATCTGTTGTCCAAGGAGATCTGTGTGTCGCCGCAAAGACAAGAAGGGTGGCGAGTGAAAAAACATCTGACTTCTCATCTATCACCTGATTCTCATCATAAAGCTCAGGTGATCCATAAAGCCGATGAAATATTCTCTGGTTCCCAGAATAAGTTCCTTGGGCCTGACCCTGGGAAGAAATTCCAAAATCAATGATTCTGTAGCCCGCGGCGGTAGATACGATATTGCCTGGATTTAAGTCGCGATGCTTAATTTTTAGTGAGTGGACGTAAGTTAACCCTTCAAGTACATCGTTGGCTAATCTGACCCAGGTGAATTCATCTAACTGATAACTCTCAGTAATCTCAGATTTGAGAGGACGACCTCCAAATAATTCTGTCGCAATCCACGGCGGATTTGAATCCAAATCATCGTCCAGAAGTCGACATACCCGCGGGTTATTCAATTTAGAAAGAATATCTCTCTCTTTTTTAAATCGTTTCTTTGTCACGGTAATCGACTCTTGTGACTGGGTTAAGAATTTAATCACCGCGTACTCATTTTTGGCACTGGAGTCCTCAAAGACCCAGGCGTCACCGAACGCCCCGTTGCCAAGACGATGCTGTCGCAACCATTTCCCAAGTTGCTCGGGTGGAGTAAACGTCACTTCATCCCCTTCGCACGCCTCAACTGACCTGGCCGAAGTCTTTCATATTGGCACTTTTTTTAACATGTAAAGCGCCAATTAGGTACCATTTCGGTACGTCCGAGGAAATAGGTTAAGACAATGACTCTAGTTAAAGAGGTCAAAGAGAAGGTTTTTGAGTACACCAAGGCAATTTTCTCGAATGCTGAAATTGACCCTGATGGGGATACTACCTTTGAATACCAATCTACTAAGGTCTGGATTGACGTTGTCACCATGTCTCGTCCAGATACCGCCAAAATCAAAGAATTTGTGAACACACACCAGCTTCCTAACACGTTGATTCGAGTGCGAGCCCTCCTAGCTATGGATGTACCCAGATCTCCCGCACTCTTCCAATGGGTTGCAACGGATTCACGGAGAAACCTTGGTTCAATCAAGGTCATACTCGATGATGAGGGAACCTGCGATCTATTTTTCGTCTATGCATTGGCGGGTGATCAGATTTCTCCTGGAGAGCTCAAGCACGCTGCATTTATTGTTGCCGCCATGGCGGACCAACTCGATGATGAAGTTCAGGAGAAATTCGGTGGCAAGCGCTGGACTGAAATCAAGAGTTAATCTCGTTTCCCCACTGTATAAACTCAATCACTCTCACTGTATCTGGAAGTGGATAGGGAATTCTTACAGTATCGCCCTTGCTGAGCTTCTTGATAAATTCATTAATTTCTGGGTACTTAGGATAGTTAGACGCATCGAGTATCACAATTGCGGCAGGTTCTGCATATCTCTTTATCCAAGTTTCGATTTCTTCATTGTGGGCCATAGGGTTAAATGAAGTATTTAAGGCTTTGCTCGCAAAGTACATTAATAGGTGATATCTCCACTCAGGACCTCTGGAAGCGTAATTCGCGGCAAGGACAAAGCCCGTAGAGGTATAAATCTCTTTATCCCGGCTTTGCGCAGGAGAATTGGCAAAGACAAATTGATCAAAGAAGCCGTGGCTACTTTTGTCAGCCACAACTTCAGCAAGCGTACTGTTGAATGAACTGCAGAGTTCCTCTGCGAGTCGAGTATTTGCTGGTCTCTTTGCTGAACTCGTAGCCATGGACTGAGCGTTAAATAGGCTTGTACCGTGATACAGAAGTTTTAATCCTTCATACTTTTTCTCGAGCCTAGCCTGCTCTATTCTACTTTGATTCTCACTTTGCATTTGTCTACCTCTTTGCCTCGTTAATCCGCTTGTTGAATCTCTTCTGGATATATTCGATTGAAAGCGAATCTGCATCAGTCATACCAAGATTTTCCAGTCGACTTTCTACTTCAAATAGAAGTGATTTCTAGTCATCTAGTTGTACTCATGATAAACGCCACTTTTTGTAGAATCCTTTGTCATTGTAATGTATTGGACATCTCCACCGACGCCAGGTAACGGTTCATTCAGATATGATTTTAACGCCTCTAGTTCCACGAATAAGCGTGCAACGAATTCTAGTCTTCTCACTGTAAGCGAGTCGATTCTGTTGAGACTTTTTTGTATTCGTTGGGTACCCAACTCATATAACTTAGACATTAATTCGCTATTAGTTGATTCGTCAAGAGATTCAGAAGAAACTTCTATGAGACTTTCATGGAAGTCGCTTGAGTAACCTCTCGCTAGATCACCGACACCAGATGAGATTCCAATTGTCACGTACCACTGAAATTTGGGGTCTAAAACTTGCTCAACTGCGACCTGTCGAACCCCCCATTCAGAATCATAGATACGAAAAACTACAGCTCTGGGAATCCAATCATTCTCTCCATACCCAATAAGCATGCATCGTGCATAAGTCGCATCCGGGAAAAATAAATTTTCATGCACTTCAATCAAGGAGTCAATTAACCCAATATGCCAATCCCGATCTGAATCGAATTCTTCACCTGCAATGCTGGGAAATATTTCTGAAGCTCGCGAAAAACAGCGAGTGTAGCAATTAGCCCAATAGTTTTTATAGGATTCTGAACTTATTCGATAAGCAGAAACTTCATTATGTATCCGAAAAATACTTTCGTAACTCAAAATCTCAGCATCAGATTCGTACTCAAATTTATTTATTTCCAAATCAAGATACCTGTTACCGTATACATTCAGGGCAGCTATCGGTTGTTTTACCATTTTACTGGCAAGAAAGTCTGCGATTTCCTCTGCATTAGCCTCCATAAATCGCGGATACTCAGTCTTTAGAATTTCAAAGTTTTCTCTAATTGTAGAATCAAATTCATCTAGATTAAGTTCGGCAGATGTGTCAGGCAACTCTTGATCGTTAAACCAATTCAAAAAACTAATTGCATAATCTTCTATGGTGGGTAGCGGTTCCTTTAACTTTTTTGACCAGGTTGAAACCAGCACATTGACGTCAACCATGTCAATAAGCGAATCACCTGCTCCACCGAAAGCAACTTGGTGATTTGGGAGAGAAAATATCTTTTGAATTGGGTCAATCCAAATCTGTCCAGGTTCATTAATTCTTTGATTCGAATCTGCAGCAAGAGAAAAGCCGCTAGTATTCCAAAGAGCAAAAATTGCCGTCATCTTAAATCCTCACTCATCCCAACCCATCATCTCAATAAATTCCATCACATCCCACTTCAGCTCATCGCCCCTGCCAGACATGAAATCCTTACCTGATGCTGTACGAATGTCTAGCGTTCTCAAGTAATACTTTCCTTTGCGCTCTGTTAAGTCTGAGAGCGTCACCTTGACCTTCTCTTTCGCAATCTCTCCTTCTGCGCAACTCGGTTCACATAGCTTCTCTCGGAAAATGCCCATGCCTTCAGCGCCACCTTTTCCCCACTTACTCCAGGTGATGGTGTGAACCATCCACCCCCCATCTGCACAAGTGAGCATTATTGACTCTGGCTTGTATTCGGGGATCTCGCAGTTCCAGGTAAGGACTTCTTCATCTGCAAGGGTGGTAGGGATCGCAATTGCTCTGGGCCCGGTGGGTTCTTGCACCTGAAAGTAAGTCACAGCAAGTGCGGCGGATAGGAACCCCGCACCTGCTGCGAATACTGCTCGAGACTTGATCACGCTGCGATGGTCTCTTCGATGGTCTTGATGCGATCAAGACGCTTTTGGGCTTCAGCCTCACGGTTTAGCGCTGTGAGAGCCTGGGCCAGCTGCTTATTTACCGCGACGATATCTTCCCAATCCTTATCCTCATCGAGGGTAAGTAGTTCAAGAGAGCGAACTAAGTGCTTCTCTGCTTCTTCGTACTCTTCACAGAGGAGAAGGGCTGCCCCTAGTCGGTAGCGTGAATACGCTTCCATTCCTAGATCTTCAGTTACCTTGGTGTAGTTGAAGTAGTGAAGTGCGTGGAATTTTGCTTCTGGGCCGTTGTTAAGGGCGATATATGACAGTGCTAGATAGTTATCACACCATCCAACAAATTCTGGATTCTTTGCCTCTTTACAGAGGGAGCGAGCGCTTAAGTAATTATCAACTGCATCTTGATAACTGCCTAGCTTCGCTAGCGCCATTCCAATGTTGAGTAGGTCTACCCCCATCGTGAGCGTTGTGATACTTGGATCAAGTACTGCTTTTGCAGCTAGGTGATTGTCAAGCGACTTTCGCCACTCTTCAGTGCGATACCACGCACGTCCTGCCGCACGTAGTTCTTCAGCTTGTGCTTCGAAGTCGTTTTCAACGAACTTCATGACTGCTAACTCCTCGTGAGTTCTAGCGGCATCTTCATACCGCTTGAGGTTTTCAAAGCAGTGCACTTTTCCGTGATAGAGATGAATTAACTCTGTGAGATAAATATCTAAGCCGCCTTGTTTAAAGTAGATATCAATAGAGGTATCTACTAAATTCAAGCACTCGATGAAGTTATCTTTCTTGTATGCAATGTGGCTGAGTTCATCTAAGACTTCAGCTCGCTCTGCACCTTCTGTCGTGCTAATGCGATCCCAGAGTTCTTGCTCTTGGGCTTTTCCATTATTTGGTTCGGTACTCACCGTTACCCTTCTTATAGACACTGGAGCTTCTGACGTATGGAGAAGTTACTGGCCGTCACTGACATCTTCGCGTTGGGCCGGGGGTTACTGCTTGGAGCGGAGTTTTAGGGGGAAGCGGAGAGTAACATAGATTTCGAACAGGTGTTCGTACGATAATCATACGGTTGAGCGTAAAAAGGGGGTCAGGGTTCAAACTGTCGGGATATCCCGACAAGCCGTTCGGATTCCGAACACGAGTCCGTTAGGAATCCAAACAAGGCTTAAGCCTGGAGTTCGGCTTAGTAGCCCTTCTTCGGATCGACGATAACTGCCTTTATCGCCTCCCCAGCGGCGGTGAACTCTTCAACCAAATCGGGATGAGCTTCCTTCAGTGCTTTCCTATCCAGACTTTCAATGATCTTCTCTGTGCGAACCCACTTGAAGACGCCTTCAATTCCAGCATGAGTTCCACAAGCTACCTTTATTTTGCTCTCGGCTTTCATCTTTGACCACTCTGCTTCAGCTGAGGCACGGCGCAGGTCAAGGCTCAATGCATGAAGTGCCTCCTTCTTCTCCTTACCTGCAGCAATCTTTTCAACTAGAGGATCGAAACTTTCAACAATCTTGGCAAAGCCAGGATCAAATTCTGCAAATTCTTTCTTAAAGGTGCGCGAGCCTGAGTAACTAGCTGTTCCTTTGATTGTTGATTTAGTAATTATGTACTTCTTATAAATAGCCTCGTACTTCTCTTTAAAAGCAGTTTCATCAAAGACGGACTTGCCTTTTTTCTCCTGAACCTTGACAAAAGCCTCAACTTCTTCTTCCTCATCTTCATCTTCAAGTGCATCAGAGAGGACTTCCTTAATCACATCAAACATCTCATCAGATGCCTTGAGCTTTGCATTTGACTCTAGATATATCTCATTTAAGGCAATCAATTCGTCCGTCGCAGGGATTGTGACCTCGTCTGATTTTTCTTTGGCAAGCTTCTCTGCTTTTTGCAGGTCAGAAATGATCCCTTTTGCTTCTGCAGCTAATGCGTTCGCTTCTACTTTAACCTGCTCGAGCTCTGCGTCAGTGAGCTTCATCCACTCGCCGCGGACACCAAGGGGTGCGAACTTCTTATGGAGCAGGGTTTCTACCAACTCAACAAGGTCAGTCTTGACGACGCTCTCAATGTAGAGCTCACGTGGATTACCAGTTTGATGCTCAAGTAAGCGTTGAGTGGAATCCCGATCGGCGTTTTCAGGATTCTCCCGAACGATTCCAACCTTGAAGTAAGGAGTGATTTCCTTGGTACGGAGATCTTTTTCCCCAATAAAGTAAATCTCGCCTGCTGCAGTAGCCATAAGTCCTGTTCTATAGATGTGGTGATTTAAACGCCCTGGACGCGCCTCTTATTCCCGAAAGGGCATGGTGAACTGCCCTTTAAGCGGAAACTTACATATCTCACTCATGCGACATACATCGGCCATTCTCATAGATAATCCCATCGCAGAATGGATAGGCACATTCGAGGCTGTGAGAAATACAGATCCCGTATTCATATGGGATTCCATCACAGTAAGGTTTAATGCATTGGATTGAATGCGTTAAGCAAAGCCCTCGCTCAGCGACCATGTCTTGGCAATAAGGTTTCCAGCAAGAATTGACGTGATATGGGCAAAATTTGCCAGCTTGAATTGGAGCATCACATTCCAATTTTTGGCATTGTTTTTCATGCTGGAAGCAAATGCCATTCTCGTAGCAGGCATTCGGGCAATTGGGTTTCCAGCACTTACCTTCGTGTATCCCGCAAAATCCATCCCCATCATCAGTTCTGTATGAGTCTTGATTGCATGCAGGGACATGACATGAATATTCATGTGAATAACAAAGTCCGTACTCGTTCACGTACTCATCACAGCCAGTTTTGATGCAAGTTCCTTCAACGACTTTTTCCCACGTGGGAGTTCCAGGTGTGTTGTAGAAGCTCATACGAATTTCCTTACCTTAGGCATAGGGGTGAGTGACTTGATTCTGCCTCTAATCTCAATAAAAGAGTAGACCGCTCAGAAAATTTGTCACTCCCCCCTGCTACCCTTTCCCTAGGTCAAGAACTAAGCGTTAAGCCCTTTAGCTTGCTTAGTACCAATCCGCGCATAACTCGCGCACGGTGGTTCTAAAGGAAGACCTGCCAGCGATGAAAGACACCGCTGGAAGAGCGGGTCTCTATCTATGAGGTCCAGTAAGGACTATTTGCTATGTCACCGATTGGATTACTTATCTGTACTACCTGTTTTGGTCTCACATCTGCCGGACACGGAATGCAAGTCTGTAGATGTGAGGTCTATAAACCATATCCAGGAGTTGATTGCCCTAGTGGATTTCACCTGTGTTACATGTGCGCCTCATCAGTTGCAGGTGGCACCGGACGTTACTCATGGAATGTCTGTGAGGTGTGCTTAAAGTTCAACCGTAAGTTAGCAAGTGAGCACGGGGTGAGCCTGCCACTGGGGCGGCACTCAATCATGAATGGATACGGGATTCCCATCAGCGCAACTAAGCGCATTCAGGAAGAGGCAGCAAAGGATCTGCTGCACTTTCTTGATGTTGCCGGCAGCATCTCTGATTGGGGAGCCTTGCAAGCACGAGTGCTCTTTGAGTCAGTGCCATCATGGCGTAATGAGCCATACATCAAGCTTGATCGGTGGGAGGCGAAGTTCCACCTCTCCAAGGTGAAGGCAACGAGTAGATCGGTGCAGATGTTTAAGGATTACCTGCGGGTGGATGATTTCAAGGAGCTGCTCAGTTGACTCTTAACTGAGAAAGTTTATGGTTCTATCACCTAGGCAGAGAGTAATTTCTAGAGTACCTTTGCAGAGCCCACCAAAAAATCGTAGTAAATTCGCTTTAAGAATATGGATTACCAATGAGCAAAAGTGTAATGAAAGCAGAAAAAATTCATGGAGATGCTGAAAACTCAATTGTTATTGCATTAACCGATTCTGGATTTGAGATTGCCGAAGGATGGGGTTCGAAAATTTTTTACCCATGGGCTGATGTTTCAGAGCTTTCAGTAGAGGGACCTGACGCAATTCAAAAGAGAATTACAGCTAGCAGGCTCCTTTTGACCGGCGTTTTTGCATTTGCGTTTAAGAAAAAAACTGGTGAGGCCTTCGCTTTTATTGACTTTAAAAATAGTAACGACCCTATTGTTTTGCGTTTTCCTAAAAAATCAGAGCCAGAAATTAAGGCCTTTTTTGCACCTTTCAAATCCAAGATTTCTAGTACGCCATCGAATAAGCTGGATAATTCTGGCCCTGACACTATTGAACAACTGGAGAAATTGAGTGATTTATTTGAACGGAAACTTATTGATGAAGCTGAGTTTAAAGCTTCTAAGGCAAAGATTTTAGGTTTAACTGACTAGTAAAAGGGATTTTAAGACTGGGTCATTTAGGTGCGAAATCCGATTATTGAGCGTTTGCTAGGCTCATTGCAAACAGAGGTGTGTGATTAGTAGTGCGTAAGACCTTACTTCCCGCTAACACTTAACTACCGCCCGCTAAACGCCGCCAGGATATGAGGCGCTGCCTTCTTATATAAGTTAGCAACTGACATGCCTAAAGATGCCTGGATGTTGTCTTCAAAGGTTTCACCAGTCATCTGGTTTTCTAGAATCTTCTTATAGGCATCAAATCCATACTCGGCAATTACCCATTCATAGAGCAGTGAACCAAGTGGATATGAAGCCTCATGGGCCTCTGAAAATGTGCGCCTATCTTCAATCTTCTTCAAGGCTTTTTCAACGCTCAGCGTTGAAGTCAGCGTTGTGATCAGTTTTAAATGGCTGTAATTCTTTAACTCGGTTATGAAATAGCGGTATAGCTCTAGATACTCTTTCTTGGTATTTGCGGCCATAGCAAAGGAGATGGTGTTTGCTGAGCCTTCTCGGAAGGTGGTTGGGAAGTGCAGGGTGTAGAAATCTAGGCCATCTAAACTCTTATCGGTTCTTGCTTGGAATTTATCTTCAAATGTAGGTCTGAAGTAGTAATCCTGCACTACATGCCAATACTCATGTGGCATCACTTGAATTGCATACTTACGCATCGTTTTGGCAGATGCCTTGCTTGAGGCTAGAACACCGGCGTGACCTGCTAGGACTCCAGGAGGGCCCTCCTTAAACCACGCTGCCAGTCCGAGGTTATGTTCTTGATCCTTGCCTTGGCGCCAAGCTTGAAACCAAGGAAGATGCTCATCTAGAAATTCAGCCAAGATCGGTTGGGTGCGTAAGTATTTTTCATCTTTCTCGGTATACATGTAGATATTGACTACCTCTTTTTTAGCAAAGAGTGAGCCATAGAGTTTGGAGGCATACTCCACTTGGGCGGTATAGAGCTGCTTTAGATCCTTGGGGAAGCTACTGCTGATGTGATAGACCAGCTCGACGTTATCGAGGTTTCCAGAATCTGCTCCCGCGCGGATTTGCGCATACGCCTTTAACTTAGTCTTCTCATAGTTGGCTGCTTGTGAGCTCCAGCTGAGCTTCTTACCGCTTTGTAGGCAGATGTAGTTCACACCAGACGAAGTTGCTACTTGATTCAGTTTCTTGCATTCAGCACCTGGCTTAATCGAAGCAGCAGCTGAGGCGGAGGTGGGTGGAATGGCAATGCTGAGAGCTAAAGCGATTGCAAGCATTGGCTTCATACGCGAAATGGTAGCAATGCGGTGCAAAATGGCAGTCCACGCCTGCCAAGTCTTTATCAGCAGGGTGTAATCATCTTGGTATTACCTAGGGATAGCACTTGATTGTCAGTCCCCACACCTAGGCTGAGGCCATGACTGAATCACCTGCCACCAAGTTCATTGCCGCAATTCTGATCGTTGTTGCTCCCTTTGCTATGGGCGCCTTCTTCTTAGCCTGGGGACCCGCTGGTCAGTATCAATTGACTAATCCGCAGGACGATGGATATGTGCAGCCGCGAGATGTGGGTGGGGTTGTTAGCAAGACAAGTGAGTCAACTGTCTCAGTCTTATGTGATGTTCCAGGTAAAGGAAATATTGGATCGGCGTGGGCGGTCACTCTGAAAGAGGCTGCCTATAAAGATTACAAGCAGGTATACATCACCAATCATCATGTGGTGGCGGACTGTATTGGTAAAGAGAAGTACTTAAGTGTTGCCCGGGCATATAAGAAGCCGGTTGCTGCGCGCATTGTGACTTTAGATAAAGAGAATGATCTAGCCGTGATTGTCTCTGATTTGAAGGTGCCATCACTGAAGATTTCAGAGAACCCGCCATTTCCGGGCTATTGGGTAATGACTTCCGGAAGTGCTGATGCCTATGAAGGTTCGGTTACTTTCGGTGCCGTCCTGAATACAAATGAGAGTGAGATTCTCTTTACCGCCAACGTTTCACAGGGCAATAGCGGAGGACCACTTGTTGATAACGAGGGCTTTGTCATTGGCACAGTCAGCTGGATTTCAAAAGTAGAGCAGTACAACGGGGCGAAGATGATTGATGCCATGTGCTCAAAGATTCTTAAATGTGATGGTGAGTATTACTGGGAGTGGTAATCACTTTTTCTTCAAAGTGACCGGAACGCTCACAACTTTCTTGTTCTTGGTTGTTACTTTAATTTGGTAATTACCCGTCTTGGTTCCCTTCGGAAACTCAACGCTTACTTTTCCTTTACTTGAAATCGTTACTTTGATTCCCTTAATTACCTGACCTTTTGAATCTACTACCTTTGCTGTGGCACCAGAAATTTTCACATTTTTTGGAAGAGATGTAGAAACAGTGGATTTGGTTGTTATCGGAACTGGTTTGGGTTGCACCGTTGAAGGCTTAGGTGATGGGCTAACTAAAGGTTTTGGAGTTGGCGTAGGTGCGATTGCCGGTGATGATGAAGGTGCTGGTGAGGCAGATGCACTCGCACTTGGTGATGGTGATGCACTGGCACTTGGTGATGGTGATGCACTCGCACTTGGTGATGGTGAGGGCGAGGCAAGAACCGGGGCTCCGCCGCCTCCGCCGCCTCCTCCGCCGCCTCCTCCACCTGAACCACTACTTCCTTGACTAGAGGCTTGAACTGCCGGTGTTACTCCTTCGATATCTACTCCAGCAGGTTCAAGAGATCGTGCGCCAGAACCAATAACGTTTTTTGCCAGAACTTGAGCTGAGTAAGTTCCAGCAGAGAGACCATTAAACAAAGCTGAAGTAGCTGCTACATCGGTTACTTGTAACGTCTGAAGATCTGCGCCACTTTGGCGCAGAAAGACTTCAAACCCTGTGAGTACCGAACCGCCATTGCCTGGCGTATCCCAGGTGACGCGCAGCTGGTCTTTGGTCGATGTTTTAGCGACAACCAATCCGCTTACTTGACTCGGAACGCTAGGAAGCGTTGTCTCGTCAGAATTAGCTGACGCTGTTCCTTCTGCCGTTACTCCATTGATTGCACGTACATTGAACTTTACTTTCGCACCGCTAGCTAAATCATTGAATTGGGCGCTGTATGTGGTCGCATTCGTGGTCTGAGTGCGCCCAGAATTTGCTTCAGTGACTACGTATGACGTAATTGCAGCTCCGCCATCAGAAGGTGGCGCAGCCCATCTGGCGGTCGCATCAAGTAATGACGTTGAGTGTGTCGGTTTGTTAGGTGTGGATGGCGAAGTAATCGGCATCGCGGTGACCGCACTAGACCATGCGCTGACCGCTGAACTGGAAATAGCACGAATCTTAAATGAGTAGGTGGTTCCACCCTGCAATCCGCTGACGACCGAACTTGCAGTTGATTGCCCAAGTGCTCCGGTCAGAGTTCCAACCTGAACACCATTCAAAATAGTTTGAATTGCATAACCATTATCTGCACCAGTTACTGGTGACCAAGTGACTGTCACAGAACCCTCGTTGTAATCACCCCCACGGTTACCCGTCGTTGCAAGCCCACCAGGAACATCAAGTGCGACCGCACTGGGTAAGGCAGAGAAGAGCGAGAAAACAATGACTAAGGAAAGGGTTGTGGTTAATTTTGCTCTCATGCAGTTGTGACCGTGACCGCGTTACTACTTGTTCCGTTAGGCGTAAGGGTTGTTGTTCCTAGTTGGCCAGTTGATGGATCTACGGCGTTAATTGTCCAGCTCACCCCAGAAGTAAGGTTGAGCGTGAATGAGCCGTCATTCTTTGAAATCGTCTTCACTGTTGTTTCACCTGCGGCAGTCGCAGTAATAAAGGCGCAGGCAATATTGGCAGCCGAGGAATTCTTTGCTAAGCCCTGGACATTTCCGGCAGCTAGCGTGATTGTCGATTCCAGAACACCCGTGGCCGGGACCGTAATACTCGTGATCGTACGCACTCCACTTCGTTCATTGGCTGGTTGAATTTCTAAAGTGTACGTACCCGGCGTTAACGAGAAACTGATTTTTCCAAGTTGAGAGATCCAACCCTTACCAGTATCCACATAATTTCCATTCGAATCCTTCACATGTAAATAACCATTGTGATTAGGACGTCCCTCTAAGTCATTAATGATCAATTTAACGTTGGAAGTATTCAGTGCGATATTTATCGTTGTTATTCCGGATGCTCCGACAGTTACTGTCTCAGAGGTTGCCTTGGAATAGCCAACGGAGTCCCAACGTGGGTTTGCAATCACGCGATAGACACCAGCACTTACATTGAGACCAAAGGTTCCATCTTGGCGAATGGTTTCACAACCACTCCAACCCCAGTTGGCCCCATCCTGTTTCTCAGCGCAGACCGACCCCCACATTGCCGCACTGGAAGGTGCCACAGTTCCCCGAAGATTAGATTCAGTGAGGGCGAAGTTAAAAGTTGTAGCACCAGAGACCACAATGTCTGAGGTTGAAACTCTTGAAAGTCCAGAGATTAACGAATCGACCTGATAAATCTCGATTCGGTACGTTCCATTTGGCAGGTATGTCGAGTAACTTCCGTCTGCGAATACGGTGATGTACTTATTAATCCAATTGTAATTCGCACCGTTCTTCTTGAGAATATAACCGTAAGCGGCGCCGTAGTACTGTGGTTGACCATTGAGTTTTGAGTTATCGACAGCGGCAACTAAGTTGGTAACAACCCCTGATAGGTTTGGTGCTGCCAAGGTCACATTCACAGTGACCTGCGTAGATGCAAAAGTGAAGTCTTCGGAAGGAGTTTCAACTACTCCACTAGAGCGCCATCCCGGTGAAACAATGAGTCGATAAGTGCCCGGATCAACCTGAAGTCGATACGTGCCATCTTCTTGAATTTGGCTTCCGAACGTTGTCCAATCCCAATAATCTCCATTCTTCTTCTCCACCCGGACATAGCCTCCGGCAGAGTTTGCAATGGAAGAAATGGTGCCTCGGACGTTTCCTTCACTCAAACTAAAGCTGATGTTTGATGTGGTGCCAGTAACTACAGTGAATGAATCAGAGACAGTTTTTGTTACTCCGGTTGCGTCATAACGAGGGTAGGCAACAACTCTTGTTAATCCGGGATCAACTTTCATTGCATAACTACCGTCAGATTTGATGTTCGAATTAGTGGCAACACCAGGCGCTCCAGTCCATCCCGACCAACCACACTTACATGCGTACTGTTCTGCATGTACCCAACCAAATGCAGACTTTTCAACTGGACTGACTACACCAGCCACGTTAGGTGCTTCGAGAGTTACATCCACTACGACATTAGAGCCACCAATCGTGAAATCAGTTGTCTCAGTTCGAACCACCCCGGTTGCATCTTCTCGAGGGAAAACTTGCAGTCTGTATTTACCACTCGGCAGCTGAAGTGCGTATTTTCCGAGATCCGAAATATTTGCACGATAATTTGTCCACTGCGTATAAGAGCCGTCAGTTTTGAGCGCCTGAATCCATCCGCCCGCGGACTTTGCGATGTCACTGACTGTCCCCGAAAGATTCCCAGTAGAAAGAGTGATATTCACAATCTTAGTGTCGCTTGAAATAACAAATTCATCTGAAGTCGTTGTTGTATAAGGAGAATCCATTTTTATATCGGAGATATACCCACCCTTGCCTCCGTACAAGACTGACGCAGGTGTCACAACTACTCGATAGGTTCCATTTTCAACTTTGAATCCATAATCACCGTAGTAGTCGAGTCTCTTACAGCGTATGGAGAAGAAATTATCCCCTTCCTTTCTCTCTATACACGCTTGGCCCTGCACCGCATCAGCTCTAGGAGTGACCGATCCCGAAACATTCGGCGTATCTAATGCAAAAGTAAGAGGGATGGGGAAATCAGCCGAAGAAGGCATGTCGAAGGCATTTGAAATTGTTTCAACATATCGCCCTCCGTGTGGCTCAAACCGCAATCGGTATTTTCCATTTGGTAGATAAGCTTCAACAATTCCAGCATCATTCACCTGCGTCCATTCGTAATGCTGGAAATAACCTTGAGACTGCAGTTTCTCGATTGCGACTTGAACCCCACGCGTATATTCGGCAGGGGTGACGGTGACGGAAAAGTTTGAATTGGGAAGAGTGAAATTAACAGTATTGGATCCGCTGACTACGGTAAATGAATCTGATTGCAGTTGGAAAACTCCCGTGGCTTCCCAGCCTGGATGCACAATAGCTCGGTAAGTCCCGAGCGGTAAGTAGACAGAGTACTGCCCTGCTTGATTAATTGAGAATGTAGTACCGGCATATTCCCATCGGCCACCGACGAGTACTTCGATGTTTCCGTATCCGTCCTTCGATTTATTCGTGGGATTTACAGTTCCGGATACATTTGCGGCTTGCAATGTGAGGTCCACGACTTGCGGAGTTGAAGAAACCGTGACCACATCAGAGGTCACACCAAAATAGTTACTCCACTGACCTGCCGGATTGGGTTTAAATTTATATTTTCCTGCCGGCAGCAACATTGAATAAGTGCCATCACCTCGGATGGGTGCCCAGTCGTCGAAGTCCTGTCCAGTTTCAGCATCCCGCCAAGCCACATAGACGCTGCCGTATGCGGCTCGATTTGTGGGCGACACAGTGCCTGTGACATTCGCAGTTCTAAGAGTTATATCTGCAACTACATTGGTGTTACCCACAACGAATTCAGCGCTTGGAGATCGCACAAAGGATCCATCCCCCGATTCAGCCCAGATTCGGTATGTACCCGGTGCGAGTGCAAGTGAGTATTTACCATCCTCGTCAATTTTTGCGCCTATATTTAGGCGTTTCCAATAGACCTTAACGCCTGTAATTTTCTGCTCTGGGTATACCCAACCATTGTCAGAATCTGACGCCGGTGAAACTGTTCCTGAAACATTGCCTGCAGCGAGCGTCACATTAACTGTCTGCGCAGCGCCAGTGACAAGTAAAGATGCTAAAACTGTTAACCCTGCTGTTGGAGATGACTCTCCCGGTGAGATTGTCACGCTATACGTGCCTGCAGGTGCCGAAACAAAGCCTATTCCTTGTTCACTTATCCAGCCAGAATACTCATTACCAGTTGAATCAGTCAGCGAAATATTTCCCCACTTCGAATTCTCAGTGGGAGAAACAACAAATTTCAAATTAGCTTTTTCAAGGGAGAGCGTTCGCACAACATCGGATCCACCTTGAGTAACAGTGAACTCTTGGCCTTGCGTAAGAACATAACCATCTCCGTTTTCATTAGGATGGATTTTTAATCGGTAGGTTCCTGGCTCAAGGAAAAGGTTTACTTTGCCGTCAGGTCCGACCATGGCTCCGTCCAGGTAATTGAAATAGGTGCCCTTTAAGGGATGCGTCATTTTTTCTTCCACATTAACCCAGCTGCCGCGAGCATTTATTGCTGGCTCAACTGTGTATATGACATTGGCATCGGTAGAAATCGCAAAGTTGATGGTTAGCTGTGAGGAGGCGACCGTGAAAGAATCTGAATAAGTACTGACAAATCCAGTTGAATTGTTACCATCCATGTTGGGTACTACTGCAAGCCGGTAAGTACCAACTGGCAAATTCATTGCGAATTGGCCCGCATTGTTTGTCGAAAAGCCATCTTTGACTGTTCGCCAATTGGTTGATGTTCCATCGGAAATCCTGGATTGAACGCGTCCGTTAACATCTGCTTTTGATGTTATCCCCGAAATAGTACCTACTACGTTCGGTGTAGCAATGGTTATCGGTACTGTTTGCAAGGTACTCGTTGCCGTTACCGCAGAAGAGAAGGAAATATCACCATTGCACTTTCCTTCAAGATCGAAGGAATACCCGACTGGAAGAGATAAATTCACGGTTCCAGTTTCATTCATTTGGGCCCATAATCCGAATTTATCGGACGTACCTATCGTCGAAGATTTTACGTTAATAGATCCGCTTGAACAGGCAAGTGGATTGGAAACATCGACCTTAAAGTTTGCTGCCGTCAATGAGAAATTCTTTGTGATAGCGGTACTTGTTACAGTAAATGAATCTGTTCCTGATAGATATCCAGAACCAGTCGATCCAAACTGTGCCCAGATTCTGACATCTGATCCACTAGCTTCACCTAAATTGATTTTGTAGCCCTGGCCCTTATAAAGATCCTTGGTATAGGAAGTAGTTATCTCAACCCATTCACCAGAAATATATTTCTCGGCCCAAGCAATTCCGTAAGAATCATCAGGAATACCGCTAATTGTTCCAGTTACAACAGTTGGTGCGGCGGAGGCCTGGTTCGAGGATGAAAGGCCGAATAGTAAGGATACGAATAGGGTTAAAATCGAATAGAACAAGACTCGGAAGAAGGAGAAAGGAGAGACTTTCGAACTCATATGCCTCCTTTTAACGTCACCACTGTAGGGCTAGATACTCACCAAGTAAGAGCAGACTCGGGTGTGCAAATAGGATTTTCCACCATGCCGAGTCCTATTTCAATGGGGCAGCCCCGGTATCACCCCCAATTTAATCCAATCCCTGTTCATGACAACACACCCACTTAACCTGACACTTCGGACAATAATGTGATGACCTGTTACCAAAAGCAATCCTTCTAATCCCCCGACCACACCGTGGACATGGCTCACCTTCTTGGCCGTAAGCAGCTAAGGATGTTTCAAAGAATCCACTCTCGCCATTGACGTTGATATAGAGCGCATCAAATGAGGTGAACCCAATTCCTTGCCTTCTACTTGAAATCTTTCTTCAATGGATCGGAGACAGAGCCTATGCAGTGCCATTCAATTTCTTTATATAACTGCTTCACATCACCGTTAAGTATCGCCGCCAATAAGTGGGCGTGATTGGGGGCTTGTTCGGCAAGGACTGGGTGTGGGCCGACTCGATAAAGCTCTAAACGAATCCGTGACATAACACTTTTCCATAAATGAAAAGTCTGCTGCGTAGCTGCAGTTTGCATCACGATCATGTGGAATTTCATATCAGCTTCACTTACCGAGTCAATATCCTTCTTTTTGGCACCTTTACGCATGATCTCAATTTGCTCATTGAGTGTCTCAATGACTTCTGGGGTGAATTTCTTCGCCGCGTGTTTCAAGGCAAACTTTTCCAAAACAACACGGGCTGGCAGTAACATCTCAAGATATTCTTCTTTGGTAATTTGAGTGACAAAGACTCCACGATTCGGAAAATGCTCAATTAGCCCTTCGCTCTCAAGATCGCGCATCGCCTCACGAACTGGGCCTGGGCTACATTCAAACTTCTTACCTACTTCATTCTGCTTTAGTTGCGTGCCAGGCTTTAACTTTCCTGAAACAATCGCCTCACGCAACATATGAGCGACATGGGTGCGCTGGGATAGGTTGTTACCACTAGATAATTTGAAGAAATCGGTAGACACCTTTTTACTCTACCAGGTTGAATAAGGAAACGACTTATCGCCAATTTTTTCTGACCACCCTCCATCTAATTCAAGCCTGCTATCGGCACAGGGTTGGAATCTGACGACGCTCGGGATGCATTAATTGCCCAGCGCAAGTTGCCTAGCCATTACGCATAGCTAGCAACGTGTGTGATATCTATTCCGCTAATTGCCTGAGTGGCAGATCCCCCGCGACTGAATAAATAGCGGGTGAAAATAACTCCAACTACGCCGGTATCTGCTTTGACCGCAACCAAAGTATGGACAGCGCTTACAGGTTCAAGTTCTGCCCTCCAGCCCCCTTCGTGCCTGGCTCCATGCGTAGCCGCGAGCCTGGCCTCGGGTATTTGGGCAGCTTTTCGTCAGAATTATGTAGGGCAAATCCAGCTAAATCTTATTGACAGATTATAGATAATCTGCGAATCTCCTTCCACTTATCGATCCGAGTCCCCTCTTGGATAGAAGAGGTGACACCGGTCTTGGTTTGGCTCGATGTCACATGTGTTGCTCTCGGGAATCTACTAACTTCAAAGTAAGGAAAGGGTAAAAATGAAAATGAAATTTCTTGCTCAAAATAAATTCGCTAAAACGGCAATCATCGGATTTGCAACTATAGGTTTGGTAGTAGGGCTCTCCCCTACGATCGCCCAAGCTGCTACCGATGCTCCAGCCGCAGTTCAGCCAGATAAAGAGTATTTTAAAAAGCTTGGATGGGATATTGAAGCCAATTCAAGCCCAGATATGGCTTGTTCCGATACCTCCTTAAAAAGAGTGATGAGCCGTGGATTAAAACTTGGAATTTACCAAGACATTCCATTCTTTAATATCCAATCAGGCAAAGAGACTACTGGTGTCGATTGGGACATAAACATGGCAGTTGCGAAATACCTCGGTATTAAAAATGTTAAGTCCGTGGTACTCCAGTGGCCAGAAATGGTTCCAAGTCTTCTTTCAAAGAAGATTGACATTATTGGTGGAAATATCCACGGTAACCCAGATCGATATAAGAACTTTGCATTTACCGCTCCAGCATGGTGGTATGCAACTGTTGTTGTTGCACAAAAGGGAAATCCAAAGGGTATTAAAGCTTGGGCAGATCTGACCAAGCCTGGTATCAAATTGGGCGTTGTCGCTGGAACACAAGCCGCAGCATGGGCAAAGGATGCCAAGATTGCCGATGTGAGTCAGTTTACAACCGGAGCATTGCAATTTGCCGCACTTGCAGCTGGTCGCATTGACGCAGTAGTTGAGGCCGAACCACCAAGCGTCGTCTTCATCACTGAAAACCCTAAAGCGGATGTACAAATACTTAAGGGAATGAAAGATGTTCCGTCCGCAGTGTGGGCAAACTACGCTCGTTACGGTACCCGTTTCCAAGACTGCACGCTCAATATGGCATATTCAAGAGCACTTGGTGAACTGATTATGCACGGTGTGATTGGTCGAATTCTCGAAAAGCATGGCTTCGCAGCATCTGAGAATATCTTCGAACCAGAGCACAATCCGGCGTTCTAAAGATAGTAACCAGCCACAGGCGCAAGCCTGTGGCTGGTTCTTTCAATCTCACGCATTCTGACGATATCTAGAGATGGGGAAATCTTGGAATTTTTTGATTTAATAAAACCTGAAATAGCTTTAGATGCGCTACCGACCATCCTGACAGGTTTGCTTATTACTCTCTTAGTGACATTACTTTGTGGAATTTTTAGTTTAACTCTTGGGGTACTAGTCGCATTTGGCCGGAAATCAAAGAGTAGAGCTCTTCGGCTATCGCTCGGAGCCTATGTTCAGGTTTTTAGATCAACGCCTTTTCTGCTTCAGCTAGTTTATATCTACTTTGTACTGCCTTTTTTTGGTCTCGAGATTCCGCCTCTACCTGCCGGTATCCTCGCTTTAACCCTGCATTACACCGCTTACTTATGTGAAGTGTATAGAGGAGCTATCGAAGCTGTCCCCAAGGGGCAGACTGATGCTGCAAAGGCCTTAGGTATGCGCAATAGAGTAATCATGGTGCGTGTCATCATGCCGCAAGCAATTAGAACAATCATCCCCGCGCTTTGTAATTATATGGTCTCCTTAATGAAAGATACTTCTCTGCTTTCTGTCGTCACAGTTCAGGAGATGATGTTCAGAGGTCAAATTTATGCAGCTGAGACTTATGATTATTTCACCATTTATACAATGGTTTTTCTGATTTATTTTGCCGTAGGTTTTCCTGGAGTCAAATTAGTTGACTACTTAGAGAAGAGAATGAAAAAGGGTTACGCCTCTAGAGGCGTTGTGACATCTTCTGAAGAAACTCTGATTGCCGGAGGAGAAAAGCGATGATCAAAATAGATAACCTCTGCAAAAGTTTCGGAAAAGATGAGGTCTTAAAGGATATTTGCTTGACAATTGATAAAGGTCAAGTTTTAGGCATTATCGGCCCATCTGGTAGTGGTAAATCAACCTTACTTCGCTGCATCAATAACTTGGAATTCCCCACCAGCGGCACGATTCGTATCAATGGAAAGTTGGCTTACCGAGATGAGTCTGGAAAGGGTTTCTCAGAGACCGAGATATCTGCTACTCGCAGTAAGGTCGGGATGGTCTTTCAACATTTCAACCTTTTCCCACATATGTCCGTTTTACAAAATGTTGTTGCAGGTCCAAAACATGTGCTGGGTCTGAATGAAAAAGAGTTCCGTGAGGAAGCTATAGCACTTCTAGAATCTGTTGGATTAGCAGAAAAGCGGGATCAATTTCCTGAACAGTTATCCGGTGGCCAACAGCAAAGGGTGGCGATTGCTCGTGCTCTTGCCATGAAACCTGATGTCATGTTATTTGACGAAGTGACAAGCGCGCTTGACCCTGAATTGGTGGGAGAAGTTTTGGGCGTACTTCGAAAGCTATCTGAAGCAGGAATGACAATGCTTATCGTTACCCACGAGATGGGCTTCGTTCGCCAAGTTGCAGATCGTGTGATTTTTATGGACGCAGGTAGAATTGTGGAAGAGAATAGTCCAGCGGAATTCTTTGACAATCCTCAAAACGAACGGACGAAGTCATTCTTGGCTTCAGTACTATCGCACACTGATTAAGGCATGTGGATCTAGGTAGGCGTTAAATAAGTTTGTAAAGCACTTAAGGGCTCAGAATGGAGGTTGGTAAATGAATAAGATAGTTCGAGTTGAGGCATTTCCGATGCAATACCCGGAGCCAAACAATGACAACAAGATCAGATATGTCACGCTGACTCGCATTGAAACCTCTGACGGAATCGTTGGATGGGGAGAGTGTATTTCGCAGTGGCCTGAAGCCGCACTGGCCGTAAAAACAATTATTGATGCAGGCTTTGCCAAACTCTTAATGGGAGAAGATGGAACTCAAGTAGGTCGTCTCTGGCAAAAAATGCGAAATCATGCATATTGGCATGGACATGGGGGCATTGTCTCTTTTGCAATCTCAGCCCTAGATATAGCTCTCTGGGATATTGCGGGCAAAGCCGCCGGGCTGCCGGTTTCAGCAATGCTGGGTGGAACGTTAATGGAGAAAGTTCCCTCTTGTGCTTCAGTGATTCTGAATACTCTGGATTTAGGAGCCTTACAAGAAGAGTTCACTAGCTATCGCGAACGTGGTTTCTCTGCCGTTAAGGGTGGTTGGGGGCAAGTTCCGGAAGCGGGATTTGGCACAAACCGAGTTCGAGATATGAAAGTTGCCCGTACTGTCCGCGAGGCAATTGGCCCAGATATGGGAATGGCGATAGATGTCTCTGCTCTTGCAAAATGGAGTGCAAGTCACGCTGCCACAATGGCGGAAGATTTACTAGAAGTAAATCTGACCTGGTTTGAAGATGCGCTACATCACGACGATCATGACGGCTATCGACAAATGAAGTCAAGAGTTCCCACTGCCCTTGCCACTGGAGAACGCTGCTGGACCTTGCATGACTATCAACGCTTAGTGCGTAGTAAGGCCATTGATATCATTTTGGTTGATCCTGGACGCGTTGAAGGAATCAGCGGAATGAAAGCCATCGTTGATGATGCCCTCACCCAAAGAGTGCGTTTTGTGCCTCATTCTTGGTCCAGTGCCATCAATACTGCCGCCTCACTTCACGTCTATGCGGCCTCCACAAATGGAGAGGTCTTTGAGCTAAAGCCAGCACCATCTCCTATGCAACATGAATTAGTTGAGAACCCCATTGAACAAAAAGATGGCTGGATTGCTGTACCCAACACTCCTGGTTTGGGTATAACCATCGATGAAAAAGCAGTAAAGAAGTATCTCTACCAAGGCTAACTCCACAAAGGGGATCACAACATGACCATCGCAACAAACCGAAAGGTTCTCATCACTGGGGGCGCTTCCGGCTTCGGGCTTGATATCGCTCGGGAAATGATCTCTGCGGGTGCCAAAGTTGCCCTGGTTGATAACTCGGCTCCGAATCTAGCCTTAGCGGTAAAGGAGTTAGGCTCCAATGCAATCTCTATTGAAGCTGATGTCAGGAATCAGGCAGAGCTCATAGCTGCAGTCGAGCGTGTAAATAAGGAGTTCAAGGGATTGGACACCTTGGTGATTTCCGCTGGCGTTATACATATCAAGCCAATGAATGAAGTCAGTGAAGCAGATTGGGATCTCACCCTTGATGTAAACCTAAAAGGTGCTTTTTTTGCCATTCAAGCCGCATCTAAACACCTCATTGATAGCGGTCGAGGACGAATAGTTGCAATCTCTTCAGATGCCGGCAAACGAGGCTATGCTCAAGTTCAAGCCTACTGTGCCTCAAAATTTGGGCTTATTGGTTTGATTGAATCATCTGCAATCGAATTGGCGCCTACTCAAGTCACGGTCAATTGCGTCTGCCCCGTGGGAGTTCCAACCACAGGAATGGGCCAACAAGTAGCAAATTGGAAATCTCAAACTGGGAATATATCTGTAGAGCAAGTTAAATCTGCGGCAGCTGCTGCCTTTCCATTGGGGCGCAATCCCACTGAAGCTGATGTCACAAAGACTGTTACTTTCTTTATTTCAGATGAAGCAGCATTTCTTACCGGCTGCGCGCTAGATGTAGATGGTGGAGCTCATTTAGGTTATATGCCGGCAGTCGCTAAGAATTAGCACAAACTGGGGCTAAGACTCGCGACATTACTAAATGGTCTACTGATCTAACCAACAATTGTGCATTTTGCGAGTGCATCCTCGTTAATCTCAACACCAAGACCGGGCGCTGTTGGCAAGATAATTTTGCCCTGATCAAACTTAAACAGATAATCGCTATTTAGAATCCGTTTCAGGGGTGAGTACATCTCTTCTGGTGTGAGAGGCGGAAAAACAAGTGCAACTTCCATCATCCGACAACTTGGAATAGTTGCAGCAACTTGTAAAGATGCCGCTAAATCTGGGCCGTTGGTGCCATGCAGGATGCAGTCAGTACCGTAAGCCTGTGCCAGCGCTCCCACCAACCGAGTTGGCCAGATGCCACCAGCAATACAGACATCAGGCTGAATGATGTCCACTGCTCTAGTGGAGATGTATTCGAGAAAAATTGATAAATCATATGTCCACTCACCACCGGTGATAGGTATCTCGACCTCCTTAGCCAAGCGCCGGTAGGAATCTAGATCATCTTGAGCAAATGGCTCTTCCAGCCAAGTTACATCTAATTCTTGGAATCTCATTGCAGCATCAAGTGCCTCTTTATAACTCCAAACCCATCCGGGGTAATGAGCGGTGCGGTCAATCATCAATTCTATTTTGTCGCGACCACCCACCAATTCGCGAATTTTTCTTACTACTTCGACATCAATTAATGGATTTTGCCGCCAGCTACGGAACTTAAACTTTCGATGCCCCATTGCGTAATAGATGGCAATTTGCTCTGCCTGTTGATCAGGTGAAAGGTGTGACTGATCATCTTTACCCGGCCACACACAGGTAAGGTAATAATCCATTGATTCTTTTGTCGAACCTAAAAGATTGCGCACGGGAACTCCCGCGACTTTGCCAGAGATATCCCACAGTGCATTTTCTAAGCTAGCAAATCCTTTAAGCAGGCCGGCGCCAAGAATTTCAATGATATTTCGAGGATCTTTGCCAATTAAACCGGGTTTGATTTCTTTGATGAGCGATTCATTATCAACATCACAAAATCCATACCCAGTAACTCCTTCGTCAGTTAAGACTTGGGTAATGCGAATGCGGGTGTAACGATAATCAGCCGAGTTAGATGGTGCCATCTCATAGATGGCACTTTTGATCTCAGTAATTTTCATAAGTTTTTTACTTGAGAGACGGCAATTTTCCCAAGTGATGCACTTTGGTAGGCAAGTTCTAACGCTTCTACTGTCAGCGCACCCAGCTCACCGGGTGCTCGATTAGCTTGCAGATTACCTAGCGCGACATCAACTAGCGCATTTGCGGCGGCAAAGTTATCTACTGCTCCAGCATTAGGAGGTAGTTTCATATTTATCTCTGTTCCATCGACGTACCAAAAATAGGCACATTCGCGATGGAGATCAATTAAGAATTGTCCTTGATCGCCAATGGCTCGTACCTGTAATTCGTCCTTGTTCTGCCATGCACCCATATGGCTAGATCCGCCCGAGAGTGTGCCAATGGCACCATTTGAAAACTTATAGGAAATTGCATCATGGAGTTCAACGGGTGCATTCCGTGGTGAACTCATAAAGGCAAAGGCTTCAGCGACTCGTTGCGGTTGCAGGCGAAAAGCTAAACCGAGTGCATGAGATAACTGTGCCTGACCATAGCCGCCGCCGGAGTTCTTTGGATTGGTCCAGGTATCTTGCTCAGGAACTTGTTCAGTAGAAGCTCCCGGATATGGTCCGAGGTTGGCCAACAACTCCCGAGTTTGTGTTGCCATTTGCATACTCATTTGTTCTAGTTCGCCGATGCCCTTACGTTGGAGCTGTTCATATGCTTGCTGAACCATTGGCATGTAGTTCCAGCTAAATCCTACGAGCAACTCTCGCTTCACTTCCTTCGCAATCTTTACTAGATCCCAGCTCTGCGCTGCAGAAATTGTCATTGGTTTTTCGCATAGTACGTGGGCTCCGGAACGAAGGGCGGCCGCTGCATGCTCATGATGAAGGTTGGGCGGGGAAGCGACGATGATTACATCCAGCTCTTGATTTACTACATCCATATAATCTTCAGAGGCAATGCCTACCGAAAATTCCTGCTTTAGGCTGGCGAGCAATTGGTCACCTTTTCGACACACTGCGACTATCTCAACATCATCTCGATCCCGCAAAGCAGGCAGATGAGCCACTGCTGCCCAAGAGCCAGCACCGATGACGCCTGCTCGAATCTTGCTCACTCTCTTGAATTCTTCATTTTAAGATGCCATACCTCAGGGACATTGATCAAGCCACCATTTTCACCAGCAGCATTTTTAATGACATGTATTAGGGATGCATTCCACTTATGTTCAACATCGAAGGTAGCCATCTTTTCTAAAACCGTCTCTATATCCGGTTCGCATTCGGCATAGCCCACAGCAAGCTCTCCCAGCCTAAATAGTGAGTAATTTCTAAAGCCAGCGGCTGCCACAGCTTCCTCCATTTCTGGCCAAATATCATCGTGCCTTTGGTCGTATTCTGACCCAGCATCTTCAAACAAATGAATAAGGAAACATAATCTTTCCATCATTTACGACTTATCACGAGAGGAATTATGCAGTTCTCCCCAGATGATTGCGCCCATGAGAACGCAACCTTTCACTGGGAGTTGCCAATAAGAAGGTACACCGATCAGGATAAGTCCATTAGCTAAAATTGCTAGAACGACTATCGCTAAAAAGGTTCCAACAAGCCTTCCTTTGCCACCACTGAGACTTGCTCCGCCAAGAATTACCGCAGTTATCATGTCTAGTTCTGCTCCGATATTTGCACTTGGCTCAGCCTGTCCGGTGCGAGCTACCGTGACGTATCCGGCCAATGCGGCGGTAGTGCCAGAGAATGCATAAAAAACCAGGGTCCATCGATTAACAAAAATACCTGCTAGTCGAGCCGCCCTAGAATTAGATCCGATGGCGTACACATACCTGCCAAAGTGTGTTCGCGGCATGAGGAATCCGACACTTAAAAAGAGAGTGACAAATATCCAGACCGTCAAGGGAACACCAAATAGAGAATCTGTGCCAATTGCTAGGAAGGAAGAGTTAGAAACAATCACAGCATCTCCACCACTGATGATGTATGCCAAGCCCCTTACGATAGAGAGCATCGCTAGCGTTGCGATTAAGGGATTGATTCGGAGGTAGCCGATGACAAAACCATTGAGTAATCCAATGACGCAGCCAAGCATCAGGGCTAGCACTACACCAACTAGGTTGGATTGACCTTGGTTGATGACAAAAGCGGCCAACATTCCAGAAGCTGCCATCACTGAACCAACGGAAAGGTCAAAGCCGCCAGAAATAATTACAATTGTGGCGCCAATAGATCCGATACCAATAATGACCATTGCCCGGCCGATATTGGAAAAATTAGTTGAACTAAAGAAATATGGAGATAGGCTCGCAAAAATAATCAGCTCCAGGATTAGCGCAACAAGGAGACCAAAGCCTGTTGGGCCTAAGAACTTCTTAATTGACCGCAAAATTTTTGGAGACTTCTCAAATCTATTGAGCGCTGCAGTGTTCATCCTCACAAGATCTCCTCGCCACTCAAAGCCGTTTGCATAATTGACATCAAATCAGAGGGTTTAGTATCAGCGGGCTTAATCTCAGCGCTAATTTTGCCTTCTCTCATTGCAACAATGCGGTCACAAACAGCTATCAGATCTGTAAATCTGTGACTAATAAAGACGACCGAAATTCCCTTTTTCTTCAGATTCTTCACTAGATCCAATAAAAGATGGATCTTTGTATTTGATAGCGCTGCTGTCGGTTCATCCATAAGAAGGAGTTTTGGTGAGAACTGTAGGGCTCTAGCCACTGAAATAAGTTGCCGCTGTCCACCCGACATCGATCCAACTAGCTGATCTGGAGCGATATCAGCCCCTAGCTCTGCCAGAGCCGCTCTCGCTTCTTGCATCATGCCGTGACGATCTAGCAATCGAGCAATGCCTATGTTTTTCGTAGATTCTCTGCCAAGGAAAATGTTTGAAGCAACATCAAGATCATTACATAGGGCCAAATCTTGGTAGATAATTTCTATTCCTGCAGCTCGGGCATCTTGTGGATTTTTAAATGTTACCGGAGCGCCATTGAAGAAGATTTCTCCCCCAGAAGGTGCATAAACACCGGCAAGAATTTTCATAAGGGTGGATTTGCCCGCCCCGTTGTCCCCAATCAATCCTAAAGATTCATTGGGGTCAACGTGGAAGTCGATTGAACTCAGGACGCTAACACTCCCAAAACTTTTTGAGAGGTTAGCAGTCCTGAGTATCGGGTGTTCTGTCACTTGTATACAGTGCCAATCGTGTCATGGTCTAGGAATGTGTGTTCCATATGTATTTCCTGTGGAACAGCTTTTCCAGCCATAACATCTAGTGCAATGCTGACTAAATAGTCACCATATTTTTCAGGGTAATAGGCCGCGCATCCTAAGAATCTATTCTCTGATGCAGGAGCCATCTTTACGACAGCAATGCCAACAGAGTCGCAACCTTGACCGACGACCATTCCATCTCTCTTTGTAGCAACGAATGCTTTAGCCATTCCGTTTGCTCGCTCATCGTCGATTGTCCCTGAGAGAATATGTTTAGCTTCTGGGTGTGCAGTTAACCAGTCTGTCGTCACTGTGATTGCTTGATCTGCTGTTCCAGCAGATAGTCGCATACGGTCTATCCGATCAGCAGGCAATGCACCGCAAACTTCTTGTACTCCATCAGCGAATCCGACGAGTCGCAAATCTGCCGCTTCGCCCTCTTCTAGGTTCTCTCCCATGAAGACCCAAACATCCTTACAGTCCCAGTTTGCTTTTGCATACTCTCCTGCTGCTTTTCCTCCAACAACTCCAGAGGCATAGTTACTAGCACCGAAGAAAACTGCATTTGGATGGGAAACATCGATAGAAGCTGCTGGAATCTTGGCCTTATCAAAAATAGCCATGATCGCTGCAGCCGCGCCGCCTTGCCAGTTTCCGGCAATTACAAAATCAGGCTTTTGACTTGCAAGAATCTCAGCACATGAAATTGCTTTCTCAGGCTTGAACTCTGCATCACAATAGATGAGTTTCAAACCAAGATCTTTGGAGAGCTTGGCAATACCTTTGGCAATCGGAATGGCAAATGGATTAGTTGCCCAACCATCCATGTGTGCAAGGGTAAAAGTCTTATCTGGCTTCACTAGATTAACTACATAGGACTGAGCATCGCCTTCTGTAGGTGTGTACTTAGCTGTTGCAAAATCATATTTCCAGAGCTTAAGTTCCTCAGGAAGGAGTGCTCCCGGAATTCCACCGGTAAGAACCGGGGTATACGCTCCAGCCTCTTCTGTAGAACCTGCATTTTCATCTGACGAACCTGAACCGCAACCGGTTAGCGCCAATAGTGTTAGCACAACCCCAATACCAACTATAGATTTATATTTTTTCACAGATACGACCCTTTCCGACTCGTGGAATCGTTACTCTAACCCTCGGCTCTGCGTATGAGTCAAGAGATTTCCAACTTTTTTATCAACTATCTACTATTTTCGAAAGACTACGGGTATTTGGTCAGGATAGAAGCAGGTTCGGATTTGGCATGTAGGGCAGGCGCCGTAGCGCTACTCGTGGTGCCTGGGCGCTATAAATCAAGGGGGTGCGCTCTAAGGCTAGGTCCGCACCTGACACTTCGGACAATAATGTGAGGACCTGTTACCAAAGGCAATTCTTCTAATCCCCCGACCACACCGTGGACATGGCTCACCTTCTTGGCCGTAGGCAGCTAAGGATGTTTCAAAGAATCCGCTCTCGCCATTGACGTTGATATACATGGCATCAAATGAGGTGCCGCCTACTTCTACCGCCTCTGCCATCACTTGCACGGCCGCATCTACGAGTGAGCCAATCTTCTTCACACTTAACTCACATGCGGGGATCTCTGGGTGAATCTTTGCTCGCCATAAGGATTCATCAGCATAGATATTGCCGACCCCACTCATAATCTCTTGATTCAGGATCACACTCTTAATCGCTGCTTTGCGAGCTTTCATTCTGGCTATCACCGCGCTGCGATCAAAGGCTGCATCAAAGGGATCTAGTGCGATGTGGCGGGCAGATTGTGGGATGCCATCGGTTAACTGCTCTACCGATAACCAACCAAAGGTGCGCTGATCTCTAAAGAGCAGCTCCTGCTTTTTAAATCCTTTACTTAACTCAAAGTGCGCCCGCACATGGCCTGGTGCTGGGCGATCCTTGCGTGCTACTAGAAACTGACCCGACATTCCTAAGTGGGCAACCAGTGCGAGCTCGCGATCGAGTTCAAACCATAAGAACTTACCGCGGCGATTAATGCCCTTAATATGCGCGCCAACAACAGCTGAAAGTGGTTGCAGCGATGCTGGCTTTACTACTCGGGGATGAAGGCCTTCGGCACTTTTGAATCGGTAGCCGATCAGAAAATGAGCCAATCCTCTGCGTACTGTTTCAACCTCAGGCAGCTCTGGCATGTGGGTAATCCAATTACAGATTGTGTCGTGGTGCAATTTCTGGAGGGCTATTCGTCAGGTAAGCCTGATAGCCTGCAATTGCGTTAAGGGGCTGTTTCAAACACTGAACTACAAGATAAAGACCTCATCAGAAATGGTGGGGTCTTTTTCCTTTGTTTGCTTAGAGTCTTGGTGAGAAGGGATAAAAGAAAGATTACTTCTCTAGTGGTCCCAAACGATAGGAACTGAGCTGGGCTGCAGGACGTGACTGATTGCCATGCTTTGCTGAAAATGCGCTACTTCCATCAGTGCCACATAGACCAACGATTGCACCCGATCCACCTGGGTGGGAATTAATCCATTTTGTTAAGTCATAGACAGAGTCATCGATAACAGACCAGCAGTTGCTGGCAGAGTTATTGGCACGTACTTGTGCCATGGTGTATCCGACCTTTGTTGGTGCTGGTGCTGGTGCTGGAGTTGATGTTGCAGCTGCACTTGGCGTTGGTGTTGGTGTTGTAGCAGGAGCCGGAGTTAGGGAAGGTGTTGGTTTAGCCCCACGCAATACTTCACCAGGTATCTCTTTTACTCCCACAGACAGAATGATGGAAGCTTTTCTTTTGGCTGTCACTAGAAAGCTATATTCACCGGCTTCTGCTACCGCCTGATATCTGGCAAGGTAGAGGTAATTAACTCCACTGTAGGGGAACTTTGTCCGCTCAGTGAACTTGATCGTGAGCGATGTTCCTTTGGGACTAGTCATCACAAGAGTAGGTAGTTGAGTTGGGCGAAGAGAGTTCTCTGGTTTCTTATCAACAATGAGATATTCAACGCTTAGGCCATCTCCTTGGGCAAAAGCTGCCCGAAAGCCTTTCTTCTCTCCTGCCTTGCTAAAGGCTGCGCGAACTGCATATGAAATAGTTCCATCAACTAGGAGTGGACCTTTGGCAGCAGTGGTATCTGTTTTAAGTAAATCAACGGGTTGATGCGCATAGGCGGGTGCACTTGCCATGAAGGCTAATACCAGCACTGTGATGAGCAGTTTGCGCATGGGAAGACGATACCTGAAGATTCTCGCCTTTACTGGTTCAAATTATTGGCTCTGCCAGTGGAGCGCAAAAAATCCCCACTCACTCTGTGGCCCGATTGCACCAAGAATGAGCGGGGATTTTCTACTGCTTTAGATTATGGCAACCAGGTAAAGCGACCTTCTCCGGTTGTCTTGCTATAGCGTGCATCACTTGCTGGTATCTCTGGTAACCCTGCGCTGTTCTTAGCAAAGCTTAAGAGATAGTCATAGAGTGCCTGCTCATAGGAGATTCCGAATCCGACCTTGGTCAATTTCTGGAATGTTGGATAGTTATCTCCACCATCGGCAGTGAACTGATTGGTGACAATTGTGACCGCCGGCGCACCCGCAACAACTGCTCCATCTTTCACAAGAGCGCGGCCATCACTGAGTGTGATCTCCTTTACTCGCTTGCCAGGTGTAGTAATTGTTCCGGCATATGCATCTCCGGTTGGAGTTGAGATCACAGTTGCACTCTCAGTTCTTGAGCACGATACCTTCATGCCACTAAATTGAAGGAACTGTCCGCCACCTGAGGTGCTGACCGAACATGATCTTTCGAATATCTCTTTCATATCTGTTGCGCTGACATTTGTCACCGCGACCAGGCGATTATCGAATGGAAGTAGATCAAAGGTATTGCCTCGGTTAATTGCCCCGACTACACCTGTAGTAGGCAGTGTGGTTCCACCACCTTGTCTGATTCCGCCACCGTTTTGCACAGCAACAAGTGGATTAGCAGTTCCAGCAGCAGGCAAACCAGCTGCCGCAGCTCTACTGGAGTAAGCCTGCACGAATGAGTCAGCAACTAGATTGCCACCATTGGTCTCAGCAGTTCTGACACCCAAGACAGTTGCACTGCCGCGATCTGTGGCCAGAACAATCTGACTTGAGGCAATTGGCTTAGCAAATCCGGTTAGGCAGGTGTTGAGTGGCTTTTCCACTGCTTCCACGATGCGCTTATCTGGAGCGACTGCATCAGTCACGCCAAGTGCGCCCGCAACTGATGAATAAGGGATAACTCTTCGTGGATATGAAGTGGTCTTGTTATATGAGGACAGCTTGCCATCGGCATCGAATGAGATATCAAAGCGACCGAGGTAGTTGTAGTTGCCCTTGGTGGTGATAAGTGGAACATCGACACCATTAGCATCCTTAACCATCTCTGGGTACTTACCAACAGGCTTACCTTCACCTGGAATGAGCTGAATACTCTCAGCAACATCTGGGCTGGTGAGAAGGTCATCGCCACCGCCGGCGACCGCAACATCTACATTCTTTAGTAGCGCTACTAGCTCCTTGTCATAGGCAACGCCCTGCAGATGGCTCACCAAGATAATCTTATTGACACCCTGTGCTTCTAGCGCCTCTACCTGCTTGTTTAGTAGTGCCGCTGTGGCTGGAATGTCTATCGTTGTGACTTTAGTTGTTCCTGGTGAGGAGATTGTGCGAAGAGTTGGAGTCACCGCGCTTACTACTCCAAAAATGGCTCCAGTTGTGTAATCCTTGTGTATATATGACTGTCCGACTTTCTTGCCAGTGTGCCGTGCCCGAATAATCTGTCCTGACTTTGAGGTCATGGGTGAAAGATCAGCGTTCTTAGAAAAATCTAAGTTACCAGAAAGGAACTGGTAGCGAAGTTTTTGGGTGAAGGAATTGATGTAACGGTTAAGAAATCCGGTTCCGTAATCAAATTCATGATTTCCCAAGATGTGCGCGTCATACGGCATCATTGATTGCGCCAGTCCGTCATAAACAGGGATAGTTGAAGCACTGTTTGCTGGATCTGAACAAATTAGATTTTTACTAGCAAGAAAAGAGTCTCCGGCATAGAGTGAGACCACGGCGTTGCCTCTATTCTTAGCTGAGCTAATTTCTCGTTTCATCACAGTTGAAAATGCTGCCGCACTGCCGTAAATCAATTTACCTTGGGGCAGTGTGTATGACTGCTCAGGTAGGAGTGCGGACTCACCATCGTTATTATGTAAAATAGTCAGAGTTACAGGGCTTCCGGTATCTGTAAACGTGCTTGCATCTGCAAGTGACATCGGAGCAACTAGTGCAGTCACTGCTAATGCCGCAATGGCATTCTTGATTTTCAAAGTATCCTCCATGAGATTTAAGTGGTTTTTAGCAAGTGAGAGGCTAACTTTCAAGCATGATTGCTTTCCGGTGACTTTGGTGAACAGAATTTGAACTCTTAGTGACAAATGAGGTTAAATCATGGCTACCCCCGGCCTGTGAAACCTCTGCGAATCAATCCTTCCCCTCTAATTCAAAGGCCTCCTCCACGCTGTGACCTCGAGCGCAGTGACCTACCATTGCCCTCATGTCCAAGAAAGATGCACTCAAGCGGATTATCTATATCCCATTCGACCACCTGCATCGCAACTTTGGCGCCTTAAAAGAGGCCAACCCAGCCACTGATCTGATTGCCATGGTCGAAAGTGCCCGCATGACAACTGGGCGCAATTGGCATCAAGAGCGGCTCTTCTTTCTCATCTCTAGTGCTCGCCACTTCGCACAATCATTAGAGACCGAAGGCTTCACAGTGGAATACGTTAAAGCGCCGACCACGATCGCTGGCTTGAAAGAGATTGCAAAGAAATATGCAGCACTTCCCGTCATCTGCGCCGAGCCAAGCTCTTTTAGGCATTATGAAGCGCTTCAAAGCTATGGCGCAGAATTTGTTGACAATGATTTCTTCTTAACTCCTCGCCCGCTCTTTACTCAATGGGCTGATGAGCAAAAGTCTTATTTGATGGAGAACTTCTATCGCAAGCAGCGCACCCGGCTAAATGTTCTGATGGATGGCAAAGAGCCCGAAGGTGGTGCGTGGAATTTTGATAAAGAGAATCGGCTGCCACCGCCTAAGAAATATGAGGGACCGGCATATCTAGAACACAAGCGAGATAAGATTGATCTTGAAGTAGCGAGTGAACTTTCATTTACCGTCACCCCAACCTGGGCCACTACTCGCAAGGGCGCACTGAAGGTGCTGCAAAACTTTATTGACAACCACTTCGCTGAATTCGGTCCGCTCGAAGATGCCATGACAACTGATAACTGGGCGCTGCATCATTCACTTCTCTCTCCTTATCTGAACAATGGCCTCTTGCATCCCAGTGAAGTCATTCACGCTGCGATGAAGGCATTTAAGACAGGTGCTATTCCAATTGCATCAGCTGAAGGTTTCATCCGCCAGCTCATTGGCTGGCGCGAGTATGTCAATGGTATGTATTGGTTTCTTGGCCCTGATTACCGCAATAACAATCAGTTAGCTGCCACCAGAAAACTACTGCCGCTCTTTTCTGACCCGTCTGCCACGCAGATGAATTGCATGAAAGAGATTGTGGGCGATATCCAAGATCGCGCCTGGGTGCATCACATTCCACGGCTGATGGTGATCTCAAACTTAGCGCTAGTTACTGGCACAAACCCGCAGGAATTCCTTGATTGGATGCGCGAAGTTTTTATCGATGCCACCGAGTGGGTGATGGTGCCCAATGTGATTGGTATGGGAGTGCATGCCGATGGCGGGGCGATGATGACTAAGCCCTATGCCGCAGGTGGTGCCTATATCTCTCGTATGTCTAACTACTGCAAACCATGCGTCTATGACCCAAAGTTACGAGTCGGCGCTAAGGCCTGTCCCTTTACGACTTTGTATTGGGATTTTCTCGATCGTCATAAAGAAACTTTTGCTAAAAACCATCGCATGAGCCAACAGGTGTATGGACTCAATCGCTTAAGTGATCTGCCAGAGCTGAAAATGCGGGCGAAGGAAGTACTTAAAGGGTTAGAGCAAGGAAGGATTTAGTTTTCTAAAATCCTGGAAAGAGCCTTGACCGGCCATGAGTTTCTATGTCCGGCCACCCAGCGATAGCCAGTGCGACCAATGGGGCCAGAAAGAGTAAGCAGCGCTGAAAGAACTCTGTTACCTCGCACTTTAAGTAAGAAGGCAACTGCTTGCGCACCGCTATAGCGCTTGACTTCGGTGATCACAAAGACCTCACGCGAACATTGCTCTGTGCTCAACTGGAATTGAGCGAGGTCTGCGGTGTGAAAATCTAGCGCGGTAATGGTTAATTTCTTACTTACCCAAGAAATGGAGTTTTTACATAACTGGCACTGGCCATCATAAATGACTGTTATCTCAACCATCTTTGAGTCACCCCATATCTTCACGCTCCAGAATTCTAACTCACCTAGTGAGTTCAAGGCGAGTAGAATCTAATCAGTGCGAATGGAGAACTGAAAATGCAATTACGTGAATTAAGCGATATTAAAAAGTTTGACCTTAATCTGATTACATTTTTGAATAAGGTGAGTTTGCCCGCGCTTCGAATCTCACTTGGTATTGTCTTCATTTGGTTTGGCGTGCTGAAAGTTTTCGGTGATAGCCCGGCTAATGATCTCATTACAAAAACCGTCTACTGGTTTAACCCAGATATTTTCATTCCCATTTTGGGTATTTGGGAGGCCGCAATCGGCCTCTGTCTGCTGGTGCCTTCATTTATCCGAGTTGGGCTATTTCTGCTTGCCCTACAAATGCCCGGCACCTTCTTACCGCTGGTACTGCTCCCCGAGGTCTGTTTTATAGAAATACCTTTTAACTTAACTCTCGAAGGTCAGTACATCGTCAAGAACTTGGTTCTGATTGGAGCAGCGATGGCAGTGGGAGGCAGACTTACCCCCATATTAAATGCGAAGAAAAGTACTTAGTTATTCTTCACAAATTCAGAGGCATGTGGAAAGCCAGCAGCCTCTAACTTCACAGCTAAATCTTCTTTGACGGCCTTTACGACCTTATGTGTTCCATCGCAATTCTTCTCTTCATCTCTGGTGTGACCGCACTGACAAGCGCCCATGATTTCCTTCTTTCCTAATTAGTCTTTCCTGATTCACTACTGGCCGATACTACAGCTACTTGCCTGCTTTACATTTCTCGGAACAATATTTCACATTCTCCCAATCACGGGCCCACTTCTTTCGCCATTCAAACTCCAAATTGCATCGAAGGCAGACTTTGGGGGCAAATCCGTTCTTGGTCTTTGCTTTCATATCTTTAGCTACCGCTTTAACGCTTTAATAATTGACCAAGCCCAATAGAACAATCCAAATTGCAGAGGTAGCCGTGCGAAAGCGATGAGTGGATATGGCATCGGGCGATCACGCCAATCGATAGCCATCTTGATATTTGCAGGATAGACGGCGATAAAGAGAAAGAGTGCGGCATAGACAGCAAGCAGTCGAATAGATATTGTGCCGATCTTCATTGATAGTGGCGCTAGCAGTGCCAGGCCAATTGCAATCTCTGCCGCGCCACTTAAGTATGTCCAAAGGCGTGGGCCGCCAGGTAGGAATGCCGGAACGATGGCATCAAGTGATTTAGGAGCGATGAAGTGGGCAATACCAGCGATGAGCAGCATCGCTGCCAGGGCGCGGGTTGCCAGGGTCATGGGCAGAGCATAGTTCTGACCTGATGTCAGTGCCCAGATCTAGAGTCAGCTCATGTTCAACTGGTTTCGACATAAGGCGATGGATCGTGAGTTAACGCAGATCCTGGATAGACATCAACAGGTGCGCCGTGATGCCACCGATATTCGTGAATATCTCTTACGAGTTCTAGCTGATAATCGCAATGACTCTGAAAAGTTTAGTGATGAGGCACTTGAGCGAGCAGCCGAGCTGATTGAACAAGTGGGTCCGGGCGCTTTTTATTGGATGACAGATATAGCAGCGCAGATGGTCTTGTTATCAGAGGCCACACTGCGCGGCTTTGCTACCAACGTCAGCGTTGAGTTAGGTGCTGCGGCAACTGCCGAAGAGATAGTGGAGAAGGTGGTGCAACTGCCGTAGTTAGCTTTCGACGGCAGAGTGAGCATGGTTTCTCGTGGAAAAGGGATTCTCAGGAAATATTAGTAAGCCATGTTGCCCTTTTTCCCAAGAAGTCGGGTAGGTGGCTGTAATAATTTCGGCATGCCTTCACTCGAGGGCGAGCCAACTCGGAGGTTATGTGAAGATGCTAGAAGGACTTATTGAAAAGATTATCTTTGCCAGTCGCTGGTTACTTGCTCCCCTGTATTTAGGACTCGCACTTGCCCTAGTACCAATCTTGTTCCGCTTCTTTGACGCCTTCTGGCACATGATTACTCACCTGACAGATCTCACAACCGGAGAAGTAACTCTTGAAGTACTTGAACTTCTCGACACAGTGCTACTGGCCAACTTGATCATCATCGTGCTCTTTGCTGGGTATGAAAACTTTGTTTCGAAGATGGCAATTGCGGAAGGCTCTGAAGATCGGCCACACTGGATGGGTCACGTTGATTTCAGCGGCCTCAAGATCAAGCTCATTGGCTCGTTAGTTGCAATCTCAGTCATTGAGCTTCTCAAAGACTTTATGCAAGAAGGAACTTATGATGCCAAGCGTGAAGGATGGCGCATTGGTATTCATATGACATTCGTTGTCTCCGGAGTGCTCTTTGCGCTCATGGATATGATGGCTGATCGGCATAAGTCGCAGCGTTAGAATTCACTTATGGCCACACAAAGCGGGGATCGCTCCGCCTTCTTTCCTGCAATAGAGAAGAAGTATGGCCAGCCGATGTCTTATTGGTTTGGGCGCCTTAAAGAGCTGGATGCAGATAAATATCCAGCCCAGATTGCCTACTTGCGGCAAGAGCATGGCTTTAGTCAGGCACACGCCAATGCAGTGGTGATGTCACACCGAGGTTCGAGTACTTCAAAGCTGTTTACCACTCTGACAAGTTATCTCGAGCCGCACGATGCGGTGAAGAAGAAGACGGTGAAGGCAATCTTTAAAGCAATACAGGTGAAATATCCCGAAATGAAAGTCGTCATTGCTTGGAATCACCCAATGCTTAAGTTAGGCGAAGATTACATTCTGGGTGTTTCAGTATTGAAAAACCATCTTCTAATTGGTCCGTGGGGTGATGGAATCATCGCTAAGTTCGCACCTAAGCTCACAGAATACAAAGTAAATAAGAAGACGATTCAGGTTCCCGTTGATTGGGATGTCGATGCCAAGTTATTGGTTGATATTGCAAAGACTCGTGTTGCCCAGCTGTAACTGAATTAGCTGTGCGCCACAGTCTTTGAACGTATCTCGCCAATGCCCTCAATACCGGTAATCACTTCTTGGCCTGCACGTAGGTACTTAGGTGGTTTAAAGCCAAATCCCACACCTTCTGGAGTTCCAGTGTTGATGATATCTCCTGGGTGTAGCTCCATAAATTGGCTGACATACCAAACAATGTGACTGATTCCGTAAATTAGATCGCTAGTGCGTGAATCTTGGCGCTTCTCGCCATCAACCGTGCAATACACGCGCACATCATCAGGTTCGAACTCATCGCCAGTAACAATGACAGGCCCCATCGGGTTATAGGTTGGAAACGATTTACCCTTAACCCATTGTCCGGCCCGCTCAATTTGCCAGTGGCGTTCGCTGACATCTTGACCTATGGAGTATCCAAGAATGTAGTCGCGAGCTTCTGCTTCACTCTTTAAATACAGCGCGCGCTTTCCAATCACAATGGCAAGTTCTACTTCGTAATCAGTAGCTGTTGAATTCGGTGGAATAACGATGTCGTCATTGGGTCCTACTAAACAATCGGGCGCCTTCATGAATACAACAGGCTCTGGTGGTGGTGTCATTCCTGATTCAGCGGCATGGCGCGCATAGTTAAGTCCAATGCAAATGAGCTTGGTGGGGCGTGCTACTGGGCTGCCAATACGCAGGCCTGCAATATCAAATGACTCTAGGAGGGAGAGATCTGCTGAGCGCACTTTTTTAAGCGCTCCGGCTTCCAGCTCATCTCGATTCCAATCTTTAATCAGAGAATCGACATAGACAGCTTTGTTATCGCTGATCATTACCGCTGGGCGCTCGGAACCAATTTTACCAAATCTTGCTATCTTCATACTTTTACTCTACATCAACACTTTGAAAAAACCTAGAAAATAAAATTAGCTAAATATCTTTCCAGGATTCAAAATGCCGTTGGGGTCAAGGGTAGCCTTAATCGCGCGCATCACCGCAACCGAAGCCGCACCCGCTTCTTCTACCAATGAATCAATCTTGCCGGCACCAATTCCATGTTCGCCCGTGCACGTGCCCCCCATTGCAATAATCTGAGAAGTCATCTCATGGGTGAGTTCACGTATCTGTTCTAACTCTTCTGGCTTTGTGGGATCGGTAATGATAAACGAGTGGAAATTACCATCTGCCACATGTCCCAGAATTGAGAAGGGGAAACCAGATTCCTTGAGTAATTTCTCTGATACCGCAACAGCTTGTGCTAGTTTTGAAAGTGGAACAGCGGCGTCAGTACTGATGCCACGCTTTCCTGGGTGTGCTGCAATTCCTGCCCAATAGGCATTATGACGCGCTTGCCACAATTTTCTGCGTTCGCCCTCTTCGGTCGTCCACTTAAAGTCAGTTCCACCAAATTCACTGGTGATTTCTTGCACCAACTGTGCATCTTCTTCCACACCACGCGGAGAACCATGAAATTCAAAGAGCAATGTGGGCGCTTCCTGAAGAGATATTCCGTCGTGGCTATTCACATTTCTAATCGACTGCGCATCAAGAAATTCACAGCGCGCGATGGCAACACCTGATCGCACAATGGCAATCGCTGCTTGCACGCCATCTTCCAGGGAGGCAAAGCAAGAAACGGCAGAAGCCATCTTCTCTGGAATTCCAAAGAGACGTAAGGTAATTTCGGTAATGACCGCCAACGTTCCTTCGGAGCCAACAATCAGACGGGTAAGGTCATAGCCGGCGGAGAGCTTTCGGGTCTCGCGCCCCACTTCTAAAATCGTTCCATCTGCAAGTACCGCAGTGAGCTTTAATACGTTTTCTCGCATGGAGCCATAACGCACCGTTGTTGTTCCAGCTGCTCCTGTTGATGCCATTCCACCGATAGTGGCATCGGCGCCAGGATCTACCGAGAAGAACAAGCCTTCGGAAGATAACTTCTTATTCAGCGCCATACGCTTGACGCCCGCTTGTACTTTGACGGTCAAGTCATCCGGAGAAATGGCAAGAATCTGATCCATCTCACTTAGATCCAGTGAAATTCCGCCAAAGAGTGGAAGGACGTGACCTTCTAAGGAAGAGCCAACACCGAATGCGACAACCGGAATCTGCTCTTGATTGCAATATGCAAGGACCTTTGAAACTTCTTCAGTGGATTTAACGGTGACGACTGCCGATGGTTGCACTGGCGGGAATGCTGATTCATCGCGCCCATGTGCATCAAGCACAGATTGATTTTGTGAGATTCGCCCACTCACTAGCAATGAGAGGGCAGCAACTTGTTCGGCGTTAAGGTCAACGCGCGCTGTTATCGCCAATGCAATCTCATCTCCGTAGATGTTAGTGCCTTACTGTAGCCCCGAAGGGATTCGAACCCTCGTAGCTGACTTGAGAAGCCAGAGTCCTAGGCCGCTAGACGACGGGGCCGTGCCAAAAAATAACTAGGACAAACATATTTAGTTGTATTAGCTGGGGTACCAGGACTCGAACCTAGACTTACTGAACCAGAATCAGCAGGGCTGCCAATTACCCCATACCCCAATATTAAATTATTTCCATGTGGCAAGGTAGGAAGTTTACCCCACCATCACGCCAGAAATTACAGAGCCAGAGCTGCAGAAATACGAGTCAGGCAGGCCTCTTTACCAAGTAACTCCATCGATTCAAATAAAGGTGGGGAGATGGTGCTACCTGTTGTTGCAATACGAAGTGCGGTAAATGCAATACGTGGCTTGAGTCCTAACTCCTCGATCAGCGAGGTGCGCAGAGCGCCTTCAATCGATTCGTGGTTCCAATCAGCCAAGGCTTCTAGCTCTTTCTTTGAGCGCTTAAGAATATCTTTGGCTGCATCATCACTGATCTTTGCCACCGCATCTGGGTCAACTGCAAACTCTTTCACAAAGAGGAAACGTAGCAGCGCTGGCGCCTCATCGAGCTTAACGATGCGCTCTTGAATCAGAGGTAGCGCCTGCTTTACCAACTCGATTTCTTCAGCACTTCCGGCAATCACGTTGGCTTTTATCAAGAAGGGCAGGGTCCAGGTGGTGAACTCTTCGAGTGAGAGCGCACGGATTTTATCGCCGTTAATCGCCTCCAGCTTTTTCATATCAAAGCGAGCAGGTGATGAGTGCACTTTTTCGACAGTGAAGAGCTCGGTGAGTTCTTTCATGGAGATATTTTCCCGATCATCGCCAGGTGACCAACCAAGCAGTGCTAAGTAATTACAGATTGCTTCTGGCAAATAACCTTGTTCGCGATACCAGGCGATAGAGACTTCACCGTTTCGCTTAGAGAGCTTGGCATTATCTTGACCCATCACAAAGGGAAGGTGGGCAAAGACGGGGTAATCATCTAACTTCACGCCCATCGCCTGATAAACGCGAATCTGGCGCGGGGTTGATGAAAGTAAATCTTCTCCGCGCAGCACATGGGTAACACCCATGAGGATGTCATCGATAGCAACGGCCAAGGTGTAAAGAGGTGAACCATCTGCGCGCACTAAGACGAAGTCCGGCACAAACTTATGATCGAAGGTGACATCTCCGCGAATCTCATCAGTAAAGGTGGTGCTGCCATCAGGCATCCGCATACGCACTACCGCTTCTCGGCCCTGTGCCTTAAAGGCGGCAATCTGCTCGGTAGTTAAATCGCGACAGTGTCCGTTATAGCCCGGTGCCACATTTGCTTTGCGCTGTCCTTCGCGCACCGCTTCTAACTCATCCGGTGAGCAGTAGCAGTGATAGGCATCGCCTTGGGTAAGAAACTTCTGCGCCCACTCGGCATAGATATCAAGTCGCTGTGATTGCAGGTAAGGACCATTAGCCCCACCTACCTCTGGACCTTCATCCCACTGCAAGCCAAGCCATTTAAGTGTGTCGATGGCAGCCTGAATGTATTCATCAGTAACGCGAGTGGTGTCGGTATCTTCAATCCGGAATAAGAATGTGCCACCAGTGTGACGGGCATATGCCCAATCAAAGAGTGCGGTGCGAATATTTCCAACGTGTAAGTCTCCCGTTGGCGATGGCGCAAAGCGAACTTTTACGGCTCTCTTTGTACTCATAGTCGCGCACTCACTTTATTTGTTAACTCGCCCAGGCCCTCAATAGAAACTGTGACGGTAGATTTTTCAGGTAGCGGACCAATTCCAGCAGGTGTTCCAGTAATGATCACATCTCCAGGTAGCAGGGTCATCACTTGGGTAACGAAGTGCACGATATCTTCAATACCGAACATCATCTGTGAAATTGATGCGTCCTGCTTGATTTCACCATTAACAGTCAGCGAGATGCGCTGGGTACCAGGCACAAACTCAGTTTCAATCCATGGGCCTAAGGGACAGAAGGTGTCGAATGATTTAGCACGAGTCCATTGTCCATCGCGCTTTTGTAGCTCACGCGTAGTCACATCATTTGCCATGGTGTAGCCAAAGATCACATCTTTCACGCGCTCCTTCGGAACCTCTTTACACACTCGACCAATAACTATTGCCAGCTCTGCTTCGTAATCAATCGTTGGCGCCATCGCCGGCCAGACAATGGTGTCGCCGGGGCCAATGACAGATGTATTTGGTTTTAAGAAGATGATGGGTTCTGTCGGAACTTCACTGCCCATTTCAGCGGCGTGGTCGGCATAGTTCTTTCCCACGCAGACAATCTTTGAGCGCGGGATGACCGGGGCCAACAGGCGCACCTTTGCCAGCTCCACTCTTGCTGCCGTTTTTTGAATACCGTGATAAATCGGATCTCCGGAAATGATTGTTATCTGATCATCATCTTCCAGAATTCCAAAGAGTGGGTCGTTTCCTAGTCCAGCATCAGGTGAAGGAGTAAATCGAACGACGCGCATTGGACAATCTTATCTTTTCCTAGCGCCAGATGCCTAAAGCGAGATAACTTCTCCGCTTACTGCAACGAAAAATACGGTCGCACTTGGTGTGAAGTCTTTAATTGCCTTCACATTTTCAGGCCTTGATCCAGTTGCCACCACGCTTTCAATTCCAGAAATTCCAGATGCGAGGGCAACTGTGAGCACAGCTTCAAAGGCATCGAGGTTCAGTGATGGTGATGTGACATTGACTGCCACATAGGTGCGCCCGGTTGAATCACGCAGCGCTGCCGCTTGTTCGGCTCCACTGCGAGCAAGAGTTGATGTGGCAAGGGTGACCAGCTTTGCATCTTCTGGATTATTCATGCTCATCAACCTCCTTATCCAGCCGCTCAATAATAACTGAGCTAATTCGGCGACGGCGACCTAAGGGGCGCTCAGAGGTAATGGAGTAACCATGTAAGTTGATGGTCGAACCAGCAATCGGAACGCGGCCAAGTTTTTCAGCCATATATCCGCCCACAGTATCTACATCTTCAAACTCATCGCGGTCCATCTCAATTTTAAGTTCATCGGCTAAATCTTCAATATGCATCGAAGCCTTAGCGCGCGCCTTTGTCTCTGATATCCAGTTAAATTCTTCAATGCCATCGTCATATTCATCGGCAATCTCGCCCACGATTTCTTCAATAATATCTTCAATGGTGATGATGCCCGCGGTGCCACCGTATTCATCAACCACGATTGCTAAGTGAATCTGATCGCGCTGCATCTCTTTAAGTAGCTCTGCCGCCTCTTTATTTTCCGGAACAAAGACAGCCGGGCGTATGTGTTGCTCTACTTTTTCAGTGGTCTCAGCTTCATGGTGATCCAGCGCACGCTTAGCTAAATCTTTCACATAGGCAATGCCAATGATGTTATCGATGTTTTCACCGGTGACTGGAATACGTGAATACCCAGAGCGCAGCGCCAATGAAAGTGCTTGGCGCAGTGATTTATCTCGTTCAATCCAGACCATATCTGTGCGGTGGACCATCAGTTCGCGCACCAAGGTGTCACCTAACTCAAATACATTTTGTAGCATCTCGTGCTCATCAGATTCCACCAGGCCTTGAACGTGGGCGTGATCCATCAGTTCTCGGAACTCGTTCTCGTTGGTAAATAGGCCCCACTTAAATCCTTTATCGGGAGTAATGAGATTACCGAGTGCAATCACACCCTTAGCAATCGGGGTGTAGATAAATGCCAGGGCAAGGCTGATGCTCTTTCGAACTTGGTTCACTTCTGTGACCACTCCTTCACAATCTTCTCTTGCAGGGCAAACATTACTTTCTCTTCATCAGGATCTGCGTGGTCATAACCAAGGATGTGAAGCAGACCATGGGTAGCAAGGATATAGATTTCTGCTTCAGTGCTGTGACCAGCATCTTTTGCTTGCTTAGCTGCAACAGCTGGTGCAATGACAATGTCACCAAGAGTCACAATCTCACCATCATGTTCTGGAAGATCCATCGGAAAAGAGAGCACATCGGTCGGTCCAGATTCATCCATCCATTTGATGTGGAGCTCTTCCATCTCGGTGACATCAACAAAGGTCAGTGAGATTGCGCAATCAGGGTGGAGTTCCATATAGGTGATACCAAAATTAAGAAGTGAATGCATCTGCTTTTCTGGCACCAAAGCCCCAGAACGATTTGTTAACTCAACGCTCATGACAGGACTTAGTTGCTACGAAGTGAACGAGGAGCCGATTTGGTTGCATCATAGGCATCGTAGGCCTTCACAATGTCACCAATAAGTCGGTGTCGAACTACGTCATCTGCAGTGAGCTCCATAAAGGAGATGTCATCAACGCCATTTAAGATGTCGCGAATAATGGCAAGACCGGAACGCTGACCGTTGGGAAGATCGGTCTGAGTGACATCGCCGGTAATGACCATCTTGGAACCAAAGCCCAGGCGGGTTAAGAACATCTTCATCTGTTCTGGCGTTGTGTTCTGTGCTTCATCCAAAATAATAAATGAGTCGTTCAACGTGCGACCACGCATAAAGGCAAGCGGTGCTACCTCAATCACACCTGATTGCATCAGGCGCGGGATTGAATCGATATCAATCATGTCGTGTAGCGCATCAAAGAGTGGGCGCAGATAGGGATCAATTTTTTCATTGAGCGTTCCAGGCAAGAAGCCAAGCTTCTCTCCTGCCTCCACAGCAGGACGTGACAAAATGATGCGGTTAACCTTCTTCGCTTGCAGCGCAGCAACAGCCTTTGCCATTGCAAGGTATGTCTTTCCGGTTCCAGCTGGGCCAATTCCAAAGGTGATGGTGTTTTCTTCAATCGCATCGACATAGAGCTTTTGATTGGCAGTCTTGGGTCTAATCGTGCGACCGCGATTAGAGACAATATTAAGTGAGAGCACTTCACCCGGGCTCTGCTCTGGGATCGCTTCTAACATGGCAATGCTGCGCGAGACCGCATCCACATTTAGTGTTTGACCGGAGCGAATAACGACCATCATCTCGGTAATGAGCTTTTCCATCGCAATGCAATCGATATGAGGACCGCGCAAGGTAATTTCATTGCCGCGCACGGTGACATTTACGGAAGGAAATGCGGCTTCGATTGCCAACATATTTGCATCGCTTATTCCGAGCAGTGAAACCATCGAGATGGCGGGAGGTACTGTGATCAACAGGCGTTCCATATAACTGAAAATCTATCGTTAATAGGGTGAATTCACCACACAGAAAGCGCTGTGTTGATGGCAGAAAGTGCGGCTAACCCAGCATGGGCCGAGCGCAGAATTGGGCGCCCCATGAGCGCAACCTTTGCACCAGCTGCTGCAAAAGCATCGATTTCATCATCTGTTAACCCACCTTCGGGTCCAATAATGATGGCAATCTTCTTCGCCCCTGGAACTATCACTTCGGAAAGTTTCATCGTGGCGCTCTCATGAAAAACAACTGCCAAATCAACCTTGGCAATCTCATCGATGATGTTGGCAGTCGTTGCCACCCCAACAACGGCTGGAATCCGAAAGCGGCGTGATTGTTTACTTGCCTCACGGGCGGTGTTCTGCAACTTATCTATTTTGTCATCAGATTTTCCAATACTTCGCGCTGCTTTCCACATCACAATGCGATCGGCGCCCCCTTCGGTGCAGAGTTCAATTGCTTCCTTGATGCGATCACCCTTAGGGATCGCTTGAATGATGGTGAAGGTAGTTTCAAGTGGCTCCTGGAATCCGGATTCAAGGACAATAACTGTCAGATGTTTCTTATGTACTTCCAGAATCTCAACGTGGGACCAGTTACCTTTACCATCACTTAAGTTGAAGTAACCACCGCTTTGCATACGCAGCACGCGAATAGCGTGGTTGGCATCCTCGTTCGCAAATTCATACTTGGTGCCCACTGTGGTGGGCAAATCATCAACAAAGAAAAGAGTGAGCACTTAGCGACCGAATGAATCTCTAAATTTAGTAAAGAGACCCTCTTTATGTCCCTTAATCTTCACATCGCCCGCTTTTTCACCACGTGATTGTGCAAATTCCTTAAGTAACTTCTCTTGCTCTCTCGATAACTTATGCGGGGTTGCGATATCAACATGGACAATCAAGTCCCCACGTGTGGTGGTGCGAAGGCGAGTCATGCCCTTGCCTTTAATGGGAAGTGTGGCACCGCTCTGCGTGCCCGCCTTTATTTGTAGGTCGACCGGGCCTTCAAGGGTTTCCACCTTCACGGTTGTGCCAAGGGCAGCTGCCGCAAAGGAAACTTCAATAGCGATATGTAAGTTATCGCCATCACGCAGTAAGAAGTCGTGGTCAGTCTCCACAATTTCGACATAGAGATCTCCTGCTGGCCCCCCACCGGCGCCTACTTCTCCGCGTCCTGCCATCTGAATTCGGTTTCCAGTTTCAACACCGGCTGGGATTTTCACATTAATAGTCTGGCGAGCACGTACTCGGCCATCACCAGCACATTCCCGACAAGGATCGGTAATCACCGAACCGTAGGCAGAACAGTTATTACATGGACGAGATGTCATCACTTGACCAAGGAATGACTTCTGCACAAACTGTGTTTCACCACGACCTTTACATACCGGACACATCGATGGCGCGCTGTTATTGGCGGTTCCCTGCCCGGTGCACTTCTGACAGACAACAGCTGACTCCAAGGTAATTTCGCGCTCCACCCCAAAGCACGCTTCAAAGAGATCGACTTCAATGCGAATTAAGGCATCTTGTCCTTGGCGCATACGTGGACGTGGTCCGCGGTTACCACCGCCACCAAAGAATGCATCCATGATGTCGCTAAATCCGCCACCAAAACCACCTTGGGCGCCCATGTCATATTGCTGACGCTTTTGTGGATCACTTAAGGTGTCATAGGCAGCAGTTACCTCTTTAAATTTATTCTGAACTTCTGGATCAGGATTAACATCCGGGTGTAGTTCGCGGGCAATCTTTCGATAGGCCTTCTTAATATCATCTTGTGATGCACCGTGATCAAGACCAAGCAAGCCGTAGTAATCAGCCATTACCTTGAGCCCTCAGTGATATATCGACCGATATAGCGAGCAACAGCTGAGACTGCCGAAATTGATCCTGCATAATCCATACGAGTGGGACCGATAATTCCTAGCGCCCCCATTGGTGATTCGCCTTGGCCATAGCCAACTGTGACAAGCGAAGTTGTCTGCAAGTTTGCTTCGTGCTGTTCACTTCCAATAGTCACGTGCACAGTGGGGTGAGCATCGCTAAGCAGGCGCAGCAAAACTACCTGCTCTTCTAGCGCTTCTAGAATGGGAGAAAGGGTGGAACCTAAATCATCACCTGAGCGGGCAAGGTTTGCCGTTCCTGAGATAGCCATCATGTCGCGGCCGTGAGAATCACCAAGAATTGGGTACTGCACAACTGCTACCTGCTTGGTGATATCTGCAAGTAACTTCGCACTGCGCTTTACAACGTCATCTAGATCGTGTGCGCCACCAAGAAACGTTTCAATGGCGCGACGTTCGGCGGTGGATAGTGGCTTAATAGTTGATAACTTATCGACGAAGAGTCGGTATCCCAGATCTGTTGGTATGCGCCCGGCGCTGGTGTGAGGCTGGGTAATAAAGCCTTCTTCTTCCAGTACTGCCATCTCATTACGAATAGTTGCTGGGCTGATGCCAAGGGCGCGTTTATCGGCAATCGCCTTTGAGCCCACCGGTTCTTGGGTCTCTACATATTCATCAACGATTGCTCGAAGAATCTCTAGGCGTCTATCGGTAGTCATGAGGTCTCAATCTTAACCGGTGCGCCTTAGCGGAGCATTTCATGTGTCAGGCGGTCGGCAATCAAGCGACCTGTCGGGGTCAGCGCCAGCGCATCGTGCTTTTCAATCACATGCCCGCTCTTGATGTACTCCATCGTGCGCTCGTATTGCGCCACAGTCAGTGCTGCCTTCTTCACACCTTCTGGCATGCGAAGTGCGAGCATGATGTATTCAGATTTTCTCTGATCATCAGTTAACATTTCCGAATCTTTAATTGGTGAATCACCGGCAAAGACCTTCTCTTTATAAGCATTTGGATGTTTCACATTCCAGAATCGTTTACTATCAATATGAGAATGTGCACCTGGGCCAAGTCCCCACCAGTTATTGGATTTCCAGTACGCAATATTGTGTCGACATTGATGGCCAGGCTTTGACCAATTTGAAAGTTCATACCACTTCAAACCTTTTTGTAAGCACTGTTGATCAATAAGTAAATACATATCAGCCATCAAATCATCATCAGGCATGGTGTATTCACCGCGTTTAATCTGGGCAGCTAACTTTGTGCCTTCTTCCACAATGAGTGCGTAAGCACTGATGTGGTCGATATCAAGCGAGAGCGCTTCTTTGATAGTTGCTGCCCAATCAGCCAATGACTCTCTGGGGCTGCCATAAATCAGATCGACTGAAACGGAAGAAAATCCTGCTGCGCGCGCCATATCAACAGCCTTGCGAACATTCTCCGGATTGTGGGTGCGATCTAGAACTTTTAACACTTCTGGATTAGATGATTGCATACCGAAGGAGATGCGATTAAATCCTGCAGCAATCAGCTGATCCAACTTTTCTTGCGTCACTGAATCTGGATTTGCCTCAAGGGTAATCTCACAATCTTCGGTGAGGCCATTACGCTCTTTAATCGCGGTAATAACCCGGCCTAAATCTTTCGGTGGTAGCAGTGATGGAGTTCCGCCACCAAAGAAGATTGTCGGCACTTCATCTCGTGGGGCTGCTGCCAATTCTTTGAGCACGGCATCGATGTAATCACCGGAGACTATTTCTAGCGTTGCCCCATCTTGGAGCTCTGATGGTGTGTAGGTATTGAAGTCGCAATACCCGCAGCGCCTAACGCAATAGGGAATATGGACGTAAAATGAAAGATGCATCATGGTCATCATCTCATCTTCCTCGTAAAAGCAAAATCTGGAGCACTGTCCAAGTTCATAGACTTAAATCAGTCTGCACCATAAATAGTGCGTGCTCTCACATGAGTTCAATTAGGACTGCGGTTCTTGAATCCACATTTTCACTGATGATAGTCGTTCTGGGTGCCAACTCTTTGGATAATAGATGGATCCCTCAACCTTGAAAGATTGATTCGGATAAATGGGTCCATTAATGAAAATGGTGTCCCCGCCCACGATTGCATCATAGGGATCCAAAAATAAAATATAAACCATGCAGCTGTAGTTGTCGTTCTTGCATCGAATAACATCAGGGTAAAGATTAGTGGCCTGAGCTGAATAGCGTAAAGAGTATCGATCGCTACCTTCATCCTTAACCACAGGAGCAGTCAATTCAATCAGTTTTGCTGTAGAACCCCTAGGGCTGTCGTTGCACTTAATTTTGTAAGACCAGCCAGAAAGTTCTTTCGATTCAAAATCTTTCCCGATTCCCACTAACTGTCCCGCCGGAATTCTACTAATTTCAAGCAAAACATCCTCTGACGTTCCATCGGTGTAGCGCAAATTTGCAGTGATTAAAACTAAGGTTGCGTCTCGATCGGGAGAGCTATTCCTGACATAAAAGCCCATTTTCCTTTGAATGGTAGTTTCTTCCTCATATGTGCGAGTCCAAGAATTACTTTTTGAAGATTCAACAGTGCATGTGGCTGGAACATCTTGTCTTACTGGCGGCTCCCCTTGCCAAGAAATTAAATTGGGAACCTTTCCACTTTGATTCAAGATTACAGCATCACAACGCACCCACTTATTTCCCAAGTTCCACTGCGGCTCAGATGGAAAGCTAAAAATGAAATAATTTTGAGTTATAGATGTAGATGGCTTGTACGACATCGGTTCACATATACTTTTTGCAACGGCAAGAACATTTTCATCCGTATCCTGATACACATCAATAGGAGAACTCCAAACCTGCACCCTATATGTTTCCGCCGTATGTGACAGTTGGCAATTTACCGGTTGGTCGGAAACATTTTTAAACATCGCTTGATCCCAGCCATAGTTAAAGCAATCACCAACTTTTGGCTGGTAGTACAACGGTGAGATGCTTGGTTTTGGTGTGGGAGTAGATTTTGTCTCGACTATAATTTGTGCCCAAAGTAATTTTTTGCCTGTTTTAACACAGGTGAACTTCTTGCCTTGCGAGTTTATAGTCTGGCCCTTCGTTGCGCACTTGGCCCCTGTTTTGACTGCGGCACTTGCGGGCAGTGCCAATGACGCAGCTATAAAGGTTACGACTAAAAATAAAACAAAGTTCTTCTTCATGCCTGTAAGAGTACCCAGCCCTATTGGATTTGTCAGCCCCACTCCTAAGATTTGTCTGCAAAAAAGTATCAGCTTTCTTTACAAGAACTGTGTTCATACTCGTATCGTTTCGCATCTATCTCTCTTGTGTGTGAAATAAAGTCGCAATACCCGCAGCGTCTTACGCAGTAGGGAATATGAACGTAGAACGAAAGCATCACTTTAGGATTCGAGCTTGCGCGCTGCTTTAATCTTGGCGATATCAGCATCGGTGGCAAGGGCAGCGACGAAGGCTTCCTGTGGAACTTCAACGCGTCCCACCATCTTCATCCGCTTCTTACCTTCCTTCTGCTTCTCCAGAAGTTTGCGCTTACGTGAAATATCTCCGCCATAACACTTTGCCAGAACATCTTTACGGATCGCACGAATAGATTCACGGGCAATAATGCGAGAGCCAATCGCTGCCTGAATAGGAACTTCAAATTGCTGACGTGGAATGAGTTCGCGTAATTTGCCGGTCATCATCACACCATAGGAGTAGGCCTTATCGCGGTGAACAATGGCGCTAAAAGCATCAACTGCCTCACCTTGTAACAAGATATCGACCTTGACCAAGTTACCTTCTTCATCACCGAGCTCTTCATAATCAAGGGAGGCATAGCCTCGTGTGCGACTCTTTAGTTGATCAAAGAAGTCAAAGACGATTTCAGCAAGGGGCAAGGTATAACGAATCTCAACCCGGTCTTCTGAGATGTAATCCATACCGAGCAAGACGCCACGGCGCTCTTGGCAGAGCTCCATGATGGCGCCAATAAATTCAGCCGGTGCCAGAATCGTTGACTTCACAATTGGCTCTTTCACGCTATTGATCTTGCCATCAGGAAATTCAGAAGGATTGGTCACAACAAACTCTTTGCCATCTTCCATTGTCACGCGATAGACCACGTTTGGCGCCGTTGAAATAAGATTCAGTTTTGCTTCACGCTCTAAACGTTCGCGCACAATTTCCATATGCAATAGGCCAAGGAAGCCGCAACGGAAACCAAAGCCGAGAGCGGCAGAACTCTCTGGTTCATAGACCAGGGCGGCATCGTTGAGTTGTAATTTCTCTAACGCATCTCGCAGCACTGGAAAATCTGCGCCATCAAGTGGGAAGAGACCAGAGAAGACCATGGGTTTCGGATCTTTATAACCACCCAGTGGATCTTTCGTTGGCCGCACAAAATTAGTAATCGTGTCACCCACACGTGATTGGCGCACATCTTTTACGCCAGTAATTAAATATCCCACCTCGCCCACACCCAGACCCTTAGATGGCAACGGTTCTGGTGAAATCACGCCTACCTCTAGTGCCTCATGTTTAACACCAGTAGAAAACATTTGAATCTGCTCGCGCGGCTTAATGTGTCCATCGACAACGCGAACATAAGTAACAACACCTCGATATGAGTCATAGACAGAATCAAAGATCAGTGCGCGCGCTGGAGCATCTGGATCTCCCACAGGTGCCGGAATTTGAGCAATGATTTGATCAAGAAGATCGGCAACGCCATCGCCCGTCTTTCCAGAAACGCGCAATACATCTTCTACTTTGCAACCAATCAGGCCAGCAAGTTCTGCCGCAAACTTCTCTGGTTGCGCATTAGGTAGATCAATCTTGTTAAGCACCGGAATAATGGTGAGGTTATTTTCCATCGCTAGGTAAAGGTTTGCCAGCGTTTGTGCTTCGATACCTTGCGCGCAATCCACGAGCAGCACCGCACCTTCACAGGCAGCAAGAGAACGAGAAACTTCATAGGTGAAGTCCACGTGACCTGGAGTGTCAATCATGTTCAGGATGTATTCCTGGCCATCAAGTGCGCTGCGCCAGGGCAAGCGAACTGCTTGGGATTTAATGGTGATGCCGCGTTCACGTTCGATATCCATCCGGTCTAGATACTGTGCCCGCATATTGCGTGCTTCTACTACCTCGGTAATTTGGAGCATGCGATCGGCCAACGTTGATTTACCGTGATCGATATGGGCAATGATGCAGAAATTTCGGATCTGCGCTGGATTAGTTGCTGCTGGTTGCGGCGCCTTCGCAATGGATATTGCAGGCACTTATGCGACCTTTATCTTTCTATCGTGAATTGATAGATATGAATTAACGTGCGCCGGCTTTAGCAGCAGCCTTAGCCATAGAAGACTTCTTATTTGCAGCAGCGTTCTTATGAAGAACACCCTTTGCAACTGCAATATCAAGAGCCTTTGAAGCTGCGCGTAGTTCAGCAGTTGTTGTTGCAGCATCACCTTTGGCAACTGCGTCGCGGAACTTGCGGACAGCAGTCTTGATAGATGATGAGACAGACTTGTTGCGAAGGTATGCCTTCTCGTTTGTCTTAATACGCTTGATCTGCGACTTGATATTTGCCACGTTGATAGCTCCGTCTGTGTGTTTTTAGCCAAACCTTGTGATTTGTGCAGAGGGGTAGGTTATCAGCGCAGGGGTATCAGCCCAAAATCGAGAAATTGGGCCTTAAATTAGCGCGCAGCGCGAGCGGCGGCGATGGTCGCCAGCGCCTTTTCCAGGGCAAATATCGGATCCGATGCCGCCCCCTTCACATCGGCATCTGCCTTAGCAATTGCTTCAACGGCCGTTGCTATTCCTCGAGGTGTCCAGGATTGCAACTGACGACGGGCTTTATCAATCTGCCATGGCGCCATTCCTAGTTGGCCCGCTAATTCAAATGATTTGCTTCCCTTATTTGTGCCAGAGACTTTAGCCAAACTACGCAGCGATGATGCGATGGCGGATGTGACCATCACTGGATCTGTTCCGGTTTCAAGTGCACTACGCAGAGTGACAAGTGCCACCGGCAGATTGCCATCAATAGTGGCATCGGCAACATCAAATCCCGTTGTTTCAATTCTGCCCTGATGAAATTTATCAACGATTGCTTCATCAATGGCACCTGCTGGTGCATCAAGTGAGATTTGCGAAACGGCTGATTGCAACTCGCGCAGTTCATTACCCAGTGCGTTCACTAAAGCTTTGATGGCACCTGGTGTTGCCTTGCGCCCAGCATCAAGGAATAGATCTTTCACAAAGCTCTCTTTATCAGCCTCTTTCTTCATCGCCTCACAGGCGATGATTTCAGGCTTCACTTTCTTAATTGCATCCAGCAGCGCTTTGCCTTTGACGCCACCTTTATGCACGAAGACCACGGTCATGGTGGGATCCGGGGAATCTAAATAGCGAGTAATTTCATCTTTTGACTCTTCCGGCAAATCTTGCAAATCTTTAATAATCAGCGCGCGGCGTTCGGAAAATAGTGATGGTGCTAGGCCATCTGCGATGTCGCCCACGATGGCATCGGCGGCACTTACTGTTGTGATTTCGGCGTTCTCGTCTTTAAGTTGGGCTAGAAGTTTGGCCAGTGCGCGATCAGCCAGTGCTCCTTCCGGGCCGAGCAGGAGATAGAAAGCGTTCATTTCACCTGCCTCCTAGCTCCAAGAGAAAAATCTAAACCAGCGCTTGCTGCGTTGTAGTGAAAATTGATGGTTTGTTGCTTTGATTGCTACTGCCCCATCAATATCCGTACGCAATACCTTAGCGCCTAACTGCGTCAAGGCCGAGATGGTGGCAGGTGCAGGATGTCCATAGGTATTAGTTGCGCCTACGCTGATGACTGCAATCTGCGGTGAGAGTTCTCGCATCAAGGTGAGATCTTGATAGCGAGAACCATGATGGGCCACTTTATAGATATCTACTTCGCCAATGTGTGAGACCAGTTGGCTCTGCACCGGCGGTTCAATATCACCGGCGGCAAAGAGTGTGAAATCTGGTGAAGTAAAGAGCACCGCAATGCTGGAGTTATTTGGCGTGTATTCACCCGCGCGATCAGGCCACTTCACCTCTATCTTCACATCTTCAATTGTGGCTCGGGTGCCAGCAAATACATCTCCATACCAAGTTGTTCCGATCTTTCTATTCTTTCCCGCACCCGCCAATCCACCCACATGATCCGCGTGGATATGGGTCAATATCAAGAGCGGAATCTCACGTACTCCAAGCTGGCGCAAACACCTATCAATTAATTGTGGATCAGGGCCCACATCAATAACTATTGCGCGGTGGTGCTTCAAATTAATCACCATCGCATCACCTTGGCCAATATCGCAATTAGCAATCTGCCAATCCCCTGCCGGAAATCGCTGCGCCCAGGAAAAGGTAATAACAACGATGAGTAGCGCGATTGCGACCTTCGCTCGACCGAGATAGATAGCAAGAATGAGAACGGCCACAATGAGGAATCCATAGAGCCCAGTCTTTAAGGTGAAGACTGGAAAACCGGCACTCCAGGATGCAACCCAGACAATCCAGATCGCAAGTGGCTTCACGCACAGAATAAGAAGATGCGAAAGCCAGGGTGCAAAGGGTGAGATAAGGGCGGCCATGAATCCAACAATGGTGATGGGAGCAACGGCGGGTGCAGCTAAGACATTGGCAATGATGCTCATGGGGCTGATGTATCCAGATAAAGCCACAATGACTGGCGCACAAAAAGCCATCGCTGCAATGGGGGGTGCTAAGAACTTCGGTTTTATCTTCGGTGCCAGAAGTAATAACCCAGCTGTTGCTAAAACAGAGAGAGCAAAACCAGCATCGCGTGCTTGAAAGGGATCTAAAATCACTACAGCTGCGATAGCAAAGCCCAACGCCGGCAGCGGATCTCGCCCTTGTCTGGTGCCAAATGCAACAAGTAAAACTGCAGCCATGGCTGCGGCGCGCAAGACAGAAGGTGATGGCCGCACAAGTGCGATAAATGCAGCCAGTGCTATCGCAGTTGCAATCAGGCGATAATTAACTTTGCGGAAAACAAATTGCATGCCCCATAGAACAAAGGCTGAAACGATGGCGAAGTTAGCACCACTGACAGCCACCAAGTGGGTAAGACCAGATCTGCGCATCTGGTTCTTAAACTCAACGCTCTGCTTACTAGTATCGCCAATCACCATTCCAGGAATGAGCGCACCAGCATCTTCGCCGCCAGTTGCACTGCGCAGTCCTAGGCGAATACGCGCCAATCCTTTCGCCCAGCGCGAGGGTTGAGTGAGTACTTCAACGCGTTGCTTCACAATCAGTAGAGCTGCAACTCGTCCCTCTTTACTCTCCAACACTTTAGCCTGCACCCGAATCTTCTGACCGGGCAACAAGCTTTCCACGCTTTTATTAGAAACAATGACGCGCGCTGGGATGCGCATGGAATATCTATCATCAACTCGGAGCGCTTGGCCCATAAATGAGTAAGAGATAGGTGCAAAGGAGCTACCAAATACTTTTGGAACCACTCGATTAGGGTCTGTCGTTACCTGTAGTTCAACAGATGTAATCGCGCCCCGGAATTGGTTTATCGCACTGGAATCAAGGGCAGCAATTCTTATCGACATAATCGTTGCACCCAGCACAATGGCGATAAGTAGAACTGCCAAACGCCGCTTGTTAAATAAAATAACTGCGGCAATCACAGCAATAGCTGCCACTACCCAGGTTGGACTCCAACTCTGCGCAAGCGCCCCCACCCACACCGCGCCCCCCAATGCGAGGGCGCGGCTATCAATTAGACGCGCAGCTTCTCTTTGAACTTTGCGAATGTTCCCGCTCCAATTCCGGAAACCTTCATCACATCTTCAATTGCTGTAAATGGACCATTGATCTTTCGGTATGCCACGATGCGATTAGCCAGCACTGGCCCGATTCCATCGAGTGCTTCAAACTCTTTCACTGTTGCCCGATTAATCATCACGGGTCCGTTCTTGCGCACCACCCTCTTTGCCATACCACCGGAGGATGTTGCTGCGGCAAATACATAAATCTGCTCACCATCTTTAAGGATGCGGGCCTGATTAATATCTGAAGTATCAGCCCCTTTCTTCAACCCACCAGCAGCTTTGATTGCCTCCACAACGCGTGAGTTAAGAGGTAATGAATACACACCGGGAGTTATCACCGCCCCTGCAACATCGACGATGATTTCCTGAGTAATTTCTTGCACTTCAAGTGCGATAGGCGCCGCAACAACTTCTTGCGAAGCACCGCGGGCGACAAAGAGGCCGGAGATAAGGAGAACGAGCAGTGCAACCAGTGCCAACGCTCTTTTTTGTGTTGATGAATAGTGGAGATCACTCCACCAGTTATGTGCCTTCTCGAGATATTGATTTTCCATCCGCAGATGGTGGTCTAGATCTAAGTAGGAAAATGGTGAATCGGGTGTGGCTGTTGATTACAGAACGATGTTGACCAATTTCGGTGCGCGAGCAATCACTTTCTTAGGCGTGGCACCCGCTAGCGCCGCCACAACTGAAGGCAAGGCAAGCGCGGCAGCCTCAAAATCAGCATCACCAATTGTTGGTGAAACCTTCATCCGATCAACAATCTTGCCGTTGATTTGAATAACTGCCTCTACTTCATCATCGACCAATAGCGCTGGGTCAACTTCTGGCCAGCCAGCAGTTGCAATCGCTGGTTTGTGTCCAAGTCGCTCCCACATTTCCTCTGCTGTAAAGGGAGCAACGAGTGAGAGCATGATGGCAATTGCCTCTGTGGCTTCGCGCACCGCAGGATCTGCCGGTCCACATCCGGAATCAATTGCCTTACGGGTTGCATTCACTAACTCCATCACACGAGCAACAGCTACGTTAAATCTAAATGATTCAACAGCGAATGCGGCATCGTTCAACGCTTTATGTGTTGCTTTACGCAGACTGATTTCACCTGATGTGAAATCAACTCCGGTAGCTGATGTGACATCTCCTGATAAACGCCAAGCACGGCTTAAGAACTTAACCGAGCCAGATGGTGAAACATCAGACCAATCAACGTCATCTTCTGGTGGACCTGAAAAGACCATTGATAAGCGAATGGCATCGACGCCATGGTTTTCTAGTTCATCAGAGAGGCGCACGAGGTTGCCGCGAGATTTCGACATCGCAGAGCCATCCATGACCACCATGCCTTGGTTAAGCAGGCGCGTAAAGGGCTCAATAAATGAGAGCATCTTCATATCAAAAAGTACTTTGGTAAAAAAGCGCGAATAGAGCAGGTGCAAGATGGCATGAGTTACTCCGCCGACATATTGATCCACAGGCAGCCAGGTATCGATATCGCCACGATTAAATGGTTCGGTCGCATTCGTTGACGATGGATAACGCAGGTAATACCAAGATGAATCAACAAAAGTATCCATGGTGTCGGTATCGCGCATGGCCGGGCCCGCACACTTAGGGCACTTCGTATTAACCCACTCAGTTGCTGCAGCCAGTGGTGATTGACCTTTTGGCTTTAAATCCAGTCCCTTTGCATCAGGCAAGAGCAATGGAAGCTCTGAATCTGGCACAGCTACTTCGCCACATTTATCACAGTGCACGATCGGAATAGGTGTGCCCCAATAACGTTGGCGAGATACAAGCCAATCGCGCAGGCGATAATTACGCGCACTCTTACCAAGTCCATCGGCTTCTAGCTGCTTATTAATTGCGGCAATTGCAGCTGCCTTGGAAAGGCCATTAAGTGAACCAGAGTTAATAATTTTTCCATCACCTGTTGTGGCAATGCCTGTCTCACTTGGATCTTCTTCACCAGTATCAACGACAACCCGCACGGGCAGCTTCATCGCTTTTGCAAAATCAAGGTCGCGCTGATCGTGGGCCGGAACCGCCATGATGGCGCCGGTGCCGTAATCAGCTAAGACATAATCTGATGCCCAGATGGGTAACTTCTCACCATTTACTGGGTTAATTGCAAAGCGCTTGAGGTCAACACCTGATTTAGGTCGGTCTGTCGCTAGGCGATCAATATCTGAAGCCGCTTTAATTTTCTCTAAGTAAGAGGTGAACTCGGCTTCAACTGGTGTGCCACTAGCAAGTTCGGCGGCTAACGCTGAATCTGCAGCAACGACCATAAAGGTTGCGCCATATAACGTATCGGGGCGGGTGGTGTAGATGGTCACGGGTTCGGTGCGACCTTCAATCACGAATTGCACATTGGCACCCTGGGAGCGGCCAATCCAATTGCGCTGCATCATCAGAACTTTCTCCGGCCACTTACCTTCTAACTCAGACATGTCATCGAGTAAGCGATCGGCATAATCAGTAATCTTGAAATACCACTGATTCAATTTCTTCTTGGTTACCGCGGTATCACAACGCTCACAGAGCCCTGCTACTACCTGTTCATTGGCAAGAACTGTCTGACATCCGGGACACCAGTTAACGGCAGAGTCTTTGCGATAGGCCAGGCCACGTTCATGTAATTTGGTAAAGAGCCATTGGTTCCACTTGTAGTACTCGGGATCGCACGTATTAAAGACGCGATCCCAGTCGAATGAACATGCATAGCGACGCATAGATGCTTTCTGCGTTGCGATGTTTTCATAAGTCCAAATACGTGGATCTTCATTACGTTTGATTGCCGCATTTTCGGCCGGCAGCCCAAATGCATCCCAACCAATCGGGTGCATGACGTTAAATCCTTTTTGAATCCAGTAACGAGCAATTACATCGCCGAGTGCATATGCCTCGGCATGGCCCATATGGAGATCACCGGAAGGATAAGGAAACATATCCAAGACATATTTCTTAGGACGCGTATCTTCTTTTCGACCAGATTTAAATGGTTGGAGTGTGTCCCAGATGGGAAGCCACTTCTCTTGCACGTATGCAAAATCGTAGGCCGCGTGTTCGCGTTCAGTACTCACGTGGAGATAAGGGGAATCGAACCCCTAACCTCTTCCATGCCATGGAAGCGCGCTACCAATTGCGCCATATCCCCGTTGTCGTTCAGGAGTGCGAACTTTACCGCACTGAATCCGGGATAACTCCGCCGGATTCTTCACCCATTACAGGCTCTGGAATAGATCCAGCGTTATGTTCAACCAAAAGCCAACCTTTTGGTGATTCTTCCAGAATCGACCATTGCGCATTGGAAAGTCCGCCGATGCGTGACCAGAATGGAATGGGAAGGTCAAGATAGGTGCCAATGATTGTGCGCGCTGTTCCACCATGTGTTGCAACAACAAGTCGTTGATTATTTTTGCCGACAAGGGCGGCGTTAATCGCTGCCACACCACGTGCTCCTACTTCACTGCGACGTTCACCAATTCCACCGGCTGGGTTATCTCCGCCCATCGACCATTGCCGTAAATTATCGAGATCTACTTTACGAATTTCATCACCGGTCAGACCTTCCCAATTTCCGCAGTTGGTCTCGCGCAATCGTGCATCGGTTAATACTTCAAGTCCGGTGAGTTTTACTAGTTCGTGCGCGGTGCTCTGTGCTCGCACTAAATCACTAGCAATAATCATGGTCGGGGTTATAGCTGCCAACATCGGAGCTGCATGCTGTGCTTGAAACTGACCCACTGCGTTGAGTGGAATATCAGTATGTCCCTGAAACTTATTTGCAACGTTCCAATCGGTTTGGCCGTGACGCCAGAGAATTATCTGATTACCCACGTGCAACCTCTTCTTTGACCACTTCTAACTCAATCTTGGGGCAGTCATTCCACAGCCGATCGAGCATGTAGTAACGACGAAGCTCACTGGACTGAATGTGGACAACAAGATCTGAGTAATCAAGCAAAATCCATTCCGCTGTTCCTTCCCGGCGAAGTGGCTTATCACTAGCAAGACGTAACTTCTCTTCCACCTCATCGGCGATCGAATCAACCATCTTGGTATTAGTTGCCGTAACAATTAGGAAGACTTCACTCAGGACAGATTGCTCTGAAAGGTCGAGTGCGACAAGTTCGGTTCCGAATTTGTCGGCGGCAGCGCGAGCGGCAATCTGGGTGCGTTCAACGCAGGCTTTACTTGCTGGCATAGAGATTGTGCTCCTTTATATATGCAGCAACTGCTGCGGGTACTTCATCAGAATGGTGTTCGCGGATCTGGGTTGCCGATACTGCAATAGCAGCGACATCAAGGTTGGGCGTGCCAGGAAAATTTGGGCGATCAATCACAACGAACTCAACCATTTTTTTGAGCTCATCGGCGCGATGCCAGTGATCGATATTGGTATAGGCATCGGTTCCCACAACGACAACGATGGAATCATCTGGGTAGGTCTGCGCAACTGCTTCCACGGTATCAATGGTGTAGCTCGGGCCCTCGCGCAATACTTCAATCGGATTAACTTCCACCTTGCTTTTAATTTCTGGGGCTAAAGAATTAACTGCTAGCTGACACATCTGCCGGCGCTCAGCCCCGGTTGCCTTTGGTTCATGTTCGCGAAGTCGCGGTTGTCCGGCTGGCACAACGAGCAGACGATCAACAATATTGCGCCCAATTAATTGTTCAATGACGTGAACGTGCCCGTTATGAATCGGGTCAAAGGTGCCGCCGTATAGCCCTACTCGCAAGGGCGTTACTTATCTAAGCGAAGAGTGATGTAGAGAAGGAAGCCGAAAATCCCAAATGCAACGAGTCCAAATGCGTAAGGAGGCATTGGAAGTACCCGGGTCGCTTCTTCACTAAGTCTTAACATGGGATGAAGATTACTACTTACCTGCAAGAAGTTCTAAAAAGCGCGCTTCATCGATGATCTTGACGCCTAACTCTTGTGCTTTTGCCAGCTTAGAACCTGGGTCGGCGCCGACTAATACATAGTCCGTCTTTGCAGATACTGACGATGATGGCTTTCCACCATGTGCGGTGATTGTCTCGGCAATCGAATCACGAGTGAAATTCTCTAGCCCGCCGGTTACGACAATGGTGAGTCCGCCCAAGGTTTGCGGCAGATCCGCGCCCTTGGCGTTAACCATCGCCACCCCAGCCTTTGTCCATTGGGTAATGATGTTGCGATGCCAATCAATTTCAAACCACTCAATAACTGATTGCGCAATGACCTCACCCACGCCATCGATGTCGGCAAGTTCTGTGACCGAAGCCTTCGAAATGGCATCCATACTTCCAAAATTCGTGGATAAGGCTTGCGCCGCGGTGGGCCCAACATGGCGAATCGAAAGTGCCACAAGTGTGCGCCAGAGCGGTCTGCTCTTTGCTTCTTCTAACGCTGCCAATAGCTTTTCTAAATTCTTTCCAGCTGTGCCATCTTTTTTAAGAAAGAACTGAGATTTCATCAGCGACTTCTCACTCAAGTTAAAGATGTCGGCTTCATCAGTAATAATCGAATCAGTCAGCAGTGCAACAGCCGCTTCATAGCCCAGCACATCGATATCTAGTGCTGCGCGCGAGCCTATGTAGTAAATACGTTCGCGTAATTGCGCAGGACAACTTCTAGTATTTGGACATCTAATATCCACATCGCCTTCAGTTATAGCGCGTAGTTCAGAAGCGCACTCAGGACAGTGCGTAGGCATCACAAATGCTTTTTCACTTCCCGTGCGCTTATCTCGTACCGGTCCTAGTACTTCTGGGATGACATCTCCTGCTTTGCGAATGATGACAACGTCGCCAATTAATACGCCCTTGCGTTCAATCTCTTCTTGATTGTGCAGGGTGGCATTGGTGACTGTGGAACCCGCCACCTTCACTGGTTCCATAAATGCGAATGGAGTTACGCGCCCGGTGCGACCCACACTGACTCTGATATCCAGTAACTTGGTAGTTACTTCTTCCGGTGGATATTTATAGGCAATTGCCCACTTCGGGGCGCGGGATGTGAAACCGAGTTTTTCTTGCTCTGCCAACGAATCTACTTTGATCACAACGCCATCAATCTCGTGCTCCACATCGTGGCGGTGCAGGTTGTAGTTCTCAATAAATGCCAGAACTTCTGCTCGACTCTTGCACACCTTAAAGCGAGTAGATGTGGGAAGACCTAGGGCTTTCAGCTTTGCATAGGCATCAGATTGGGAAGCAAATGAAATTCCTTCGCAGGCGCCAATACCGTGCACCACGACATCTAGCGCACGAGATGCGGTAATTCTTGGATCTTTCTGGCGCAGCGATCCGGCAGCGCAGTTACGAGGGTTAGCAAAGAGTGGCTTACCTGCTTCTTCTAGTTCTTCATTGAGTTGGTTAAAGGCGGCAACCGGTAAGAAAACTTCACCGCGCACCTCTATCAGTACTGGAATGTTGTTGCCGGACAAAGTATGTGGCAGGCCCTTAATCGTTTTCACATTCAAAGTGACATCTTCACCGGTAGTTCCGTTACCACGCGTAAGTGCGCGGGTGAGCTGTCCGTTTTCATAGAGCAAATTAATTGCCAGGCCATCTACTTTAAGTTCACATAAGAAAGCACCGACTGCAGATTCTTTTTCAACCCGTTCAAACCAGGTATCTAACTCAGCGTCATCAAAAACATTATCTAAACTCATCATCTTTTCGATGTGATCGTGTTGATCAAATGTGGTGGAAAATCCCCCGCCCACACCCAGCGATGGGGAATCTGGTTCAAGTAATTCTGGGTGCTTTGCTTCCAGTGCTGCTAGCTCTTTGAGCAGGGCATCGAATTGGGCATCGGTAATGGTGGGCGCATCTAGTACGTAATATTTAAATTGGTGATCACGGATCTCTTGCGTTAATTCAGTGATGCGATGTCGCGCCTGTGTGCTCATGCGGTCTCGCAGATTGTGGCCGACCCCACGACGCGATCGCCATCGTAGATAACCATTGCTTGCCCTGTAGCTAGTCCAAGAAGAGGTTCATCTAGTTCTGCAACCAGGTGCGCTCCATCTAAGTAATAGGTGCAATCAAGTGCTGCGCCATGTGCGCGCACCTGAACAAAGCCGCGTGTGGGCGCAGCTCCTACCGCTGGACCACAGAAGATAGGTCTCTCACCTCGCATTGAACTCACAGCCAAATCTTCGCGCGCACCTACGACAACCGTATTTGTCACAGGCTCAATCTTTAAGACAAAGCGTGGAGAACCATCAGGGGCGGCAACCGAGAGACCCAGACCTTTACGTTGTCCGATGGTGTAGGTGTAGGCACCGTTATGTTCACCGATTTTCATTCCATCTTGATCAACAATCGGCCCCACTTCACTACCGAGTCGATCACGTAACCAACCTGCGTTATCTCCCGATGGCACAAAGCAAATATCGTGGCTATCTGGTTTCTGCGCTACGGCTAACCCGCGCTTTTCGGCTTCAATCCGGATATCAACTTTTTCAGTATCACCCAATGGAAAAATAGCACCATCAATTTGTTCGCGATTAAGTACTGCCAGAACGTAGGACTGATCCTTCAAAGGATCTACGGCGCGATGTAGCGTGCGCCCAGCATCGCTCTCGCGCGTGCGCGCATAGTGGCCAGTAACAACACCATCAAAGCCCATCGCTTTTGCGCGATCTAGCACGGCGGCAAACTTAATCTTTTCATTACAGCGCAGACAAGGGTTAGGTGTGCGCCCTGCGGCATATTCACTCATGAAGTTTTCAACTACTTCATCATGGAATTCATCGGCCATATCCCAAATATAAAAAGGAATGCCGATGACATCGGCAGCCCTGCGCGCATCATGTGAATCTTCAATCGTGCAGCAACCGCGCGCACCGCTTCGATATTTCTGCGGGTTAGAAGAAAGAGCTAAGTGCACACCGATAACTTCATGTCCGGCCTCTACTGCGCGAGCTGCCGCAACTGCAGAATCAACGCCTCCGCTCATGGCGGCAATAATCTTCATTTCTTACCTACCGCGTTTGCCGCAAGTCCACGTTCAATGACAGTGGGCAAGACCGAGAGCGCATAATCAACATCTGCTTGGGTATTAGTGGCACCAAATGAGAAACGCAGCGAAGATTGCGAGAGGACATCGGTAAGGCCCATCGCCATTAATACATGGCTAGGTCTATGAACACCTGCGGTGCAGGCAGCGCCGGTGGAACAGGAGACTTTCTCTGAATCCATCAGCAACAACAGTGAATCACTCTGTGTTCCAGGAAAAGTAATATTTGAAATTCCAGGTAAGCGCGGTGCACCTTGGCCATTAATTACAGCATCAGGGCGAGCACGTAAGACACCTTCTTCAAAGTCAGTACGTAATTTTGCTACCGCCGATGCATCATAAACACCTGCCGCAATTGCGGCAGCAAGTGCCACAATCGATGGCGCATTTAGGGTTCCACTTCGAATATCGCGCTCTTGTCCCCCACCATGAAGAAGTGCTGGAATCTCAACTGCCCGGCGCAAGATCAGCGCACCAATTCCGAGTGGGCCACCAACTTTGTGGCCACTAATTGTCATGGCATAGAGGCCGAGTTCCTTATAAGAAAGAGGCACCTTAGAAAAACTCTGCACGGCATCGGTATGCACCGGAATACTTCCGGCCACATTTACTACTTCAGCTATCGGTTGCATAACCCCGGTCTCGTTATTGCTATGCATCACAGAGATCAGTGCAATTTCTGAACCGCGCGCGGCAACAAGTGCGCGCAAGAATTCAAGATCAATAATGCCATCGGTTGTCACTGGAATCTGAATCAGTTCGGCGCCTTCATGTTCAACGAGCCAGAGCGCCGGATCTAGAACGGCATGATGTTCGATGCTGGAGATAACAATGACTTTCTTCGGAGAATTCCAGAAGAGACCTTTAATTGCTGCGTTATTTGCCTCTGTGCCAGAACCGGTAAAGATCACTTCACTGGGTTGGCAGTGCACAGCACGTGCAATCTGCTCGCGCGCATCTTCCACATCTTTGCGAGTAGAACGACCTTGCGTATGAAGTGATGAAGGATTACCTAATTTGCGAAGAGCGGTATTCATGGCGCCAATTGCCGATTCACACATCGGCGTAGTGGCCGCGTGATCGAGATAGACGCTCATGGGAGCATTCTAGTTCGTCTGGCCTACTTATCCTTTTCGAGCAACCACGCCTTCGGTGGCCTTAGGTAGCACGTTAAACAAGTCTCCGACTACACCAAAATCTGCGATATCAAAGATGGGCGCTTCTGGATCTTTATTGACCACCACGATTGTCTTAGAAGTCTGCATTCCGGCGCGGTGTTGAATTGCGCCAGAAATTCCGCAGGCAACATAGAGCTGCGGGCTTACTGTCTTTCCGGTCTGTCCCACCTGATGTGAATGTGGATACCAACCAGCATCGGTTGCAGCGCGTGATGCACCTACCGCTGCGCCCAATGAATCTGCAAATGATTCAACGGCCGTGAAGTTGCCATCTGTTCCACGTCCACCTGAGACAACAATGTTGGCTTCGGTTAACTCTGGTCGACCACCCTTTACCGGAGGTTGAGTAGATGAAACCGTTGCTTTCTTTGCATCGGCGCTAATTGTGGCAGTTGCATTTGTAATAGCAGGTGCGCACGATGTGAAATCGGCATCGATGCTATTGGGGCGAACCGTAATAATTGGTGTGCCATGTGAAACTTGTGAATGCACCGTGGTTGATCCACCAAAGACTGATTGTGTGGCACTGCCATCACTTGCAATATCAATGGCATCGGTAATAATCCCAGAATCACAGAGCACTGCCACGCGCCCAGCCATCTCTTTACCGAATGCATGCGATGCAATGAGAACTGCAGCTGGAGACTTCTCTTTAATAAGATTTGCTAGTGCATCGGCAGATGCTGCAACACCATGGGATGTGAAATCATCAGATTCAATCACGATAATCTCACTAATCGGTCCTTGATTCACAGTTGCTGCAAGTGCCGCACCTTTCCCGGCGCCAGCTAGAACTATTGCTGTGACAGTGCCAATACGGGCCGCAGCTGTTGCAATCTCTGCTGTTGTCTTACTTGCTTTTTCACCTGAGAAATCAGCAAGAATAAATACTGTGCTCATATCAACTTCTTCTCTGCTAGGAAGCTAACCAGCGCATCACCGGCGCCACCTTCATCATTAACCTTCACACCCGCTGCGCGAGCAGGACGTGGTGTGGCAGCTACGACTTGTGACCAACCGCTTTGGGCGCTTACTCCCACTGCCGCCAAATCCTTATATTCAATCGTCTTCTTCTTCGCCGCCATGATTCCTTTAAAAGATGGATAACGCGGTTCATTAATCTTCTCGACAACGCTGATTACTACTGGAAAAGCGGCACTGATTTCATCAACGCCAGCTTCTGTCACGCGCGTGATGGATACTTTCCCGCCCGGATCAACAACTACCTTTGCGGCAAATGTCAGTTGCGCCCAGCCAAGGCGAGCGCTGATCATCGCCGGCACCACGCTCATGCGAGCATCAGTTGATTCGGTGCCACAGATGACAATGTCATATCCGCCATCACCAATTACTTGGGCTAATACGCGCGAGGTTGAGAGCGCATCGGCTGCTGCCAAAGCAGCATCTGTTACCAAGATTGCATCGTTTGCCCCCATGGAAAGGCCTTTGCGAAGTGCATCCGTTGCGCGCTCTGGGCCCATAGAGATCAAGGTCACGGTGTGCGCACCACCTTCTTCATTGCCGCCATGAGCTTCAACGATACGAAGTGCTTCTTCCACTGCATACTCATCAAGGTCATTAAGGACTGCATCAACGCTCTCGCGGTCGAGTACGCCGTTGACCATCTTCTTCTCGGCCCAGGAATCAGGCACCTGTTTGATGCAGACGGCAATCTTCATGGGCTAGATGTTACCGGTCAGTAGTCGCTTTCGGAAGGGTGAATGAGCGCAAAACTCTCAACCAACGGTTCACCTTCTATTCAGAGACATGTAACCCGCAGGGGAAAATCTAGATGTGTGAGCCTCACATGATTCTTACATGATTGAGATCGATAGCACGCGCACACTGCGTATTGCAGTGGTGACTGAGGCATTTTTGCCACAGGTTAATGGCGTCACCAACTCAGTCCTGCGCTTACTCGAATATTGCAAAGTGCAAGGTCACGAAGTTCTGATCATCGCACCAGAAAGTGAAGGCGCACCTACTTCTTATCTAGATTACAAGATTAAACATGTGCCAAGCATTGCGATGAAAAAGCTTATTCCCATGGGCGTTCCACGCAAATATCTGGAGCCATACCTTGAAGGATTCGCACCCGATGTCATTCACCTTGCTTCACCCATCTTCTTAGGACATTACGTTGCCCGCTTTGCCAAGAAGAACGGAATTCCAACGGTCTCGGTCTATCAAACAGATATCGCCGGCTTTGCTCGTCACTACGGTTTAACAATCGCCCACAACACTTTGAAGAAGTGGGTAGCGCGTATTCATCAAACAACAGATCTCACCCTGGCACCATCAAAGTGGGCTCGGCGCGATCTTGAAGCAACTGGTGTGAAGAACGTTGAGATCTGGAAGCGCGGTGTGGATCTGGTGAAATTTGATCCTGCTCGCCGCGATGAATCACTTCGTGAAAATATTCGCGGGAAAGATAGCGGCAAGTTAATTGTTGGCTACGTCGGCCGCCTTGCTAATGAAAAACGTATCGATGATCTTGCCATCCTTGATCGCCAAGCTGATATTCAACTTGTGATTGTTGGTGGCGGCCCAGCCGAAGCGAGGCTGAAGCGCGAGCTACCAAATGCACGCTTTGTTGGATATCAATCTGGTACTGAACTTGGTCGCTACGTTGCCTCATTTGATATTTTCGTTCACACCGGCAAGCATGAAACTTTCTGCCAAGCAATCCAAGAGGCACTTGCTGCAGGCGTTCCAGTGATTGGCCCTGATACTGGTGGCCCGGTTGACTTAATTGATCATGGCATTACTGGCCTGCTTATTGATACCGCTGATTCATACGCGCTACTGGAAGCGGTATCAACACTTCGTAACCACAGCGCTTTTGATCTGATGCAGGTAGCTGCCCGTCGTTCAGTAGAGCATCGCACCTGGGATTACATCAACGCCCAGCTCATTGATTATTACCGCCAGACGATTGCCCAGGTTGCAAGAAAGGGTGAACTAGTCGCATGAGAATCATTCATATCGCTAACTTCTACGGACCTAAATCAGGTGGCATCAAGACCACACTGCATAACCTTGGTAGCGGTTACACAGCCGAAGGCCACGAATTTATCTATGTCGTTCCGGGAAAGAAGTTTGGACGTGAAGAAACAACTCACGGTGCCTGCATCTCACTTCCTTCATGGCAGATTCCCTTTAGCGGTGGCTATCGTGTTATTCGCTCCACCTATCGCGTCAAAACAATTCTTAACTCACTTAAGCCAGATCGCATTGAAGTCTCTGATCGCTTCACGCTCTCCTGCCTGGGTAAGTGGGCCGCTGATCGCAACATTCCGGCAATCGTATTTAGTCACGAAACTTTGCGTGGTCTGGTCAAGAATTACTTGGGCGTACCCATGAAGAGATTTGTCAGCTGGCATAACACTCGCCTGGCATCTCGCTTTGATTTTGTTGTCACCACTACCAACTTTGCGGCAGCTGAATTTGATGAGATTGGAACCACGAACGTCGTTCGGGTTCCACTCGGTGTGGATCTCCAGACTTTCTCGCCGTCACTACGCAATGAAGAACTTCGCACCAAGATGATTAAGGGTGGGGATGTTCTGCTAGTTCACTGTGGTCGTCTCTCCCCGGAGAAGAAACCAGAGCGTTCACTAGAAACCTTGCGCGCGCTACTAGATCGTGGAATTAACGCCCGCCTTGTCTATATCGGTAGCGGTCCACTACATAAGAAGTTATATGACTCATCGCGCGATATCCCAGTAACTTTCTGGGGTTATGTGGCAAATAAAAAGTTACTTGCCCAAATGATTGCATCCGCCGATATCTCACTTGCACCAGGTCCGATTGAAACTTTCTGCCTGGCAGCACTTGAATCTCTTGCAAGTGGAACTCCGGTTGTGGCATCAGAGACAAGTGCGGTCGGTGAATTTCTTGTAGATCACAATGGCGACTTTGTCGGACTGACCGCTGCAAATAATGGACGCGCATTTGCCGATGCTGTTCAAATCTTGCTCGATGAGATTGCTGAAGATGCCACGCTCTCAGATCGCTGTCGCACCCAAGCTGAACAGTTTCCATGGTCAGAGACAATTATGCGCTTAGGTCGACTCGGTGGTGCTACTCCGGTTGCACATCGCCCAACAAATAAAAGCGCGGCTTAACATGGATAAGCCAATCACCTTCGCAATTGTGGGAGATAGCGCAGCCTCTGGTGTGGGTGACTCTGATTCATTCGGTAATTACTACGGCTGGGGCTATCACCTAGTCAAAGCATTTAATGAGCCATTGGCCTACCTCAATGTTTCTCGTCCCGGTGCTCGCTCAAAGGAAGTTCGCTTTGAACAACTTCCAAAAGTTCTTATCCATGAACCTGAACTTGTGGGCGTGATCGTCGGCGGCAATGACCTGCTGCGCAATGGCTTCTCCCCTAAAGTATTTGAAGAAAATCTCACCGCTACCCTCAAAGATATTGTGGAAAGCGGAGCGCAGGTAATGCTTCTTGAACTCCATGATCCCACCGAGATTGTTCCGATGCCATACCTGGTTGCGCGTGTGTGTCGTCGCCGAGTATCTGCTGTCAATCATGTGACTCGTAAGTTAGCTCGCAAATACAGCGCCATCTTGCTCGAAACTCGCTCACTGAAAGGAATATACGAGCGCGATAAGTGGCATGTGGATCGGATGCACCCAAGTAAGCATGGGCATCAGTTCATTGCCCAAGAGTTTGCACATCTACTTCGCCAACGTGGTTTTCATATTGACGAGATTGTTATTGATCCCATCAACAATCGAAATCGGAAAGATTCCATTAAATGGATGCTAAAAAATGGCACACCCTGGTTTCTTAAGCGCAGCGTAGATTTACTGCCAGCGCTATTGATTCTTTCAATTACAGAGCTCATTCACATGGCGCGAAATAAAAGTGCGGCAGAGCCGGCAGATGTGTACTTCCCAGACTTTAATAAGAAGCAAGATGTCGCAATACCTATGCTCGAAGATGAGCGAGTTTCCTAGAACTTCTCGTTACTGGCAGGTAAGCGCGGACTTCCGCCGCACTCTTCTACTATATTAAGTGCGTGCTCGCCATCATTGCTCCCGGTCAAGGTTCGCAAACTCCAGGAATGCTCGCATCGTGGCTAGAAGGTAAAGATGCGAAAGAGCTTTTACAGCAGTGGTCTGATGCCATTGATTTAGATCTGATTCACCTTGGTACGACAGCCGATGCCGAAGAAATCAAAGAAACTGCCAATGCACAACCGCTGATTGTTGCTGCAGGCTTACTTGCCGCCCGCGCCCTTAGCGCAGATGGGAAATTCGCTTGCGTAGCAGGGCACTCTGTTGGCGAGATAACGGCAGCAGTTGTTGCAGGTGTGATTACTCCACTTGATGCAATGAAATTAGTACGCGCTCGTGGCATTGAAATGGCGAAGGCCGCCAGTGTTACTCCTGCCGGAATGGCTGCAGTACTCGGTGGAGAGCGCGAGGTTGTGCTGCGCGCAATCACAGATTTAGGACTAGTTGCGGCAAATGACAATGGCGGTGGACAAATAGTTGCAGCCGGTGATCTCGATGCTCTTGCGCAATTGGCACCTGAGGGTGCTCGCGTGCGCCCGCTGGCCGTTGCTGGCGCATTTCACACCTCTTATATGCAGCCAGCGGTGGAACCAATGCGAGAACTTGCAGCAACGATGAAGGTCAGTGACCCGGCCGTTGCACTGCTTTCTAATAAAGATGGTGGCGTTGTCAGTAGTGGCCGCGAAACACTAGATCGCATCGTCAATCAAATTGCTAATCCAGTGCGCTGGGATCTCTGTATGCAATCACTCGTAGCCCAAGGTGTTACTGGCGTGATTGAGCTTGCTCCTGCCGGCACGCTGGTGGGGCTGATCAAGCGCGCAACTCCGAGTATTGAGCAGTTCGCTCTGAAATCTTCGGCAGACTTAGAATCAGCACATGAATTCATGGCTCAACACGGAGGCAAGTAATGTCTAAGGTGATTGCTTCAAAGTCGGGCAGTGAGAGCAGAATACTTTCGGTTGGCTCCTATCGACCAAAGCGACTGGTGCCTAACTCTGAAATTGTTGATCGCATCGAATCAAGTGATGAATGGATTCAGCAGCGCACAGGTATTGAATCCCGCCGCTTTGCAGATGATTCAGAATCTGTGCTTGATATGGCAACGTGGGCGGTGGAAGATGCACTGGCGAAAGCAAAATTAGCAATTAGCGATATTGATACTCTCATCGTTGCCACCGTCACTTTTCCTTTTCAAATGCCCTCTGCCGCAACAGCCATCTTGCAACGACTCGGCCATCCCACAGCAGCTGCCTTCGATATCAACGCCGCGTGTGCCGGTTTTTCATACGGCATCTCCATGGCGCACGATTTTATTAAAGCCGGAACTTCCAAGACTGTGCTGGTTGTGGGCGCGGAGAAAATTTCAGATTTCACAGATCCCGATGATCGCGCAACCGCATTTATCTTTGCCGATGGCGCAGGAGCTGTTGTCATTGGTCAATCACGCGAAGCTGGCATTGGCCCAGTTGAGTGGGGTTCTGATGCTGATAACCGTGATGCAATCCAGATGAATCCTTCCTGGATTGAGGTGCGCGATGTCGAAACACAATTAACAAAGGCTGGAAGTAAGTGGCCGAATATTTCCCAAGAAGGACAGAAAGTTTATCGATGGGCAGTATTTTCGATGAGCAAAGCGGCGGTGAAAGCTCTGGAGGCTGCCGGTCTTACCGTGAATGACATTGCTGCATTTATTCCGCATCAAGCAAATATGCGCATCATTGAAACGATGGCGAAAGAGATGGGCATGCCCGATTCAGTTGTCATTGCAGATGATGTTCGCGTCAATGGAAATACATCGGCGGCCTCTATTCCACTTGCGATGGACGTACTCCTTGATCAACACCCAGAGCTACATGGAAAACTGGCGTTGCTCATTGGCTATGGCGCAGGTCTCGTTTATGCGGGCCAAGTCGTTGAATTACCCCCAAAACCATAATTTTTTCCCAAATATTTACCGATTTACTGGGAAGTAGAGCCCTTTTTCATAGACAATTGCTCACCTGTCCCCGATACGTAGGTTCACTTAAGTAAAGGAAAAATAATGGCGCTTTCACCAGCAGATGTACTTGCAGGAATTAAAGAGATCGTTGAAGAAGTAGCGGGTATCCCAGCTGCATCAATCGAACTTAACAAGAGCTTCACAGATGACCTAGAAGTTGACTCACTGAGCATGGTTGAAGTTGTCGTTGCCTGCGAAGAGCGCTTCGGTGTGAAGATTCCTGATGAGAAGGTAACTGAGCTTGCAACAGTGGGCGACGCAGTTAACTTCATCGTTAACGCTGCAGCGTAAGTAGCTTAGGTAAAGAATTTATAGCTCTATGTCACAACGTCGCGTAGTCGTCACCGGCCTTGGAGTAACAACTCCAATCGGTGGCGATGTTGCCACAACCTGGAAGGCGCTTTTGGCCGGCCAGAGTGGTGTTCGACTTCTCACTGAAGATTGGCGAGAACTCCTACCAGTGCACTTTGCGGCGCGCGTTGCGACCGAACCAGCAGATCAGATGGAGCGCGTTGAAATGCGTCGCCTTGATCGCTCCGAACAATTTGCTCTGATCGCATCCCGGGAAGCCTGGAAAGATGCTGGCTCACCGGATGAGATTGATAAAGAACGTCTTGGTGTTGTGATTGCTTCAGGCATTGGTGGCGTCATCACTCTTCTTGATCAATTTGATATCTTCAAAGAAAAAGGTGCGCGCGCGGTAAGCCCGCACACTGTTCCGATGTTGATGCCCAATGGGCCGGCGGCAAATGTTGGTCTGGAACTTCAAGCAAAGGCTGGCGTACACACTCCGGTAAGTGCCTGTGCATCGGGCGCCGAAGCAATTGGTTACGCCTACGAAATGATTAAGAGTAATCGCGCTGACATTATTGTCGCTGGCGGCGTTGAAGCTGCTATTCATCAACTACCCATGGCTGCCTTTGGTCAGATGAAAGCGCTCTCCACACGTAATGACAATCCAGCCGCAGCATCGCGCCCCTATGACATTGATCGAGATGGCTTTGTTCTAGGTGAAGGTGGCGGCGTACTTATTCTTGAGGAATACGAAAGTGCCAAAGCACGTGGGGCAAAGATTTATTGCGAGATTGCCGGACAAGGGCTGACATCCGATGGTTATCACATCGCCGCACCTGATCCTGATGGCGGCGGAGTACAGCGCGCAATTAAATTTGCACTAGCTAACTCTGGGCTTTCTACAAAAGATATTGTTCACTTAAACGCTCACGCAACATCTACTCCGGCAGGAGATGTTGCCGAAGCAAATGCTCTTCGTAAAGCGTTAGGCGCCGATGCTGACCACGTTGCAGTTTCTGCAACAAAATCAATGACTGGCCACTTACTGGGTGGCGCTGGCGCAATTGAATCTGTATTTATCGTCAAAGCACTGCAAGAACGCCTTGCTCCCCCAACAATTAATATCGAGAACTTAGACCCAGCTGTCACAGTCGATGTTGTGCGCGACACGCCTCGCGCCCTTCCGGCCGGAGATATCGCAGCGCTCAATGATTCTTTCGGTTTTGGCGGCCACAACGTGGTGCTTGCATTCAAATCGCTCTAATCTAGAACCATGACACCCCCAGTCACTTCGCTAGACCCTGAAGCTCGTATTGCCAGGCTTACAGATGACGGCGCATTTGAATTTCTGCTACCGCGCACAGATTGCGGAATGGTTGCAGCAACCGGATTAGTAAAAGGAAATAAAGTTGTTGTCTTTGCCTCCGATCCCACCATTAAAGGTGGCGCACTGGGCATTGAGGGCTCGCAAGTTATTGTGCAGGCATACCGCGCAGCGATGGGCGCCCAAGTTCCCGTTATCGGAATCTGGCATTCAGGTGGAGCCCGGCTTAGTGACGGCGTTGCCTCCCTCAATGCATTCGGTGAAGTTTTTCAATCAATGGTCACAGCAAGTGGGCGCATCCCCCAGTTATCTCTAGTCGTTGGCCCCACAGCAGGTGGCGGTGCTTATGGTCCAGCGCTGACAGATGTTGTTGTCTTGGCGCCAGAAGGTCGCATCTTTGTGACTGGTCCCGATGTCGTTAAATCTGTCACCGGCGATGTTGTAGATATGGCGCTACTCGGTGGCCCGGAGGCACACAGCAAGAACTCTGGAGTTGCTCACGTTATCGCCCCCACCGAAGATATTGCCTTTAGTGAGATTCAAGATTTAGTCTCACTCTTTTCTAATCAAGGTCTGATGTCGCCAACTGTGGCAGATGTGCCACTTGCTCACTTAGTCCCTGAATCAAAAAAGCGCGTCTATGAAGTTCATCCGCTGGTCGATGCGATTTTAGATCCCGATGGCGAAAAGCTAGAGCTACTAGATATGTGGGCACAGAACATGACAACTGTTCTTGGCAGGCTAGGTGGACGCACAGTGGGTGTGATTGCAAATAACCCACAAGTAATTGGTGGCGTGCTTGATTCGGCAGCAGGAGAGAAAGCGGCGCGCTTTGTGCGCACATGTGATGCCTTTGGTATTCCGCTCATTGTCATTGCAGATGTCACTGGCTTCTTGCCCGGCATTGGTCAAGAGTGGGAAGGCGCGGTGCGACGCGGTGCCAAGTTGCTGCATGCATTTGCTGAATCAGTTGTTCCACGAGTCACTGTCATTACCCGCAAGGCCTATGGCGGAGCTTTCGTTGCCATGAATTCAAAGTCATTAGGTGCCACTCGAGTATTTGCTTGGCCACAAGCTGAAGTTTCGGTGATGGGCGCAGTTGCTGCTGTGCGCGTGCTGCACCGCAGATTATTGGCAGATCTACCAGAAGCACAACGCGAAGGTATGGAACTTGAACTTGCCGCCGAACACGAGAAGGTATCTGGCGGTGTTGCCCGTGCTATTGAAATAGGGGCGGTCGATGAAATGATTGAGCCTGATAAGACACGCAGTGCGATTGCTAAAGTTTTAGGTGAAAGTGAATATCGCCGTGGATCTCACGGCAACATTCCGCTCTAAGGGCTACTACCTAACGTCGAAGGTAACTGAGACGGTAGATGTCACAGTCTTTTCAATACTGGATGTGTCATATGCGCCAGTATCTTGGGTCATCGTTGAATCCGGCGTTGTCACCTGAAATACACCAGAGCGCACAGCTTGCACCGCACCAACTTCTCCACCAACGGCTTTGGTAATTGCTTGCGCGCGGATCTTGGCATCTTTCATCGCTTCTTCTAATAGCTGAGGGCGCAAGGCGGGAAGAGTGGAGAGGTAGTACTGCGGTCCGTAATTATTGACCGCTACACCGGCTTGCAGAATTGTGCCAATGCCTTGAGCTAACTTAGCGATGAGATCAACATCTTTTGAGCGAACAACAACATCACGGGAGGCGCGGTAGTTAAGAATCTTTCCGGTGTTATTTCCATTTGCATACTCTTCATTTGCATAGGTTGAGACTGAACCTAGTGTGAGTGCGCTGGCCGGAACTCCACCATCTGTGAGGTATTTGCTGACCGCTGCGACATCATTACCCACCTTGGTCACTGCCTCAGAAACAGTTGGACGAGTAAGTGAAACATTGAGTGTCCAGACAGCATTATCGGCGGTAGCAGATGTTTTAGCAGAGCCAGTGACTGTGATGCCATTTGCACTGCGTGCTGCAAAACCGGCACCGACTTTAACAAGTCCCCCGCCGACGGCAATTGCAAGAATGAGCGCAATTGCAATATAGAGAATTGATCGGCGACGTTCGATGGAAGTCATGGGTGCTTGTGAAGTCATAAATTAATTATATAGCTCTGAGTCTGTGAACTTCCTGTAGATCTACCCCGCGCATTGGCTCGAGTGCTAAATCCCATGCACTTCCGAGTGCTGCCTCTAAATTCTCACGAATTTCTACATCATCAAAGCTGGCAAGAGACTTACGGATAACATTTTCACAAATAAGTATCGAACCAGTTCCATCGGTGAAGGCGCGATGAATACCTAGCTCTGGGGTGAAGCGAAAGAACTCAGCGCCTTGGCTACAAAATTCTTGCACTTCAAAACGCAGGTAATGCCAGTTCTTGAGCGCTGTTGCAATTTTTGCCGCAGTTCCAAGTGGAGCGCGATATTCAATGATGGTGCGCAAGGTGCCGGTTGCTAGTGGTTGATCACGCCATGAGTATTCGTGTGTGATGCCAAGAATTGCATTCAGCCCCCACTCAATATGTTGGCGCAGGGGTGATGGCGCCGAGTGGATGGTAATCAATCCGGCATAGCGTTTGTCGTGCATATGAAAAACTCCTACCAAGGCTGCCTTGTGCGACCTTCCCCGATCCACAAACGCTTACTCTTTGGTAGTTGAGTACCTCATTTATACAACTTTTGACTGACTTTGTGAATCCCCAGCCATTTTTTGAGCGTGATCTGGGTTGGTATGAGCTGTTTACGGAATAGGCATACCCATGTATTGCCGGTACGCTTTTCCCTAGTCGGACGCTTTAATCAGTACCCGTTGTTGGATTTACTTCTTTACTCGGTATGGCTGAACGCAAGACGAAGACTGGTGGTCGAGGAATTCTCGAACACCTACACATATCGAAGGAATAGTAAAAAATATGGCAACAGGTACAGTTAAGTGGTTCAACTCTGAAAAGGGTTTCGGTTTCATTGCAGTTGATGGTGGCGGACAAGATGTTTTCGTTCACTACTCAGCAATCCAAGGAAACGGTTACAAGTCCCTTGAAGAGGGTCAGTCAGTGTCATTCGAGGTTGTCCAGGGTCCTAAGGGTCCTCAGGCAGATGCAGTGAACGCTAACTAAATTCACTTATAAGTAAGGCCCGTGCGAGAAATCGTACGGGCCTTACTTTTTCCCAAAAAACAATTACTTCTTAGGCTCCGGTGGTATCTCGCCAACTTTAGCTTTCATTGCAGCAACTGCTTTCGCGGGAGATAAATCATTACCGTTCTTCCAGGCATCTAAATATTTCCACGGCAGAACTTCTCCGCGACGCACCCACCACGTATCTGGCGGTGTTGGCCAGGAAATTCCAAAGTGAAGATGTGGCGATGTTCCGCGCGCACTTCCAGTAGCTCCAATTGCTCCCAGAATACGCCCGGCAGTAACTGCAACGCCCGGCTGAATGCTCGGAGGAATGGATCGCAGATGTGAACCGTAGTAACGAACACCATCTTCGCCAATAATGGAAACAGATAGTCCGCCCCGCGTGATTCCTAGATTAGGTGGACTCCGCCAGGTATCTACCCGATTAACTTCATCAACAACGCCGTTAATAGGTGCCACGAATTTGCAGCCCGCCTTTGCCAAAACATCTGTCGCGGCATAGTCATGATGTGCTCGTGCGTAGTTCACTTCGCAATTTGCCACCGGAAATACATATACAGGCGCCGCATGTGCTGAAGGCGTAGCGCTAAGAAGTAAGAGCACAACAGTAATTTTCTTGAGCATGTGGGCAAGAGTAACTAGGTGAAACTTATTTCCTCAGTGCGGCGCGGTCTAATCTGGCTGTGACTATCATGTGAGGAACTGTCAGCGCCCAGATTGTGACCAAGGTCAGCCATAAGAATTTGTCGCTGAGATCTTGCTGTGAAAAACCAGCTAAGACAATAACAAAGATGAAAGTTCCAGCCAGCGCCGGTAGCCCTGGAATTACAGCGGCCGCAAACGCCTGGCCGGGGCGTCCTCGCAAGTATGCACTCTCTGAATTGGGTAAGAGTGAGGTAAGGCGAGCGGTATGACGCATTGCATGCCAACATCCGAAGTAGACGGCAAATGCCACAAGTGGTGGGGCAAAGGAGGCAAGGGCGGCCAAGAGCAGAATATCGAGTGCATCTCGATAACGCTTGCGTTGAAGCAGGGCCAGAAGGCAAAGAGTTGTAACTACGGCAACTGCCATCAGAATTTCAGTAGTGAACCCACTATGCCAATTAATCAGCGCAGGATTAACTTTTTCCAGCGCATCAGTACTGCGGCTGTTAACCAGTGGGATGGCAACCGGAAGCAGCCCAGCAGCAGGTGCATAGAACCAAGCCGGAATTCGGGAGCTACCATCGAGTGAATCTTTCTCACTTAAGAATGCTGCATCTCCGATTCCAAAGTGGGTGGCACTCATGATGACAACAAAGATGAATCCCCAGACGTTCCATCGCAAGATTGCATAAATAGCCAGCAGAGCGATGGCGACGTAGAGCATGATAAATAACGCCATCCGAATAGGAGCTGCCTTAGGAAGTGTGACCAGATGATCTAGGGCGCCATGTGGAATACCAATAGCTAAGGCGATCGTTGCCAGAACTAACTGCCAGCCCAGGGAGTTTGTTCCAAGCCACTGCGAGAAGAGCAGTGAGAGCACAGTAGCAATGGCAATCACCGCGCTGGAGAGAGTGCGGACCCGGCTAAAGAGCCGTAATTTAGTCTCACTCATAGCGAACACAGTAGCAATTTTTCACAGAGTTATATGCAAAAATGCAGGCATGAAACAGTGGTCTTATATGGCGATGCTCATATTTACCTTCTGCGGCTCGGCCTGGCTAGAGATCTATTTGAAGACCGGCGTCTTGCGTCGCATCAAGCGAGTTGCAATAAGTGTTCTGCCTATCAGTATTTTTTTTCTTGCTTGGGATGCCTATGCAATCGCACAAGGTCACTGGTTCTTCGATCGGGAACAAATGTTAGGAATCTACGGCCCGTTTAGTATTCCACTAGAGGAATACATTTTCTTTATGGTGATTCCGATGGCAGCTATCTTTACCATTGAGGGCGTCACCACCGTTAAACCACACTGGCGTAAAGATGAGTTCGGCGAATGATTTACTCTGACATCGCAATTACCGCATTTGCCATTGCGGTTATGGCAGACCTCTTTCTCTTTAAAACTTCTATGCTCACGCGCCCAGCATTCTGGACCTCTTATGCAATCATCTTGCCATTCCAATTTCTCACAAATTGGTGGCTCACCTCAAGAAATATCGTGATGTATAGCCCTGATGCGATTGTGGGACTTCGATTCTTCTCCGCTCCAGCAGAGGATGTTCTCTTCGGATTCGCACTTGTTTTGAGTGTGATGGCCCTCTGGGAGTTCTGGGGCCGCCGAGGAATGCAGCGCCACTGAGGTACTGAAACTGACCAAGCAGAACTAACTGGCTACTTACATACCGATGAGGATTTTAGGCAATTTTCTATCTGGATTTGCTAGTAACTTGATTGCATCACCAAACTGGGTAAAGTCAAAGACTTGATCAATAATTTTTGATGACTGAATAACACCCTTAGCAATCAGTTCAAGTGCCTCGTTATACAAACCAGGCCCATTGAGTACTCCATAAATAGAGATCTCACGCAACACGAGGTCTGCAATATCGAAACCTTCCATAGGTTTATCTGGAACTCCAAGGAGCACAACCTCGCCACCCGCAGATACAGCCTTAAATGTGGATTGGATGGAACGATTTGTGCCTGCAGCCTCAACGACAACATTGACTGAAATGCTTTCCATTTGATGTGGCATGACAGGTTCAAATCCCAGCGAACGCACACGCTCTGCACTTACTTCATTGAGAACTGCTACTTGCACCTTCCAGCCTCTGTGTGCAAGAACTTGCGCAGCAATTATTCCAATAGTGCCATCTCCCACTACAAGTGCGCGACCCCCGGTGGCTTGAATTCGAGATACGCCATTAATGGCAGTGACTGCCGGCTCGGTAAGGGTTGCATCACGAAGTGAAACTCCTTGTGGAATCGGATAAACATTTCCGACAGGGACTTTTACAAACTCTGCCAATGCGCCAGGTCCCCCACTTCGTACTCCAATCTCAACGCGCTCCTGACACCACGTCGCACGATTTTTGCAACCTTCACAATCACCGCATCCTACGATTGGATCCATAATCACTTGCGTACCAACAGGTAAAGCTGGATTCATGGATTGAACAATTGTTCCGCTCATCTCATGCCCAATTTGCATTGGGAAAGAAGCATTATTTGTTGAAAAATATGGATGCTTTCCGTTTAGTAGCTCCAAGTCAGTACCGCAAAGTCCAACAAAACCAACACGAAGAAGCACCTCAGCTTGAGTGATTTCGGGAGTAGGGACTTCTAAAATCTCCCACTTTTGAGGAGCAGTGATGAAAAGTGCTTTCATCGCAACTTTAGGATGTTGCATGCTTAAAGAGCCACAGGCGCAAAGTCTCACGCTGTGAGTCCAAGAAGACGGCGAACAAAATGATAAATCCTCGAATTGGTTCTACCCAGAATGGGTCGATAGTAGTGAGGTTGAGAGCATTTGCGATGATTGATAACAAAAGCACTCCTCCTAAGACATCGAAGTAAGACCCACGTCCTCCGGAAAGACTTACCCCACCAATAACTGTTGCAGCAAATACTTCAAAAATCACACCCTGACCAACATTTGCTGGCGCTGACCCAAGTTCTCCGATGATGAGCAATCCGGCAACGCCGGCAGTTCCTCCGGCAACCATAAACATGCGACGCTTTACCGCACCTGGATCAATACCTGCAGCTCGTGCAGCTACTGCATTGCTTCCCACTGCATAAAGACGACGTCCGCTACTGGTAAAGCGAGAGATCATTATCGCAAGTCCAAAGGCGCAGGCAGTAAGAATTACTGAGTTAGGAACTCCAAATGATTTCTCTCCTCCTAAAAACAAGAGGGCCGGGTCGATTCCGTTCAAAGTTCTGGCCTGATTTAACACATAGGTAAGTCCACCCAAAACAATAAGACTTCCGAGAGTTACAAGGAAACTATCCATCTTAAGTCGAGTTACTAATGAGCCATTTACCCAGCCAATTCCAACACCCACGGCAATGCCAATAAATGCTGCAAGAATTGGATTTACACTCCAACCACTACCGACATCTCCTTCTCCTAGAGATATCCAGGCAACCAGATAACCAACAAAACCCATATTCACACCGAGCGAGAGATCCTGATCTCCGCCGATAATTACCGTTGCGGCGGCAATAGATAAAAGGCCAAGGACTGTGCCATGAAGCAGCACATTAGAAAGGTTATTGAACTGGAAGAAGGTATCAATTGTCAGGGCTATCACAATAACTGTTACAGCTAACACAATCCAAATTAGATGGTCAACCAATCTGTTGATCCATTTTACTCTTTTCATGCGTTGATCCCTTCGATTGCTCGGATAAGTGTTTCGCCGTCTAAATCTTCCGTATCAAACTCACTAACTTTATTGCCCTTATATAGAACGATGACTCGGTCAGTTACCTGTAACAAAGTCTCTACTTCATCTGAGATGAGTAGCACTCCTGCGCCACGCTCACAAGCCTCTGCAACGATGGTCGTAATGCTCGCCTTGGCTGCAATATCAACACCTTGCGTCGGCTCCTCAAGAAGCAACAAAGATGGACCGGATTGCAACATTTTGGCAAGTGCAACCTTTTGCTGGTTGCCTCCACTTAATGTGCCGACAATTTGGTCTGGACCTGTGCAAACAATGCTATAAGTTTTAATTGCATCCTTAGCTACTTTTCTAGCCTTACTTGGGAATTGCAAGCCCCATTTATTCTGCAACCTATCAAGTACTGTCATCGTGAGATTATCTGCAACGTTGAATTTTTCGAATACGCTTTCTCCTCGACGATCCTGCGATAGATATCCCACTCCCCGTGAGATCGCTTCCTTAGGGCGCTTTGCAACGCTACTTGCGCCACCGTATTCAGCGCTACCCGATGTCGCTCCTTGCAAGCCGAAAAGTGTCTGAACTAATTCATGCTTTCCGCATCCCTCTAACCCGGTTAACCCAACAACTTCACCAGTTCGAATCGTGAGAGAGATTTGGCTAAAAGCATTTTCCTTACTTAAATCTTTAACATCAAGCACAACTGCGCTCTTACCGAGATCCGAATCTGATGAGTGACTATCTGATTTGCGAGCTCTCTTCGTGAGCGCAGAGCTAGCCCCCATCTCCCGAATCAAATCATCGGATGAAATCTCAGAAGTTTGAAAAGTCCCTCGCGATAAGCCATCGCGCAGTACTGTCACTCTATCTGTAATAGCAAAAACTTCTTGAAGGTGGTGTGAAATATAAATAATTGAAACGCCGGAGTCAGATAAATTCTTAATTAACATGAAGAGTCTATCAATTTCAGGTTTTGCTAAGGCTGCGGTTGGTTCATCAAGAATTATCAGTTTTGCAGATCGAGATAGCGCTTGCGCGATTGCAATCATCTGTCGGGATGCAACACCAAGAGTTGCAATAGGAACTCTTGGGTCAATATCTAGACCAACTAATTTCAGAGAAGTTTCAGCCATCTCCCAGACTTTTGTCCAATTAACCAAGCCGTGCTTACCCATGGGCAGGCGGCCAACAAACAAATTTTCTCCTACCGAAAGCGTGCGGAATGAACTCATTTGTTGCGGAACAATTGCGATGCCCGCTTTAAGTGCGAATTCAGGATTGCCTGGTTCAAGTTTTACGCCATCAAAAATTACATGACCGTGGTCTAGCGTTACGAGTCCGGTGATGCCACCTACTAGCGTGGACTTTCCGGCACCGTTGCGACCAACAAGCCCGTGTACCTCTCCCTTAAGCACATTCATAGATACGTTCTGCAAAACCGTAGTCTTGCCATAGATCTTGGTAGCTTCAATAGCTTCCAAGCACATTTCATTCTTCAAGACGAATCCTTTTCCAAGAGATTAATTATTAAAAGACTACGCCATTCATGCATACAAAAGTGTTAATTCTCCTCGGAGAGATCATTGCTGATCTCTCCGAGGAGATTTTTTAACTTAACTACTTAGCATTACCCCACAAAGCGGTGTTGTCGACATTTGCCGGTGTAACCGGAATTGTCTTCAACGCCAGTGTTGGGCCAGCTGGGCCATTCTTGATCTTTCCAGCGATTGGTCCTGAAGCTCCTTCGGCTGCAAAAGCGCCTTCTGCAATTGTTCCACCTTCAAGTACAACCTTGACAAGATTTGTTACTGACCCGAAATCAGGTAGTGCCTGACTTGAGGTTGCATCAAAATAGCCATCGCGGAAGACCTTCATTGTGGCTGAGCATCCATCTACTCCGGTAAGGAATACATGCTTTGCATTTCCACGCTTGAAGAGCTTGTTAACGGATTTCAGTGCTGTTGTCACTACAACTGAACCGACACAGTCGGAGTGCATGTAGATACCATCAAGTTTTTTAGTTGATGCAACGTCACGTGTGGCTTTAGAGAATTCAGCCTCAGTCCATTTAGTTGGCTTCTTGATGAGAGTTATCTTTGGATACTTCTTAATAACATCATCAAATCCGTTTCCACGGTCTTGGGCGGTGATGCTTGACATGTCGCCTTGAATCTCAAGGACGATACCCTTTGCTGATCCATACTTCTTAGTAAGAAGTTTGACCATTGCCTTACCGGAGTCTTGGCCAGCTAGGTAATTATCTGCCAACACAGTTGCTGCAACTTTGCAGCCATCTGGCAATCTGTCGATTGCAAAGACAGGAATACCAGCTGCTTCAGCCTTAGCTATAGGTGCGCAAATTGCTGCTGCATCTGCTGGAACCAGAATAATCGCGCTAACTTTTTGCTCAATGAGTGCTTCAATCTGTGTTGCCTGATCTTTGGCGACACCATTTGCGTTCTTAGCAACGAGTGTCCAGCCTTGCTTTGCCACCCAGGTCTTAACGCCAGCTGCAATAACTTGCTGCCCGGCATCTGCAAGAGATGGTGAACTCATTCCGATTACAACTTCAGCGCCTTGTGCGCTAGTGCTATTTAAACCCATTCCAAGCAGTGAGGCCACTGCGAGCATTGAGGCTTTCTTCTTCAAACTCTTCATCTTTCCCCCTTGATTCTAGAATCGTTTCCAAAAGAAACTAGGTGTAGTTCAAACCTTTATCACCTAAAAGTCAATAGGTAAAAGCTATATCGGCAGACTATTTTCTCTGCTAGCCTGGGGAATCGTTACCGATACGCTCAAAAAAAGGGATTCTGATGAAAATTGCAAAAGTTGAGCCAATTCCGGTCGCCTACCCGGAGCCCAATGACTATGACGCCACCAGGTATCTCTGTCTTGTGAAGATTACGACAGACGAGGGCGTTGTCGGCTGGGGCGAATCAATCACGCAATTTCCCGAGGCGAACCCGGCCACCGCTGCAATTATCACGGGAATGGCCGAACTGCTGATCGGTAGCGACCCTGTAAATACTGAAGCCCTTTGGCGTCAGATGAAAGACCGTGCGTGGTGGTATGGCTATCGCGGTGGAATCGCCTCCTATGCCATCTCGGCAATCGATATCGCCCTTTGGGATATAAAAGGAAAGATTTTAGGCAAGAGCGTTCTCGAACTCCTGGGTGGATCCGTTCATGAACGCCTTCCTGCGATAGCTGACTCCCATGCCCATCATGAATCCATTCCAGCAATGGCCGATGAAGCAATTGAGTGGCTCTCTACCGGAATGAAGGGCATGAAAGTAGGACTTGGTAAGCGCGGAAATGCACGACTGGGCTACGAGCACGACCGCGATGTCCAGTACATGAAAGCGATGCGAGAAGCTGTCGGGGATGATAAGAAAATAATGTTGGATTGCGGCATCGCAATTAAATGGGATGTAGCTACAGCCGTTAAGCGAGTGCAAGCCTTTGATGAATATAACTTGGAGTGGATTGAAGAACCTCTAGGTGCTTGGGATCCGGAAGGTTATGCCTCACTCAGAGCCAAGACTAAAACGCTTATCGCTTACGGAGAGCGGGAGTGGGATGTTGCCGGGTACGAGCGAATTCTTGAGACAGGCACCTGCGATGTCTTTGGTGTTGATCCAGCTCGCGCTGAGGGAATAACTGGATTTAAAAAAGTGTGTGATCGAGTGGAATATTACAAGCGGCAAGGTAATGCTCATGCATGGTCCTCGGCAATCGTGACTGCAGCAAGCCTGGCTGTAAGTTTCAGTTCACCTTCATGCAAGCTATTTGGGCTCAAGCCACTTCGTAATCCAATGCAACATGAGCTTGTTGAAAATCCAATCGAACATGTGGATGGATGGCTCTATCCGCCAACCGCTCGACCAGGTTTGGGAATTGAAGTCCGGGAAGAAGTTGTGGATCGATACCGTCAGTAGTGAATAATAGTGAGAGTCTGTGTGGGATCACGTGCACGTTCCACCTCTTCTCCAAGACCAACTAAAAGGAAATTGTTATGGCGGATTTACCAAGGGTAACCATTCATGATGTAGCTATTGTTGCTGGAGTCGCAGTTTCATCAGTATCACGAGTTTTTAGCAATCACCCGAGCGTTAGTCCAAGCATGCGATTGCGAGTCGAAGCAGCTGTTAAAAAAATCGGATATCAGCCCGATCTTGTTGCGCAGAGTCTTCGCACAGGTACAACCCGAACAGTTGGACTCATGGTCAGAGACTTCTCAAATTTCTTCTACGGAGAAATGACTAAAGCCATGGTGAGTTCAATGTCGGAAGCTGGCTACAACTTGCTCATCATGAACAGCCCAGGAGATGCCGAGGGTGATTCGAAGATGATCGAGATGTTTGCTCAAAAGCGAGTAGACGCTCTATTTCTAGCAACAGCATCTGATAAATCAGAGGTGATCCGAAAGTCAATTAATGCCTTTAAAAATCCAGTTGTACTGCTGGATCGCGATTTCTCTCATTTGGTAGCCGGAAGAGTATTTGCTGATCACGCAACTGGTTTGCAATCAGCTACAAAGGACTTAATTGCCTTGGGCCATCGCAATATTGCACTTGTTACCGGTACCGCAGGTATCCGCCCAACTCGTGAACGTTGTAAAGGATTTAATGACGCATTTAAAGAATCGAAGATAAAAAATGGAGTCGCTGCACCAATAACAGGAATACCTTCAACATCAAATGCTAGAGCGAAAACTAAAGAGTTAATGAATTTGCCCAAATCTAAGCGACCAACTGCCATGATTACAGGCGGCGTGGATGTCACTATCGGAGTACTTGAATGTCTTTCTGAAATGGAATTAACTCCTGGACAAGATTTATCACTTGTAGCAGGTGATGACCTACCTTGGCTACGCGTGCTTAGACCAAGAATCTCAACGGTATCGCGTGACTACCAATTATTTGGACTCACCGCGGCAGATCTCATGCTCAGTCTTCTCAGTGGAGAAAAACCGAAAACCATCACCCTTCCAACTCGCTATGAAGCACGCGATACTTCGCGACCTGTTTAAGTCAAATGAATTACTTGGTTGAGCCTGTTCGCATGGGACATAGAATTAGCATATGAAATCTTTGCCTCAAGCCGATCTTGATATGGTTGCAAAGTATTTCCAAGAAAATAACATCAATCTTGAAAAAGCCTCCTTTCTGATTTCTGGCATGACTGGATTTGTCGGATCGTGGTTAGTTGAATCATTGATGCATCTTGATAAAGAGTTCGGTTTAGAGATTGAAATCACTGGGATCACTCGTAATGCATCTAAAGTCAACGCTTGGATTGATCTGGCGTCAGAGAAAAATGTGAAGATCATTGAGTCAGATATACGCGTGTGCAAAGAAATCGCAGGTACCTTTACTCACATTGTTCATGCTGCTACTCCGACGACTACCGCCACACGAGCTGGTGACTTAGGAAATGTTTTTGAGTCAAGTGTTAAAGGTGCTCAAAATTTACTTGAGATTGCGAAAAAACAAGATGTCCCGCCGATTTTTTTGCATACAAGTTCCGGTGCTATCTATGAAAAATCACCTAGCTCCTTGGAGAACATTCCCCTCAATTGGCCAAGGCGAGATCTTGACCCTTCCGATGAAGTTGATAGCGAATATGCGAGAGCAAAAATTGAAACCGAGAAATTGATTGAGGCTGCCACCATCGAAGGGACAGTGAAAGGAATTAACGCCAGGTTATTCTCCTTTATGGGCCCGAGAGTGCCACTTCAGGAGCATTACTCCATAGGTAATTTTATGCATTCGGGGATGTATGAAGATGAAATTAACCTCTCAGTAAACCCAGCTACTGTGAGATCTTACGAATACGCCGCTGACATGGCTAGCGCTTTGATCTATGTATTGGGGTTAGGTCAAGCTGGTTCGTTTCATGTTGGTTCAGATAAGGGCCATGAACTCCGTCATTGGGCAGAGCTTGTCGGTAAGGTTTTTTCAAAGCCTGTGAAAAATCTCAGCGCAGAATTAGCGAAAAAGCCCATCACTATCCCCTATGTTCCAGAGCATGATGCGCGAATTCCAAGGGGGTTAGGGGAATCATTACTCATTGAGGAACAAGTGGCCATCTGGCGAGATTGGCTAAGAGAAAAGCATTGAACTCAATGCGGGTAATTTTGCATAGTTGCTCCACTCTCAACGTTAATTTCGCCGATTGATATAGAACGAGTTCTGAGAGACTAAGAAAAAATATGGGAACGATGAACTCATAAATGAGTCAATCAACATAATCGCACCCATTACAGATTTTCCTTGGAAAATTAAAACTTTTCCTCTAGGGTAAAGATATGAGAATTTTGATTATCGGTGGTGGCGGCATGGTCGGGCAGAAATTGGCCCACAACCTAGCGCTCTCGGGCACGCTCGGAAATCGAAAGATTGCTGAACTCACTCTGGCAGATGCGTTTGCAGCACAAACGTTATCTTCTACTGCCAACTTTCCAATAAAAACAGTAGTTGCAGATATTACAAACCCCGTAATTGCACAATCTCTCATTACAAATAAGCCAGATGTCATTTTTCATCTCGCTGCTGTTGTGTCAGGTGAGGCAGAGGCCAATTTCGAAAAGGGTTACAGCGTTAATGTAGAGGGAATTAAGAACATCCTTGAGGCAATTCGTCTTACTGGCAACGGTTACATGCCGCGATTAGTCTTCACCTCATCTGTCGCCGTTTATGGCGGGCCTTACCCAGAGATCATCCATGATGATTTTCATCTGCAGCCTCGTACTAGTTATGGCACTCAGAAAGCAATTTCAGAGCTGCTTGTCAACGACTATAGCCGACGGGGTTTTGTCGACGGCGTAAGTCTGCGACTTCCCACAATCTGCGTTCGCCCAGGAAAACCTAATAAGGCTGCCTCTGGATTCTTCTCAAATATTCTCCGCGAGCCACTTGTTGGAATAGAGGCCATACTTCCTGCTTCAAAGAGTGCTACTAACTATTTCGCTTCACCTCGTTCGGCAGTTGGTTTTCTTGTCCATGCAGCGAATTTAGATACATCGGTTCTCGGTGATAACAGAGCAATGATGATGCCTGGGGTTTGGGGCACGGTCGGTGATGAAATTGATGCACTTCGCAGGGTGGCGGGAGATGAGATTGTTGCACTCATCAAAGATGAGCCTGATCCTGTGATCGAAAAAATGCTCTCTAACTGGAACTTCCCCGACATTACAAGTGCAAGAGCTAGAGCACTTGGCTTTAAAGCTGAAAATACACTTGATGAGATTATTCAGGTCCATATTGATGACGAACTAGATGGAAAGATTCCGGGGCGAAGCAAATGAAGCAGATTGCAGTCGTAACAGGTGCGGGCCGTGGGGTGGGTCGTATCACTGCCATTACCCTGGCACAAAAGGGTTGGCTAGTAGTTGCTGCAGGACGTGACAAGGTTGCAATCGACGCTGTCGCTAAAGAAGCAGGTGGCGGATCTGTCGGCATTGTCTGCGATGTGAGTGATCCCGAATCAGTTAAATCTCTTTTTGCACAAATCAAAAGTAGTTTCGGTCGGGTAGACCTACTTTTTAATAATGCTGGGGTAGTGATTCCGGGAGTTCCGTTAGAGGATGTAAAAGTTGAAGATTGGCAGAAGGTAGTGGATGTAAACATCTCTGGCGTCTTCTACTGCACCCAACAAGCATTTGCTCTCATGAAAACTCAATCGCCGATGGGTGGGCGCATCATCAACAACGGTTCTATCTCTGCCCAAATTCCTCGCCCGAATTCATCGGCATACACAGCATCAAAACACGCTGTGACCGGACTTACCAAGACCGCCTCACTCGATGGTCGCGCTTTTGATATCGCCGTTGGCCAAATAGATATTGGTAATGCCAATACAGATATGGCTGAAGTGATGCGAGTTGGCGCAACTCAAGCAGATGGATCAACGAAGATTGAGCCAACGATAGATCCACAAAATGTGGCAGATGCCGTAGCTTTCATGGCTAGTTTGCCCTTGACTTCAAATGTGCCATTTATAACTGTGATGGCTACCAAGATGCCATTTAGTGGACGCGGGTAAAGGTCTGCGCTCCACCAATTAAAGTGGTTTTACAACTCATAAAAGCTCTGCAGAAATCCTTGGCTCGATACTCGTGGCCCCACCCCGTAAGATTGCGCCCGACGAGGCGGTAGCTCAGTTGGTTAGAGCCCCAAACTCATAATTTGGTCGTCGTCGGTTCGAGCCCGACCCGCCTCACTCGAAGTGCAATAGTGCACAATAAAAAGGGGTTTGAATGTCCAAAAGTTCCGGCGCGATAAGCGTTGGCTTGCTCGCATATGGGGCAATCGGTGATGAACACAACCGTGCAATCGCAGCAACGCCAGGTCTGCACCTTGTAGCTGTGGCTGATACAAATCTGGAGCGATTAGCTGCTGCGCAACTCTTAGCACCTGATGTCACAACCTTTGCCGATTCAACTGCGATGCTCGATTCTGGGCTACTTGAACTTGTTGTCATCTCAACTCCACCCAACAGCCATTATCAATGGGCGAAGGAGTCACTAGCCCGCGGAATTAATGTGATCTTGGAAAAACCAATGGCGCTGACGGTGCAAGAGTGTGACGAATTGATGGAGTTGGCTGCCGCAAAGAACCTGCTGCTCGTTGTCTATCAAAACCGTCGCTTTGATGCCGATTTTGTGACGATGAAGAAACTTATTGATGATGGAAGTATCGGTGAAGTCTTCTCTTACGAGAGCTTTGTCGGCGGTTACTCCAAGCCATGTTCATATTGGCACTCAATGGTCGAAGTCTCAGGTGGTGCCATCTTTGACTGGGGCAGTCACTTCATTGATCAAATTTTGGCAATCATTCCGGGGAAGGTGGATTCAGTCACCGGAATTAATCAAAAACGACTCTGGACCCATGTCACAAATGCCGACCACGCAGATGTTTCAATCACCTTCGCAGGTGGGGCTCGCGCAACTTTTACCAATTCAGATCTTGCCGCAGCTCGTAAACCAAAGTTCTATGTATTAGGAACAACGGGAGCGATTATCGGTAACTGGGATCCAGCTGCCGGGTCAGCCCCCGCTGATTTACCGGCAATTCTGACAATCCATCGCGCCGATGGCACATCGGAAGTAATCACCAACACCGCCCCTACTCCTTATTCATTCCACCAAAGCGTTGTCGCCTATTTACAGAACAACATCCCAATGAATGTCACCACCGCCCAATCCCGAGATGTTGTTGCAATCATGCAGGCAGCTGAAGAGTCAGCGCAATCAAATGGCCGTTCCATAACACCTTCACTATTGCGATGACGAACACTCGCTGGGGGCTGCTGGGTGCAGGGTGGATTGCAACTAAAGCAATCGCACCAGCTATGCATGCAGCTAGTGACACAATCGTGCAGGCAGTGGCTAGTCGAGACTCGGCGCGATCACGAGCACTGAACCCTGTAACAATTCATGAAAGTTACGAAGCGCTAATCAATGATCCGTTAGTTGATGCCGTCTATATCAGCCTTCCCAATCACTTACATTGCCAGTGGAGCGTTGCCGCACTTAAGGCAGGTAAACATGTCTTATGTGAAAAACCTTTTGCTATCAACTCAAGTGAAGTTGAGCTCATGGCGAAGGCTGCCCGTGAAAATGATCGAGTCCTTGTTGAAGCAGTGTGGTCACGTTGGCATCCACGTATGGCACGGCTAATTGAATATGTGAAGGCTGGAAATATTGGAAAGTTGCACTCGATTGAATCGTCATTTACTTTCCCAGCAAACATTGCTGGGAACTATCGACTCTCACCGGCCATGGGAGGCGGTGCCCTCTTTGATGTTGGTGTGTATCCATTGCATGCCATGGCGGCCTTAGTTGGTGATAACGCGCAGATGGAGATTCAAAAGTGTGACGTCACAATGGGACCAACCGGAATTGATCTGACCACCACCTGGCAGCTGCGCTTTGCTGGCTCTATTACTGCACAAGGTGTGGCCTCCTTTGAGATGCCAGAAAATCAAAGCTTGATTGTGCACGGCGAGAAAGAATCAGTTGAACTTGTTGGCAAAGAAGCATTCACATCGTGGAACTCACCAAGTCAATTGCGCTTAGGTGAAAACATTGAAGAATTTGATGCAGTTGATCCCTACCAGCTCATGATTGAAAATTTTGGCAAGAAAATTCAAGGACAAGAGAGTTGGGTGCTTCCACTGGAGACTTCACTCTTTGTGCAAAGAGCCCTTGATCAACTTCGCGCCAGGTTCTAGCCAGGCTTAGGCTCAGCGCTCTTTTCTCATAATGGGTGGAGTGCTTGTAAAGTGGGTAGTTCACCAGTTGGTTACCTACCATTTACCGAATTAGGACATTCTTAGACCGTGAGAGATCAGTTAGCGAATTACCAGGATAGAGAATTAACCTGGCTCGATTTCGATACTCGGGTGCTGGAACTGACAGAAGATCCCACTATTCCACTTCTCGAGCGAGTGCGCTTTCTGTCGATCTTCTCTTCAAATTTAGATGAATTCTTTATGGTGCGCGTTGCCTCACTGAAAGCAAAAATTGAGCGAGGCGTGACGACACCCAACTCTGCCGGTTACACACCAAGAGAATTGCTGAAAATTGTCCTTGAGCGCACCCAGAATTTAGTAAATATCCAAGCCGAGCGATTTAAAGATGTCATCATCCCTGAGCTTGCCTCTCATGGCATTGAATTTTGCAAGATTAGCGAACTCACGGATGAAGAACGTAGTCAGCTGAAGGATTACTACGACAAGCGAATCTTTCCAGTACTGACTCCCCTGGTTGTGGATCCATCACACCCATTTCCATATATTTCCGGGCTCTCACTTAATATCGGTATCAATATCGAATCCAGTGAAGATCAAGATATTAGCTTTGCTCGCGTAAAGATCCCCACCAACCTTCCGCGCTTTATTCGCACCTCAGATCAGTCAAAGATTCGCTTTGTGCTCATCGACGAACTTATTGCCGAGCATCTATCTGAGCTCTTCCCTGGTGTGACACTTAAAGATCACTTTTTCTTTCGCGTAACCCGAAATCAAGACCTTGACCTTGATGAAGATGAGACTGATGACATCCTGGAGACGATGGAGAAGGAACTTACTCGTCGCCGCTTTGGGCCTCCGGTGCGCCTTGAGGTGGATAAGGTCATTCATCCCGAAGTTCTGAACGAACTTATGGATGAGTTAAAAATCGAACCTATCGATGTCTTGAAATATGACTCACCGCTTGATCTGCGCAGCCTGAACCAGATTGCAGATCTTGATTTCCCGGAGCTGAAGTATGCGCCATTTAGAAGTGAGACCGCACCTGAACTACGCGATGTTGACCTAGATTCAAGTGATTCCTTCTTCACCGCGCTTCGAAAAGGTGAAATTCTGCTGCATCACCCGTATCAATCCTTTACTACCTCGGTGGTGAATTTCCTAGAAAATGCAGCACGAGACCCACATGTATTGGCGATTAAGCAGACCCTCTATCGAACTTCCGGTGATTCACCCATCGTGCAGGCGCTGATTGAAGCGGCCGAAGCCGGCAAACAAGTACTTGCGGTGATTGAAATTCGCGCCCGCTTTGATGAAATGGCAAATGTGCGATGGGCTAGAAAGTTAGAAGAAGTCGGCGTGCATGTTGTTTATGGACTTATGGGTCTTAAAACACATGCGAAGCTATCGCTAGTAGTTCGTGAAGAGGGCGACACCTTACGCCGCTACTGCCATGTGGGCACAGGTAACTACAACCCAAAGACTGCTCGCTTCTATGATGATCTTGGAATCCTCAGCGCTGATCCTGTTTTGGGAGAAGATCTCTCTCGTCTCTTTAACGAACTCTCTGGTTACTCAACCAAACATGAGTACTCACGGTTATTGGTTGCCCCTCACAGTATGCGCAAGGGGCTGATTGCGCGCATTAAGCGCGAAACTCGTCATCACCTCGATGGCAAGCCGGCCTGGATTAGATTTAAACTCAACTCACTTCTTGATGAAGAGATTATCGACCACCTCTATGAAGCAGCTGACGCAGGTGTAAAAGTTGAAATTGTTGTCCGCGGTATTTGTTCAATTCGGTTAAATACCCAAGCTCGCCGAGAAAATATCAAGGTTCGCTCAATTTTAGGAAGATTCTTAGAGCACTCACGTATTTATTATTTCCGCAACGGTGGAGCTGAGGATTACTACATCGGCAGCGCCGACATGATGCACCGAAACCTCGATCGCCGAGTGGAATCACTGGTGCTCATCGAATCTGAAAAGCATAAGCAGCGACTTGCTGCAATTCTTGATGACTCGGTCTCAGATAAGTATTCAACATGGAAACTAACGGATGAAAACAAGTGGGTTCGAAACACTAAAGATCATGATGGAAATTATCTAGTCAGTTTCCAGGACCACTTCGTCGATAGACATAACCGTTCATGATAAGAGCAGCTGGAGCACTTCTCTGGCGCGAAAATTCTGATCTTGCTATTGAGGTGGCACTGATTCACCGCCCGCGCTATGACGATTGGTCGCTACCTAAGGGCAAGCTTGAAATAGGTGAGACCGCACTGCAATGTGCTTACCGGGAAGTCTTAGAAGAGACTGGAATCCGCGCCTCATTTACTCGCCATCTTGGCGCCGTTGAATACGAAGAATCAGGCCAGCAAAAGCGCGTGAAGTACTGGGCCGCCTACTGCGCCCTTGATCAGAGTGAATTTATTGCTAACGAAGAAGTCGATCAGATGAAATGGCTACCTGCAACCCAAGCGCTGGAGCAGGCAACCCATGACTCTGATAAATCAATTATTGAAACATTTATGAATCAGGAACAACATACAGATACCTTGATTATCTTGCGCCACACCAAATCCCTCGAACGCGGTGACTGGGATGAAGAAGATTCTCATCGCACCCTAGATGAAACTGGCTTTGATCAAGCACAACTATTGATTAAACACCTCGAGCCTTTCGCCATCGATGAGCTCTACACCTCGAACTACACCCGCTGCGTGCAGACTGTGACTCCCCTTGCCCATGCTCGCGGTTTATCGATTACCACTGTGCCAAGCCTGAATGAAGAGAGTTTTGAATTAGATCCAGAGAAGGCAATTTCCTTTGCTAATGCGCTCAAACAAGATGAGAAGAACATTCTCATCTGCAGCCACAACCCTGTGATTCCTTCGATGCTACGCGGGATACTCAATACCAAGTTAAAGAATAAGGATTTAATCAAACTTGAACCAGGTGATGCCTGGATTGTGCACCGCGTACGCGGTGAAATTGTGGGCCTTGATTACTTAAGCATTTCTAACTAATACCGCACTTCTTCAAGTATTAGCGCTCAATCCAATCAAGGCGATGTAAGACGATGCCTTCGCGTAGCGCCCATGGGCAGATCTGAATCTCTTGCAAATTAAGAGTCTTCATCAACTCTTTGGCAACCATTGCTCCAGCAACTATCTGTGGGGCGCGTTCTGCCGAAATTGATTGCATAGCTTTTCTGCCCTCAATATCAAGTGATTGTAGTTTAGGCACCATTGCTTCTAATGCGCTGTAAGTTAAGTGTGGACCAAACTTTGGATATAACGTTGTTGCAATCTTTGCCAGAGTTCTAAATGTTTTACTGGTCCCTGTGGCAACATCTTTTTCATAAGTTGAAAGTGATTGCGAAAGCGGTGCAATTGCATCTTGAAGATACTCTTCCAGTGTGCGCAGTGATTTTGCTGTGAAAGGGTCGCCCTTCAGGAATTTTCGGGTAAGGCGGCCCGCACCTAATTGCACAGATGTCTTAAAAGCGGGGTTCTCATCGGTTCCGCGAGCAATTTCTAGTGAACCTCCCCCAATATCTAGAACTAGTAAATCTCCCGCCGACCATCCAAGCCAACGACGGGCAGCTAGGAATGTAAATCGTGCTTCTTCTTCACCGCTGAGTACCTGTAAATCAATTCCACATTCTCGATTGACGTGAGCCAATACTTCATCCGCGTTGACTGCTTCACGGATGGCAGAGGTAGCAAAGGCGAGCAGTTCATCAATGTTTAAGTGGGCTGCATCCTTCATGTTGGTAAGGATCGCATCGGTGATCTTGGTGATACCTAATTGAGTAATCGCACCTGATTCATCCAGATATTCAGTCAGACGAATAATTGATTTATGTGAAGAGTTTGGGATTGGCGGGGCACCTAAGTGCGCATCAACTACTTGCAGATGTATGGTGTTGGAACCGACATCTAATACGCCTAATCTCACTACCGAAGTCTAGCGAGTTGAGTTAGCGAAAGTTCCTGTAACTAAGAAATAGACACGGCGGGAGACTGAGACGGCATGGTCTGCAAATCGTTCATAGTAGCGACCAAGTAAGGTGATATCCACGGCAGCCTCGACGCCATGCTTCCAAGTGTTGTTGGTCAGTAATCCAATGAGCTGACGGTGCAATTTATCCATTTCATCGTCATCTTTTTCCAGCTGAAGAGCTAACTCGGTATCGCGTGTTTCAATTACAGTAGGAATCTTGCGAGAGATATTTTCAGCGACAGAGCCAATGTGGTTAACGAGATCATTAAGTTCAGCCGGAACAACTTTCTCCGGATGGCGAAGTCGCGTCACTTTAGCAATGTGGTGAGCAAGATCGCCCATACGTTCTAAATCAGCGCTCATACGTAGCGCGGTGACTAGTGCACGCAAATCTGAGGCAACTGGTTGCTGGCGAGCAATAATGTCGATGATGCGTGAATCTAAATCGTGTTGGTATAGATCGATTTTTTCATCGTTGGAGATAACTTCTTCGGCAATCTTTAGGTCGGCTTCAATAAGTGCCTGGGTAGCGCTATGAATAGAGTCAGAGACCATATTTGATAGATCAACGAGTGATTGTGATACCCCGTCGAGTTCCTCTTGAAAGACCGACCGGATGAGTGCCATGGGGGTTAAGGTAGGCGAAGCGGGTGAATTTCGCAATGACTAAAGGTGAACGGACGGTAAACCGTCCCAGGCAGAGGTTAGGCTATTGCCATGTGGTTTCGTCGCGATGAAAATGACGTTGTCGTAGATGAGATTTCTCCTACTTTTCTCAATGTGTTATCGCAACTCGATCAAGATGCGATGCTTGTCGCCCCGGGTGAGGTCGTTCGATTTGCAACCGATGGCGTTGAAACGCTCAATCTATTGCGCGATGGTCGTATCACTAGCCCTGAATTAGTCGCCTTAATTCGCGTTGTCAGGCGCACACATCAGCGACATATCGGAAAGATTGAAATTCCACGAGGACCCATTGGCGAAGGTTTGCGAGAGCTCACCGTGCGCGCAATCTACTTAGAAGATGTCGATAACATCGTTGTTCTTCTTAGTGATGAGAGTGAAGCTGAGCGTGTGCACGAGGTACGCCGAGACTTTGTTGCAAATATCTCACACGAACTAAAGACTCCAATCGGCGCCCTCTCACTCTTAAGTGAAGCAGTTCTCTCAGCAGCCGATGACCCTACATCTGTCGTTAAGTTTGCTACACGGATGCAGCTTGAAGCCAAGCGCCTGACTGACCTTGTGCAAGAGATCATCAATCTTTCTCGGCTCCAGGATTCAGATCCTCTTCAAGTGGCGACTGAAAATAACGTGGCTGACCTGATTAATGAGGCGATTGACTTGGTCAAGACAACCTCTGAAGCTAAAGGAATCTCAGTCGCTGCCGGAGATATCCCAGCGGTAGTTGTACTTGGTGATAGCGAACAACTGATTATGGCAATTCACAATCTCCTTGAAAATGCTATTAACTATTCGCCGGAGAATACAAAGGTATCTGTCTCTTCTAATGTAAGTGATGGCATTGTGGAAATCGTTGTAGCTGATCAAGGAATTGGAATTCCAGAGGAAGCACAAGATCGTATTTTTGAGCGCTTTTATCGTGTGGATCCTGCGCGCTCCCGCGAAACAGGTGGCACCGGACTCGGGCTCTCAATTGTTAAGCACGTAGCTTCAAATCATGGCGGAGAAGTAAAAGTATGGAGCTCGCCGAATGTTGGCTCTTCTTTTGCGCTACGGTTGCCGATTTACACACCTAACGGAGGCATCACCCAATGACCAAAATACTTATCGTTGAAGATGAGACATCATTTTCAGAGGCAATCTCCTTTCTTCTTGGAAAAGAAGGCTTTGAGAGTGAAATTGCGGAAAACGGACGTGTTGCCCTCGAACTCTTTAAGAAAAACCACTACGACCTCATCTTGCTTGACCTCATGATTCCGGAAGTTTCGGGAATAGATGTCTGCCGTGCAATTCGCACAACATCTCCAGTTCCCATCATCATGCTTACCGCTAAAGATTCTGAGGTCGATAAAGTTGTTGGTCTTGAACTTGGCGCCGATGACTATGTCACAAAGCCTTATTCATCGCGTGAATTAGTTGCTCGCATTAAAGCTGTGATGCGCCGTGGCGTACCCGATGAATCAGGATCAGCTGCTAGTTCTTCCATTCAAGCAGCTGGTCGCATCCGGATGGATATCGACCGTCACCAAGTGACTGTTAATGAGATTCTGATCAACTTACCTCTGAAAGAATTTGAACTTCTTGAATTTCTCATGCGCAATGCTGGCCGGGTGCTCACTCGTGGCCAACTCATTGACCGCGTCTGGGGCGGAGATTATTACGGGGATACCAAGACCCTGGATGTTCACATCAAGCGTCTGCGTTCAAAGATTGAAGATGATCCGGCTAACCCACTGCTGATCCAAACTATCCGCGGGCTTGGATATAAGTTCGAGGCTTAAGCTTGGTGCTTCGATAGGGATACCCCCAGGATACAAAGGGCGCGATGCGTCCTATCATTACATGTGCTCACACGACAGGGATCAACAGTTCGAGTCTTGCTCGTTAACGATGATTCCTTTGAGCTTGCCACGATGGCCGCCTCACTTCGCCTTCATAGCGTCAATGTTGTGGGAGAAGCGCCAGATAAGTTCATGGCTGAAAATTTGTTTCGTTCACTTGAGCCTGAAGCTGTCTTAATTGACCTGCAATTCTCAGGTGAAGCGGCAATTGTCTTATTGCAGAAGCTGCGTAATGTAAACCCAGCACTGGGAATAGTTATTACAACATCCTGTCCTGATCTGCGCCTCTTTGGCCTCATGGAAAAAAATATTCCACCGGGTTCTAAGATAATTCTTAAGCGCAGCATCTCAGATTTGTCGGTCATCACCGGAGCCCTTGCACAGAGCGTGATATCTGCAACAGATGGCTCAAAGATGAATTGGATCAATATGCATACCTCAATTCATAAGGAAGATTTCATCACAGTTCTCAATGAGCTCACCGATATTCAGATCGAGACGCTGCGCCTTGTGGCACAGGGGCTAAGCAACTCTGAAATTGCTAAGGTGCGCTTTGTCTCAGAAAAGTCAGTTGAGCAGATTGTGGCGCGCATCGCACAACACCTATCTATCACCCCAGATCGTCGCCGGAATCTGCGCGTTGTCTTAGCTGGTGAATACTTCAAGTGGCTCGGTGCGCCAAGACATTAAGGCGCCTTGCGGTAATCTCTGCGCATGTCTTCCGCCCTTACCCTGGCAAAAATTCGGGTGCGCTGGAATGAAGTCCTTGACCTAGTTGAAAGCCAAGACCGAGTTATTTGGATTGCCTACTTTGATGCTCGCCTTGAATCATTTGATAACGGGCGCCTGACCTTAGATTTCAGTGATAGTAATAAGTTGGCAACTGGCCATGACTATCAAGAGGCGCGTTTGCGTCATCGCTCAGTATTGCAAAGTGCTTTTCTTGATGTTTTCGGTGAATCGGTTGTGATCGTAGAAAAATGAGAAAATCTCTTACCATCCTGCTCTCCCTCTCATTTCTCTCCTTTGCCTTTCATGCTAGCCCGGCACGCGCTGCAGAATTAGTAGTAGCTGGTCCAGCCGGAAAAATTCATGGCGCAGATATCAGTAGATGGCAACATCCAAACGATAAGCCAATTAACTTCAAGAAAATGCGTGCTGCTGGAATTGATTTCGTGATGATTAAAGCATCAGATACCAGAGAATATTCTGATCGCCTAGCCCTGAAGTATGTGAAGGCTGATCGCGTTGGAGCACAAGAAGCTGGAATTCACACTGGTTTTTATCACTATGCACTCTTACCCAATGTAACAACTAACGCCGCAGTAGAGCGAGACGCTCGGGCGCAAGCTCAGAAAGTTATCTGGAGAGTTGAGGCGCTGGGTGGCTTTAATGATTTAGATTTGCCATATGCACTTGATCTTGAAAATAACTGCGTCAAAGTCAGTTCATCTGGCTCGTGTAGTAAGAGTGCAACTCGCGCCCAAGCAACTCTCTGGAGTAAGACTTTCCTTGCCACACTCAAAGATAAGACTGGTCGTACGCCCTTGATTTATTCTTCGCCACATTTTCTGGAAAATGCCTTGAACCGGGACAAAGAACTTTCACAATATCCGTTATGGATCGCCCAATACACAATTGACCCAGCTAAGCCCGAGGCGAGGCCCAATGTGAAACCAGGTGGTTGTTATGTGCACTCGTGGACCACGGCGCAATGCTCAGCTAATTGGACGATGTGGCAATACTCCTCGTGTGGAATCGCGCCCAAGTATGGTGTGCCAGGTAATCGGTTAGATCTCAATGTCTTTGGTGGAACACCAGAGAAATTTGAATCATTGCTCACCGGCACTTGGTTACCAGATCCAGCAGATCTAATGCCAGTTGGTGAAAGCTCAACCATCACAATTTCATCGGTAAAGGCAACGACGACAAATAAGAGTGCGGTGATTGCCATTGAAGTCACACGTCCAGATAGCTCACCTGTTGTCACCGGTTCGGTCAAGCTATATTTCACATCTGCAAATGCAACGAAGCCAACGGTTGTTCAGAAAGTTGAACGTGAAACCAGCGGTTCATGGACGCTTTCTATTTCTGGTCTTCCTGCTGGAACCTGGTTTGGCAGCGTTGCATATAAAGATCCTTCTGGAACTCACGCCGATGCCAAGGCGCTAGTTGATCTGACGATTACTCAGGGTGAAGCACCTGTGCCTAAACCAACTAAGAAGGCTCCGAGCAAGCCAGCCACTGATGGCTGTCGCAATCAGATTAAGAATTAACTTATCCCACGATAAGGTAGGCGCACTATGGATGAAATCCTCGAGCTATCTGCCGGTGTTGTGCGCACAAGTCGCACCATGAGCGATGGCCGAACAATTCGTTATTACGATACCGCGGCTCAAAATCGCACCGTTGCAGATCAACGACCTGCTGAAGCGCAACCAGGTATTGGCGAGCTACGTCTTGATCCATTAGTCAACGAATGGGTTGTGATGGCAGCCCATCGTCAAGGTCGCATCTTCTTACCGCCAAAAGAACTATGTCCACTCTGTCCCACCACCGGTGAGCTGCTGACTGAGATTCCAGAAAATGATTTTGAAGTAGTTGTCTTTGATAATCGCTCACCTTCAATGCGTCCACCAGAAGGTGATTTTGCCTTGCCCGATCTGGTCGGCTCAGATACTGATGATGGTGTAGCTGCCGGAAAGTGTGAAGTAATTTGCTTTACGGCAGATCACGGTGGCTCCTTTAAAACTTTATCTGCCCAAAGAGTGCGCACACTGCTAGAAGCTTGGCGTGATCGCACGCGCGAACTCTCGCAAGAACCTTTCATTGAACATATCGCGCCTTTTGAAAATCGCGGTGAAGAAATTGGCGTTACCTTGGCTCATCCGCATGGGCAGATTTATGCTTATTCATATCTACCACCACGTGTTGTAAAAATGCTTGAAGTTGCAAGGGCGCACCATGCCAAGACCGGGCGCGTGCTCTTTGACGATGTCGTTGCTCGCGAGCTACGCGATGGCCTTCGCATTGTTGCCAAGAACGAACATTGGGTTGCATACACTCCATATGCCTCACGCTATCCATTTGAAATTCACGTTGCCCCGCTACAACCAGTTGCAGATTTAGCAGAGTTAGCACCTGCTGCCTGTGATTCTTTCCCATCGATTGCCATCGAAGTAATGAAGCGCCTCGATGGAGTATTTGGGATTGATATGGCATATATCGCTGCCTGGCATCAAGCACCTGTGCGCCAGGGGCGCGATCTGCTGAGGTTGCATTGGCAGATTGCCAGTGTGCGCAGAGCACCAGGCAAACTTAAATATTTAGCTGGTTCTGAATCTGCCATGGGCGCCTTCATTATGGATATGAAACCAGAACAATCTGCCCAACAGCTTAAAGATGTGAAGCTCTAGGAAGATGGGCGCGCTTTCCACCAATTTTGAATCACTTTATGGTCATAAGCCTCAGGTAATTTCTGAAGCTCCGGGTCGAGTTAATCTCATCGGTGAACATATCGATTACAGCGATGGCTTTGTTCTTCCATTTGCCATTGCAGATCGCACCCATGCCGCTCTCGCAAAACGCAGCGATGGCTTAGTGCGCATCGCATCGAATCAACGCAAAAATGAACTCTTCACAATTGATGCTGCCGATGTGAAACCTGGAAGCGCAGGTGAGTGGGAGAAGTATGTGCTCGGCGTTATCTGGGCACTGAAAATCGATTCTGGACTAGATATTCTCATTGATGGCACGGTGCCCACAGGTGCTGGACTCTCATCATCGGCAGCGCTGGAATGTTCAGTTGCAGTGGCCCTTAATTTATTGTTTGAGCTCAATATTTCATTAGCAGATCTTGCCCGCGCAACTCAACGTGCTGAAAATGAGTATGTCGGAATGCCATGCGGAATCATGGATCAATCCGTCTCGCTCATGGCTCAGGCAGGTGCCGCCCTGCTTCTTGATTGCCGCGATTTGTCGACGCAATCAATTCCATTTAATGTAGTTAATCACGGTTTAGAACTTCTCATTATTGATACCCAAGCTCACCATGCTCTCATCGATGGCGGATATGCCGAACGTCGGGCATCGTGTGAATCGGCAGTGGCCAAACTCGGTGTGCGCTCTATGCGCGAGCTCACCCTGGATGCACTAGATGCTGCGCAAGATAAATTGACTCCGGTTGAGTTTATGCGCGCTCGGCATGCAGTCACTGAAATCGCACGTGTGCACAATGCAGTAGTAGCACTTAAAGCATCAGATTTTGCAGAGCTAGGTTTACTACTCAATGGCTCGCATAACTCATTGCGTGATGATTACACAGTCTCATGTCCCGAATTAGATCTGGCGGTGCACACATCACTAGCTGCTGGGGCCCTTGGTGCGCGCATGGTTGGCGGAGGTTTCGGAGGCAGTGCCATCGCACTCATTCAAGCGAGTGATCTTAAGAAAACTCGCACGGCGATTACCGATGCATTTATCAGCAAGGGCTTCAAAAAGCCTCGCTTTTTTACATCGCTACCTAGCCAAGGCGCTAGCGCGCAGTTACTTTCTTAGTCAACTGCCTTAGAGCGACGGTGCTGAACCTAAAGTTACCTTAAAGCTCTTGCTGGCACCCGTTGGTAGATCCACCACCACAGTTACCGTGCTACCTGGTGCATAAGAGCGAATGCGCACAATTGCCGCTTCCGAGTTAGCAACCTTCACGCCATCGATACTACGAAGAACTGAGTTCACTGGGATGCCAGCTTTCTCTGCTCCTTCACCGGGGCTGAGCTGAGTAATTTTGGCACCAACTCCTGTGTAGGCAGGATCAAAGTAGACGCCAAGTACTGGACGCTTTGATTTTCCAGTTGCAATGATTTCATCAATCACACGCTTTGCTTCATTGATCGGAATTGAAAATCCAAGTCCGATATTTCCACTTGCCGCACCTGAAGATATTGTGGCAATTGCAGAGTTCACTCCAACGAGCCTTCCTGCGGCATCGACGAGTGCTCCGCCTGAGTTTCCAGGGTTAATGGCGGCATCTGTTTGGATTGCATTGACATAAGACTGTGCATCTTCTGTGCCAGTTGATACCGGGCGATTAAGTGCAGAGACGATTCCGGTTGTGACTGTACTAGCCAAGCCGAGTGGAGAACCGATCGCTAGAACAGGATCTCCAACACTGAGTTTAGAAGAGTCTCCCAAGGTAATGGCTGGAAGATTTCCCATTTGCACCTTGAGTACTGCTAGGTCATATCCGGGATCTCGTCCCACAATCGTTGCTGAATACTGATTGCCATTGGTCAGTTCTATCTTAATTGTTCCTGATGTCACAGCCGTAGAAATCACGTGGTTATTGGTGATGATGTAACTAAATGCAGATGTGCTCTGATAGACCGATCCGGAACCGGTGCCAGAACCCGAAGGAGCGGTAACGCTAATCGAGACGACCGATGGAGTTACTAGCGAAGCAATGGTTTTTGCATTCATTTCACTGCCACCGAGTTCAACAAGTGTTCTCGACGAAGAGCAGGTGCCGGTAGGCGAGAGATAGAGCGCATTGGTGCGCTTATCAGCACATGCCTTCACAACACTGGTTGAATTTGTTGAGGCAGTTGCAACTGAGCCCGCAATGGCAGCTCCTGCAATAAAGGCTGCGATAACTTTGGCGTTCTTCATAACCATGATGCTTCCCTATTCTTCTGTGATTTTCCTGTTAGAGCAGTGAGAGCGTTGAGAGAGTTTAGGCTTCAACCACCCACGCACCGCTAATCTTTACTTTTACTTTATCCAGCGGTCTTTCAGCCGGCCCGGAAACGACTTTAGCGCCAGCAAATGGATCAAACTGCGCTGCGTGGCAAGGGCAGATGAGTTTCTTCGATGAAGATTTATATGTAACTGAGCAACCTTCGTGGGTGCAGATTGCGGAGTATGCAAAGACTCCGGCTTTGGTGCGAAAGAGGATTGCTGGGACCCCTTGTGCCGAATGCACAAAATTAATTGTCTTTCCCACAGGTAGTTCGGCAACTTTAATTATCTGCGCTCCCTTACCTTTAGTTGAAGATTTCACTGAAGCCGAACCCTTTGGCAAGGCCTTGCCGGCAAAGGTTGCAGCTACCGCTAGGGCACCCACAATCGCTGTGCGCAAGACACTTCGGCGTTGAAAATTTGTAGCAGGCATTCGTCGATTTCCAATCAGTAGTAGTAAGTAAGCAAGCCACATCACTGCGTATGCGCTATCACCTGCCAAGAAATATGGAGTTGTATAGAAAGAGCTAGAAAGCCAGAGCGTTACTGAAAGTAAAAATCCGCCAAAGGCAGCTGTTGCTGGTGCAACCCAGAGCAACGTTGCAATTCCAACTGCAAACTCTGCAACCATGACCAAGATTCCGACATAGGTTGCATGATCTAGAATGCGGTTGAGTAAGAATCCGATCGGTGAATTTGCGGCAAAGGCAGCTAACTGGGTGCCGATATATGTGGGCTCACCTTGTGTGAGAAATCCAGGATCAGATGCTTTATCCCATCCGGCATAGATAAAGGTGGCACCGAGAAATACACGTAACAGGCGAGGGGCTCGATTCTGCGTGGCCCATGAACTCATTGCACCTCGGGAAATACTCTGCAATGCGTTCATAACTTTAGGATATCGCGAGCCGTGGCGCGTGGCTCCCTGACTTGGATTCGAACCAAGAACCTGTCGATTAACAGTCGACTGCTCTGCCGTTGAGCTATCAGGGAATGAGGCGCAACTCTACCGCAGGGGGTAAGCCTGCGCCAAAATGCCCACGTTAGAGCGAACTAATGGAGAGTTCGTGCAGCCCACGTTTCTGGGTTTCCAGGGCAACCAACTCTGCAAATGCTGCGTTGTACTGCTCCTGATTTTCAACCGGATTAAGGCGCTGCAGACTTGATTTCAGATCTGCAATCTTTCGACTGACAAGTACTTCACGTAATCTGGCGACAATGCTTGAAACATACTTCTCTGAAACTGCTCCATCTGTGCGCACTGGTTCCACCGAGAGTTCTGTAAATAGCTGCTTCATGCGATCATCGTCAACTTTTTCCAGGGCTAGCGGTTCGGTGCCAAATGAGTCGATAATGCGGCGTAGCTCTCGGTAGGCCGGATGAGTAAATGCTTCATCTTCAATAGTGCTCCAGCCAAAGACAAGTCCTGACATCTGTAACTTAGCTTTCAATACTTCTCGCTCAAGCATCAAGGTGGGTTCGTTCGGATTAGGTCGCCACTGCGCATCGGCAGCCGGTGCCTCGCTCTGAACTTGGGTTGTGCTCACCTTTTTCAGGGCCGTGTTCACTGCTGCGGTGACAACTTCGGTCTCTGTTCCTAACCACCCTGATAAAGATTTGATGTATTCCGGGCGTAGTGACTTATCGCGAATGGCTGCAACCAGTGGGGCGGCGGTGTTGAGCGCATTAACACGTCCTTCGGCGGTATTCAGATCATGTTTTTTAAGTTCGGTGCGAATGGCAAATTCAAAGAGTGGCACTCTCTTTGCAATCAAATCACGTAGTGCCAGATCGCCCTTATGTTGGCGAAGGTCGCATGGGTCAAGGCCATCTGGTTCAACTGCAACAAAAGTTTGGGTGACAAACTTCTGGTCATCACCGAAAGCTTTCATGGCAGCTTTTTGTCCAGCGGCGTCGCCATCGAAGGTGAAGATCACTTCACCGCGGAAGGTATCGGCATCCATCAGTAGTCTGCGAATAATGCGGATGTGATCATCACCGAATGCTGTGCCACAGGTTGCAACTGCAGTTGTTATTCCAGCCAAATGACATGCCATCACATCGGTATAGCCTTCAACCACAACTACCTGACGACTCTTGGCAATTTCTTTCTTAGCCATATCAAGGCCATAAAGAACTTGTGACTTCTTATAGATAGGAGTTTCCGAGGTATTTAAATACTTAGGGCCTTGATCCTCTTCATCACTAGCTAATTTACGAGCACCAAATCCGACGATATCTCCTGAAATATCTTTAATCGGCCACATAATGCGGTTTCTAAACTTATCGATCGGCCCGCGCTCACCCATCTTAGAAAGTCCCGCTTCTTCTAACTCTTCAATGGTGTATCCGGCGGCGCGCAGATGCTTGGTTAATGCATCCCAACTATTGGGGGCATAGCCCACTCCAAATAAATCACATGCCGCTTTATCAAATCCACGTTTAGTAAGCAGATCACGGGCATGTGCGGCATCGGGGGAAGTATTAATCAGATCTTGATAGAACTTGGCTGCAGCTAGGTGGGCTGCATATAAACGCGAACGCTGGGAAGTCGGTTGAGTTGGTCCTCCTTCTTCATAACGAAGGGTGTAACCAATTTGAGAGGCAAGTCGCTCAATTGTTTCGGTGAAACTTAAATGCTCTGTCTTCATCATAAAATCGATGACATCCCCGCCAACACCGCAACCAAAGCAGTGATAGTAATTCTTGGAAGGTGTCACATGGAAGGAGGGAGATTTCTCATCATGAAACGGACAGAGCCCCTTCTTCTGTCCACCGCCCGCGTTTTTTAGCGCAACTCCTGCTGCTGAAACAACTTCGTCGATATGTGCATGCTCGCGCACATAGACGATGTCATCAGCCTTAATCCGCCCGCTCATGTTCCTACCTTATCTACGCTTTGTGGGAGCTTGCGAGAGATGGGCGTGTAAGGCATATGCGCCGGGGTCGGTCAGGCTAGCAATTTGGTCAATGACAATACGTAACCGCTCTGAATCATTTGTGGCCTGCTTCCAATCATCTTCAAAGATTGGGTCGAGTTCGCTGGGGGCCGCATCGAAGAGCATCTGCACCAAATCATGAATGACTACTTGTTGTTTTGCATAGCGCTCTTGCGACGCCGCAGCGCTAATCAAGTAATGCCCAGCAACAGCCTTCAGGAAATCAACCTCCACTTTTGCTTCGCGTGGAATTTCAAGATTGGCGCTATAGCGAGTCAATGGACCATCGCCGTGAACTTTGCGAGTTTCAAGTTCGGCAGCCAGCACAAAACGGCCAATCAGTTGTGAAGTCGTATCTTTTAAGCGAGCAAGGGCGCGATGTGTGCGATCAAAGTGAGTTGGCCAGCAAGTCAGTGATTGCAAACGCGTGAGTGCATCTGCGGCCTCGCTCTTGGTGGCATCACTGCCATAGTTCGCGGTCATCTCTTGATATAAAGTCTCGAAATCGTTATCGAAATTCTTTACCCGCACTTGGCCAGCAAAGATGGCATCTTCTAAATCGTGTACGGAGTATGCACAATCATCAGACCAATCCATGATCTGTGCTTCAATACATTTGCGCTCATCGGGTGCACCTGCTCGCACCCAAGTGAAGATTTCCGTATCATCGCTATACACACCAAACTTGCGTGGATTCTCTGCTCTGGTCCACGGATATTTCGTCGCCGCATCAAGTGATGCTCGAGTCAGATTGAGTCCAAGACTTTTTCCCGTTACTGAAACAGTCTTGGCTTCAATGCGGGTGAGTAACCTAAAACTCTGAGCATTTCCTTCAAAGCCACCACACGATTGCGCAGCATCGGCCAGTGCTTCTTCCCCATTGTGACCAAATGGTGGATGCCCCATATCGTGTGACAAACATGCAGTCTCAAGTAGATCTGGGTCTGCGCCAAGTGATTCTCCTAGTTCGCGACCAATCTGGGCGCACTCCAGTGAGTGAGATAAACGAGTGCGTTGAAAATCATTCTCCCAAGGAACTGCTACCTGAGTTTTAGCAGCTAACCGACGAAGGGCGGCAGAGTGAATAACACGGGCGCGATCGCGCATGAATTCAGTGCGACCAGCACGCTTTGCCGGTTCATCAAGAAATCTCTCTTGATCGGCAGCGCTATATGCCTTAGGCAACTGGGTCATACACATACCTTACAAGTTTGCTGTTAGTCAGGTGATCGCTGATATGAATGCCTCGTCTGCCTAGCGTGATGTATGCCAGATAGGCACCGGCTTCGCGAATCAAATATCGATACCGTGATTTTGCAAGGGTATTTGGCCCAGTGCTGGCAGGTGAACATGTTGCAGTTGCTCCTAAGTCTTTTGCCATCGTGATGGTGCGCTGGCAGTGATAAGCATCAGTTGCAATGATGACGTTATATAACTTTCGACTCTTCATCTCTTTGATATATGCCTGCGTCTGGGAAAAAGTATCTCGCCCTACCGGAATTGAAATAACTTTATTTTTCGCTACTCCATTTTGGGTCAACCAATATTTTCCAGCGGCTGCTTCAGTTGTGCGATCTCCGGGTGCACCAGCTCCCACAGTGATAATAAGTGGCGCATATCCAGCATCTTTGATTCGCTTTGCCTCAATCAGACGTGCAAGTAATACCTCACCTGGTACGCCATTCAGTTGCGCCGCCCCCGGCACAACAATGACTTCTGCCGTAGATCTAAAGGTTGGATTCTTAGCCGAGTTCCAGGTAACAAAGAGTGCATAGGTAGGAATAATCACAACCACAGCCAGCGCCAAAGAAATAACTCGTCTGATTAATTTAAACATTAACCACCCGAGAACATATCTTCAGCATCAAGATGAATCATTTCATCGGGATCATTAAGCCAGCCATCAGGCAAAGTTGGCGGGCGCCCGCTACTTGTGCGACCTCGAGGTTTGTCACCAATTTCAACCGGATAGGGCTGATCATCTAATTGATTCAGTAGTGAACGTAGTTCGTTTAAGGAAGCGACCATTCCGAATTGGCGGCGCAGTTCGGATGGAACACTAAAGCCCTTGAGATACCAGGCCATATGTTTACGTAAGTCGCGGCAACCACGATCTTCAGATTCAAAGTATTCAACGATGAGTTCGCCATGGCGAAACATGACTTCCCGAACTTCATGCAGAGTGGGCAATGTGCGGCTACTTTCACCGTTAAAGGCCGCCACTAAATCAGCAAAGAGCCACGGGCGGCCTAGGCAACCACGGCCCACAACAACTCCCGCACATCCACTTTGGCGAACCATCTCGATGCCATCGGCCCCAGACCAGATATCACCATTGCCTAATACCGGAACACCGGTTGGTTTTAAATGTTCAACAAGTTGGGCGATGGCAGACCAATCAGATTTTCCTTCATACATTTGCTGGGCAGTGCGCGCATGCAAAGCCACCCAAGCAACACCTAAGTCAGCGGCTGATTTTGCTGCCTCTAAGTAAGTGTGGTGATCTGAATCGATACCAATACGCATCTTGACTGTGACCGGAATTCCATAAGGCTTGGCATTTTCTACCGCAGCTTTCACAATTTCACGAAAAAGATTACGTTTAAAGGGAAGCGCTGCTCCCCCACCTTTACGCGTAACTTTCGGAACCGGGCAACCAAAGTTCATATCGATATGGTCAGCTAGATTCTCGCGCCCAATCATTTTGACCGCTTCGGCCATATGGTGTGGATCAACGCTATAGAGCTGCACCGAACGTGGCCACTCGCCCGCACCTGGTTCAATCATGCGCAGTGTTTCCGGGATGCGCTCTAGTAATGCGCGCGCAGTGACCATTTCTGAGACAAATAAACCCGCGCCTTGTTCGCGGCAGAGCATGCGAAATGGTGCATTGGTAATTCCGGCCATCGGTGCCAGAACTACTGGCGGATCGATTAAATGAACTCCATCTTTAAGAGGGAGTTCTAGCGGCGCTAGCAGCCGAGTAGACGTGGAGCTAGCCATGCTTGAACTTGATCAAGTGCAATACGTTCTTGCCCCATTGTGTCGCGATCGCGAATTGTGACCGCTTGATCTTCCAAAGTTTCGAAGTCAATGGTGATGCAGTACGGAGTACCGATTTCATCTTGGCGACGATAGCGGCGACCGATAGCACCAGAATCATCGAAATCGATATTCCAGTTCTTGCGTAGCTCTGTCGCCAAATCACGTGCTTTAGGTGATAAATCAGCGTTACGAGAAAGCGGTAGCACTGCCGCCTTTACGGGTGCAATGCGGTGATCAAATTTCATCACCGCACGCTTTTCCATCTCGCCCTTTGCATTCGGTGCTTCATCTTCAGTAAATGCATCCATCATAAATGTGAGTGCGCAGCGGTCCACACCGGCTGCTGGCTCAATCACATAAGGTGTCCAGCGCTCATTCTTCTCTTGATCAAAGTAGGACAAATCTTTTCCAGATGCTGCTGAGTGCGCCTTAAGATCGAAATCGGTGCGGTTAGCAATACCTTCTAGCTCACCCCACTCAGTTCCGTTGAATTCAAATTTGTATTCAATATCTGTTGTGCCCTTTGAATAATGCGAGAGCTTCTCTTTTGGATGCTCAAACAGGCGCAGCCGTTCTGGGTTAATTCCTAGATCTTTATACCAATTAAGGCGAGTCTCAATCCAATACTTATGCCACTCTTCATCAGTTCCTGGAACGACAAAGAATTCCATCTCCATCTGCTCAAATTCACGAGTACGGAAGATGAAGTTGCCTGGGGTAATTTCATTGCGGAAAGATTTACCAATCTGGCCAATACCAAAAGGTGGCTTTTTGCGTGATGTTGTCATCACGTTATCAAAATTAATGAAGATTCCTTGGGCTGTCTCAGGTCGCAAATAGGCAAGCCCTGTCTCATCTTCTACTGGGCCAAGAAAAGTCTTAAGCAAGCCAGAGAATTGTTTAGGTGTTGTAAATTGTCCTTTGTTGCCACATGCCGGGCAGTTCATATCAGCAAGTGAATCAAGCTTCTTCTTATGCTTTGCTTCATACTGCTCTTCTAAATGATCTGCGCGATAACGCTTATGGCAGGCGGTGCACTCTGTGAGCGGATCGCTAAATGTTGCAACGTGACCAGATGCTTCCCAAACTTCGCGTGCCAAAATAACTGAAGAATCGAGGCCGACAATATCTTCGCGACCCATCACCATGGACTTCCACCACTGGCGCTTTACATTGTTCTTAAGTTCTACTCCCAGAGGACCGTAATCCCATGAGGCGCGAAGTCCTCCATAAATTTCTGAAGACGGGAATACAAATCCACGTCGCTTAGATAGTGAAACAATATTTTCTAGACGGTCTACGGCCATTACAAATCTCCATCCGGCTGGCTGTCGGCGAATTACAACGGTCGTTGAAATCGTGTGCTTAGTTTACTCGTACGCTCCAGGCTCATCGATCGCTCTGGCAAGAACCGGAATTGCTTCTAATTTTGCGCGGGTAGAGCTAAGCGCCCTTCGATATGAACCCACGTTCTGCCACTCAGTTGTGAGCACCCAGAGCGTTGGCTCATCTAGATTCTGCCCAACCACACCTGAAATAAAGCCGGTTGCCTGCGCTAAAACATCGCGCACCGCCTCTAGTTCTACGCGGAATTTCTCTCCTTCAGCCAAGGGGAGCTCAAATCGGGAGATTGCAATCATGGGCTGAGCCTAGAGTGGTGGGGAACGGGAATGAAAATCATTTTCATTTGTGATACGGTCCGGCTATGAATATCGCAATCGGCCTAGCAGCCTTAACAGCTATAGCAACTACAGCGGGTGGCTATCTAGCAATCCGCGCCAAGGACAAACTCCACTTGGTTCTTGGATTATCCGCAGGACTACTTCTAGGTCTTGTTGCATTTGATCTTCTTCCTGAGGTCTTTGAACTTGGAACTCAAGAGATTTTCCATGCACCTGCCGTATCAGTAGCACTCATTGCAGGATTCCTTCTGCTTCACTTCTACGAGCAGATTTTTGGTTCGCACGAACCAGCTGAATCAGATTACGGTCATGACCACACGCACTCAGCGAGCTCTGTTGGAGTTCTGGGCGCAGTTGCAATGGGCGGTCACGTATTCCTCGACGGTCTAGCGCTGGGCGTTGCATTTAAGGTCAGCTCAGATTTGGGTGTCGCTGTCTTTATTGCACTCTTGGTCCACGCATTCAGTGATGGCCTCAATACAGTTTCATTTCTAATCAAGAGCGGAAAGTGGAGCAAAAAGGGCATATGGCTTTTAGCAGTCGATGCACTTGCTCGCATCAGCGGCGCCGCACTTGGAACTAGCTTGGCTCTTGGAGATAACGTAATCGCTATCTACCTCGCTGCTTTCTCTGGAATTGTTATCTACCTTGCAACATCACATATCTTGCCAGAGGCACATTCACGACATAAGTCTCGCTACACAATTTTGGCAACGATCGGTGGAGTTCTCATTATGTGGGGACTTGTCAGTTATCTGCATTCAGGTGATTCACATACTCATGGCTCGACCACTGCTATTCATGAAGAGCATGAAGGTGAAGAGCATGAAGGTGAAGAGCATGAAGGTGAAGAGCATGAAGGTGAAGAGCATGGCGACCATGAAGAGGAAGATCATAAGTAGTGTCTCGTTCCAACCCTAGAGTCTTAAGTACTCTCGAACGCGCTGGCGGTTTTGCCAGCGCGCAAGAGGTTTACAGACTCATGCAAAGAGAAGGCGAAAGTATTGGTTTAACTACCGTCTATCGCTCTCTGCAGAGTTTGGTCAACGACAAGATTGTCGATGTACTGCGCCGCGAAGATGGAGAAGCTATCTACCGTCTCTGCGGAGAGGCTCACCATCATCACTTAGTCTGTAAAGGTTGCGGCGATACAGTCGAGATTGAAGGGGGAGCAATTGAAAAATGGGCCAAGGTCATGGCTGAAGAACACGGTTTTCGCGAAGTGGGACACACTGCGGAAATCTTCGGCCTCTGCACCAAGTGTTGAAATGGGTAATTTTCGAGGAATCCCTACATGTGCATGTCCGGCATGTGGATCACACCTAATTCAAATTACGGCTGCCTTCTGCCCCCATACATATGAATTAGAAATGTATCTACTCGACAATGCATGTTGCGCCGTTTGCCACTCATTGTTGACAGCCCCAACACCTATAGATCACCCGGCCGCTTAAGCGCTTCCGAAACGTCGCTCTCTCGCCGAATAAATCTCAATCGCTTTCCACAACATCTTTGGGGTCATATCTGGCCATAAGACATCCATAAAGACGAGCTCGGCATACGTTGATTGCCACGGCAAGAAGTTGCTGGTGCGCTGTTCACCGGATGAACGCAGGAACATATCGACATCGCGCATCTTTGGTGAATAGAGATACTTTTCTAGAGTCTTCTCATTAATGGAATCTGCTTTGACTTTACCGCGCTTTACATCGCGAGCTAGCTCTGTGGCTGCATCAACAATCTCTGCTCGACCGCCATAGTTGACGCACATATTTAAGGTGAGCTTCTTATTCTTCTTAGTTAGCTCTTCTGCCTCTTCTAACTCGGCAATGACGGACTTCCAGAGACGTTGTGGGCGGCCTAACCAATTGATCTTTACGCCCATCTCGTTGAGGCGATCACGACGAGTGCGCAGCATCTCGCGGCTGTAACCCATCAAGAACTTCACTTCTTCTGGGCTGCGCTTCCAATTCTCGGTTGAAAATGCATATGCACTGATCTCTTTCACACCAAAACCAATTGCAGCTTCTACTAAATCAAATAGGACTTTTTCACCAGCTTGATGCCCGGCAGTGCGAGGTAATCCGCGCTCTTTTGCCCAGCGCCCATTTCCATCCATCACGATTGCGATGTGTTGGGGAATATCAATCTTTTTAGACATCTCTATCTAATTAAGCCCTTTCCACCATCGGCAAACTTCGCAGTCCACGTTCCAGGTGCCATTGTAGGTAGGCAGTAACCAAACCACTAGCCTCTCGACGATGGCGAGCTTCACTTTTTTCCGCCACATCCCAATCACCACGCAATAGCGCTTGCATCAGCTCGAGCGCTTCTGCTGATGCGGTAGCCGATGCTGATGGCCGACAATCCATGCACACAGATCCACCGCCAACTAATGAGAAATAACGATGCGGCCCTGGCTTTTCACAACGAGAACATGCTGTCATCGATGGTTCATAACCACCAATAGAAAGTGAGCGCAATAGAAATGCATCGAGGATCAGCGATGAGTCATAACGATTATCAGCAAGTGCTTTCATGCCACCTACTACTAAGTGAAATTCTTGCGGGGCTGGCTCTTCCTCTTGCTGGGTAAAGCGCTCAGCGGTTTCCAGGATCGCGTGAGCAATTGTCCAGCGTTGATAATCGTTGGTGAGTGCTTCACCGTAATTCATAATCGCTTCAACTTGAGTGATGGTGTCAAAGGTCTTGCCGGCATGCATCTGGATATCTACATGGCTGCCAGGCTCTAGGCGCGCACCGAATTTAGACATGGTGCGACGAACACCTTTTGCCACACCACGAATACGCCCATGCTCTTTGGTGAGCAACGTAATAATGCGATCTGCTTCACCCAGTTTTTGCGTGCGCAAAATAATTGCCTCATCGCGATAGAGCTTGGATTGAGGTGCAGACATACTGCGTACGGTAGTTAGCGAATAGCGCGATTGATTGCAGACACGACGGCCTTAAGTGAAGCAGTCGTTGTATTTGGGTCGATTCCGACTCCCCAGAAGACTTGGCCATCAATTTCGCACTCAAGATATGCAGCGGCAGTTGCATCGCCGCCGGAAGAGAGCGCGTGCTCATGGAAATCAAGAACTCTCACATCAACGCCATGATTTTGCATGATGTGACAGAAGGCAGCAATTGGACCGTTACCAGTTCCAGAAAGCTCAACTGGTTCACTGCGATCTGTAATCTTGATTGTTAGTTGAACATCTTCACCCATGACTGAGTTCTGTGACATTCCCTTTAATCTGAAGCGGCCCCACGGCGCAGAATCTGTTGGCAAATATTCATCTTCGAAGATATGCCACAACTGCTCTGCTGTGATTTCCCCGCCCTCATGATCAGTCTTTGCCTGAACAATTCTGGAGAATTCAATTTGGTGGCGACGTGGCAGATCAAGGTGATGTTCACTCTTCATCAAGTAGGCAACTCCACCCTTACCTGATTGAGAGTTCACCCGAATTACTGCTTCATAGGAACGACCCACATCTTTTGGATCAATCGGCAAATAGGGAACAGCCCAGAAGTGATCATCGACTTCTTTGCCAGCAGCCTTTGCATCGCGTTCTAGATGCTCAAAGCCCTTCTTAATTGCATCTTGGTGGGAACCAGAGAAAGCAGTAAAGACCAGATCTCCACCATAAGGATGGCGCTCTGGCACGCGTAATTGATTGCCGTATTCCACCGTGCGACGGATTTCATCAATATCACTGAAATCAATATGTGGATCAATGCCGTGTGAAACCAAGTTCATGCCGAGAGTAACAAGGCATACGTTTCCAGTGCGCTCACCGTTACCAAAGAGCGTTCCTTCGATGCGATCTGCTCCTGCTAAATATCCAAGTTCGGCAGCGGCAACACCTGTGCCACGATCATTATGTGGGTGAAGTGAAACAATGACGCTATCGCGATTATTTAAGTTTCTACACATCCACTCGATGGAATCGGCATAGACATTCGGTGTTGTCATTTCCACGGTAGCTGGCAAGTTCAGAATCGTCTTCCACTGCGGAGTTGGCTTCCACACATCATTAACCGCATTACATACCTCAACGGCAAATTCGAGCTCGGTGCCGGTATATGACTCAGGTGAATATTCAAAGGAGACCTTGGTCTCTGGAACGGTGGCCATTAGTTCAAGGCAGAGCTGAGCGCCATCGGTTGCAATCTTTTTGATTCCATCTTTATCAAGACCAAAGACAACGCGTCGTTGCAAGGTTGAAGTCGAGTTATAGAGGTGCACAATCGCTTGCTTAGCACCCGCAATTGCTTCATAGGTGCGACGAATAAGTGGTTCGCGGGCTTGAGTAAGCACCTGAATGATCACATCATCTGGAATCAAACCCTCATCAATAATCTTGCGCACGAAATCGAAATCTGTTTGGGAAGCTGATGGAAAACCAACTTCAATCTCTTTATAGCCCATGGCGACAAGTAACTTAAACATCGCAAGCTTGCGAGGTTTGTCCATTGGGTCGATCAGCGCTTGGTTGCCATCTCGAAGATCAACTGAGCACCACTTAGGTGCCACTGTCATCTTCTTACTTGGCCAGGTGCGATCTTCTAATTCAACTGGAATAAAAGGTGCATAACGATGCACCGGCATCTTGGAAGGCTTCTGCTTTGGAAAATTCATTTCACTTAACTCCTATGTGTTTGGTAGTCGGAAAAAAAGGTTTACCGGCAACACCAAACTCCGCAGCGAGGAGACCGGTCTTTAGGCCTCGCTACGGCGGATAAGGAGGAGTCCGCGGAGCTTCATAGTGGGTAGAGCATAACGCGAGAATGCATATTCAATCAAGCGGCTTATTGAGGTGGAATCAAGGTCCCCGAGAAGATCTGCCATGCGAGTGCAGATTTAGCCACAAGTGAGAGCGTTATATAAGTCTTCTCACCGCGCAAATAATCTGACCATTTTCCAACCTTCTTATATTGAAGGTATTGAACAACGGCAAAGGTATTAAAGAGAAGAAATATTGAGAAGACGATGCCATAAACAAATGCAGGCGCCTTTGTGTCTCCTGGGCCACCGATTGCAAGAACATAGAACGCGAGTGCAAGCCAAGGAATAGCACCGGCAATGCAGCCAAAGATATATGCAAGCCATCCACCATTTCCTGGCTCTTCATATTTCTCCTGCAGCCAACCAAAGAGAATCATCGATGCATTGACCCCAAAGAGGGCGATGATTGCAACAACATCAGAGACGCCAGTAATGAGTGCAATGAGAACAATCATTACTGATGAGCTAATTGAGTATTCAACCCAACGGAAGTAGTTGCGGTGAGCCGCAAGGCCGGCGGCATAGCGCGGGAAGAATTGTGGGCTTACAACAATAAAGTGGAAGAAGGCTGAGAGACCTAAGAAGATTGCAACTGTGATTCCGATTGGAGCCTCGAGCAGGGTGACAGGTTCTGCAAAATCACTTCCTGGAGGTCCTGCTGCGTAACGGGCAACAATAGGCAAGGTGAAGTCACTCGATAGGACAAGCACTACCACCATTTGAACGAGGTGGAAGAAACCTGCAATGAGGTTGTAATTACGAATCTTCTGAGTATTGATCTCTTTAGCCATAACCTCAGGTTATATCCACAGCCAGCCATTTTCTCGGCAATATCGATGGCTAATCGAAATATTCTCCGCCTGTTCGCTTCAACTCCCTCATCGAAGGCTTCTTGTGAGCCAACGGCTGCTTCCTCGCTAACTCTCTCTGGCAACTAGCCAGAGATTGCACAAAGAGTGCATAACGAGGGAGGAGGACGAAGTGGAATCAGTAATTTTATTACTGAGATTCCTTTTTGAGATATTCAAATCTATTTTTGAAATTATTGAAAAAAGGAAAGCCCGCCGCATAAACGGCGAGCCTCCACCAAGTGCTTGAACCGAACACTCATCCGGAGGGCAGATGCTCTCCGGATGGGCTATTTCTAGCAGAATCTTTCTACGTAACTGGGTAACTTGGCGTCAACCTTGGAAAAGAATCTCCTGGTTGTAGCAAAATTCTGATTTCTATTACTAAGAGTTACAAAACAGGTAAATAACGATCTAACTCATAGGCGCTCACCTGGCGGCGATAGTCCTGCCACTCAGAGCGCTTATTGCGCAGGAAGTAATCAAAGACATGCTCACCTAGGGTCTGGCGCACGAGTTCGCTCTTCTCCATCACTGTAATTGCTTCTTCCAGATTTGATGGAAGCAGCTGCGTATCAGTGGAAGCTTCCAGCACATACTTCTTCTCAATACCTTGCAGCCCTGCTGCCAACATCACGGCATAGGCAAGGTATGGATTACATGCAGAATCTGGTGAACGGAATTCGATTCGGGTGGAATTCTCTTTATTTGGTTTATACATCGGGATGCGCACCAGCGCTCCGCGATCATTGTGGCCCCAGTTAATAATGGAAGGTGCTTCTCCCCCACCTTGTAAGCGCTTATAAGAGTTGACCCATTGATTTGTGACGGCTGTGATTTCAGCAGCGTGCTTTAAAATACCGGCAATAAATTGGCGACCCACAGCAGAGAGATTGAGCTCAGCCTTGTCATCATAGAAAGCGTTCTTTTCACCTGCAAAGAGTGAGACGTGGGTGTGCATTCCAGAACCAGGATGTTCGGTAAATGGCTTGGGCATAAAGGAGGCAAAGAAGCCTTGGTTAAGGGCCACTTCTTTAATCACGTGACGGAAGGTCATGATGTTATCGGCAGTGCTTAAAGCATCTGCATAACGAAGATCAATTTCTTGTTGTCCTGGAGCGCCTTCATGATGGCTAAATTCAACTGAGACACCCATTGCTTCCAGCAAGGTAATTGCTTGCCGGCGAAAGTCGTGGCCCACAACTGCTGGTGTGTGATCGAAGTAGCCGCCTTGATCAACTGGAACAGGTGCAACGCCTTTTTCCGGTTGTGAGGTGAAGAGAAAGAATTCAATTTCTGGATGGGTGTAACAGGTGTAACCCATCTCGGCAGCTTTCGCTAAGGTGCGGCGCAAAACATTGCGCGGGTCGGCCGGGGATGCTTGCCCACTAGGCAAAGTAATGTCACAGAACATACGAGCAGCGCCTTGTGCCTCTGCCCGCCAGGGCAAGATTGTAAAAGTTGCCGGATCAGGTTTTGCCAACATATCTGATTCAAATTCGCGAGCAAAGCCTTGAATGGCAGAACCATCGAAACCGATTCCCTCTTCAAATGCATTTTCAAGTTCGGCCGGTGCAATGGCAACAGATTTCAAGGTGCCAAGAATGTCGGTAAACCACAAGCGAATAAAACGAATATCGCGTTCTTCCACCGTGCGCAGGACGAACTCTTGCTGCTTGCTCATGTTTTCACTATCTGGGGACATGGTCACATCGTGCCAAAGTCACGTTACGCCCATGTTACAAAACTAGAGTTCGCGCCACTTACTTGTCATTGGCAGGCGCCGGTCTTTACCAAAAGCACGCTGGGAGACCTTGGTGCCAGGCGGATATTGGCGGCGCTTGTATTCGGCCCGATCGACCATGCCAATTACTCGAATTACTAACTCTTTATCAAAGCCTGCTGCAATCAGGGCATCGTGTCCTAGGTCTTCATCGACATATGCCTTAAGGACTCGATCTAGCAATTCATATTCAGGTAGGGAATCAGAATCTTTCTGATCAGGTCGAAGTTCAGCCGATGGCTCCTTCGTAATGGAGTTCTCCGGAATGGGAGCAACTTCGCCGGCTTCGATTGCAACGCGATTGCGCCAACGAGCAAGTGCCCAAACATCGGTCTTATAAATATCTTTAATCGGGGCATAGCCACCGACGGCATCGCCATAGAGCGTGGAGTACCCACATGCCAGCTCTGATTTATTTCCGGTTGCTAACACCAGGTGGCCATTCTGATTGGAGAGTCCCATCAGAGTGGTGCCGCGCACACGCGCCTGTACATTCTCTTCGGCAAGTCCGCTCAGTTCGACTTGGCCAGTGAAGGCATCGACCATCTTCTGTATTTCAATAACGCGAAAACCAAGGCCGGTGGCACTGGCCATCGCTTGCGCATCAGCGATGGAATGTTCGGAAGAATATTTACTTGGCATGGCAACCGCGTGCACATGCTCTGGGCCCAAGGCATCAACAGCCAGGGCTGCCACAACGGCAGAATCGATGCCGCCAGATAAACCAAGTAGGACGGAGGTAAATCCGTTCTTGGTCACATAATCGCGCAGCCCCGCAACAATGGCCTTCCACATCTGCTCTTCATCGCCAAGGCGCTGTGCGATTCCGGGAATCAGTGGCTGAGCAATTTCTACCGGGCTTTCCGAAATGATGACATCGGGCTTCGATGTTGTCGTGGAAACTTCGACATCTACCAGCATCACGCCATCTTCAAATTGTGGAGCACGAGCAATCAGTGCACCAGCTTTGTCGACCACAATACTGTCGCCATCGAAAACTAAATCATCTTGGCCGCCGGTCATATTGAGATAGGCAAGTGGTGCGTTCATTTGGGCAGCGCGCCGGGTAACAAGTTCTAAACGCACATCATCTTTAGCGCGCTCAAAGGGTGAACCATTGGGCACGATGACAAGTCCAGGCTTGCGCGCTGCGAGTTGAGTGGTGATGCCACCATCGATCCAGAGATCTTCACAAATTGCGATGCCCACATCAACGCCATGAATGCGCACCACCAGCGTGGAATCTCCGGCAACAAAATTGCGATACTCATCAAAAACGCCGTAATTAGGTAGGTGGCACTTGGCATAGCGGGCTTTTACTTCACCCCCAGCAATAACTGCAACCATATTTTGTGGTCGCCCAGCTAGGTGATCGAGATAGCCAACGATGCTGACAATCTGCGGGTTGATTTGGCGCGCTAGTGATTCCAGTGCGCTCTTACTTGCTACTTGAAAAGATGGCCGGAGCGCTAAATCTTCGACCGGATAACCGGTCAGAACCATCTCTGGAAAAATCGCAATGTGGGCGCCAGCTAGCTGCGCCTGGTGGGCACATTTAACAACCACCGCGGCATTACCCGCGAGGTCGCCGACCGTTGGGTTCACCTGCGCCAGGGCCAATCGCAACTTCATTGTTCAAGATTATCGCCCAGTTGCGTGTCAGGGGTACCATTGTTTTTGACCCGGGGACCGCGCCAAGCGGCTTCGAGGCAGGAGAAATAATGAGTACAACCCTTTACGGTGGCGCCTCCCATCGCCGCGTGACCATCCTTGATCTGCGCGCAGCCAAGGTGCGCGGTGAGAAGTGGCCGATGCTCACCAGCTATGAACAGATCACGGCATCGATCTTTGATGAGGCCCAAATTCCAGTACTACTCGTCGGTGATAGCGCCGGCAATAATTTTCTCGGCGAAGAGAACACCATTCCGGTCACGGTTGATGATTTGATTCCCTTAACCCGAGCAGTAGTACGCGGATCCGCGCGCGCCATGGTCGTGGCAGATCTGCCCTTTGGTTCTTATGAAGCTTCCCCCGAACAAGCACTGACAACTGCTACCCGATTTTTCAAAGAGGCCGGTGCGATGGCGGTGAAGTTAGAAGGTGCACATATTGCAACCGTTGAAAAACTCACTTCATCTGGCATTCCGGTCATGGCCCACCTAGGCCTTACTCCGCAATCACTTCATCAACTAGGCGGCTATCGAGTGCAGGGTCGCACCGATGGCGATGCCATGTTGGAGGCCGCACTTGCCCTCGAAAAAGCAGGTGCTTTTGCCCTCGTGCTAGAACTTGTGCCGGCCGAATTGGCGGCCAGAATTACGGCAGCTTTATCCATTCCCACCATCGGAATCGGCGCCGGCGCGCAATGCGATGCCCAGGTTTTAGTCTGGACAGATATGGCTGGCTTTACCGCCAATCCACCCAAACTTGCCAAGGCATATCGCAATCTGCGCCAGGAATTACTAGCTGCTACCCAAGAGTTTGCTAGCGAAGTTCGCACCGGAGCATTTCCCACTGAGGCGCAGAGCTTTCACTAGACAAGGCCATCTCACCGGCACTTTTTCTGCCAATGAGGTCGTTTTTTTGCCCGAAATTGCGAAAATTCGAGTTCGGATCCAAGAAATTCGTGGCGAAGGGCCGCCAAAATCGCAAAAATCTGGAAAATTCTTAAATTTTCAATCAAATTTCTTACATTCGTAGAAAAAATCACTGCCAAATTTGCGCAGATGCATAGAAATTATTAAAAAATAATTTGCGACACGCACTGAAATATTTCTCACTATGTAGTGGTATTTCTTTCAAAATTCCGTCACACTTATCCACGAAACAGGTTTGGGTGACGGATCCGAACCCTTCCGATTAGGAGAAAACAGATGGCTGCAAAGCGTCGTAAGAAGGCAGCTGCACCAGCAGCGCCTAAGAAGCGTCGTAAGAAGGCTGCCGTAAAGGCAGCAGCACCAAAGCGTCGTAAGAAGGCAGCAGCAAAGAAGGCTGCTCCAAAGCGTCGTAAGAAGGCAGCAGCAAAGAAGGCTGCTCCAAAGCGTCGTAAGAAGGCAGCAGCAAAGAAGGCTGCTCCAAAGCGTCGTAAGAAGGCAGCAGCAAAGAAGGCTGCTCCAAAGCGTCGTAAGAAGGCAGCAGCAAAGAAGGCTGCTCCAAAGCGTCGTAAGAAGGCAGCAGCAAAGAAGGCTGCTCCAAAGCGTCGTAAGAAGGCAGCAGCAAAGAAGGCTGCTCCAAAGCGTCGTAAGAAGAAGGCAGCAGCTCCAGCAGCTGCTCCAAAGCGCCGTCGTCGTAAGAAGGCAGCAGCTAAGTAATTCATTTACTTATAAAAAACCCCGCCAGGTAACTGGCGGGGTTTTTCATTCTGCTGGTGGATTGGCTTTCAGGGAATGCGTTACTCGTTCAAATATTTCTGATAACACTCGCTGGTCTTCTTTTGTTAAGTGATCAACAAACCTAGTGCGCACACTTTCCACATGGTCCGGGGCAGCAGAAACAATTGCCTTCCACCCCTTGGCGGTCATGACCGCGAAGTAGCCGCGCTTATCTTCCGGGCAGGCCTCTCGCTTTACCCAGCCGGCCTTTTCCATCACCTTGATCCGGTGGGAAAGGCGCGAGCGCGAGAGCATGGCAACATCTGCCAGCTCACTCATTCGCATCCTGCGCTCCGGGGCATCACTGAGTTGGGCCAAGACTTCATAGTCGGCCATCGATAACTCATGGCTAGCAAGATCTAAATCGAGTGCTTCAAGTAACCGGCGGCTAGCGATGATGTATCGGCGCCAAGCCTTCATTTCGGCAGCATTAAGCCAGCGCGGTGTTGTAGCGTTTTGCCCTGCCATAGCGGCAATAGTACGCTCTTTAGTGACAAAGTTGAACTTTCAACTACTTTTACACACGATGAAATGGAACTCATGAGCCCGGTGAAATCTGGAATCGAAACTTCTGCCCTCGACCCACAGGTGCGTCCACAAGATGACCTCTTCCGTCACTACAACGGAAAGTGGATTACCGAGTATCAGATGCCGGATGACCGATCTAGTGATGGCATCTTTCGCAAATTACATGATGCCGCCGAGGCCCAGGTTCGACAGATCATCGAGAGCGCAACTGGCACAGGTGAGGCGCAGAAAATTGGCGACCTCTACAAATCTTTTATGGATACCGATGCCATTAAAGCCCGCGGTATCGCGCCCATCGTCGAAGATTTAGCCGCCATCGATGGCATCACCAACTTGCACGAATTTATCTCAGTCATGGCCAGACTTGAAATGCGTGGCATTGGCGGAATCTTTGGCGCAGCCATCTATCCCGATGCGATGGATTCTGATACCAATATTCTCTATCTCGGCCAGGGCGGGCTATCGCTACCCGATGAGTCTTATTACCGGGAAGATCAATTTGCTGAGATTCGAAGCGCCTTTGTGGAGCATGCGGCCAAGATGTGCGCACTTGTGGGAATTGCAGATGGCGCCACTGTGGGTGCACAAATCCTGGCACTGGAGACAAAAATAGCTAGTCATCACTGGGATCAAGTAAAAGATCGCGATGCAACTCTGACCTATAACAAATACAGCCGCGCCGAGCTAGAAAGCCTTGCCCCACACTTCTTATTCGACCTCTGGGCCGAGCACGCCAAAGTGCCAGCGAAAGCTTTTGAATCCCTGGTCGTTTGTGAACCATCCTTCTTTGAATCCGTCTCTGCCCTACTTGGTGACTTTTCTGGCGAGCGCGATTCGTGGGTGGCCTGGCTCAAACTCAATCTGGTATCGGCCAGCGCCGCATTTCTCACCGATGACATCGTGCAGCAGAACTTTGAGTTCTATGCCAAGACCCTTTCTGGCACGCCACAGATTCGCGATCGTTGGAAGCGCGCCGTCTCTGTCACTCAAGGCGCACTCGGTGAAGCCATCGGCAAGGTCTATGTCGAACAGCACTTCTCGGAAAAGGCAAAGAGTGAGATGAAGGTATTAGTTGATTATCTGCTTGAGGCTTATCGGCTAAGCATTATTGACCTGCCCTGGATGTCAGCGGCAACGAAGGAAAAGGCGCTGGAGAAGCTGACTAAGTTCACCCCCAAGATTGGTTATCCCGATAAGTGGCGCGACTACTCCACCTTAGAAATTTCTGCCAGTGATCTGATTGGCAACTTATGGCGAATCGCCGAGTTCGATCATGCCTACGCCATCGCCAAGATTGGCGCACCGGTTGATCGCGATGAATGGCATATGACCCCGCAGACTGTGAACGCTTATTACAACCCACTTGCCAATGAGATTGTCTTTCCGGCGGCAATCTTGCAGCCACCCTTCTTTGATTTAGCAGCCGACATCGCAGCTAACTACGGCGGCATTGGCGCAGTTATTGGCCACGAAATAGGCCATGGCTTTGATGATCAAGGCTCCAAATATGATGGTGATGGAAATATGGTCGATTGGTGGAGCGATGAAGATCGCAGCAAATTTGAAGAGCTCACCGCCGCACTCGTCAAACAATTCGATGCCTTATCCCCTGAAAGCACCCCCGATATCCACGTCAATGGCGCCTTTACTTTAGGTGAAAATATTGGTGATCTCGGTGGCCTGGCGATTGCATATAAGGCATGGAAATTAGCTCTGGGCGGTGCGCAAAGTCCAGTCATTGACGGACTCACTGGTGAACAACGATTCTTCTTGTCATATGCCCACTCCTGGCGCAATAAGAACCGCCCGGAAGAAGTCCGTCGCCGGATTGCAACTGACCCACACTCCCCGGATGAATTTCGTTGTAATCAGATCGTGCGCAATGTGCCCGAGTTCTATCAAGCATTCGGTGTCAGTCAGAGCGATGAACTCTGGCTGGCAGAGCACGAGCGTGTGCGAATTTGGTAGCTCTGCCACACTTACCTAATGGTGGCCCCCAATGAATAAACCCACAAACGGTTTCGCTTTTGAGATCAACCACGCCGCCGACTCTGGTTTAGCGCGCGTCGGAACAATCACCACCCCGCATGGGCAGATTCAGACCCCCGCCTTTATTCCGGTTGGCACCAAAGCAACGGTGAAAACAGTTCTGCCAGAGGCGATGGAGAACCTCGGGGCGCAAGCCCTGCTGGCAAATGCTTATCACCTCTATCTACAACCGGGCCCTGATGTTCTAGATGAGGCCGGCGGCCTTGGTTCATTTATGAATTGGGATAAGCCAACTTTTACCGATAGCGGTGGCTTTCAAGTGCTCTCACTCGGTGTGGGATTTAAAAAGGTCTTAGCGATGGATGCGCAGACTTTCCGCTCTGATCAAGTGATTGCAAAGAATAAAGAACGACTGGCCCATGTTGATGATGAGGGCGTTACCTTTAAGAGCCACCTCGATGGCTCGATGCACCGCTTTACCGCCGAAATCTCTATGCAGATTCAACATAAGTTGGGCGCCGACGTTATGTTCGCATTCGATGAGTGCACCACTTTGCATAACACTCGCCCCTATCAAGAGCTGGCCATGTCTCGCACCTATGACTGGGCTATTCGCTGCCTGGATGAACATAAGAAATTAACCGATGCCCGCACAGCAAAGCCATATCAAGCACTCTTTGGCGTCATTCAAGGGGCCCAGTATGAAGACTTGCGCAAGAAAGCGGCCGGTGATCTGGGGACCATGAGTTCATCTGGAATTGAATTCGATGGCTTTGGAATTGGTGGGGCGCTAGATAAAGATTCACTGGGCACAATTGTGAGCTGGGTGAATTCAACGCTGCCGCAGGAGAAACCGAAACATCTTCTTGGCATCGGCGCCCCGGAAGACTTATTTGTTGGAGTGGAGAACGGAATCGATACCTTTGACTGCGTGCTGGCATCGCGCATTGCCCGCACCAGTGCGGTCTATACGATGGAAGGTCGTTTTAACGTCTCTAATCAACCATTTATCCGTGACTTTAATCCGATTGATGATGAATGTGATTGCTATACCTGCACGCATTACACCCGCGCCTACCTATGCCATCTCTTTCGTGCCAAAGAGATGGTTGCTGGCACCCTGGCCACAATTCATAATGAACGATTTATCGTGCGCTTAGTTGATCAGATGCGACAGGCTCTACTTGATGGAAACTTTCAGGATATGAAAAAAGAATTTATGGGCCGTTATCAGCATAAATCGGGGCAGTCGCGCGACTAGTAGGACTTAGAGAATGTAGTTTGCTCGCGCTTTTTCCACGGCCGTTACCCGGCCATCAACGCCCATCTTTCGATAGAGATTCTTTAAATGTGTCTTCATCGTGTTGTGTGAGATGTGAAGTGTGATTGCAATAGAACTAATTGGGCGATCTGTTGATAGATGACGCAATACTTCCAATTCTCGCTTAGTCAGTGGTGCTGAAAATTCGGAAGACCCGGCACGCCGACTCTTAATCTTTTCGGCCACGCTGGCAGCTAGATCTTCTAGATACACAGTGGGACTCTCACTTGCGATTTTCAAAATTAAGTTTCCCATCTCATCTGATTGGCGCAAGAAAATCTCCTTAGCCCCCACGCGCGAGCCAATATCAAGGGCTTTCTTCATCTCAATCAGGGCCACTCGCTCTTGGTTTATTACCCCTCCAGCCATGACAAGATGTTTGACTATCTGCTCTCTCGGAGTTTTATCGGGCAGGGAACCAGCAATATCAATTGAGTTGCCCTTGTTCCCGTGGCGAGTCAGTGCCAGTTTGATGAGTTGAACTTGTGGGAGTTCAGGCACACGTTGCAAAAGTGCTGAGAGTCGATCGTAATCTTTTATCTCATAGCGCACACTGAACTCGGCTACATCAATGAGAGTTTCAATTCCTTTCGAATAGGCCAGCTCTGAAGCTTTCCGGCGCATGCCATTTATTGCTTCAACGGCGCCGCGCGCATTTGCCTGCATCGCCATAGTTTTAGCCAAACTTCCCTCTGCCATGAAATACCAATGCCACTGTTTCCATCCCTCGGCCAGGGTTTTGATTTGCTCGAACCGCTCATCTGCTTCGCGATGTCGCAAGAATTCACGTTGACATCTAGCGATGACAAAGAGTGACTCCAGTGGCCCAAAGATTCCGACATAACCCAGCTTGGTAAATTGCATACTGCAATTTTGGGCAACTTCAAACGCTCGTCGGTAGTCACCCAGTTCTAGTTGGACCATTGCGCTAATTGACATAAGCATGAGATTGTTTTGCGAAATTTTTGAAGAGTTGACTAGCGCCTTTGCTTCCTCAAAAATCCGCTCTAGCTCTGATGTCTGGCTGAGCATGAAGGCATGGGTTGCAGCCAATCTGTGGAGCGCCAGCTGCTCATCGGCACCTAACATCAGTGGGCTATTGGCCGGTTGCATCGCCAATGAAAAGTCTTGGCTAAATTCTTCAAATTTCGCCTGCGATATATTCACATAAGCCTTAGCACCGTGGGTGAGTTGGCTAATGAAACCTTCCAAATCTGTTCCTTTGGCATCGAGGTTCATCTGATCTGCCATGTTCGATACCTCTGAAAATTCCAGGTTAGCTAGCCGACCCGCTATTTCAACGGTGGCTCGTTTTAACAAGCCAAGTTCAGATGCATCGCCAGCAAAAATCGACCACCTTATTAGCTCTCGCCCTTTGCCAGTTGCCTGCAGGATGCGGGCAGCATCTGGAAAAATCTCGCCTACTTTTTCATAATCCTCAGCTAGGTATGCGTGTTCTAGCGCTAAATTCGGTTCGTTTCGATGCTCATGAAATTGCAGAAGTTTTGCATGTTTGCGCATTTTTCTAAATTTATCTGCCCGAAGTTCGGAGAGCAGAATCTCGCGAAAAATTGAGTTGAATTCAAATGTAACTTCTGGAGATCCGGTCTGGGAGAAGATGTTGCCATCCAGGGCAAATTGGTTGATCTCGTCATATGAATATTCATCTTCAAGAATAATCTGCGCTAATTCATGGCTAAATTCGCCAACAATGCTCAAGGATTGCAACTTTGTCCGCAGAGAGGCTGGGAGCCTATCAAGAACTGACAAAGCTAGGACTCGCAATGGGTTTGATTGCGAGGCCAGGACTTTTTCAAAATCAATTTCCGAACCACTGCCAGAAATCTGATGGGCAATCATCGAAACAGCTGCTGGCCACCCTTTGGCTGCATTCAGCGAAGATTTAACTCTGGGATTATTCATATCAATTGAATATTGACTTGTGAGCGCTTGAATCTCGCTCTCTGAAAATGCCAATTCACTCTTGCCCACGATTGCCAGCGGTCCGCGAGAAGCAAATGTTGCATAAACGGTTTCAATCGAATCTCGTCTAATCGTAATAAATTGCAAATTTGGTGGGAATTGTTCAATTAACTTTACGGCAATATCAACATCCCTAGCCGTGTGCTGACGTAGATTATCGATTACTAAAATGTAATCCTTATCTGTTGCAATCAACTCATTACCCCAACGGCGCACATTTTCTACCGGGCGAATTCCAGGCTCGTCATCAAACCAGCTTGCAAAACCTGGAATCACATTGCGAGTTGCTTGAATGAAAATCTGGGACATCTCCTCCAGTGAATCACTTTCGGTAAGAGTTACCCAGATAACGCGATCTCGCTGCGTATTGGCCCACTCTGCAACCAGGGAAGTTTTTCCATATCCGGCAGGGGCCAACACCACAGTTGTTTGAGGTGCAGGATGTTGTAACAAATTGAATAGGTGTTTGCGAGAAAGGTAATTAGGGGGAAGGGTGGGAATGACTGTGCGAGAGCGGGTCACCCCGGAAGTCACCTCGAATTGGGTGAGAGCCTCACCTTTCACCTTCGCCATGAGTAAAGGGTGGTGCACGCGGAGGCGATTGTGAAGAAGAAATCACCCCTTCTGGGGTGAGGTTCTGCGGTGATTAATCCACAAAGAAGCTAGAGCGAGGCAAAGCCTTCGGCTAATACCCCAAGTGCATCCTTTAATAGCTCATCTGTAATGACAACTGGCGGCAAGAAGCGAATCACGTTGCCGTAGGTGCCGGCGGTTAGGATCAGCACGCCCTTGCTCTGGCAATACTTAATCACCTTTGCCATCGCCTCCGGGTTGGGATCCTTTGTTCCAGCATGAACTAATTCAATTGCAACCATTGCGCCTCGTCCGCGGACTTCGCCAATGATTGGATATTGCGCCTTGAGTGCGTTCAGCGCAGCAAAGAGAATGTCACCGATGTGGGCTGCGCGTTTGACTAACTTCTCTTCTTCAATCATTTCAATCACGGCAAGTGCTGCGGCGCAGGCAATCGGATTTCCACCATAGGTGCCACCGAGGCCACCCACATGTGATGAATCCATGATTTCAGCGCGAGCAGTCACTGCAGCTAGTGGCAGTCCACCAGCAATTCCCTTAGCCGAAACGATCATGTCCGGCTCCATGCCTTCATGTTCAACGGCAAACATTTTGCCCGTGCGAGCAAAACCTGATTGCACTTCATCGGCAATAAATACAATCTTGTTCTCGGTTGCAAACTTCTGCAGCCCTGGCATAAATCCAACTGGTGGCACAATAAATCCACCCTCGCCAAGAACTGGCTCAATCAAAATGGCGGCAACGTTATGTGCTCCCACTTCTTTCTCAATTTTATGGATCACCATATCGAGTGCGTCTTGCGCAATGGTGTCGGGATTTCCAAGCCAGCGATAGGAATATGGCATTGGCATTCGGTAGATCTCATTGGCAAAAGGACCGAATCCATCTTTATATGGCAAGTTCTTTGCCGTAAGGGCCATGGTTAGGTTTGTGCGGCCGTGGTAAGCGTGTTCAAAGACAACAACTGCTGGGCGCTTTGTGTAGTGACGGGCAATTTTGATTGCATTTTCTACCGCTTCTGCTCCTGAGTTTTGCAAGATTGACTTCTTCGCAAATTTTCCAGGAGTTAAACGATTGAGGGCTTCGCAGACTTCGATATAGCCCAGATATGGAGCAGTGGTGAAGTTGGTGTGAGTGAATTTCTCCACTGCTTCTTGCACAGCTTTTACAACGCGAGGTGCGGCGTTTCCTACGGTGACAACACCAATACCCGCGCCGAGATCGATAATTCGGTTGCCATCGATATCTTCAATAATCGCATCGTGTGCGCGCGAAACAATGACCGGCATCGCAGTTCCTAGTCCTCCAGAAACAGCCTCTTTGCGTCGCGCCATCGCGGCAGTCGATTTTGGCCCAGGAATTTCTGTGACCAGATGACGAGTTTGTGGGAGTCGATCCTGTGATGTCATGGCCTAATTCTAAGCCCCGCATTTGCTACCCGCAGACCTCACCAGCTCTGACTAAGAGTTAGGCTTGCCACATGAGCAGCCTCAGAGATAGCGCACCGCTACTTGATGCCTACCTCGCCTACTTCGAGCGCACCAGAACTCCCTTCACCATTCCTGGACATAAGCAGAAGGCGAGCGCGCTAGATGCCGACTTAGGTGCTGTGGTGGATGCAGATACACCTTTATATGGCGGCTTGGATGAAATTAAGTTAACGAATCAGACATTGAAGATGGCTGAATCACTGGCGGCTACCTTGTGGGGCGCAGATTACGCACGCTTTTCAACAGGTGGTTCCACTCATGCAAACCAGGCCATCATCTTCGCACTAGGAAAGCCCGGCGATAAGGTCGCTGTATCTAGAACCGCCCACCGCTCAGTCTTAAGCGCACTTGTTCTTGCTGGCCTTGAGCCAATCTGGATGTCACCCGAGATTGATGGTGCAACAGGTGTTCCCACCGGAATTACAGCTGGCGAACTTGCAAAAGCTTTGAGTGAGAAACCAATTGCGGTGCTGCTTACCGAGCCAGGTTATTTAGGAACAATCTCAGATCTGCCGGCGCTGATTGAACTTTCACACAAAGTAAAGGTCCCAGTTATTTTAGATGCCGCATGGGGCGGACACTTTGGTTTTCACCCACACCTGCCACAACATGCATTTCAATTAGGTGCTGATGCCCTGATCACTAGTACACATAAAGCCCTGCCTGGTTATAGCGCCTCCGCACTCTTACTTGCCCGCACCACGTTGCTTAGCGCAGAACGTTTGGAACAAAGCTTTGAAACAACCCACACAACTTCACCAGCTGGAGCCCCACTAGCTTCCATCGATGGCGTGCGCGCACTGCTGCAAACTCGCGGGGAAGAGTTAATCGGCGCCCTGCTTAAAAATGTTCACCACTTTAAAGAGTTGGTGCAAGCAGAATTCGCCCTGCCTATCTTTCTCTATCCGCAAGATTTTCCAGCTGGCCGCTTTGATGCTTCCAAGATAGTTCTGCGCGTGCAGCAGCTGGGCGCTTCCGGAGTTGAGATTGAGCAAGATCTACAAGCTGAAGGAATTCGGGTGGAGATGGCCGATCGAGACACGATTGTCTTTCTTGGCACTATTGCCGATACCAGAGCTGACTTTGATCGATTGGCAGATGTGTTAATTCCGATTCTAAAGCGCAGCCAAGAACAACGGCGAGAGAGCGCAACGGCGCTGAGTTGGTCTGTTGTGCCACAGCGCGCAATTTCTATGCGTGATGCTTATTTTGCAGAGACCGAGTTGGTCAGCGCCCATGATGCCATCGGGTGTATTTCAGCAGATTTGATTGCGCCATATCCACCAGGAGTTGCAGTTGTTGCACCCGGTGAAATTCTTACCCAACAGATTGTTGAGGGCTTAGGGGCCTCCCGCGCTGCTGGCGTTCGCATCGCCTATGCAACTGATCCCACACTTGCCAAGTATCGAGTCGTGAAGAGAAGTTAAAGCGGTTGTCGATACACCTTATGCACTTGAGCTTGTGCCACCGGTCTAATCATTAAACAATCGACATTGAAATGACTTGGTAACATCACTGACCATCTGATTGCCTCTGCCACATCTTCAGCCACCAACGGCCTGGTGACACCTTCATAAACCTTCGCCGCCTTCTCAGCATCACCTTTAAAACGCACCGTTGAAAACTCATCTGTCTTAACCATTCCAGGAGCAATCTCTGTCACGCGAATCGGTTGACCATTAAGTTCTAGGCGAAGGGTTTCAACGAGGGAAGTTTCCGCAAACTTTGCCGCCACATAACTTCCACCATTTTCATAGACGCGATGTCCGGCAGTTGATGAAATCATCACGATATGCCCACGACCAAATGCCTGCATCAGTGGGGTCATTGCTTTGATCATCCGCACAGAACCCACAACATTGATATCAAATGTCTTCTTCCAAATTTCCGGATCGGAGTCATTGATTGGATCTGCATCAAAGGCGCCACCAGCGCAGTTGATAAGAATGGAGACTGGCTTTCCTTGCAAATGCGCAGTGAGTGAATCGATTGACTCTTGCTTAGTGACATCGAGCGTGAAAGCTTCGATGTTCTGATCTTCTGCCGCAAGGGCAGCTAATCGATCTGCACGCCTCGCGGCGGCAATCACGTGATAACCATTGCTTGCCAGTAATCGCGCTGTTGCCGCGCCTATTCCACTACTTGCTCCAGTAATGACTGCATATTCACGTGTGCTCATGGGGTAGAGAGTACCTCGCAGTTAGAATCTTCGCATGAGTGAAAAGGTAGAGAAGTCCATGCGGCCACCACTTGAAATTAGAGCTGCACTACCTACAGATAAGCAACGTTGGTTCATTCTCTGGCAGGGTTATCTCGACTTCTATCAGACTGAGCTCTCTGTCGAACAAAGTTCACTCACCTGGCAGCGAATTCTTGATCCAGAATTTAATATGAAGTGCGCTGTTGCCATTGATGATGGCCTCATCGTTGGCTTTACGACATATAGCCTGCAGAACTCAACCTGGTCTGAAAACGGGCATTGCTATCTTGAAGATCTCTTTGTGGATCCAGCTGTGCGCGGAAAAGGTGTGGGGCGCGCTCTGATTGAGTATGTGAAGAGCTATGCGATAGAAAATAACTGCTCGCGTCTTTATTGGAATACTGATGAAGATAATGCAACAGCTAGAAAGCTCTATGACACCTACACCTTAGAATCTGGAAAACGTCAGTACCGAATTGCCCTTAATTAGGCTCTGGATTTTTCGGTTTTCGCTTGAGCAACTTTCTTGGATCAACTTTCTTCCCCTGCGCTTTTACTTGATCAAGCATTCGATCAGCCCAGGCAAATTCCAGCGCCAGTATGGCAAGTCCCAGGACTAAGAAGGGGATAGTAAAAGGCCCAGGAAGCACAATCAGCAGTAAGCCTAAAACTATTAAGGTAAAGCCAATGACTGAGACAATTATTTTTCGCATCCCGGCAGGAAGTGTTCTCCAGGTGGCGAGAAATTTACTCTTCCGGCTCATGCCCCGATATTACCCGCCCAAGATGGACTTAAAGTAAAAACTCCTGACGGCTCCCTGTCGCGGTTCCCAATCCAGATAAGTAGAGATAAGTTGCCTCAATGACATCACTTCCCAAGCCGCATCTCTTTAGATCAGAGGAATCCAAACCGCTACGGTGGGGAATCTTCGGCGCTGGCTGGATCGCGGAGCAGATGATTAAGACTGCGAAGAAGAATTCACGGCAGAATTTTGTTGCAGTTGCCTCTAGAACACCAGGTAAGGCAGAGACTTTTGCAAAGACATTTGGCATCGCTGATTTTCATACCTCCTACGAAGAGCTAGCCGCCCGCCCAGATATTGATGTAATTTATATTGGCACTCTTCCCTCTAACCGACTTGAAGTTGCGCTCATTGCAATTAATGCAGGTAAACACGTATTAATTGAAAAACCAATTACGATGGACGTTAGTGAAGCAGAGCAGATTTATGCTGCTGCTAAAGCGAAGAAGGTCTTGGCAGTGGAGGCTATGTGGACTCGCTTCTTGCCACATATGGATATCGCACGACAGCTGGTGGCAGATGGCGCCATTGGTGATGTTGAATTAGTTGTTTCTAGTTTCTGCCAAGCAAACTTGGGAGTTGCCCGGCTTTACACACTCGGTGGCGGTAACCCAATCATCGATATGGGTATCTATCCCATTGCCTTCTCGCAACAATTCTTAGGTGATCCTGATGAAATTCATAGCTTTGGAAAGCTTCACCCCAATGACATTGATGAAGAAACACATACCTTTATGAGATTTAAAAATCAGGCACGCTCTAACTTCGTACTATCAGCTCGTGTCTCAGCTCCCATTAACGCTGCTATCTCTGGCCCTAAGGGCAGCATCTCATTTGGCCCACCGTGGTTTACATCAACATCGGTAACGCTACATGGCAATGGCCTACATGAACCACTTGCCACCTGGAGCGATGAATCAGGCATGGTTGAACATATTGCCCTCGTCCATCAAGTAAATGCCTTTGCTCAATATGTGGAACAGGGGCTGTTAGAGGCACCGCTCTATACGCACCGAGAGTCAGTTGCCAATATCAAGACCGCACTCACTATTGGTTCACAGATAGGTACCCGGTTTAAATAAAGGGCTCCGAGGTCTTTAATTTTGGGCGCCCACGCGGTAACTTAGAGCCAGCAGGTTCTAGTGAAAAACCATTACTGAGAGGCCCCACATGAGCACACCTATTCCAATTATTGATACTCATATTCACCTTTGGGATTTTAAACATCCAGAGCTCAAGTGGGTTTGGCTTAGTCCGGACTTTATTCATCCGATTATTGGAAATATCGATGCCATTAAGTCCGAAGCATTCGTACTCAACGATCTTTGGTCAGAGGCGCGCTTTGCAGGTATCGAAGCTTTCGTTCACGTACAAGCAGCAATTGGTTCGCCAAACCCAGTCACTGAAACTCGATGGCTGACTGAAATGGCAAAAACTGGTCCAGTGCCGATGCGAATCGTCGCCGACTGCCCACTTGGAGCACCAGAGGCTGCCCAGCAACTAGATGAACATGCCCAATCTCCGCTCTATGCCGGTATCCGAGATTTCAATGCAGAGCCCATGTTGGCAAGTGGTGAAATCAATGCCGCATATGAGGCATCACTGAAGAAACTCACAAAGCAAAATGTTGTCTTTGATCTTGACTGCGGCTGGCCGAATATGGGCGCAGCAGTAGAGCTGGCCAAGCGCCATCCAGATTTGAAGATTGTGCTTGAACATATTGGATTCCCACGTTCACGTGATGATGAATACTTTGCCAACTGGTCAAAGGCAGTACGCGAATTAGCAAAAGCTCCCAATGTGACCATGAAGATTTCTGGTATGCCGATGACGGACCCACGTTTTAGCAAGGAATCACTGCGTAAATGGGCTGAAGTCTGTTTGGAAGCATTTGGTCCAAGTCGTTGCGTGCTTGGCTCTAACTGGCCAGTGGATCGTCTCTACAGCTCATACGACATCATTATGGGCTTTACGCGCGATTACATCTCAACATTTAGCGCATCAGAGCAAGAAGCAATCTGCCGCACTAATGCAAAGCGCCTATATAACTTCTAATTCACTTCACTTGCGCGTTAGTTACCCATAGTTCCAGTGGCTTTCGCACGGCAAAAAGTTCGGCATACCGTGGCAGCGGCGCAATCACTTTGATTCGAGGCATCCGCTCAATCAACTGACGAATCGCAATGCGAGCCTCAAGGCGTGCTAACGGTGCGCCAATGCAGAAATGGATTCCGTGGCCAAAGCTGACATTTCCGGCATCTTTGCGAGTGATATCAAAGCGTTCTGGGTTACTAAATCGCAATGGGTCACGGTTTGCCGCGCCAATCATGAAATGAACGTAATCACCTTTTTTAATCTTCTGGCCATGAATCTCAATATCTTCACCTGCTATCCGAGACTGCTTTTGAATCGATGAGTCGAAACGAAGCGCTTCTTCAACGGCTGGTTCGATGAGCTCTGGATTATTACGCAACAACTCCAACTGATCTGGATTATCTGATAGCGCTCTAACCATATTACTAATCAAACCTTCAGTGGTTTCAAAGCCAGCAAAAAAGAGATTAACCGTAAGAGCGGCTAACTCTTGATCAGTGAGTTTGTCATCCTCTGGTGGAGCAGTGAGTACTCTGCTCAGTAAATTCTCTCCCGGATTTTTACGAATCTCTTGGAATAATTGCTTTAAATACTCTTGGGCTTCAAGTGCAACACTCTCCGCAAATTTCGCTTTCTCAGTCGTTACTTGTGCCGATGCAATAAAGCCAGCCAAGCCATCTGCCCAACGCTTGAGATCTTCCTGCTTCTCTATCGGCATGCCCAATAACTCACAGATAACTAGCGATGGCAATTGGAATGAAAAATCATCTACCAGATTAAAGCTCTCTTTCTTTGTTACTTCATCTAATAACCTGGAGACAAGAGCTTCGATTTTGGGCTCCATTGCGCTGATGCTGCGCGGAGTAAATGATTTGCTAATCAAGCGACGAAAGCGGGTGTGGTCAGGTGGATCCTGAAAATTCATGTAACGATTAAGTGTCCATTGTGAAACTGGATACTGCTCTCGCTCTTCTGGCGTGAAATGTGAGGCGGCGGCGGCAATTCTGCCCTTCGCAATAAGTTGCTCGCCATGCAGGCCCTCTTCAACTTCTAGAAATGGGCTAACAATCCAGGCGTTAACTTTCTTACTCCAAAATACCGGCGCAGATTCATGCATGTATTTGTAAGCAGAGTATGGATTATTAAAATAGGCTGGCGTTAAGAAGTTATTTTCCTCCCAATCCTGAGATGGCGACATAACTCCCTTTCGATTTATACGTTACTTGTTAGTTATCCATAACTGAGTTGGTTTGCGGACAGCAAGTAGTTCAGGGAAAGCTGGTTGTGGATCAAGGATTGAAATCTTGGGCATCCGCTCCAGCAATTGACGTATGGCAATTCGCGCCTCAAGCCGAGATAGAGGGGCTCCAATACAGAAATGAATGCCATGGCCAAAACTGATGTTACCGGCATCAGATCGCGTGATATCGAAAACTTCAGGGTTGGCAAATCTTGCCGGATCGTGATTTGCAGCGCCAATCATGAAATGAACATAATCGCCAGCCTTAATAGTTTCACCTAGAATTTTGACATCTTCACTCGCAACTCGAGATTGCTTCAAAATTGAGGATTCATAGCGCAAAGTTTCCTCCACCGCTGCATCCATTAGCTCAGGCTTACTGCGCAATAACGCCATCTGCTCTGGGTGATTAACCAGTGTCATCACCATATTGCCAATCAAACCTTCAGTTGTTTCAAAACCAGCAAAAAATAGTTGGATTGTCAGGCCAACAATTTCTTTATCTGTTAATCCATCCTCGGCGCCTTGTAAATTAACAATTCTGCTCAACAGTCCATCGTTCGGTTCTTTACGTACCTGTTCGAAGAAGCCCATGAGATATTCCTCGGCTTCTCGTGCTACTTCCTCAGCATGTGCTGCTTGTTCATGAGTAATTCGAGCAGAGGCGGTAAATCCGGCAACACCGTCAGACCAACGCTTGAGATCCCATTGTTTTTCAAGTGGGATTCCAAGAAGTTCGCAAATCACCATAGCTGGCAGTTGGAATGAGAACTCATCAACTAAGTTAAAAGTCTCTTTTTTCATCGCCTCATCGAGTAATTTGGAGACAATAGCCTCAATTTTAGGCTCAAGTGCGTTGATGCTACGAGGTGTAAAAGATTTACTGATCAAGCGGCGTAAACGAGTGTGTTCTGGTGGATCTTGAAACACCACCCAATTGCTCAAGTTAGTAAGTATGTGTGGCATTTTTGCTAATTCATCTGCGGTGAAATGAGAACTCGCTTTGAGCATGCGCTGTTTCTGAGTGAAAACATCTAAATGAAGCCCATCTTCTACTTCTTGAAAAGGACTCACAATCCAGGCGCGTGCTTTTTCACTCCAAAAAATTGGGCTGGACTCTAGGATTTCTCGATATATGGGATATGGATTTTGAAAATACTCAGTCGATAAAAACTTCTCATCTGCACGGCTGTGAATTGTCTGCACCAGCAACCTCCCCATCATGCCAACTTAAAGCAGCAATTTATATGCGAATGGAGATACCTTATCTCTATATTCGTAAGATAGGAAGGGTATAGTCAATGTGTGAGCTTGCTTCTCGCCATTGCAGCAGCACTCGCCTTTGCAGTTGGAATCTTTCTAACTAAGGGCGTTGCGCTAAACATCTCGATTTATAAAGCGATAGGTCCGCTATTTGTTCTCAACGCTCTTTTCGTATTTCCATTAATCCCATTTGGGCCACGATGGATTCTTTGGTCTGGATCAGTTCCTTATCTACATATTGTGGGAGCTATAGGCAGTGGCGTGGTGGCTGGAATTATCTTCAGAATGGTCTCTCGGAGTTCGGCATCTGTGATGTCTGTCGGGCAAGCTCTCACGCCGGCGGTGGTACTGCTTGCTGGACCAATTGCACTGGGAGCCAGCATTATTCCGATACAGGTTCTGCTGGTAGTTGTATTGGTGTTTGCGACAATATTTCCACTACGCAAGAGTCTGGCTGGAGTTAGTTCATTTACAGCAATTTTTCTCATGATTGTCATTGGCGTATTAAGTGGCCTTGTGACTGTGGCTGTTGTCCTTCTAGATAGGGCCGGAGTGGGCACAACTGAAACTTTTATTGTTCGCCAATTGCTCGCTGGTTTTATTTTCATGGCAATCTTCCCGCCTATAGGGCTGCATTGGCGAGATTTCCTGCAACTAGTAAGGCGATCATTTTTTATGAGCATGGGATGGCTTGCCTCTATTTATGCGATCCGCGAAGGCTCGCCCGTAGTTGCTCAGTCGGTGATGGCGACTATTCCACTGTGGGTAATTCTGATTGAGGTAATCGTTTATCGAACTCGTCCTTCACGCCCAGTGGTCTTTAGCGCCATTGCGATTGCCATCGGAATCTATGCCTTAGCCCTGACCTCCTAATGTCAACTTTCACTCTAGGAAATCTATTGCCGCCAGCCCACACCTTCCAATACTGTTTTGATTCTGCAGTTCTACCGAAGTTCGACTTTCAATTAAGGGGAAAAGATGTCTCATAAAGGAAAACTCGCGGTAGTTACCGGCGCAGCTTCTGGAATTGGTCAAGCAACTGCCATCAGGTTGCGTGATGAAGGCATGCGAGTCATTGCCGTGGATATGAATAAGGATGCGTTGGAGAAGGTCACGGGCGTTGAGCACCTTGTTGCCGATCTCTCCAAGAGCGAGGACCGCGATAAGTTAGTAGCAGCCGCACAAGGTGCACATGCCCTAGTTAATGCCGCTGGGCTTATTCGCTTGAAACCAATTCTTGAATTCACCGTTCAAGATATCCGCGATATCTACGCAGTTAACGTAGAGGCTGTCTGGGACCTGACAAGCCGCATCGGGCGCACGATGACAACAGGTGCAAGCATTGTTAACTTAAGTTCAGTCTCTGCCAAGCTGGCGACAACTCCGGAAACTGCTGTTTATGCCTCATCTAAGACGGCGGTGCTTTCGATTACTCGCTCATTCGCCTATGCATTTGGATCAAAAGGCGTGCGTGTCAATGCGATTTGCCCGGGCATTGTTGATACTCCGATGCAAGACAAAGTTTTAGAAAGACTTGCCGAAATTCGTGGAATCACCGTTGAAGACATCACGTCAAAGCGTTTAACTTCAGTGCCTCTAGGTCGGGCATCAGAGCCATATGAAACAGCTGGCTTTATCTTCTTTCTCATCTCGGATGAGGGCTCCTACTTCACAGGACAAGCTCTCAGCCAAGATGGTGGAATCGTTATGTAGTTTTCCCGCAACAAACAACCAACCGAAAGGAATGAGAGATGGGCGAAATATTGGGATTTTTTCACGGCGGAATTACTGTTAAGGATTTGCAAAAATCCCTGAAGTTTTATCACGACGGACTTGGGCTTAAGGTGAAGTTTGAAAAGCTCCTCAATGGTCCTTACTTAAGAACGGTCCTGGATCTAAAATTTGATGCGATAAACGTTGCCTTTCTTGAAGTTCCTGGTGGCGGATTTATCGAGCTACTGGATTATCAAGGTATTGAAAAACTGTCAGCGGCATCGCGTCCCTGCGATTTTGGTGGCGGGCACATTAGCTTCTACGTTTCAAAAATTGATGAAATTGCAGAAAAGATGTTCAAAATGGGATACATCGCACGTAGCGAAAGTTGCGTCGACATCACTGAAGGACCAAATGCTGGCGGACGCTCTCTATATCTGCTAGATCCAGATGGATACCCAATCGAATTGTTTATGCGTCCCGCCGACGCATAAACTCAATTTGTGACAACACCGAATCCCCGGCTTTTTTTAGTCTAGGTGCCAGACTTCTTTAAACTCAAGTAAGTTTCCCTGGTTATCGGTCAAATTAACGATGACATCTTTAAACCATTCTGCCCAGCGAGCATTTGCCTCACTCTTGCCAAGCTTTTCGAAAGCTGTCTTCACATCAGGCTCAACCTCAAAATACCCAATGACGTGAACTCCGCGACGAAAAAGACTGTAATTTTTAAAGCCGGCATCCTTAATCGCTGTTACCAATTCTGGCCAGATTTCATCATGACGCTTCTTGTACTCGGCCTCTTGACCTTCGAATATTTCAAACATAAAACACATTCTTGCCATTATTCGACTCCTAAACGAGATAGTAATGAAAACCTAGGTGGGAATTATTCAAATGTCAACAATTATTTGTGCTTTATTCCCCAGATCATGTGAACTAGATGAATGAAAAGAGCAATAATCAAGAGTGTTGAAAATAGAAAGAGCCCTCATCGCGAGCGTGAAGTTAGGACGTTACCCACCATCGAAACTGTGTGATGAAGGGGCTTGAGGATGAAATATGACTGTGGAAAAGCAAAAAGGACTTGGAATTAACCAAGTCCTAATTACTACCAAACATGCGTAGTAGGAGTATTGCACACAACTTGAGAGCTGCAATGGAAAGCAAAAGGGACCTGGTGATTAACCAAGTCCCGATTACTACCAATCCATCGTGATAAAAGTATTGCATAGATGCACGGTTACTCGCGGTAACTATTGTGTGAAGAGGAGTCGCCCTATAACCCAGAAAGATCTAGTTTGGCTTTTTGTTCCAAAGTGAACCTAGGATTAGAACTAAAAGGAGATAAAGAGCCACCCCATTTAGCGCTTCACCGGGTGGTGTTCCTGTGGTCGTTAAACTCATTTGCTGTCCGGCAACAAAACGTAAGATTGGATCAAGGATAAGAGTTAGCAAAACCAAAGGGGTTAATCCTGGATAACGGAAAAACAATACAAGCAGAAGAATGGCAAGAATGAGTTGTATTGCACCCCATTGGTGAAAAATCGCAATAATGTTGTTTCCGCCTTCAACCGATGTATCAATACCAGCGATGCTCTGAGCGCCACCATCAGCTGCGAAGAGGTGAATGCAACTGCGAGCAACCATCACGGACAGAAAGAGAGCAGCAATTAAACGAATTATGCGAAATCCCTCATAGCTTGAAGGATTTTTGGGAAATACCTTTTTGATATCAAACTTCATAGTTCCAACTATAAACCAGATCCAAGATTGCCCAGTTGAATGTTGTTTCCGGACATTCTGACAGAAAGTCCTTTACTGCTGAGTGAGACGGATTTAACTTTAAGCCCCTTAGGTGGCGTCAAACTTCTTTGGCTCCTACTTTTAATTTGATTTTGAAGATCGGCCGGCAATGATGAAGCAGGAATTTGATTGCCAAAGATTGAAACACTCTGAAGCTCAAAATAAAGCTGGCTATTTGAGTACTTTGGAATTAGGAGCGCTGTACCCATTCCACCTGCTCCCGCAGACACTTGTAAAGTGTTTCCCACAATTTGTGCATTGTTAAACTCGGATTGTTTTGTAATTGTCGATGCAGGAATAGTGGCCGTTACTTCTAAAGAGCCAACTAGGGTTGGTTTTGCTTTACTGATACTTGTTGCAGATATGTCTAGCGAAGTCTTTGTGCCGCTCTCTTTAAGAGCAAAACTCTTGATATTTATGTCTGCAGATTTAATTGAATCAGAAGTCAGATTGCTTGGTACATCTGCCCATGGAACAGAGGCGCTAATACCTGAAGCATTGGGCATCTCTCGCGCAACCTTTGAAGTGATCTGCGATGAAATGTATTGTTGAACTCCTATTACACCACCCAACATAACAAATACGGATGTTGAAATTGCAATAGTCTTAATCTTCATTCGAGGAACTTATCTGCTCGAATTCTTCAAATCGATAACCAGTGGTGTGAATACCCTGTGAATCTAGATAATGAAGAGTCGCCCTACTAAACGGGAAATTTGGAAAGGGCCTCGATCTCTCGAGGCCCTCCCATGCAAATCTGTTTCAGCTCTTTTGACCATTACCAATAGATCGAGCTGCAACAGTTAAGACTGTGGTGGAGGCGACGGGGTTCGAACCCGCTCCGCTTGTTTGGTAAACGAACAGGCTGCCGATTACAACACGCCCCCATCACGAGGGCGAAGTTAAGGCTTTACCATCTATTGAAAATCGATAATGAACGAATCTGTGGATAAAAGCTGAGTTAAGAAAGCAAAAGGGACTCGGCGATTAACCAAGTCCCAATTACTACCAAACAAGCGGATTCGAATTATTGCATAACTTCTCAGTTACTCGCAGTAACTAAGTGTAAAGAAGAGTCGCCCTATAAGCCGGAAGATTTCAAATCAGGCTCATTTCTGGCGTTTGCCCATACTTTTTCCCACAAGAAACTACAAAGAAATACTTGATCTTGGAATCTAAATATCTCGCTCACGCCAAGCCATAACCATCGATGGCATTGAGGCATAAGCAAATAAGGTAGCAATCACGAGATAACTTCCATCGTTGCCCTCTGATTGAAACATCTTTAATTCAGGCCCAAAAAAAATCAACGATAAGAGTCCTAGGACTACATAGCCCATTGCATAGTAGGCATATCGAATTGAAGTATTGCGAACCTTGATTTGGCGCTCATCTAGTAGTTCATCTGGTGCATCCGCAATAGACCTCACGCTGATACGCAAGAGCGAGTAGCCACCAAGAACAATAAAGATTACAAGCATCGCTGTCACGGAATAGACAACTACCGAAGTTCCGTCAGATAAGTTCATATTCGTTTTCAAGGTTGGCCAGTAACTCCCCATTGCCACTGCAATAAGGCCCACGAGCATCAGGGCAACAAGGACTCTGCGGTTCCGTTGTGGTCTGAGCCATCTGTACTTGGAATTTTCATCATTTAAGAGTGCCTTAACACCCTTTTCGGTAACGCCCTCAAACCAATAAATCTTGTTCTTCTTCGACATCCTTACTTTCCTTTCTTGAATGGATTAAGTGAAAAAAGATCTGATACCTCTTGATTGAGTGACTTCGCTATGCGCAAAGCTAGAACGAGTGAAGGGCTATATTCCTCACGTTCTAGGTAACCAATGGTTTGGTAGTGCACGCCAGCCCTATCGGCAAGATCCTGCCTAGATAGCCCTAAGGCAACACGTGCTTCTTCTATGCGGTTATAGACAGGCTCTTCAGGGTTGCGACTCATACTTTGTAGCATATATGCTATGTAGCATTAATGCAACAAGCAAAGGAGAAACCAAGATTGATGAAAAAGAAGATTCCGGTAGTTCTCCATCAACTTTCTAATTTCTCTTCGGGATTAGGCAATTCAATTGTCATGATCACGATTCCATGGTTGATTCTTGAAGAGACCGGTTCCCCAGCCTTTGCCGGATTAGTCGCAGCGATTTCTGCACTGCCTGGTTTGTTGATCTCACCAATTGGGGGTTGGCTCGTAGACCATATTGGTCGTCGCTCGGTGAGCATCGGGGCTGACTTACTCTCAGCTGTTGCAGTAGTTGCATTTCCAATCGTTGCTTTAACATCAGGACTTTCTAGCTCGACAATATTAGTTATCGCCGTAATCGGTGCAATCTTTGATCCCGCAGGTTACACAGCACGTAAAACGCTGTTGGCTGATGTTGCAAAGGCATCAGATATAACTCTTGATCGACTCAATGGAATCCACGAAGGCTTTATGGGAGTTGCGTGGGTTTTTGGTCCTGCTGTTGGAGCGGGTCTTATTTCAACCGTGGGTGCCGTGAATTCATTCTGGGTTGCTGGCGGCCTCTTCGTTTTTGCCGCACTGGCTATCGTTTTCTTAAGGGTTGGCAATCTCGGCAAAGACGCACGTAATTTGGCTGAAGAAATGGGAGAAAAAACAAATCGAAGTATTCGCGTGGGTTTCCAGGTTCTTTGGAATGACAAACTGCTTCGTACTTTAACTCTTTCTATTCTCATCATCGCAGCTGTTTATCTGCCGACTGAGACAGTCGTCCTATCGACCTACTTTGAAGATTTAGGTCAGCCTGCAAGTCTTGGAATTGTTATCGCAGCCCTGGCTGCAGGATATGCAGTTGGATCCTTTGGTTATGGGTGGGTAAGTGCTCGTCTAAAGCGTAAAAATCTTGTACGCACAACTTTTATCGGAGTCGCTATGAGTATTGTTCCGATGGCATTTCTACCACCATTACCAATCCTTGCCGTGGCTGGTTTTTTTCTAGGTTTATTTTGGGGACCTTTCACTCCCATGGTGAGCACACTTATTCAACAAAGAGTTCCGGCTGATCAACAAGGCAGAGTATTTGGTGTGCAGACCGCGGTTTTTTATGCGGCCCCACCACTTGGAATGGTTTTAGCTGGATTATCTGTTGAAAGTTTTGGAGTCAGCACTACATACATAATTTTGGCTGCGATTCTCTCAGTGACCGCATTCCTGGCACTTCTAACGAAGTCACTGCGTTCAGACTTTTAATTCAATTTAAAGATTAAAGAAGAGTCGCCCTATAAGCCGGAAGAATTCACTTCTGGCCTAATTTGGCGGATTGCCCATATTTTTTCTCAAATAAAGTTGCATAACACTCGAGATGAACGCCTATCAATAAACCGGCCTTATCCGATTCGTTTGAGCATCGCCTTCATCTGAATAATTTGGGCAGATTGATCCTTTACAACATTCTCACCGAAAGTCTTGATATCAGCGTTACTAGCGTCTCGAATCATTGTGGTCATATGGATTGCACCATCGTGATGTCCGATCATCCCTTTAAGCCAAAGCAAATCAAAGTTCTTTCCCGAAGCTTCCGAAAGTGCTGATAGTTCGGCATCATCGAGCATCCCACCCATTCCGTCCATTGAGTGGCCCATACCTGGGTTTACATTCGCATCATTCAGCCAAGACTGCATTTGCACTATCTCTGCTGTTTGGGCTTTGATAATTGTGTTTGCAAGTGCAAGGAGTTCTGAATCTTTTGATGTTTTAAGAGCAATGTTTGAAATATCAATCGCTTGCTGGTGATGAGGAATCATCATCTGCAAGAACATCACATCGGCACCTGTATATGTGGCAGTTCCTGAGTTGTGACGCATACCCATGGAATTGTTTCCACGCATCCCAAAGAATCCTTCGTCGCTATTCCTGCTTATTGAAAATCCTAGAATTATTCCAAGCAGAACAACGATGATTGCAACGAGCGAACCAGTCTTCTTATCAATATTTATTTGCATCTCTAACCCCTTTGATATTGCAAGCATACTCGCAGTTTCTGAGAGTTTTCTGTCAGACTTAAGGAACTATGGAATATCCTGCCGCTTGCACTGCTCGCTCGATTGAGTCCTGTGGTATTTCTGAGTCAGCGCTGATAATGGCATTCCCATTTTCGGCGCTGGCAACGACTTTGATTACACCCGGAATTGCCATAATCTCCTTGCTTACACGGCCTTCACAGTGGCCACATGTCATTCCTTTTATTCCAACAGTCTTTTCTGCCATGTATTTCTCCTTTGATTACAAAACCTAGTCTGATCGCCATCTGCTATTGAATGCACGAAACAGAAAAAGGAAATTGCTTATTTTAGGAAATTTTCCTAAAAATCTTACCCATATTTTTTGATGTATAGATATCTGAGCCCACGGTCACCAAGATCAACTGGTCACTGGCGCTAAGAATTCCAGTAGCTCCTTTAAATATATTGAGCTTATTCCAGCTGTTTCCAAGGTCCGATGACATGTAAAGAGAAGTGCCACTTAAAGCGTAAAGGCCAGAATCGCGCCATTCGACCTGTGTAAATTTGAGAGTACTTTTCAATTCTTTTGTGGATTTAAGGGCATTCCTAGTGAGGAGCAGTTTAGAGCCCTTTATCGCCACAGCAATACCTGACATATCTGGCGAAACCGCAATATCTGTAAAGCTGTTTGCTCCTAGCGAGCTCCAACTCTTTCCAGAATCTGCTGAATACATCAAGTTTCCACTCTGCGAATCAGCACCATAAAGATCAGTCCCAGCACCTTCTAGAAAGTGGAAATCTACTTTCCCGACTAGCGAAACAGATTTCCAACTTAATCCGCCATCGGTTGACTTCACGAGGCCGATAGGATTTAACGCTTTTGACCCTTGAGCAGGGTGCCCGCTTGCAAATATATCCTTACCTGAAGTTGTAAACCCCATCACATCAATTTTATCTTGCCCAACTAACTTCATATTATTTTTGCCAACGAGCTCATAGAGACCTTCGTGAGTCATTACCAGAACTTTATTGCCCACAACTTTTACATGATGAATATGTGAGACGGAATCAAGTGTCTGAGCGATAGCGCCGTTGTTTACTGTCATCAGTGCAACAATTGCAAAGCAAGAAAATCTGAACCTAAAACTTTTAATATTTTGCGTTTTCATATTAATCCATTCTCTGTTTGATGATTTTCTTCTAAACTCGGCCAGCAAATGGCATCATTCCTTGAACACTATAAATATTGGAATACTTCAGGCCTGTTGCAGTAGACCTTGCTTCCCACATCATCCCATTTCCAGCATAGATGCTCATATGATGAATTGTGCTCTGGGTGCCTTTATAAGAGTAAAAAATTAAGTCGCCCGGTTGCATTTCAGCGATTGGAACTTGTTTTGTATAGGTGTAATAGAGTCCTGAGTTAAGTCGATCCCAATTAGGCCAGCCAAGCCCTGCGTACTTGTAGGCTGCATAAACTAAACCTGAGCAATCAAAAGAATTAGGACCTTCGCTACCCCACACATATGGTTTCTTTGCCAAAACTTGTCGCTTCGCAAATTCAACCGCCTTCAGACGTTGCTCAACAGTTGTTCTCGAAGATGACGCACCGTTTGGGCCACCGCCCTTCCAAACTTTAGCCTGGTTTGGAGCTTTGGTAGCTTCATTAGATCTTGTTTCTTCAAGGATGGCGAGTTGGCGTTTTTGTTCGAGTGTTAGCCTTACTTTTTTAGCCGAGGCTAACTCCTTTTGTAGCTTGTCCTGTACGGCCTGAAGCTTGTCCACTTCCTTTTGTTGAGCATCACGGACAGAATCTGCTTCTTGCTTTGCTATCGCAACCTTCTCAGTTGCTCGCAATTGGAGCTCTTTAGCGGCTTCAGCAACTTTTCTAGCCTCTTTCGCGATGATCTCTGCAGCCTTGAATTGTTCGAGAGCAACTTTGTTCTTAGAGCCCAAATTTTCGAGAATGGAAATAGTGTCGATTACATCTTGTGGACCGTTTGCACTAAGAAATGTTTCAATATTTCCCATATTTCCTCCCGTCATATATGCAGCGACAGCTAACTTTCCAATATTTCGGTGAGTTGCTGAGACCTCAGCCTCGGCAGCTTGAACAGCTTTCGTCGCTGAATTTAATTCTTTCACAGCTACTGCTAATTCATTCTTGGCAGACAGGTACCTTTTGTTTACCGCCGCAGCAAGCGCTGCAAGTTTTCTAAGGCTTCCTTGTGCAGCTACAAGTTTTTTAGCAGCATTAGCAGCATTTTGTTTTTTCTGCAGTTCAAGTTTTTTGGCTGCTTCTATCTGTGCAAGCGTTGGTTTGTGATTAGCGCCAAATGCATCAGGCGAGATTGTAGTTAGGATACTAATTGATAGGAGGACTGAATGTAACTTCTTCACACGCAATAGCTTCATAACCTAGTAGCCCCCACGAATGGTTTTCTTCCAAACATCTTTGTCAGTGGAACTACTTCAACCTTCTTCCCAGGCCGCGGTGCTTGAACCATTTTTCCACCACCCATATAGATCGAAACATGGCTAATTGGTTTACCAAAGAAAAGTAAATCCCCAGGCTTTAATGATGAGTAAGAAATGGGCTTCCCATATTTAATTTGAATGCGTGATGAATGTGGCAGCGAAACTCCTGCCGCCTGAAATGCCCGCATCGTCAGACCTGAGCAGTCCCAACGAGTTGGGCCCGCTGCGGCCCAAACATAAATATCACCTATTTGTTGGAGGGCGAACTTGAGGGCAATTGACCCACGTGTGTTGTCACCTTTGTAAGAAGCGGCATATCCTTTCGAAGCAATCAGAATCTTATTCTCTCGATCTGTTTCTTCTCGAAGAAGACGCTCTCTATCGGCCTTTGCAAGTGAATTAAGAAGTTTTTCTGCCTTTGCTAAGGCACTCTTCGCTTGGGTTACTTGTTGATTGAGTCGTTTTTGTTCCACAAGTAGTAGCGCAGTACGATCGCCCAAAACTAACTGTGTGGCTTGAACTCTTTGTTTGGTAGCTACGTACTCACGTAACTGCTTCGAATATCCTCGACTGACACTATCTAGTACAGATACATCCATCAGATATTTCGTTGGATCGGAGGAAAAAAGCAATTCAAAGGATTTACCAAAACCACTTCCTTGATATTCAGAAATCGCAATTTTTGCTAAAACTTTACTGACTGTACTCAGCTCTTTTTTAATTACTTCCTCGCGCTGTTGCAGCACCCCTTTCTCTTTTTGAAGTGCTTTAATTTTCAAGGTTGCTTCATTCGCGGCTTCATATTTTTCTGCAGCCAGAGTCCGCAGTCGGTCAATCTCGCGCTGCACAGATGCCACCGTTGGCGCAGCCTGTGCCTGTATCGACTGCGCCATGAAAACTGCAACGAGCAGTAAGGCAAGGATTCTTTTCATGAATTGACCTAGAACCTTACTTACTCTTAGCCAATAATTTCTTCATGAGAGTGATTTCAGCTGATTGTCCAGACCGGATACCAACCGCAATCTTCTTGGCTTCACTATTCTTTGTACCGTCGAGCATAGAAACCATCTCTAAAGCGCCTTCATGGTGAGCAATCATCGATTGAAGAAACGCCGTGTCGAATTTGCCACCTTTGAGTTTTTTCAAGGTAGTCATTGAGCTCTCAGGAAGCATGCCACTCATCCCCATGTCGTGGTCCATCGTCATCGATGACTTAGTGGCAGTCAGCCAATATTTCAATTGGGCCATTTCTTTACTCTGTGCAGAGATGATCGCCTTTGCCAAATTCTTAACCTCTGGGCTAGCACTATTTTTGAGTGCCATCTTGGACATTTCTATTGCCTGTTGGTGATGAGGAGCCATGCGCTGCGCGAACATAATTTCGTTCATGCCTAAGTTCTTCAAGCTCTTGGCATGAGAACTTGCTGATGCGGGTTGGATAAAGAATGGAAGGGAAATTACGGTAAGCAGAAATACGATTTTCTTAAACATTTGGAATCCTTTTCGATGTGATTAATTGGTTTATTTAGTCAATAAAACAGTAACTTCTATCGAAGACGGATTAGATGCGGATAACTCCCAATTGTGCGCGGGATAGTGAAAGTTGTATAAATTGGTTTCGTTGCGCGCTAATTAAACGTCTACCATTTGTTAGATATTCTTTTAATTGAGAGCTTGGCGCTCTTAAATAATGGAGCTTTCGTCCGAGCAAAAGTACAACAATGAAAAGTACTGCACACCCAACATCCATTAATGCATTTGAGCTAGAAGCAAAGCTGAGCGGCTTAACTGAAGTTGTAGGAGCGACGTGATCTCCTGAATGGTTTGCTTGAATGGCTACTTGATCGCTTTGCATTGAGTGACATTGATGTGCAATCACGATGCCAGTTGAAAATACAGCCAATAAAATGGCAAGGAGCAAGCTCATTCGCTTATTGCTCTTGATTACCATAGCCATGACAATAAATTACCAGATGAGAACTTTTTTAGGTCTATTTGGAGACGGCTCGCTTACGAATTGTGATGGAAAGTACAGAAAAGTGAGCGCAGTTTTAACCTGCGCCCACCTAATTTAAAGAAGAGTCGTTCTAAGAGTTTCGGAAATTGACCGAGTAGGAACAACTTTGGGATGTTGTTTGTAGTTGAAATCTGCCCATGAAACTGCCCATATTTGCCCATCGATTCCCCATAAAAACATTCAAATCTGCGACAGGTTATGTAACAACTTGTACAAGGAAAATGCAGAAAGGTGAGCGCAGTTTTAACCTGCGCCCACCTAATTGGAAGAAGAGTCGCCCTATAAGCCGGATCCTGTAGTTCTTTCGAACCGATCACCATCCATCTAGATCTGCAATTGCTTGCAGATTCAAGCAACCTACCCGATAGCTTGCGCGAGCAACGCACTATCTTCTTGGTCTTGCTTCAGGTGGGGTTTACATAGCTACATGTATCACTACATGCACTGGTGGTCTCTTACACCGCCGTTTCACCCTTACCAATATTGCTATTGGCGGTCTACTTTCTGTTGCACTTTCCCGCGGATTGCTCCGGGTGGGCGTTACCCACCACCTTGCTCTGTGAAGTCCGGACTTTCCTCGGTCCAGTCTAGAAATTAATCTAGAGCTGCAACGCGGTGATCCGGGCGACTCTTCGTTGGCTAATGGTACGGGAGTTTAATTACCGCTTGCCACGTAATCTTTCAGGGCCTGGCGCTCGGAATCGAGTTCATTCACATGGTTTTTAACCACATCACCAATCGAAACTATCGAGATTAGGGCTCCATCGGCAGCAACAACTGGAACGTGACGTATCCGAAGCTCAGTCATCATCGTCATCAGTTCTGCAACGGTGGAATCCGCGGTGCAGGTGTGGACATCGACGGTCATGATGTCGCGAACATGCATCCCAATTAGTTGGTCGAGCTTGCCCGGCATTGCGCGGACAACATCTCGCTCCGAGACAATGCCATCGATTTTCTTGCCATCGCTAGAGACAACTAGGGCCCCGACATGGTGTGAGTTTAAAGAGCTCACCAAATCATGAATACTCGCACTAGCTGAAATAGTTTCAACGCGCTTTCCTGAGATTATGCTGCCAATCTTCATAGGCCACTCCTTAACTCTTGAGTGGCTCCATACTGCTCTCTTGCCAGAAAGAAGCAATAGGGCGGGTTGCTTAAATCTTCTCTTTTCCTGAACCGCCACGTGTGGCATAGAGGCTAGTTATCGCGGTGACCGTAAGCGTTGTGATGATGACTGCCAGACTGAGTTCGAGTGAAATCTCAGGCACGTGAACCCCGATGCTGTGTAGGGCGTGGAGGACCATCTTGACTCCGATAAAGGCCAAGATAAATGCGAGTCCACGAGATAAGTGAATCAGGCGATCCATGAGTCCTTGGAGTAAGAAGTAAAGCTGGCGCAAGCCCATCAGCGCGAAGATGTTTGCGGTGATGACTACGTAGCTGCTGGTTGTCAGACCAAGAATGGCCGGAATGGAATCGAGGGCGAAGATTAAATCTGTGATGCCAAGGGCCACAAGTGCGATGGCAAAGTTACTGAAACCTCGTTTGCGCATAAATACGACAAGCTTTGACTCTTCTTCTTCCACATTCTCTTTCTCATTTACCAACTTATAGGCGGTGAAGATCAGGAATGCGCCAAAGAAGAAGAAGACCCAGGTGAACCTGGAGACAAGTGCTACGCCAAGGAAGATAAGGATGACGCGCAAAACAATTGCAATCAGAATTCCGTAAAGCAGGACGAGCTGTTGCGACTCTTTCTTGATCTTAAGTGTGGCGAGCAGGATGATAAAGACAAAGAGGTTATCCACCGAGAGTGAGTATTCGGTGAGCCAACCAGCGATGAACTCTTTGCGATATTCAGCCGGAGCCCACTGCGGCAAGAAGTAACCAAATGCAATGGCGGCAACAACGTAAAAGAGGGTCCAACTTAAGGCTTCGCGCGGAGTTGTCTCTTTATTTCTGCGCACGATTGCCAGGATTAAATCGGCAACTATGACTGCGCCAAGTACCGCAACAGTTACTAGCCATTCTGTAGATGAAATCAACGTAGGTGCCCTCTTTCATTGACGGATCGCACAGCGCGTAGACCATCAGATGGCCAGATAGAGATAGAGGATATCGAACATGGCGCGGCATCGACGTGGAAGACCGCCTCGCTAGGTGCGCCTATGGCCAATCTCACCGCAGTCTTGATGACTCCGTTATGTGTCACAACAATTATCTTCTTACCTGGGTACTCGGCCACCAACTTCTCTAGCGCTTCTTCAATGCGCACTGTTGCTTGGTCCCATGACTCTCCCCCACCGGGTGCATAAGCAGTTGAGTTAAGCCATGCCTGATATGCATCGGGCTCTTCCTCCTTTACCTCTTCAATTGATTTTCCATCCCATGATCCAAATGAGAGTTCGAACCAGGCTTCATCAAAGATTATTTCAAGTCCGGTGGTGCGCGCAATTGCTTCAGCTGTTTGTCGCGTGCGATTTAGCGGGGATGCGATAAGAACTTCGGCACCCAACTTCACAGCCTCTTCTGCAACAAGCTCTGCTTGATCAAGTCCATCTTGCATCAGCTCTGGATCAAGTACTCCAGTTCCGGAGAATTTACGGGTTGGCGTGAGAACTGTTTCACCGTGGCGCACAAAATAGATAAATGTCGGAATCTCAGCGCTGCGCAAGCGATCAGTCAGGTAATTCTGTTGAATGACGGCGGCCGGTTTATGGGCACTGCCACCATCGAGTGCCTTGTTAGCAAGGCGATCGGCATGTGAATTATCATCGCGAGGAATCCAGGAGTAGGTAACAAGTGATGGCGTGTGAGCATCGCGGCACTGTTTAGCTAAATCACGCATATCAGCATGCTTAATCTGCCAACGGCCAGACATCTGCTCAACAACTAACTTAGAGTCCATCGCAACTTCCACCGTTGCCTCTTTATCCAATTGATGGATATGAGCAAGCCCAGCGAGCAGGCCGTTGTATTCGGCAACGTTATTAGTTGCCACCCCTATAACATCAAAGAGTTCGGCGACGATCTTGCCGTTTTCAGTAACAACTGCGCCATAGCCAGCAGGACCTGGGTTTCCCCGAGAGCCGCCATCGGCGGTTAACTTAAAGTGACGTGCCATTAGTGATCACGCACCAATATGCACCGACATTCTTCACATCTAATAACTTCATCATCAGCCAATCCGGTGATTCTTTGCAGCTCATGTGCATTAAGGGTTAAGTGGCATCCCTTGCATTGATTGCCAGCAAGTGCTGCCGCACCTATGCCACCATCTGCTCCACGGATTTTTTCATAGAGCGCCAGGAATTCAGCGCTGACTGATTGTGTGGTTGCCGCACGATCTGTGGCAATTCCTTCAAGTTCAGTGTTAATTGCAGCCATGGCATTTTCTTTACGGATATTTAAATCAGCAATGATTGCCGCGAGCTCTGCTTCCTCTGCCGTTAAAGCCGCAATGCGCTCTTTGAGTCCATCTACTCGCAACATGATTTCAAGCTCAACTTCTTCTAACTCAGATCTGCGAGCGCCTAAGGTGACTAGCTCATGTTGAGTCTGCTCAAGTTCTTTTGGGGTTCCGGTGCCGGATGCGAGTCGGGTCTCATCACGAGTAATGCGAGTAACGATCTGCTCAACATCACCTTCAGCACGTAGTAGCTCGCGCTTGACATCGCTGAGTTCGGTTTCGGCGGCAATACGTAAGTCGCGCACATTATTCGCCTTGATGGTGCTCGAAGTTATCTCCGCCAGTTCAGGCAGGGTCGCTGCCTTGTTCTTTAAGGTGGCGCTGTGAAGGTCAAAATTTTGAATATCGAGGATGCAACGCTGGTCGCTAGCGCTAGCTTTCACGGCGTTCTCCTCTAGAAAAGTGGCGGTGCAATATGTAATTCTTAGCCGAACCTTACTTTACCCAGTGCGCCAGCGGCTACTTAACGCTGAAGGAGTAGCTGCCTTTGACTGGATGACCATCTTCTGAGACCACACGGTAGGTAACCAAGTACGTGCCCTTCTTCAGGGTGCCCACGATCTTCGTCGTTGCTCGCACACCACTGACAATCGTTGGTGACTTATCAACGCGCTTTCCCCGTGAATCAGTAACTTTTAAAGCATTGATTTTCTCTTTATCTAGCCTTAACAAAGTTTCGCCAAATTCAATCCACACAGATTTAGGTGACTGCGTCAGAATGGCACTTTTCACTGGGTTTGTCCGTGCTATCTCGGCATGGGCGAATGCACCTGAGCCGAAAAATACTCCATGGGTCAAAATCAATCCTGCGACCAAAAACTTTTTCATGAGTAACCCTAACCTCTCAACCATGGATTATCCTCTTCTTGTGGACTTTAAATTGATTACAGCGGGAATTGGAATTTTGCTAGTTTTCATTTACGCCTTTGGATCGGGAATTTGGGTTTCCTCCTCTCCTGGTTGGTATTCAACACTTGAGCGGCCACCCTGGCAGCCACCTAGCTCTTTTATCGGAATTATTTGGCCCTATAACTTTATAGTTCTTGGCTTTGCTTCATACCAAGTCTCTAAATCTTTAACGCGAATAGAGAATATCTCCTGGTTGGTTTTCTTTGGCTTAAGTATCATCGCAGCACTTACTTGGGCTTATCAGTTTTATGTCCCGCACAACTTCACGCTAGCCACAATTGCCTTGGTGTTAACAACTGTTTTAACTATTCCAGTTTTATACCTAACATTTCGGGCATCGCTGATAATGGGACTTTTACTCATTCCTTACCAAATTTGGGTTGCAATCGCGGCCAGCTTGGCCTGGGGTTACTTAACTAGAAATTGAGTGAGTTGTTGGGATACAGCTCGTTATCCATATGCTGGCTATGCATTATTTGAAAACTATCAATTGTGGGCGGCGAGGGTTTCGAACCCCCGACATCCTCGGTGTAAACGAGGCGCTCTACCACTGAGCTAGCCACCCGGCTAATACTGCTTGCGAATACTACTTTAAATATACGAAAGTAGGAAAATCGTGCGTAAGAAGTGCGAGATTAGAGAGCTGCAATAGCAGTTTTGTAATCGCCATTGTTGCGAGCATCGCCTAGGCCTTGAACTACTGACCAGCGCACAATGCCTGCTTTATCAATGATAAATGTTCCACGCAGTGCGCATCCAATATCTGCATTGAAGATTCCGTAAGCCTGGGCAACTGCGCCATGTGGCCAAAAGTCAGCCAAAACTGGGAATGTGTAACCCTCTTGTGCCGCAAAGATCTTCTGAGTGTGCATGGAATCGCACGAGACGGCAAGGACTTGCACGTTATCGTTTTCAAATGCTGAAATGTCATCGCGGATGGCGCAGAGTTCACCGGTGCAAGTGCCGGTAAATGAGAATGGAATAAAGACAAGAACTACATTCTTCTTACCCTTAAATGATGAGAGGGAAACCTTGCTGCCGCTCTGATCTTTTAGCTCAAAATCTGGGGCTACATCTCCGATTGCAATTGTCATTGCGCGAATCTATCGCTTGCCCGCTTTTCGTGCCACTAGACGAGTTGCGGTCCAATCAGCAGCCACTGCTAAGGATGAAGTTTGGCTGAGTCCACATGTGGGCGCTGCATCTTGAATATCACTTGGCTCCACATGGCCAGTGCGACCAACCTTTGGAGTGAGCACCCAGATAGAACCGGTTTCAGATAGATATGCCATGGCATCCATTAATTCATCTACGAGATCGCCATCATCTTCACGAAACCATAAGAGAACGGCATCAATGACTTCATTGGTGGAACCTTCAAGAAATTTGGTTCCAGTAATTTTCATGATCTCGCTGCGGAGAGCGGCATCACAATCTGCCCCATATCCCACCTCGAGGACGAGCTCTCCTTGAGCAAACCCCATGCGCATTGCCACGGGATAAGTCCACCGAATGTGACGAATATTTACAAGGGTTTCACCTGTACTTACCCTTCTTTTTTTGTGCTTGCACCCATTTTGGGCGAGAATACGGCCATGACTGAATTCGATGGATTCCCAGATCAGATAATCGATCAACTTGTAGATACGGATCCAGGTGAAACGGCAGAATGGCAGGCCTCCTTCGACGCCGCCCTCACAGCAGCCGGACCAGTCCGAGCTCGTTATCTAATGCTCTCCCTTCTTCGCCGAGCACAAGAGAAGAACATCGGAATTTCCCAACTTCGCACCACTGATTACATCAACACAATCTCCCCAGAACACGAGCCAGAATTTCCTGGCGATGAAGTAATGGAACGTCGTATTCGCAGATTTAATCGCTGGAATGCAGCGATGGTGGTGCACCGCGCGCAGCGTCCAGGCGTTGGCGTCGGCGGACACATCTCTACCTACGCTTCCTCTGCTTCCCTCTATGAAGTTGGTTTTAACCACTTCTTCCGCGGACAAGATCACCCTGGTGGCGGAGATCAAATCTTCTTCCAAGGTCACGCCAGTCCTGGAATGTATGCACGAGCATTTCTAGAAGGTCGCTTTACTGAAAATCAACTCGATGGATTTCGCCAAGAACTCTCACATCAAGGCGGCGGACTTTCTTCCTACCCACACCCACGTTTAATGCCAGAGTTTTGGCAATTCCCAACGGTATCTATGGGTATTGGTCCGATCAATGCAATTTATCAAGCACGCTATAACCGCTACTTACATAACCGTGGCTTTAAAGATACAAGTGATCAAAATGTCTGGGCATTTCTTGGCGATGGTGAAATGGATGAGGTCGACACCATTGGCGCAATCGGTCTGGCCTCTCGCGAGAAGCTCGATAACCTTACTTTTGTTGTGAACTGTAACTTGCAGCGCCTCGATGGTCCGGTGCGCGGTAATGGCAAGATTATTCAAGAGCTGGAATCAATGTTCGGTGGCGCCGGATGGAATGTGGTCAAAGTTGTCTGGGGCCGCGAATGGGATCCACTACTGGCACAAGATCGTGAAGGCGCTCTCGTTAATTTGATGAACACCACCCTCGATGGAGATTTCCAAACATTTAAAGCCGAAAGTGGCGCATTTGTTCGCGAACACTTCTTCGGTCGCGATCCACGCACTGCCGCAATGATCGCAGGTTGGTCTGATGATCAAGTCTGGGGACTCAAACGCGGTGGCCACGACTATCGCAAACTCTTTGCCGCATACACCGCTGCGGTGCAGAAAAATGGAAAGCCAACAGTCATCCTGGCCAAGACCATTAAGGGCTGGACCCTTGGTTCGCACTTCGAAGGACGTAACTCCACTCACCAAATGAAGAAGATGACGCTGGAAGACATCATCGAGTTCCGCGATCGCTTGAATATTCCGCTGACTGACGACAAGTTAGATAAATACACACCTTCTTACTACCGCCCACCAGCTGATTCACCTGAGATGAAATATCTGGAAGAGCGTCGCCGCGAATTAGGTGGATCAATTCCACGTCGTCGCAAAGTTTCAAAGCCTTTGCCTCAGCCAGCAGATGAAGTCTATGAATCTGTGCGCCGTGGTTCAGGTCAGCAAGAGATTGCCACAACGATGGCATTTGTTCGTATGCTCAAAGACTTGGTCAAAGATCCAGGACTTGGCAGCCGCATCGTCCCGATCATCCCTGATGAGGCTCGCACATTTGGTCTTGATTCATTGTTCCCAACGCTCAAGATCTACTCCCCTCATGGTCAGCAATACATGGCGGTGGACCGCGAACTCATGCTCTCTTATAAGGAATCAACAACTGGCGTGATTTTGCACGAAGGAATTAACGAAGCCGGATCAGTTGCATCCTTTACCGCAGTCGGCTCTTCCTACTCCACACATGATGAACCAATGATTCCGATCTACATCTTCTACTCCATGTTTGGATTCCAGCGCACTGGAGATGCCTTCTGGGCCGCCTCTGACCAATTAGTGCGTGGATTCGTCATGGGTGCAACAGCTGGGCGCACAACCCTGAACGGTGAAGGCCTGCAGCATGAAGATGGACATTCGCATCTACTGGCTGCAACTAACCCAGCAGTGGTTGCATACGATCCTGCCTTTGCTTACGAAGTAGGCCATATCTTTAAAGATGGTCTGCGCCGGATGTATGGCGAGAACAGTGAAAATATTTATTACTACATGACTGTCTATAACGAGCCATACCTGCAACCAGAAGAGCCGGCAAACCTTGATCTTGAAGGTTTGCTCAAGGGAATTTATCTCTATGCACCTGCCTCAAAGCAGCGCAAGAAGAATGCTCAAATTCTGGCATCTGGTGTGGGAGTGAACTGGGCCATTAAGGCACAGAAGTTACTCGCCGAAGATTGGGGCGTTGCAGCCTCGGTCTGGTCTGTGACTTCCTGGAATGAACTTCGTCGTGATGGGCTAGAAGTAGATCGCCATAACATGCTCAATCCAAGTGATAAGAAGAGTGCCTATATCCATGACAAGCTTGCTGGAACACCAGGGCCGGTTATTGCCGTCTCTGACTTCATGCGCGCAGTGCAGGACCAGATTTCACCATGGGTACCAAATCAATTCCACTCACTTGGTACCGATGGCTTTGGTCTTTCCGATACACGCGGTGCACTTCGTCGCCACTTTAAGGTCGATGCCGAATCAATTGCGGTGGCAACACTTGCCGAGCTTGCTAAGGCAGGGGAAGTAAAAGAATCTGTTGTGCAAGAAGCTATCGATAAATACCGAATCTTTGATGTGCACGCTGCAGATGCCGGCAACACCGAAGGTTCTGGCTGAGCTAGCTCTCTCTGGCGCTCTCTTGTTTGAGAGCGCTTGTAAAGAAGATAGTTGCCAGCATCATTGCTGTTGGAATCATCATGGCAAGTGCGATTGATCCTGTGAACTGAATGGTCCAGGCAACAATCCATTTCACGGCAAAGGTAAGAACAGTATTTGTCACACCAAACTGACCCACCACCACAGCACTCGGTAACTTAGAACGACGATTTGCTGCAGCAAAAAAAGACGGTGCCACAAATGATGAGCCAAGGCCTGCCATTGCATAGCCAAGGATGAACAATGAGTAGGACCACCACGTCAGATTTGCCGGCAAATGCGTTGCCACAATAATGCAGCCACCAAAACCGATTCCGGCAAAGATAACTCCACGTTTGGCCCAAATCTGAATCGGTGCAAAATTAAGCAACCGAGCAATGAGGAGTCTGCCCACAATCATGGCGGCTGTGAAAACAATAAATGGCGCCGTACTCAGGCCCGCCGAGATATCTAGCCGCTCCTTAGGAAAGATTGTCCCCCAGTCACCGAGTGCGAATTCTAAATAAATCACACACGCCATACCAAGGCTGACTGGCCAATCAATTTCAAAAGAGGTAAAAATGTCTTTAATTGTGTAGTCATGATCAGTGCTTGTATTAGGTTCAAGCAGCACCGCTTTAAGTCGAATCACTATTGAAAGCATGATCACAGTAAGAAGAACAGAAAGGATGGTGATGTGGGTCGTAAGCGCCACCCGGCCTACTAATAGCCCGGAGAGGATTGATGTGACAAGTGATCCCGCACTCCAGTAACCGGCTCCACTGGTGATTACATTGAGTTTTCCCCGTTCAAGGAGGTGAAAGCCATGTGAATTCAGGCAGACATGAACCGCAGTAATTCCGAAACCAAATGAAACATTAAAGAATAGAAAAAGCAGAGATGAGTTCACCTGTACCAATAAAGCTAGAGATGAAAACAGTAAAAGAATTGAAGTAATCGTGACCCGAAAGGCTCCGAATTTGTGGATGATATGCCCAACGGTGAGAAGTCCAAGAAATGCACCAATTCCACCTGTGCTCACAATCGAACCGAAAGCCCCATTATCTAATTGCAGATTGGCCTTTACCTCTGGAAAGCGCGGGAGCCAGGCCATGATGCCAAAACCAAAACAAGCAAAGAGTGTGTGAAGGAGTTTCTTCTCTTTGCTGTGGTCAATTACTGATGACATCAGAAGAGCGCGTTTGCTAATTGCGCTCGAGCTTTAATGACTCGTGGATCAGCAGGATCAACTAAAGCAAATAGTTCAAGGAGGCGATCTTTGACCATCTTCTGCTCATCTGCTTCCAGAATCTGAACTAAACGAAGTAGGCGTTCAAAGCCTGGCTCAAGATATCCACTCATCACTTCCACATCAGCACACTGCATCTGAATAGAAATATCACCTGGGTTCTTCACCGCCGACTCCATGACTTGATGAGCATCAATGCCTTCGGTGCGAAGAAGTAGTTGCACTTGCGCAAGTCCGAGCTTTGCAAAATTATCGTTCGGTTTACGAGCAAGCAACTTCTTATAAGCAGCTTCGGCACTTTCATAATCTCCCTTATCAAGGGCTGCCAGCGCTTCATCTTCTTCTGGCTCCGAACTTTCTGCTGGCTCTTCACCGATTCCTTGCTTTGCGGCAATGGTGAGAATTTTGTTCATCACTTCCCGAAGTTGGGTTTCAGTCAGTACTTGCTCAAGAAAAGGGATTGCTTGGCCTGCGATAAAGACAACGCCATAGGGAATCGTGCGCGCTTGCAGGGCTTGGGCAACAGGTGCCTGGGTGTCGATATCAACTGTTGCTAGCGCCCACTTTCCGTTATCTGCCGCTTCCAGATTTGCCAGTGATCGAAGCACGGTGACAGATTCGGCAGAACGATTTGACCAACAGATGATTACTACTGGTTTCGTATTTGATAGTGGAAGTATCTCTGACTGCAGATTCTCAGTAGTGACAACTATTCCTGGCATCGCAATAGAAGTATCTGGCGCTGGTTTACCCAGTGAACTTAAATCTACTGCCTGAGAAAAATTAGGTGGCAAGCTCATTACTGAATCATGCCATCAACTCGTACCGTGACGCCAGAATCGCGGCGAAAGGGCAAAACATCAGCAATATAGGCCTTTGCTGCAAATTCCAGACCTACGTCATGTCCTGCTTTTTCACTTAAGTACCAACGGTGCTCTAGCGTCTCATGAAAAAACTGAGCAAGTTCAATTCTTCCCTCGTGCTCTGGTGGAATCAAATTAACTGTTGGTCTAAAGACTTCATCAAGCCATCGCTTGGCTGAATCAGCTACCGGTGGTTTCGGAGATTTCTCGCGGCCGCGAAAACGATCAAAGGAGGCAAGTAGTCTTTTTGCTTGTAGCTCTTCTGTTTCTAGCCCAATTAGCTCGCGTAATCGATTCTTGTGATAACCGGCGGCGACAAGTTTGGGTTGAAAGACTAAGCGTCCTGCATCTTCGCCTTCTTCCATAGAAACTGAGACTTCTTCCACTGCAAAACCGAGGTCATGTAGCTGACGCATGGCACGTTCAACTGCGTGGCGATCAGTGGGATCAAGCACTTGGCGATCTTTTAGTGCAGACCACAGCCGGTGATAACGGTTAATCAGCGCCGTACTTGCACGAATCGGGTCCATACCCGGATAGAGAACACCCGACAGTTGTAGATCTTCTAACTCTGCCGCAACGTTAAAGTGGGCAATCTCTAAATCATGTTCGCGCTGTCCAGCCGTTAAAGTTTTTTGAAACTCACCCGTTTCCGCATCGACTAGATAGGCGGCATAGGCTTCAGCATCTCTGCGAAATAAAGTATTGGAAAGTGAACAATCGCCCCACCAGAAACCAAGCAGGTGCAGGCGCACCAGCAACAGCGCCAGTGCATTGGCCATCAGCGTTACTTCTTCACCAGTAACGTTCTTATCACTGAGTACAACGCGGTAGGGCAATGAGTACGGCAAGAACCTAGTGACGAGGGCGCAGGGAAGTTCTTCACCGTTGTTATCGGTGCGACCCTCAATGACGGCAATCGATTGAACGCTAGGAGAATTCAGATGTGTAAGCTCTCGCAAAATCTTGTATTCGCGGTTTGCAAACTCTGCCACCGTCTCTTTGACGGCATAGACCTCGGATTCGGGGTCATCGGTAGAGCGCACCAAGCGCACTACGTGGCGGGAGATGCCTCGTTTTTCGGCCAGCATCGGATCTTCTGGCCATTGCTCCAGCGGCAGGTTCCACGAAAGTCCAGTGACGGCAGCAATCTCTTCACCCAGTCCCGTTATTCGAAGCGCCATGGGAGTTATTCTCTCTTACGCTTTACAATAAAGCATGGCAATTTCAGAGCGAATGAAGCGAAAAGTCAAAGATTCACCCACTTCACAAGATTTTGGTGCAGCTGGAGCGCCGGTGGACCGCGCTCATCCATTTTATTTCGGATTTGTCGCAACAGTAGGTGCCTTAAGTGCATTTGTTTTAATGCGGGCACTTGCAAGTGCAAGTCAGGTATTTGTACTAATCATCGTTGCCCTCTTCTTAGCCATGGGTCTAAACCCAGCAGTTGAGGCTATTCGCAAGCGTGGCCTCTCACGTATTTCAGCCGTTGCCATAATCTTTGTATCGGTGCTAATCGCAGTCGTTCTTTTTGGCGCACTTATTGTTCCTCCGCTTATTTCGCAAGGCACGAACCTGATTGAGATAGCGCCATCACTGCTTAGCCAATTAAAAGATAACCCAGCAATCGCAAATATCAATGAAAACTACGGGATCATCGATACCCTAGAAAAAAGATTGAGCTCGGTCACTTCCGATGGCGCGCTCTTGTTCTCTGCCTTCGGTGGAGTCGTTGGCGTTGGAAAGACTGTTCTTTCTGGCACCTTTACCGCGTTAACAATTTTGGTGCTTACGCTTTACTTCATCACATCACTTAATCAGATGACTGGGCTCGGCCTTAAACTAGTTCCGGCCAGTCGTCGCCCACGGGTGGCACTGCTCACCGATGCAATTATCGCTCGCGTGGGAGCATTTGTTGGAAGTCAGGTTTTAATCTCTTCCTTGGCTGCGATCTTTTTAACGATATTCGGAGTAATCCTGGGTCTTCCTTCGCCTGTGGCAATCGGAGTTATTATCTTTGTCTGCGGACTTGTGCCACTTATTGGACACTTCATCGGCGCTGCAATCTTTACGATACTTGCGCTGACGCAATCCATCACGATAGGTATCGCGGCCTTCGTCGGATACATCATTTACGTGCAGATTGAGAATTACATTCTCACTCCTAAAATCATGAAGCGGACCCTGAACCTGCCAGGTGCGGTAACAATCATCGCCGCCCTCATTGGTACATCACTTCTTGGGCTAGTTGGCGGGCTACTTGCAGTACCAATTGCCGCTTCCATAATCTTAATTTTGGAAGAAGTAGTTATCCCTCGCGCAGAAAAGTCTTAAATCTCAGTAGGTAGCGGTAATCGCTGCGGGGCAATGACCGCAACGATTTCACTTAAGACTCTATGCACAAATGGTTCACCTACCCATAGGTGTTTAGCGCCATCAACAGCAATCAGCTTGGTTTGCGGGATCACACTAAAACGCAGTCGTGCTTGCTCTGGCTTTAAGTAATCATCATGCTCGGGAATCAGTGCAACTACTGGTCTGCCATCAGCAGCCCAAAATTCAAGATCGCTATCCACAATCTCGAGCAAGGTGGGGCTCAGCAGTATCAAGCCCTTCACTCGCACATCACGGGCATGGCTAATTGCAATACTTGTTCCAAATGACCACCCAATAACCCATAACTCTTTGATGCCAAGAGTGTCAAAGCAGTATGCAATCATCGCTTCCACATCGTATTTTTCTGCGCCTCCATTGTCATAACTACCCGTGCTTGTCCCAGCTTCACTACTTGTTCCACGAGTGTTAAAGCGCACGACTGTAACTCCAGCCATTGTAGGTAATCGGTTAGCAGCCTTTTTATAGATGTGGCTATCCATCATTCCGCCACCCGTTGGGTTGGGGTGGCAACATAAAATTGCAGTTGTTGGATTAGAAATCGGAGTAGCAACTTCTCCTACAAGTGTTTGGCCATCAGCGGTAAGCACAGTAAATGGCGTGCGCGTTGCGGCAAGCACGGTGCTGGGGCGGATTGGCTCGGACATTGGTGTGAGTCTACTTCGACTTAGTAACGGGGCGCATTGCGCGTGCGTTCAGTGCGCGGGCCACGATTATTTCGCTTACTCCAGCAAGCGTTATGCCAATGCCTGCGATTATCTTCTTCGCCATCTAGCCAGGCAACGGTATGTGGCGTTGCCATCGGGATCAGTTGATCACAACCAGGGCAGCGATATGGTTTATTTGCAGATGAACCGGTTAATTTACGAACAGTCCATAAACCATTTTCATCTTCTTCGAAACTTTGATTGGAAGGATTAATCTCACGGTCTTCATCGTTATTCTTCGGCCGACGATTCTTCGGGTAGTTCTTACGTGGGCTCATGGCTTCATTTTCTCGCACTTTGCCCCACAAAGTGAGAAGATGACACTATGAGCAAGGTCATCAGCGTTTCCCAGCTCCATAAGAAATATGGCCAGACGCAGGCAGTCGATGGGCTTGACCTTGAAATCGAACAGGGCGAAATCTTCGCACTCCTTGGCCCTAATGGCGCTGGCAAGACCACGACGGTGGAGATACTCGAAGGATTTCGTGATCGCGATTCCGGTGATGTGAAAGTTCTCGGTTTTGACCCAGCAACTAAAGGCAGCGCCGGACAAGGATGGCGTGATCGCATCGGCATTGTTCTTCAATCAACTCAAGATGCCGGCGACTTAACTGTCTATGAGTCCGTCTCGCACTTTGCCACTTATTACAAGAATCCGAAAGATGCCCGCGAGGTAATTGAATTAGTGGGACTCACAGAGAAATCTGATGCGCTTGGTCGCACTCTTTCTGGTGGGCAGCGACGTCGCCTAGATGTCGCACTGGGAATTATTGGTAGTCCGGAACTAATCTTTTTAGATGAGCCCACTACAGGTTTTGATCCGGAAGCGCGTAGAGCATTCTGGAATTTGATTCGCACCTTGCGCGATGAAGGAGCCACCATCGTTCTTACCACTCACTACCTTGATGAAGCAGAAGCACTGGCAGATCGGGTGGCAGTCATTATCAAGGGACGGATTGTTGAAATCGCACCACCTGCAGAACTTGGCGGGCGCGCAACATCACTTGCCACTATTTCCTGGCGAGATGGTGCACAAGTGCGCAGTGAGAAGAGTGCCAACCCCACTGAACGCGTCACGGAGCTAGCGGCCCAATTTGGTGGAGAAATTCCAGAGCTGAGCATTAAGCGAGCATCACTAGAAGATATCTACCTGGAAATGATTGGTGGTCACGATGAATAAGCCCACCGCGCTCTCCATTGGTATGCAGCGAGGCAAGTTAGAGATTAAACAATTTATGCGACAGCGTGAATCAGTTGTCTTCACCATGTTATTCCCACTCATCTTGCTTGCCATCTTTGGATCAGTATTTTCTAACACGATCGCCGACGGTGTTACCTTTAGTCAATATTTTGTGGCGGGAATGATTGCATCAGGACTTGTTAATACGGGTTTTCAGCAACTAGCAATCATGATTCCGATGGAGCGCGACTTTGGAACGCTCAAGCGACTACGTGGAACTCCGATGCCAGCAAGTAGTTACTTCCTTGGAAAAGCCATCCTTGTCACTGTCAGCATGCTGGTGCAAGTAGCGCTCTTATTGGCTGCTGGCGTTGCCTTCTTTGGCGTTAACCTGCCGCAGAGCGCTGATAAATGGTTGCTCTTAGCTGCTCTACTAATTCTTGGCAGTGCATGTTCAACGGTGCTGGGAATTGCATTCTCCAATGTTCCTAAATCTGGCCGTGGAGCTTCCGCTGTCGTCTCCCCCGTTGTCATTGTTCTGCAATTCTTCAGTGGCGTCTTTTTTATCTTTACCGATCTGCCGCAGTGGATGCAGCAAGTTGCCGCAATCTTTCCACTCAAATGGATGACCCAAGGCGCCCGTTCAGTCTTCTTACCTGAATCATTTGCTACGCGTGAAGTTGCCGGCAATTGGGAAACTGGGCGCACCTTTGCCATTATTACCGCATGGCTCGTACTGGGATTAATCTGGGCAATTCGCAGTTTCAAGTGGGAGCGCGACTGAAAAAGTCAGCACTTGTACTTGCACTCTGCCTTGCCTTTTCTGCAACCAGTGCCGACGCTGCAACTAAGAAGCCAACACCAACGCCGACTGCCAAGGCAAGTGTGAAGGCTTCACCCAAAGCGACAGTGAAGCCAAAGCCAACAGCTAAGCCCACTTCTAAAGCAACTTCTAAGCCAACAGTAAAGTCGACTGCTCCAACAACTGCCAAGCCCACTGCGTCAGCTGAGCCCACTGTCTCTGCCAAACCAAAGCCAAAGCCAAAACCGAAGCCAAAACCTCGAAAGAAGATTCGCCTTACTCCATCACCAAAACCAAAGTGGCCACCGGTGGACTTTGAGTTTGAATCAGGAATCTATGCCAAGGTGCCGACAAGCAAAGAGTTGGTGAGCGTTATTTCTGCAAAGACCAATCTGGCTTCCCAAGTGAAGGCATGCAGCGAATTTGTTTGTGGCGCAGTCCAGGTTGCCGCTGAGACTGGATGTGTGTGGTGGGAAGTTAATTCTCAGGTCCTATCTAAAGAGGGCGTCATACTTGGTGACTTGCGCACAATATCAACGCCTAGCGCAGTTAAAGAGATTAAGACCATTCTCTTAATCTCACCAGAACCCATTGAAACTCTTGAATACATCAGCAATATTGAAGTGATTTGCCATCAAGATCCACGACCTGAAGGAGCATCGGCTGCTACATATACAAAGGTGGTCGAGTAAATGCTAGGCGGCGTCAACAATCAGCTCTTTTTAATGAGTCTTGCCGGATTTCCGGTTGTCTTATTCCTGATTTTCATTTTAAAGTGGACCTCGGCTAAAGGTAAGTCACTAGTCGAACGCAGCCCATCGATTGGTTCAGAAGATGAATACGGAACTCTCGTTGCGGTCGCAGAGCCAAACAATCACATTGAAGGCGAAATACTGCGTCAGAAGTTGATTGCAGTTGGAATTAAGGCAACTCTGACCCAGACTAAGCAAGGTCCTCGTTTATTTGTATTTCCGAAGGAAGAGAGCGCTGCCAGGGCGCACTTGAAAAGCTTTAACTAGCGATTTGCTCCAGGAACCCAGAGCTGATCACCAATCTCTTTGTTTGCATGACGAGCAAGAACAAAGAGTAAATCAGAGCAACGGTTGAGGTACTTAGCAGTCAGTGGATTTACTCCCCCGCCAAATGCATGGATTGCAGCCCAGGTGCAACGCTCTGCGCGACGAACCACTGTGCGAGCAACGTGAAGATGGGCCGCAGCAGATGTTCCAGAAGGTAATACAAATGAGCGCAACGCTTCAAGATCTGCGTTGTATTTATCAATCTGTTCTTCTAGATAGACAATTTGAGATTCAAGCACGCGAAGTGGTTCAAATGCAGGTGCATCAACTACTGGGGTGCAGAGGTCTGCTCCCACATCGAACATATCATTTTGGATTCGCACCAATAGCGCGCGAACATCATCGGCTAATTCATCAGTTGCGAGCACAACACCGATTGTGGAGTTTGCTTCATCAACAGTTGCATATGCTTCTAGGCGAGGGTCATTTTTTGATGTGCGGCTCATATCTCCAAGGGATGTAGTTCCGTCATCGCCTGTCTTTGTGTAAATACGCGTTAAATTAACCATGTCCCTAGCCTATAAGTAGACTTCGGATATGGCATCTTCGTCCCACGACCGCTTCCGGATCACCGGTGGCAGCCGCCTGGTCGGTGAAGTATCGGTCACAGGAGCCAAGAATTCAGTCCTTAAACTGATGGCCGCTTCGCTTTTAGCCGTTGGAAAATCGACCATCCGCAATGTTCCAGATATTGCCGATGTAGAAATCATGTCCGACCTGCTCACACGTCTTGGTTGCACCGTTATTCACACCGCCGACACCGTCACGATTGATGTTCCAGCTACTCCATTACATCGCGCAGATTATGACCTCGTGCGCAAGATGAGGGCATCAATTAACGTGCTCGGTCCACTTGTTGCTCGCGTCGGAAGAGCAGAAGTCGCACTTCCTGGCGGGGATGCAATTGGCTCACGCGGCCTTGATTTTCATGTTAAAGGTCTTGAATCACTTGGCGCCAAAGCACATGTCCAACATGGTTACATAGTTGCCGAGGCTCCGAATGGACTTTCAGGCACCTCTATAGATTTAGATTTCCCATCAGTGGGTGCAACAGAGAACCTCATGACCGCAGCCGTTCTAGCAAATGGTGTGACAACTATTGATAACGCCGCCCGCGAACCTGACCTTGTCGATCTCGGTGAATTCCTGATTGGCATGGGGGCAAAAATTGATGGTCTTGGTTCGCCAACAATTACTATCACTGGCGTTAAAGAACTCAAGCCAACTGACCACACCACCATTACAGACCGCATCATTGCTGGCACGTGGGCATTTGCCGCCGCAATGACGCAAGGTGATATCACTATTCATGGTGGTCGCGCCGATCACATGGAAGTCATGCTTGAAAAGCTCACAACAGCCGGGGCAATCATCACCTCAACTAAAGATGGATTTCGCGTGCAGATGAATCAACGACCACAAGCAATTGATGTGGCAACCCTGCCCTATCCTGGATTTGCAACAGATCTCTTGCCATTTATCATCGGAATGAACGCAATTGCAGATGGCCATTCAATAGTCACTGAAAATGTCTTTGAATCCCGCTTTATGTTCGTCAACGAACTAGTGCGATTAGGTGCTCAAATCACCGTAGATGGCCACCATGCCTCTATCGACGGGATCCCACAGCTATCTGGCGCTCCCGTTGAAGCAACGGATATTCGCGCAGGTGCAGGCCTTGTATTGGCAGCGTTGGTTTCAGAAGGTGAAACAACAGTCGATGGCGCTTTCCACATTGATCGTGGATATCCAAATTTCGCTGAGCAGTTGGTTGGGCTAGGTGCGAAAGTTACTCGCGAATAGTTCTTTAGTTAACGCTCTCAGTAAGAATCGATACGCGATCATTTGAAACAGATAAGAAGCCGCCGCTCACAGTAAATTCCTGTGTTGTTCCATCAGTGCCCTTAATGCTGACAGCTCCATCGACTAGTACGCCAAACAAAGGTGAGTGACCTGGAAGAACTCCAAGGTCTCCTTCTGTGGTGCGAGCAGAGACAAATGTTGCCTCGCCTGACCACACCTTCTGTGTTGGCGATACTAGTGCGACATTAAGAGCCATTATTTTTCCCTTACTTAGTTCTTCGCAAGTTCAGCAGCTTTGCGCTCAACATCATCGAGGCCACCGCACATGAAGAATGCTTGTTCTGGAACATGGTCGTACTTTCCATCAGCAAGTGCTTCGAATGCAGAGATTGTCTCTGTGAGTGGAACGAATGAGCCATCGAGTCCGGTAAAGACCTTTGCCACGAATGTGTTCTGTGACAAGAAGCGCTGGATGCGACGGGCACGTCCTACGAGAACGCGGTCATCTTCGGAGAGTTCATCGATACCCAAGATAGCGATGATGTCCTGTAGATCCTTATAGCGCTGCAAGATCTGCTTAATGCGGTTAGCAACACGGAAGTGGTGCTCACCGATATAGCGCGGATCAAGAATACGAGATGATGAATCGAGTGGATCCACAGCTGGGTAGATACCAAGCTCTGAAATCGGACGAGACAACACTGTGGTTGCATCTAAGTGCGCGAATGTTGTGTGTGGAGCTGGGTCAGTAATGTCATCTGCAGGAACATAAATTGCCTGCATCGATGTAATTGAGTGACCACGTGTTGAAGTGATTCGCTCCTGTAGCTGACCCATTTCATCAGCCAAAGTTGGCTGGTAGCCCACTGCAGATGGCATACGGCCGAGAAGTGTTGATACTTCAGAACCTGCCTGCGTAAAGCGGAAGATGTTATCGATGAAGAGCAGAACGTCCTGCTTCTGCACATCGCGGAAGTACTCAGCCATAGTAAGAGCAGAGAGTGCAACTCGTAGACGCGTTCCAGGTGGTTCATCCATCTGACCAAAGACCAAGGCTGTCTTATTGATAACGCCCGTCTCAGTCATTTCTAGGAACAAGTCGTTACCTTCACGAGTACGTTCACCAACACCGGCGAATACTGATACACCACCGAAGTTTTCCGCTACGCGATAAATCATTTCTTGGATAAGAACTGTCTTACCCACACCAGCGCCACCGAAGAGGCCGATCTTTCCACCCTTTACATACGGTGTGAGAAGGTCGATAACTTTGATACCAGTTTCAAACATCTCAGTCTTTGACTCGAGCTGATCAAATGCTGGTGCGTTACGGTGAATTGACCAACGCTCCTTGATATCAAGTGAGGACGTTGGAACGTCAAGTGATTCACCAAGAGTGTTGAAAACGTGGCCCTTTGTGACATCGCCAACTGGGACAGAGATTGCAGAACCAGTGTCTGTTACTTCAGCACCGCGCACCATTCCATCCGTTGGTTGCATTGAGATAGCGCGCACGAGGTTATCTCCAATGTGCTGCGCTACTTCGAGGGTCAAGGTACGAGTAGTGCCACTCATGGTGGTCTCCACGTGAAGCGCGTTAAAGATCGAAGGCATCGAATCTGCGGGGAATTCAATATCCACCACCGGTCCAATTACTCGGGCTACGCGGCCTTTACCTGTTGCTGACATTATTCGCTCCCTGCACTAGCTGAGGCCAACGCATCTGCGCCGCCGACGATTTCACTGATTTCTTGGGTAATTTCTGCTTGACGGGCAGCGTTCGCAAGTCGGGTAAGTGACTTGATGAGATCCTCAGCATTGTCAGTTGCTGATTTCATAGCGCGACGACGAGCAGCATGTTCAGAGGCTGCCGATTGCAACATCGCGTTAAAGATACGGGCTTGGATATAGCGCGGAAGAAGTGCGTTAAGAACTTCTCCGGCATTGGGTTCAAATTCATACATTGGAAGCAACCCTGTTGGAACCGCCTCTGATGACTCAATAACTTCCAACGGAATCATGCGCTTGGCAGTTGCTTCCTGGGTCAACATAGATCTGAACTGGGTAAAGATGATGTGAATTTCATCCACACCAAGATTTGTCTCAGTCGAATCTGCAAGAAAAGCATCAAGCAGCGCGTCCGCTACTTCACGAGCATTTTCATAGGTTGGGTTATCAGAAAATCCGGTCCACGTTCCAGCCATCTCGCGGTTACGGAACTTGTAGTAGTTCACAGCCTTGCGACCGACCAGGAAGTTAGAGACTTGCAGACCACGCTCACGAAGCAGGGCTGCCAGTTTTTCGCCTTCCTTAATCGCATTCGTGGAATAAGCACCAGCCATTCCACGGTCGGCCGAGATGATCAAAATCGCTGCTCGTCGTGGATTTTCGTGTGCTGTCGTCAATGGGTGATTCGTGGAAGAAAATGAAGCAACTGCAGATACCGCACGTGTGAGTTCATTTGCATACGGAGTCGATGCTGTTACACGTTGCTGCGCCTTAACGATACGAGAAGCAGAGATTAACTCCATAGCTTTCGTAATCTTTTTGGTCGCTTTAACGGAACGCATCCGTCTGCGATATATGCGAAGTTGAGCACCCATGAGTTACTTCTTCACCGCCGGTGGGACGTGCTTTGTGATTGCTTCTGCAGCTTCGCCCTCAAGCGCCTTTGCCGCAGCTTCATTCAGTGCTGGAGCCACTGATGACTTAAATTGCTTCTTGAAATCAGCAACTGCAGAAACCATCTTGGCCACAGTGTCATCTTCGAGCTGCTTAGTCTCAGAGATCACGGTAAAGATCTCTTTACGTTCGCGGCCGATGAAGTCCAGTAGTTCGCCTTCAAAGCGACGGATATCAGCAACAGCAACATCATCTAGCGCACCGGAAGTTCCGGCCCAGATTGAAACAATCTGACGCTCGAGTGAATATGGTGAGTACTGACCCTGCTTAAGTAGTTCCACCATACGTGCACCACGCTCTAGCTGAGCCTTTGATGCCGCATCAAGATCTGAACCGAAAGCAGCGAATGCTTCTAACTCACGGAACTGAGCGAGGTCAAGACGAAGACGACCAGCGATCTTCTTCATCGCCTTAGTCTGAGCTGAACCACCCACGCGAGATACTGAGATACCTACGTTAATCGCTGGGCGTACACCTGCGTTAAAGAGATCTGTTTCAAGGAAGCACTGTCCGTCAGTAATCGAAATTACGTTTGTCGGAATAAACGCGGAAACGTCATTTCCCTTAGTTTCAATGATTGGCAGGCCGGTCATGGAACCGCCACCGAGTTCATCGGAAAGCTTTGCGCAACGTTCTAGCAAACGTGAGTGTAAGTAGAAAACATCGCCTGGGTAAGCTTCGCGGCCTGGTGGGCGACGAAGGAGAAGTGAGACTGAACGATAAGCCTCAGCTTGCTTGGAAAGATCATCAAAAACAATCAGAACGTGCTCGCCTTTATACATCCAGTGCTGACCAATTGCAGAACCGGTATATGGCGCGAGGTACTTAAAGCCTGCTGGGTCTGATGCCGGAGATGCAACGATTGTTGTGTATTCCATCGCGCCAGCTTCTTCGAGTGCGCCCTTAACGGATGCAATCGTTGAACCCTTCTGACCGATAGCGACGTAGATGCATTTAACCTGCTTCTTCTTATCGCCAGTCAGCCAGTTTTCGCGCTGGTTAATAATTGTGTCGATTGCAACTGCAGTCTTTCCAGTCTGACGGTCACCAATGATGAGCTGACGCTGTCCACGACCGATTGCTGTCATCGCATCGATTGCCTTTATACCTGTGGCCATTGGCTCCTTAACAGGTTGGCGCTGTACAACAGATGGTGCCTGAAGTTCTAGCGCACGACGGGCATCAGGAGTGATCTCACCTTTGCCATCGATTGGTCGACCGAGTGGGTCAACAACGCGACCGAGGAATCCATCACCGACAGGAACAGAGAGAACTTCACCTGTACGACGTACAGAGGTTCCTTCCTCAATGCCTGCGTAATCGCCCAAGATAACAACACCGATTTCGCGCACGTCGAGGTTAAGCGCCAGACCTAACGTTCCGTTCTCGAACTGAAGTAGTTCGTTAGCCATTGTTGAAGGAAGACCTTCAACACGGGCGATTCCATCGCCTGCCTGGCTTACTGTTCCGACTTCGTCACGAGCCGCGGTGCCTGGATCGTATGACTTAACGAAGTTCGCTAAGGCATCCCGAATTTCATTCGGTTGGATCTTGAGCTCTGCCATGAGTTTCCCCTTTATTCCTATTTATTTCCAGCAAGTGCACGTCCGGCACTTGCAAGTCGATGTGAAACGCTTCCATCTACAAGTTCATCTGCAAACTTCACTGAGACTCCACCAAGAATTGATGGCTCTACCTCAATGTTGACGCGGATTGGTTGCCCAACCTGCTTTTCAATCGCCGTTGCTAGGCGTGATTTCTGTGCTTCTGTTATCTGTGTTGCTACCCGAATCACTGCAATCAAACGATTGCGACGATTTGCCAGGCCAAAGAGATAGTCAGCAAATGCTGCTTCAATACTGCGACCGCGAAGACTTGATACCAGCGCAACTGCTAACTTCACAGTTGATGCTGATGCTTTCTTGCCAAGTACTTCAGTAACAAGAGCTGACTTAGCTTGCACTGTTCCAGCCCCTACCAGCGCCTTGCGCAGCTCGAAGTTATCGACCACGAGTTCAGATGTCTCAAAGAGCTCATCTTCTACGCGATCGAGTTCATTGCTTACATTTGCAGCTGATGCTTCTGCTTCAATCGCCAGCTGCTCCAGCACATGCACTAGGTCTCCTGCAGCTGACCAACGAAGTGTTGATACATCTGTGAGTATTTCTAGCGCTGGCGCTGAGAGTGATTTTGCAAAGAGATCCTTCACGAGTGCACCCTTTGAGGCGGCATCGCGAGCAGGGTCGGCAAAGGCACGGCGAATTGAAGTGTTTTTAGCCAGAACGTCGGCGGCAAAGAAAAGTTGAGAAGAGAGCTCAGATGAAGTTGCAGCGCTTGCGCCTTTAACGGCAGCATCAAGTGCGGCGCGTGCAACCACGAGTGATTGACGGCTACTTCCTCCGAGGTGAATTCTCATTTTTCCTTACTTACTCTTCTCGAGGTCTTCGATAAAGCGATCCACGATCCGTGATTGACGGGCCTGGTCATCTAGCGCTTCCCCGACAATCTTTGATGCGAGCTCGACGGCAAGTGCGCCCACTTCATTACGAAGTGATGTCACTGCTTGCTGACGTTCTGCCTCAATAGATGCATGTGCTGCTGCTGTGATGCGAGCCGCTTCCTCTTGCGCCTTTGTGCGAAGCTCTTCGATAATCGCTGCGCCTTGAACGCGCGCCTCTTCCCGAAGTCGTGATGCTTCACCTTGCGCAGATGAAAGTTGTTCGTTGTATTGAACGAGAGCGCGCTGTGCTTCTTCCTGCGCTTTTTCGGCTCGCTCTAAACCGCCTTGAATTGCTTCGGTGCGGTCAGTAAATGCCTTTTCAAACTTTGGCACTACCGCCTTGCGAAGCACTAGGAATAGCAGGGTGAAGGCAATTGCACCAACGATTAATTCAGCGGTGTGCGGAATTAATGGGTTGAGTGGTTCTCCCCCGGCAAGCAAATTAATTGAGCGCATTAGTCTTCCTAATCCTTCTTAGTTTTTAGAGAACGAATGCGAGTACGAGACCGAAGAGTGCGAGTGCTTCAGCAAGTGCGAATCCGAGGAACGCGATTGGCTGGAGAACGCTACGTGCTTCTGGCTGACGAGCTACGCCGTTGATATAAGCGGCGAAGATCATTCCTGTTGCAATTGCTGGACCAATTGCTGATAGGCCAAAACCGACCAGGTTGAGTGTGCCTGTCATTTTTTCTTACCTTTCGTTTGGTTATTCATTAGGTGGTGCGTTTAGTGCTCGTCGGCAAGGGCGCCGGCGATGTAGAGAGCTGTAAGCAGGGTGAAGATATATGCCTGAAGGCATTGCACCATAAATTCGAAGAATGTAAGGGCAATACCGAATGCAAATGAGAATGGGCTAAACAACTTCATGATCAGATGTGAATCATGCAACATGTAGTCACCACCCATAATGAATACGAGCAAGAGCAAGTGGCCCGCGAACATATTTGCAAAGAGACGAAGTGAGAGCGTCAATGGACGCACGAGGAAGAATGTGGCAATTTCAATCGGTGTCAGCAAGATGTAAACCGGCTTAGGAACACCTGGCATAAAGGCAATCTCTTTCAGGTATGCGCCCAGACCCTTTTTGCGAATACCAACGTAGTGAAAGACTCCGAATGAGAAGATCGCAAGCACGTATGGGAAGGCAACGTGAGACATTGCTGGGAATTGCAAGAATGGAACGATTCCAAAGATGTTGTTGGTGAGTACAAAGGTAAAGAGGGTGAATAGGTATGGCACAAAGCGCATGAATTCATGGCCGATAACATCGCGAGCAAGATCATTACGGACAAAGGCGTAGATGCTTTCACCAGCAAATTGCAGCTTCGAAGGAACTACTGCCGCTTTGCGGGCAGAGAGAATGAAGAAAACTGAAACGAGAATTACGGAGAGAAAAACAAGTAGAACGGGCTTAGTCAGCCAAGGAATTGATTCAGTAAGTGGAGGAAGGTTGAAGTCGTTAGTGCTTGGTGGGACGAATCCATCACCAGCTGCGTATAAGTTAACAAACGCGCGCACACACACTCCTTGAAACTCTAAAAGGGTTGTAAATCAGTCGCTGGGGAAGCGGTAAAGCAGGCTTACCTTATGGGCAAAACCGGCTCCCTGTGAAATCCAAATCCTGGGGATTTATATGCTTCGGCTCACTTACTCGCGGCCGAATCGCAGCCAGATGAGGTAAAGCGCCCCTCCGGCTCCCACCAGAAGACCCACAAGGGTCAGGTAATTGGTCTCAAGAAAATGGTCTGCCGCCCAGCCAGCTCCCCCCCAGAAAAGAAGCCCTGATATGAGATAGCCGAAGATCGACCATAGGGCGTTCTCATCGCGGCGGTTAGCTGGTTCGTTGGTCATGGGGTAATGGTAGATGAGTTTTCAACTTCAAATAACTGGCGATTTCTCCGCCTAGCCAGGCGAAGGTCAGGGCGATAGCAGTGACGCCAAAGCTGGTTCGGTCGATACTGGAACGATCAGTGTAGGTAGTCAGCGCCCATAAAAAAGCTCCGAGAAGTAAGAACTTGGCAAAGTAGGAGAACATCGCCAGTGCCATGGTGCTCATGGGATCAAGATTGCGTGAAATTTTGGAAACGAAGATATGCACTAAGAAATAAATCAGCACGACTGCTTGCGCAAGGAGTGCTCCATAAAATCCAGAAAGTCCTTGAATGAAAGAGAAAATCACAATTGCAATCAGACCAACTATGAGCGTTGGAACGAGAGCACCTCGGAGTAGCTGCGCTTCATTACTTTTTTGCTTGCTCATATTTACGCCCTCCACTTCTTGTGAAGTAAATCGCGAATGCCAGCATGAGGCCAGCAACGAGTGCTGAGACCCAGAGCGGTTCAAATGCTGAAACCACAACAGGAAGTGCAATAGTCGCGGTCCACACATACATAATCAGCGCAGTGCGCAAATGTGAATTTCCAGCACGCAATAATCGGTGATGAATATGCTCTTTATCTGAACTAAATGGAGATTGACCCGCACGTAATCTGCGGATGATGGCCGAAAATAGGTCAATAAGTGGAATAGCAAGGACTGCAAAGGGAAGAGCGAGTGGAAGCAGTGTGGGCCCTAACTTCTCCGCAGAGATTGCATTGGGATCAATCTGTCCGGTTAATGTGATTGCAGAGGCGGCAAGTAATAAGCCAAGGAACATCGAGCCGGAATCGCCCATAAAAATCTTGGCTGGATGGGCATTGTGTGGCAGAAATCCAATACAGACACCAATAATGACTGCGGTAATCAGAGATGGTGCACCTGCGCGATTAAAGCCATAGACAACGGCGAGCAGGTAGGCAAAGGCAAAGAAAGCGGCCCCTGAAATTGCCACGATGCCAGCTGCCAAACCATCTAGCCCATCAATAAAGTTCACTGCATTAATTGTTACCAGGACTATCAAGACAGTCACTAATTGACCAATGCTGGGTGGCAAGGTGATGACGCCATTAATAGGTAACCACAAAACTTGAATACCGAAGAGAAGCAATATTCCTGCAGCAAGTGCTTGGCCTGCTAATTTGGTGAGGGCATCGAGTTCAAAACGATCATCAACTAATCCAATTGCAACCAATAGCGTGGCGGCAAGAAATATTCCAACTGTTTCACGACCGAAAGATTTTCCAACAAGTGATAAATGATTGACTATGGCAAAGGTGAGCGCCATGGCTATCCACATCGCAAGGCCGCCCCAACGTGGAGTTGGAGTTGTGTGAATATCGCGAGTACGAATATGAGCAACGGCGCCGACCTTAATTGCCAAGGTGCGCACAAATGGAGTGATTACATAGCACAGCGCTGCCGCTAAGAGCAGAGTTACTAAGTACTCACGCATTGCAGTGGGTTACTTACGCCTCGTAGATAGGAAAACGTGCGGTAAGAGCGTGGACTTCAGATTTAATCGCAGCATGTGCCGATGCATCATCTGTCTTAATGGCGCGAGCAATCAGAGATGCGATTGTCTTCATCTCCCCTGTTCCCATTCCCTGCGTTGTAGTTGCTGGTGTTCCCACGCGAATACCTGATGTGACTGATGGTGCTTCTGGATCATAAGGAATTGAGTTCTTATTAAGAACTATGCCGGCTGCGCCACAACGCTCGTCAGCTACTTTTCCATTAACTCCGGTGGAGCGAATATCAATGAGCGCCAAGTGGGTCTGGGTTCCACCAGAAACTGCGCGCATGCCTTCTGCTTCAAGGGCGGCGGCCAATGATTGTGCGTTGACGATGACATCTTTTGCATACTTTTGATAGGCCGGAGTTGCACACTCTGCAAGTGCGATCGCTTTGCCTGCAACTGCCGACATGATCGGACCACCCTGCATGCCAGGAAAGACTGCCTTATCAATCGCCGCTGCGTGCTCTGCCTTGGATAAAATCATTCCACCACGTGGGCCGCGCAGTACTTTGTGAGTAGTAAATGAAACTACATCTGCATATGGCACAGGTGAAGGAATCGCTTTACCGGCAACGAGTCCAATGAAGTGAGCAGCATCTACCCACATGATTGCCCCAACTTCATCACAAATCGCGCGCACCTTCTCGAAGTCAATTAATGATGGATAGGCAGTTGCTCCAGAACAGATCATCTTCGGCTTGTTGGCAATCGCTAAGTCGCGCAGTTCGTCGTAATCAATAAGTTCATTGTCTTGACGCACGCCGTAAGAAACGATGTTGAACCATTTACCGGAAAAGTTAACTTTGGATCCGTGGGTCAGGTGGCCACCATGTGGAAGTGACATCGCAAGGACGGTATCTCCTGGCTTGGTAAATGCTTGATAGACAGCGATATTTGCACTCGCACCTGAATGGGGTTGCACATTTGCATGCTCTGCACCAAAGAGAGACTGTGCGCGCTCGATCGCAATATTCTCGGCCTTATCAACTTCTTCACACCCACCGTAGTAACGCTTGCCCGGATAACCTTCCGCATATTTATTCGATAGCGTTGAACCGAGAGCTGCAAGTACCGCCCGTGATGTGAAGTTCTCGGAAGCAATCAGTTGCAGATTGGTCTGTTGACGCTTGAGTTCCGAGAGCAACACCGCAGCAATATCAGGGTCTTGCTTGGAAAGAAGTGTGAAATCTGGGCCATAGAAGGTTTCGGACATGGGCGTCAGCCTAATAGTTCTTGGTAGGTAGTGACTATTCAGAAACGCTCGGGGCGATTTTTCTCACTTGGGCAGCCGAAATTGCGCCTTCGCGCAGGATGTGAAGTCCGCCATTTCTCTGTGCAATCACAGTTGTGGGCTGGCCTGATTTCAGCACCCCGTTATCAAATACGGTTGCAACATCCCAGCTCTTGATTGCACTGCGATCAATTGCGAGCATCGGCGCATCTCCTGCCGGTGAAGCACTGGCTGCGGCAAGTGGACCCGACTCTTTAAGCAGAGCGCGCAGGAAGCGTGATTTTGGAACTCTGATGCTAATTAAATCAAGTGAGTTGTCATCACCAAGATCCCAGTTAAGTCCTCGGTTAGGTGCCAGATTAAGTGAGAGTAAGCCCGGCCAGAATTCATCCATTAATTTCTGTGCATCGCCCCGCACATCCCGCGTAATTCCTTGCACGGTCTGGGCTGAATGACAGAGAACTTGGGCAGATATTCCTAGCTCATCACCACGCAAGACATGCATCGCACGCACAGCAAAATGCGAGAACGCATCAGCTAGATAAATGTAGCCATGCTCTGCTGGTACAACAATGACGTAACCATCGCGAATAGATTTAAGAGCTTTGGCAATATGGTTCTTTGAGTCACCTTTTTTTAGGTCAATACGAGGAGCCATCGTTATCTCCTCACCGCGGTGGTAAAGCGCGGACGTCCAGTCAAATCCTGATGCAGAAGAATATCTTGGAAATCTATATTAAGTACGGCAGCAATTTCATCACCCTGTGATTCATGATGTTCAATTGCAAGGAATCCTCCAGGCTTAAGCAGCCGCGCACTGGCTGCAATAAAAAGCCTTGGAGCTTTCATTCCATCTGCCCCACCAAAGAGGGCGATTGCAGGTTCGTGCTCGCGCACATCAGCTGGCAACTCTTGTCCATCAGCAATATATGGCGGATTTGCAATGACCACATCGCATTTCACGCCATCGAGTGCAGTCGATACATCTGATTCAACTATGCGCACTTTTTCATCAATAAAAGAGATGTTCTCTTTCAGCCAGTAAATTGCTTCAGCGCTCTTTTCTACTGCAATCACATGAGTGTTGGGCGCTTCAGTGGCAATTGCTAGCGCAAGGGCGCCAGAACCCGCACCGAGATCAACAACACTGATGGCGCCACTTAACTTTTCAATATGAGTAAGAACTGACTCGACAAGCAATTCACTCTCGGGCCGTGGCACTAGAACGCCAGGGCCGACTTTGATCTCTAGATGTCTGAAATAGGCAACACCAGTGAGATATTGCAGCGGCTCGTTGGCACATCTGCGATCAAGTAGCTTCCAGAAAGTCTCTTCCACAATTGAAATATCTCCAATTGCAGTCAGTGCATTTTCAACTGTGAGCGGGTTATGTAGATCCATGCGAGTTAAGCCAAGTGTGTGTGCAAGTAGATGTTCGGCTTCGACCTCAGCAAAGCCTGCAGCTGATAACTGCTCCTTACCGCCTCGTAAGAATTCTTTGAAGGTAAGTTCCATTGTTTTCGCCAGGCTTTGTCTTTAGTTAGTAGCGGAGAGCTTTGCTGCTCTGTCGGCATCGAGGAGTGCTTGCACAACCTCATCTAGCTCACCGTTAAGGACCGCATCTAAGTTATTGGCTTTGTAATTCACGCGGTGATCACTGAGGCGATTCTCTGGGTAGTTATATGTGCGAATTCGCTCAGAACGATCAACTGTGCGCACCTGGCTTTTGCGCTCGGCCATTGCAGCAGCTTCAGCTTTCTCCTGCGCATCGGCTAGTAAGCGAGCACGCAGAATACGAAGGGCAGATTCTTTATTCTGTAGTTGAGATTTCTCGTTCTGACAGGAAACCACAATGCCAGTTGGAACGTGAGTAAGTCGCACCGCAGAGTCAGTGGTGTTTACCGACTGTCCTCCGGGACCAGATGAGCGATAGACATCTACGCGCACATCATTCATATTGAGCTCAACATCAACTTCTTCTGCTTCCGGCAAGACAAGTACACCGGCAGCCGAAGTGTGGATACGTCCTTGGCTCTCAGTCTCTGGCACGCGTTGCACGCGATGTACTCCGCCCTCAAATTTAAGTCGTGCATACGGTGTTGTTCCAGGCTCTGGCGTTCCTTTTGATTTCACCGCCATCGAAATATCTTTATAACCACCGAGTTCTGATTCGTTCATATCAAGAATTTCAATTTTCCAACCACGCTTTTCGGCATAGCGCTGATACATACGTACTAAATCGCCAGCAAAGAGCGCCGATTCATCTCCGCCTGCACCAGCTTTGACTTCAATGATGACATCTCGGTCATCGTTGGGATCACGCGGCAATAACAACTCTTCTAACTTCTGCGCCGCTGCCTCAACAACTGCCTGCATTGCCGGAATTTCAGCGGCGAAAGATGCATCATCTTCTGCCATCTCTTTAGCTGCCTCTAAATCATCTGCGGCAGATTTCCATGCATTAAATCCGGCAACGACTGGGCCAAGCTGGGCATAGCGACGACCCAATTTACGGGCGTTGCCTTGATCTTCATGGATGGATGGGTCAGCCATCTTTGTTTCAAGTTCTTGATATTCACGCACCATCTCATGTGCTGATGCAAAACGATCGTTAGCCATATGACCTCATCCTTTCTCGCTCGTAATTTTGAATAACTCTTTTTGTTTCTTTGGAGAAATAAAAAGACCGCGCCGCAACCTTTCGGCTGCGATGCGGTCTCTTTAGAAAGCTAGTTAGCTGCTTTTTTACCGAAACGCTCTTCGAACTTAGCGACGCGTCCACCGGTGTCAAGGATGCGCTGCTTACCTGTGTAGAACGGGTGGCAGACTGAGCAAACTTCAACGTAGATAGATCCACTTGCAACTGTTGAGCGGGTGACAAACTTTTCACCGCAACCACAGGTTACTTGGGTCTCTTTATATTCTGGGTGAATATCTTTCTTCATCTTCTTTTCCTTTTCTATGGCTGGGTCCGTGATTAACGGTGAACCAGTTCATCGCCATGGGGTGGCAATAGGGGTCAATCTTCTCTTAAAAGCAGTAATCCACAAAATCCACGCGGGAAAGTGAGCTTACTTACTGTCGTCCGGTCCTGATGTTGTCTTCTGAATCTGCATCAAGAATTCAACGTTGGACTTTGTGCCCTTCATCTTCTCGAGCAAGAGTTCAAGTGCTGCCTGTGGTTCAAGTGCGTGCAGAACACGACGTAGTTTCCAGACAATGTTGAGCTCTTCCGTTCCCATAAGGATTTCTTCCTTACGTGTACCTGATGCAACAACGTTAACTGCCGGGAAGATGCGCTTATCGGCCATTCTGCGATCAAGGATGAGTTCCATGTTTCCGGTTCCCTTGAACTCTTCGAAGATCACTTCATCCATACGAGATCCGGTATCAACCAGAGCTGTTGCAAGAATGGTAAGCGAACCGCCATCTTCAATATTACGAGCTGCACCGAAGAACTTCTTTGGTGGATAGAGAGCTGCTGAATCAACGCCACCGGAGAGAATTCGGCCAGATGCTGGAGCTGCGATGTTATAGGCGCGACCAAGACGTGTGATTGAGTCAAGAAGTACTACGACATCGTGACCCATTTCAACCAGACGCTTCGCGCGCTCGATTGCAAGCTCGGCAATTGTTGTGTGGTCATCAGCAGGACGGTCGAAAGTTGAAGCAATTACTTCACCCTTCACGCTGCGCTGCATATCGGTAACTTCTTCTGGACGTTCATCAACGAGCACAACCATGAGGTGACACTCAGGGTTGTTTGTTGTAATTGCGTTGGCAATTGCCTGCAAGACCATGGTCTTACCCGCCTTAGGAGGCGAAACAATAAGTCCGCGCTGACCTTTTCCAATCGGAGCGATCAAGTCAATCACGCGAGTGGTAAGAATATTTGGCTCTGTCTCAAGGCGAAGACGCTCTTGTGGGTAGAGCGGAACAAGCTTGCCGAATTCAACTCGGTTGCGAGCTTCTTCATATGGTGCGCCATTGATTGTTTCAAGAGTGATCAGTGGGTTGTACTTCTGACGAGTTTCACCTTCACGTGCTTGGCGAACCTGTCCGGTGACAACATCACCTTTACGAAGACCGTACTTACGTACTTGTCCCTGTGAAACATAAACATCATTTGGCCCTGGCAGGTATCCACCGGTACGAATAAATGAGTAGTTATCCATAATGTCGACGAGTCCGCCTACTGGAACCAAAACATCATCTTCACCAACTACCGGTTCGCGCTCTTCTCGGTTTCCACGGTCGCGATTGCGGTCGCGTCCACGGTTACGGTCGCGTCCACGGTTACGGCCACCACGGTCTTCGCGCTCACCTGAATTACGGTCCTGAGGTGCGCTGTTATCTGATGAATCTTCATCGTCATCATCATCTGAGTTATTTGAATTATCGGAATTCTTATTCTCGCGGTTGCCCTTCTTTGCATTGCGAGCTTCCCGGCGTGCTTCGCGCTCAGCCTTAGCTGCCTCGCGGTTTGACGCCTGGAGATCTGCGATTGCTGTTACGAGTGCATCCTTTTTTAGCTTGGCAGCGTTATCAATACCGAGTTGAGACGCAACTTCCTTTAATTTAGGAAGGGTCATCGCTGAGAGCTCTGGGCTGCTGGAACGAATTGGTTCTGTTGTTGTCATGTATTTCTTTTCAGTTTGGGGCTTACCTACATAAGTGAAACCCAGGGTTAATTTCTTTAGCTTCTTGGATTTATCAATTCTTACTCTGCCCTTACTTACCGGGTCGAACTGATGGTAAAACTATAGCAGGCTGGCTCCACGAGGAGCAATTTCCAGAGATTTACCTTCAAATGTAGCGCCTCCAGCACGGGCGAGCTGTTCACTCTCTTCCTGGTCGCCTGTGTGTAAAGCCATCACTGTCGGACCCGCGCCAGAGATAAAGGCTGCAACTCCGGCAGCACGTAACTTTGTCATCAGTGCAAATGAGGCTGGCATGGCATCACTTCGATATGACTGATGCAAGAAATCCGCTGTAGCTGAAAACAATAGATCTGGACGAATGGTCAGGGCGTGCATGAGTAGCGCTGTATTGGTGCTGTTGCGTTGAGCATCAGCAAATGGAATTGATGCAGGCAAGAGTGTGCGGGCTTTCTTAGTTGCAAGAGTTGTACTCGGGATGAATGCCATGGCACGAATACGAAGATCTACCGGGATCTGAATTGCGTGCGCTACTTCTTTTCCATTCACAATGTCTTTCCAGGCAACAGTTGCGCCACCATAGAGAGCAGCTGCCACATTATCCGGATGGCCTTCCATCTCGCTTGCAAGGTTAAGAAGTGCCTCATCGCTCATTTTATCTGTGCCAGTGAGCACGAGCGCTCTTGCTAAAACAAGCCCGCCGATAATTGCAGATGCCGAGGAACCAAGTCCGCGACCATGAGGAATGACATTGAGTGCACGAACTGCAACGCCTTTTGGTCTTCCACCTAAGAAATCAAAACCTTTATAGATTGCTTTCACAAGTAAGTTCTTATCTGTGCGCGGAACGTCGTCAGCGCCTTCGCCAGTGACATCAATATCAAGGCCTGGTTCATCAAGAACCTGCGCGACATAACGATCGTGCATAGCAAAGGCTAAGGCGATGGAATCAAATCCCGGACCCACGTTGGCAGAAGTTGCCGGAACCTGTACCTGAATCGGATTCGCTTTAAAAGTTGGTTTAGCCATGAGTTACTTCTTTACCAAGCCGAGCGCTTTTGCGGCAGCATCAGCGTTTACCGGAACTACTACAGGATCTGATGCGCCCTCAAGGGCCCACGGAATATCTTTAAGACCGTTACCTGTGCAGGTAATAACAATTGTTTTATCTTTCGGCAGCTTTCCTGCGTTCTTATACTTGATAAGTCCAGCAAGGCCAGCTGCCGAAGATGGCTCGCAGAAGATTCCTTCGCGCGCTGCTAGCAAGTGATAGGCAGCGAGAATTTCTTCATCTGTGACCGAATCAATAAGCCCACCTGATTCATCGCGGGCAGCGATTGCTTGATCCCATGACGCAGGGTTACCAATTCTGATTGCAGTGGCAATTGTCTCTGGCTTTGCTACCGGAGTTCCGGTCACAAGAGGCGCCGCCCCTGCTGCTTGAAATCCCCACATCTGTGGCAATCTCGATGAAATCTTGTCGTTGCGATATTCGTTATAGCCCTTCCAATATGCAGTGATATTTCCGGCATTACCGACTGGCATTGTGTGAATATCTGGCGCATCACCCAACATATCGACTACTTCAAAAGCGGCTGTCTTTTGTCCTTCGATGCGATAGGGATTAACGGAGTTCACTAGCGATACTGGATAGTGCTCGGAAAGATCGCGCGCTAAAACCAAGCAATCATCAAAGTTTCCATCGACTTGTAACAACTTTGCACCATGCACAACAGCTTGTGCCAGTTTTCCGAGTGCAATCTTGCCTTCGGGAATTAGAACTGCCGGAACCATGCCAGCTTTGACGGCGTAGGCAGCGGCTGCGGCAGATGTATTTCCAGTTGATGCACAAATAACAGCTTTAGCTCCCTCTTCGGCAGCCTTCGATATCGCCATTGTCATTCCGCGATCTTTAAATGAACCGGTTGGATTAATGCCTTCAAACTTTACCCAGACGTTATTGCCGAGCATTTCCGAGAGCACGCAGGCATAGATAAGTGGTGTTCCACCCTCGCGCAAAGTAAAAATTGGAGTCTTAGCAGTGACTGGCAGGCGATGGCGATATTCCTCAATCACTCCGCGCCACTGGTGGGCGCCAGATTTCTTAGCGAAGATTCCCATTAGGAGATCGCTCCCTCTACCCGAATCACACTTGAAATCTTTGTCACCATTGGCATCTTCTTTAAGGCTTCAACAGTTGCTTTGAGTTCACCTTCTGTTGCTCTATGAGTAACGACAATGAGTTCAGCATCATCGTTGCGGCCATTTTGATCGACAGTTTGAATCGATACCCCTTGGTCGGCAAAGACCTTTGCGATTGCAGCTAGAACACCTGGTTTATCGGCAACTTCTAGGCGAATGAGGAACTTTGTCTTAGTTGTTTCAATCGGAGCTATATTGCGATCTGCATAATCAGTTTCGCGTTGCCCAATTGAATTCAGGGCAATATGGCGCGACACAGCAACGATATCTCCCAAGATTGCTGATGCTGTTGGTTGTCCACCTGCACCGCGGCCATAGAACATGAGAGGTCCAGCAGATTCTGCCTCGATAAAGACTGCGTTAAAGGCATCGCGCACTGATGCAAGCGGGTGACTCTTATCAATCATGACAGGGTGAACACGCACGGAGATTTCATCTGCCGGTGTGAGCTCTGCAATGGCAAGTAACTTAATAACGTGATTCATTGATTTTGCAATCGAGACATCTTCCAGAGTGATATGTGAGATGCCCTCGCGATAAACATCATCGACAGTGACGCGAGTGTGGAAGGCAAGTCCAGATAAAATTGCCGCCTTTGCAGCCGCATCGAATCCCTCAATATCTGCTGTGGGATCTGCTTCGGCATAACCAAGTGCCTGTGCCTCTTTTAGGGCATCAGCAAATTCGCGATTATCTTCATGCATCTTTGTAAGAATGTAATTTGTTGTGCCGTTAACAATTCCCATCAGGCGGGTAACAAAGTCACCGGCTAAAGAATCGCGGAGTGGTCGAATAATTGGAATCGCACCAGCCACCGATGCCTCGTAGTAGATGTCTTCACCTTTCGCATAAGCGGCAGTAAAGAGGTCTGCGCCATGGCTGGCAAGAAGTGCTTTATTGGCTGTCACAATTGATTTGCGATTATTGATTGCCAACATGGCAAGTTCACGGGCAGGCTCAATGCCACCCATGACTTCAACTATGAGATCAATTTCAGGATCGTTAACAATAGAAAATGGATCGGTTGTAAAGAGCGCTGGATCTAAACCTGGATAAGGCTTAAGTGTGCGCACCGCGATACGAGTAAGTTCAATCTTTACCCCAGCACGAGTTGAGAGTTCGGCAGTATCTTCCAGGAGAAGACGCGCTACTTGGCTGCCCACAACACCGCAGCCGAGCATGCCGACGCGAACGGGTTTATCTGCTGGGCTCATCTGCCTATTCTTTCACATCGAGAGCAAGCAGATCTGCCTCATTTTCTCGACGAACAATTACGCGTGCTTTTCCATCTTTTACAGCAACAACTGGTGGTCTAGGCACATGATTGTAATTACTCGCCATGCTGCGCCCATATGCACCTGTTGCCGGGGTAGCAATGAGATCTCCTGGGGCAATATCTGAAGGAAGTTGGATATTGGCAATAATGATGTCGCCAGTTTCGCAATGCTTTCCAACAAGCCTTGATAAGACATGTGGCGCAGCTGATGCACGTTGGGCAATAACAGCGGTGTATTCGGCATCGTAAAGTGCGGTACGTGCATTTTCACTCATGCCACCATCGACTGAAACATATTTACGCACTGTGCCACCCTCTAGTTCAACATCTTTGACAGTGCCAACTTCATAGAGTGTAAACATTGTTGGGCCCACAATATTTCGACCCGGTTCCAGCGAGATCACGGGAATATCAAGTGAATACTTGGCACATGCCGCTCGCACCGCAGCACCAATCGCGGGCAATACATCTGATGGTTCAACCGTTACTTCACCATCTATATAAGCGATTCCGAATCCGCCGCCTAAATCAAGTTCGGGAAGTTGTGCGCCATATGAGTCGCGATACTTACCCATGAAGGCAAGAAGTCGGTCGGTTGCTATCTCGTGCGCCTCTACTCCAAATATCTGTGAACCGATATGGCAATGCACACCACGCAGCTCTAGCTCTGGATGTTCTGCGACAGCTTGCACTGCCTGCCATGCCGCCCCTGATGCAATCGAGAAACCAAACTTCACATCTTCATGAGCGGTAGAAATCTTTTCGTGAGTGTGGGCTTCGATGCCAGGTGTGAGCCGAAGCATGACCCCTTGGCGCACGCCGTGCTTGCGAGCAGCCGCTGCCACGCGCTCAATTTCAAAGAGTGAATCCATCACAATTGTCTTAACTCCAATAGAAACTGCGCGGTCGATTTCCGCAACAGATTTATTGTTGCCATGTACTTCAATCTTTGCTGGATTGATTCCGCCAGCGAGGGCAACTGCGAGTTCCCCGCCAGTGCAGACATCGATACCAATTCCGATTTCACTGATCCATTGCGCAACAGCAGTACAGATAAATGACTTTGCTGCGTAGTAGATAGTTCCGGCCTGTGGCCCAAATTCACTTTGCAGGCCGTTATGCCAGGCAAGTGCGCGGGCACGATACGCACCTTCATCGAGGAAGAATGTTGGTGTGCCGAATTCTTTTGCTAATTGCGCCGCTGAAATTCCAGCAAGAGACAGTGTTCCACCAGATAAGGATGCGTTCTGCGACCACATGTGTGTACTCATTACTTACATCCTTTCCGGTGCTGATACACCTAGGAGATCAAGACCATTTGCAAGTACCTGCATTGTCGCAGCACAGAGCGCTGCTCGCGCAGAATGAATAGGTGCGATTGCTTCATCGCCCAGCGGAAGCACGCGGCAATCGGCATAGAAGCCGTGATAAACGCCGGCTAACTCTTCGAGATAACGCGCAACCCGATGTGGCTCACGGAATTCTGCAGCGCTAGCAACGATGCGTGGGAAATCTGAGAGGGCGCCAAGAAGCTCATTTTCGCGATCGTGTGTGAGTTGCGATGGATCAAAGGAAGCAAGGTCAGATTTAATGCCAAGTTCGGCAGTATTACGCAATACCGCAGCAATTCTTGCATGTGCGTACTGCACGTAATAAACAGGATTCTCATTAGTGTTTCGGCGCAGCACATCGATATCCATCACCATCGGCGTATCTACCGGATAACGAATGAGTGTGTATCTCGCCGCATCAACGCCCACTTTCTCCACAAGTTCTTCGAGCGTGATGATGGTGCCGGCGCGCTTAGAAAGCTTTACCTCTTGCCCACCTTCCATAATTTTTACCAGCTGACCAATAAGAACATCAATGTTGTATTCGGGGTTATCCCCTGCGCATGCAGCGGTGGCTTTCAAGCGTTGGATATATCCGTGATGGTCTGCGCCCAGCATATAAATACAGATATCAAATCCGCGTTCTCGCTTGTTGATGTAATAAGCAGTATCAGATGCAAAGTATGTGAGCTCACCATCTGCCTTAATAATGACGCGGTCTTTATCATCGCCGAAATCTGTCGTGCGAAGCCACACTGCGCCATCTACTTCAAAGACATGTCCTTGCGAGCGCAATTTATCAACTCCATGTTCAACCGCGCCAGATTCGTGTAACGAACGCTCTGAGAACCACACATCAAAGGAAGTGTGAAAAGTTTCTAAGACTTGCTGTTGTTGGGCTAACTGCACCTGATAAGCAGCTTCCCGAAACTCTTCTGATGAAGTTATGCCAGGATTGGCAGCAACGACTTCCTTCGCCAGATCTCCAATGTATTGCCCCTGATATCCATCTTCTGGAATCGGATTTCCTTGGGCTGCGGCTTGCACAGATTGGCCAAATAAATCCATCTGGCGTCCGCGGTCATTGATATAAAACTCGCGCGTGACATCTGCCCCGGCCGCACTTAATACTCGACCTAGTGCATCACCGACTGCTGCCCATCTGGTGTGACCAAGGTGCAGTGGCCCGGTTGGGTTAGCGCTAATAAACTCAAGGTTAATTCTCACACCCTGCAGGACAGAGCCGCGGCCGTACTTGCTGCCAGCGCTAAGAATTGTGCGAACAAGTTCAGCCTGGCTTGCGCGGTCAAGAGTGATATTGATGAAGCCAGGTCCTGCGATATCAACTTTGACTACACCTGCAATCGATGTGATCGCTGCCTGCAAAATTGTGGCAATCTCACGCGGGTTCTTGCCGGCTGCCTTTGCTAACTGCAGCGCGATTGATGTGGCGTAATCGCCGTGATCACGATTCTTTGGGCGCTCCAGTGTGATGACAGCCGGAACCTGGCCGGAGATTTCTCCTCGGGCAAATGATGCGGCTATGACCGCCTGGATATCGAGGGCAAGTTGGTCGGCAAGTGAGGCTGCTGAAGAATTTTCATTGCGCGACATTGTGCAAGGTTACCGGTTGCACGCTTAGGCTCGTCGTTATTTGGTGACAAGGGCCAGTTGCCCGTAACCTTCTCCCATATCGCGATGAGAAATCTTTGCGATACGCGGGAGTGGTGAAATGGCAGACACGCAAGTCTTAGGAACTTGTGCTTCGGCGTGCGGGTTCAAGTCCCGCCTCCCGCACCAGATCTATCAGGAGTATCAGGATTAGCCATGGCTAAACAATCACCGGCAAAAATCAAAAAGTTACGCGGTGAAGCCATGCGCGCGGCCGCTGCAAGAAAAGCGGCTCGAGCTGCAAGCCAGAACGAGAATGTGCGCGGTGAAGCAGATCTCGATGCCTATGCCGAAGTCGATGGGCCATGGCGAGAAATCGGGTTAGCAGCTCCAGCACGACGAGCACTCATTGATGAAGGTCTCTATAAATTAAGTGACTTGCGAAAAGTCTCGCTCGATCTGGTCAAGGATTTAGATGGCCTGGGGCCCAATGCAATACGAATACTCATCGCAGAGATGAAGAAGAAAGACCTCTCCTTTAGAAAATAAGTCTCCTGCAAAGGAGTTGCGAGGGGTTTGCAAAGAGCAGATACTCGCAACTTTGCATTTGATTTCTTCCGAGATAATATTCTGCTAGTTCACGAGTTCTACGTATTAGCCCCGGCTTAGTAGACGGCAACCCTCCACCGCGGTGGGGTGCTCCGGGTGACGAACTGGTCAGAATAATCATCTGACATCTACTGCGATGGAGATAACTATGTCTAACAATTGGTCATTTGAAACTCTGCAGATTCATGCAGGGCAAACGGCAGATCCAGCAACAGGTGCACGTGCACTTCCGCTTTATCAAACTACGGCCTATCAGTTCCGCGATACAACACATGCGGCAAACCTCTTTGGACTCGCTGAACTAGGAAATATTTACACCCGCATCATGAATCCAACTCAAGATGCAGTGGAGCAAAGACTTGCCGCACTTGAAGGTGGTGTAGCAGCACTGCTACTCGCATCAGGTTCTGCTGCAACTACATTTGCAGTTCTTAACGTTGCCGAAGCCGGAGACCACATCGTCTCTAGCCCAAGCTTGTATGGCGGAACATATAACCTCTTCCACTACACACTTCCAAAGTTTGGTATCGAAGTAACTTTCGTTGATGATCCAAATAATCCAGAGTCATGGAAGAAGGCGGTAAAGCCAAATACCAAGGCGTTCTTCGGCGAGACAATTGCCAACCCTAAGAATGAAATTCTCGATATTAAGACGATTGCCGATATCGCTCACTCAGTTGGGGTTCCACTGATTGTTGATAATACGGTTGCAACTCCATACCTCATTAAGCCAATTGAATTTGGTGCAGATGTAGTGGTGCACTCAGCGACTAAGTTCCTATCTGGTCACGGAAATGCAGTTGTTGGCGCAATCATTGATGCTGGAAAGTTTGACTACGCGCAACATCAAGATCGCTTCCCTGGCTTTAATAAGCCAGATCCAAGTTATCACGGCTTGGTCTTCTCTCAAGCACTCGGTGTAGGTTCAGCATTTGGTGCAAACCTTTCATATATCTTCAAGATACGTCTTCAGTTGCTACGCGATGTAGGAGCTGCAGTATCACCATTTAATGCATGGTTGCTCGCGCAAGGACTTGAAACTCTTTCACTGCGCATGGAGCGCCATCTAGAAAATGCTCAGGCTGTTGCAACATGGCTTGAAGCACACCCAGATGTTGAGAAAGTTCACTATGCAAGCCTGGCATCCTCACCATGGCATGCACTTGCGAAGAAGTACACACCAAAAGGATCAGGTGCGGTGCTTTCATTCGAACTCAAAGCCGGAATTGAAGCTGGCAAGAAGTTCGTTGAGTCACTTGAACTCTTTAGCCATGTTGCCAATATTGGTGATGTGCGCTCACTTGTTATCCATCCTGCAACAACTACACACTCTCAGCTCTCACCGCAAGAGCAGTTGGAAGCAGGAGTAACTCCAGGACTTGTACGTCTAAGCCTTGGACTTGAAAACATTATTGATATCAAGGCTGACCTTGAAGCTGGATTTAAAGCGACAAAGGGTTAGGAACTAGATTAAAAAACTGTAAGCAAGAAGCAGGCCGCCGCATACGATTCCGATCGCTGCGGCGGTCTTGCTTTGTAGCCACATTTTGCCGGGCTGTGTAAATGAAATGAGAAGTAGTGCAAGTCCTGGTCCAAATAAAACGAAGCTCTTAAGAAGATTTCCATCAGCCCCAGTTTGATATCGCAGATTGATGAGGCCAATAGCGAGGGCGGCATAAGCGCCCATTCGGAAATTATTTACTCGTGCAATGTTCATGCCTTGATAGTAATGCAGGTTGTGCTGGGAAAGCAGAAGGGCGCCGGTTTCCCGACGCCCTTCCCTAATTAGTATGAGTAATTAGTGATCTGCTGGCATGCCTTCAGCATGTGACTTCATGCGAGCGATCTTCAAGATTGTTAGACCGAATACGCACTTCGCAAGAACGTCTGCGATTGTGTATCCAACCTGAACAGTTACGAATGATGATGCTGAAGCATCACCAACGATGTTGAAGATGTACGCGATTGGGTAAACACCCCATGTTGCGATGAGAAGCAGACGTAGACGTCCAACTGTCTCAGCAACGCCAGCTGGCTGGCGATCGAGTGACTTACCAAGCTCTACGAATAGTACGTAGAGGATGTAGATGAATGGGATTGTTGAAAGAACACCGTAAAGAACCTGTGTGTTCTGGTCTGATGAAATTTCACCTGGGTAACCAAGTGCGATCATCGCAGCTGAAGCTGGTACAAGGCGAGTGATAAGTGACTTTGAAAGTTCCTTAGCAAGTGCCAATACAGCAATAACTTCAACTAGAAGTAGTGGAACAGTTAGAAGCCAGTCAACGTAGCGGTATGCCTCGTTGAATGCGCCCTGCTCACCTGAAACGTTAACCATCATGCCTTCTGATGACTCACCAAATGAGTTGAAGATACGCCAGTAGTGGTAGCCAGCAATGAATGTAACCATTGATGACATTACAAGAGCGTTACGGTACTTAGGAAGTACGCGTGACTGTGATACGAGGGTATAGATTGTGCATGCGATCATTGAGATCAAACCGAATGAAAATACGTTATAAACGAGGTTCCATTGGTTGCTGTCGAGTGTTACTGACATGTATTAAGCCTCCGTGAGTGCTTATCTATGCAGACCGGGCGGTCCGCACGTTCGGGATATGGCAATTGGAATCCTCGAGGAACCCCAGCGACCACCGACAGACAATATTGTGCGCCAAACCGGGCGAATACGCACCCCTTACGTGCAAGTGTTTCGCATTTTTTTAAGGCTTCTGAGCGTGATTTAGTAAAATAAATCCATAATTTACCGCTCACCCTCCCAGCTAGCCCTGCATTACTGGTGGGTAAGTAGATTGCCGATAAAAGCCCTAGGCTTCCTACTATGAGTGCCGATCCCGAAGTCCGGCCTCCCAAACTGCGCGGTTGGTTTCACCTCGGTGCCACCCCGGTAGTCATCATCGCTTCACTCGTTCTCTTTATTCTCAGCCGTGAATCCTTGCGGTTTGCTGTCGCGCTCTACTCCATTACGGCAATTATGCTCTTTAGCGTTTCGGCTGTGTATCACCGCGTGCCCTGGGTGCCTAGGAAGAAGAAGATATGGCGCCGCTGGGATCATGCCAATATCAATTTACTGATTGCTGGTTCTTACACGCCCTTTGCCGTTGCTCTTCTTGGCGCCCGCGATAGAAATATTTTGCTGGCAGTGATTTGGATTGGCGCAATATTTGGCGTGGCCATCCGCGTTTTTTGGGTGGGCGCACCGCGTTGGCTCTATGTTGCCAACTACTTAGTACTCGGCTGGGTTGCCGTGATCTATACCCCCCAGCTTTATCGCGAGGGTGGTTTATGGGTGTTAATTCCTATTCTTATCGGGGGGCTGCTCTACTCCATCGGGGCGATTTTTTACGCCTTGAAATTGCCGGGCCGCAACGCCAAATACTTTGGTTTCCACGAGCTTTTTCACATCTTTGTGCTCGCCGCATGGATTTCGCAGTACCTAGCGGTCTCTTTCGCCATTTACCGAAAGTAGCGCAATGCCCTAATCTAGGTTTCTCACCGGGTGGGAAGCCTAGTGATAAATATCCGAGTCGATACCGCGAATGAGAGTTCTCACAATGGCAGAAAAGAATTTCCGCAACTGGGTGGGTTTCCGCGAAGAAACTGATCGTGAACCAATTGCTAACCCTGTTGATCGCATTCGTGATCTTGAGTCTCAATTAGCTGATCTACGCTCACGCCGCGACATCACTGGTCTTTCGCGCGAAGAGTTTGAAATCCTAGCCACCGAAACTGCAATGGCGATGATTCGCTCTGCCCAAGGTCGCGAAGCAAAGGCACATGCCACTGCCGACCGTGTCATTTCTGAATCATCACGTACCGCTAAAGATGTTCTTGAAGGTGCTGAAAATAAGGCTCGAAGCGTCCTAGCTGGAGCTGAAACCCGTGGGCGTAAATATATTTCTGCAGCTGAAGTTGAAGCTGCCGAACTGATTCGTGAGGCAAGTCGTGAGGCAGATCTAGTTATGGAGAGTAAACGCCGCGAAGCTGCTGCACTTGCCACAGCTGCGCGTCGTGAAGCCGAGAGAGTAATCGGTGAAGCATCTGAGAACGTCAATGAGTATCGAGCATGGCTTGCCGAGATCATCACAGATACTGAACGTCTCTATCGCTCGCAAACTCAAGCGTTATCTGCTGCCGAGAGTGCAATCGCACAATCTCGTGACCGATTAGATTCTGCCTTTGCTCGCTTAAGTAAGATGAGCGATGTAGTTGCTAGTGCAATAAATGAAGATGGAACTATTAAAAGATCTGCTCCTATTGCCGTGGAGAGTAAGCGCACACGCGCAGCTATTAGCGCACCTAAACGTACTAAAAAATCTGCTGCAAAGCGCCCTGTTAAGAAATCTGCTACTAAGCGCAAGTAATTGATATGGCTGCCAATCGCGGTATCCAATACATCCCTGCAATCGATGGGCTTCGTGCACTGGCAGTAATTGCGGTGATGCTTTATCACCTGGGCTTTACTTGGATTCCGGGTGGATTTCTCGGTGTTGATCTCTTCTTTGTCATCTCTGGATATGTAATAACGCGCTTGCTCCTTGATTCTATTGAGCAGAGCGGTGGTCTTGATCTACGCGGCTTTTACCTTGCGCGAGCTCGGCGATTGCTGCCAGCCCTTATCTTTACCGTCACCACGACAACGATTGCAATTGGTATTTGGGCGCCCGATACCATCAAGCGACTTCTCACAGATATGCCATTTTCACTCACAGGCACTATGAATTGGTGGCTGGTAGCGCGTCACCAAGATTATTTCGAAAGTATCGGCAGGCCGCCTCTTCTTCAGCACACATGGTCACTTGCAGTTGAGGCACAGTTTTATCTTCTTTGGCCGCTCATCCTCTACTTTATCCTTAAGCGATTAGGTAAAAGTCGGATACCAATTGCCGCACTTGTTATTGCCGCAGCCTCCGGTATCACGCTGCTTCTTGTTTCATTCTCACTCGATGCCTCAAATGCCTCGAAAGTCAGCCATGTGTACTTCGGAACGGACACGCACAGCATTGGATTGTTCTTAGGTGCAGCACTTGCCGTGAGTTGGATTCCACAGAATTTCACGATCAATGTCAGTAAGAAGGCTCAGGACTTCATCGACGGAATTGGTGTCTTTGGTTTCATTGGAATCATCGCAACTTTTTTACTCATTGATGAATCCAAACCGACCTTATATAAAATTGCCTTCCCGCTTGCTGGACTCTTCGGAGCCTCAATAATTATGTCTGTCGTTCATCCGGCATCTCGCTTCGCACCGATTCTGCAAAATCCTATTCTGGTGTGGATTGGTCAACGTTCATATGCGATGTATTTATGGCATTGGATAATTTTCCAAGTTACTCGCCCAAGCGTTGATCTAGCTGGTCAGATGTGGGCGCTTTATGCACTTCGTATTCTTATTGTTTTTGCTCTAGCTGATATTTCTTTGCGATATGTGGAACAGCCAATTCGTCGAGGAGCTCTCAAGCTTTGGATTAAAGGACTTAAGTACAGAACAAAGCGAGAGCGCACGCAACAAACACGGGCCTTTGCGGCGGTTTTCTTTGTCGTACTAGCACTTGCTGCAGTTGTGAGCGTTCGTGCAATCTCGATAGGAAATGAACAACGCACTGCGATTGAGAAAGCTCTCACCGCTCCAGAAATTTCAATCAGTGCACCGGAAGTAGATGGGCTCTGGGTGACAGGTGATTCGATCATCTTAGGAATTCGCGCCTCACTTGATGCGCAAAAGCCAATATCAGTGATGAATGCACGAATTGGACGACAGGCACCTGAACTGTTAGAAGTCATGCAAAGCGATAAGACTGAGGTCGGTAATTCACCCATTATCTTTAATCTAGGCAACAACGGAGTATTAACTCGTGATGATGTCCAGGCAATATTCGAACTTGTAAAAGATCAGCCGCAAGTGATTGTGGTCAACACTGCAGTATCAAGACCTTGGCGAGATGGAAATAATGCACTAGTCGCCGAAGTTGCCCAGCAATATTCCACAGTCACGCTAATTGATTGGAATGCAATTTCTATGGGCCATCCCGAATACTTTGCACCCGATGGAATTCATCTAGCGCCGACAGGGGTTGCCATCTATGTTGGTGAAATTCTCAAGAATCTGAAATGAAAAACCCCGACCAATTATGGTCGGGGTTTTTCCGATAACTTTTATTCGAACTGGCCGGCAAAACCGAATGGAACTGCAACTCCGAGTGAACCATCTGCATAAACAGCTGATACGCGGAATGAAGTTGAACCTTCAGTTGCAGTCTTAGCAAACTCTGCAGCATATGTTGTTGCAGAAACTTCTGATACGACTTTCCACTCACCGAGGTTTGCACGAGTCTCTATTGAGTAACCCTTTACTTCTCCAGCTGGTGCTTTCCAAGTAATAACCATGACAGACTTTGAACTGTCCTTCCAGTTTCCAATGAAACGTGATGGTGCCTCACCTGTTGTGTTAGCAGGATCTGTTACAACTGGAGTTTCCTCAGGTGCTGCAGATTCTGTTACAGCCGGAGTTTCCTCGGGTGCTGCAGATTCTGTTGCTGCAGGTGTTTCAGTTGCCATCTCATCGCTATCTTTACTTGAATTAGTAATAACGAATGCACCAACTAGGAGAATTCCAAGTAGAACTGCAAAGAGGGCCTTTGATGACGACTTGCTGTTCGGACTCGTCGCTGGCTTTGAAGCAGCCGCTGGTTTAGCACTTGCTGCTGAAGTACGCGGCGCAGCAGGTGATGGGGTTGTTGAAACATTTACACGAGATCCACCAACTGATGGAACTGGCGGGATGACAACCTGTGATGCAATCTTCTTACGCGCTGCAGACTTCTTTGCTGTCTTTTTAGCCGTTGACTTCTTTGCGGTTGACTTCTTGGCAACCTTCTTCGCAGTCTTCTTCTTTACAACGGCCTTCTTGACTGCTCTCTTAGGCGCACTCTTCTTCGCTGCGCTCTTTTTCGCAGGAGACTTTTTAGCTGTGCTCTTCTTAGCGGTTGACTTCTTTGGCGCAGCTTTCTTCGCTGCTGACTTCTTCTTTACTGCCACTGTAATCTCCTAGATAGTTGACGTTCAAAGATGATAGATACAGGCAAAGTTTAACCCAGGTTTTCAAGCAATGTAATCACATGCGGTGCAATGGCTCGAAGCGATTTTCCCCGATGACTGATTGCATCCTTGGTTTCTGCGCTCATTTGCGCACTCGACTGCGCGAAACCATGGGGTAGAAATATGGGGTCATACCCGAATCCAAATTCACCCACTGGTGCGCGCAATATTGAGCCGTGGAACTCTGCCTCTTCCCAGTGGCTCCTGCCATCAGGCAGATAGAGGGCCGCGACACAGGTGAAATGTGCTCCCCTTTTCTCATCTGGAATATTGCGCAACTGTTGTAGAACTTTTTCAGTATTTGCTGCATCATCACCATGGGAACCTGCCCATCGCGCAGAGAAAATTCCTGGGTCGCCATTTAAGTGATCAACACAGAGTCCACTGTCATCGGCAATTGCAGGTAGCCCCGTTGCCATCGACATTTCTCGCGCCTTCTTGAGCGCATTTTCTTCGAAAGTTGCGCCATCTTCTATGACATCAGCAAGATCTGGAAATTGATCAAGACCTACCAGGTTTATTGCCCCAGGTGCAATGGCTTCAAGAATTCGGCGGAACTCTTCAATCTTTCCTTTGTTGCGAGTGGCAAGTAATAACGTGTGTGACATTTAGCGAGCGAGTGCTTGTTTCTGCAAGTTGGTAAGTTCGGCGCATCCAGCGACAGCAAGATTGAGTAAAGAATCAAGCAGTGCGCGATCAAAAGGTGCCCCTTCTGCAGTGCCCTGGACTTCGATAAATCTTCCATCACCGGCGCACACAACATTCATATCTGTCTCTGCCCGCACATCTTCTTCATAACAGATATCAAGCATCGGAACGCCATCGACAATTCCGACGCTGACCGCAGCTACTGAGTCCGCAAGTGGTTTTGCACTTGCCTTTACATGACCTTCTTTTTGAGCCCAGGCAATTGCATCTGCCAGTGCAACATATGCACCAGTGATTGCAGCTGTGCGAGTTCCGCCATCGGCTTGCAGCACATCGCAATCGATAACGATTGTGTTTTCGCCAAGCTCTTTCATATCAACAATTCCACGCAATGAGCGGCCGACCAGGCGCGAAATCTCTTGCGTGCGACCCCCTAGCTTTCCTTTCACGCTCTCACGATCAGAGCGCGTATGGGTAGCTCTAGGCAGCATTGAATATTCAGAGGTGACCCATCCGTTACCTGAATCTTTTAGCCAGCGAGGAACACCTGGGGTGAAAGATGCAACGCAGAGCACGCGAGTCTTTCCGAATTCAACAAGTACTGAACCTTCGGCGTAATCCAACCAGCCACGAGTTATCTTGATATCGCGGAGTTGATCTACTGTGCGTCCATCGTTGCGTGCCATTACATTCCTCGTTCTCTATTAGTTCTGCGGATAAAGCTAGAATTAAAGTTTATTGCTCACAAATCTTGGTGCTGCACCGAACCAACTTCTGGCCCTAGGAAGCGTCGTGCAAGTAATTCAAATGCTTGAGCATCTCCTGTGGCTAGGAACTTATGAGTGGATGGGCTCTCAGAACCGCCCCGAAGCAAATTATTCTCAACCAATACTCGGTATAGATCCTTTGCAGTTTCTTCGGCACTTGAAACGAGGGAAACATCGTTACCCATAACATAGGAAATGACGCCGGTAAGAAGTGGGTAGTGGGTGCAACCTAAGACTAATGTGTCGATATCGGCATCAATCATTGGCTTGAGATATTCGCGAGCAATTTTTGTGATTGCTTCTCCAGAGGTTTCACCGCGCTCTACAAACTCCACAAAGAGCGGGCAAGCAATGGATTCAATTCTTAATTGCGTAGCAGCGGCAAAGGCATCGAGATATGCCTTTGATTCAATTGTTGCTCGAGTTCCAATAACTCCAACTCGACCTGATCGTGTTGCAGCAACGGCTCGACGAACAGCCGGTTGAATTACCTCAATAACTGGTATCGAATATCGCTCTCTTGCATCGCGCAACATGGCAGCACTTGCGGTATTGCATGCGATAACGAGGGCTTTGACTCCTTGCTCGACGAGGAAATCTAGAGTTTCTAGAGCGAAGTCGCGAACTTCTGCCAGAGGCCTAGGACCATATGGTCCGCGCGCTGTGTCACCTATATATAAAGTGGATTCATTGGGTAATTGATCAAGAATTGCTCTAGCAACCGTTAAACCGCCAACACCAGAATCGAAGATACCGATTGGCGCAGAACTCATGGGATGAGTCTAACGGCGAGAACGGATTAAGCCCAAAGAGTGCCGTCGAGTCCCTCGGTTGCGGCTTCGACCTGTGAGCCGTAAATGCCGGTCGATAAGTATTTCCAGCCAGCATCGCAGACGATAAATGCAATATCGGCATCACGCTTTGCAGCGATTGCTTCTTGGCCCATAGCAATAGCTGCATGCAATATCGCACCCGTTGAAATACCAGCAAAAATTCCTTCGACTTCCAAGAGTTCGCGAACGCGCCTCACGGAATCTTCGGCGCCTACTGAGAATCGTCGAGTGAGAATTGATGCATCATAAAGCTCAGGGACAAAGCCTTCATCAATATTGCGAAGCCCATAAACCAATTCACCATATCGAGGTTCGGCCGCAATAATTTGCACGTCAGGGTTCTTCTCGCGCAAGTAACGCCCTGCTCCCATAAGTGTTCCCGTTGTTCCAAGGCCGGCAACAAAGTGTGTAATAGTTGGTAAATCTCTAAACAGTTCAGGTCCGGTGCCGTTGTAGTGCGCCGCGGTATTTGCAGGGTTGCCATATTGATAGAGGAAAACGTAATCAGGATTCTTTGCCGCAATTTCTTTCGCAACGCGCACAGCTTCATTAGAACCACCAGCTGCTGGGGAAGAAATAATTTCAGAGCCCCACATCTCAAGTAACTGCCTGCGTTCTGGACTTGTGTTCTCTGGCATCACACAAATTAATTTATATCCGCGAACTTTGGCAGCCATGGCAAGTGAGATTCCCGTGTTACCACTTGTTGGTTCAAGAATTGTTGCGCCAGGTTTTAAGAGACCATCACGTTCTGCAGCTTCAATCATTGAAATAGCTGTGCGATCTTTAATTGAACCAGTCGGGTTTCGGTCTTCCATCTTTGCCCACAAACGAACATTTGGTGCTGGAGAAAGACGAGGTAAACCGATAAGAGGTGTGTTTCCTACCGATGATTCGAGTGAGTCATATCGTGCCAAATTTAGCCACCAGCGACAGCAGGCAAAATTGTGATGGAGTCTCCATCCTTAACCGGAGCCTCGAGTCCACCTAAGAAACGTACATCTTCATCATTGATATAAATATTGATGAAGCGACGTAGTGCGCCATCTTCTAGTAGTCGCTCACCCATTCCTGCAAAGTTTGCATCAAGGTCGCTAATAATGAGAGCAAGGGTTACGCCTTGAGCCTCTACTGTTTTCTGATCTTTTGTATAGGGGCGCAATATCGTTGGGATGCGAACTTCAATAGCCATGGCGTAATTATGTCGAAAAATCGGCGCTATCTCTAATCGAGAATTCCTACTCGAGAATGGTGACCGGCTCTTCGGTCACTACCCCATCAATGATGCGATATGAACGGAATTCTGGAGTTGTTGCAATCTCTTTGCGGGTAGAAACCAAGACGTAGTGTGCACCCGGTTCGCCGGCGTAGGCGATATCGGTTCGAGAGGGATAAGCCTCTGTCTCTGTATGGGAATGATAAATAACAATAATCTCTTCATCATTATCATCGACCTCGCGGTAAAGTGCTAAAAGATCTTTTGGATCAAACTCATAAAAAGTAGGCGAATGTGCTGCATTGATCATTGGCTTATGCCGAATAGCTTTATCTGAACCCACTGGCCCCAAGATCACACCACAGCATTCATCTGGATATTCAACGCGTGATTGTTCAAGAATCGCATCGACTAATGTGCGAGAGATTTCTAGAGTCATGTGTGTATCTTACAAGAAGTCATCTTAAGAATTCTCAGGTTGCGATTTCGAATCTGCATCATCAATCAGGGCTGAGAGAAGGCTTTCTTGTAACCAACCTAGCCAGGTGTAGACAGCATAGACACCTCGAAGCGGATCATCGGGTGCGAGAATTTCAAGATGTTCATTGGAATTACTCTCCACCTTAAGGCGCACACCCAGTGCCAATCGAATATCGTTTATCGCGCCAAGCCAGGCATTGGCATTGTCGTGATCTAAATCAATAGTGCCATCCTCTGATGATTTTAAATGTATGCGCATCACAACTGCATGTGCTTGCTTTTTTGCACGCAGAGTTGATTCGGTATATCTGCGAAATTCAGATGAATCGACAGAATCGGCATATGCATTAGGCAAGAGACGGTGCAGCACGTCATCTTCGGGTGGAGAATCATGGGATGTAATTCCAACCATTGCCGCCAGTGGATCATCATTTCCATGGTCTGTACGCTCTGCTAAAAGTTCAATTATTTGTTCACACAAATTCAGGAGCACTTCTTTCTCACTGTCAGCAAATTGTGCAACGTATGAATGATCCCCGTGGCGCTTAAAACCTTCCGTAGCGGTCACAGCTGATCACCGCGTTGCAATGTGGCCCACAATCCATATTCATGTAGGCGCGCGACATCATGTTCCATCTCTTCTCGACTTCCTGTGGAAACAATAGCTTTGCCCTCATTATGAACTTGCAGCATCAGCTCAGTGGCGCGAGCTTTGGAATAGTTGAAAAGTTCCATAAACACATAGGTGACATAGGTCTGCAAGTTAACTGGGTCATCCCAAACAATGGTGACCCATGGCGTATCACTAGAAAAGATTGCGCGAATCTCTTCCTCGACCTTATCTGCCGTTTTCACCATCACCGGATAATGATATTGAATGTTTGACTTGTTAAGGCAGCCCAATTTGCATCTTCGCTCACAGTGGTTCGCAAGGTATACACGCCACGATTTTGTGGTGCGACCGTGATGACAAAGTTACCTTGAGCATCAGTGAGTACACTTTCAGTAATAGATTGCCACTCTTTCCCGGTTAGTTTCTCGAGGGTCACCATGGCATCAGCGCTGCGAGGAAGCACATTGCCACTAATCTGGAATTCTGTTCCAGACTTAGCAGTCGTTGGGGCACTGAGATTTAACTGTCTACTGATGGTGATTGGGATCTCAACTGAAAGACCTTCACTCCTATCCCACGTTGCATCTGAATAAACACGGATCGACGTTGATTTGCCGAGAATCAATGACTTTTCAAAGTTGCCTTCCGCGTTTGTGATTGCATTTGCCAAGGTGCGCCAGGTGCTTTCACCCACAGACTTTCCTTCGACTCGGACAGCAAGATTGGCAATAGGTGACTTATCTTTAATGCTCAATTGTCCAGTAATTGTGAATGGCGTTCCATAGCTCATCTCACTCTTATCAACTGATGTCACAACGTTGACTTGATCTGGAGCGATTGATTTTGCAACTGTTCGAATAGCTTCCATTGCGAGTGGCTCTTCCATGCCAAATGTCCACGCTGTTATTCCACCTATGCGGTATTTGGTAACAAGTGCGGCTCGAAGCGCCCAACTGCGATTGTCTTGATACCACGCTGTGCGCGATGCCGTGCAAGTTGTCGCGAGCCCGCCGGCCGTGGTTCCGTTATAAACCTTTTGATAAGTAAAAGTGACCTCACCAAACTGCTCGTTATAGGTTGGTATTGCCCCATAAGTAGCTGCAAGTGATTGCGCATCACGCATCACGAATGTTGCAGCTTTGGCTCCCACCTTTACTGAATTAGCAACGTTTGCTGGGCATACTCCCGAAACAGCCGTTACCCAGTCTCGCCCATAGCCAGGGATACCCACAAACACCTTCGATGCAGGCATGATTGAGATGGCATATTGCAATGTCCGTTCAACCCACGTAATTGGTCCCTGTGGACCAACTCTTGCTGGCGAATAGTCGTACGTCATGATGCGCAATTTGTCGATTGAATCCGCGATTGCAGCCCAGGCGTATACGTAATAACCCTTCTGCTTATCTGCAGGATTTAACACATAAGGCGTAGTTACCGAGAGAAGCTTCTCTTCCGCATGCAGTGCAACGCTTAACTCTTTGACAAATGCGGTCCATAGCGGAGCAGTGGCCTTCCAGGTTGTGTTTTTATCAACAAATGCGAATCCTTCAAAATCAAGATCAATTCCATCGTAGTTATTGACACGCACTAGATTCATAATTGCATTGACTACTTGCGTGCGAGATGTCGGGCTCTTAAGTAATCCTGCGAGAACACCTTCACTGGTTCCATCGGTAATCGTAGGAATAATCTGGAGATTGGCATTGCGAAGTGCGGTCAGGGGCACCGAAATCGGCACGCTTGGATTTGCCGGTGCGTAAAGGTCGGTAATTTCGGGGGCCTTAGTCTTCCCGTTGTATTTAAGTGTGTACCAGAATGGCATTACCTCTTTTATGAGATCTACATTGTTGAGCACATCTGGAAGCGCTGTTTTCATTGAGTAATAAGGGATCCATCCGGTAAGAATCTTGCGTGGCACATTCTCTTCGGCGTGTGTAGAAGGCAGAAAAGGGGTGCTGGCAAGAAGTGAAAATAAAAGAGTAAATGTGAGACTAACGCGTGAAAACTTCTTCATGCCGATTTTCCAAATATAGATTTAAAGCGAGTCATCAATCGCCCACCGTATTCACGGTCGACCGACCAGATGTTCAAAAGCAGAGCTGCCAGTGAAATTATCTTCAGCAACATAGGAATTGGGCTGATGATAAAGAAGAAGGAAAAAACAGAACCCACAGCGCTGACAAAGGCCATCAAGGCTCGACGCAGAATCTTTGCCACCAGATTGCCAGTCAGCGATTGCGCTATTCGGCTTGAGAGGAGAATCGAAATAGGTGCACTGAATAGAACTACGGAAACTAAGACAGAGACAAGTAGGACAAGTGATTCCATATCTACCTCCCCCATGTTGAATCGGTTGCCGCAAAGAGTGCCATATCTATCTGCCCGCGATCCTCGCGGGTGACTTTCTTGCGCATGATTCCTTCTTTTTCATAGCCTGCGCTAATTAACAACTTCTGAGATGCGTGGTTATCAACATCAACCAGTGCTTCAATCCGCTTGAATCCAATTTCACGTAATCCAAGTTCGGTAATCATTTGTGTGGCGGTAGTGCCAATTCCCTTACTACGCTGAGTGGAATCAATCCAGTAACCAATCTCAGCTGTGTGGTTTCGAATATTGACCGAATGAAGTGAGATCTCTCCAGCAAATTTCTTATCAGCACCATTTCCGTAATCAATAATAAATAACATTTCGCGGCGCTCTGCAAAAGCGAATGGGACATTGCGCACAAATTCGATTGCGTGATCAATCGTGTAGTTCGAAGGCACTGTCGTAAATGCTGGAATGAGCGGGTCCTGGCAGGCCTTAAAAATCGCATCAACATCTTCCTCAGTGCTTGGACGAAGGGTAATCAGTCCATGCGAAAGAGTTGGTATCTGCGCCGGCCACCAAATCATTACTCAATCTTATGGCAGAGGTAAGTTAATCAGGGGACGAACGCTTGAAGTGTTAGCCAATCAATTCAGAATCGCGGTGACGACTCTGGTCGTGGGTGCAACTTAAATTAGATGGCAGTGCTGCACAGCTATCGCAGAGCAAAATCAACTGATGACAAGATGCTGTGTTGCAGTTTCGAAAATCCTTGGTTGGAGCTTTGCACTTATCGCATTCTCCGATGACTTTTGCCTTATCTGAAAAATCCATAGAGATGCGATCATCAAAAATATAGAGCGAACCTTCCCAAGAAGCCTCATCGCCGAAGCGATCGCCATACTTCACAATGCCACCATCTATTTGATAGACCTCGTTAAATCCTCGGTTTTTCATGACCACAGAGAGAATTTCACATCGAATCCCTCCTGTGCAATATGTAACAACCGGCTTATCCTTCAAGTGATCGTATTTTCCGCTTTCAATTTCCTTCACAAAGTCGCGGGAAGACTCAACATCTGGAACAACTGCATTTTTGAACTTGCCAATTTTTGCTTCATACGCATTTCTTCCATCAAAAAAGACAACTTCATCGCCGCGCTCTTTGACAAGTTCTTCTACCTGTTCTGGGCGAAGATGAACTCCGCCGCCAATGACACCATTTTCGTCAACTTTTATCTCATCAGGGTTTCCAAAGGCTACGAGTTCATCTTTGACGACCACCCGAAGCCGTGGAAACTCAGTTCCAGTTCCATCTGACCATTTAAAAGTGATGTTTTTGAAACCTTGATAGCGACGGGTTTCGCGCACATACTTCTTCACTTCGGCCATCTCACCGCCAACAGTTCCGTTAATTCCATGTGGAGAAATCAAGATGCGACCTTTGAGATTTAAGGATTCGCAGAGTTGTTTCTGCCATAGACGCATCGCCTCGGGATCTGCAACAGGGGTGAAGCCGTAATACAGAACCACTTTGTTGAGCTTCGGTGCGTGCTTATTCACGACCATATTCTAGACCGCTTGCGGGGCTCATCGATTTTCGCTCTGACTTAAGCATCCACGCCACAAAAAATGGCCAAGTTGCAGGTAGTTGAAAGTTCAACTACATTTGGCTCATCACAAAGGAGCACCAATGCCAGCAGTAACCGTTAGCGATATAACAATTCTTCCTCGCATCACCGATGCTTCACATCTGCGTGCGCGAGGCATCAAGAGCATTACAACTGCGCCGCAAGGATTTGAGGGCGAAGGTTTTCCTGTTCGACGTGCATTTGCCGGTGTTGATCTTGCGGAGTTAGATCCTTTTATTCACTTAGACCAAATGGGAGAAGTTGAATACGCGCCAGGTGAACCAAAAGGTACTCCGTGGCATCCACACCGTGGTTTTGAAACTGTCACATACATTATTGACGGCATCTTCGATCATAAAGATTCCAATGGTGGTGGTGGCTCGATTACAGATGGCGACACGCAATGGATGACAGCTGGTGGTGGAATTCTTCACATCGAAACTCCCCCAGAACATTTAGTGGTCTCTGGCGGTTTATTTCATGGCTTCCAACTCTGGGTAAATCTTCCTGCTGTGAAGAAGTGGTCGCCTCCTGCATATCAAGATGTGCGAGCAAAAGATGTCGCACTTCTAACATCAACTGATGGTGGATCACTTATTCGAATTATTGCTGGTGAACTCGATGGTCACGTTGGGCCAGGATCAACCCAGACTCCGATTACTCTCATTCACGCAACCGTTGCACCTGGTGCCGAACTTAGACTTCCTTGGCGCAAGGATTACAACGCACTTGTTTACTCAATGTCAGGTCAGGGTTTTGTCGGAGATGAACAGCGTCCGATTTCAATGGGTCAACTCACCGTCTTCGGTGAAGGTGATTGCATTGTTGTTCGCGCCGCAAATCAACAAGAGTCGCGTTCTCCAAACTTGGAGCTCTTCATTCTTGGCGGGCAACCGATTAAGGAACCTGTTGCCTGGATGGGTCCCTTTGTGATGAATACAAAGAGTGAAGTTCTGCAAGCGTTTGAAGATTTCCAGAAGGGCCTACTTGGCTCAATTCCAGCGATATACAAGGACGATGCCAAGCGTCCGGTGAACCGCACCAAGATTTTGGATGTGCACAACGCTCCAACTGACCTACAAGAAAGCTAGTTCTTATAGCGCTTTCAGTGCTGAGACAACTTTAGTCAGCGATGCTTTGGCATCACCGAAGAGAAGCATTGTCTTTGGGTCATAGAGAAGTTCATTTTCGATGCCAGCAAATCCTGGGCGCATAGAGCGCTTCAGGAAGATGATGTTGGCAGCGTGATTTACTTCCAAGATAGGCATTCCGTAGATTGGGCAACCTGGAGTTGTTTGTGCTGCAGGATTCACAACGTCATTTGCTCCAATAACAATGGCGACATCTGTCTGACCAAATGTTGGATTGACTTCATCCATTTCAGCTAATTGATCATAAGGAACATTTGCTTCAGCAAGAAGTACGTTCATATGTCCTGGCATACGACCAGCTACCGGGTGAATTCCATATGCAACATCAATACCTTTTGAAAGCATAAGGTCGGCAAGTTCGCGCACTGTGTGTTGCGCCTGCGCAACGGCAAGTCCGAAGCCAGGAACGATAACTACACGTCGGGCATAATTAAGAAGAATCGCAACGTCATCAGGAGATCCTGAGCGAACTGGACGTTCTTCTGCTGTGCCAGTTGCTGCCTGTGGTTTTGCAGTAAATGCACCGAAGAGAGTTCCAAAGAGTGAGCGTCCCATCGCCTCTGCCATCAAGCGAGTCAGAATTGTTCCTGAAGCACCGACAAGAGTTCCTGCAATAATCAAAAGTGTTGATGAGAGCACATAACCACTTGCTGCAACAGTCAGACCTGTGAATGCGTTGAGCAGTGAGATCACGATAGGTACATCTGCACCACCCACTGGGAGTACAAAGAGCACACCAAAGAGCAACGAGATCACTGCAAGAACTAGTAGTGGAGTTGTTCCAAGGGCAATTACAACCCAGACGCTGACCCCAAGTACTGCAGCGAGGGTGGCAGCGATAACAAATCTACCGCCAGGAAATACCACTGGGCGCGTAGTCATAAGTTCTTGTAGCTTCATAAATGTAATGATGGAACCGCTGAAAGATACGCAGCCCACAACAACGGTAAAGACAGTGAAGATTACTTCTGCTGTCGTTGCGCTATCGCCAAGATTTAAGTACTCCACGATTGCAACAAGTGCTGCAGCGCCACCGCCCACACCATTAAAGAGTGCGACAAGCTGTGGCATCTGAGTCATCTCAACTTTGCGAGCCGCAGGTACTCCAATAATCAGACCCACTGCGATTGCACCCAAGATCCAACCCAAGTTATGAATTGGCAGTGAATGTGTCTCTGCACCGTCTCCGCTCGGAGTGACATAGAGAAAGACTGAAAGAGTTGCGACTGTTGCACCAAAGGCACCAATTAAGTTACCGCGGCGTGCAGTCTTTGGATGCGAGAGTCCTTTAAGTGCCAAGATAAATGCCACACCGGCAGCGAGACCTACCAAGCTATAGAGAGTGCTACTCACTTCTGGTCTCCCTTCTTAGGCTTGAACATCTCAAGCATGCGATCGGTAACTACAAAGCCACCAACCATATTGATTGTTGCTAAAACAATTGCGGCCAGTGAGAGTCCAAGCTCTAGGTTACTCTCACTGTGATCTGCAACGATGATTGCACCAACAAGGATGACACCGTGAATTGCGTTAGCGCCAGACATCAGGGGCGTGTGTAGCGTTGATGAAACCTTTGATACAACTTCAAACCCCACGAATACTGCAAGGGTGAAGATTGAGATAACGGCAATTGCATCCATTAGTTGCTGCCTCCTTTTTCACTAGCTCCAGGTGTGTGCTTGGCACCTGCATGTGTAAGTGCGGCCTTATCAATAATTTCATCTGTGAAGTCAATATTTAGTGCTACTTTTTCGCCATCCTTTGCTGCAGTTGTCATCAAGGTAAGTAAGTTGACCACGTTACGTGAATACAGACTTGAAGCATGGAACGGCAACTGGCTCGGCACATCTTTACCGCCCCAAATCTGAACACCCTTGGCGGTAGTGACAATCTCTCCCGGCTTTGAACCTTCAGCATTTCCACCAGTTTCGGCAGCGAGATCAACGATGATTGTTCCTGCCTCCATCGCATCAATCATGGCTGCAGTCATCAAACGCGGTGCTGCTCGTCCTGGAACTGCAGCAGTTGTAATAACAAGATGCGATTTGGCAATATATGGAGTCAAGAGTTCGCGTTGCTTTGCTGCACGCTCTTCCGTCATTTCACGTGCATAACCACCAGCACCTTCAAGTGCCTCAAGTTCCAAATCAATAAATGTTGCGCCCATTGATTTCACTTCATCAGCAGAAGATGGGCGAACATCGTAGGCAGATACAACGGCGCCAAGTCGGCGAGCGGTTGCAATTGCCTGTAGTCCTGCCACACCAGCACCCAGAACAAGTACTTGCGCGGGAGTAACGGTTCCTGCGGCGGTCATGAGCATTGGGAAAAAGCGCGGAGAAAGTTCTGCGCCAACGAGTGCTGCTCGATAACCAGCACAGAGTGCTTGAGATGTCAGCGCATCCATTGACTGTGCACGTGAAATACGTGGGACTAGTTCAAGTGAGAAAGCTGTGACACCCGCTGTGACCGCTGCATCGATTGAATCTATGGCCGTTACTGGAGATAAGAAAGAGATTGTGACTGCGCCCTTTTTTAAGGACGATATCTGTGCTGGAGTAAGTGAAGTAACGCAGAGAACAACGTCGGCATCACCAATGACATTGCCGCTTTTGATTGTTGCCCCTGCTGCTATGAACAGCTCATCTGTAGCTTGAGCATGAACACCCGCTCCAGATTCAATGACAACTTCATAACCTAATTTGGTTAATTTGTTGATGATGTCTGGGACTAGCGCTACGCGCTTCTCGCCATCTCTAATTTCTCTCGGGACTGCAACTCTCATGGGGGAAAAGATACATGTATCTCAGAGCAACAGCCACTCAAAAGAATACAAAATCTTGGTTAATTGCCCTTAATTTCACCGCGAGTTAAGTGATAGAGCAATGCCTGAATGGTTGTACGACGGTGAAATGCTTCACGCCAGATTACCGACTTTGGCCCATCAATAACAAAGCCCGAAACTTCTTCTCCTCGATGAGCTGGAAGACAATGCATAAAAATTGAATCTTTTTCTGTTAGCGACATTAATTCTTTTGTAATTGCAAATGGTTCGAGAGCCTTTGTTTTTTTAGCGCGTTCAGCTTCGGGATCACCCATCGACATCCACACATCTGTATAGAGAACAGATGCACCTCTCGCTGCAGATTCAGGATCGTTTGTTACCTCAATCGTCGCTCCGCTAGTTCTAGCAATCGCTCTTGCTTTGCTAACCACCGCCGCATCAGGTGCCCATTCGCCATCTGGCGTCGCTGTCACAACGTGTGCGCCCATGATTGCGCCCATAATCAACCATGCGTGACTCATATTATTTCCATCACCGAGATAAACAAATTTGCGGCCTGTTATGTCAGCGCCAAAATTTTCACGAATTGTTAACCAATCAGCGAGCAACTGTGTTGGGTGGTCGTCATCGCTCAAGCCGTTAATCACGGGAATGCTGGCGTGTGCGCCGAGTTCATCGATATCTGATTGCGCAAAGGTTCGAACTATCAGTGCATCGCAATATCCACTAATAATCTTGGCGGTATCCGCAATTGTTTCCCCGCGGCCAAGTTGTAGTTCATCACCGCGAATAAAGATTGGTGTTCCGCCCAAATGTGCCACGGCCGTTTCAGATGCCAGGCGAGTACGGGTGGATGGCTTAGTCATATAGATGGCAACGCTCTTGTTGTGGAGCGCGGTGTGGGAGCGAAGTGGGCTCTGCGCGAAATCTGCAGCGGTGTCGAGGAGTAATTCGACATCAGCACGCGATAAATGCTCGGTGCGCAGTAAGTCTTTCATCGGCAAAATTCTACCGGAAGGCGAGATGGCTATGTGGCTAGTTTTTGTTAGATACTACGCGCATGCCACTTTTTGGTCGCGGTACTCCTTCCCTTGAGAGCGATACAGACACCCTCACGCGCCCAGTTGAACAAGAAGATGATGGCGGCCATGATCGATTTGCACATTACATAAAGAAAGAAAAAATTGTTGAATCAGCAATGACCGGCAAATCTGTGAGAGCGCTATGCGGGAAGAAATGGGTTCCTTCTCGCGATCCGCAGAAATATCCTGTCTGTCCAATCTGCAAAGAAATTTTTGAAGGTCTAAAACCTGGCTCCGAAGATGGAGACAAGTAACTTGGTCTTAATGTGAAGACTTGGGATACTAAGAACATGAGAAAAGTTCCAAAGGGGTATATATGCCTCCTAATTGGGATATCGATTGTGATTGTTTCAGTAAGCACTGCCCAAGCTCAAAATAAGTCAGATCTAAAAGTTATGAAGGATTGTGAAGCCATCAATGAAACTTACGATAGTGCTTCTTTTTTTCTCTATTTGAAGGCGCCATTAAGTAAAAACAGAGATTTAGCCAGGGTAGAGATTGACAAAGAACAGTTGACGCCAGGGCAAGTATTAATTGACTGCGACAAAATTGATATGAAAACTTGGAAAGCCATGAAAAAAGATTATATCTCTGCAATTAAAAGCGCTAATACTGAATTAAAAAGTATTGTAACTAAGTACAAATTTCTACCCACAGTAACTTTGACTTGTGAAATGAAAGGAAAAATCACAAAAGTAGAATCCACAAGTCCGAAATGCCCAAAGGGATACAAGGAACTTTACAAACAATAATCAATTACTAATTGAAGTATTCTTCCTGGATACATTCGTGCCAAACTTGCCGAGCTGGTGGAGGTGCCGGGAATCGAACCCGGGTCCTTCAGAATTAAAACAGGGCTTCTACGGGCGTAGTGCGTTTATCGTTTTCTCAGTTCTGAATCTCTTACACACAAGTATTCAACGAACTCATTTGCGAAACTGTTCTCTCGAGATATTCGCAACGCTATCTCGATGAAGAGCTCTCTAGCGACGCCAGATTCCGGGACGAGAGCGCGCCCGGGCTGACGGATTCGGAACTAGCTTATGCAGCTAGGGCGAAATCACTGCGACTGTTGTCTGCAGTTATTTTTGCACAGGTTTCATGGTTTACGAGATCATCCCGGCTTCCTCGGCCCGCTTCCCCTGCCTCAACAACTAAAGTCGAGACCGTTCACCCCCAAGTTGAAATGGGGAATTACGTGGAAAACGTAATTCACACTATGTAGTTGTATTTCCTATTTTTTCGACAATTCACCCGTTGATTTCCGTGAGGAAAGATTTTGTGTGAATTAGTTATTTGGCGAGGTATGGAGCGGCATTCTTGTCTGCCAAACTCGATCGAGCCAAACGGTATGAGATAAGTATAGAGAAGGTTACGACTTCCTCAAAATGCCCGCTTGGGGGCATTGATTAACTGTCTTTCCCAGATTGGCGGCGGGAAAGTTCGCGATTTACCTCGCGCTTAGCTTGCTGTTCCATCAGAGTTGATCGCTTGTCATGAGCCTTCTTGCCCTTTGCAATAGCAACTTCAACCTTGGCTTTTCCATCCTTAAAGTAGAGCTGCAATGGCACCAGTGTGATTCCTGAGTCTTTGGTGCGGGCGGCAATCTTGCGAATTTCAATCTTATTAACGAGCAGCTTTCGCTTGCGACGCGGGGTGTGATTAGTCCACGTACCTTCTGTGTATTCAGGAATGTGAACACCATGTAGCCAGAGTTCGCCATTTTCAATCATGGCAAAACCATCAATGAGTGAGGCACGCCCAGCACGAAGTGATTTCACTTCAGTACCTGTAAGCACAATCCCGCACTCATAGACATCTTCTATTGCAAAGTCGTGACGAGCCTTTTTGTTCTGTGCAATCAGCTTTCGTCCGAGCTCTTTGACCATAAAATTACACCTTGAGGTATCGGCGCAGTGTTACTACAGATGCAATAGTTGAGACCACGAGGCCTGTGAGAAGTAGCCAACCAGAAGCTAGCGCCACTTCTCCCCAGCCAAAGAACTTAGTAAAGGTAAGTAACGGGGCGACTTTAGTTTCGACGACATACTTAAGTGCGGCGAGCAATCCACTGGCAAGCATCCATCCAATAAATGCCGCGAAAACACCTTCCAGTAAGAATGGAAGTTGAATTGACCACGAGGAAGCACCTACAAGTCGCATCACACCAGTTTCACGACGACGATTAAATGCCGCAATTCGAAGAGTGTTGCTAATCAGCAACGCTGCAGTGAGCACTGAAAGAAGGCCGACAATCAATGCACCATTGCGCAGTACGGCAAGGAGCTGGAAGAACTTCTCGAGAATGCTGCGCTGATCTTGCACTACATCAACACCAGGTCGACCGCTAAATGCACTGACGACGACATCGAATTGCGTTGGGTCTTTTAACTTAACGCGGAAGGATTCTGGTAATTGATCGGCAGTAACGTTCTGTGCAATTGCCGAACTCTTAAAACGCTCTTTAAAGCGAGCAAAGGCTTCAGTTTGTGATTCATAGAAGACGCTCTGCACAACTGGCAGAGCCTCTAAATCTGATTTGATTGATGTGCGCTGTTCGGGAGTAACAACCCCACCGCTACATGACGGTGACTCGGAGAGTGATCCGCAGAGAAATACAGATACTTCAATCTTGTCATACCAATAATCTTTCATCGCATTTACTTGTGAATTTGAGAGTAAGCCAATGCCGAGAAGAGAAAGTGAAATTGCAACGGTGACGATGACGGCAAATGTCATTGTGAGGTTACGTCGAAGTCCTATTCGAACTTCACTGAAGAGAAATCCTGCGCGCATTGTTTTCCTCTTATCCTGTGTATCCGTAGACGCCGCGAATTTGATCGCGAATAACATGGCCACCATCAAGTTCAATGACTCGCTTGCGCATCTGATCAACAATTCCAGAATCGTGGGTAGCCATCAATACGGTCGTACCCTCACGGTTGATGCGGTCGAGTAACTTCATAATTCCCACAGAGAGTGCCGGGTCTAGGTTTCCAGTTGGCTCATCCGCGATGATGATTGCAGGGCGTGTGACATAAGCACGAGCAATCGCAACGCGCTGTTGCTCTCCACCTGAGATTTCAGAAGGTAAGCGATCACCCTTATCTTCCAGGCCAACAAGTTCAAGCATCTCCGGAACTTCGCGATTAATCTCCTTCTGCGAATAGCCGAGCACGTGTAATGAGAATGCAATGTTCTCTGAAATCGTTTTATTGGGAAGCAGTCTAAAATCCTGAAAAACAGTGCCTAGTTGGCGACGAAGCTCAGGCACTTTATGGTTTGCAAGAGTTCCTAAATCTTTGCCCGCAACGTGTATGACGCCAGATGTTGGGCGCTCTTCGCGCAGAATCAAACGCAAGAATGTTGATTTACCAGAACCTGACATACCTACCAAGAAAACAAATTCACCTTTGGTAATTTCGAGCGTGACATTCTCGAGGGCAGGACGATCCTGACCCGAGTAAACCTTGGTGACATTCTCAAACTTAATCACTATCTGCTCCTTATATAGGCGCATGGTGATGCGCTCGTGAGACCTAGGCCTAGTTTAGGTAGGCAAGCTGGGAATTTAGGGTTGATTCGGGGTTTTTATGGGAATTCACAGAGGAAATAAGAATCACATTACGCGTGAATCAGCTGGTTATTGCCGAGAATTATTGTGACGCGCTACGGCGCCAGCGAATTCCCGCTTCGATGAAATCATCAATTTCTCCATTTAACACCGCTGAAGTATTTCCCGTTTCATGGTTATTACGGAGATCTTTCACCATTTGATACGGCGCTAATACATAGGAACGCATCTGGTTTCCCCATGAGCCCGAATTATCGCCCTTGAGCGCATTTATCTTCGCCTGCTCTTCCTGGCGACGACGTTCCAATAACTTTGATTGTAAAACAGCCATCGCCGTTGCTTTATTTTGGATCTGTGAGCGTTCGTTCTGACATGACACAACAATCCCGGTCGGAACGTGGGTCAAGCGCACAGCAGAGTCTGTTGTATTGACTCCCTGTCCGCCCGGACCAGATGAGCGATAGACATCTACGCGCACTTCTTTCTCATCAATTTCAATGTGATCACTCTGTTCGACAACAGGAACAATTTCCACGCCAGCAAATGATGTATGTCTACGTGATTGAGAGTCGAACGGAGAAATTCTCACTAGGCGATGAGTTCCCTGCTCTACTGAAAGCGTGCCATATGCATACGGGGCGCTGACTCTAAATGTTGTCGATTTAATCCCCGCTTCTTCAGCAAAGGAAGTTTCTAACACGTCAACTTTAAATTCGTGACGTTCGCAATAACGTAAATACATACGCATCAACATCTCAGCCCAGTCGGCAGCTTCTACGCCACCTGCTTCAGAACGAATAGTTATCAGCGCATCACGTGCGTCGTACTCGCCGTTAAGTAACGTCGTTACTTCTAATTCACTAATTGCTTTCTTTGCTGAATCCAATTCACCTTCGGCATCCGTAAGGGCTGATCCATCCGGTTCACCCGCTGCTAATTCAAAGAGAAGCGGAAGCTCATCAACCCGACGGCGCAACCCAGTAAGTCTTGAAATTGTTGATTGCACGCGAGATAGCTTGCTCGTAACTGCTTGAGCTTTATCAGGGTCATCCCATAAATTCGGAACGCCTGCAGCTGCTTCAAGTTCGACCACTTCGGCTTCAAGCTTCGGCAGGTCCAAGACTTTTTCAATAGAAGTCAGGGTCGCACTCGTCTCATTTATTTCGAGGATATAGTCGCGAGCCATGGGTTAAGGATAGTTGAATGAATATATATGAACTAATCACTTGCTTAGACGGACAATGCGGGGAATTAAGCCTCAAACTCTTCAGTTAACCGCATTAGCTCTTTGATGGACTTAACCTCAAAAGTGGACTTGCTCCAAGCCTCTGAGTAACCGTCAAACTTTCCAGCAATTTTGGCGTTAGATAAATCAGCGCCTCTTGCTTTAAGCATTCGAAGTATTGCTGACTCCCATTGTTGCGTAAGATGTCCGTCCATTGGGCCTCGGAGTTCTAAAACGTTCCAGCCCAACCTTTTGTGCTTTTTGAATCGGCTTTCTGGGGTGTTTGTGATTCCAATTTGATACATCACCCAGTTAGGGTGTTCAAGAAAATATAAAAAGGCATCTTTATTTGGGTCAAAACCTGACTCAGCACAAGATGGGCAGCCTCTGCCCATTGTTCGACCATTTGGTGAGTTCTTGAATCGATGCCCTTCGGAGCAGAGCCACCATTTTTTGGTTTCATTTCCATAAGAAACAATAGAGGGGTCCCAACCATCAGCCTGTTTTGCAATTTCTGGATGGGTTGTTGCTAAGTCATTAATACCAGATACAACTATTCTGTTTGCGCACACAGGGCATCCATTCCCTGCATACGCTCGGCTAGAAAGCACAGAGGAGTAGGAGTGCCCTTTGCTGCACTTCCACTTAAACTTTTGTTCACTACTCGCAATAACGGTTGTGGGATCCCAACCATCTGCTTCTAGTGCCAACTTAGGGTGAGTGGTAGCTAAGTCATTAAAATTTTTAAGAGCTTTTCGATTTCCACAAAATGGGCATCCGATTTGGGCGCGATTCCTATTGAAGATAGACATTCTATATGAGTGCCCTTTTGAACACTTCCAATCTTTAACAACCTTACTTCCACCGATCAACTCAGTAGGATCCCAACCATCCGCCTCTTTTGCAGCTTCCGGATTAGTTGTTACAAAATCATTAAAGCCTGCAAAAACTTTTTGGTGCGCACAATAAGGGCAGTTGCTTCTATTTTCGCCTGTACGAGCCATCGGAGGCGATTCAAAAATATGCCCTTCTGAGCAAGTCCATTGCCTTTTTTTGCTACTACCCCGCGTGACAGTACGAGGGTCCCAATTAAATGCACTTACGGCGACCTCTGGATCTGTTGTCGCTAGATCATTAAAGCCTGGAAGAACATTTTTGTTTGCACAAACAGGACATTGGTAACCGCGCAAAGCTCGTAAACTGACCCCAGTTGAATATGTATGGTTTTGTGGGCAACGCCAATTTCTTTTTTGAGAGGTACCTGCAATTACTGTTGATGGATCCCAACCATCAGCCTCTTTCGCAATCTGTGGATGTGTTGTTTTCAGATCATTAAATCCAATTAATACCTTTTGATTTGCACAAAAGGGACAATCTGTTCCTTTATGTTGTTTTTTTTCATTACCCATTCGATCTGAAATGGTCGCACTATAGCGATGTCCTAGCTTGCATTTCCAAGTAAATTTCTTATTGCTACCTGTGATGACAGTTGCTGGGTCCCAACCGTCTGCTTCTATGGCCAAATCAGGACGCGTAGTTCCAATATCGTTGAATCCAACAAATAGTTTTTGATTTACACAAACTGGGCAGCCAGATTTGTGTTTACCAGACCGACTTCCGACAGTCGTTTCGAAAATGTGCAGGTATTTACATCTCCACTTCAGCTTCTTATGACTTCCTGCAATTACTGTTGATGGATCCCAGTCAACTGCTTCTTTCGCCAAGTCTGGATGGGTTGTGGCTAAGTCATTGAATCCTTTTAATACTTTTCTGTTTGCACATATTGGGCAGCCAGTTCCGCGATGTGTTCTGAGAGACATAGAGGTTGTGTATCTATGGGAAAGTGGACAAACCCAAGCAAACTTGCCTCGTGCGCCGTGACTGGTTTTTCTCGGATCCCAACCATCAGCTTCTTTGGCCAACTCAGGATGAGTTACAGATAGCGGAAGCTTTTCCTTTTTACCGGGCACGGCAATAAGGATATTGGGCACGACTGACGTCGTGAAGAAGCTCAATTGAAATGCTACAGTCGGCGATATGACTGGGAAATCAAGAAAAGATGAAAATCCCAACCTCTCCCCTAAGCGTTCAACAGTGGCAGCACTCCTCTATATCGAGGCAAGTCTCGTACTCGCCCTAGGTGTGTGGCTAGTTGTGCTTGGTTTTACTCACGAGAAGAAAGAGCTACCGCCACTGATTGGAGTGGTTGTCTTTGCAGTTCTTGGGGCTATTGGACTCTTCGCATCAGCTCGCGGATATGTAAACGGAAAGAGTTTCGGAAGATCTCCCACTATCTTGGCCAACTTAATTGCAGTGGGAGTGGCCTACTATCAAATACAAGGACAGTTCTATATCGGTGCGGTAGTTATTCTGGCACTTGCACTTCCAACGCTTTACTTCGCTTTTATGATTGCCAAAGAAGAAGGTTAAGAGCTAATTACCAAGGAACTATCTGGTTGTCTTCCCAAAGCACTCCGGTAATTTTTTGAGCATCTGTTGAACCGGCTGAATCAAATGCTCTTGTCGCTAACCAAACTGCAGTAGCAGCACCTTCTTCTGCAGAACGTGGCGCATCCGCACCACCCATATCCGTTCGTGAATGATTAGGACAGATTGCATCAACAAGAAATCCGCGAGCGCCAAGTCCGGTCTCATGTGCAAGGTTTCGCACCAATGCGTTCACACCAGCTTTACTGATTCGATACGGCGCAAGCCCTCCGGCATTTCCAGGACCAGACATGCGACCTAAACAAGCAGAGAAGATAATGACGCGGCCGTTTCGGGCATCTGCCATGGCCGGAGCTATTCCATTGACAAGTTGAAAGACAGAGTCAAGATTAATTGCCATCACTCTGCGCCACTCAGCATCATTTGTCTTAAGAGTCTTCGACATTTTCTCACTCATCACTCCGTGAGCAAGAATAAGAAGTTGCGGAGTAGGCAGAGATTGATTGATTGAATCAATGACTTTGCGTACAAGATGAGGTTGTTCGAGATCGCAGGTAAATGTGGAGATGTTGATCTGGCTGCCATCTGAAGCTGCGCGGATTGATTGCGCCGCCGATGTTAATCGCTCTGAATCTTTGGCAATTAGCGCCAGATCAAAACCTCGAAGCGCCAGAGCTTTGGCGCTCTCAAAACCCAAGCCACGGCTGCCACCAGTGATGATGGCTAGGGGGCGCGTATCTGCTGCGTGCATGGGGCAACTGTCTCAAAAAATGGATACTGCCGCCTCTCGGGAGCGTGAGGAAACTGTGCTCAATCTCGCGCTGGTTGTGTGGGAAATGCCATTTATTTGCGGTGCGTGGAGCCGATAGTCTTAGCCACGTTCAGTTACAGGATTTATATCTAGTTTGTAAGTAATAGATATGTACGCAAGGACGCAAGGGAGCGCTCAGTGTCGCAATCAGGACAAGACTTTGGAGCAAATGATTGGCTCGTTGAAGAAATGTTTGAGCGATACCAAGCCGATCCATCGTCTGTACCAAGTGAGTGGATTGCACACTTCCAAAATAATCCGCAGATAGCTGACAAACCAAAGGCCGGAACACCACCAACACCAAAGCCAGTTACTCCCCCAAATATTTCTGTTCAAGGTTCAGCACAACCAACTCCGGCTGCACCAGTAGCGCCGGTTGCAGCTCCAGTTGTCGCACAGCCAACTCCCGTGGCTTCGGCTCCTGCAACGCAACCAATCGTTCGCACTCTTTCGACGACTCCCGCAACACCAGCAGATCCGATTGCTAAACCAATTCCAACTTTAGTAACACCAAGTGCTTCGACGCTCGAACCAATTCGCGGAGTATCTGCTCGCGTTGTCCAGAGCATGGAAGCATCGCTAACCGTTCCAACAGCAACTTCTGTTCGTGCAATTCCGGCAAAGCTCATGATTGATAATCGAATTGTCATTAACAATCACTTAAAGCGTGGCCGTGGTGGAAAAGTTTCATTTACTCACATCATTGCCTACGCGATGATTAAAGCGCTGCGCGCGATGCCAGAGATGAATGCTTTCTACGGTGAACTCGAAGGAAAGCCAGCACTTGGTAAACCAGAACATATCAATTTGGGAATCGCGATTGATTTAGCAAAGCCCGATGGAACACGTCAATTGCTAGTTCCATCAATTAAAGGTTGCGAGGAACTTGAATTCGGGCAGTTCTGGTCGGCCTATGAAGCGATTGTGAAGAAGGCTCGCGCCGGAACTCTCACCGTTGAAGATTACGCCGGAACAACTGTTTCGCTGACTAACCCAGGAACCATTGGAACTGTTCACTCTGTTCCACGTTTAGTGCAGGGACAAGGACTGATTCTCGGTGTGGGAGCGATGGATTACCCAGCAGAGTTCCAAGGAGCAAGTGCGGAAACTCTTGCTCGTCTTGCAATAAGCAAGGTGATAACACTGACAAGTACTTACGATCACCGCGTTATTCAAGGTGCACAATCTGGTGATTTCTTGCGCCGTATCAACGAATATCTTCTTGGCGCAGATGATTTCTATGACGAAATCTTTACCGCACTTCGTATTCCCTATGAGCCAATTCGATGGGCATCAGATTTTGCCGTAACCAAAGATGAAGAGATTGATAAGACAGCGCGCGTTCAGCAGCTGATTCACGCTTATCGCACCTGGGGACATCTCATGGCCGATATTGATCCGCTTGTTTATATCCAGCGAAATCATCCGGACCTCGATGTGCGCACACATGGACTCACACTCTGGGATCTTGATCGTGAATTTGCAACAGGTGGATTTGGCGGAAAGAAGTTCCTGCCGCTACGTAAGATTCTTGGAATTCTCCGCGATGCATACTGTCGCTCAATCGGACTTGAGTACATGCACATTTCAAACCCGGCAGAGCGTCAGTGGTTCCAGCAACATGTCGAAGGTGTTTCTGAAGTTCCAGATCGCGTAGAGCAACTTCGAATATTACGTAAACTCAATAGCGCTGAAGCATTTGAATCTTTCTTACAGACAAAGTTCGTCGGGCAAAAGCGCTTCTCACTTGAAGGTGGAGAATCTGTAATTCCACTGACAGATGCGATTGTTTCTGCAGCGGCAGAACGCGGGCTAGATGAAGTATGTATCGGCATGCCACACCGTGGACGCCTGAATATGCTGGCAAATATTGCGGGTAAGTCTGTCGGTCAAATTTTCCAGGAATTCCAAGGGCACTATGCCGAGAACCAAGTACATGGTTCAGGAGATGTGAAGTACCACTTAGGTACGGAAGGAATCTTCACAACAGAATCTGGTGCAAAGACCAAGATTTATTTAGCTGCAAACCCATCACACCTGGAAGCGGTTAACCCAGTACTCGAGGGAATTGTTCGCGCTAAGCAAGATCGCTTAAATACAAAGGGTGCTTACACAGTCTTGCCAATACTGCTCCATGGTGATGCATCATTTGCTGGTCAAGGTATCAACGCTGAAACACTTCAGCTATCGCAACTTCCGGGCTATCGCACGGGTGGAACTATTCATATCGTTGTTAACAACCAAGTTGGATTTACTACCTCGCCTCATGCTTCACGTACATCTCGTTATTCAACAGATGTTGCTAAGTTAATCGAAGCACCGGTTCTTCACGTTAATGGTGATGATCCCGAGGCTTGTGTGCGTGTTGCACGTATGGCATTTGAATATCGCCAAGCATTTAATAAAGATATTGTCATTGACATGGTCTGTTACCGCAGACGTGGTCACAACGAAGGTGATGAGCCAAGCTTTACACAGCCGTTGATGTACAAGCTCATAGATGCCAAGCGCACCACACGTACTTTATATACCGAAGCTCTCGTTGGTCGTGGAGATATCACTCCAGAAGAGGCAGATGAAATTGCTCGCGATTACCAGGTCCAACTCGAAGAGGTCTTTGCATCCGTTGCTAACTATGAAGAACATAGCGATCCAAACTTCGTAGTCCCTATTGTTCCCAATGCAGAAGATGTACCAACCTTTATCTCTGAGCAGCTAGTTCGCGAAATTGCAGCAACCCAAACTGCGGTACCAGAAGGATTCCATATCCATCCAAAACTGCTGCCACAGCTTCAAAAGCGGGCAGAGTCCATCAACGATGGAACTATCGACTGGTCTACGGGTGAAATGCTCGCCTTCGGTTCACTTCTTAAAGAAGGTCACCCAGTTCGGTTAGCGGGACAAGATTCACGTCGCGGAACATTCTCAAATCGTCACGCTGTCATTATTGATAAAGAAAATGGCAGTGAGTGGACCCCACTACGTTCACTAATTTCAGATGCTAATCAGTTCTTTGTTGTTGATTCATTGCTCAGTGAATATGCAGCAATGGGATTTGAATACGGATACTCCGTTGTTCGCGAAGATGCTCTTGTCCTGTGGGAAGGCCAGTTCGGAGACTTCGCAAATGGTGCGCAGACAATCATCGATGAGTTCATCTCATCAGCACTTCAAAAGTGGGGTGAGCGTTCATCTGTAGTGCTCTTACTTCCACACGGATATGAAGGCCAAGGCCCGGATCACTCATCTGCTCGTATCGAGCGATTCCTGGCACTTTGTGCCGAGAAGAATATGACTGTGGCCCAACCATCAACTCCTGCCTCTTACTTCCACCTTCTGCGTTTTCACGCAGCGAATCCAAAGCGTCGGCCAATGGTTGTCTTCACACCAAAGTCGATGTTACGTCTGAAGGCAGCTGCCTCATCTATCAGTGACTTCACATCGGGAACTTTCTTGCCAGTCATCGGCGATCCAACCGTTAATAATGCTTCTCGTATAATTTTCTGTTCCGGAAAGATTTATCACGACCTCGTTGCAGAGCGCAATCGCTTAAATGACAGCAGCACTGCAATAGTTCGAGTTGAGCGTTTATATCCATTCCCCGTTGCCCAGATGGAAGTTGAAGCGAAGAAGCATCCAAATGCTAACTTGCTCTGGGTGCAAGATGAGCCTGCAAATCAAGGTGCCTGGCCACATGTTGCCTTAAGCACGACTGAATCAATTGGCGGAACTGGTGTTGATTCACGAGTATTGCGTCGCATCTCTCGTCGCGCAGCGGCATCTCCTGCAACCGGAAGTCATCACCTGCACGAAGATGAAGCAAAGGCTTTACTAGATGAGGCATTTACACGATGACTTACTCAGTTGATTTAACCGGTCAAGAGTTTGTGATGTTTAGTACTGATTGGTGTGGATATTGCAAGAGACTGAAGAGCCAACTTGGTGAAGTAGGAATTACTTTTCGAGAAATTAATGTCGAGCAAGAGCCAGACTCAGCCGATTTTGTGGAGCAAGTTAACAGTGGCAATCGAGTTGTTCCTACCTTGCTCTTCTCTGATGGAAGTTCGTTAACAAATCCATCAGTGATTGCGGTTAAGGAGAAGTTGGCTTCACTTTCTTAACCCTGAATTCAACTCGTGCCTTTACGTAATGTATTGGTAGCCAGCCCCACGTGCGTGAATCTGTTCCTTCTGGGTTATCACTAAGAACATAGATCATCGGAAGTTCGCACTCCGGCTCTCGCACATCTGCAATACGTTTCACATAATAAATTCCGGGTTGTTCTTCTCTTTCAATGACTACGACATCTGCCACAGCGATTGTGCTCAGCAGGCGAAGGCGATGCAGTAGCTTTCTAAGATGATTGTGGGCCAGTGAATAATCTGCCCATCGCGCCATCAGCCAGTCACCGTCGTTATAAGTCGGGACCATCGAGTTTCCCTCAACCCGAACGCTCGCATACTTAGCCATAGTGGTCATCTTAGGATGCACCGACTTAAGCAATGGAGTACCCTGCCGCTTATGAGAAACTTTCTTACACCTAAAGTCACTGTTCACGCACACTGCGATCTTCCATGTGGCGTTTACGATCCAGCACAAGCAAAGATTGAGGCTCTCTCAGTAAAAGCTTGCATGGAGAAGTACGCAGCAAATACAGATGCAGATTTCCGTTCACGTTCTGTTGCAATTAAAGAAGAGCGTTCACACCAAGTTAAAGAGCACCTCTGGGTTCTCTGGACTGATTACTTCAAGGCTCCACATTTCGAGGCCTACCCACAGTTGCACTCACTCTTTAATGATGCAACAAAGCTTGCAGGTGCTGCAGGAACTAAGGGAACTCAGGATGTAAAGGTTGCAGATCAACTCATTGCAAAAATTGATGAGATTGCTGAAATCTTCTGGGCAACTAAGAAGGCCTAAACGCTGACTTAAATTTCACTCATTAATGAGTGATTGAGCGGCAGTTCGAGCGAGGAAAGATAATCGCTCAACTGTCGCTCTTTTTATTTGCGCTTGCGCTAAATGTCGCTCGCCATCATAAACATCGCAGGTAAAGGTGAGTTGGCGGCCATCAATTTCAATGAGACGTGAATTAGCACGGATCTCAGCACCAGCAGTTGCAGAGCCAACAATTTCAAGAGCTGAATGTGTCAGAAATGTTGTTTCACCGGAGTCAAGATATTCCGAGAGTGATGCCACACACGCATTCTCCATCAGAGTTAAGTAATGAGATGGCGCAACAACTGGAAGATCAGAGACACCCATAGTTACGCAGGTATCTCCGGGGCGAACTGTCATCACAGAGAAGCCAACCGCTCCCAGGACTTCATCCGCCGATTTCATGCTTCGAAGGCTAGTCCTCGTCGTCGATGAAGTGTTGGATGTGCGTCTGTTCGATTTGAATCTCGCGGTGTTCGATATTTCCGAACTCATCGACCTCAATAGAAATTTCAGTCATGCTGAACTGGGTGACCACTTCGGTCGCACCTGCGTAGTTACCCATCTGCTCGCGAATTTGGCGATGAATATTCTGGCGAAGTTCCTCCGGGGCTTGCTCATTACACGAACGCTTTAAAACATCGGCAAGCATCTGGTGCATGAGACGCTCATGTTCAATTTCAGCCGTGCAGGGAGCGCAGTGAGTTAAGTGGGAGTTAATTTGCGCCGCTTGCGGCACGGTCTCTAATTCATCTTCGATGATGAAAATCACGGAAGAGAGAACTTCACTACATTGAATCTCGATGAAACTCATTTGCTGCCCCCCTTCTTACTAGAAGGCTTATCTGAAGACTCTGTTGAATAGCCAAGTTCCTTTGCATAGTCGGTGAGTTTCTCACGTAGCTGTTTGCGACCTCTGTGCAAACGTGACATGACTGTGCCTGCAGGTGCTCCCACAATCTCTGCTATCTCTTTATAGGAAAAACCTTCAACGTCGGCTAAATAGACAACCATGCGAAACTCTTCCGGAATCTCTTGTAGTGCACGTTTGATATCGCTATCAGGTAAGGATTCAAGAGCAACAGTTTCAGCAGATTTCCCTTGATCACTTGTATGACTTTGGGCTTTAGCCACTTGCCAGTCTTCAAGTTCATTATCAGCAATCAGTGGTTGGCGTTGTCCTTTGCGATAGGAGTTGATAAATGTAGTTGTCAGTACTCGGTAGAGCCAGGCACGTAGATTGGTACCTTCTTCAAATTGATGAAAAGAGGTGAAAGCCTTGAGGTATGTGTCTTGCACTAAATCGCGCGCATCTTCTGGATTTTTTGTATAACGAAGTGCTGCTGCATAGAGCTGATTTGTGAACACCAAAGCATCGCGCTCAAACCGAGTAGTGCGATCGGCGGCGCTTTCTAGAACTAAATCCTTCGATGTCATTGATGCAAGGTTATATTAGAAAAGGGTTTCGGGCTCGCCAAGCTCGATGGGAACAATCAATTCCGCTCCGTTGTTAGCAACCAGGTTTACGCGAGGCGAAATAGGTTGTGCAATCAGCCCCGCATCCGGCTCGTCTACCTCCATCAACTTAAGCAGCCGGTTGATATCTCGTGCCTCTGTATCAAGCCAACCTTGCCAGCGCTTACGCGGCATAAATACCGGCATCCGGCTATGAATCGTTGCCAACTCTCCCACTGCTTCCCGGGTAATAATCGCTGCGCTCTGAATCACCACACCTTTCTCGCTCTGCCAAGAACTCCAAATTCCTGCGATAGAAAGTTGTTCACCGCTTGTGTGTGAAATATAGAAAGGCTGTTTCGGCGAATATTTGCCAAGTGAAGTTGCCCATTCGTAGTAGCCACTTGCAGGAATAAGACACCGTGAAGTTCTAAATGCATGTCTAAATGTTGGCTTCTCGTGGATCGATTCACTCCGTGCATTAATTGCATGTGATTGAGAAGCACGTGCATCAGCTAAATTCTTCTGCCACGGGGCGATGATTCCCCAAGATGCAGAATCGAGGATTCGTGAATCGGATTCACTTCGCACAATATAAATCTCATTGGTCGGCGCAATATTCCAATTCAACGGCAATGATTGATCGAGTGTGGAGCCTGCTAAATCAAAGCTCTCGACTAACTCTTCTGCGCCCAGTGATTGCGCATATCTTCCACACATACTGATAATTCTAACTTTGTTACAGGTTTTCTCCGTCTCCTCGCGCCCTACGCACGCGTTAGACTCTGCATATGCACGAACTCTGGCCCGCACCTTTTCGCGGACGAAAGCCGATTTCATCTCAGGTAACCATCCCTGGATCAAAATCGGTGACTAATCGCGCGCTGATTCTTGCTGCCCAGGCAACCTCGCCCTCAATTATTCGCAAGCCACTGATCTCACGTGATTCAGAGTTAATGTCTGCCGGTCTTGTTTCACTCGGTGTCGGTATTCATGATCAAGGTGACAATCAGAGCTGGCGAATTACACCAGCACCTCTTAAGGGCCCGGCACTAATTGATGTGGGAAACGCCGGAACAGTGATGCGGTTCTTACCTCCGCTTGCCGCACTTGCACAAGGTGAAATCAGTTTTGATGGAGATTCACGTTCGTATGAAAGACCTATTGGACCAGTCATTAAGGCTTTAGAAGAACTTGGAATTGAGATAGACCATCAAGGTCGATACTCCCTACCGATGGTGATTAAGGGAACTGGTGTCATCCCTGGCGGAAAATTAACAATCGATGCAAGTAAGTCGAGCCAATTTTTGTCAGCGCTCTTACTTGTAGGACCAAGTATGAAAAAAGGAATTACTGTTACTCACAATGGAAGTTCACTTCCCTCAATGCCACATATTGATATGACGGTTCAGATGCTCCGCGATTTTGGTGCCGAAGTTGAAGTTGATAAAGCAAGCCAAAGCTGGAGTGTGAAGGCTGGATATCTCACAGGGCAAGATTTAGTCATTGAGCCAGATCTTTCTAACGCAGCACCATTCTTATCTATTGCGATGGTCTGCGGTGGCAGTATCACGATTGCAGATTGGCCAAAGGAAACTACACAACCTGGAGATCATTTGCGCGAGATATTTACAAAGATGGGTGCACGGGTTGAATTAGACGCTAGTGGGTTAACTCTGACTGGCGGTGATTCAATTCATGGAATCGATATAGATCTCCATGATGTTGGTGAACTCACTCCATCTATCGCAGCCCTGGCCGCCCTTGCAGATTCACCTTCTCATCTGCGCGGTATCGGTCACCTTCGTCTGCACGAAACTGATCGTTTGGCAGCACTGACGCGAGAAATCAACGCACTCGGTGGAAGCGTTGTAGAAGAAGAGACTGCACTACACATCACCCCAGCCCCACTTCATGGTGGAACATTTCACACATATGACGATCATCGATTAGCAACGGCTGGCGCTGTCATTGGCCTTGTTACACCCGATGTCATGATTGAAAATGTCGCCACAACACGTAAGACGCTGCCCGATTTCCCAGGGCTCTGGAAGAGTTTGGTTCTATGAGTCCTCGCGAATACGACGAATCCGACGCTCGCATTCGGCCATCTCGCACTACTCGCAGGCGTACAAAAGATCGACCTTCTCATTCAGATTCAATCACAGCATTTGTCACCACAGTTGATCGTGGTCGCACCACCTGCGTAACTGATGAAGGTGTAATCATCACAGCCATGAAAGCTCGCGAGCTTGGACCTAAATCAGTTGTAGTGGGCGATCTCGTTGAAATCGTTGGAGATGTCACTGGTAGTGAAGGCTCACTTGCACGAATAGTTGTTGTTAATGAACGTACAAATTCTCTTAGCAGAACGGTAGATGATGTCGCACGTGTTGAGCGCACGATTGTTGCAAATATCGATCAGCTACTGATTGTGGTTGCATCAGCAAATCCTGAACCACGTCGCGGGCTCATTGATAGATTCCTTGTCAGCGCTTTCCACGAATCTATTAAGCCCATTATTATTGTGACGAAAGTTGATGTCTCGCCAGTTCCTGAATTCATTCAAGAGTACAAGGCGCTGGGCGTTGACATTATTACAACATCTTCAAAGACCGAGTCTCGCACACAAGATATTGCAGCTATTTTGGATATTCTCGATGACAAGATTTCGGTTCTTGTTGGACATTCTGGCGTTGGAAAATCCACACTTATCAATGACTTGGTTCCCAATTCAGATCGAATGACTGGCGATGTTAATGATGTCACTGGGCGCGGCCGCCACACCTCATCAAGTGCGATTGCACTACCTCTTGAAAATGGTGGCTGGATTATTGATACTCCTGGTATTCGCGCCTTTGGACTATCTCATCTAAATAAAGATCGCATTATTGAATCCTTCCCAGATATTTATCAAGTGACGCAAACCTGCATGCCTAACTGCTCACACCATGAAATTTCCTGTTCGCTTAATCCTTGGATTGAATCCGACCCTTCGTTACAGGTCGAGCGTTTAAGGAGAGTCAGCAGTCTTCGCTCGTTGCTTGAAGTCAAGCTCGCCGAGGACGAGGGTTAGACTGGGCATATGAGCACTCATTACGGTGAAGATTTAGCACTTGCACACCGTTTAGCAGATGCTGCAGATGCCATCACACTGGCTCGATATCAAGCACTTGATTTAACAATTACAACTAAACCGGATAACACTCCGGTCACCGATGCCGATAAATCTGCAGAATCTGCAATTCGCGCGATGCTTGATAGAGATCGGCCGGATGATGGAATTGTCGGTGAAGAGTTTGGAACCCAAGGGTTAGAAAGAGATCGTTACTGGGTTATTGATCCCATCGATGGCACAAAGAATTTCATGCGTGGTGTGCCCACATGGGCAACACTCATCGCATTGATGGAAAAACAGGAAGATGGAAGTGAAGTCGTCGTAGCAGGAGTAGTCAGTGCACCTGCACTCTTTCGCCGTTGGTATGCAACTGTCGGCGGTGGAGCCTTCGTCATTGTTAATGGCCAAACGCCAAAAAAAATCTCGGTTTCAAAAGTTGCAAAGATTGAAGATGCCTCAATTTCCTACTCAGACTTAATCGGGTGGGGAAATCGGTTAGAGAATTTCCAACACTTACTACAAAGTGCTTGGCGCACCAGAGCCCATGGTGATTTCTGGTCGCATATGTTGGTGGCAGAAGGTGCAGTAGATATTGCTGCTGAGCCATCACTAGCGCTATGGGATATGGCAGCACTCGACATTATTGTTCGTGAAGCTGGTGGGCAATTTAGCAATCTCGATGGAAAAAATGGTTCTCACGGTGGTAATGGGCTTTCCACAAATTCAGCCCTACACGACTATGCAGTTCAATCTCTTCGCCTGAAGAACGCATAAGGTAGTAGCAAGATGAGCCAGAAAATGTCAGATTCAGATAGCTCGCTCCAGAAGAACGCTCTGGTAGCGCAAACTTTCGCTATCAGTGGGATGACGTGTTCTTCATGTGTCAACACCATTGAGAGCAAACTCAATGAGCTGCCTGGAGTATCTGCCTCCGTTAATTTCGCTTCAGAGACAGTGCACGTTCTTGGACCATCTGATTTATCACCGGATGAAATCATCAGACAAGTGAAATCTGCTGGTTATTCGGCAACTCTGCTCACAGATAACTCTGACCCTGCTCTACATCGCAAAGGCGCCGCCCGAGCTCTCTTCTTCGCAACACTATTGGCTATTCCTGCGGTAGCAATTTCGATGGTGATGAGCTGGCACCAACCGATCAATGATTGGCTTATTTCACTTTTTGAAGATTACGGGATTGCGCAACCTCCACACGCCGATCATCTCTTCGTATCTTGGCTAGTTCTTGCTATTACTACCCCGCTCATTGTCTTTGTTGCCTGGCCTATTCATAGAGCAGCTATTCGCAACATCATTCATCCCACGATGGATACTTTGATTTCACTTGGATCAATGAGTGCATATGCGTGGTCAATCTATGCAACGTATACGAATGAGGGCGATGTCTATACCGAAGTTGCTGCCGGCGTTCTCTTCTTTGTCATTCTCGGGCGTTATCTTGAATCACGCGCTAAGCGCAACGCCAGCAGCGCCCTCTCTTCCCTCTTGGCACTCAGTGCGAAAGAAGTTTCTGTTGTACGCGCTGGAGTTGAAGTTCTCATTCCGATATCTCATCTGGTCATAGGCGATGAATTTGTGGTCAAGCCAGGTGGGCGTATCGCAACAGATGGAATAATCATTTCAGGACAAAGTTCGGTTGATAATTCACTCATTACTGGCGAATCTGCCCCAGTTGAAGTTTCACCAGGATCTCGCGTCATTGGTTCTGCGATGAATAACAACGGACGAATTATCGTTCGCGCTACCCGCATTGGTAGCGATACCGAATTAGCACGCATCACTGCAATGGTTGTCACTGCGCAAGGAAGTAAAGCGCCAATTCAAAAACTCGCAGATAAGATTGCATCAATCTTCGTTCCGGTCGTTACCGCCCTTTCACTAGCAACATTTGGATATTGGTATTTCATCGCAGACAAATCCCTCTCGTTCTCAATATCCACGGCAATCACGGTCCTGGTGATTGCTTGCCCATGCGCACTCGGATTAGCCACTCCTGTTGCCCTCTTAGTGGCATCGGGCCGCGGAGCGCTGCGAGGCATCGTTATTCGCAACCCACAAGCACTTGAGATATCTCAAAGCATTGATGTGGCAGTGCTAGATAAGACTGGAACTCTCACCGATGGTTCCATGCATATTCGCGAGGTAGTTATTCCAGTATCAGCACAGAAAGTTCTGGGAAGTGAGTTTGCCGGCTTATTAACTGAAGGCAAAATTCTCTCAACTGCCTTAACCCTGGAAAGCCAGAGCGATCATCCCACTGCGCAAGCAATCACCGCTTACGCACTTGCACATCATGCAACACAGTTACCCGTTACCGAATTTACCCAAACACCTGGAGCCGGTGTTGCTGCTCGCGTTAATGTTGGTCCGAAGTCACCAGTTGTACTGATTGGTTCGCCAGCTTCAATTGCACATAGCTGTGTTGAATTTGATAGCCAGATTTCTGAGGCAATATCGCGTGCTGAGAGTAATTCGCAGGCAGTCTCAGTACTTGCATGGGATGGCGTTGCACTTGCTGTCTTTGCATCAGGAGATCAGATTAAGCGCGATTCGGCCACAACTATTGCAGCACTTGAATCGCGTGGAATTACAACGTGGTTACTCACAGGAGATAACGCTGAAAGTGCAGCATCGGTTGCCCAGCAAGTGGGAATTAGTACTGATCGAGTGCTCGCCCAGGTGCTGCCGGAAGATAAGTTGGCAAAGGTTTCATCACTACAAAGCGCTGGTCACCGAGTGTTGATGATTGGTGATGGCGTTAACGATGCCGCAGCTTTGGCTGCTGCTGATCTCAGTATTGCCATGGGTACCGGAACCGACGTTGCAATTTCCACCGCTGACATTACGGTGATGCGACCAGCACTGATGGGTGTCATTGATGCCCTTGATTTATCAAAGCGCACACTTTCAACCATCAAAGGAAACCTCACCTGGGCATTTGCCTATAACGTGATTGGGATTCCAATTGCCGCAGTTGGTTTTGCTTCACCTATGTATGCAGCAGCTGCCATGGCTATCAGCAGCCTATTTGTCGTTACGCACTCACTGAGAATTAGATAACAAGCACAAAACTCAGTCACTTCATTGGTAGCGGGGGCAGGATTTGAACCTACGACCTCTGGGTTATGAGCCCAGCGAGCTACCGAGCTGCTCCACCCCGCGTCGGAAGCGCAATCATAAGCGCAACTACAACACATCACCAAATCGGTGATGTGCGTAGGTGTAATTGACTACTTGCGCGATTGTGCAGCGAGAGCAGCAGCGATAGCTGACTTGAGTCGATCTTGTGCGCGACCATAAGCTGAGAAGTCGCCCTTAGCAAGTGCGGCTTGTCCATCTGCAATTGCTTGCTTAGCACTTTGTAGCGCACTTGCAAGATCAGCAGAACTATTGCTCGTTGTTGGATTTGCTGTTGATGAAGTCGTACCAGAGTTGCCACCGAATACTTGATCCAGTGCACCCTTGAGCGAACTATCAAAACCAATCACATCTCCAAATGAGACCAACACTTTCTGAAGTAGTGGGTAGGCAGCCGAGTTAGCAGTCGCTAACACATAGACCGGTTGCACGTAGAGCAGGCCATTTCCAACTGGAAGTGTGAGCAAATTACCAAGCACAACATCAGATCCACCTTGTCGCAGAAGCGAGAGTGCATTTGCAACTTCTGGCTTGGCTTCGAAGTTCGATGCAACTTGAGATGGTCCTGCGATCGCTGTACTGCGCGGTAATTGCAGGACAGTAATTTTTCCATAATCCGGACCCGCTGTTGAATTCACGGCAGCAAATGCAGAAAGGTTTTCACGTCCACCTCGTGGCACAAATGGAGTTGTTAGCGAGTACGCCGGTGTCTTTGAACCTGGCATCTGCACAGTCATGTAGTACGGCGGCTGCGCACCAGCATTTGCTCCAAAAGTAGAGGGATCGCGCGGCACACGCCAGAAATCTTGTCCACCGTAGAAGGCAGCTGCGTTATTCACATGATACGAACTTAGGATGTCGCGTTGAACACGGAACATATCTTCTGGGTAGCGAACATGCTCCAGTAGCCCCTTAGACATGGTGCTCTTTGCCTTTACTGTATTTGGAAATGCCTTCATCCAGGTCTTAAGGACAGGGTCTTTCTCATCCCACTCATAGAGCGTGACGCTTCCGTTGTAGGCATCGACAGTTGCTTTGACAGAGTTTCGAATGTAGTTCACCTTCGTATTTGTCTGAGCTGTAATTGAAGTTGAATTCGCTGTCAGCGCATCAGCAGTTGCTGTGGAAAGTGATGTGGTTTGAGCATATGGATAGCCAGCACTTGTTGTGTAACCATCGATAATCCACATAACTTTGCCATCGACAATGGATGGATATGGATCTCCATCGAGAGTAAGCCATGGAGCAACCTTCGCTACGCGCTCACGAGGTGAACGGTTGTAGAGAATCTTGGAATCAGCATTAATGAGGTTAGAAAGCAAGATGCGTTGCTCTTGATACTTAATTGCAAAGAGCAACTTATTAATGGTGCTACCAACGGCAACACCACCGGTTCCTGTGTATGTGTAATTCTTCTGACCATTTGCAGAACTATCATCTGGATAGTCGAATTCAACTGGAGATTCAGTCTTCTTTCCACCAATAATTGAGTAGTCAGGAACATTCTCACCAAAGTAGATACGGGGCTGGAACTCGCCTAAGCCTTTAGTTGGCGGAAGATCGCCGACTGCAAAACTTGGCTTTCCATCTGCATCTACAGTATTTGCATAGGCTGCGACATAACCGAAGCCGTGTGTATATACCAAGTGATCATTAATCCAATTTCGACTTGGGTTACCTTCGATATTAAGTTCGCGAACAGCTACAACAGCATCACGAGAAACTCCATCGATTGTGTAACGATCAATATCTAGTGACTGTGGGAATGTGTAATAAGGCTTAATCTGCTGAAGCTGGCGGAAGGTTGCAGAAATTACATTGGGATCCATCAATCGGATGTTGGCAATTGTCGCCGCATCCTTGGCAAGTTGCCCGGCGCTGGTAGATAGCGTTGCGTTGTAATCCTGAATCTCAACTCCGTCTAGATCATAAGCGGCGCGGGTAGCTTCAATATTGCGCTCAATATAGGGAGCTTCCTTAGATGATTCAGATGGCTTTACTTGGAATTGCTGAATCGCCGCTGGATACAGACCAGCGATGAGAACTGAAGAGATAACAAGTAAGGCTGTGCCTGCTGCTGGCAATAGCCATGAGCGACGAACGATATTTGCAAAGAAGAGGAGTGAGCAAACCACAGCGATAGCGGACAGGATTGCTTTCGCGGGTAGCAAAGCATTGACATCTGCGAACTTAAGTCCGGTGATGAGTGTGCTCTCTTTAAGTGCGAGGGCAAAGCGATCAAACCAGTAAGCAACAGCTTTGAGTAGAACAATGAGTCCGAGCAAGATCGAAATCTGAACTCTGGCTGCAACCGTTGTTCGATCAGTTTGCACAGCTGTACGAATTCCGCCATACATGTAATGAACGAATGCACTCGCAAGTGCTGCCAAGATAAGGGTTGAAATTCCCCAACCAATCAGGGCCTGGAAAATTGGGAGTTTAAAAGCAAAGAAGGAGATATCAAGATTGAACTGAGGATCCTTAACGCCAAATTCAGTTGAGTTTCTAAAGAGTAACCACTGGCGCCAGAACGCCATTCCGGAAGATCCAGCAAAATAAATAAGGACCAGACAGATTCCGGCAAAGACTAAGAGCCGAATCGGTTCAATCTGTGCGCGTAAACGCTCAAGGCCGTTGACTTCAATACTTGCTGGGACATAGAGCGGACGAGTTCTATATGCAATAAAGATATTGAGTGAGATTACGAAGGAGGTAATTAACCCGATCAGAAAAAAGAGCTGAATCTTTGTGACAAGAACTGTTGTCCAGACGGATGTGAAATCTACAGATTTAAACCAGAGCCAGTCGATATAGAAGCTGCTGAAGTAAAGAGTTGCAGCTGCTAGTGCAACCAATATTCCAGCAGTAATGACGAGCGGGCTACGATTTCTATTCATGCCGATAGATTAGTGCACCCCTGGACCCCTCGAAAATCGGAATTTCCCCCACCTTTAAGCGCCAGATAGGCCTCTTCTAGCGTTGAGACGGCAATCACTTTCAATCCATCTACCTCACCCGAGATCTCATCGCAGTTTTTCCGGGAGATGAAAAGTAGCTCTACGCCAGCTGCGCGCGCCGCCACAATCTTCTCTTGAACGCCACCAATTGCCCCCACCGCACCTGACTTTGAGATTGTTCCGGTGGCTGCAATCTTTCTTCCTTGCAAAAGATTCTCAGGTGCTAGTAGTTCTACTAGACCAAGTGAAAAAATCAGCCCTCCACTTGGACCACCAGTATTTTTCAAGGATACTTTCAGGGATGCATCGGTAAGCTCAGCAAGGTTGAGCTCTGGATACTTTTTTGCAAAGAGTTTCTTCGTTGCCACAATCGCTGAATTTTGCGATTGCTTCATCTCTTTCGCACCTTCGGCTAATTCAGCCTTGTCATCAGTTACTTTGGGGTAGATAACCGAACGTGGGGTGACTACACATGTCGGCTTAATCCAACAGTGAAGAACTTGAAATCCCAGCACCAGCGTTTGGGGGTTAGTGACCCAGATAGATAGGAGAAACATCTGACCATCGACGGGATAAGTTTTTACTGAATTAACTTTGAGCATCTTTGGAAAGAGTGGATTTCCTTCGCCAGGATTAATCAACACGAAATTAACAGGAAGAACGAGGGGCGCGATAAGAAAAAGAGAGATAAGAATTCTGGTGATCCTAGAAGTCCGTCTATAACCTGTTCTAGCAAGCGCGCGCGGCACTCGAAGAAGTGGAATTCGAGGAATGTGCATAAATTACGTGCTAGTTATCTCGATGTTCTGGGACTTGTTCCTCTGGCACCTGGACTTGAGGCACCTGGGTTACCGGTGCTTGAGTTTCGGTGCGAAAAGAGTCTTGAAAACGCTGAAAGTTTCCTACTGATCGCGTTGTTTCGGATTCGAATTTTCCTTTAAATTTTGAGATCCACAGGACGTAGCCAATTCCGCCGATGAGAGCGCTTATCGGTACTACCCACCAAATCAAGGCGGCAAAAGTGCTACTGCCCGCGACTATTGCAGAGCTATTGCCGAGGAGATCCATAGAAAAGAGCCTACCCTTTCTGGGAAGAAAGTGCTGACTCTCATGGTTGCAGTAAATCTAGATGTATTAGATATTCAGACTGCTCATTTCGATACATCTGAATAGACTCGAACCAGAAGACAGCGCGGCGCGGAAAGAGAAAAGAGGGTTACACATGTCACCTTTTGGATTTACTCCAGATGATGGAGATGAAGAAGGTAAGAAGCCGGAAGATTTTTCCGCGATGATGCGCCAAATGCAGGAACAAATTCAGAAACAATTTGAACAGATGGGAATAAACCCAGCAGGTTTTATCAATCCTTTTGCCGCCTTTGCTGGTGGTAGCACAGATGCACTTCCCAAGAACGTCGTGCGAGACACGGCAAAGAAATTTGTGCAAGTGCAAGGGTCAGAACCAATCGGCACTAAAGATGTCAGTGTGGTTGCTAGCGCTTTTGAAATTTCTGATCTCTGGCTCAATGAAGCAACACACTTTCCAGCAACGCAATCCTCTTCTTCCCCACGCGCCGTGAGCCGACTCGATTGGGTGGATCTCACACTCGATGGCTGGCACCAGACAATGGAGCCACTTGCTACTGGACTCTCCACTGCAATCTCAGGGCTACTAGATGAAGCATCAGGAAGCTCAGAAGAGATGGCCAACTCCATGGGCGCCATCACTGGTCTCTTGCGCACGTTTATCGGTTCCATGATTGCCACTCAGTTGGGCCAAGCCATTGGCTCTATTTCAGCCTCGGCCACAGGTGTGCACGATGTAGGGCTGCCATTGCTTACCCCAGCCCACCCAGTATTGATCCCAGAAAACATTGAAAAGTGGAGCACCGATCTTGAGATCCCAAAGAGTGAGGTCTATATCTTTCACGCACTTCGGGAAGCTTCGGTAGCAAGATTATTTGAACATAATCCTTGGATCGTTGCCTACATTCGCAGCGCCATTGTTGATTATGGTCGCGGAATTCATATCGATATGGATGCAATTCAACGTCAAGCCGAAGATGCAATGCAGAACTTTGATCCTTCCCAGATGAATCCGGAATCTGGCGAGAATTCATTCTCGATTGCGCTTAATAAAGGGATCTTTACACCGGAGGAAACACCAGCACAACGTGCCGCTCTTTCTAAACTAGAAACCGTACTTGCACTTGTCGATGGTTGGGCAGATGAAGTCACCACACAAGCAGCCGGGGATCGTTTGCCGGCACTTGCCCAACTTCGCGAGATCTACCGGCGCCAACGCGCAACGAGTGCACCATCACAACAACTCTTCTCGTCACTTCTTGGATTGCAGGTAACTCCTCGACTAGCGCGAGAAGCGAGCGCTTTCTGGCAGAAGATTCGTGAAGTAAAAGATATTGCAGCTCGCGATCAGATCTGGAGTGGCATTTTGCCAAGTGCCCAGGAGTTACTTGATCCTGAAAAATTCATGAAATCTGCCCAGATTCCAGATGACCTCAGCGGCCTGCTCTAAATAGCCCTAAAAGAAAAGCGAAGTCCCCGGGCGCACATTTTAATATCTGCCTTCCCCTTGCAGATATCAAACGGTTATCCGAGGACTTCGTATGCGCAAAGTACGAGACTTTTTTACCGGAATCAAATGTAAATCACTAAGACACAAGAAAATTTTCTTGTCAAGAAATCTAGATTCCTCTTCAATTGAAGACTTTTTCTATTACATTTCCTCAATGACAACTTCAGGGTTTCCGGGTGAATTTGAAGAAGAGACTCTGCCGGGGCTCGGCGAAGGCGAAATCATCGTCATTCGCTCTGCTCGGCGAAAGAAAAGTATCTCTGCCTATCGACAGGGTGGAAGAATTGTCATCTCTATTCCAGCGCGCTTAAGCAAAGCTGACGAACGAGTGATCGTGCCCGAGATGATTGCCAAGATTCGCAGCCAAGAACAGTCCCAAACCCCTGGTGAGGCAGATTTGGCGCGGCGCATCGATGAATTACTCACTGAGTTGGCTCCAGAAATTACTATCCGCCCCATTTCAGTTACATGGAGGCCGATGCGCGAGCGTTGGGGCTCATGCACAAGCGTTGATCGCACCATCAGAATCTCAGACCGTTTGAAGCTCGCTCCAGAATACGCCCGGGATTATGTGCTCTTCCATGAAGCCATCCACCTTCAATTCTTCGACCACGGCGAAGGATTCACCAAGGTTTTATCCCGTTTTGAGGACTCTGAGCTAGCAACTGCCTATCTGGATGGCTATGAGGCGGCCGAACGCGCCCTTCTTGCCCCTACAGAACTCTCGAAACTGCCCTAATTCCTTTGATAATCTTGGAAATAAAGATGTAAGGGAATCTACGCGTGATTTCCCCGATTTTGAGCGTGGCGCAGAGTACTATTTTGACCAGTACGCATGGCGCCTAGCTCATGGGTCGAACGGAGGCAAAAATGTCAGAGGTAGAGACATACAAGGGTGACGCTTACTGCGTTAAGTGCAAAGCAAAGCGTGATTTCGAAGGAACAGTAAAGATCTCCGAGTCTGGTCGTCGCATGGCACAGGGTATTTGCCCAGTGTGTGGCACCAAGGTAAATCGCATTCTCGGCAAGAAGCCAGAATAAGTCACCACATATACGTAGAAATAACCCTCGCTCACTGAGCGGGGGTTATTTTTTTACGCGCAGTACTCCCCTGCACTCATAGGGTGAGAAAACACTCGCCTTGCACACAGCGGCGCCGGCGCCGGCAAGTTCAGGCCGAGGTAAGTGCGCATCCTTTGCCACATGAGAGAACTCAAACGCGGAGTTGCACTAAGTCAGAGCACTACACCCGGCCAATACTTCCTCGGAACCCTGAAGCGAGTCATTCGGATCTCCACCCCGGAAGAGAAAGTGATTGCCCTCGCGCTGGCACTCGGAAAGTCTGAGAAAGAAATCCTACAAACACCTAACGTACTAGATGCAACGGTGAGCACGCTCTTAGCTCAACTCGAAGAAGAAGAATTAATCAACCACGAGCAAGGTGTGCTCAGAGTTTCCCAACGTTTTGTCTCCAAATTAGATAACCGAGTGAAGAAAAATAGTAGACCCACATTTGATGCTGGAGTCCAACAGTTACAACGCAGGTGCGCACCTGAGTTAAACCAAACAAATTGGATTACCGGTGTCATCGATGGTGGTGTTGAAATGTTAAGTTCCCGGCAAAATTATCTCTGCGAAATTTCGGGAAACAATCGAGTTGCCACACTTCTCTACTCGCTTCTACTTGCAAGTGGACTTTCGCAAGTGCGCTTCACACCAGCATCGCGTGGGGCATATCCACTCATCAGTGATATCGATATGGCACTTTCGACATTCCGGCAATCAGATACTGGAACCGCCTTTAAGAGCCATTGCGAGATGATGAGAAGAGAACTTGCGCTATTTCCCCTTGATCGCCATGAGAATTATCTTGATGAGGTATCAACTCCTGATTTACGTATTCATTGCGGTGATATTAATCCGGAAACTCTTTCACTCTGGATGAGCTCTGGCGAAAAATTTCTCATCATTCCTTCTCCACGCGCAGATAGTGCGCTGATTGGTCCCTTGGTAATTCCGGGTGTGAGTCCCTGCCTGCGTTGCTATGAGCTTTCATCCAGGGAACAACGTGGCGTAGTAGACCACCTTGATTTCACACCAGATGTTGCAAAGGAATATCCACAAATTGCCGCTCACTTTATTGCGGCGATGGCGGCTTCATTGATTGTGCAATTTTGTGATGCCACCACTGTCGCTAATCAGACAGATACGGCGGCCGACTTTTCAGCGCTGCTCGGAATAGCTATTTCAATTGACTATCAATTACTTGCCTACCCACAGGTGGTGGCGATCCCTCGCCACCCACTCTGTGGGTGTGCCTTTTAAGTTAAGCCAATTACCTGACTTAAGCTAGCGCTTGCTCGTTCTGAACAATGCGAGCAGCTGCAATCACCTGACGTGGCGGTCTCCCGGCACGACGCTTACGTTCAATGATCACGCCATCTTCGATGAGCTGTCCGCCCCACACACCACATGGTTCTTGGCGTGAGAGCGCACCATCGAGACACTTGTTGCGCACCGGACATGTGCCACAGAGCGCCTTCGCCTCTGCAATTCCCTGATCTGTCTCTGAGTAGAAGAGTTCAGGGTCAGCTTGATGGCATGGCAGGGTGAAAGCCTTGGCGTTGTCGTATGTGAATGTCACATCGTTTAGGCCAATCTTTTCGCCGGTCTCTGCCCAGCCTGGTACCTGTAGTTCGCTGAAGAGAACGCTCATCGTCCTCACCCCCTGTTATCTCTCTAGTTGGTCTTGCTCTTGTTATCTCTTTTTGATTTCTTCTTTGATTTGGGTAATAAAAAAGGACCTCCAAATCCATCGAGTGGATTTGAGGCCCTTGTGGGACTGTTCGGTTTTATCCGATTAGTACTCCAGTAGCCTCATCCACTGCATAAAAGTTGGCGTAAAACGCTGACTTTGTAGCTGTGGGCCAAACTGTTCGCTTATGTGAACGCTTGGTTGCAGAAGCTGTTGAATGTGTGAAGGCAGCAGAAGGTGCAGCAGCGCATGCGCCTGCTGTGATGATTGAAGTCATGACATTTGCCATTTTCAATCCCCTTCCGTGTTTTCGAACTCTAAGGGTACAAGATGGTCATTGCTTCGTGCAAGGCAATTAAATAAGGCCAGATTCACGCAGGAATTGGCTTGGATTGCCCCGATAAGAGATATGCAGATCAGCCTTGGCGCGGGTGATTCCCACATAAAAGAGCCTTCGCTCCTCTTCGATAACGGCCTCACCTGAACTATTAGTCAGCGGCAATTGGCCATCTGATGCACCGATCAGAAATACCCGCTCCCATTCCAGACCTTTAGCTGCATGCAGCGTTGCCAGTGTGACAACCGGCATGGTCGGTGGATTGTTCTGTTGCACCCGGTCTTCTACTTCACGCAGATATGTGCGCAGAGTTTTTGGAGTGAAATTATCATCGTCATCTAGTTCACGCGCTAAATGCAGTAGCGCTGCAATTCCATCGATTGCTTCACCTGTTAAATAAGGCTGGGCGAGGGAGCGTAGTTCATCGATCCATCCTTGGCCTTCAGCCGGAATAACCGATGCTTGCCGCACTTGCTTGAGGAAATCACGCACTTCGCGGCGTTCAAAGAATCTTTCTGTATTTCGCACTTGATATGGAATCTTCTGCGCCAGCATTGCTTTCTCTGCACCTTTAAGTTGTGCATTAGTTCTAGCCAAGATCGCAACCTCTTGTGGCTGGGTGCCGTTTACTAAGAGAGCATTGATTTGCGCCATGACTCCGCGAATCTCTGCCGGTTCATCGCCATAGCCGGTGACAATTGGTTTCGAGCCATGGCTATTAAAGGCAACAAGTTCCTGACCCATAGTTCCGTGACGCAAGAGCGCATTGGCGGCAAAAGTGATTTCAGGAGTGGAGCGGTATCCAGTTGTTAAACGGATAACTTCGGCCTCCGGAAAACGTTGCGTAAATGAATTAAGGAATACCGGGGTAGCGCCAGCAAATGAATAAATAGTTTGGGCGGGATCACCAACGACACAGATATCGGTGCGCGTTCCAAGCCAAGCATTAATCAGTCGCTGTTGAATGGGAGAAATATCCTGGTACTCATCGATAGTGAAATACCGATATTGGTCTTGCACTCGCTCGCGCACATCGCGCTCTTCTTCTAACATCGCAGAACATAAGAGAAGTACATCTTCGAAATCAATGGCAAGCTCTTGCTTCTTAATTGATTCATAGGCGGTATAGACCTGAACCATCTGCTCTGGCGTAACGCGCGGCTTCTGCATTCGCTTACTTACTTCATCGATGTAATCAGTGGGTCCGACTTGAGAAACCTTCGCCCATTCAATCTCAGCGGCAATATCTCGCATCAATTCGCGGTTGGTAGCACGCAGCGAGCCACTTAGCCCCGCGCGATTAATTGCTTCGGTAAGAAAGCCAGTCTTGGTTGTCATCAGATCTGGTGTGCGACCACCGAATACTGAGGGCCAAAAGTAGAGCAGCTGCTTAAGGGCAGCAGAGTGAATCGTGCGAGCGGCAACGGTCGGCACGCCAAGTGTGCGAAGTCGGGCTCGCATTTCACCAGCAGCTTTTGCAGTAAAGGTCAGCGCCAATACTTTCTGCGGATCCATCGTGCCAATCGCTGCTGCATAGGCAATGCGATGTGTGATTGCGCGAGTTTTTCCGGTGCCAGCACCTGCAATGACACAGACCGGACCACGTGTAGCAAGTGCTACCGCCCTTTGATCAGGATCAAGGGCTGCAAGTATTGAGTCTTCTATCGCCATGTCTGGCCGCCGGGTGCGCTCTCACCCAACCAGCGTTCAATCATCTTGCGGGCAACTGAAATTGATGGTGGGAGCAAGAGCGAACCATCTTTAGCCGCAGCCAATAATTGCGCGCGGGTAAACCATTTCACTTCTGTGATTTCTTGCCCATCACCTTGTGCGCGCTCTGGATTATCTGTCACTGCTTCAAATGCAATCATGATGCTGGCCGGAAATGGCCACGGTTGTGATCCCAAGTAGTTCAACTCTGTTACAACAACTGCTGATTCTTCTAAAACTTCGCGCGCAACGCATTGTTCAAATGTTTCACCCGGTTCAAGAAAACCAGCAAAGGTGGAGAAACGACCTTCTGGCCAGATTGGTTGATGTCCAAGCAAAATGCGATCACTGCGATCTTTGACAAGCACAATCACCGCAGAATCGGTGCGCGGGTGGTGTTGGCTGCCATCTGCATCGCACGTGCGCGCTGCTCCACCAAGATCCACTCGAGTTGCGCCACCACATCTTGGGCAACGTGGATGTGCACGATGCCAATTACTTAACCCCATGGCATGTAATGAAATTTCTAACTCTTGCTCACTCAGTAGTGAGCCAATCTCACGAACAGTGGAGAATCCGACTTCTTTGACTTCATCTGCGATCGTGCCAACCCACTCGGTATCCCATGCAAAGAAAGGCGCCTTGGTGTGCAGATCTAAACCTAAGAAGTAGCGACTTCCTTCAGTAAAAGTGTGTGCGGCAATATTCGCCGCCACTTGTTCGGCGTTGATGAGGCTCAATTTTGAATCAACTGCTGCAATGCGGCCTTCTGCAATCTGCAAGATTTGTGCGCGTTGCCACAATTGATCAAGTGTTTCTTGGTTCACCCGAAGTTCACCTGCACGATCAATGCGGGAGGTGTGTTGGTTTATCGCGCTCACTGGTGCAGGTTACTAGTGTGTGGGGGTGCGCATCACCTCATGGAATCTCCTGCATGGAATCTCAATCCCACCTAGGAATTCACCCGATTCGGCCGCCGAACTTGCCGCTGCCGTGCGGTCATTGAACTCGGATGTGATGGGCTTTCAGGAAGTCGATCACTTCTTGCCACGGTCGCAGTCTCGTCCGCAGATTCGCGAAATCGCAGAGAGCGTTGGTGCGCGCGATTGGGCGATGGGTCCCAGTGTGATTGGAACACCCGGTGAGTCATGGCGAAAATTACACGAGCACGAACCTGCGTTGATTACAGATAAGAGTTCGCATTCAGAACTCATGCATGGGTGTTATGGAATTGGAATTGTTTCAAAGATACCGGTGAAGTCATGGCATAGATTAGATCTAGGTCGTTCCTTACTTGGGTTACCTCTCATTGTTCCTGGTGATGAAACCGGAAAAGGAAGACCACGTTTTATCTACGTCAAAGATGAACCACGTCTTGCAATTGCTGCGGTGCTGGAAAATGGTTGGACAGTTGTGAATACCCATCTCTCTTTTGTGCCAGGATTGAATTTGCGACAACTGCGTAGAGTCAAAATGTGGGCGCTACGGCTTGCAGAAGAAAGTGGCACCCGCGCGATAGTTATGGGTGATCTGAACTTGCCTATGAATCTGCCTACCGTCTTCTCCCCCTGGAATTCATTGGCCCCAGGCAACACCTACCCCAGCTGGGGAGCCTCGATTAAGTTCGACTATCTGCTCGCCAAAGATTTACATCCGGGTGAATTCTCCGTGATGGACATCTCACACACCGGGTTAAGTGACCATCTGCCTATCGGTATCCAGCTTTCGAATTAACAATTTTTCTCACTTCGGCTAGCCTGTGCTCGTATCTAGTCAGTCTATTTGTAGCTTTTCTTAACTGGAGGAACAACCATGACCACAACTGCATCTCCTACCTCAACTGTTACCGCGCAGTGCCCATACTCCGGTAGCCAACTCAATACCGCTGGCACATATAACACTGACTGGTGGCCAAATAGATTAGATCTCTCGGTCTTGCGCGCAAACTCTCCGGTCTCTGATCCTATGGGTGAAGATTTTGATTACGCCAAAGAATTCTCAAAGCTCAATATCAAAGCGGTAAAGAAAGATATTGAAGCGCTGATGACAACATCACAAGAGTGGTGGCCAGCAGATTATGGACATTACGGTCCATTCTTTATTCGTTTAGCTTGGCATAGCGCAGGCACATATCGCACACACGATGGTCGCGGTGGCGCTGGTGCTGGCATGCAACGCTTTGCTCCTATTAATAGCTGGCCCGATAACGGAAATCTTGATAAAGCTCGTCGTTTGCTCTGGCCAATTAAGCAAAAGTACGGCAAGAAGTTGTCCTGGGCAGATCTCATGATTCTTGTTGGTAACTGCGCAATTGAATCAATGGGACTCAAGACTTTTGGTTTTGGTGGCGGACGCGAAGATGTCTGGGAGCCAGATGAGACTTACTGGGGTAAAGAAAAAGTCTGGCTAACCAACGAGCGTTACTCAGGTAATCGTGTTCTAGAGAAGCCACTTGCTGCAGTGCAGATGGGCCTTATCTATGTAAACCCACAAGGTCCAGATGGAAATCCAGATCCACTTTTATCAGCTATCGATATTCGTGAAACATTTGCGCGCATGGCGATGAATGATGAAGAAACAGTTGCCCTCATTGCTGGCGGTCACACATTTGGTAAGGCACACGGTGCTGCTGATCCCGATAAGTATGTTGGGGCAGAGCCAGAAGGTGCGCCTATCGATGAGATGGGCCTCGGCTGGAAGAACTCATTTGGAACTGGAAAAGGTTCAGACACAATCACTAGCGGCCTAGAAGGTGCTTGGACATCAACTCCAACTAAGTGGGATAACAACTACTTTAAAACTCTCTTTAAGTATGAGTGGAAGCAGACCAAGTCACCTGGTGGCGCAGTTCAATGGATTCCAACCGATGAATCTGCAGCAAAGGCTGTGCCTGATGCACATATTTCTGGCAAGACACATGCACCTGTCATGCAAACGACAGATCTAGCACTTCGCATGGATCCTGCCTATGAAAAGATTTCACGTCGCTTTGCCGAAGATCTCGATGCGCTGGCAGATGCATTTACTCGCGCCTGGTACAAACTCACACACCGCGATATGGGACCTGCAGTTCGCTACCTCGGTTCCCTTGTTCCATCCGAAGAACTCATCTGGCAAGATCCACTTCCAGCTCGCCCAAAGCGAGTAATTGGTAAGACTGAGATTGAAATCCTTAAGAAGAGAATTCTTAGCAGTGGTCTCACATCTGCGCAGTTGGTAACAACAGCGTGGGCATCAGCATCATCTTTCCGTGGAACAGATAAGCGTGGCGGTGCCAATGGTGCTCGTATTCGCTTAGAGCCACAGATCAGCTGGGAAGCCAATAACCCGAAGGAACTCAAGAAAGTTCTTGCTGTTCTGGAGAAGATTCAAACTAACTTCAATAAGAAATCAGCGAAGAAGGTTTCGCTTGCAGATCTGATTGTCTTAGGTGGCACCGTTGCCGTGGAAATCGCGGCAAAGAAGGCTGGCGTGAAGACCAAGGTGCGTTTCACACCAGGTCGCACAGATGCCACTCAGGCGCAGACAGATGTCTTCTCATTCGGATACCTTGAGCCAACAGCTGATGGTTTCCGTAACTACAAGAGTGCATCTGATTCACACCCTACTGAAATCGCACTCGTTGATAAGGCTGCATTCCTTGAATTAACCCCACCAGAAATGACTGTGCTTGTTGGTGGTCTTCGCGCACTCGGTGCTAATTACGACGGCTCAAAGACTGGTGTACTCACATCAAAGAAGGAGACGCTCACAAACGACTTCTTCGTCAACATCCTTGATACCAAGTATGAGTGGGCGCCAACTTCAGTTAAGAACGAGCTTTTTGAAGCAAAAGATCGCAAGACCGGAAAAGTTAAGTGGACCGCTTCTCGCGCAGACTTAGTCTTCGGTTCTCACTCAGAACTTCGCGCACTTTCAGAGGTCTACGCGAGTGCTGATTCAGCAACGAAGTTTGTCGAAGACTTCGTAGCTGCCTGGAGCAAGGTTATGGAGCTTGACCGCTTCGATATCTAAATTACTTAAGTAATAACAGGTCGGTGAGCTCATCTTCACTCAGAAGATTTGCTCGCCGATCTGTTTTATTTATCGGCACATAATAAAAAGCGGCCGAGACCTGCTCAACTGCAATTGACTGCAACTTAGCCCAGGCAAGTCGATAGACAGCTAGCTGCACCGCAGATGATTCACCTAAAGTCTTCGAGCCAGTCTTCCAGTCGACTACTTCAAAACCGTTACTGGTCTGATAAACAGCGTCGATGCGACCGCGCACAAGCACGCCAGCAATAACGGTTTCAAAAGGAACTTCTACCGCATACGGTTGCAACTTCGCCCACTCAGATGCCAGCCACTTCGTTTTCAGGTCTTCCAGTTTCTGGTCTTGCTCAAAAGGTGTGATCAAATCAAAGTCTTCATCATCAAAGAGCGTTTTGGCATTGAAATGGTTCTCAATCCATAAGTGAAATGCCGTTCCGCGATGTGAGTATTCATCCATAGCTCGCGGCATTGGGCGGCGAATGTTGCGAGCAAGTTCTACTGGATCTTCATGCAGTGCAATGAGTGTGGAGGTAGAAAGACGCGGTGGCAATGCAACATCGCGCGCACCTAACTTAAACTCTTCAAATTCAGCAATTATTGCCCGGGCATCCTCAACTAGCTCTGCCAGTTCTGCCGGTGCAGGTGCGTCTAGGTTTAACGGCGCAGCTGATTCAACAAGTGCCACGGTGCGATCAAAAGCTGCCCGCTTGTCTCCGAGTGGATCTTGTGGCCACTGCGCTGTGATCTCAATATCTTTGGCTGGGTTTCGATCCGTGCTCTCTGGTGCAGTGGGGGCGCTGAGCACTGTGCCGCACTGACTTGCGATCTGTTGCACCTTCTCATAAAGCACAGATGGTTGAACAGGTTTTGCGCCATCGCGCCAGAACGAAGTCGAACAGAATAAGTGTGTGCGAGCACGTGTAATGGCAACATAGCCAAGGCGAATCTCTTCCCGCATCTTAAAGTCAACGCACTCTTGCGCAAATGCATCGATTGCTTTTTTAGCTTGCGCATTAGTTGTTGATGCATTCCAAGAAAACGTTGGCAAGATGTCAGCATCTCCGCGCAGTGAAAATGGAATATGGCGTTCATTGGTAATCCAGTTATCAGGATCACTTGCATTGGCTCCAGGAAATGTCCCCTGCGCTAACCCTGGAACTGCAACAACATCCCATTCGGCGCCTTTTGCCATATGCACGGTGAGAATCTGAACCACACTGGCATCGGCCTCTGGCGCCCCAGCTTTGAGTCCACCTTCTTCTTCACTTGCAACATCGAGCCATTGCAAGAAGGCAGAAAGTGAGCCACCGCTTCGCGCAAACTTAGCTGCTTCATCCATAAAGCGATCAAGGTGGCGCCGGCCATGTGTGCCACCATCTCGTAACATCACTTCACTTTCTAAGTTCAGATAGCGCTCGATTTCAACGATGAGATCAGTAATGGGTGCAGATGCACGAGAACGCAGGCGACGTAGGTCGGATGCAAAAGATGCAAGTCGTTGGTAGCCAGCGCTGCTGAACTTAGATTTGTCGCACCTCTCGATTTCATCCAGGGCGTCAATCACACTTCCAATAAATTGATCATCGGCTTCAGCCGATGCTGGGTTTCCGGCAACAATGTTCTTCACAATGCTGCGACTATCAGATGAGAGCGCCTCTGATCGCGAGCGTGCAAAGCGACCAAGGGCGGCAATATCGCGCGGACCTAAGTTTATGCGCGCTCCGGTTAAGTGACGCATCAGTGATGCACCAGCGCTGGGGTTGTTAATAATTTTCAGCATTGCCACTAAATCTGCAATTTCCGGAACATGCACAAGTCCGCCTAAACCAAGGACTTCCGAAGGAATTCCCGCCTTTGCTAGCGCCTCTTGAATGAGAGCTATCTGCGCCCGCTTTCGCACCAGTACGGCGAAGGTGCGGGGAACTTTTAGGTGCGGTTGTAAGCGACTTGGGTTATTCCAAAGCGGTGTGAAGTATTCAGCAATTGCAGCTGCCTCTGCATCAACGTTTTCAAAGATCCCGCAGGTGAGATCACCAGCACCTGCATGTTCGTGTGGCTTTAGCGCAGCAACGTTAATGCCTTCAAGTTCGCGCACACCTGCTGAAATTTCATTTGCAAGTGCGAGAATTGATTTATCGTTTCGGTAGGTGGTCAGTAATTCATATACCTTCTTACCGGTAGCACCCTCGGCCTTTGGAAAGTTTGCATTAAATGCGCTAATCGTTCCAGAGGATGCACCGCGCCAGGTATAGATAGATTGGCAAGGGTCACCGACGGCGGTAACCGGATGGCCGCCACCGAAGAGGGCCGAAAGCAAACGCACCTGAGATTGGGAAGTATCTTGATATTCATCAAGAAGTACGACGGGATACTTAGCGCGCTCCAATACCCCGACATCTGCAAAGTTAACTGCAATATCTGCAGCCAGTGCTATCTGATCATCAAATGAGAGTTCACCTGACTTTCTGCGTTCCTCCAAAAATGCTTGCATCATTGGCAGCATTGCAATGCGTTGGTTGAGTACTTTTGCCACCTTACGTGTCTCTTCGTTAGTTGCACCCGTCATCTGTGCGAGTTCCTCAAGGACTTTTTCATCCGCACTTCTTATCTGATCAACGCTCACGCGATGTTCTAAGACCATTGAGGTGAGGCCCAGTAAATCTTTCACAACGGTACTTGCTGCATCATTTGTGTTAAAAATGCCGTCATCCCACTCGCGGACCAACTTGTTGGCAGACATCCAGAGCGCTGCTTCACCCAGTGGCTGCACATCGGCATCGATGCCATAACGAATTGCATGTTCACTGAGCAACCGCCCGGCATAGGAGTGATAAGTAGTAACTGCAGTCTCAAGGCTGCTAAAAGTGCGCTCTATTCCTTGCTTATCTGCCGCCTGCTGAAACTGGCGTAGGCGCTTTCGAATTCGGGTATTGAGTTCGCCAGCGGCCTTGCGGGTGAAGGTAAGTCCAAGAATTTGATCAGGGCGAGCGAAACCATTGGCCACTAAATACACAACGCGCGCAGCCATGGTCTCAGTCTTGCCAGAGCCGGCGCCAGCGATAACAACAGCTGGCTCAAGTGGATTATCAAAGATAGAGATGATGGGACGTTGCTCATCAGATGGAAGATGAAATGTGGGATCAATCGAGATAATCATCTTCGCTACTTCATCAGGTGTGTATTTTTCAATCATTGATGCACCGCCTTGCCTTCAAGATAGAGCGGACATGAAGGTTTGACCTTGCAACCCTTACACATATCGTTCTTGCGTGCAGTAAATGTGGCACCGCCCATACCAACGGCAATCTCTTCCAGAATAGTTTGGGTGGCCTCAACATCCACGAGCGCATCTTGTTCGCGGGTGCTGTAGCTCTTATTCTTACTTGCCAGATAGACAAGCTGGGCGCCAGAGACAGCAGTTGATGTTAACTTCTCAGCAAAGCCATCTAGAACAACACCGAGCTGGTAACAAGCAAGTTGCAAGTTTGTTTTGGCATCATCGCCAGAAATCTCTTTCTTACCAGTCTTAAAATCAATAATGTAATGCTTGCCATCGCTATCGACTTCAATCCGATCCACATTTCCTCGAATCACCGCTCGACCTACCGTGATTTCAAAACTCCGCTCAACTCCAGCAACGCTTCGGTTGTTATCAGCCAATGACTTACTGTGAAACACCGAGAATCGCTCCAACATCTTTTGTGCGCGCGCAAGGGCGGCATGGCTTATCCAGCCCTGACTATCATCAATCAGCGGCCATGACTCAAGGAGTTTGTGCTGCAATTGCTCATCAGTAATTGCCGGTTCATCGACTTTAAGGCGAGCAAATTCGTGAATGACAGAACCTAATAGCTGCGCTGTGGAATCGCCATCGGTGCCACCGCTCTTTTCCAGAAACCATTTCAGTCCGCACTCAGTGAAGTTCTCTGCCCCCGATGGTGAAACTGGCACAGGTGCACCAGCATCGATGACTGGCGCATCGGTAGTGATGGGCACTGCTCCCAGCCATTGCGAAGGCGCAGCTAGATGTATTCCATTAGCGCTCAAAGTCTTAAGTAGCGCAGCTGCATCGGTGTTCCCGGAAAGAGTTACCTCCCGGCGCAAGGTGGCAACAAGTGCCGGCGCCGTCAGTGGTCTTGGAATTTCAATTGTTGCATCAGATGCCCCACATGAGTGCGCAAAATCTTCAAAGAAGATAGATGGCGTGAGATCTTCGCGCGCAACTGCTGTAACAAGCAGTGACTCTGAGGCACGTGTTGTTGCGACATGAAATAAACGTGCTTCATCTTGGGCTAGTGAATCTGCAGCAATCATATCCAGCGTAGTTTGAGCAAGTTCATCACCATGTCGCACCCGCTCGACCAATCGTTCGGCGCCTAATAAAGAACTTCGTTGCTTTAGATTCGGCCAGGTGCCTTCTTGCACACCTGCAACTGCAACATGGCTCCACTGTCGTCCCTTTGCCGAATGCACAGTAAGTATTTCAACAACATCAGGGCGCACTCCACGCGAAGTAATGAGGTCTGAAACAATGGTTTCATTCTCAATCTCTTGTAAAAAGAGCTCTGGTTTAGCACCTGGAAAACGTTCAATATGGCGGGCTGCAGAATCAAAGAGTTGAATCATGGCATCGAGATCTCGATCAGCTGCAGCTCCTCGGGAGCCACCTTTAAGTGCTGCTGTGCGCCATGATTCGGAAATCTTCACATTCTCGCTGGTAACAGCGTTATTCCAGATTGCCCACAATAGGTCGTGAATCGTGGCGCTCTTCTTGGCAATTGATTTCTTTGCTGCCGCTAAGAGTTCGTGAATACGTAATAGTTCGGCTGAGTCTTCAATGGCAACATCACCAGTAGTGATGGCATCGAGAATAAGTTGTGTGCCAGAACGCTTATCTAGCACTTCATCGCGCGCAGCGAGTAGCGCCGCACGTGTGCGCCGCAGTGAAACCGAAGTTGCTCCGCCAAATTCGCTGGTGAGTAACTTCTCTGCCGTATCAAGGTTTAGTGGTTGCGTTCCAGTTGCCACTCGTGCCGCCAGTAGAAATGGCGCAATGGCAGCGTTATTCGCGATCGCTTCCACATCACCGGCGGTGGGAATACCAACTTGGGCAAAGGCTCTGCGAATAGCTGCGGCGCTCTGTCCATGTGAGCGCACAATCACTGCCATCTGCGAATAGGCGACCCCGCCCATGAGATGAGCCCGCTTAAATTGATAAGCAATGTATTGCCCTTCCTCAGATTCAGAAAAGAGTCGGACAGCTTGTGTGCCAGGTGTGCCACGAAAATTTGTGGTGAGTTCAATCTTCTTCGCACCCTTTGCCACATAAGAATCAATTACAGCGCCAACACCTTCCGGGTCTGCGCCTCGAAATCTTCCCACCGCACTAGCTGCATTAGCGATGATCACGAGGTCTTGTCCGGCAAGTAGGTGCAATAAGTTTCGCTGGGCGGGATCACTTTCTTGGAATTCATCAACAATGATGGTGCTAAATCGTGCGCGCAGCTCAGTCAAAAGTTCTGAGTTACTGCGGAGATAATTAATTGCAGTGTTAATGATTTCAGATGGATCAATGCGCACCTTGGCATCACCGGCCAGCACTTCTTGCAGCGTCATGGCACCTAAATAGCGCTTCCAGAATTGGGCCGCCCCCGGCCAATACTTCTCACCAAGTTGTTTGCCGCGAGTCTCTAACTCATCTGGAGTAACTCCACGTTCATTGGCGCGCATAATGAGATCGCGTAGCTCGCGCACAAATCCTTGCGTCTGCAGTGGCTCACCGAGTGATTGCTCGGTGCGCTGTAAGTCGGCATGCCATTGTTGATAGCCATCTTCGATATCACCTGCTAGTAACTGTGCGATAAAAGTTTCTTGTTCGGAGCCCGATAACAGAATAATCTCGCGCACATTCTCTGCCGTGCGCATCTTAAGAATCGAATAAGCAAGTGAGTGAAATGTTCGTGCTAGTGGTTCATGTGCAGTCTTTGCTGATCGAGTAACAATGGCATCGCGAATTTCAGAGGCACGTTCGCGCCCGTAGGCAATAATCAAAATTGAGTCGGGGCTTTGTCCTGCGGCAATTCGGGAAAGCGCTGCTTCAATAACAACTGTGGTCTTACCGGTGCCAGTTGCGCCAGTGATTATCAGCGGGCTGCCGCGGTGAGCAACTGCAGCTTGCTGTTCTGCGCTGAGTTGATGAGCCTGTGCGAAAGGCAAAAACCCCTCATCGTGACTTCGCACTAGGCGAAGCGGTGATGAAGGGTTCTGCTTACTCATAGTTGCTATTTAACCCTACGGCGGTGACAAGTCACGTGAGCCAAAGGTGAATTAACGCTGATGAATTAGTTCTGGTTATTCTTCTTTGCTCGAGATGTGGCTCGAGCGCGCTCTGCCCCGTCGAGCACCACTTTACGAATACGAACAACTGCTGGAGTTACCTCCACGCATTCATCTTCGCGGCAGTACTCAAGGGCGCCTTCCATATTGAGCTTCTTCGGTGGAATCAACTTCTCTGAATCATCAGTACCGGAAGCACGCATATTGGTAAGTTTCTTTTCACGCACACAGTTGACATCCATATCATCAGAACGTGAGTTCTCACCGATAACCATGCCTTCATAGACTTCATCACCGGGTTCAACGAAGATTGATCCGCGTTCCTGAATTCCAGCTAGTGCATATGAAGTCACAGCGCCGATGCGATCTGAGACAAGCGAACCTGTGCCACGGGTACGAAGTTCACCAAACCATGGCTCGTATGAATCAAATACATGGTGCAGCAGTCCTGTTCCGCGAGTTTCAGTAAGGAACTCAGTACGGAAACCAATCAGACCACGTGATGGAACTTTGTAATCAAGTCGAATCCAACCGGTTCCGTGATTGACCATCTGTTCCATGCGACCCTTACGAAGTGCCATCAACTGGGTGAGCACACCCAAGTAATCTTCTGGGGCATCGATAGATAAGCGCTCCATTGGTTCGTGAAGTTTTCCATCAATCATCTTGGTAACTACCTGTGGCTTACCCACGGTGAGTTCAAAACTTTCGCGCTTCATGATTTCAACTAGCACAGCCAGCTGTAGTTCACCGCGGCCTTGAACTTCCCACGTATCAGGACGTTCGGTATTAAGAACACGCAGTGAAACGTTACCGACCAGCTCTTTATCAAGACGATCTTTCACTTGGCGCGCAGTAAGCATCTTGCCGCTCTTGCCCGCTAGTGGTGATGTGTTGATACCGATAGTCATAGAAATTGATGGCTCATCGACGGTAATAAGAGGTAATTGATGTGGGTTTTCTAGATCTGCCAGTGTTTCACCCAAGGTAATTGTCTCAATACCAGCAACGGCAATGATGTCTCCGGGGTGGGCTTCCAGTGCTGGAACGCGCTCGAGTGCTTCAGTCATCAGCAACTCAGAAATCTTTACCCGTTCAATGCTGCCATCGGTTTTAATCCAAGAAACAGTTTGACCTTTCTTAATCACACCTTCGTGCACGCGGCATAGCGCCAAACGTCCAAGGAACGGTGATGAGTCAAGGTTTGTCACGTGTGCCTGAAGGGGTGCGCCTTCGTGATAAACAGGTGCTGGAATTGTGGCGAAGATGGTGTCAAATAGAACATCAAGGTTTTCTTCTACCGGCATTCCACCATCTGCGGGACGTGTCAGGGAAGCACGTCCTGCCTTAGCTGATGCATAGACAACGGGGAACTCAATTTGTTCTTCATTAGCATCAAGATCTAGAAAGAGCGCGTATGCCTCATCGACAACTTCAGCAATTCGTGAATCCGGGCGGTCCACCTTATTAATAAGGAGAATGACTGGAAGATTCTTTTGTAGTGCTTTGCGCAATACAAAACGTGTTTGTGGCAGTGGGCCTTCAGAGGCATCGACGAGCAAGATAACGCCATCGACCATCTCTAGACCACGTTCAACTTCGCCACCGAAATCTGCGTGGCCTGGTGTGTCAATGATGTTGATGATGGTGTCACCACGTCTTACCGAAGTGTTCTTGGCAAGAATCGTGATGCCCTTTTCGCGTTCTAGATCCATTGAATCCATCATGCGGTCTTGGCCTTCTTCTTGCTTCTTATAAGCAGCGAAAGCTCCGGATTGCCACAACATCGCATCAACGAGTGTGGTCTTTCCATGGTCAACGTGAGCAATGATCGCAACGTTGCGAAGGTTGTCACGGGTCTTCTTTGGAAGATCCTTGAGGTGAGCCTGATTAAGGCGTGCTCTGGCGGTATTAAGTGCTGGGCTATTAGACATTGAATCTGAACTCCACTACGTCTCCGTCTTGCATGATGTATTCCTTACCTTCCATCCGCACTTTGCCTTTAGCTTTCGCTTCCGTCATTGTGCCCGCTTCTACCAAGTCGGTAAAAGAGACGATTTCAGCTTTAATGAAACCTTTTTGGAAATCTGTGTGAATGACACCGGCCGCCATCGGTGCGGTGTCACCTTTATGAATGGTCCAAGCGCGCGTCTCTTTTGGACCGGCAGTTAAATAAGTTTGTAGTCCTAAGGTAGCAAAACCAACTCGGGCAAGAGTAGCTAGCCCTGGTTCAGAAAGTCCGATTGCTTGCAAGAGTTCGAGTGCGTCCTCATCAGAGAGTTCAGCAAGTTCGGCCTCAGTCTTAGCATCGAGAAAGATTGCTTCAGCTGGTGCAACTAGGGCTGATAACTTCGTGCGCAGTTCAAGGTCAGCAAGTTCGGCGGCATCAACGTTAAAGACATAAAGAAATGGTTTTGCAGTGAGCAGGTGAAGTTCATGCAAAAGTTCGCGATCAATCTTTGACTGGGAAAGTGGCTTTCCTGATTGCAACCACTCATTGGCTTCCTTGACCGCCGCTAAAACGGGGGCCTTCTCTTTCGCAACGCGCGCTTCCTTCTCAAGTCGCGGAATTGCCTTTTCAATTGTCTGTAGATCTGCGAGCGCAAGTTCCATGTTGATTGTTTCCATGTCACTAGCAGGATCGATGCGACCATCGACGTGAACCACATCGCCATCGGTAAAGACGCGGATAACTTGGCAGATGGCATCGGTCTCGCGAATATTGGCAAGAAACTTATTTCCGAGGCCAGCACCTTCGGAGGCGCCCTTCACAATGCCGGCGATATCAACGAAGGACAAGGCAGCTGGAAGTAGCTTTTCAGAACCAAAGATTGTGGCCAGCTTTGCTAAACGCTCATCCGGAACGCCCACAACACCGACATTGGGCTCGATCGTGGCAAAGGGATAGTTGGCGGCTAAGACATTGTTCTTGGTCAGAGCATTAAAGAGGGTCGACTTTCCGACATTCGGCAGGCCGACGATTCCAATTGAGAGGCTCATAAGTAGGACAGCCTACGGGGGATTGTCAGTCCCTCCTGCCACGATTGCCCCATGTCCAGCACAGTGGTGACCTTAATAACTCTCATTCTCGGCCTCTTTCTTGGTCTCGCACTTGGTCTGTGGATTTCTAGAATTAAATCTGGCGCAAACGGTGGCAATACATCAACGATGAGCCAAGAACTCAACGATGTGAAGGTGCTGCTTAAGGCATCTGATGATCGCCTGAAGGCAGCAGAAGCCAAAAGTGAGAACGAAACAAAGATTGCAACGCAGATGGAAGAGATGAAAGCAACTGTCGAACGGATGCGTTTGCAAGCACAAGAAGCATCGGAGAAGAGAATTGCATCTGAAGTGCAATTGGTCGGAACTATCGATGAGATGCGCAAAGCATCGACTACCTTCTTTGATGAGACAAAGAAAATTGCCGGCGCACTTGCTAGTTCGCAGACTCGTGGAAAATTTGGGGAAGCACAATTAGAACTTCTCCTAGAACAAGCAGGGCTTCGTGAAGGCCATGAGTATGTGGCACAGCGTTCCACCACCGATTCAGATTCATCTGGTATTCCTGATATCACCGTGGCAATGCCTGGGGGTTCCAAGCTCTTTATCGACTCCAAGTTTCCCTTTGATCGCTTCCTAGAAGCCTTTGGCACAGAAGACCAAGCGCAGCGCGATGAACTGCTCTTGCTACATACCAAGGATTTACTCAAGCATGTCGATGCGCTCGCTAAGCGTGGCTATCACAAATCGCAGAACTCCCCTGACTTTGTTGTGCTCTTTCTTCCCTTTGAGACGCTGCTGGCAGAATCACTTCGCCTTGATCCGCTCTTGCTTGAGAAAGCATTTAAAGTCGGGGTCACACTGGCAACTCCCACATCAATGATGGCGCTGCTGCGCACCGTGGGCCATATCTTCACCCGCAACAAGTTGGCTGAAAACGCTGATGACATCACAAAGGTGGCAGCAACTTTTCTAAAAAATGTCACACTCTTACATACCAAGATTGTTGCGGTGGGTAAGGCAATTAATCAGACATCTAAAGCATATGAAGATCTCATTCCCACAGCGGAAAAGACGGTCCTTGCACCCGCTCGTCGAATCAATAAACTAGGTGTAGCTGGCGATAAAGATAAGCTGGCAATTGAATATCCGGAATCTCCGGCAGATGTAAGGGCGCTAAATAACCCAGACTTAGATAGCCTAGATTTAGATGCACCCGATGATTTCATCGATGTTGAAGTAGTAGAGGAGTAAGTGATGAAAGGCCCCGGACTAAAAAAACAAGGTGTGGTATTTCTGCAAGCACTGTTTATCTTTATCTTCACATCACTTGAAATCTGGATTCGCTCTGGTCCTGGAATCATCTCTGGTCTGATCATCGCCCTAGTTACCTATGGCGGTGTTGCTTATGGTCGCACCGGAACTCGTTATGTTGCAGCTGTCACGCCACCACTTGCCTATGGGGCAACAGTTCTTATTCTGACTATTCTCAGTGACGGCCTTTCGATATCCAGAGTCGGCATCGATTTCATCGGTTCCCTCGCCAGCGTTGCACCGTATCTACTTCTCAGCGCGCTCTATGCCTGGTTTATGTTCTTAAATGAGAAGGCAAAGAACCGCCCTTCTAAGCGCGCAGCTGCTGCCTAGGGTTAATTACTGAACAAATAAAGGTCAAATACGGGCAAATGCCCTCTTGTAATAACTTAATTCCCGCATAGGCTTTTCATATGGCTAAGAAGCTCATTGCATTCTTATCAATACTTTCTCTCTTCCTATCAATTCCCCTTCTGCCAGCAAACGCTGCTGCCAAAGCAGGCGCTAAGTGCACTCAAGCAGGTAACACAGAAGTGGTTCTCGGCAAGAAATATACCTGCATCAAAACTGGAAAGAAGCTGGTTTGGAATAAGGGAGCTTCGCAATCTCCTGGGAAAAACATGGATGCAAGAGAACAGGCATATAACAGTGTACGGCTTATCTATAATGCAAATAAGGATTATTCACCTAAAAATGATATTCAAATAATCTCACATTCTTCAGTTAAGCAGTCAGAAGTTAGTGAAATAGGAAATCGTACAACTAATGTTCTCAAATTTTTTGGAGACGAAGCAGCAAGCATTAATTTCCATATCGTAATTGGAGATAATGAGAATACTGCATGGATGGTACAAGAATTTACTAAAGCAGATCCAGCAAATGCAGGAGGCCATGCTGAATGGGGAGCTTGGTTCAAAGGTAATCTAAATAGCGGTAATCGTTGCAAGTTGTCGAACGCCGGTAGTATGGGTACGTCAGATGGTTCTGCATTACTTCAATTCACTCTTTATCCAAATGATTGCACCAATCCACGAGATATTGTTTGGAAAACTATTGTTGAGCATGAGGTAGTTGGCCACATGCAACGAGTTTGGTCAGAAAAGCGGGACGAGCTACTGCCTTGTTGGCTGAACGAGGGTCAACAGGTTTATTACGGCAGTGTGCTTGGAACAGCCAAAAATTTCTCGGAGTTCAAAGAAGTTTTTTCTTGGCACAAAAGGTTTAAAAAAGAGGATCTCATGACTGCCGCCAAGCGACTTGGAACTGGATTTAGCGGTGTTGCCTGCGGCTCCCAAGAGGGTGGATATGAGGCAGGTCGGCTACTTGTAGAACAACTTATTTATCAATTCGGCCATGAAGCACTTTTATCTTTTACGAAAGCTATTGTTAATACACCTGGTCAAGACAGTGAGAAGTGGAAAGTTGCCTTTGAAAAGCAATTTAAAATCAGTTACGACGAGTGGCTTGAGAAAGTCGTACCTGAGATCGAAAAACGAGAATTATAGATAATCCTTGTGGGCGGTGAAATTTTCTACTTAGCAGCCTTTAAATCAGCGCGTAGCTCTTTCGGTAGTGCAAAGAGCAGCGTCTCCTCCGATGATCGAACTTCTTCCACATCGCTATAGCCATGCTCATCTAAATGCTTAAGTAAGTCATTGACAAGGATTTCCGGAACAGATGCACCACTTGTCACACCAATGACCTCAACGCCTTCAAACCACTCATCTTTTACCTCAGTTGCATAATCAACAAGATAGGCAGCCTTTGCGCCATATTCCAAAGCCACCTCAACTAGGCGCACGGAGTTCGATGAGTTTGTCGAACCCACAACGATAACCAGATCTGCCTGTGGGGCAATTGCCTTAATTGCTTCTTGACGATTTTGGGTGGCATAACAAATGTCATCTGATGGTGGGTTAGCAATTTCTGGGAAACGTTCTTTAAGAATTGCAACAGATTGCATAGTTTCATCAACTGAGAGCGTGGTCTGGGTGAGCCAGACTAGTTTTTTACCTGGTGTGGGAATGATGGTGCGAGCTTCATCCAGACCGTCGACAACGCGCACCTTGCCTGGTGCTTCACCAGCAGTTCCTTCAACTTCTTCGTGTCCAATATGACCAATCAGAAGAATTTCAGTTTCATCATCGGCGAAACGCTTTACTTCATTATGCACCTTAGTTACCAAGGGGCAGGTGGCATCGATAGTTTTAAGGTTTCGGGCAGCAGCCTGTTCGTGCACGGCAGGTGATACGCCATGGGCGGAAAATACAACTGTGGCACCCTCTGGCACTTCATCGGTTTCATTAACAAAGATGACGCCGCGCTTTTCCAGAGTTGAGACCACATGCTTGTTGTGGACAATTTCTTTACGGACATAGACCGGAGCGCCATAGAGTTCCAGTGATTTTTCAACGGCAATCACTGCGCGATCAACGCCGGCGCAATAACCACGAGGCGCGGCTAAGAGAACTCTTCTACTCATAAGGTCCAGTCTAATAGGCTCACCCCATGTTCGAAACTTCACGTGAAGCCCCGGCGCCAGTGCGCGTGGTCTCAGAAGCGATAAAAGAGTATGTGGATCGACTTGGCCCAATCTGGATTGAGGGCGAGATTTCAGAACTTAATGAACGCAGCGGTGGCATGGCATTTATGCGACTGCGCGATACCAGTGCAGATATGAGCCTTTCTGTGATGTGTCACAAATCAGTATTAGCCAGCGTGCAACCACTGCCGGCAAATGCGCGCGTTGTGATCCATGCCAAACCTTCGTGGTTTACTAAAAACGGCTCACTGACAATGTCTGCCAAAGAGATTAGCCAAGTGGGTGTGGGCGAACTTCTTGCACGTCTGGAAGCACTGAAAGAGAAGTTAGCTGCCGAAGGATTGTTTAGCGCTGATAGAAAGATTGCACTACCAAGACTTCCGCGAAAAGTTGGCTTGATCTGTGGTCGCAATACCGATGCTGAAAAAGATGTGGTGGAAAATGCCCGCCGGCGCTGGCCAGCAGTTGAATTTGAAATTCGAGAAGTTGCAGTGCAAGGCGCCGCCGCTGTTGTGGAAGTGTCAGCAGCGCTAAAGGAGCTTGAGGATGACCCGGATGTAGATGTCATCATCATTACTCGTGGTGGTGGCTCCTTTGAAGATCTCCTGCCCTTCAGTGATGAGTCACTGGTTCGCCTTGCTTCAGAATGCACGACACCGATTGTCAGCGCCATCGGCCACGAGAAAGATGCACCCCTTCTTGACTATGTCGCCGACTATCGCGCATCTACTCCCACAGATGCGGCCAAGCGCGTGGTGCCAGATATTGCGCAAGAAATTAGTGATATCGAAAAGATTCGAGATCGCATGTATCGAACGCTGGTCTCCACTATTGGCTATGAGATCAATTTGATTGCTCAACTACGAAATCGCCCGGTGATGAAAGACCCGCAGCTGATGGTTACCTCCCGCCGCGATGAGATAAAGGCGCTGCGAGATAGATCTATTCGCAGCTTTGCATCGATTATTGAAATTGAGAAGAAGGAGTTAGCGGGTGTTAAAGCCCACCTGCGTTCGCTCTCACCACAATCAACGATGGACCGCGGGTATTCGGTGGTGCAGTTAGCAGATGGCGCAATCCTGCGCGATGCCACAAAGGTGAAGGTGGGCACTCGTTTGCGCATTCGCGTGGCAAAAGGTGAGACCGCAGCCACCGTTAGTTCTCCCGAATAACTACAAGAGAGTAGATTGTGCTCATGGCCGCTAAAGATGCACAGCCCTCCTATGAAGCCGCTCGTGATGAGCTCGCCGAGATAGTTGAATCACTAGAAGACGGCAGCGCAACCCTAGAAGAGTCACTGAAGTTATGGGAGCGCGGAGAAGAGCTAGCCAAGATCTGTCAGCAATGGCTCGATGGCGCCAAGAAGAAGCTTGATGCGGCAAAGAGTTCTACCAAGTCTGAGGAGAAGTAAGTGGCTCCAACTTTTTCATACACCGACATGCTTCCCATTGGACCGGACACAACCAAGTATCGACTTCTGACCAAAGAAGGTGTGAGCGTTGAGAAAATAGGCGATAAGCAATTTCTTCACGTGACAGCCGAAGCAATCACCCTGCTCACCGAGACAGCAATACATGATATTTCGCACTACCTGCGCAGTGAGCATCTACAACAACTCTCCAAGATACTTTCTGATCCAGAAGCCTCGGCTAATGATCGCTTCGTCGCACTGGACTTACTTAAAAATGCCAATATTGCAGCCGGTGGAATCTTGCCGATGTGCCAAGACACCGGAACGGCTCTGATCATGGGCAAGAAGGGGCAATACGTATTAACTAGTTCAAAAGATGAAGTCGCACTTGCCCAAGGTGTGTATGACGCATTTACCAAGTTAAATCTGCGATATTCACAGATGGCTCCCACCACAACCTGGGAAGAGAAGAACACCGGCAATAACCTGCCGGCCCAAATTGAGATATTTGCCGATAGTGAGCACCCTGATGAGTACAACTTCTTATTTATCGCCAAAGGCGGCGGCAGTGCCAACAAATCTTTCCTCTATCAAGAGACCAAGGCAGTTTTAAACCCAACCTCATTTTTAAATTGGTTAGATGAAAAGCTCCGCTCGATTGGCACCGCAGCTTGTCCCCCGTATCACTTAGCTATAGCTATTGGTGGCACCAGTGCCGAATACACAGTTAAGACCTCAAAGCTCGCCAGCACCCATTACCTCGATAACTTACCTACTTCCGGAGATGGCGTGTCAGGCCATGGCTTTCGCGATCTAGCCCTGGAAGAAGAAGTCTTTAAACTCACGCAGAAGTTAGGTATTGGCGCCCAGTTTGGCGGCAAGTACTTCTGTCACGATGTGCGAGTTGTGCGCCTGCCTCGCCACGGAGCATCACTGCCGATTGCTATTGCAGTCTCCTGTTCGGCAGATCGCCAAGCAAAGGCGAAGATCACCAAAGATGGAATTTTCATTGAGCAGTTAGAGACTGAGCCAGCACATTTCTTGCCAGAAACTACCGATGAACATTTAGCTGACAACGTAGTAAAAGTTGATCTCAATCAATCGATGGATGCTATTCGGGCCGAGCTTTCTAAGTACCCGGTAAAGACTCGTCTGTCATTAAGTGGCACCATTGTGGTGGCGCGCGATTTGGCACACTCTCGAATCAAAGAGATGCTGGATGCCGGTAAAGAGATGCCGGAATACTTAAAGAAGCACGCCGTTTATTACGCAGGTCCGGCAAAGACACCAACTGGGATGGCCTCTGGTTCATTTGGCCCCACCACTGCTGGCCGAATGGATTCTTATGTGGATCAATTTCAAGCAGCAGGTGGATCACTTGTCATGTTGGCAAAGGGAAATCGATCTAAGGCTGTCACCGATGCCTGTAATACACATAAGGGTTTCTATCTCGGTTCCATCGGCGGACCGGCAGCACGCCTGGCCCAAGATTGCATCAAGAAGGTGGAAGTTCTAGATTTTGCAGATCTTGGCATGGAAGCGGTCTGGAAGATTGATGTCGTTGATTTCCCAGCATTTATTGTCGTTGACGACAAGGGAAATGATTTCTTTGCCGAGACGATGCGCCCGTTAACTATCGGGGTTAAGCCTTAACTTCTAGTAGTAACGACTGCGCTTGAATTTAGACCAAGCGCCACATGGTGTGTCATAACGTCCTTCGATGTAGCGAAGTCCCCAACGAATCTGGGTCACCGGATTGGTGCGCCAATCATCGGCGATCAGATCCATCTTGGAGGCAGGTAGGGCTTGTGGAATTCCATGGGCGCCAGAGCGGTAGTTATGTGCTTTGTAATTCCAATGGCTTTCTTTGGTCCATAAGTTATTCAGGCAGCGATACTGCTCGCCCTCCCAACCATATTCATCGGCCATGATCGCCTTAGTTACATTTTTGGCGCCAACGATGGTGCGGGCCATTTCAACCTGACGACTTAAGTTGGCAACGATCGCCATCTCAGAGATCTGGCCAGAAAGAGATGCCATCGGTAGTCCGCTGGTGACCCTAAGATTTTTTGCCATCGGATTCTGACTGGTCAGATTTACTGAATCAGGTAGAGCCAGCCGGCTAGTCATTGGAAAATCCAGACCGTAGGCACTTGGCTGGGCCACGGCGAGCAGGAGCATCGAAGCAACGGTCGCCCAGAGCGCAGGCTTGGTGACTCGCCCGCCGGTAAAGGAGGCAAGGGCGGCGAAGAATGCACGCAGCTCTGATCTCATCTTCGGTACTCCTTTCATCCTCTGGTCATCTCTGACCTTCTTTGCCCATGGCGCCATGACCTCAAAATGAGGTTATGACTTAAGGGAAGGGCTTAATCGTGTCTAGTCAGGGGGTGGGTCGCAAATTTAATCCTGCGTGGGTCGCAAATTCACAGAGAAAGGGGTAGTTGTGGATAGGTAAAAGCCCAGGTCAGCTAGGGCAAAGTCCTATATGTCCGATTTGTTACTGTGAGATTTAAATAGAGGTAAAAACACCCGGCTTAGCTTTGCGGACCTTCCAGCAGTTCAGTGACCAGCGCAGCTATCGGTGAGCGCTCTGATCGAGTCAGGGTCACATGGGCAAAGAGCGGGTGGCCTTTGAGCGTTTCCACCACCGCGACCACGCCATCGTGGCGGCCCACGCGCAAGTTATCGCGTTGGGCAACGTCATGGGTGAGAACTACCCGTGATGCCTGGCCAATTCTGGACAGGACGGTGAGCAGAACTCCCCGTTCTAGTGATTGGGCTTCATCGACAATGACAAAGGAGTCATGCAGCGAGCGCCCGCGGATGTGGGTCAGCGGCAGAACTTCAATCAGACCTCGAGCAATAATTTCATCAATGACTGCTTGGCTCACAAGGGCGCCTAAGGTGTCGAAGACTGCTTGCGCCCAGGGCGACATCTTTTCGCCTTCACTGCCCGGCAAGTAGCCAAGCTCTTGTCCGCCGACCGGATAGAGCGGGCGGAAGATGACAACTTTCTTATGAAGGCGTTTTTCCATCACCGCTTCAAGTCCGGCGCAGAGAGCCAGCGCTGACTTACCAGTTCCGGCTCGTCCCCCTAATGAGACGATGCCAATTGATTCATCAAGGAGCAGATCTAGTGCAATGCGTTGTTCGGCGCTACGACCATGAAGACCAAAAGCTTGGCGGTCACCGCGCACTAATTGCAGTTGCTTGCTCTCAGTCACCCGGGCAAGTGCGCTTCCTTTTTCCGAGTGCAGCACGATTCCGGTGTGAACCGGAAACTTATGAGCACATTCGTGGTCTGCTCGATCAGATGAGTAGAGCTCATCGATGGTGCTGTGGCCAACAGATACTTCTTCAATGCCAGTCCAGCCGCTATTAGAGACAAGTTCTGCTAAATACTCTTGGGCTTCGACTCCCACCGATGATGCCTTCACTCGCAATGGAAGATCTTTGGTCACAAGAACCACGTTCTTTCCATCAGACATCAGGTTCTTGGCAATAGCCAGGATGCGCGAATCATTGGTGCCATCGCGCAAGAAGCCGTGGGGCAAGGTGCTTAAATCTGTGTGGTTAAGTTCGACCGAGAGCGTTCCACCTTCAGGTGTAATTGTCAGAGCTGAATCAAGGCGACCATGTTCAATGCGAAGATCATCAAGTGCGCGAAGTGCGGCGCGGGCAAAGTAGCCGAGTTCCGGATGGTCGCGCTTGGTCTCTAATTCGCCAATCACAGCGATTGGAATAATGACTTCATGTTCTTCAAATCGGGACATTGCCCCGGGGTCTGCCAGGAGTACTGAGGTATCTAAAACATAGGTTTTACGGGCGGAAGTGCTCTTCTTTGAAGTAGCCAAGGCCTAACCATTCTCTGTAGTTGTAGTCATGGGGAAGAGACTGGGTGGTGCTTCTGACTTGCAAAAGATAGAACGAAAGAAATGGACTATTGGTGCGACACGCCATTAATGGTTGAGATGTAATGCAACGTTTACCTAGCTGGGCCGTACTTCTTCGTGATTCTGCGCTCTGCAATAAATGATGCAACTGGCAGTGTTCCAGCGGCAATCAGGGCAATAATGGTCAGGAATTTCATCCGCTTCTGAACGCCAATTTGAAGGACGGTCAGGATGTAAACGATGTAGAGGTAGCCGTGGGCGATCGGAATGAAGATGATCCAGCCATTGTTTTCCAGGGCATCGAAGATGTATTTAGCTGGCATGTAGCCAAAGACGAGCAAGAGCAGATTTACGCCGCAGAGCACAGCGAGCAGGCGAAAGCGGGTCAGCGCCCCGGTCGATGTCGTCTCTGTCATAGGTAGAACTCTATAACTTTTCTTCGCGGCGCTGATAGAAGGGGGCATATAACACCAGCCCAGCCATGAACCACCACACCACCACATAAGAAATGTGTTGCCAGTAGTAGCCGGGCACACCCGACGTCAGTTTGGGTTCCAGAATTCTGGTCCGTGAAATCTCACCGGCTCGAGTCTGCTCACTTTTTTCTAAAATGAAACCGTCATAGAGCTGGTAGTCGGTTGCGGAAACCAGAATGCTGCTATCTAGTCGCGCGAGTTGCGACGGTGTGTTTGCCGCGCGATCATCGAATTGGCGCGGCATCAAGGTGCCAGTGATTTCAACTCTGGTCGACATCGCGATTTCTGGTGATTGCAACCGCTCTTTCCATAGTCCGCGCACCACAAGAATTGCGGTATCAGTCTCGTTTTGCAGCAGCGCCACTTCCCAGTCGCTCACTTTGCCATTGCCATCAATTTGGTTGGGAGCTTTGTAGTTGGCGATGTAGTTGCCGGCGGTGCGCACTTGTTTGCCAACACTTGTGGGTGGGATTGTGCCCGTGGGAGTTGCTAGTTCTGTGAGTGGATAAATTGTGCGATCAATGGGCACAACAGCCGGATTGCGCATCTCATTGGCCCGGTCAAGCTGCCAGAGCCCAAGTCCAATCAAGATAGTCACCAGAAAAAGAACGAGAAGGCCTGCGCCTAATCGCTGGATGGGTGACTTCTTAATTCTCGCCCTCATTCTCCTGGCGTAATTGCTCACGTTCTTGCATCCGGTTATAGCGCTTATAGAAATTACGAAGCAAAAACGCAATGGTCGAGAAAAGGGCAATCATTGTCAGCGAGCCAGCGACACCTACTTCAACGTCTTTTGCCATGAGAAGATTCTCCCATGCCGGTAGAAAACGACCAATTCGATTTTAGCGATCGATATGGAATCACTCCTGCGCGCGGGTGGGTGAAGTACGCAGCTGGCTTCGCAATTGTTGGCGGAGCGTGGTTACTCTGGGCCGGCCTACATCAAGCCAACCCGGCGCTTCGTTATGAACTTATCTCTTTTTCAAATGAAGATCCGCGCAACCCAGAGATTCGATTCTTGGTGCAAAGAGCCGATGGCACACAAGAAGTTCAATGCACACTCGTCGCGCGCGATTATGAGAAGAATGTGGTGGGACAAATCGACATCACCATCGCAGCCGGTAAGACCTATCTCGAGCCAAGATATATCGTTCCTACCCGCGCAGATGCGGTCAATGTGGGCATTTCACGTTGTCGCACTCTGCCCTAAGATTGCCCTCTATGACTTCCCAACAGACCTGGCTTACCCAAGAAGCAGCTGATCGTTTAGCTGGCGAACTGGCGAGCCTAGAAGGTCCGGGACGGAAAGAAATTACGGCAAAGATTGAGGCAGCGCGCGCTGAAGGAGATCTGAAAGAGAACGGCGGCTATCACGCAGCGCGCGATGAACAAGGCAAGATGGAAGCGCGTATTCGCCAGATAAAGCAGATGTTAGAAAATGCTCATATCGGAACGCCGCCAGCTAGCGCTGATGGAAAAGTGGGAGCAGGCATGGTTGTCACCGCATCTATCGCAGGCGATGAGATGAAGTTCTTACTTGGTTCGCGCGAAATCGCATCCGGTGATCTCGATGTGTATTCCGAGAAATCACCACTGGGCGCTGCCGTATTAGGTGCAGAAATTGGAGCGACCGTTTCATACACCGCACCCAATGGGCGCGATATCAAGGTAGAGATTAAGAGCGCCGAGTTCTACAGTTAATCTGCGTAGTTGCGGTATTTGCGAACGCTTAACGGAATAAATATCGCCATAATGATGAGCATATAAATCAGCGACGTTATCAGCGGGTTCTCACTCGGAAAAGAGCCAGCGGTTGCGCCAAATTGATTTTCTAGGCCAAAGAGTTGGCGGCAGGCAGCCACCATGGTCGAGACTGGATTCCACTCTGCGAAGTACTGCAAGATGCGTGGCATTCCGGTTGTGGGCGCAAAGGCGTTAGATAAGAAAGTCAGTGGGAATGTGACGATGAAGCTGACGTTTTGCACCACGCGCGCATCGGATGCCGAAAGTCCCACCAGGACTCCTACCCACGAGAGTGCGTAACCAAAGCAGAGTAAGAAGATAAATCCGAGGGCAACGCTGCCAATGCCACTAGAAGGACGCCATCCGACCACATAACCGGCAATGCCCATCACGGCGAGCACCACGATATTAAGAAGTGAATCTCCCAATGTGCGACCAATGACGAGGGCAGATTGTGAGATGGGTAGTGATCTAAATCTATCAATTAGCCCCTTCTTCATATCTTCGGCTAAGCCAGAGGCAGTGCCAGCTAAGGTAAAAGCGACTGTTTGCACAAAGATTCCAGGCATTAGAAGCTGCACATATCCGCCAGGTTGGCCGGTATCAATCGAGCCACCAAATACATAGCGGAAGAGAAGTACGAACATCACTGGTTGAATTGTTGAGAAGATGAGAACTTCAGGTACACGGCTAAGAAGCAGTAACTGTCTGCGGGTAATAATTGCTACATCGTTAATCGCACTCATTTTCTGCCCCTCTTCTTTTCTGCCACTTCTTCCTTCTTCTCCTCTGCCACATGGCCAGTCAAAGAAAGAAATACATCGTCAAGTGATGGGCGCTTCAGACCAACGTCGAGTGCATGGATCCCGGCGGCGTCGAGTGATTTCAAAACTTCAAAGAGGGCAGCTGAACCAGTAGAAACTGGGGCCGAGATTAAGCGCAGACCTTCATCGAGGCTCGCCTTATGATCACTTACCGCATCAACTATTTCCAGAGTCTTGGCAACGTGGGCTTGTTCCACAACTACTTCCAGCCGTTCTCCGCCCACCTGTTTTTTCAAGGCATCTGATGTTCCACGAGCAATTACTTTTCCAGTATCAATTACCACGATGTCATCTGCTAATTGATCTGCTTCTTCCAGATATTGCGTGGTCAGCAGCAGCGTTACCCCGCCTTTAACTAACTCTTGGATAACTCCCCACATCTCCTGGCGACCGCGTGGATCAAGGCCAGTAGTGGGTTCATCGAGGAAGAGAACTTTTGGCTTAACAATCAGAGATGCTGCTAAATCTAAACGGCGGCGCATTCCACCTGAATAAGTCTTAATTGGGCGCCTGGCTGCCTCTGTGAGTGAAAATCTTTCAAGGAGTTCATTTGCTCGAAGAACTGCGTTCTTCTTGCCTAGGTGATAGAGCTCACCGAACATCACTAAGTTGTCATATCCGGTAAGAATTTCATCAACTGCGGCATATTGTCCCGATAAACCAATGACTTCGCGTACCTTCTCGGGATTTTTCATTACATCAATGCCAGCAACTGATGCATTTCCAGAATCAGCGCGCAATAATGTTGTCAGAATTCTTACAACGGTAGTTTTGCCTGCGCCATTGGGCCCAAGCACGCTGAGAACTGTTCCTTCTTCAACATCCAGGCTCAAGCCATCGAGTGCTCGAACTTTTCCTTTGTCATAGGTTTTAACGAGGTCTTGCGCAATTACTGATTTCACCAGGCCAACCTACCAAATTTTTGAATGGGCAATCTCCCTCAGTAACATCTTGCCAAATGCAGCCCATTAGACTGCGCAGGTGCGATTTAAATTTACCAATCCCTTTGCGGAGTTTCCGCGTGAGGTTGGCGTCATTGTCTTTGCCTCATTCTTTGTGGCAGTGGGCTTCGGAATCATTGCTCCCACGATTCCACTCTTTGCTAGATCATTCGGAGTCAATCACGCCCAAGTGGGTGCAATCGTCTCGACATTTGCTTTTGCACGTTTTGCATCGGGGCTTATCTCCGGAAAATTAGTTGATAAATTCGGTGAAAGATGGGTTTATTCAGTTGGTATCGGTTTCGTAGCGCTGACTTCTTTTGCTGCAGGCCTTGCTCGGAATTACGAGCAATTACTGATTTTTCGCGCAGTGGGCGGAATCGGTTCTTCTATGTTCTCGGTTGCAGCTGGTTCAATTCTTGTTCGAGCAGTCGGTGACGACCACCGCGCACGCGTGCAGTCACTCTATAACGGGACCTTTCTGCTGGGAATGATTGCTGGACCTGCAGTAGGTGGAGCACTCTCCGCATTTTCACTACGTGCTCCCCTGCTGATCTATGGAGTATTCCTTCTCGGTGCCAGCTCATCCGGTGCAATTTTATTGCGTCACTCATCACTTGCAGCCAAGCCGAGCGGTGACCAACAAAATGATGTGGTCACTCTCAAATCTGCCTTAGCGCTGAAGCCATATCGAATCGCACTCTTTGTTTCGTTTTGTGCAGCTTGGACATTCTTCGGAATGAGTCGCTCAATCTTGCCGCTATTTATTGTCGAAGATCTTAAAATATCTCCCGCAGTGATGGGCTTCGGTTTCACGCTGACCACATTGATTCAAGGCGCCTTCCTTCTTAAAGCTGGAAGAATGTCAGATATCAATGGGCGCCGATTTTCTCTCATTGTGGGCACTTCCCTCACTGCGCTCTTTGCACTCACCCTTGTCTTCACCATGAACTCCTGGATGTTCTTTCTTGCTAGCGCCATCGTCGGTATAGGTGGAGCTTTCCTTTCCACTACTCCCGCGGCCGTCGTGGGCGATGTGATTGAGGGTAAGGGCGGTCAGGTTATTGGCTTATTTCAAATGTCTGCTGATGCCGGAGCGATGGTTGCACCTGTGCTCCTTGGTGCAATCGCAGATTCTTATGGGTATCAACCAGCTTTCGCGCTTACCGCCGTGATGATGGCAGCAGCGGTTCTTGCATCAATAAAATTGCCCGAGACGCGGTCTTCGCATCTCGGGCAATCTCAGTAATTTTTGATTACTGACTACTGATTAATCATTACTGCGAAGAATTGAAATCAGTCGCAGTACTTCAAGATAGAGCCAGACCAAGGTAACCATGAGGCCAAATGCACAGCGCCATGATTCCTCTTGTGGAACGCCAGCTGCAACTGCCTTTTCAATCTGATCTAGATCCATCACGATAAACATTGATGCGAGCGCTACTCCACCTACTGAAATAAGTAGACCGAGGGCTCCACCTGGGAAGCCGATAAAGATTGTTGCTACGCCAAAGATGACATACCCAATGAGTGAGCCCATCATGATGCGACTGAACTTTGGTGTTACTCGAATCTTGCCACTGCGATAGGCAAGGAGAACTCCACCGAAGGCACACGCTGTTGCAATAACAGCTTGGCCAACGATTCCATTATAGGAATCGTTATAGATGCGGCTAATTGTTCCGAGTGCCAGACCTTGGGCTGCGGCATAAGCGATAACTAGTGGTGGACGAACTTTCTTTGAAAATGAATTGACCATCGCGAGAATAAAACCGCCGATGAATCCGATGAGCGCAAGTGCTGGACTATTTGCACGCCAAGCAAAGGCTCCGACTACAACGAGTACAGCAAAGAGTCCGGCGGTCTTGATGACGACATCGTCAATAGACATTGGTGCAGATGATGGGCGAGCCTCAATTGTGTTGAGGTCGCGAGTGCCGACTGCATCACCCTTGATACGAGCGAAACCGCGGCCGCTAAGGACTGGGTTAGAACTGCGCATTAATTTCTCCTTATATATGTGCGAGAACGAGCTCCCGTACGACGTATAACGTACGGCAAACCAGGAAAATTTCCAGTTTTAGGGGCTAAATACGCTCAGCGAACCGGAAGATAGGGGGCGAGCACGCCACCTTTACGGAACACGTATTGGTTCAGATGCAGATGTCGAGCTTTAAAACCTGCCGCTGAAGCTAGCAGGTAGTAGTTCCACATTCGTCTAAAGCGCAGATCGTATTGAGGAATCTCATCCCACTTGGAATTAATATTTTTGTGCCAATGCAGCAGCGTTGTCTCGTAATCGAGTCCAAAATTGTGAGTGTCCTCCAGGACAAAGAGCCCTTCGGCCGCGTTACTAATCTGCCCAGGAGATGGAATTACTCCCCCAGGGAAGATATATCGATTAAAGAATGGGTCTGTGTTGCTCTGGGGAACTGTGCTTGATATGAGATGGTGCAACATAATTCCGTCATCGACCAGCAGTTCATCGCACTTGGTAAAGAACTCTTTAAAGTTTTTGGGCCCTACATGCTCCATCATTCCTACCGAAACAATACGGTCAAATCGGCCGGTTAGATCTCGATAATCCATCTGCACAAAATTTATATCTAGTCCGGCTGACTTCTCTCGTGCCAAGATGATCTGTTGATCTGCCGGAGAAATTCCGGTTGCAATAACGCCATAGTTTCTTACCGCATGGCGCAGGAGCCCTCCCCAACCGCTTCCAATATCAAGCAGGGTCATACCTTTTTCAAGTTTTAGTTTGCGACAGATTAAATCAAACTTAGCTATCTGCGCCTCATCTAACGTTTTTGCATTTTGCCAATATCCGCAGCTATAGGCCATTTCACTATCTAGCATTCGCGTATATAGGTCATTACCGATGTTGTAATGATGTTTAGCATTCTTTGCAGCTTTTGATTTAGTCTGCATATTCAAAATCTTAGATTTCAACGCACTTGCAACTAAAGGAATTGAAGGCTTGAGAAAGGATGTTGCATCAACAGTTAACAACCTGGTGAGCATCTCATCAATATCTTGGCACTCCCACCAGCCATCCATGTAAGCCTCACCCAGGCCAAGCTGATGCTGGGATGCAACGCGATCCCATAGTTTTTCATTCTTTACCTGCAAGCTCCATGGCTCACTGGAGTTAATTGGCACATTACTTTTTTCCAGAATGGAAAGACAGAGATCTTTGCTACTCATTTAATCACCCACAGAATATTTCTTAAGTTAGATTGAGCAGCTCATATCAGAACCGCAGCACATTGGAGATTTAATCTTTCCTTCGCACTGTGGGCAACGAGAAATTTGAACATTGCTGCCATCAGGGAGGGCAAGAGAGTCATTGACCAAAGGCAGGTTGCAGTTTGCACAGCTTGCATTAACAGACATTTCACACTTGGCACATGAATAAGTAGCGAGCATTTTTTGATCTCCTGGTCTCGGTTGAATTGGGAAATATTACTTTCCCGCTAGCGATTATTCAAGAGAATTCGTGCGCGAAGATAACCAAACAACCTGCACAACGTGCCCCCAATCGGACTCGAACCGATACTGGAAGGATTTTAAGTCCTCTTAAAGGACTTCCAGGTTTCCAGAATTACCAGATTTCGAGCGTGAATCGAATCTGGATTCTGTGAAACTTGTAGGAGTGTATGCATTTATGTATGCATTCTGAAATGGCACCGGTTCCACACTTGCATACGGCAAGTGGTGGTTCTAAGGAATGTGTAATGTCTCGCAAAGCAAATGGTCAAGGTTATACGTACAAGGTTGGTAGGTCATATAGAACTGTTATTCGCAGAGGTGATCAATCTGTTACCGCGATGGCGCCGACGTCGCAGCTCTCTCGCCAACGCGCCAAGGAGAAGATTGAAAAACTCCCTAAGCTACTGGGGAATAAGAACGCTCTCCCACAATCAAAGATTGCCCTCGGTACTTATCTCTTTACGTGGTTAGAGGAAGAGCATAAGCATCAGATTGCTCACTCAACGTGGAAGAGATACCGAGCACTAGCTACCCATCACATCGTTCCGGTAATCGGCCAGATACCATTACGCAAGATAGTTCCTAGCAATATTCAATTTGTACTTACAACGATGCGTGAGGCTGGACAGAGCCCTCGATCTCAACAACAAGCTCGAGCACTCTTATCAGTGGCACTTGGTGAAGCTGAGAACAATGAGTACATACCAAGTAATCCAGTAAAGAAAGTGCGGATTCCGGTAAATAAGACTCGAGAGATCGAGCCTCTGACTATTGAGGAGGTGAAACGACTTCTAGAGACATACAAGGAGACTTATATGTCTGCTCGGCTTCACATTGCACTTCTCTGTGGTTTAAGGCAGGGCGAAGCTTTGGGGCTTCGCTGGCAGGATGTTGATTTAGTAAATGGAGTACTTGAAGTTCGCAATCAGATTCAGATGATCGATGGGAAGCGACAGCTAACAGGTTTGAAGACTGAGCGCTCTAGGCGCTTGCTGGTGCTGACTTCAGGATCCGTTGAGTCCCTGAAATTTCACAAGAAGCTAGTAGATGAGATGCGCTCTGGATGCAGTAGCCAATGGCAGGAAAATGACTTGGTGTTTCCTGCGACTGATGGAACTCCCAAGCAATCCACTATTGATTTCAATGATTGGAAGCGGACACTCAGGCTCTGTGGAATCAAGCCAAGAAGGCTGCACGATGCACGCCATACTGCGGCAACCCTTATGTATGGCCAGGGAGTGGGCATAGAAGTCATTAGCAGGGCTTTAGGGCACTCTTCGAGCGCCATCACATCAAAGTTATACGTCCATAGTGCTCTCAAACCGCAAGTTGAAGCAGCAAATTTGATGAATAGGGCCCTATTTTCAATCTGAGTATTTCAAGGCGGGAAGTGGTAATAATTTCCCATTTTTTTAGTAACTTTTTTTGTTCTTTTTATCTCATTTTGGGAATGCGTGGCTATCCGAGTCGTTTCCGAAATCAGACATATATTTTCTTCTGCGAGGCTGGGGTTCTTGTGATTAATGTGGAAACACAGAAACGAGTAACCGATGCATAATGAAAATGGAAACTTCCATCTACCAAAAGGAAGTCTCTACACACCGTTCCCAGTACCTGCTTATCAGGTATTAGGAAGGGCCAAACAATACAACGCACAAAAGGTGCTGTTGGCACTTGTCTCATATATGGGCAAGAACAACAACGCCGTATTCCCAAGCTATACAACTATCGCGAAAGCGGCTGGGTTGGGGAGAAGTTCGGTGAGTGAAGGATTGAAAGTTCTTCACGAATATGGATTCATCAAGTCCGTGAAGTACCCCAATGGAGTACAAGCAAGGATCAAGTACTTTATTCAGTTTGCTTGCTGGGACTCGGGCCGAATGAATGAAGTTGCACAACCTTACAAAAAAATCGTGGCAAGGTGCTTTGCCTGCGCGAAGAAACTGAGTCGTGGCGAATACGCCTCTAGTCCACTTGGCAAGGTGCACTGGGGCTGCGGCGGTTTTGTTTACTCATTAAGGGGTGAACAAAAGGGCCGGAATCAGTGACCCTTCGGGTTAATTACCAAGGAGGAAGTGTCTCTATTGGAACTTAGTTCCAGTACCTGTAGGAGACCGACGATTTAAGATTCGGTCTACAAAGGGCTGCATCGGAGTGCGACCGAGAGGTCGCCTGACTGACAGTTGATATGAGGGGGCTCTGAAAGGAGCACCCGAACAGTTGGCTCACTAGCGTTCGCACTCGATGCAGTCCCACTCCTTCACGACGTCAGTCGTGCCTAATATCCTTATGCGGTGCCTAGTAAAAAGGAAAAGCTTCCACTTTCTGTAACGCATCCTGAGTTGGCTAAGGAAGCTGATGGATGGGATCCCTCATTAATTACTTTTGGGGTAAACAAGAATCTTCCTTGGATATGTTCAGCTGACGAAACACACTCCTGGGAAGCCTCACCGAATAAGAGAACTAGTGGTCGTGGTTGCCCCTACTGTTCAGGAAACAGAGTCATATCAGGTAAAACGGATTTGCTGACTGTTTACCCTGAGTTGGCTTTGGAGGCCAATGGATGGGATCCGTCGCGATTTTCAACAAAGAGTGACAAAAGAGTCTCTTGGATTTGCTCCAAAAACTCGTTGCACATCTGGGAAGCGAGCATTAAGCACCGAACGAGTGGAACCGGTTGTCCATACTGTGCAAACAGAAAAATAGTTCCAGGAATGAACGACCTTGCAACAGAGTTTCCTGAACTGGCGCTCCAGGCATCCGGATTTGACCCTACACGGTACTCACGGGGTAGCTCGAAAAGAGTTCAGTGGATTTGCCCAAAAGACAATTCCCACATTTGGTTTGCGACTATTGCGGCAAGAACAGCTGGGGGTGGCTGCCCTTACTGTTCTCATCGCAAAGTTTTCTCCGGTCAAAACGATTTAGCTACCAAGCATCCTGAGATTGCTGCGGAGGCATATAATTGGGATCCAACACAATTTCGAAGTTTTAGTGGTGTTTTACAAACTTGGAAGTGCAAGGTTTCTGCGGATCATATCTGGAAAGACACTCCCGGTAATAGAGTTAATGGGCGAGGATGTCCGTACTGCTCGGGGCATCAGGTACTTGTCGGCTTTAATGATTTAGAAACAACTCATCCAGAAATTGCGGAACTAGCTAACGGCTGGGACCCATCTCTTTATTCGCGAGGTAGCAACAAGCGACTTAATTGGAAATGCAAGAAGAATCCAAAGCACCTCTGGCGAGCCCAGCTCAATTCGCTTGCAGGCTGTCCTTTCTGTTCGAATAGAAAAATCTTAGTAGGTGAAAACGATCTCAAGACAACTCACCCCCAGATTGCAAGTGAAGCTTTCGAATGGGATCCCACTACGGTCACAGCAGGTTCAATGGCAAAGAAAAAATGGAAATGCTCGAACAATCCTGAACATATTTGGTCTGCATCAACAAACAACCGTGCGAGAATCAGTGGCTGTCCAAATTGTGCCAATTCAGGCTATGACCAAACCACTCCTGGCTATTTGTATTTTTTAAGTCATCCAGAATGGTTGATGTACCAAATTGGCATCTCTAATTCTCCCGAACAGCGCATATTTAAGCACCAAAAAAAGGGATGGGAACTGATTGAGGTGCGAGGTCCTATTGACGGAAATCTCGCTGTCGAGTGGGAAACTGCAATTCTTCGAATGCTCAAAGCAAAAGGTGCCGACTTATCCAATGAGAAGATTGCTGGAAAGTTTGATGGCTATTCAGAGGCTTGGAGTAAGAGTACATTTGAGAGTAAATCAATCAAGGAATTGATGAGACTAACTGAGGAATTTGAATCTGATGGCAAAACTAGATAGCGAAGATTTACTTGCGGCTTGGCAAGTTTTATGGGGCCGACTTGAACCCGAGTGGCATTCAGTATTCACAAGTGATCCACTTGTAGCGAGGATTATTTGGTATGACTCTGAGTTTATATATCCATCATTGAAAAAGTTCAGAAAATTGTCAGAGGTTCTTCACGACATCAAAGCAAATACCGTGATTCAGGATTTATCCGTTGACGAGGAAGTTCGGAAAGAATTTCTGAAACACGTTGCTGAAAGAGATGCTTTACTTGAAAGTCGTAAGATGAGAGAAAAGCCGAAACAGGTTAAGGCCGATCCGGCTGAAATGTCACCATTAGAGCCGATTGAAATAACAATGGAAGATTTACGCAATCAACCTGGTGACAGACATTGGTGGTGACAGCAATTAACCAATTAATGCGGTTGACGGAAGAGTTTGAGGCATCAAAACTTGGAGATTGATACATCGTTTGACTTTAGAAGTGACTCAAATGGCAAAGATCCCGATGCTTACAGCCCTACCTTGAGAAGCTATCACCGCTTTCTGTGGTCAAAACAATTGCCTATTGGCGAGAGGTTTGAGATTGAAGAGATTAATTCAACGCTCATATATAGATTCAATATGCAAACTCTCAAATTTGGTAGCGACTCCATCTCCAACTCATATATAGGAACAAAGAAGATCGCACATTTAAATAGTCAGATAAATCAAGCTGAATTTGAAGAATTTAGAGATAAGGGTTCAACAATAGGTGGTTATTTGATTTTTCCCTCGGAAAGAGAGGGTGGAGGAATGACAATAAATGGTGCGAGAGGTTTCAATAGGAAGATTGCAGATAGATTTGACTTAACTTTGGAATGTATTCGATTGCATTACCAGAGACTGGAACACCCACTTGAGAATACTTTTGGTTCTCCCATTAACAACTTTTTCTTTTCCCTTTTCAAAGACTTTCAAGGCTATGTTGACTTCTTCTTGTTACAGGACCTCGTTGACAACAGCTACGAGAGAGTCAATTTCTTCACTGCGGCAAAAAACGCTTTTGCGGGATCTCCAATTCCTGATACTGCCGCCGAATACCGCGAATACAAAATGGGCACTCTGGAGTTCGTCAGGCGACGGAACCAACGCATAAGAGAATGGTCAGTGAATGAGACTAGTTAATGGGCGATCCAGAGGGTTGGAGTAAGAGTACATTCAATTTAGGTTCAATCCGATCTCTTGGCAACGACAATTACCAACGAGAAATTGCATCCTTCTTGATTAGGACAAAGTAGTAAAGAATAGTGACTGGGATCATAAAGACTATTCCGAACCAAGCGCCATTTATCAATGCATTCAAGACTGCGCCAACCCAAGCGATACCAAAAAGAAGACCCCAAAACGCTTTGATGACGCCCTCAAATACTGATTTCACTTCGTGGTCATAGTCATCCGGTTTCTGACTAGTCATTTCTCGAACTTTCGAGATGTGTGCAAATAGATAAAGCCAGTAATTAGTGTCGCGAAAAGAAGACTTCCTAAACTGCTGATCAATGAACCTACGAAAAATGAACCTATTGCGCCAATCCAGACTGGAATCAGAAAAATGCGCCAAAGCCATATTGCGAGCAAATCTCGCACCGATGAATAAACTTGATGGGACTCATCTAGATTCTCTGATTTCATATGACTTTACGTTTCATTGCTAACCTTTTTCCACCCTCGTCTGGCCCATATTCGTTAACCAACGTTAAAACCTAAAGCGAGTAAAATCAACGGCCCGATTATCCAAAAAGCAAGCCAAAATCCATCTTGGTTATAGAATTTCGAGGCTTCCTTTTGTTGTCTAAGTCTTTCCTCGTAATAGTTTTTTTGATTTTGGAGTTCCTCGTTAAGAAACTCGGCCTCTCGCCTTGCCCGATTTTCAGCTTCACCCATAATTGACAACCTTTTCTAAATTAGAATTTGGAAGTTATAGATTCAAGAAGATTCCGTAAAGAACTGCACCTATCGCAAAGCCAATAACCCATCGAAAGAGCGTCTTTTTTGATTCCATTATCAAAGAATAACCCTTCCTGGTTTAGTTATCGTCCTCGCCAGAGCAACTCTTACAGATGTTTTCTAAGTCTACTTCTGATTTTCGAAGCAGGGATAGCTTCAGATTACACACCTGGCACTTAAAGAGTAAATCTTCTCGCTTGGGATCAAAAGGGTCAGTTGTTCTATTCCCGTGATGAGCGTTGACAATACCAATCGCGTGATCAGGATGACGTTCATCTAGTAGCTTCTCTACAGCTCGAATATTTCTATCTTGCGTGGCATAAATGTACGCGAGTGCTCTCTCAACTTTTCTTCGTTTTTCAATAGCCTCGCGAATGAGTTCAGGATGTTGATTGCACATCTCTAACACAAAGATATCCCTCAAGAATTTTCTCCGCCAAGAATCAGATAAAGGTCCGTGCTCACCTTCCCAAAAATCTAGAACCTGCTGAGGGGTCCAAGCTGGTTCGTTAAATTCGAAGCCCATCAAACAAATCTAGTTTTTTTTGGGCTTAGCGTCTACCCCTCCTGCCGTTTGAGTACGTCTCTCCCCAAAAATACCCGATTCATCAATTAATGGGTATTGCCTTTGAATGGAAATGAACTACTCTCAGATTATGACCGACTTCAAATCAATTTGCGAAATACTTGGAGAAATCCATAACGCAAACACAGATCAGGGCTTATGGGAAGAATTCTGTCAGTTTAATGACATCGGAGTTCCACTTGCATATTTGGTCGCGGAGGGTCTAGCAACCCCAACAGATGCTGGATTAGAGATGATAATGGGGACTTGGGATCTGTTAATGAAAGGATTGGAGACCGAGGATGAAGGTTTTAAGAATCTGAGCGAACTACTTTCCTGGATTGAATAATCTCTGAAAATTCTTCATCATAGGCGATAGTCTTTTTCAAATTTCCAACCAAAGTTTTCACATCTAATCGCGAATTGATCCATTTCTGACTCTAGGACTACGGTTGCATTTGTAATCGCCGCACTATTATTCTGCGCGTGTGCAAAATCAACAGATGACCCCCAAGAAATCATCGCTTCAAAAAAATCGCCAAAAAGCACTTTGGAATCTAGGTCAGCATCAAACTCCTTCAATAGCGGGCTGAGAAAATAGTCAACACTTTCTTTAGCACTCCCACCTTCAGCAAGGTCTTTCAGAGCAAATGCTTTGTTGTCTAGATATCCCTCGACAAACGCACAAGCCATATTCTTAGATCCAATATTGCTTGAAGAATTGCTACATCCAGCGAGAAACAGAATTGACGTGAAAAAAACACTAAACAAGGTTGAAATCTCTTTTGTCATTGATGCCACTGTGATTAACCCGTTGGTCGAGCGTGATCCTCGATGCAATCTACATAATCGGTGCGAAGAGTGAATTCATCACACGGATTCGCATATTTGGTTGTCGTCGCCTTACAACCGTACCCCCAAAGCGCGCAAAGATTCTTGACAGGTCCTCCATATTTCGTGCCAGCAAATTCAGTGCTCCAGGCATAGGTGGACCGAGAGTATTCAGCGTCCAAGAAGCACCGATAATTCTTATCACTTCCCATTAGGTCGTCAAGTTGATTATTGAGTCTATTAAGAATTTTGTAAGTTGTGTATGCATTCTGAATTTTGCCTTGATTTTTTTGAATCATCATCAGCTTGTAATTGCGCTCAATTTTATTCTTCAAGTCGATTCCTTGCGGATGGACTTTTTTGCAATTAGGACCAAAAATTCCAGCACTCGCAGAATGAAGGTGAGTTGTCGTCGAGATCACAATCAAGATAGAAATTAAAGTTGCTGATCTCTTCATCTTATTAGACTATCCGATTTAGGAGATATTTCTAGAGAGGTAGTACAGATACCTGCACGCTCAAAGTTAACAACCCCGGGTCCCCCATAGTCCAATGGCAGAGACAGATGGAGGTCGAGCCCTGCTCTAGCGCAGATGATCAGGCGCGGAAGGCACTGAGCACCTGATTATCGCCTTCAAATCCTTCAGGCAATGTGTATGCATTGTGTATGCATACATAATTCAGGTGATTGATAAATAACTTCATTCGTGCAACGCTTTACGCACGAATCTGTGCCCCCAATCGGACTCGAACCGATACTGGAAGGATTTTAAGTCCTCTGTCTCTGCCATTGGACTATGGGGGCCAATAGAGATGCGAAGTCTACTATGCGAAAAGTTACTTAATACCCGCGAACTTAGCTGCTTTCTTCAACACTGAATCGAGCATTGGCTTGGTGAGTTTGCCTGTGAAAGTGTTCTGTTGGCTTGGGTGATAACTACCAATGATTAAGTAGTCAATCTTGTTGTGTGAATATTTAATCGTAGATCCATGTCCAAACTTTGTTGCTGGGATTTTATGTCCTTGCGCCTTTAGCGACTTGATTAATACCTGCCAGCCAAAGTTGCCGAGTGCGACAAAAGATCTCACTGTGGGAGCAATCAGTTGAAGTTCGTTTTCAAAATAGGGTGCACATGTGTCGCGCTCTTCAGTGGTGGGTTTATTACCTGGCGGAGCGCAACGCACAGCCATCGAGATTCGAGTTTCTGTGAGTACCTGTCCATCATCGCGCGAAGTAGATGTTGCAATCTTTGCAATACCGATTCGGTGTAATGACCCGTAGAGCCAATCACCAGAAGAGTCACCGGTGAAGATTCGCCCCGTGCGGTTGGCACCGTGGGCACCGGGTGCTAACCCAACGATGAGCATCTTGGGCTTTGTTGAACCAAATCCAGTTACTGGCTTTCCCCAGTATGTCTCGTTTTCATATGACTTACGCTTTACCACTGCAACTTCTTCGCGCCACTCAACTAACCGAGGGCATTGATGGCATTTAACAATTGCCTTATCAAGTAATTCAATCGACTTATACAAGTGACCAAGCCATTCCATCGAGAATATCTGATTCAGATGCAACAAATTCGGTAGCGCCGGTTGCGAGCATGATGCGTGAGAGAACAAGTGAACCAGCACCGATTACATCAACGCGACCCGGGTGCATATATCCAAGTGCCTCGCGATCTTCTCGCTTGCTCGAAAGAAACATCTTTGAAGTTGCATGGACCTTCTCGGCAGAGATTCGGGAGAGGTGGATTGCATATCTGTCATAGGTGCGCAGTTCTAGAGCAGCAGCTGCAACAGTAGTTGCCGTGCCAGCTACTGCGATCAAAGTCTTTGATTGAGTTATAGGAACAATTTTGGCAGCTTGGGCAATTGCCTCATCGATATCTTCGATTGCTGCAGCAATTTGGCCCGGGTTGGCATCTCCACCAGTGAAGTGGCGCTCTGTCATTCGGACGCAACCAATATTCATACTCTTTGCAAATTCCACATCTGTGGTGCCAAAGACAAACTCAGTTGATCCCCCACCAATATCAATGACAAGAAAGGGTCCGTCTGTGGCTGGGAAATCTCGCGTGGCTCCCTGGAAGGAAAGCGCTGCTTCAACTTCTCCTGGAATTACTTCAGGTCCGATACCAAGTCGTTCTTTAACGCCATAGATAAACAAGTCTCTATTGGTTGCATCGCGCGTTGCACTTGTGGCACAGAAGCGAATCTTTTCAACGCCACGCTTCGCTATTTCAATTGCGAATTTATCTACGGCAGCTAGTGTGCGAATGATTGCATCGGGATGAAATTGACCGGTCTTATCAACGCCTTGGCCTAGGCGAACAATCTCCATCTCGCGATGTATTTCGCGAAAGTTGGCACCATCAATATCGGCAATCAGTAAGCGAATTGAATTGGTACCGCAATCAATAGCGGCTACTCGCATGACAAGTGCTTCCACCACTCGGGCAGCGCTGCAAGTGCTTCATCGCCCAATGGGTTTACACCCGGTCCTGCAGAAAGTGAATGAGCAATAAGTGAGTGCAGGCATTTGACGCGATTGGGCATACCACCTGCCGATACGTTTTCTACCTCTGGAACATCTATCTGTAGCGCAGAACGAGCTGCAATGTAATCATCGTGCGCCGCTGCGTATTCACCGGCTAATACCGCATCGGTTTCAAGTCGTGCTTGCATTGCACCCATCATGCCGGTTGTTTCAAGAGTTGAAATCGCTGCGGTAAGACGCGGGCAGGTTGCGTAGTAGAAAGTAGGAAACGGTTCACCGTTACTCAGACGTGGAGGTGTTTCAACCACAGCGGGTTTTCCACAGGGGCAGCGATAAGCAATAGCGTGTACATCACGGGGAGTGCGCCCCAATTGATTTTCAATAACAGCCAGATCTGCATCCGTTGGTTTGCGATTGTCAGCGCTCACCCTTTACCTGCTTCGGTAATTGAGGCAATCATCCGGGTATACCAAGGTTGTCCTTCGGGAAGATTGCTCACAACATCGGTCTGGGCAGGCTGGTCAGAGTTCTCGCCATCTGTTCCGGTAACAATGTATTGCCGCTCACCTGGCAGCACGAAGTGCAGCCGTTCACGCGCTTGAGACTTGATATATTCAGGATCTTGCCAGAGCAGTAATTCTTTGCGTGCTGCATCAAGTGCTGAGTTATCACTCTTCAGCTGTGATTCAAGAGCGTTAATTTGTGCGCGCTGAACGAAGTAATTCTTTATTGGAGGTGCAAGGAAAAGGGCTAACATAAAAAAGATTGCCGTGACAGCAAGCAAGCGTCCAGATCCCTGGCGGCGATTGAAATTAAGATTCCGCGAACGGTAACTTTTCTTTCGCTTTCCAGAACTAGATTTGAGCGCCATCTTTTGCTATTAGCCTTTAAAGCGTGGGAATGCTTGGCGTCCTGCATAGACCGCGCCATCAGATAGTTCCTCTTCGATGCGAAGAAGTTGGTTGTATTTAGCAACGCGCTCTGTGCGAGAAGGTGCGCCAGTCTTGATTTGTCCGCAGTTTGTGGCAACAGCCAAATCAGCAATTGTTGTGTCTTCAGTTTCACCTGAGCGGTGAGACATCATGCTGCGGTAGTTAGCGCGATGTGCCAGATCTACCGCATCCAAAGTTTCAGTAAGAGTTCCAATCTGATTTACCTTAACTAGCAGGGCGTTAGCGGTATCGGTATCAATTCCCTTGGCCAGACGCACAGGGTTGGTAACAAATAGGTCATCTCCCACAATCTGAATCTTTGCGCCAAGGGAAGAGGTCATTGACTTCCAACCTGCCCAATCTTCTTCATCCAGTGGATCTTCAATAGAAACGATTGGGTAGGCGCTCACAAGCTCTGCGTAGTAAGCAATCATTTCATCAGAGGTGCGAAGTGAGCCTTCGAACTTGTACTTACCGTTCTCGTGGAACTCAGTTGCAGCCACATCCATAGCGAGAGCTATCTCTTTGCCTGGCTTAAAGCCTGCTGCGGTAATTGCTTCAAGGATGAGATCAAGTGCGGCGCGATTGCTATCAAGGTTAGGCGCAAATCCACCTTCATCGCCAACAGATGTGGCAAGTCCACGCTTTTTAAGTACTGCTTTTAGTGCGTGATAAATCTCAGCACCCCAGCGAAGTGATTCGCGGAATGTCTCGGCGCCAATGGGAGCAATCATAAATTCTTGAATATCAACGTTGGTATCTGCGTGTGCTCCGCCATTGAGGATATTCATCATTGGTACTGGCAGCACATGGGCATTTGGTCCGCCCACGTAGCGAAAGAGTGAGAGGTGTGAAGATTCAGCTGAAGCCTTTGCAACAGCAAGTGAAACTCCAAGAATTGCATTCGCACCCAAGCGTGACTTATTGGGAGTGCCATCGAGTGCGATCATCTCTGAATCAATCAGGCGCTGATCTTGTGAGTCATAGCCTTCGATTTCTGGTGCGATTTCATTGTTAACAAAGTCAATCGCCTTCAGAACACCTTTACCCAGATAGCGCTTCTTATCGCCATCTCGTAGCTCTGCTGCTTCAAATGCTCCGGTAGATGCACCACTTGGTACTGCAGCTCGTGCTTGAGTTCCATCTTCGAGTTGAATCTCAACCTCAACTGTTGGATTTCCGCGAGAATCTAGAATTTCGCGAGCGCCGATTGCTTCGATAATTGCCATGTGGTCTCTCCTGTTATAGAAAATCTGTCGATTGAGCGCTCGACGTTGAGGGCAGGAGGTAATCCTATCGCGAGCCTGATTGCTCCTTCGCAAGAATTTCGGCAATCATCTTTCGAGCCTGCGCACGTAAGGCATTCTCAGGATCGATGCCATTGGCATGTGCCCAGCCAATGACTGAAGCAAGTGCCGCGCCAACGGCGCTTTCATTGGCCTCTTCTTCAGTGGTGTAGCCGGCAAGCTCTAATTCAACTCCATATTTTTCGGCACGATAGAAAATCTTAGAAACTAGTGGCAGTGCGGGCTGAGACATCGCAATGCCATCAATGGCAGAGGTGCGCCCCTTCTCTCTGGCTTTAATTGCTTCCCAGTTTTCAATAATCTCTTGCGTGCCGCTAACTTTAAGGTTTTCAAAGACATGCGGGTGGCGACTGATTAATTTATCTGCAATAGCTCTTGCTACATCCTCGATGGAGAAGGGATCTGTTGGATGATCTTGGGCGATGCGAGAATGGAAGTAAACCTGAAGCAATATATCGCCAAGTTCTTCCCGCATCCCGGCACGATCATCGGTCTCAATGGCGTCGATGAACTCATAAGACTCTTCCAGCAGATACTTGATGAGCGATTCATGAGTTTGTTCCGCATCCCAAGAGCAGCCTCCTGGTGAACGAAGGCGGTCCATCACCTCAACTAGGCGTTGAAGTTCTGACTGTGACATGAGCGTTACTTATTTGATGGAACTACTGCTGATCCAGCAGAATCTCCAGGAATCAAATCACCTGAGGCGTCATCCCATACGCCATAACGAGGATTGACTGTGACGTTAAGTTGCTCAGCCTTTTTCTGAAGTAGCTCACTGATCCTTGCCTGAACCTCTGCTTCGGCAACTCCACCCATTGCAAGAGCACCAGATAATTTATTTGAGATGATGGTGGCGCGTAGATAGCGGTCGAAATTCGATGGCGCAATCTGCGCGGCAACTAAACTCTTGGAAAGTTCTGCCTCTCCACCAATTTGGCTATAAATGCCTTGGCGGGAGTTCTCAAGTTCTGTCGCCGAAACGGAGAGTTTTAACTCTTTCGCAATTTCATCAAACACTGTTGTAATAATTGTAAAGCGAAGTTGGCTTCGGTTAAGCGCGTTCCCGGTTTCAAATTGGGTACCTGCTGTATCAATCTTTGCTCGCTCTGCTAAGAGTTCATCAATCTTTGATTGCGCCTGTGCCTGCGTGATGGTGATATCGCCAATTGATGCAGCGGTATCTGCCTTTGCGCATCCGGTCAGAGCAAGTGCTGACAGAACAGCAATCACAGTAAGGAACTTCTTCACGAGGTGCTCTCTTTCGTTACATCATCGAGGGATTTTGCAGCCCACTCCAGGAGAGAAGTATCCCCTATGACTGCCGAGCCTTGCGCCGTCGGTGTCCATGCGGCAGCGCGCGGAATGGCAATCATCACGGTATTGGATGCCGATTTATAGAGCGAGCCCGGAAAAAGTCGGTTCAGTCTGAGTTGTTTTGATTCCGGCAGATTCAGTGGCGAAATGCGCAAGTACTTGCCGGCTGCCACAACCTCTCGCACGCCAAGAGATTTTGCAAATGCTCGTAGTTGCGCAACTCGAAGTAAGGAGAGCGCCTCGTGAGGTGGCTCCCCGAATCGATCAACTAGTTCCTCCTGAATCGATTTAACTTCGGCATCGTTTCGCACATCAGCTAATCGCCGGTAGAGATCAAGTCTTAGCCTTTCACCTGGAACATAGCTTTCAGATAGGTGGGCATTGACTGGCAGTTCAACTTTGCATTCGTGGTTCTTCTCTTCGGTTTCAATAAAACCAGTCTTATATTCGTTGACCGCTTCACCCACCATGCGCATGTATAAATCAAAACCGACATCTGCAATATGTCCTGACTGCTCTCCGCCGAGCAGATTGCCAGCACCACGTATCTCTAGGTCTTTCAGTGCCACTCGCATTCCAGAACCTAAATCCGTGTTCGTTGCAATTGTTTTCAATCGGTCTAGTGCAATTTCTGAAAGTGGCTGATCTGGTGGATAGAGGAAGTAGGCATATGCGCGCTCTCGCCCGCGACCCACTCGACCACGTAGTTGGTGCAACTGGGAGAGTCCGAAGTTTTCAGAGCGTTCCACAATCAAAGTATTTGCATTGGCTATATCGAGTCCGCTCTCAACAATGGTGGTGCAGACCAAGATATCGAAATCACGATTCCAGAAGGCGAGAATGACATCTTCGAGTTGGCCTTCACTCATCTGGCCATGGGCAATTCTTATACGGGCCTCTGGTACTAACTCTTGTAACTTTGATGCCGCTCGGTCTATAGATTCAACTCTGTTATGGATGAAAAAGATTTGTCCATCGCGCAAGAGCTCGCGGTGAATCGCAGCCTTTATCTGCGCATCTTCAGCTGGTCCCACATAAGTAAGGATGGGATGGCGCTCTTCTGGTGGAGTAGTGATGGTGGACATCTCACGGATTCCGGTAACAGCCATCTCTAGCGTGCGCGGTATAGGGGTGGCAGACATGGAAAGCACATCAACAGTGGTGCGCATCTTCTTCAAGGACTCTTTCTGCTCAACTCCAAAACGTTGTTCTTCATCGACAATCACAAGGCCAAGATCTTTAAATTGCACATCGTTTGAAAGGATGCGGTGTGTGCCCACTACAACATCTACCGACCCTTGCGCTAAGTCAGCCAAAATCTCTTTGCTCTCTTTTGCTGTGTTAAAGCGCGAGAGCCCAGCGACTTTTATCGGAAAACCGGCATAACGTTCGGCAAAAGTTTTTGTATGTTGTTGCACAAGGAGCGTTGTGGGAACCAACACCGCAACTTGCTTGCCATCTTGAACAGCCTTGAAGGCTGCTCGGATTGCAATCTCAGTCTTTCCATAGCCCACATCACCACAAATAATTCGATCCATCGGATATGGGCGTTCCATATCTCGTTTAACATCTTCTATCGTGGAAAGTTGATCCGGTGTTTCAATATAAGAAAAAGCATCTTCTAACTCTCGCTGCCATGGAGTGTCAGGTGAGAAGGCATATCCTGGTGCGCTGGTGCGCGCGGCATATAAGCGAATTAACTCCCCTGCAATCTGGCGTACCGCCTTGCGGGCACGGCCCTTAGCCTTAAGCCATTCACCACTTCCAATGCGATGCACTGTGGGAGTTTCCCCACCCACATACTTACTGATCTGCTCCAAAGTATCTGTGGGAACAAATATTCGATCACCTGGTTGACCACGCTTTGCTGAGGCATACTCAATAACCAAATATTCGCGCGTCACATCTGCCACGGTGCGTTGCACTAGCTCGATATATCTACCAATTCCGTGTTGTTCGTGCACAACAAAATCACCGGTTCGTAGTTCAAGCGGATCAATTGCCTGCTTGCGTTTAGAAGGCATACGCGCGCTATCTTTAGTATTTGTCTTACTTCCCGATAAGTCACGTTCTGTCACGAATAAAACTCCGGTATGGCTACTTGCGAATCCATAACCCATGACAGATTGAGTTATATGAATTGCGCCTTTCGTTGGCTGCGCTGAAAGCTCGGCAGTCATCTGCACCGGTAGGTCAGCATCGCGAAAGATTCCGGCATACCGCTCTGCCATACCGTGGCCGGGAGTTGAGAAAATCACGCTCTCGTGAGCTTCTAGAGCAGTGCGCAGTAATTCACAGAGAGATTCCACATTTCCGCGCATCGGATCAATCGAAGAAAAATCTAAGAACTCTGCACTGGAATCAAGATCGCTACCAAAAGAATTTAGTGAGCGGACCGGGATCGATAGTCGGCTCATTTCTTGCTCAAGTCCCGACCAATCTAAGAAAGTTACTTTCTCCACAGGTAATGGCGCGTTGCCACCTATGGCAGCACTTGACCACGAGGCAGCTAAGAATTCAGCATTTGTTTCAATCAGATCAGCTGTTCGAGACTTTATTCGTTCTTGATCTAAGAAAAAGACTTCCGTGCTTTCAGGTAATCGATCCAAAATTGTTTCAAAGTCATCAGTCAGTAGTGGAATCAGAGATTCCATTCCATCAACAATTATGCCCTCAGTAATTTTATCGAGAATTTCAATCGCCGATGGGTATTGCTGCTTTAAAGATTCGGCACGTTCTCGAATCGCATCAGTGAGTAAGAGTTCACGACACGGCAAGATTGAAAGTTTGCCCACTACTGGCGATGTGGTTCTCTGATCTGAAACATCGAAATATGACAACTCTTCAATTTCATCTCCGAAGAAATCGATTCGCACCGGATGTGCGGCAAGCGGCAAAAAGATATCGACGATCCCGCCTCGCACCGCAAACTCGCCTCGTTTTTCCACAAGATCGGTACGAGTAAATGACAGTGCAGTCAGGTGCGTTGCTAACTCAGTCAGTGCTATCTCTTGCCCGATTTCAAGAGTCCACATTGGATTGTGTGCAAGGTCTGCAATAAATCTGTGAATCACTGCTCGAATAGGTGCGACCACAATGGGATTGCCTGTCGGAGTCTTTAGCGCATAGAGCGTTGCTAGTCGTTTGGCGACAGTGTCACTACGAGGGCTCAGTCTTTCGTGCGGCAAGGTCTCCCAAGCTGGAAACTCAAATACTTCTGGGTGTAATGATTTCAATTCATCGGCAAGATCTTCGGCGGCCTTACTAGAACTGGTGATGACCAGGAGCGGCTTGCTGGCTGCTCTGATCGCCAAGAGAAATGGGTAGGTTGGAGTAGGAGCAATAATTTTTTCGCTATCTGCAAGAGCCGAGGTCACTTCATCATCGCGCTGCAGAAGTTGAGTTAACCCGCGCATCAAAGCCTCCTCGGTAGATATTGACTTGCCGGCAAAACGCCGCAAGGCCCCTCTTCAAAAAGAAGGGGGGCTAGTAATTACAGTCTAGCGATGACTAGATGTATGTGAGAATTCTCCAATGACCACCAAATCAACGGACACAGCCAAGAGCTTGGTTGCATCAGATGATGCCACTCTTCGCGCAGATGTCCGTCATTTGGGAGATCTCTTAGGTCAGTCCTTAGTTCGCCAAGAAGGCCCAGAGCTTCTTGAACTAGTCGAGAGTGTGCGAAAGAGTGTTCGCGAAGGTGGCGGCGTTGAAATTCTGGAAAAACTCTCCGTCGAAGATTCGGTGCAGTTAGTACGTGCATTTAGCACTTACTTCAACTTGGCAAATGTGGCAGAGCAAGTTCACCGCTCGCGAGTTCTAGCCGAAGTTCGCGCCGAAGGCGGTTCTTGGATTACACGCGCAATCGACAAGATTGAAGATGCAATTGCAAATCCTGTTGCAGGTCACGAAATTTCTCACGAAGATCTCGTTAAGTGGATTAGTGAATTAGATGTGCGACCAGTTTTTACCGCGCACCCCACTGAAGCTGCTCGTCGTTCTGTCTTAAGTAAATTGGGTGAAATCGCTTCACTTCTTGATACCCCCGCAAGTGTTACGCAAGATGAGCGTTTAGCTGAAACTGTTGATCTACTTTGGCAGACAGATGAGTTGCGACTAGATCGCCCAGAGCCACTCGATGAAGCGATGAACGCCTTGTATTACCTCGATGACCTTGCCACCTCCACAGTTCCTGAAGTTCTCAACGACTTCGCCCGCGAATTAAAGCGAATTGGAATTGAATTACCTGTGACATCCAGACCTTTAACATTTGGAACCTGGATTGGCGGTGACCGTGATGGAAACCCAAATATCACACCTGCAATTACCGAAGACGCTGTGGTGCTTCAGGTCGGCCATGCAATTAGAACCACGATTGCGGCAATGAACAAGCTGCGCCAGATGCTCTCAGTTTCTACCCGCATTGCAGGTGCTACACCTGAACTAAGCGCATCTGTTGAAAAAGATTTAAAGAATATTCCAGAATTTGAAGAGCGATTTTTGCGCCTGAACGTGCAAGAGCCATACCGACTAAAGGCAACTGCAATCGTGCATCGCCTGGCATTTACTCGCCAGCGTCATGCCGTGCGAGGTCCACATGTACCAGGTCGCGATTACAAGAACACTGCGGAACTTCTGGCAGATCTCACACTCATGCGCGATTCACTCTTTGCCCATCGCGGTGAACTTCTTGCAACTGGCCTACTTGAACGCACCATTCGCACAGTTGCTGCCTTTGGTCTGACCCATGCAACCCTTGATATTCGCGAGCACTCTGATGCTCACCACAAGGTGCTGCAGCAAATGCTTGGCCCTGACTATGCCGGACTTTCACATGAAGAAAAGTTCCCAATTCTCATTGCTCAGCTTGCATCATCTGCGCGACTTGATGCCTCAAAGCTAGATGCAGCTGGAGCTAAAACACTGAATACCTTTGTGGCAATCGAAGATTTAATTGAACGCTTCGGTCCAGAAGTCATTGAAACCTACATCGTCTCGATGACAAAGGGTGCTGATGATCTCATCGCAGCAACTGTTCTCGGTAAGCAAGCTGGGCTTGTTGATATTGATAAGAAGATTGCCAAGATTGGATTCGCACCACTTCTTGAAACAGTGGCAGAGCTGCGCGCAGCAGGTGAAATTCTCGAGAAGTTATTAGCTAACCCTACCTATCGCACCCTGGTCGCACTTCGCGGTGATGTGCAGGAAGTAATGCTCGGATACTCAGATTCAAATAAAGATGCCGGAATCGCAACATCGCAGTGGGAGATTCACCGCGCACAGCGCATGCTGCGCGACGTTGCAGTCAAGCACGGCGTGAAGCTTCGTCTATTCCATGGTCGTGGTGGTTCGGTCGGTCGCGGTGGAGGGCCGACATATGACGCACTAATTGCCCTTCCTTGGGGTTCAGTTGATGGCCAAATCAAGATGACCGAACAAGGTGAAGTTATTTCAGATAAGTACTCACTGCCAGCTCTCGCGCGCGAGAATGTCGAACTCACTTTGGCCGCATCACTTGAGGCAACAATTCTTAATCGCGGGCCGCGACAGAGCGCTGAAGATTTGCAAAAATGGAATGACTGCATGAACTTAGTAAGTGACAACTCCTTCACTCGCTACCGTGCACTCGTTGATCACCCAGATCTTCCCGCCTACTTCTATGCCTCAACTCCGGTTGAACAACTTGGAAATCTCTTCCTTGGATCTCGTCCGTCGCGTCGACCTGATGCAGCCGGTGGTCTTGATTCACTGCGTGCTATTCCATGGGTATTTGGTTGGACCCAATCTCGTCAGATTGTTCCTGGCTGGTTTGGTGTGGGCTCGGGGTTAAAGGCTGCTCGTGAAGCCGGAAAGTCAGATGTGCTGGCGCAGATGCTTTCAGAATGGCACTTCTTCTCAACATTTATCAGCAACGTGGAGATGACTCTGGCAAAGACTGATCTTGTTACTGCAAAACATTATGTTCAGACCCTTGTTCCATCTGAGCTACATCACTTCCTAGATGTAATCACTGCAGAGTTTGAACTCACCGTTGCCGAGATTCTCACTCTGACCGGCAAGACATCATTGCTGGGAGACCAACCGGTCTTGGCTCGCACATTGCAGGTACGCGATACCTATCTTGCTCCACTTCAACTTCTGCAGGTCACACTTCTTAACCGTGTGCGCGAACAAGGCGAGAAGGCCGACCCAGCTTTGATCCGTGCCCTGCTACTCACAATCAACGGTGTTGCAGCGGGACTTCGCAATACCGGCTGATTAGCTGTTGAATTTACTTTGAGTTAAATCAAGTCCTTTTTCAATCAAGAACTCAACACAGTCCGCGCCTCGATCAATAAATTCCTCGAGTGATTTCTTCTCTTCTTTACTAAATTGCTTGAGCACAAAATCTGCTGGATCTTGTTCACCCATGGGGCGACCAATTCCAAGTCGAATACGGAAATACTCTGCCGTGCCGAATGAAGATGTGAGAGATTTCAAACCGTTGTGGCCGTTATCACCGCCCGCAAGCTTTGCGCGAATTGCTGCGTATCCAATATCTAACTCATCGTGGAGAACAATGATTTTCTCTGGTTCAACTGAATAGAAGGCTGCGAGCGCTTTAACCGGGCCGCCAGTTTCATTCATATAACTTTTGGACTTAGCCAAAATGATTGAGTGGGAATCAATACCAACGCCTAACTTAAAGGCAGCTATATCGCAACGAGATTTATGGGATGAGAGTTTTAGATTGTGACGTTTAAGAAGATGGTCAATAACCATCTGACCCACATTGTGACGGGTGGCAGCGTATTCATCGCCCGGGTTACCGAGCCCCACTACCAACCACGTCATAACATGAAATCGTAGAGGTTATTAGTCCTTCTTCTCTGCATCTGCAGCAGGTGCCGCAGCAGCAGCATCATCGGCGGCAGGTGCCACAACTGCAACTTCTTCAACGATTGTTGAACGCTCTGACAAGTGAACAATAATTGTGTTCGCTGGGCTCACTAACGTGGTTCCCGCAGGCAGTACTACATCGGATGCGTACTTTGAAGTTCCGGCTGTCATTCCTTCAATATCTAGAACAAGGAACTTAGGAATCGATGTTGCTTCCGCTTCAATTTCAATTGAGTTGTGCTGTGTCTCAAGGATGCCGTCTGGATCGTGCTTACCTTCAGTGTGAACAGGAACGGCAACAGTAACTTTCTCACCGCGGCGCACCAATACGAGATCGATGTGCTCAAGGATCTGCTTGAGTGGATGGCGAACAATCGACTTTGGCAGGGTGAGCTCTGTCTTTCCATCAATATCAATATTAAGAAGTACGTTTGACTCTTTGAGTGCAACACCGAGTTCGCGTGCTGGAAGAGTGATGTGAACTGGCTTCTCACCATGGCCGTAGATAACAGCTGGGACTAGACCTGAAACGCGTGCGCGACGTGATGCGCCCTTGCCGAATTCAGTACGTGTAGTTCCCTTGATTGATACTTCTGCCATGTTAAAGCTCCTCTAATAGATACTTCTTTATGTTGCGAAGTTCCAGCAGGAGTTGATGCCTACGCCGTCGATCACGGATAAATTTCACCCTCGCCGGAACAAGGTGAAGGCTAGCGTGAGTTAGCTATGTCCGTCAAAAAGGCTGGTTACTGAGCCATCTTCGAAGACTTCGCGGATTGCGCGAGCCAAGAGGGGGGCGATGGAGAGAATTGTGAGCTTGTCGAATTTCTGGTCCTCAGAGAGCGGAAGTGAGTCTGTCACGACTATCTCGACTGCTCGTGATTCCTTAAGCCGATCAACTGCTGGGCCGGAAAAGACTGCATGTGTTGCTGCCACGATGACATCTTTTGCGCCACCTTCAAAGAGCGCGTCAACTGCCTTAGTAATTGTTCCGGCGGTATCAATCATGTCATCGATAACGACACAAGTGCGCCCCGTAACATCTCCAACAACTTTTCCAACAACTGCCTCATTAGGAACAAGTGGGTCGCGTGTCTTATGAATAAACGCGATGGGGCAGCCACCGAGAAGTTCTGACCAACGTTCTGCAACGCGAACACGACCTGAGTCTGGTGAAACGATGGTGAGCATGGAGCGGTCAACTTTGCTACCGACATAATTTGCCAGCATTGGTAGTGCAAAGAGGTGATCTACTGGACCGTCGAAGAATCCTTGAATTTGTGAAGTATGAAGATCGACAACCATAAGGCGGTCGGCGCCAGCAGTCTTAAATAGATCAGCCATGAGGCGCGCGGTTATCGGTTCGCGACCTCTGCTCTTCTTATCCTGACGAGCATATGCATAAAAAGGTGCGACTACGGTGATGCGCTTTGCTGAGGCGCGCTTGAGAGCATCAATCATGATGAGTTGTTCCATGATTTGTTTATTGATTGGGGTCGAGTGTGACTGAATCACAAATGCATCGCAGCCGCGAACTGATTCTTCAAAGCGAACAAAAATTTCACCATTGGCAAAGTCATAAGCAGAAGTCGGTGTGAGTGGAATGCCTAACTCTTGCGCAACTTGCTCTGATAATTCTGGGAATCCGCGGCCTGAAAAGAGACGAAGTTTTTTCTCTGAGGACAATCGGATTTCGCTCAAGGAAGTTAGCCTTTCTGCTCGTCGCTACTGTGGCGCGATGCCGCCTCAGCAGATTTTGTACCGGGGCGCTTACGCAGTACCCAACCTATTACATTTCTCTGCTTTGCTCTGCCAACGCCAATCGCGCCGGGAGGGACATCTTCAGTAATGACAGAGCCGGCGGCGGTATATGCGCCATCTCCGATTGTCACGGGCGCAACTAACATCGAATCACTCCCGATCCGAACGTGGTCGCCCACCACGGTGTAATGCTTTTCCACGCCGTCATAGTTCACAAAAATCGTGGCCGCACCGATATTGCTGCCCTCGCCAATAACAGCATCTCCGACATAAGAAAGGTGAGGGACTTTAGAGCCCTCACCCAGAGTTGCATTCTTCATCTCAACAAATGCGCCAGCTTTAGAACCGGTAAGTAATTTGGTTCCAGCGCGCAAGAATGTAAATGGCCCGACATTTACTGATGCACCGATAATCGCTTCCGTGCAATGAGATTCAAGTACGCGGGCGCTTTCACCCACTGTGCAATTGTGAAGAGTGGAACGTGGGCCAACCACGGCCCCGCTTGCCACCGTTGTTGTGCCAGTAATTGCAGTGCCAGGCATGAGGATGACATCTCTTTCAATCTTGGCTGTGGAATCCACCCACGTGCTTAATGGATCAACGATAGTGACGCCTTCACGCATGAGATCTTCGTTGATGCGATCGCGCAAGAGCGCAGCAGATTCAGCTAGCTGCACTCGGTCGTTAACACCGAGAATCTCAAAAAAGTCATCAATCAGAACTGGTGCAATCGTGCCGCCTTCATTGCGCAGAATTTCAATGACGTCGGTCAGATAGAGCTCGCCCTGAGAATTCTCTGTTTTAAGTTTTCCGATTGCGCCCGCTAGCTTTGCGGCATCGAAGGCATAGACACCAGAATTAACTTCAATGATTTCTTTTTCGCTCTCATCGGCATCGCGTTCTTCCACGATGCGAGCCAAGGAGTCATCATCGGCCCGAATGATTCGGCCATAACCTGTTGGATCTGGGTGTAGCGCAGTCATAACAGAGGCGGTAAATCCACCTGCATGATGATGCTCAAGTAAGTGCGTAAGAGAAGTGCTTGTCAGCAACGGCGTATCCCCAGCGAGAATCAAAATCGTGCCAGTTGGCTTTAAGCCAACGAGTGCTAATTGTGTTGCATGGCCGGTGCCGCCACGTTTTTCTTGAAAGACAGTTACTGCATGTGGAGCAATCTCTGCGATGTGTGCTTCTACTTTTTCCCGGCCCGCACCAACAACGACACGAACTTGCTTAGCCGACAGGCCACTAACTGCGTGCAATACGTGACCAACGAGTGTGCGACCAGAAATAGAATGAAGAACTTTAGGCGTAGCGGACTTCATACGCGTTCCTTCTCCCGCAGCGAGAATCACTACGGTTTCTAGGTTCATGCGGTAAGTCTACTTGCTCCGCCACCAGGTATCGATCCTGGACCCTGGGCTTCAAAGGCCCATGTGCTAGCCACTACACAATGGCGGAACCTATATTCTCCCTTATATTCGGTAGTGCTCGCGACCACTAAACTCACTTCTTATGGAGCAACGCGATGAAGTCGACCGCCTCATTGCGGCGTGGAAGCACGAACGCCCCGACTTGGACCTCACTCCCCTTTCGGTATTAAGCCGCATCACCCGAATTTCGCGACACCTGGATATCGCCCGCAGAGATGCATTTGGCGAACTTGAGAATTGGGGCTTCGATGTATTGGCCGCACTTCGTCGCGCTGGAGCTCCTTACCAACTTTCACCAGGCCAACTCATGCAAGAAACGATGGTTACTAGTGGCACCATGACAAATCGTTTAGATCACTTAGAAGATTTACAACTCATTACCCGCCAACCAGATCCCAGCGATGGTCGAGGCTCGCTTGTGACTCTGACAAAATCTGGAATCCGCGCAGTAGATGCGGCGATGGAAGAGCTACTCAGTAACGAACGTAAATTACTCAAGGAACTCACCGGGAAAGATCGTGAGCAGCTCGCTGATTTGCTTAGTTCATTGGTCTCTAAATTAGATAGAGATGTTGAATAAAAACTTACTAAATTATTTTGGCACCGTGTACCGGACCATGTGCTCGAGTCACACTTCCAACAACACCACTTGCCGTCAGCGCCACAGCTAAATCTAACCCAGCATCTTCATCTGCAACCAAGAATGCAACGGTGGGACCTGATCCAGAAACTATTGCTCCCAGTGCGCCGTAATCGCGACCTACTTCAAGCACCAGACTGAGCGCTGGGCGCAATGAGCAAGCCGCATTCTGTAAATCATTTGTGAGCGCTTTGCCCACACCTTCGGCATCTGCTGCCAATAAGGATTGCATCAATACATCTGATACTTGTGGCGCTGCAATATCCAACTCCGAACGCATGCGATCGCATTCGGTATAGACAGCTGGCGTAGATAAACCAACGCTAGAAAGTGCTAATACCCAGTGATAGGTACCGCGAGAAAGTGCGGCGGTAAGTTGATCTCCGCGACCTTGCCCAATTGCAGTTCCACCAGAGATCATAAATGGCACATCACTTCCAAGTTCAGAACCCAGTGCGTGTAGCTCTTCCCGCGACATCTCTAACTGAAAGAGTGAATCCATCGCAATCAGAGTTGCTGCCGCATCAGCGCTGCCTCCTGCCATTCCCCCGGCAACAGGAATGGATTTCTTAACTTCTATGTGCACATCAACGGCGAAATCAAACTTACTTCCCACCAACAACGCCGCTTTCACAGCCAAATTTGAATGGTCCTCTGGAACCCCATGGGTGTGCTCGCCTGTGACAGAGATTGTGACGCCACTTCCAGCATGACTTTTTGAGACAGTGACATCATCAAAGATTGAAATCGCTTGAAAGACAGAGACAAGATTGTGGAAACCATCAGATTCGCGCGGTCCAACAGATAACTGCAGATTCACTTTGGCCGGAACCCGAACGGTTACAGAATTATTTCCCACGTTAAAACTCTACCCTTGTTTCGCAATTGCGCAGAAGGCACTGATATCAAGTGCTTCACCGCGCAGTGTTGGATCTATTCCGGCAGCGGTGAGGTGAGATTCGGCAGCTGCAGAGCCGCCATAGAGTGAGGAAAGAGCTGAGCGCAACATTTTGCGTCGTTGCGCAAATGCTAAATCGATGATGGTAAATACCTTCTTGCGAAGTTCTTCATCTCCTGGTGTTGGGCGGCGAACAAAGGCAACTAACTTTGAATCAACATTAGGTTGTGGCCAAAAGATGGAACGCGATACCGAACCAGCGCCAGTGACATCAGCCCACCATGCCGCCTTCACGCTAGGAATTCCATACTCCTTTGAATTTGGTTTTGCGGCAAGTCGATCTGCAACCTCTGCCTGCACCATCACCACACCGCTTCGCAGTGAAGGAAATATCTCAAGTAAGTGCAAGAAAACTGGCACTGAAACGTTATATGGCAAGTTCGCAATCAAAACTGTGGGTGCAACTGGCAGGCTCTTTAGCGTAAGCGCATCTTGATTAATAACAGTCAGCAGTTCTGCACGCTCAGAATGTTTGGCAGCCGTTGCCGGAAGTTGACCTGCTAGCCGAGCATCAATTTCCACCGCAATTACTGATTGCGCTTCTTCCAACATCGCCAGCGTGAGTGAACCAAGACCTGGTCCGATTTCAAGTGCGATATCACTTGATGTAAGCCCAGCAGTTCGCACAATCTTTCGACACACATTGCCATCATGAACAAAGTTCTGCCCCAGCGACTTTGAAGGTTTGATATTTAAGGCAGCTGCTAACTCACGAATCTCAGAAGCACCAAGCAGGCTCATACAAAGCTTCCAAATATGCGCTCTGCATTAACCGAGAGCGCGGTGGCAAGCTCAGCTACATCATCATTACGTTCTGCCGCCATCGCCCGGACAATATTTGCAATTTGTGCCGGGGTATTAAGTGCTCCTCGGTGTGGAGTTGGCGCCAAGAAAGGAGAATCTGTTTCCACAAGGAGTTGATCATGTGGAACTAACTTCACCGCTTCTCGTAGCTCCGGTGCGTTCTTAAATGTCATCGTGCCGGCAAAGGAGAGGATATAGCCGCGCTCAATACAGATCTTCGCCATTGCCACATCGCCTGAGAAACAATGAAAGACAGTCTTTTCAGGTGCGCCCACTTCTAGTAACACCGATAAAACATCCTCGTGAGAGTCGCGGTCGTGGATTACTAGCGCCTTCTTAGTCTTCTTTGCTAATTCGATATGCCATTTAAAAGATTCTTGTTGCCGCTTTTGCAGCTCTGGTGGAGTACGGAAATAATCTAATCCAGTCTCACCGATAGCGCGCACGCGTGGTTCTTGGGCAAGTTTTTCAATGATGGCCCAATCGCGTTCTAAATCTTTAACTACAGGAGCTTCATTCGGATGTAGCGCAACAGCTGCTAAAACTCTTCCCGGATAGAGATTGGCCAGATCAACACACCACTGAGATTGTTCTGCTGAATATCCCACCTGAACAACGCGATCAACATTTACTGATTTAGCCTCATCTAAAATCGTGCGCACGGCAGCAGAGTCAGCTGCATCATTAGTAACTATTTCAAGGTGTGCATGTGCATCGACGGTGGGAACTGGGAGTGGCTCTGGAAGTGGAGCTTGCTGGCGCTCAATATCTCGGTTGTGGCGATCTGCCATAAAAAATTACTCTTTAACTTCTAACCGTGGAAAGAGAACCGGGGTCTTAGTCACTATTGCACCTTGTGGAAGTTGTCCCCATGTTGCAACCTGTGAAATCTCTTGCTTACCAATTTCACCTAGGGCTGCTTGAGCACCGAGTGATTCCCACAAAATTTGCGTGGTTGCCGGCATTACTGGGTGTAACAAGATGGCAAGTGCGCGTAAAGATTCAGCGGTGTTATAAAGAATTGCCTCGAGTTCGCCCTGATTAGCAGGATCTTTCGCAAGAATCCACGGCTCTTTCTCGGTAACAAAACCATTGACTCGCTTGCAGTAATCCATGATGGCGTTAATTCCACCCTGGAAATCAAGTGCCACCATCGCTGCATCAGCCTTCTCCACCGTTTCTTTCAGAGCTTGCTCAAGCCCGGCATCGTGGGCAACTGCTGGCACGGTGCCACCACAATACTTTTCAATCATGGCAGCAAGTCTTGATGCTAGGTTTCCAAAGTCATTTGCAAGTTCAGATGTGTAACGGGCGCTCATATCTTCCCAAGAGAATGACCCATCGCTGCCAAATGGAATAGCGCGTAGGAAGTAATAGCGAAATGCATCGACCCCAAAATGGTCAGTAATATCTGAAGGAGCAATACCGGTGAGCTTTGACTTACTCATCTTCTCGCCGCCAACAAGTAACCAACCGTGCGCAAAGACCTTCTTAGGTATATCAATTCCAGCAGCCATCAGCATTGCCGGCCAAATCACAGCATGGAAGCGCAAAATATCTTTCCCAACTAAGTGCACATCTGCGGGCCAGGTAGCGGCAAATTTCTTTCCACCTTCTGAATCAGGTGCGTCGGTAAGCCCTACCGCCGTTGCGTAGTTAAGGAGTGCATCAAACCAAACATAAACAACTTGATCTGTATCCCACGGAACTGGAATTCCCCAGTCGAATGTGGAGCGAGAGATTGAAAGATCAGAGACGCCACCTTCAAGAAATGAAACTACTTCATTGCGGGCACTTTCTGGCTGGCAAGCTTCTGGGTTTTTCTTGTAGTGATCCAGAAGTGGCTGGGTAAAATCAGAGAGTTTGAAGAACCAGTTATTTTCATTGACTAGCTCAATTGGCTTGCTATGAATCGGGCAGAGTTTTTCACCGTCGGCATCGATGAGATCACCTGGTAATTTAAATTCTTCACAGCCGACGCAGTATGGGCCTTCATATTTTCCAGCATAGATATGTCCGGAATCTTTTAAGGATTGCAGGAACTTCTGCACGCGTTCTGTATGTCGTGGCTCAGTTGTGCGAATAAAGTCATCGTTTGCGATATCAAGCGCTTGCCAATTGGGCTTCCACGCATCGGCCACCAACTTATCGACCCAGGCTTGCGGGGCAACGTTATTTTGTTCGGCAGTGCGCATGACTTTCTGGCCGTGCTCATCTGTTCCGGTTAAGAACCAGACTGACTCACCACGTTGACGATGCCAACGAGTAAGGACATCGCCGGCAACTGTTGTATATGCATGGCCAATATGTGGCGCATCATTTACGTAGTAAATAGGCGTTGTCAGGTAGAAAGACTTCATCTGCTCATCTTATTCGCATCGACTACCGCTGCATAAACGATCTTCTTCGGAATCGAGAATTCTTCGGCAACGGTGGCAATTGCTCCCTTGCGGTCCATTCCGGCCACTTCATATTCACGAACTCGGGCAACGGCGTCATCTGCTGTGCGCACTTCTGAACCCGCGGCAACTCCAGCAATCACAAGTGTAATTTCGCCCAGAACTTCGCGGCCTGCGGCCCACGCAATAAGTTCTGAAAGCGGTCCTCTAATTGTTTCTTCGTATGTCTTTGTCATTTCCCGACATATTGCGGCAGCTCTATCAGCACCCAATATCGAGGCAGCATCTACTAGTGATTCATGTAAGCGATGTGGGGCTTCAAAGATGACCATTGTCCGTTCTTCAAAACGAAGTGATTCATAAAATGAAGTACGTGCACCGTGTGCGCGAGGTGCGAAGCCCTCAAAGGTGAAGCGATCTGTTGGTAGCCCAGAGAGTGCAATAGCCATGGTGGGAGCACTTGGTCCCGGAATAACAATGGTCGGTAGCTTTTCCGCAATCGCATCTCGCATAAGACGAAATCCTGGGTCGCTAATTGTTGGCATTCCAGCATCGGTAACTACCAATACTTCTTTACCTTCACGTAATAGCGTGAGAATTTCTTGGGTGCGATCACTTTCATTTCCTTCAAAGAAGGAGATGATCCGCGCCGTAAAGGTGACTCCGAGATCTGATGCCAATCGATGAAAACGGCGTGAGTCTTCGGCGGCGATAATCTCGGCTGATTCAATTGCCATTTTCAGGCGTGCGCTTGCATCGAGGGGGTTTCCCAGTGGAGTTGCAGCAAGAACTAGTGCCATATGCGAATACTCCCATATTCTCTGCTTATGATTGCAGCGATTGCTCCCATAGTAATTGCGCTTATCTCACTAGTACTTCGAGTGATGAACCTTGGTTCGATAAAGAGCTTCATCTTCGATGAGGTCTACTACGTTGATGGTGCTCGTGATCTACTGAAATACGGGGTAGAAGTTTCTGGCTCTAAGCCAGAATTTATCGTGCATCCCCCACTAGGCAAATGGATGATTGCCAGCGGAATTAAAGTCTTTGGTGACAATCCTTTTGGTTGGAGAATTGCCACCGCGGTAGTTGGCTCGCTACTTATTCTCGTTATTGCACTCGTTGCACATAAGTTATTTAGAGATCCGCTCCTTACTGGCCTTGCTAGTGCGTTGATGGCACTTGATGGATTGGCTTTAGTTCATTCCCGCACATCACTGCTCGATAATTTCCTCACCTTTTTTATTCTCCTTGCCACATATTTTTTTATTACAAAACAATATTGGTGGACGGGTCTGATACTTGGTTTAGCCCTGGCTACAAAATGGAGTGCGCTCTATTTCATTATCGCCTTTGGGCTTATCGCTTTCTATCGAGCCTTCTCGCATCACACAGGAAAAAGTTTGGTCAAGCCAACTGTGCAACGCATTGTCCAATTCGGGGTAATACCTATTGGTGTTTATGTCATTTCGTGGTCAGGTTGGTTTGCCAGCAACCGTGGCTGGGCTAGAGATCACTCAACAAATATTCTTAATTCATTTATTTACTACCACCAACAGATGTTGGGCTTTCATACCGGGCTTACAGAAAAACATGTCTACGAAGCTAATCCATGGAGTTGGTTATTCATGGGCAGACCCACTTCGTTTTTTTATGAGTCACCCAAAGGATGTGGTGCGAAATCATGTTCGCAAGAAATAATCGCACTCGGCACACCACTCTTATGGTGGCTAGGTATTGCTGCCATCTCATTCATCATCGGTCTCTGGGTGCGATCTATTTTCACGCGCCACTTTGACCCAGCAATAACAGTAATTATCACCGGATTAGTAGCTGGTTACTTGCCTTGGTTCTTCTTTCAAGAGCGAACAGTCTTTACCTTTTATGCAATTATCTTCGAACCATTTGTAATTTTGGCACTGGTATTCGCCGTTCGCTCAATCCTTGCCACCTTTAAGGTAAGAGGTGAAGTGATGGTGGCAGCGTTATTTATTCTGATTTTCCTTAACTTCGTCTACTTTTTGCCGATATATCTAGGTGAGGTAATTTCCTACGATGCTTGGCAGGCCAGGATGTGGTTTCCTAGCTGGATTTAAATCAGTTATTCGTTGGCAGCGCGGATATCGCGAAGTCGCTGCACCGCTTCATCGGCCAATTGCTGATCAAATATCTCATCTCGTGAAGGAGCAGCTGCTGCTAAAGCTTCGCGTTCTAGACGTTCTTGCTCATCTGTCCACTTGCCGGGTTCTGTGAGATCAATAATGCGCTTGGGTGTGATGGCCTTTGGCGCGTTCACATATGTTGGAACAGGAACCTCATTTGGTTGCCACTCAGAACGTGATTGCGCCGTTCCTTTAGGTAGCACGGTAACGCCCGTTAACTCACGTTCAGCAAATGGAATCCAGTGTTCTTTTGATACATGAACTTCTGTTGTCCTATTAGTTAGTACTTCAGCAAGATTTGTGTGTGAGACACCTTCGGTTCGCTTATGTAGTTGATCAACGCGGCGTCGTTGAATCTGTTCTCTACCTGTTTGACGTCGCACATGTGCGATGTATAGAACTAAGGCTGTTGCTGGAACAGCGATTGCTACATATGTGAATGTTTGCATGATTGCACCTACCGTCGTGAGTATGAGTGTTGTCGAAATAATGAGGAAAACAATTCTGCGACGCATGAGTTGCTGGGCAACTCGTCCTGCACGATCAACATCTGTGTAAATGGCCCCGGTTCCAATTTGGGCACCCGGTGTAGTGCTAGCTACGACTCGTAGCGCGCTCTTATAACGTTCGACGCTTTTTCCAGAAAATTCATTTTTATTGTGGACCCAACGGGGCAGAAAATAGGCAACCCACATCCCGATGATTGCCAAATAGATGATTCCTGAAGCCATGGTGGATAAAGGTTAGAGGTGCACCCCCTTAACTCTGTGGATTTCGAGGGGGGTTTAACGGATTAATTCGTTAGTTTTAACAAAGCATTTATGATCGCGCCAAGCTCCATCGATGTGCAGAAAAGCCTTCTTAAATCCTTCGAATTCAAAGCCTGCTTTCTCTGCAACTCTGCATGAGGCATCATTTTCAGGTCGCACATTGATTTCGATGCGATGTAAACCAAGTTGGGTGAAACCAAATTCAGAGATGAGTTCTACCGCTTGGGTGGTAAATCCTCGGTTGGCAAAGTTCTTATCAATCCAATAACCGATATGAGCCCCACGCATGGCGCCGTAGGTGACGCCCCCCATTGTTATCTGACCCACCAGATTCTCGTTATGCCAGATAAGAAATGAGTACGAACGACCAGCGCGTGCTTCGCGTCTAAACAGACTCACCATTTGAAAAAAGGTAGGGCGCACGCTGGAATCTTCATAAGCCGGGCTGCCAGCAGGAATATTTGGCAAGGTTGCTTCCCAAGGATCTAGCCACTCACGATTTTCTGCTCGGACTTGGGTCCACTGCGATTTATCCCGATATCGCATGGGGCGCAACGTCACTTCGCTTCCGGAGAGCTTAGTTGGATGCATTATCTGCTCTTAAATATATCGGCGTTCAAGCACAACTACGGTGACAGAATCTCCGGCAGAAAGTTTGGTATCGCTCTCACTAATTGCAATGAGTGAGTTGGCATCTGACAAGGTTGCTTGTTCATCTTGCGAACTCAGTGGTGTGACAGATTTTCCGTCTTCACTGAGTACGGCTCGAACGTAGGAGCGAACTCCACTTTTGGAAGTAATTGCCTTATCAAGTTTTGCCTTCAGCGATGGCCGGTGAATTGTTGCTGTTCCAAGCATGGTGCGAATCATTGGGCGCACCAAAAGTTCAAATGAGATGTAGGCAGCGATGGGATCTCCTGGCAGTGTCACTACCGGAGTCTTATCTGGACCAATGGTGCCAAAGTTGTGTCGGCCACTTGATTCGATGGAGAGCTCCACAGTCTTGATCTCACCAATTTTTTCGAGTGTTCTTGTAATGAGATCAAAGGAATCATCGTGGCGTTCACCGCTGATAATAATGAGGTCAGCGCGAACTAGTTGGTCTTCAATCACATCTTGTAGTTGGGATTCATCATCTGGGATTGAATGAACGCGGTAGGCAACTGCGCCAACCTCGCGCACTGCAGTAGTGAGCAACCAAGAATTTGTTTCATACTCTTCATCTGCCTTAAGTGGAACTCCCGGTTCAACCAGATCGGGGCCGGCTGAGATAACAACAACTCGTGGGTGTGGTCGTGTGGGCAGGTGATCAAGGCCGATTGATGCGGCTAATCCGATTTGGGTAGAACGGATACGACTACCGGCTTTCATCACTAAGCGCTCACCGGCAAAGATATCTTCAGCAAGCGTGGCATCGTGGGCATCAAGTAAAGGCATATCAAATGGCTCGAGGGGGCGACAAAGTTCTAAGAGTGAAGCGAGAACTTCATCTACGCGCGCAGCTTCTGACATAATCACTAACCTTACTTGCACTGCACTAATTTCTAGGGGATTTCCATGGGTATCAGCGAAGAAAAAGCCAGCCTTCGTACTCGTTACCGTCGTGAGCGAAGTGAACGTTATCTAGAACACTCTTTTGAACATCTTGCGGATTCACAGGAGTTTCACAAAGCAAAAGTTGTTGCAAGCTACATCTCTTATGCAGATGAACCTGACACAACAGCCTTGAATCTGGCACTGATTAAAAGTGGAAAGATTCTGCTTCTGCCTCGAATAGCAGGTAAGGATCTTGAGTGGGTGCGCTGGGATGGCGAGCAAAGTCAGATTTCAAAGGCGAAGAAAATTGCAGAACCGAAAGGTCCGGTCGTTACCGATCTTGGCGATGTTGAAGTAATTGTTGTGCCCGCTCTCAGAATTGATCGCAGTGGATATCGCCTGGGACAAGGTGGTGGGTATTACGACAGAGCACTTCCACAATTTTCTGCATTTTCAATTGGCCTTATTCATCCTGATGAAATCTCTAGTGAAGATCTACCGCGCGAGCAATGGGATATCCCACTTCATGCAGCAGCAACTCCAGATTTAGTTATCCGCTTTCAGCGATAGTTAAGGAAGATTTCGAGCAATTACTATTCTTTGAATCTGGTTGGTGCCTTCATAAATCTGAGTGAGTTTGGCATCACGCATCATGCGCTCAACTGGGTAATCAGAGACATAGCCGTAACCGCCAAGAACTTGCACTGCATCTGTCGTTACCTTCATTGCAACATCGGTTGCATAGGTCTTACTTGAGGCAGAGAAGAAACGTAAATCTTTATCACCACGTTCACTTTTAGCAGCGGCGGCGTAGGTGAGTGCCCGCGCAGATTCAATGCCGATAGCCATATCTGCCAACATGAATTGCACGCCTTGGAAGTCAAAAATCTCTTTTCCAAATTGTTTTCTTTCATGGGAATACTTCTTTGCCACATCAAAAGCGCCCTGAGCTAAACCGAGAGCTTGGGCGGCGATGGTAATTCGAGTGTGATCTAAAGTGTCCATGGCCAGTGCAAAACCTTTGCCCACCTCACCAATGCGACGATCATCGCCAATTTCTACATTATCGAAATACACCTCGCGCGTTGGTGAACCACGAAAGCCCATCTTCTTCTCAGGTGCGCCAAATGAGACTCCGGGATCAGATTTCTCAATGACAAATGCGGTGATTCCTTTTGAGCCAAGTGAAGAATCACTTTGTGCGATGACTGTGTAGAACTCAGATTCACCTGCGTTAGAAATCCACTTCTTGCTTCCGTTAATGACCCAGCCATCACCTTTGCGAACTGCCGTTGTTTTCAGCGCTGATGCATCAGAGCCTGCTTCAGATTCGGAAAGACAGTAGGAGAAACCTTTTCCTTGAGTCAGCGGGCGAAGCCAACGCTCTTTCTGTTCTTTATTTCCACCAAGAATAAGAGGAAGTGATCCCAATTTGTTTACTGCCGGAATAAGAGATGCCGAACCACATGCTCGCGCTACCTCTTCAATGATGATGCAGGTGGCAAGAGCGTCTGCGCCATCGCCACCATTCTCAGTTGGAACATGGGCTGCAAAGAGGGAAGATTTCACAAGAGCGTTATGCGCCTCTTGCGGATATCGATGCTCTTCATCAACAGCGCGCGCAAAAGGTGCAATCTCTTTTTCAGCCAGCGCTCTCACGCTATCGCGAAGGTCGTTGTATTCAGCAGGAAGTGTGAAGACGTTTTCTAGACTCATTGCTGACCTTCTCTCTCGCTGCGGCGCTGTAATTTACTCAGATAATTATTGTATTGCGCCAAGTCATCTGGTTCACCCATGGCCGCCATGCGGGCTTCATTGCGATCTATTCGCTTAGTCTCGCGCGTATCATCGCGCATCCACTGAATAAAGGTTGCGGTAATTGCAAGCAGTACTGGGATCTCCCCCATCGCCCATGCCACTGAGCCAGCTGCATGTTGGTCAGCTAATAAGTCTGTTACCCATGGGGTTGCAATTGATTTGTAGTAACCACCATCAATCAAGGTAGAAGTTGCTAGTAATGAGATGGCAAAGAATGCGTGAATGCTCATTGCGGCAAACAAAATAACGATGCGAACCACATGTGGAACCTTGCGCGGATTTGGGTCAATTCCAATAATCACATGGAAGAAGAGATAGCCAGCGAGCAAGAAGTGCACATTCATAAAGAAGTGACCGGCGTGGTTCTGCATGAGATCACCAAAGAGATTGGTGAAGTAGAGAACGAAAAGAGATCCGTCAAACAAGGCAAGTGCGACGACTGGATTAGTGATGATGACCGAATACCTTGAATGCAGCGCTGCCAGCAGTGATCCGCGCACACCGCGTTCCTCGGGCGTGCGACCCTGTGGAAGTGTGCGCAGTGCAAGCGTAAGTGGTGCGCCAAGTACCAAACCGATGGGGGCGAGCATTCCTAGAATCATGTGCGCAATCATGTGATACTGAAAAGAGAAGAGTGCATAAACGCCCAAGCCGCCACTTGTTGCAAAATCAATTGCCGCAATACCGAGGGCGAAAGAAATTGTTCTACCAACTGGCCAAGCATCTCCACGTTTTTTCAAGATAACTACACCATTTATATAAAGTGCAACCAAAGCAATAAGAATGGCAATCATCAGCGCATCTGGATCATAAACGGTGAGTATGCGCATGAAGTTTGGTTCAGCCGGTGCCGGGAAACCTACGATTGCAATTGCCGGGCTATATGCAGCTTGCGCACCCACTGGCGGCTCTGTCTTAGAGAGCCAACTGCCGAGAATGACTATCGCGCCCATAAGTAGAACTTCATAGACAATCACTCGAGTCAGTAGCGACCAACCAGTATGAACTCCTTGTGTGAGCTTGCGCCGATTGCGATAACCAATGAAGACTAAAACTAAGGTGAGCACTGCTTTTGCAATCACAATGCGGGCATAAGAAGTTGACCATGCTTGTGCAAAATCTAAACGCGACCATGCATTTGTCACTCCGCTGATAACGACTGCAATTGCTGCCCATAGCGCGAGCTGGCTAAATCGAGGCAGCGCGATTCTTCGATCGGCATCTGCAATCAGTGCAATTGCACAGAGGCCACCCACCCAGAGTGAAAGTGCAACCACATGCACCACAAGGGAACCAATTGCCAGGGCGTGAGAACCAGCCGCTGCTGAATGACTTTGGAATACAGGTGCAACTAGGCCCACCAGAGTGATGGCTAAAAAGACAATTGATTGCAGTGCGGTGGTGATAAAACGAAGCCCAACAAGAACTACTGCAGCGGCAATAGTTTGGGCAAAGAGGAATCTTCCCAGATCTACCTGGGTGATAAATGAGCGAAAGGTTGTGGGTTCAAGTGCTGCGCCGAGGGAAGAGTCGAGAATGTTTGCCAGGGTGATTGTTATTTCTAGAAAACTTGTCACAAGCCAGATACCGGCAGCGATTTCACCGAACTTTCGTAATTTGCTTGCTGAGCTCTGTAACTTACCGCCGTGTTCAATCAGCAAAAAACCAAAGGAGAGCAGCACGCCGACCAAAACACAAGCCGAAAGTATGAGTAAAGACTTATTGACTGTCCCAACAGCGCTAATGAAAGAACTTGCCTGAGTCAGATCTCCTGACAGTAAATTCATCGCTCCCTATAAATCTTTCGAGCATATCGTGCAAGAGCCAAGGTTACGACGAGTGCTGCAAGTAAGAGGCCGAGGACAAATGTCGTTGTACCCACATTATTTCCCGACGGCGTTGTTGCCTGAGTTGGTGTTGGTTGTGGTGCAACTGGTTCAATCACAGTTGGTTCTGCAAAATTAAAGGTGAATTTTCCAACTAGTGGAACATCATTTTCTGCCAACAGCGAATAGTTGACTGTGTAGATTCCAGTCTTAACGAGTTGCTTGAGGCCAACAACTGCGTTGACTCCATCAATTGTGAGTGCGCCATCATCAACTCGAGCACCTGATGGATCAGTGACTGTCACCTCATTGCCAGCATCCATGAGAGCGATTTCGGTTGTGACTGTTACGGCGCTCGGCGCGCTATCCAGTGAGGCACCTGCAACCGGAGTTGTTGCAACCAGCGTATTAGCGAATACCGTTTGCGGGTTCAGTAAAAGTACCCCTGCAATAAGTGCAATTGCTGTCATTCGCTTCACTGCTTGAATCTCCTTCGCGCTCGTGAATCCCGTGGATTCGCGCCTATCGTCTCACTTCTTTAGACTTAGGCATAGATATCCCTCTTGAGAAAGGTCTCACATTGCCTACCTATCAATACCTGTGCAACGCCTGCGACCATGCCTTCGAGGCGTTTCAGAGTTTTTCGGAAGAGCCCCTGACCGAGTGCCCTGAATGCAAGGGTGAAGTTCGCAAGGTGTATTCCTCTGTTGGTGTAGTTTTTAAAGGATCTGGTTTCTATAAGACAGACTCTGTTGCAAAACCTGCAGCGGCGGCAGAACCAAAACCTGCAGCGGCGGCAGAATAACTACTCGTCGTGATGTGGGGGTTTATCCCCTCTAATTTCTTCCTCACGCTTGCTATCTTCTTTCTGGTCTTCACGTGGGTCGCGTTCGTCCTCAGTTGTTACGGGAAACACATCGCTCATGAGCGAGAACACCTGTGACCAAATTCGAATTTCATAATCGAATCCTACATACTTATGTCTATGTTTGAGAGGCTCGGGCACCTGCTTGTACGCAGGAAAAAAGAGGGATTAGCACTCTTTCTCATCGGAATAATTCTTTCTGGTGTCTTTGGCTCACTCATCTTTAGCCGCCTTGATGCTGGTGGATATTCAGATCCAAAGAGTGATTCTTACAAAGTCTATGAGTATCTCCGAGATGACTTAAAAATTAACGATCCCTCTGTAGTCGTTGTAGTGGATGCCGGCACCAGAGATGTAACCAGTCCAGATGTTGTGCAAGAAGCAAAATCGCTAGAGGCCAAGATAGCTAGCGAAGTAGGTGTTACTAAGACTCTCTCCTACTGGAGCTCAGGCGGGGAAGCAACGCTGATATCTAAAGACGGCCGTGCTGCCTACATTTTAATTTATGGTGAAGCAGATGCATTTTCACCCGAAAGCCAGGAACTCGGCGCAGTTTTTCAGGATAAGTACGAAGGCAAATTTGGAAGCTTCACTTTATATCCAGGTGGAGTATCTGTTGTAGGAAATGCCATCTCTGAAAAAATTGCTTCAGATTTGAAGATTGCCGAGATCGTATCTATCCCGCTGACATTTATTCTCCTCGCCTTTGTCTTTGGCGCACTAGCCGCATCTGCCATGCCACTTATTGTTGGTGTAGCTGCAATTATTGGGGCCTTTTTTATTCTTTACCTGATCTCACTCTTCACAAATGTCAGCGTCTACGCGCTTAATCTCACCACCGGTATGGGCCTTGGCCTTGGTATTGATTACGCGCTCTTGATGGTCAACCGCTTCCGCGAAGAAATTCACCATGGTAAGAACGTGCAAGATTCGATTGTTACCACCATGGCAACCGCTGGTAAAACTGTTTTTTACTCAGGACTCACCGTTCTGGTCACTATGGTTTCACTTACCTTCTTCCCGCTTCCTTTCTTGAAATCTTTTGGTTACGCCGGAGTTTCAGTAGTTGCACTTGCTGTCGTTGGTGCACTCTTTGGACTTCCACCAATCTTGGCTCTCTTAGGTACAAGAATTGATAAAGGAGTAATCCGTAAGTCTTCAATTACTCCCAAGGAAGACGGTCGTTGGGCTCAGACCGCCAGACTTGTGATGAAACGCCCTACGGCGGTAGTCATTCTTTCGCTGGTGATTCTAGGAATTCTCACCGCACCTGTTCAAAACATTAAATTTGCACAAGGTGATTCAAGAATGTTGCCGGCATCAAATCCGGCAGCGATTGCAACTGCGCTACAAGCTGATCGTTTTGCGGGGCAGACAAATAATCCAGTAGAAATTATTGTCTTTGATGGCGCGGATAAAACTCTGGAAGTTGACCAATACGTGAAAGAAATTGCCACCGTCTCTGGAATTGTGGCAGTACAACCTCCGCAAGTAATTGGCCAAGATGTTCGCCTGGTGGCATTTCACTCAATGTTGCCACGCACCCCTGATGCGCAGAAGTTAATTCACGATATTCGTGATCTCGATTCACCAGCAGGAACGCTCGTTGGTGGAGTTGCCGCTGACTACACAGATTCACAGGATGGTATTTCCAAAACATTGCCATGGGCACTGGGTTGGATTGCACTCAGTGTTTTCGTATTAATCTTTGTTTTTACCGGCTCCATCATTCTTCCCATTAAGGCGGTGCTACTTAATGTGCTTTCACTAGCCGCAACCATGGGCGTTCTCACCTGGGTCTTCATCGATGGTCATCTGCAATGGTTAGTCGGCTCCTTTACTCTGACCGGAACACTTGATACTTCTATTGTCATTTTAATTGCCGTCGTGGTCTTTGGTCTTTCGATGGACTATGAGCTCTTTTTGCTCTCTCGCATCCGAGAAGAACATCTGGCTGGTAAATCAAATATTGAAGCTGTTGCGACTGGACTTCAAAGATCTGCTCGCATTATTACCGCCGCCGCAGTACTCCTTGCCGTGGTCTTCGCCGCCTTCATCACAAGTGGCGTCACATCGATTAAATCAATGGGATTTGGTGTGGCACTGGCAGTAATTCTTGATGCCACCATCGTTCGCGCCCTTTTGGTACCTGCTCTCATGCGCCTATTTGGCGAACGCAACTGGTGGGCGCCAAAGTGGATGCAGCGATTTACGATTACGCACTAGTTACCTTTACCCTTGAGCTATGGATCTCATAGCTTCCCTGCAATGTGCAGACCAGCCAGGAATCGTGCATGCGATGACTTCCGCTGTGCTTAGCTGCGGTGGAAATATCATCGAGAACCAACAGTTCACAGATACCACCACAAATACTTTTGTTATGCGCACTCGCTTTGAAACCTCACAAGACCTAAATGCCGCAAAGAAGAGCTTGAGCGACGGACTAGGAAAGTTCTCTCCTTCACTTCATATCCGGCCTACCGATGAGAAGCCTCGCGCTCTTATTCTTGTTACTAAAGAGAGCCACTGCCTTAGAGATTTGATGTATCTACTTGAGTTGGGTGAACTTCCCATTGAAATCCCACTTGTAATCTCTAACCGGGAAGATTTGAAGTCCCTGGTTGAATCACACCGAATTCCATTCTTATACCTGCCGGTCACAGCAGCAACAAAGGCAGAGCAAGAAAAGGTAATGCTGGCAAAGATTGCCGAACTCAAAATCGATTTTGTGGTCCTAGCTAGATATATGCAGATACTCTCCAAGGAATTCTGTGCAGCTATGCCAGGAAAGATTATTAATATCCACCACTCGTTCTTACCTGGCTTTAAAGGTGCCAAGCCTTATCACCAGGCACACGAGCGTGGTGTGAAAATCATTGGCGCCACCGCGCACTTTGTTACCTCTGATTTAGATGAAGGTCCAATCATTGAACAAGATGTGGCACACGTAAACCATGCGGCAACTCCGGAAGAGATGATTGCTCGTGGCCGCGATATTGAACGTCGCGTTCTTGCACGGGCAGTGAAGTTATTTGCCGAAGATCGAATCTTTATCGTCGGTCAGCGCACAGTCATATTTTCCTAATATCTAATTGTGTCCCCGGCGGGAGTTGAACCTGCGACCTACCGCTTAGGAGGCGGTTGCTCTATCCACTGAGCTACGGGGACGTGGGCACCATCACGTATGGAAGATGCTTGGCAAAGGTTATCGGTAGAGATAACCTTCCCTGAACACGCTTATAGGAAGTGTGTTCTAAGAAATATGAGAGGCCACCCATGAAAGCGCTCCTTATCGGCGCAGGCGGAGTTGGCAGTGCAATTGCAAATATCGCAGCACGTAGACCTTTTATTACATCAATGGTTATTGCAGATTACGCACTCGCGCGAGCCGAGGCAGCTGTATCAAAAGCGAATGATTCCAGGTTTTCGGCGCAAGAAGTCGATGCCTCTGATGTGAATAACATCCGTGCCCTCATTCGCAAGGTGTCTCCCGATATTGTGATTAACGCGGTAGACCCACGATTTGTTATGCCAATCTTTCTTGCATGTGAAGAAGAAGGTGTGCACTACATGGATATGGCGATGTCACTATCAATTGCTCATCCCACTGACCCAACTAATAAACCTGGAATCAAATTAGGTGATGAACAATTTGCCCGTCAAAAGGTGTGGAAAGAAAAAGGAATCTATGCCGTTGTTGGTATGGGGATCGAACCAGGTATGAGCGATGTCTTTGCCCGCTATGCCCAAGATGAACTCTTCTCCCGTATTGATTACCTAGCGGTGATGGATGGTTCGAACCTGACAGTCGATGGATATGACTTCGCGCCATCCTTTTCTATCTGGACCACAATTGAGGAGTGCCTTAATCCACCACTGATTTATGAAGAAGGTCGTGGTTGGTATACAACTGAGCCATTTAGTGAAATCGAAACATTTGATTTTCCAGATGGCATTGGACCGGTTGAATGTGTAAACGTGGAGCATGAGGAAGTTGTACTCATCCCCCAGAAAGTAAAAGCCAAGCAAGTGCGCTTTAAGTACGGCCTCGGAGCACAATTCATCGAGACTCTCAAAACCATTCATACCCTTGGCCTTGATAGGAAAGAGAAGGTGAAGGTGGGAAGCGTAGAAGTCTCACCACGCGACCTACTGGCTGCACTCTTGCCTGATCCAGCAACTATCGGTGATCTCATGCATGGCAAAACATGTGCTGGAACGCTAGTAAAAGGTTTGGGTAAGGATGGATTACCGAAGGCTGTCTATATTTATAACGTGGTAGACAACAAGTGGTCCATGAAAAACTATGGCAACCAAGCAGTTGTCTGGCAGACTGCGATTAATCCCATGATCGCACTTGAACTCATTTCAACCGGGCAGTGGAAGCCGGAAGGAATTTCTGGCCCAGAATGGTTTGTCGCACAACCCTTCCTTGATTTGATTAAGGAGTACGGATCTTCCTGGCATATTCGCGATGAAGATGCGCAAGGAATAGTTATTTAAATGGCGCAATGGGCTTTAGTAACTGGTGCAACTGCCGGAATAGGTGAAAGTTTCACTCGCTTACTGGCATCCAAGGGTTACAACATCGCACTTGTTGCTCGCGATGAAGCCCGACTACACGAACGTGCTGCTGGGCTGCGTGAAAAATATGGAATCCAAACATTTGTACTGCCGGCAGATTTAGCTACCAAAAGTGGCGTGAAATCTGTTGAGAAATACATTCAGAGCTATGAAATAGAAGTGCTAATTAACAATGCAGGCTTTGGTATCAATAAGGCTTTTACGGTAAGTAGTTTGGGCGATGAACAAGATTTACTCAATGTGTTGGTGCGCGCTCCCATGCGTTTGATGCATGTGATCTTGCCCGGGATGAAAGAACGTAAATCTGGCACGATTATCAATGTTTCATCCGTTGCCGGCTTTATTGCGGGTGGAACATATAGCGCTGCTAAGTCATATCTAACGGTGCTCTCTGAATCATTGAATACAGAGCTAAAAGGCACTGGCGTTATTGTCTCTGCCCTCTGCCCAGGCTTTACTCGCACCGAATTTCATCAGCGTGGACGAATGAAGATGAAAGGGTTGCCAAGCTTTATGTGGCTTAACGCCGATAAATTAGTGGCGCAATCTTGGAAAGATGCGCAAGCACATCAGCCTGTCAGTGTTCCTGGATGGCAATACAAGTTACTTGTGGCAATAGTTTCTATTGCGCCAAGAAGTTTTGTACGCCAAATCGGGATGAATGTACGGAAGAAACAGCGCTAGTTAGCGACTGCGACGGCTATTGCCACCGCGATATCCACCACTGCTACCACCACGACGATTGCCGCCACCAGAACGTGATCCACTTTGTGGGCTCTTACGCTCCATTACTGGTGGAATATAAGGAACACCTGTTGGCTCTTGTGCTCCTGTAAGGACCATGAGCTTTTCATCAAGTGGGCGAACATCGTGGAACTTCGGTGTCACACCTGCGCGTGTCAGAAGTCCTGATACTGCTCGTGAATTCTTTGATGATGAAAGGGTTACGACAGTTCCTGATTCACCAGCGCGAGCTGTGCGACCAGAACGGTGCAAGTAATCCTTGTGATCTTGTGGAAGATCAACGTGAACTACCAGTGAAATTCCATCAACGTGAATACCGCGTGCTGCAACATCTGTTGCAACGAGAGCTGAATTCTCTTGCTCCTTAAAGAGGGCAAGGGTGCGAGTACGCACTGCCTGTGACTTTCCACCGTGCAATGCGCCAACTGGAACACCTGCGTTAGCAAGCTTGTCCGCTAAACGATCTGCGCCGCGTTGTGTCTTTACGAAGAGAATTGTCTTTCCGTTACGCGCCGCAATCTGGGATGTGATGTCATCTTTATCGCCAGGGTGCATCTGTAGAACATGGTGTTCCATAGTTGATACTGAAGCACGATCATTTTGCAATGAGTGTGTCTTTGGATTCTTTAAGTACTGCTTCACAAGTGAATCCACGCCGCGATCTAGTGTTGCTGAGAAGAGCAGACGCTGTCCACCAAGATGTGCTTGATCAAGAATTTCCTTCACAACTGGGAGGAATCCCATATCTGCCATTTGATCTGCTTCATCAAGAACTGTGATCTGAAGTTGATCGAGCTGAACTTCATTCTTATTGAGCAAGTCAATCAGGCGACCTGGTGTTGCCACCAAGATTGCGGTTGCTTTACGCATGGCAGTGATCTGCTTTGCATATGGCATTCCGCCAGCGATAACAACTGATTCGTGGCCAACTGCGCGTGCAAGCGGACGAAGTACTTCATCAATTTGCTGCGCGAGCTCGCGAGTAGGGGTCAAGATCAATGCCAGTGGCTTATGTGGACGAGCAACCTTGTCGCTGATATTTGTCAGCAGTGCAAGGCTAAAAGCTAGAGTTTTTCCAGAACCAGTTTGTCCGCGACCCAAGATGTCATGGCCAGCGAGCGCATCTGGAAGTGTTGCAATCTGGATAGGGAAAGGATGCATGATTCCTTGGGCGCTAAGGGCGTTTGAGAGCGCTGGTGCGATTCCTAGGTCACGGAAAGTAGTTGTTACTTCAGAAAGTGGCGTTGCCTCAACTAAGTTGGCATCAGCTAAATTTACTGAAATGTAATTATCATCTGCGCCGAAATCGGTTGCCACATTTGAATGAGTCTTTGACGCACGACGATCATCGCGGGCATAGGCTGGTGAATCATTGCGACGATCACGAGCTGGACGCTGTGAAGTTTCGGTATCGCGAGCTGGTGCTGCACTTCGTGCTGAAGCACTGCGGGTTGCTGCACCACGTGGCGCACTTGGATTAAATTTTTCGCGCTTTTGCGGGATAAAGTTTGGACGACCATCATCTGAACGTGCAATCTTTGCCTTCACTGCCTCGCGACGATTTGTTGGACGGGTATCTGATTGCGCTGGACGCTCTGGGCGATCTGGGCGAAATGGTCGTGATGCGCGCTCTGCACGATCTTCCACAAACTTTGCCGCACGTGAGACTGGCTTTGCTGGACGCGATGTAGATTCGGTGCGCTTTGGAGCAGATCCCTTAAATGCTTTTGCTGGCTTTGAGAATGTGCGCTCTTCGCGACTCTGTTTTGGATTACCTTTTGGTGCACCTTCAATATTTTTTGACTTAGATGCTGTGCGCTCCTGAAAACGTTGTGCGCGGAGCTTTGAACGATCAGCTAAACGAACGTCCTTCTTAGTGACAACTTCGCGATCTGAATAACGTTCAGTAGTTGCCTTCTTGGCAATAGTTGACTTGGCAACTATTGGCTTTGATTCCGCGCTGCGCTTGGCAGTTCCGCGAGCAGCAGGCTTAGCAGCTACGGTCTTACGCGCAGCCTTCTGAGCAGTTGTGTGGCGGGGTTTGCCTTTTGCGGCGCGACGAGCTTTGCCGGGGGCAGGGGTACGTGTTTGTAGAGACATGAAAATAGATACCAATCGAGACGACAAGCGCGTCTCGGTTAGATCGGCCAGCTAGCTGAACTAGGGCCATCAGGGTCTTGATAAGACTCGCAAGTAAGTGGCCATCTGGCGCACTTTGGGGGAAGTACATCGATGCAGGGTGCGTCGATGGGTTAATCATACACGCAATTTGAGATTCAAAATTCACACGATTTTCTATGCTTGAAAGAGCGCCTTTACACGGGAATTTAACTCAGTCTCGCTACCATTGCCGCATACCCGACGGAGGAACACGATGTCCCGCAAATTAGCAGCCACATTACTTTCAACTGTAGTTATCGCTGGTGGACTTTTCGCAGCGCCCGCATCTGCTGCCAAGATCAGCAACGGCACTGCTTGCTCAAAGCTCAATGCGACAACTTCTGTCTCAGGTTATAAGTACAAGTGTGCCAAGAATTCGATGGTCAAGAATTCAAAGCTCACCTGGTTATCCGTTGAGTGCGTAACCGCAATTACTCAATTCCAGGCCGCTGTGAAGGCTCAAAAGGGCGTAGGTGATATTTCTGCACAGACTGCTGAACTTGATGCTGAACTTGAGAAAGCGGTCGCAGCTCTTGCAAATGTGACTACAGCATATGAAAGTGCACGTGCCCAGGTGACAAAGTCACAGGCATCTATGAACGCCTCCACTAATGCATCTGAAAAACTGGCACTTTCTGGCGCGCTATCAAAACTTGCAAATGCTGTGCTTATTCTCAGCAGCTCCAAGTCAAAGCTTTCGGCACAGGTGAAAGATCTCGAGTCAAAGAAAGCTCTCTTACTCAGCGCTCCAGCTGCATTTAAAGATAGCGTCTCTGATGCACAATCATCAGCCGGCTTGCTCTGCAAAAAGGGTTACTAAGCCAATAGCTCACCTGCTGTAACGATTCCCCTATTCATAAGGGGGTAGCACCCCTGTTTAATTCTTAGGTGTATCGCGCCATCAGGTTTCTTCCGGTGGCACTCCTACTGCTTCATCTCTTTCTTAAACTCTTTATTCACAGCAACTCACTAGCCCTCGATCTCATTGCTTATAACGCAATCTGGATCTTTGCGATTGCGGCAATTACCCAAGCACCCTTAAGCAATGACCCGGTCGCAGTTGCCACGACATCACTTGCCATTGGTTTCTGGGGTGTTGGCTCACTCCTTAATAGCTACGCCGATTTCTACCCGCTTTCCAACACCTCACAATTTCTAGCTCAGCTCAGTTACCTCTTTTTTTATCCACTCTTACTCGTTGCAATTCCTCGCACTCTCTCGCGCGGGCGCCGTTTAAATCCCATTGAAGTGCTCGATTCAGTGATCTTTGGGCTCGGTATTTCCGCAATAGCCACAGCGCTCTTTCTCTCGAAAGTGTTTCCAGAATCTATCTCTGACGTGCAAGATCAATTCTTCTCACTGTTATTTCCGGTATCGGATTTATTACTCCTTACACTGGCCGCAATAGCGGTAATCACTCATCGACTACAGAAGCGTGCGCTCTTGCTCTTTCTTGGAATTCTTATCTTTAGCGCATCAGATCTGTTCTACCTGTGGCTCTCCGTCAATAACAATTACACCTTCGGTCAGATTTCCGATGATGGCTGGCTGATAGGAATTGTCATCATTGCTAGCTCCTTTTGGTATGCACAGAGCGCAACTACATCTGAGGTGACAATCCACCCGGTCTTTATTGCACTCTCAATCTTCATTAGCCCCACCCTGCTCGCGTTGATGGCGCTACGTCCCGGAATCTTCTCTATCTATATTCTCATTCCAACTATCGCCACCCTCTTTCTAGCCTTTATCCGAATGACAATAGTGATTAGACAAGCACGAAATCTTGGCGAAGAGAAGGTGTTAGCGCGCACCGATGAGCTAACGGGACTTCCTAATCGTCGTCGCTTAGTGGCAGAACTTGCCACATATTCAGAGACCGAAGGTGCGCTCTTACTCCTTGACCTCAATGCATTTAAACCAGTCAATGATCAATACGGCCACGAGGTGGGTGATCTGATTTTGCAACAAGTGGCGCAACGCTTTAGTCGATCGCTGCCAACGGGGGCGGTCCTTGCCAGACTCGGTGGTGATGAGTTTGGTGTCTTGATTAATGGCAGCTACGAAAGAACTTTAGAGGCCGCATTTGCCCTGCAAGCTACTTTAAGTTATCCATTTATTATTCGTGGCCACAGCATCACTATTGGCGTCAGTATTGGCCACGCTCACAATGATGGCGAAAACAGCCTTCTTGAACGCGCTGATGCTGCAATGTATGAAGCTAAGCGAACCGGTGCCGGAGTTATCCAGGCTCGGTAATTAGAGCGTGTGAAGTTTGCACTTAATTCCGACCCAACTGCCAAGAAATACAAAGGCGAAGAAGACCCAACCAGAAAGGGCAAATGCTTGTGTGCCAGAAAGGAGAACACCAATGGTGCACCCGAGTGAAATCATTGAGCCCCAACCTAAGAGAACTCCACCGAGTAATGCTGTTGCGCCATTTCGCACGGTAGGAAGTGCTGGCTTAAAGCGATTGCCAGCAAAAGCCGCTGCAAAAGATGAAGCCACGATGCCGAGGATGAGCCAACCATTATTTGTGATGGTTTCAGAAACGACAGCAATACATCCAGCCATCCGATCAAGGCCAACCAGAGTCTCATCACCAATTTTATTTTCAGTCATAAATGTTCTTGCCTGCGTGCTTATTTGACGTGTAACACCTAGCGGTTCAACACGTAAGTAGGCGATAGTTCCAACAACTCCCACAAGCAGCCCAGTTGTGATTGGGCTCCAGCGATCAGTAATGGCACGCTTTAGTGATGCCGCAATAGAAATCTGTCCGGCATAGACCACGCGCAGTGGATCTGAATTCTTGCCTTTTCTGATGACAAAGTGAGCGAGTGCAATCAGAGCTATGAAGGTAATGATGAGCGAACCTGAATATCCAAAGTAATGCGGCAGCCAAATAGTGGGCGCATCTGCGATTGCATTTAGATAAAGCCAATTCCAAGAAAGAAATGCAAGCACAAAACCGATGAGTGTTCCGATTAGCGCCGGAATGGCGCGAATATAACCCTGCCCTAAACGATAAAGATGGCCACTAATGCAGGCACCAGAAAGTGCCATACCAATGCCGAATGCAAAGGCAGAAAGCACGAGCACCCAACTCACTGGCCCAATATGGGCAACCGGTGGCAGGCGCTCAGTAGTTGTATCTGGCAGAAATTGTCCGAAAATTATTGCGTAACCGATAGATCCGGTAGCAATTGCAATAAGAATTGATAGAAATGGCGTGGTGTTCTTATCTTCAATTCCATCACGGAAAATGCAGAAGAAGCAGAATCGACCACGTTCAAGCAATAGTCCAAGGCTGGCGCCAATCAGAAGTGAGATTGGCGCAGTGGATGAGTTCTCCGATGAAGAGAGAGTGAAGGCAGTTCCCAATAGCGCAGCGATTACTCCAAGTGAGATTGCTGTTCGAATCTTTTCAGTGCGAGTCCACACAGGAAGAAGAGCCCCGAGGCTATCGGGGCTCTTCTCTGACTGCTGTGAGGTGCTAATTACGCAGCTCCCCAAATTGTTCCGGAAGGATTATTAATTGGAACACCTACTGAGTTTCCGTACTCAGTCCATGATCCGTCGTAATTCTTGACCTTTTGGAATCCAAGAATTTCGCTGAGTACGAACCAGGTCAGTGATGAGCGCTCACCGATACGGCAATATGTGATGATCTGATCTGTGCCAGTTACACCTTTATCAGCATAGAGCTTCTTAAGTTCTGCAACTGTCTTAAAAGTTCCATCAGCATTTACATTTGAACCCCATGGGACGTTGATTGCACCTGGGATATGGCCCGCGCGTACTGCGAGTTCCTGGAAGCCAGGAGCAGCAAAGAGCTTGCCGCTGAACTCATCTGCGCCGCGGATATCAATCAGCGCTGCAATTTTTGTCTTCTTCGCTACCGGAAGAACATCTTTGGCTAAGCTTGCACGCAAGTTCTTATCAGCGTTATTTGCTACAAAGTTACCTGCCTTAAATGTTGGAACAGCGGTTGTGAGAGCACGACCATCTTTTTCCCACTTAACGCGTCCACCATCTAGCACGCGAACATCTTTTTGACCGTAGATATTGAAAATCCAGGCTCCCCATGCCGCAAACCAGTTGTTTTTATCACCGTATAGGACAACGGTTGTGTCATCGCTGATGCCAGCTTTTTGTGCAAGTGCGGTGAAGTTAGCTTGGCTAATGATGTCGCGATTTACTGTGTCAACGAGATCGGTGTGCCAGACAAACTTAATCGAGTTCTTGATGTGACCACGCTCGTAAATACCAGGCTCAGTGCTTACCTCGATGATACGAACATTTGGGTTATCAATGTTCTGTTCTAGCCAATCTGGTTGCGCTACTGCGCGAGCTTGATTCTTCGGACGTGCATCAGCTGGAATAACACCAGTTGATGTAAAGAGCGCTGCAACTGCTGCGGCAGCCAATACTTTTCTTGAAATTGACATTTTTTTCCTCTGTTTGTTGTTGGGTATGAAAATAGATTTGATAAAACTAGATAATGCAAAAGGAAGCTAAATCAGCAACTTGTTGTTGAAATGCGGCAGTAGTCAATAATGCGACGTTTAGTAAATAACATCGTGACTCCTTTGCCGAGTTGTGAATACTGGGAAAAGATAGTGAAAGAGGCTTGTGAAGTAAAATTGCGAATCATTTGCAAGTGCAATCAAACTACAACGGTTTTTCGGGCTTATCTGCCTTAATCTCTTTCAATCGCTCGAGTGACTCAATGCGTTCTACTGCATGATCGACAATGCGCTCTGGATAGTTATGTGAATATCCATCAAGGAATAGCCAAGGTTCATGAATTTCAGCCGCACTTAAATGCGCAAGTTCTGGCACATATTTGCGAATGTAATCACCGTTTTCATCAAAGCGCCGGCCTTGTTCTATTGGATTAAAGACGCGGTAATAAGGAGAGGCATCGGTGCCAGTACCAGCCGTCCATTGCCAACCATGTGCATTTGATGCAACATCGTAATCAACTAGGTGCTCGGCAAAGAAGCGCTCACCTAACTGCCACTCTAAATGCAGATCTTTAACAAGAAATGATGCCACCACCATGCGGGTGCGATTATGCATCCAACCTTCTTGCACTAATTGGCGCATGGCAGCATCGACAAATGGATAGCCAGTCTTTCCTTCACACCATGCTTTAAATTGCTTTCCTGGCTTGTCATAACGCATCTCTTTAAATTTCGGTGCGTAGTACTCGGTATCAGTATCTGGGTTATTACAGAGCACATCGGCATAGAACTCGCGCCAGGCAATCTCTTTGCGGAATGTGTCATGTGCTTTGCTCTCACCTAAATCTGCCAGCAAGGTGCGTGGGTGGATCTCACCAAATTTCAAATAGGTGCTCATCTTTGAGGTGCCATCAATGCCGGCAAAGTTGCGGTTCTCATCGTAGGAATCAAGACCTTTTTTAGAAAACTCTTTAAACCGCTTAAGCGCTGCTGCCTCCCCTGCTTCAATCACATGTACATCAGCTGGCATAACAAAATCTGGAAATGCTCGGTACTCAGCTGGTGGAGTGGGAGCCTTAATGTTTTTTGGTGTTGCAGCAGGTGAGCGATAGCCATGTGTGCACCATGCGCGATAGAAAGGTGTGTAGACCTTGTACGGTGTGTCATCACTTGGTTTACGAACCCGACCTGGCGCAACTGCATATGGGGAGCCGGTACGAACTAGTGGAATTCCCGCAGCTTCAACACGTGCATCACGCGCTGCACCGTAGCGTTCATACTCAGCCGAAATATGAACTTCTTTGACGTCATAACGTGCAATCAACTCCTTCAAGACTTCAACTTGATCGCCTTCAATGATGTGCAAGGTATTGCCCAGTGATTGATCAAGTGCGCGCAGAGATTGCCCCATATAGGCAAGTAGTTTTTCCCCGGCTTCAGCAATCTGTGCCTTATCTAAAATAAAGAGCGGCACAATTTCATCACTGTTTTCCATCGCCGCTAGCAGCGCCGGATGATCACCAATGCGAAGGTCGCGGCGAAACCAGATGATGTTTCGCATAGTGCCTGAAATTACTTGTGAAGCTGCTCGACAGTTGCATCCCAGCCCTTAACATCTTCCGGCTTACGAGGAGCCTTACCGACGTAACGAGCTGATGGACGAATCAAACGACCAGTGCGCTTTTGCTCAAGAATGTGGGCAGACCAACCTGCAGTGCGGGCTGCGGTAAACATTGAGGTAAAGAGCGGTGAAGGAATTTCTGCGAAATCAAGAATGATTGCCGCCCAGAACTCAACGTTTGTTTCAAGTACGCGATCTGGTTGACGCTCATGGAGTTCTTTTAGCGCAGCCTTTTCAAGTGCTTCGGCAACGGCATAGCGTGGTGCGTTGAGTTCTTTTGCAGTGCGGCGAAGTGTGCGAGCGCGTGGATCTTCGGCGCGATACACACGGTGACCAAATCCCATCAGGCGCTCTTTGCGATCAAGTAATCCCTTTACATATGCTTCGGCGTTTCCAGTCTTCTCAACTTCTTCAATCATGTGCAGCACACGAGATGGCGCGCCACCATGAAGTGGACCTGACATCGCACCAATTGCACCCGATAGTGCCGCGCACACATCGGCGCCAGTTGATGCAATAACACGACCAGTAAATGTGGAAGCGTTCATACCGTGCTCGGCAGCTGATACAAAGTAAGCATCGATGGCACGCACGTGTGCTGGATCGGGCTCTCCGCGCCAGCGAATCATCATGCGCTCTACGACGGTATGTGCCTTATCAATTTCTGCTTCAGGTACTGGCTTGGCAATTACTCCGCGGGCAGCTTGGGCCAGGTATGAAAGAACCATGACTGATGTGCGAGCAAGGTTGCTACGTGCTTCTTCATCTGAAATATCAAGTAGTGGCTTAAAGCCCCAAGCTGGTGCCAGCATTGCAATCGCAGATTGAATATCTACCCGCACATCACCAGAGTGAACTGGAAGTGGGAATGGTTCGGCATTTGGTAGTCCTGGATTAAATTCATCATCAACGAGTAGTCCCCAGACATTTCCAAAGGAAACGCGTCCTACGAGGTCTTCGATATCAACGCCGCGGTAGCGAAGGGCGCTACCTTCTTTATCTGGCTCTGCAATTTCAGATTCGAATGCAATTACGCCTTCCAGGCCTGGCTTGAAATCATCTGACACTTTGAGCTCCTTCAAAATCGGCTTTTTACTCTTTGATTCGGAGCCAATTCTGCACCTAACGCGGGGGTGCTGACCACCACACCGGGCGGGGGTGCACACATGCCAAAAGTGAGGTTCGATACATCCATGAGCCAGATGGAACGCGATGCAATCCGAGCCATGCGCCGCTCTTATGGCGAGGTCGGACTCGAGTCCTTGCCGGCTGATCCCTTTGCCGCATTTGGTAGCTGGCTCACTGAAGCTGCAGCAAATGACTTTATCGTCGAAGCCAATGCAATGGTCTTATCTACTTTAGGTAGTGATGCGCAAGGCCACGACGCCATCACCACGCGCACAGTGTTACTTAAAGATGTATCAGATGGTGGCTTTACCTTCTTTACCAACTACTCATCTCGCAAAGCACAAGCGATTGAATTACACGAACAAGTCACTCTGCTTTTCCCTTGGTATGCCATGGAGCGGCAGGTTTCAATCAGCGGATTTGCCGCAAAGATTTCGCGCGAAGAATCTGAAGATTACTTTGCAACTCGTCCGTGGGGTTCTCAGATTGGCGCCTGGGCATCGGCACAATCTGCACCCTTAGCTTCCCGCGAAGAGTTAGAGCAACGCTATGCCGGTGCTGCGCAGAAATGGCCGGAAGGGATATCCGTTCCATGTCCGCCGCAATGGGGTGGCTATCGCGTTACGCCAATCAGCATCGAATTCTGGCAAGGACGCTACTCCCGCTTACATGATCGCCTGCGCTATGAGCGGGCTAACACCAGTTCAGATTGGGAAGTAGGTCGTTACTACCCTTAGTCTTTGCCCATGAGCGCAGAGATAGTTATTCCGGAAAACCTCAAACCACGTGATGGACGTTTTGGTTGTGGTCCATCAAAGATTCGACCAGAAGCACTCGCAGCACTTACCGCACCCGGTGCGAATTACATTCTTGGAACATCTCACCGCCAAAAGCCAGTAAAGAACGTTGTCAAAAGTGTGCGCGAAGGTCTCTCATCTCTCTTCTCACTACCTGAGGGCTATGAAGTCATTCTTGGTAACGGTGGATCCACTGCATTTTGGGATATCGCAACCCTTGGACTTATCGAAAATCGTTCCCAGCACTTAGTTTTCGGTGAATTCTCATCAAAGTTTGCCAGCGCTGCAAAAGAAGCACCATTTCTGGGTGAGCCAACTGTTATTAAATCTGAGCCCGGCTCACATCCAGAAGCTGTTGCCGAAGCCGGTATCGATGTCTATGCCTTGACACATAATGAAACTTCAACTGGTGTTTCGATGCCAATCAAGCGCCCAGCTGGAACAGATGGCGCATTGGTTCTAGTCGATGCAACTTCTGCCGCCGGCGGCCTTGATGTGAACGCTAAGGAATTTGATACCTACTACTTTGCACCACAAAAATCTTTCGCATCAGATGGTGGTCTCTGGCTGGCACTCATGAGCCCGGCTGCAATCGCGCGTGCAGAAAAGATTAAGGCCGGCGGTCGTTGGATTCCAGCATTCTTTGATCTCACCATTGCTATTGAAAACTCACGACTTGATCAGACATATAACACGCCAGCACTTGTCACTTTGATGCTCCTTGATGAGCAATTGAAGTGGATGAATGCCAATGGTGGCCTGAAGTTTGCAGCAGGTCGCAGCGCTGATTCCGCATCACGTCTCTATGGCTGGGCGGAAAAGACCAGCTACACAACTCCTTTTGTTACTAACCCAGCCCAGCGTTCTAACGTTGTTGGCACCATTAACTTCGATGATGCCATTGATGCCACAGCCGTGGCTGCTGCCCTGCGCGCTAATGGAATTGTGGATACCGAGCCTTATCGCAAGCTTGGTAAGAATCAACTTCGCATAGGTATGTTCCCCGCTGTCGACCCAGCCGATATTGATGCACTCACAGCATCAATCGACTTTGTCGTCTCCAAGCTTTAGTTCATGGCCCATAAGGTAAAGCGCGACTCCTTTTTCTGGACGATCGCGCTACAAGGTGCGGCTGTCAATATCTTCCTAGGAGCATTCGGTCCATCACAACCGTTGCTCCGCGCAGACCAGGGAACATCGCTCACTATCGCTGGTCTTCATGGAACTGCAATGGGTGTTGCCTCAATCATGGCCGGTCTTTCTAATTCACACCTTGTGCATAGATTTGGTCGCTCTAGTACTGGGTGGATTGGTCTCATCATTTTCTCCATCGGCCTGATCGGATTTGTTGCAGCTCCCCCAGTTGAACTGACAATTCTGGCGGCACTTGTTGCCGGTTTTGGAGTCTCAGTTGTCATTAATAACTTTGTCACTTCACTGACGGGGCACTATGGCAAGCAATCAGCGGTGGCGCTCACGCAAGCAAATGCGATTGGTTCTATCGGTTATGTCATCGGCACGCTGACTGTGGGACTGGTCGCAGATAGTTTCCGAGATCAATGGCGCATCGGAATCCTGGCTGTCTTGCCATTTGTGCTCTATCTATTTTTCTTTCGCAGAATTAGAGATGAGCAGGCGCATGTGCCGCACGAAGATGGACCACAAGGCGGCAAACTTTCCGGCCACTTCTGGATCTCTTGGTTTGGTTTCTTTGCTTGCATTGCCAGCGAGTTCGCAATCTCTTTCTGGGCGGCAGCACTTATCCGTGACCGCACTGATGCCACACCTGCCATCGCAACTCTTGCTGTCGTGGCATTTGGTTCTGGAATGGCAATTGGGCGTTGGTATGGACCGATTCTGCTTAAACAATGGGAAATTGATGCACAACTGAAAATATTTATTGCCACACAGTTCTTTGGCTTTGCCGGCTTATGGTTTTCGCACAACCTAACAATCAGCTTCTTCTCGCTACTAGTTACTGGTCTTGGGGTATCAAGTCAGTTCACACTCTCATCCTTGCGACTGATTGGCCTCAGTGACGGTCGTCCAGATTTAGCAATGGGAAAGAACTCCCTGGCGGCCGGAAGTGCAATTGGTTTATCCCCATTCGTACTTGGAATTCTGGGTGATCACCTTGGTATCTCTCGTGCATATTTGATGGTGCCAGTGCTGATGATCATCGCCTATGCTGTTATTCAATTCATACCATCGCATGCGGAGCCAGCACATGAACTATAGAAGTCGCAGACTTATTACAGTCCTCACACTTATTGCACTAGTCGCTCTTATTTTTCTTGGTAACTAAGGTTAGGCTTTAACTATGGCAAGTAATATCAAGAATGTGGTCACTCTTATTGCAGTGGGAACCATTGCCTGGATTGGCGCCGGCGCTGTCGCAGTAGTTATTGATGCAGAATCCAAAATCATTTGGACATGTGTGGTGGGCGCCGGCTTAGGCGTTATGGGTATTCGTTACACAATACGTCGTAGTAGACGTAGCGGTATCTAAGCTTCTAGTTGGGAAGCGATACCGCGAAGAACACGACCAAGACGCTCTGCTTCAGCACCTGATGGATGGCGTCCTTGACGAAGACCATTTCCAACACGATCAAGAATCTTGATGGTGTCTTCAATCATTGCGGCAAGATCATCGCTATTAACGCGTGAATTTTCAGCCAAAGAAACTGGTGCATCAATGATGTGCACAGACATTGCTTGTGGCCCCTTGCGAGAATCAATCACGCTGAACTCAAGCTTTGTTCCAGGCTTAACAGTTGCAACGCCTTCTGGGAGTGCTGATCCAGCTAGATAGACATCTTCGCCTTCATCGGATGCAATAAATCCAAAGCCTTTTTCAAGGGAAAACCATTTAACTTTTCCGGTAGGCATTGCACTTACTCCTTAAATTCTTACGGTACTCGTTTAGTAGCCGGGGGATTCGGACAGGGGGCTAATTTATCGTATTTGCGATGGGGCGTGCTACCGGGTTTTAGGCGTAAAAGTTTTACAGAGTTGCCTCTGAATGAGCCCCACACCCATGATCAACTGAGACCACGCGGGCATCATCAGGTGCGATTGCATTGGCACAGACGCCAAATGCTGAACGAAGTGATCCAGCGATAGGTAAGAAAAATCCGCAGGAGGCGCATGGCTTAGGAGCACCTTGTGCAAGTGGCGTATTAGGTCCGCGATCACCTGAATACCAACGCTTGCTTGCTTGATCGCGACCTTCGATGGAAAGAACACGAGGACGCGCTAAGCCTAAATCAAATACTTGTGTTGCATCAAGGTCTTCATCTTGCACAAGTGCGTTCACACCAGGAACAAGTCGAGTATCTTCCAAAACACTTGGAACAATAACGCCCGGTTCAATATCTTCGGGCAAAATGCGATCCATATAAGGAATGTGATCAGGTGCAATCAGTGAATCTGGGCCAGGCAAAATAACGACATCACAAATAGTTGGTTCAGCATCTTTATCTACTTTGGCAAGTGTGATGCACCAACGCCATCCGACATAGCCGGCAATGACGGCGTCAAAAAGATATGTCGCTACGCGATTATCGTCATCGTATTCAACAGAGACGAAGTCGCCAACCTGAGTCGCAAATTCGGCATCTGCCAAAGCGGCATCGCGTGCTACGGATTCTGCGTTAAATGACTTCATCTGCTAATCGTAAAGCAGAAGGCCCCCGAGAGGTTAATCTCGAGGGCCGCCCTTAAATCTTTGCCTGATTTAGCTAAGGATTTAGAAGTCCATATCCCCGCCGCCTTGTGGCGCAGGGTTTGCTCCCTTTGGCTCAGGCTTATCGGTGATTACTGCCTCTGTTGTAATAAAGAGTGCGGCAATGGATGCAGCATTTTGAAGAGCAGAACGTGTGACCTTAGCTGGATCGATGATGCCAGCCTTAATCATGTCTACGTACTCTCCAGTTGCAGCGTTAAGTCCGAAGCCAGCGTCTAAGTTGCGAACCTTCTCAACTACAACTCCGCCTTCAAGACCAGCATTGATTGCGATTTGCTTCAGTGGAGCTTCGATTGAAACTTCAACAATCTTGGCACCTGTTGCTTCATCGCCTTCTAGCTTGAGCTTCTTAAATGCTGCTGTTGCTGCCTGAAGGAGTGCAACGCCACCACCGGCGACGATTCCTTCTTCAACTGCAGCCTTTGCGTTGCGCACAGCATCTTCAATGCGGTGCTTACGCTCTTTAAGTTCAACTTCAGTTGCAGCTCCAGCTTTGATGACAGCAACGCCGCCCGCAAGCTTGGCAAGACGCTCTTGCAGCTTCTCTTTGTCATAATCTGAATCTGACTTTTCGATCTCGGTGCGAATCTGGGCAACGCGTCCCTTGATCTGTGCGTCATCTCCGCCGCCTTCAACGATTGTGGTCTCTTCCTTTGAGATAACAACCTTGCGCGCGCGACCAAGAAGTTCTAGACCTGCAGTTTCTAACTTCAGGCCAACTTCCTCTGAAATAACGGTAGCTCCGGTGAGGATGGCAATGTCTTGCAGCATCGCCTTGCGACGATCTCCAAAGCCTGGCGCCTTAACCGCAGCTGAACGAAATGTTCCCTTAATCTTGTTCACAACGAGGGTCGCAAGTGCTTCACCTTCAATATCTTCAGCGATGATCGCAAGTGGCTTACCTGATTGCATTACCTTTTCAAGTACAGGAACGAGATCTTTAATATTTGAAATCTTTGAGTTCACGATGAGCACATAGGCATCTTCTAGAACTGCTTCCATGCGGTCTGTGTCGGTGACGAAGTATGGTGAAACATAACCCTTGTCAAAGCGCATACCTTCAGTAAGTTCTAGTTCAAGACCAAATGTGTTTGATTCTTCAACCGTGATGACGCCTTCTTTGCCGACCTTATCCATCGCCTCTGCGATCATTTCACCGATAGTGGCATCCGCGGCCGAAATAGATGCAGTTGCTGCAATCTGTTCCTTGGAATCAACGCTCTTTGCCATGGAACCAAGTTCGCTCACGATGGCATCTACTGCCTTTTCGATTCCACGCTTAAGTGCCATTGGGTTTGATCCAGCGGCAACGTTGCGAAGTCCTTCGCGCACAAGTGCTTGAGCTAGAACTGTTGCAGTAGTTGTTCCATCGCCTGCGACATCATCTGTCTTCTTAGCAACTTCCTTAACTAGCTCTGCGCCAATTTTCTCCCATGGATCATCGAGATCGATCTCTTTTGCAATCGAGACACCATCGTTGGTAATTGTTGGTGCGCCCCACTTCTTTTCAAGTACGACGTTGCGACCGCGGGGTCCAAGGGTTACCTTGACTGCGTCAGCAAGTACATTCATTCCGCGCTCTAATCCGCGGCGGGCTTCTTCATTAAAGGCAATCTGCTTTGCCATAGTTTTTAGCTCCTAATAGATCGGGTGAATCCGGCCGAATTATCACTCTCGGCCTATGAGTGCTAACGCCAAATCTAGAGGTTCTTATTCCAGGCTGCAAAACGAGAGAGGGTTAGCGGGCGGTGCGAGCGCTCATGCGGGCTTCACGCAGGCGGCGAAGGCGCTTGACCAGCATGGGAGCCGCCTCAAGGGCATCGGCTCGATCAATGAGGTCATTGAGCAGTTGGTAGTAACGAGGGGCAGATAGGTCAAAGAGCTCTTTAATCGCGCTCTCTTTCGCCCCCGCAAAGCGCCACCAATCACGTTCGAATTCAAGAATGCGTCGTTCGAGGTCGGTCAATGTGGAACCGGCAGTCTCGGAGTTTTCTAACGCAGACATGTACCTAATCTTACGACGGAGTTAGCGTGAAGTGTGGGATTTACGAGCAGCTTTAACAATATTGCGACACATCGTTGGAAAGATAAAGAAATGAAAGGGTGAAACGAGATACCAATAAATCTGGCCACCTAATCCACGTGGTGCAAAGAGGGCATCTTGGGTAAGGACAGTCTTGCCATCAATTTCTTCTAAATGAAATTCCAGCCATGCTTTTCCAGGCAGAATCATCTCGGCATAGAGTCGCAAGTGTTTTTCTGGCGTAAGTCCTTCTACTCGCCAAAAATCTAAACTATCGCCAACACGGAGATGGTTCGGATCACGCCGTCCACGACGTAGTCCAACACCTCCCACCATGCGATCGACTAATCCGCGCAAATACCAGAGCCAACCGGAACCAAACCAACCGTGTTCCCCGCCGATTCCTTCGATCTGCTCCCAAATATATTTAGCGGGAACATCGGTAGTAATTTCGCGATGATCTTTCAGTGTGAGTTCCCCTGCCCAATCGGGATCACTCTGTGCTTTCTGCCAGGGCGCTGTGGGAAAAGCGGCATCTGACCAGCGAGTGGAGACTGAGTTCTCTTCCGTGCGAGTAAGAGCTAACTGAATTGCTTGCGAAACAGTGAGCAGACCTTCTGCAGGGGATGGAATCAAATCGTTGATGCTCTTGCGCGGATCTGCCACAACTTCACTAATCAGTGATTCCACTAGTGGACGCGCAAGTGATGTTGGCACAGGTGTCACAAAACCGATCCACAAACTGGAAAGCTTGGGAGTAAGCACCGGCACTTGAATAATGATGCGCTTTCGTAGTCCAGATAACTTGGAAAATTCCTGCATCATCGCCGCATATGACATTACTTCTGGGCCACCAATATCGCAGATGCGATTAACTGGTTGCTTTAAATTTGCCACGCTACGTAAGTAGTAAAGAACATCGCGGATAGCAATCGGTTGGGTGCGATTAGAAACCCACTTGGGGGTGGTCATAATCGGCAAGCGGTGTGTGAGATGGCGCAGCATCTCAAAAGAGGCCGAACCGGAACCGATAATAATTCCAGCGCGAAGTTCGAGCACTGGTACCGATGTGGATGCCAACTCAATGCCGGTATTCATACGTGATAGCAAGTGGCGGCTGCGGTTTTCATCGTTGGCAATTCCACCCAAGTAGACAATTTGCTTTACACCGGCAGCTTCTGCCCGATCGGCAAAGGTGCGTGCCATCTGCGCTTCCACTGATTCAAAATCTGTCGCCACGTTAATGGAATGCAAGAGGTAGTAGGCGGTGTGCACACCTTCCAAAGCGCGCGCTAGATCTTCACCATTTGTTGCAGTGCCTTCGCAAATTTCAACACCATCAGCCCAGGCATGTCCTTTAATCTTTTGGGCATCGCGAACAAAGACCCGCACTCGCTTCTTATCTTCCAGAAGTACTCGCACCAAACGACCACCTACATATCCAGATGCACCAGTAACGAGGTAGAGCCGGTCTTGATTCTGCGATTCCATAGGACGGAGCGTAGACTGCGCACATGAAGACTTCTACCCGACCGCGCGTAGTCATACTTGGCGCTGGTTTCGGCGGCCTTGGAGCAGCTCGCGCCTTGGCCGAAAAGGCAGATGTCACACTCGTTGATCGCCATAACTTTCAAACTTTTCTACCACTTCTCTATCAGGTATCAACTGCTGGCTTGGCCGCAGATCACGTAGTCCATCCAATTCGTGGCGCCCTTCGCGATACTGGGGTGAAGTTTCGAATGGGTTCACCTATCTCAGTTGATCATAAGAACAAGTCAGTAAAACTTGATTCCTCTGAGTCTCTTGATTTCGATCACCTGATCGTGGCCCTCGGTTCAGTCACTGCCGACTTCGGAGTTGCTGGGGTAACAGATCACGCACTTGGAATGAAGAGTGTGCATGAAGCGCTCACAATTCGCGCAGAAGTACTTCGCCGCTTTGAAGATCTTGCTCGTTTTGAAGATAACACCCGACTATCGATTGCAGTAGTTGGCGGCGGACCTACGGGTGTTGAAATGGCTGGCGCACTTGCCGAACTTAAGCGTGGGCCACTGAAAAATGACTTAGCCGCCGCAGCTGAACATATCGATGTTTATCTGATTGAAGCTGGCCCGCGCATCTTGCCGATGTTTAGCGAGAAGCTTTCGGCGCGCGCTGAATCTGATCTGCGCAAACTCGGCGTCATCGTGCGAACCAATACCGCTGTGCGGGAAGTGAAATCACGACAGATTATTCTTACTGAGGGTGCTCCGATTCCAGCAGAAGTAACTATCTGGGCCGCCGGTGTTAAGGGTGAACCCACCGCCAGCATTCTCAATCTTCCACTTGCCGGCACCCGTATTGATACCGATGAAAATCTAGAAGTGAAGAACTATCCAAATATTTGGGCAATCGGAGATATCAACGGCACACCCGGCGCCGATGGTCGTTTCTTGCCGATGGTCGCACCCGTTGCCTTGCAACAAGCAAAGTGGGTGGCAAAACAAATCTTGCGCAAAGAGTCAGGCAAAGCACTCTCACCATTTAAATACTTTGATAAAGGTGCCATGGCAACTATTGGCCGCCACAAGGCTGTTGTTGAATTCCGCGGGCTTAAATTAACAGGACCACTTGCCTGGTTTGCTTGGTTATTCCTCCACCTTTTCTATCTTGTTGGTGGGCGCAACAAAGTGGGCACTATCGTCGACTGGAGCTGGAACTACCTCACATTTGATCGCGGCAATCGCCACATCATGGATACGCTCTAACGCTCTTTGTTATGTTAGAAAAATATCTCGAGGTAGCAGGACATCAGCTCTACTGCTATGAATGGGATAACAATGGCGAAGCTGTTGTGTTACTACATGGGGGCTTAAGCCAGACTTCCCATTGGGATGCCCAAGTGCTTCCTGCTATTGAAGAACAATTTCATCCCTTTGCCTATGATCGCACCGCACATGGCTTCACCGGAGATCGCACTGGAAGTTTGCACTTTGATTATCAAGTAACAGAGCTGATTGCATACCTAGAAAGTGTTGTGAAAGAGCCAGCGCACCTCATTGGTTATAGCGATGGTGGAAATATTGCCCTGCTTGCAGCAATGAAGCGCCCGGAACTCGTGCGATCAGTGGTGACACTGGGAGCAAATTTCCATCACAGCGGAACGCTGCCGCTACCTGAATTCGATGGCGTTATCTCGCCAGAAGATCAAGAGGAGTACAACCGCACCTCACCCGATGCACCCGATACCTTGGCTGAAAAAATCGTGCGAATGATAAAAATCTGGAAATCAGAGCCAACACTGACCACCAAAGATTTGGCCACAATCCAATGCCCAGTACTTGTTATGGCCGGTGATGATGATGTCATCGCACATAGCCACACCATCGAACTCTTTGAAAGTATTCCACTAGGCCAACTTGCAGTAGTGCCGGGAACTTCCCATGGATTTGTAAAAGAAAAGCCCGCCATCACGCAGGTATTAATTCAGGATTTCCTAGAAGATTTGAGCTATCCAGTTACCAAGATGCCGATCCGCCGTGCTAACCCTCGTATGGAGTAATTTTTCCAGTCTTGACATCATAAATTGCGCCCGCAACAACAACGCCATCACGCAGCAGTGGGTAGGAACGCACCCGATTGATATCTGATGCCAGTGCACCTAATTGATCTGAAGTAGTTTTAAATTCCAGGCTCGATGTATTCACACCATACTTATCATCAATGAGTTTGTGAATTGCCGCTTCATCACCACGCGCCATGGCGCAGTCAGTATGTGGCATCACCAAAATGCGATTGACGTTAAGTAGGTAGGTAGCAAGAACCAAAGTACGTAGAACGTCTTCGGTCACGCGAGCTCCTGCATTACGAAGAATCTTGGCGTCCCCTGAATTCATTCCCACTACTGAAAGTGGATTAATGCGTGAATCCATACAGGTCACAATCGCAAGGCCCTTAGCGGCAGAGCCGGAGAGCCCGGAATACTTAAAGGTTTTCTGATATTCGGTATTTGCAGCGATGAGATCATCAAATGATTCATGGGAAAATGAGTTATCTGACATGTGGACTCCTTCCATGATGCGTTGGAGTAATTGATTTGGAGCCCCCCATCCGGATTGAACGGATGACCTGCTCATTACAAGTGAGCTGCTCTACCACTGAGCTAGGGAGGCGAAGTGCGAGCGTAATTATGGCACCCAGCGCCCAATTCTAAAAATCGTGGCCTTTACCTCGGCCAGGAGAGCGGTAATGGGTATTTGGCACTTCTTCCATCACCTGATGACTTACCCCGTAAACGACGATAAATCCAGGGCAGCGCAAAAACAATAAACCAGGCAACAGTGATGCCCCTTTGCACAATCCACGGAACTTTCTTCGCTGGTGGCAACGGTGTTCTCCATCCAGGATTAAATGGCAAGCCAATTTTTTCTAATACCGCTTGCGCACATCGATAGTGACCTTCCGAATTTAAGTGAAGGCGATCAAATGCTAAAAATCTTCGATCACTTAAGAAATTCTCTTCATTGGCATCAACCACAATCGCGCCAACTTCTAGCCCCACCGCTCGCACACCTTTATTAAATGCCGAAAAGCGGCGCTCCCAAATCTCGGCGCCTCGCCCCTGGTTGCCAGTTTTTTCAAGGACGGTAAAGAGCATTACTTGCGCGCCACTTCGCGCAAGTGATCGGACCGCATCTTGATAGAGCGCGATGGCAACATCTGCCTGATATCCCGGGCGCAGCGCATCATTAGCACCGGCGTGAAATGAGATAAGAGTGTCACGACCTGTGACAAATGAGAGTGCGACCGGAACTTGGTCTTGCACAACTTGTCCCAGCAATTTTCCACGCACAGCTAAATTCACATAGGTGAAATCAGGGCGGGCTTTGGCCATCTCATCTGCAGCACGATCTGCCCATCCGCGATACTGACCATCGATGATTTCATCGCTCATGCCTTCAGAGTAAGAATCTCCACAGACGATGAAACGTTGATATATCACTGCGAATTAACCTAAGTAATTAACCTTTACGCCGTGCTTCATCGACGGCATAGAGCGCGATAGATGTTGCAACGGAAGCGTTTAAGGATTCAGTACTTGCACTGATGGGAATAGAGACAACTAGGTCACACTTCTCGCGAGTTAAACGTGCCAGCCCCTTACCTTCAGAGCCCACAATCACCATCAAATTCTCAGTTGCCACCTTCATCTCAGCGATAGATACATCGGATTCGCCATCAAGGCCGACCACAAAACAGCCTAGTTTCTTTGCTTCATCGATGGTGCGAGCAAGGTTTGTTACTTGTGCAATGGGTAAGCGTGCAGCTGCTCCAGCTGATGATTTCCACGCAGATGCGGTCATGCCGGCAGCGCGTCGTTCAGTCATCAAAACACCAGATGCGCCAAAGGCTGCGGCGCTTCTCACAATTGCGCCCAAGTTACGTGGATCTGTCACACCATCTAGGGCAACAAGTAACATCGGGTTCTTTGCTCGCTGTGTGATTTCTTCAAAAGATGAATATTGAAAAGGCTTAATCGAAAGAATAATTCCTTGGCTATTTGGAGAAATTCCTTCCACCTCGGCGCGATGTGCCTCGCGAATAGATAGTCCATGGTTAAGTGCAATCTGCAGTGATTCCGCAACACGATCATCGACATCGATACTGCGTGCCACAAGTAACTCAGTTGCTGGCACAGATTCGCGCAGCGCTTCTAATACCGCGTTGCGTCCGGCCACAATCTCACCACGAGGTGCATCACCTTTTGAAAACTTGCGCCCAGCTGCTGCTGGCTTCTTTGCCGCAGTTTTTTCAGCCGCCTTCTTTCGCTTCGCTGCTGCGTGATAGGGACGATCTTCCGCCTTCGGTGTTGGCCCCTTACCTTCAAGACGTCGCTTGTTATTTCCACCAGTTCCAGCCGATGGTCCTTTTTTACTCTTTCGCACTGCTCCACGTGGTTTTGCATTACCGGCCATTGCTAGTTACTTCCATTTCCAGTAATCGACCAACGTGGTCCTTGAGCTGTATCTTCAATAGTAATTCCCAGCACTGCTAAGCCATCACGAATCTGATCGGATGCTGCAAAATCTTTTCGCTCACGCGCAGCTGTGCGCTGGGCCAGTGCTAATTGAATAACACCATCGAGTGCTGCGCCAATATCTTCAACGGCGGTGCTAGATGCGAAGGCGGGATCAAAGGGATCACAGCCAAGTATTTCTAACGCTCCGCGAATCTCATTGGCGCTATTTTCAATGGTGGCGGTATCGCCTGCAGTAATTGCGCTATTTCCTGCGCGCAGCGCCTCTGAAATTGAGGCAAGAGCTGTTGGCACAGCTAAATCATCATTCATGGCATCGGTAAAGACCTGGCTGATAGTAGGTACCGGCTCTGAGCCTAAAATCTCAACAGAGCGATTAAGGAAGCCTTCAATACGACGGAAAGCGGTGGCAGATTCAGCCAAAGCTTCATGTGAAAACTCAAGCATGGAGCGGTAATGAGCAGAACCTAAATACCAACGCAGTTCAATTCCGCGCACGCTCTTTAACAATTCATGCACCTGCAATGAATTACCCAGTGATTTCGACATCTTCTCACCGGAGGCAGTGACCCAGGCGTTATGTAACCAGCGCTTAGCAAAGCCGTATCCCGCAGCTTCAGATTGTGCGATTTCATTTTCATGGTGAGGAAAAATCAGATCTAGTCCGCCGCCGTGAATATCAAATGCTTCACCTAGATAAGCATGCGCCATCGCCGAACATTCCAAGTGCCAACCTGGGCGACCAGCACCCCATGGTGTTGGCCATGATGGATCTCCTGGCTTGGCCGCTTTCCATAGTGCAAAATCTCGTGGATCTTTTTTATATGTTTCATCAGCATCGGCTGCCGGCAATAGATCATCAAGCTTCTGACGTGAAAGGGTGAGATAGGAAGAGAGTTTGCGAACCTCTAAATACACATCGCCATTACCTGGGGCATATGCAGCGCCTTTTTCAATCAGTAGCTGCATCAATTCAATCATTTGTGTGACATGTCCGGTAGCACGCGGCTCATATGTGGGTGGCAAGACATTCAGTGCTGCGTAAGCATCAGTAAATGCGCGTTCATATTTCATCGCAACTGCCCACCATGGCGCTTGCTCGTGCACTGCCTTATGCAAAATCTTGTCATCAATATCTGTGACATTACGAATAAATGTGACGTTGTATCCACTTCGCGTTAGCCAGCGGCGCAAGATGTCAAAGTTCACACCAGAGCGCACATGGCCAATATGTGGCGGTGCCTGCACCGTGGCACCACATAAATAGATGCCTACTTCGCCAGCTTTGAGCGGAATGAATTCAGAGGTGGTTCGCGTTAAGGTGTCATATAAAGATAGCGAACTCATTAGGCAATTCTACTTTAACTATGCGCACTTAATAACAAGGGCCGATGCAATTGCAGCAATACCTTTGCCTTCACCGGTAAGGCCCATGCCATCGGTGGTTGTTGCAAGGATTGCTACCTCGGCGCCCCCAAGGGCGGTCGATATCGTTGCAATCGCTTCTGCGCGACGAGCACCGATTCTTGGACGATTTCCAATAATCTGAACCGAAACATGTGAGATTGAAAATCCCGCATTACTAATCAAAAGGTAGGTCTCTTTCAATAACTTGATTCCAGATGCTCCCGCATATTCAGGCCGCGATGTTCCAAAATTACTTCCTAGATCACCGAGACCAGTTGCGGCAAAGAGTGCGTCGCAAATGGCATGTGCTGCAACATCGCCATCAGAGTGCCCCTCAACTCCAACTTCATCAGGCCAATGCAAACCGGCCAGCCAGAGTTCGCGCCCTTGGCCAAATGCATGGGCATCAACTCCCACACCTGAAGAAAATGATTGCGCGCTACCCATAAATTGCAGCGCGGTTGCAAGATCATGTGGTGTTGTGATTTTCAAGGCTCGTTCTTGCCCGTCAATGACGCGCACTTTGTGGCCAGCAGCTGCAACAAGTGCTGCATCGTCTGTGGCATCACTGGCTGTTGCATGGGCGCTCTTAAGAACTGAAAATGTAAAACCTTGTGGGGTCTGCACGCGGCGCAGTGTTGTGCGATCTGGAGTTGATGTTACATAACCGTTGGCATCAATGACTTTGACCGTATCAACTTCTGGTAGTGCTGGAATCACTGCAACATCACCAGCTTTTAGCGCAGCAACAACGCGTGCTGCCAGTTCGCGGCTAGCAAGTGCTCGCGCAGCATCGTGGACTAAGACAAAATCTGCATTTTCAATTGTTGCTAGCGCTAGGCGAACACTTTCTGAACGTGTGGCGCCACCTGTGACAACAGTGATGTCATTACCGACCAGTGCTCGGATTTGATCTTCATATCCAGCTGGAGCGCTGACAACAATCTGATCTGCAACCGATGACAACGCTGAGATGGAATGTTCCAGAAGTGTGCGATCACCGAGTTGAATGAGCGCTTTGGGAATAGATGCACCGAAACGTTCACCGCTACCGGCAGCTGCGATAATTGCGGCGATCATAGCGATGAGTTATTAAAAAATTAAGAAGCGAGAACCTCGTCAAGGAGAGTTGCAGCCTTCTCTTCATCTGTGCGCTCGGCAAGTGCGAGCTCAGAGACGAGAATCTGCTTCGCCTTGGCGAGCATGCGCTTTTCACCAGCAGAGAGACCACGATCGAGATCGCGGCGGTAGAGATCACGCACAACTTCTGCGACCTTAATGACATCTCCTGATGCAAGCTTTTCTAGGTTTGCCTTATAGCGACGTGACCAGTTTGTTGGCTCTTCGGTATATGGCTGACGAAGGACGTTAAATACCCGATCAAGGCCTGCAGAATCGACTACATCGCGCACGCCGACCAGGTCTACATTCTCTGCTGGAACGCGAACGGTGAGGTCACCCTGAGCAACTTTCAAAACTAGGTAGGTCTTCTCTTCGCCCTTGATTACTCGAGTTTCAATCGCCTCGATAAGAGCTGCTCCGTGATGTGGATAAACAACGGTTTCGCCGACCTTGAATGTCATGTATTGCCCTTCGGTAGAGGGTCAATTCTACCAGCCATCACCGACATAGAAAACCCCGGGTTATCGGCGTAAAGCGGCGTGAAATAAGGCTTATTTCACATGAGATAATTTCGCCATGAGCCGAACACATTTCAAGAATATTTCTCTTGCATTCACAGCTGTTGCATTGGCTCTCTCACTCACCGCATGTTCAGGTTCCGGGCCCAACGCTGCAACGCGCCTGGTTAAGAAAGTGACAGACGGTGCTGAGATTATGATCAAAAACGAAGGAAATAACATCTCTGTTACCAACTTACTTCTTGTGGCAACTGAAGATGGCTCAGCCGTTGTTGTCGGAACGATTATTAACTACTCAGAAGAGCGCGATGCACTGCTGGGAATCTCAGTTAATAACGTGGCGGCTGCAATTACAGGTGAACAAAACCTTGATCAGAATAAGCCAGTACGCTTTGAAGGAGACGTTGCAACAACAAAGGCAGTCTTTATCGGCGTTGGAGCAAAAGCTGGCAATAATGTGAAGCTTTCACTGGCATTTGCGCGCGCCGGTGTTGTCACTACCAACGTCATCATTCGCGATAAGCGTGATGATTACGCAAGCGTTACGCCCTAACCTACTTCTTACCCTGATTCGCAACAGCTGTAATAGCAGCTGCGGCTGCCGCTGGATCTAAGTACTCTCCGCCTTTTTTCACTGGGCGCATCTGCTCATCTAGTTCATAGAGCAGTGGGATTCCAGTGGGGATATTAAGTCCGGCAATATCTTCATCGCTAATACCTTCAAGGTGCTTAACCAGCGCACGCAGTGAATTACCGTGGGCGGTAACTAGAACTACTTTGCCCTCCTTTAGATCAGGCACAATTTCTTGTTCCCAATAAGGAACCATCCGCACCACGACATCTTTCAGGCATTCAGTCATGGGCAAATCAGAGCCAAGGCCGGCATAGCGGGCATCTGAATCTTGGGAATACTTCGAGCCTTTTTCAATCAGCGGTGGTGGTGTGTCAAAGGAGCGGCGCCAAAGCGTGAATTGTGCTTCCCCATATTCAGCCAAAGTTTGCGCTTTATCTTTGCCTTGTAGTGCGCCGTAGTGGCGTTCATTGAGGCGCCAGGAACGTTTAACTGGAATCCAGTGGCGATCACAAGCATCGAGTGCCAACTGTGAAGTGTGAATAGCTCTGCGCAAGAGTGAAGTGTGGACAACATCAGGTAAAAGTCCGCGCTCTGCCAATAACTTTCCACCACGCGCAGCTTCTGCTTCACCCTTGGTTGAAAGTCTGACATCGACCCAACCGGTGAAGAGATTCAAGGCATTCCATTCGGATTCGCCATGGCGCAAGAGGATGAGTGTGGAGTGTGACATGTGGCTATCTTCTCATGATGAGAAGAAATAATTAAATGAGATGGGTAAATGCCTCAAGATTTGCCAGTGATTCTCCGCGACTGACTCGCCAAGCCCACTCGCGCCGGATCGCATCTGCAAAGCCAAGTTCGAGCAGTGGGTTAAATGATGAATCTGAATACTGCAGCACTGAACCAATAATGCGATCTATCTCTAACGCGCTCACAGCCGCTAGCGGCAAACGCCCCACCAGGTAGATGTCTCCCAATTCATTAATGGCAAATGCAATGCCATACATCTGGGCATTTTTTGCCATGCACCACTTATGCACCGCATCTTCGTGGGTATCAGGTTTGCGAATCACAAAAGCGTTAATGCTTAAAGAGTGATCACCAATGATCAGCGCGCAATGAGTCTGCAGCTTCTTCTCTCCAGGCAAAGTGACCATGAAGGTCTTTTCATTGCTGCGCTCAAAATCAAGATCATGTGATTCCAGGAAATCTTCAATGACAACAGCTGGGTTCAGGGACATTTAGCCAATGTGCTTCTGTGCATCACGACGAGCAGATAAGACTCGGTCGTAGATATCAAGTGTTCCACGAGATGTGGCATCCCAGCCGAAGTGAGAAGCATGTTCGATCGCCCCCATCGATAAGAGCACGCGACGTTGTGGTTCTTGCAATAGTCGAGCAAAGACAGATGACCAGGCACGTGGATTATGACCATCAACTAATACGCCAGAGATGCCGTCGGCAACTGCTGTGCGAAGGCCGCCAACAGCTGTTGCCACCACAGGTGTGCCACATGCTTGTGCTTCCAGTGCAACTAGACCAAAACTTTCTGAGTAGCTTGGCACGCAGACTAAATCTGCGGCGCGATACCACTGTGGTAAATCTGTGCGTGGAACAGGTGGTGCAAAGCGCACCACATCAGATATTCCAAGCCAGGAAACAAGTTCAGTAAGGCGCTCAACTTCAGATTGGTTAGCACCAGAGGCGCCGCCAATAATGTTGGTAATTAACTTAGGACGCAGGTGCTTAGAGTGTGAAACCATCTCTGCAATTGCGCGAATTAATACTTCAGGTCCCTTATGTGGCTGAATGCGACCCACAAAGGTAATGATGTGAGCATCAGGATCAAGGCCTAGCTCTTTGCGTGCACTGGCGCGACCAGCACCTGGTGTAAAGACTTTCAGGTTCACTCCTGGGCTTACCACCGAGACATTGTCAGGACATGCTTCATAGAGTGAAACAAGGGATGCTGCTTCGGCATCGGTATTTGCAACCAGGGCATCGGCTGCTGCCACCACTTGGGTCTCACCCTGCACGCGAATCATTGGCTCTGGGCTTTCTCCTTCAGCCAAATTCAAATTCTTCACTCGCGCCATGGTGTGCATGGTGTGAATCAAGGGAATATCAAGTTCTTTCGCAACCGGCATCGCAACCTTGCCGCTGATCCAATAGTGGGAATGAATCACATCATAAGTCTCTGCTTGCAAGGCCTGCTTAAAGGCAACCGAGAGTTCAGGAATGTAACTAGGTAACTGCTCTTTAGTAACACCAGAGACTGGGGCCACATTAAGTTGGATAACTCTCACACCCGGTGCAACATCAACAATATCTGCAACCTGGTTATTTGTTCTGCGAGTAAAAATATCTACTGCAACTCCCATAGCAGCCATATTCTGCGCTGCTTCAACCACATAGATATTCATTCCGCCGGCATCGCCCGTACCCGCTTGATCAAGCGGGGATGTGTGCACCATCAAGGTGGCAACACGGCGATTGGTTCGGTTCACCCCTTAAGGGTACGCGCCATTAAAAGGTTGCGCGAATGGTGCCGATAACAGTGTTTCCACCCAGCACGTTTTCGACTTCATAGGGGCTATCAATACCTAACTTCGCAAGGCCCGCATGAACTAAGACTCTAAAGGGGCGCAGTGAACCATCTGAGACTTTAAATACAAGTGTGCGGCCATCAGTCATCGTTGCAACTTCAACAGCCTCTGCCCCATCTTTCATGTAAAGACCCGGAACAGCGCTAATCATCTGTGTTGTCAGCCGCCCCACACCTGCCACCATCTCAGGAAAAGCACGTGATGCTTCCATCACAGATTGATGAGCACTAACTGTTGAGATAGTAATTGCTCTCATCGCTCGTGCTAAACCAGCAACGGAGAGTAAGAACAATGGCGCCCCGCAACCATCTGTTGATGTCAGTGTGATCTTCTCACCAGCCAGCGTTGCTAGCTCACTCTTAATGGCAACCTGCAACGGGTGGGCGGCATCCAAGTAACTATCAGTTGGCCAATTATTGGTAACACAGGTTAATAACATGGCGGCATGCTTGCCACTGCAGTTCATGGCAATACGTGTGGCAGGTGCGTCTCCCCATGCCCGGCGCTCTGCTTCACCCAATGGTTTATCAAGTGCGCATTGCAACGCACTCTCATCAAGCTTTGCTAGCGCCAATATCTCTCTCACAGCTGCAATATGTGCACCCGAACCAGAGTGACTTGATGCACCCAGTGCTAACAACCGTGGTTCAAGCTTCAGACCTGCACGCACCATCGCTGCACCTTGAATACATTTAACGGTTGAGCGTGGAAAAATCAGATGGCTGGGATCGCCTAAAGAGAAATTAACGGAACCATCGGCGTTCAGTGCGAGTAAATGCCCACGGTGTTCTGATTCAACAACACCGTCTCGCACATACTGCGCCAGTACTGCATCAGACATTAATCGACCTGGCGCTCAAGGGTGGACCAGATATGTGCCTGCAACTCTTGACCTTCTGCTGCCATGTCATAGGCATAGAAAAGTTCGCCAGCAACAAGGCCGTAAAGGCGCACACCCGCTGTCACAATCTTTGCCGAAGGCGCTGAATACCCTTGATCCATCACTAACTGAATCTTGGGACCATCAAACTGTCCGACCCAGCCTTCAGAGATTCCAGTGTTATGTGAAATAACAACTTCTAAAACGTTTTTTTCTTTCACGCGCCAGAAACCAACTTCAGATGCACCAGGGCGAATGATTTCTCCTTCAGCATCGATGATCCAGGAACGTGAGAAGTAATTCAGAAATGGACGCCCATCGTGGTTAAAGGTGACTTCTTGAGCAAATTCAAAGGTGGGAATAGTTGGGTATTCACCGCGACCTTTACCGCGCCAAGTGCCGACCATCCAAGCAAGTGGATTGAGATCAGGATGTAAACCTTCTGGGATCGTGAAGGCCATTAGAGCCTGCCTCTCTTATATGTGCGTCCATCGCGAGCTTGAGATTGTCTGCGCCCTTTGACGCCATAAACAACGAGTCCTACGCCAACTACAAGTGCGACCAGTGCCAGCACCACAGTTGTGAAGGACTCCATGGGCTAAGAGTAACTCTTAAAGCTTGCGCACCGCCCACATGATTGCAAGGCAAGCCAGGGCAACAATAAAAAGCTGACCAAGAAATTTCACTTATGCCTCAACGATGATCTGCTGTGAAGCGGCCACGCCTTCTACCGTTAATTCTGCATCAACCGGGGTATTTCGCTTCACGATGGCAAGTGCAATGGGCCCGAGTTCAAAGTGTCGAGCAACGGTGCCCAAAAAGCCCACCTGTACTTCTCCGTTCATGACCGGTGTTCCAGTTGGCGGCATGACAACTGCGTGACCATCAAGATGCAACATCACTAAACGACGTGGTGGTTTTCCTAAGTTATATACCTTGGCAACTGTCTCTTGTCCGCGATAGCAACCCTTATTCATATGCACGGCACCATGGATGAAGCCAAGTTCATTAGGTATTGCCTTTGCATCAGTATCAATTCCGTGACGAGGACGCCCGGCTGCAACGCGCTCAGCATCAAGTGCCCACGTACCCACCTGTGTTGCATGTGCGCCAAATGCTTTTTTCATATCTTCAAGTTCTGCGCGTGGCACAAGTGCAAAAGGTCCACCCACTTCATTTGCGGCGCCCGGTGCTCGTAATACTGCAAACTCACCTGATGCATCGCGAACTTCGACTTTGAGCATAAAGCGCATCTTGTTCAGGTATGCAATCAAACCTTGGGCAAAGTGTGGATCAAGGACGATAAATGTTGTCGTTGCATCATCGACTAGTGCGAATTGATATTCCACATGTCCTTGCGGATCTAAAATCAGCGCTGATGTCCAGATTCCAACACCAAACTCAAGTAAATGCTGTGTTGTTAAATCATGGAGCCATTTCAGGCGGTCTTCACCTGTCACTGCAACCACAGCTAAATGCGAGAGGTCTGCCCATGCGGCGCCCGCTAGAAGTGCGCGTTGTTCTTTATTAGGTTCACCGAAATGCCAAATCGCACCCTTATCGGGGCCATCTTCGACAAATACGGCAGTCATTGCTCTTACTTAACACAGGTGGCACATGTGCCATAGATGGCAAAGTGTGTGACATCAGTTTTAAAACCAAAGTCATCAGAAAGATTCTGCACAAAGTTAGCTGCCACATCGATTGGTGCATCGCCCACAGATCCGCAGGTGCCACAGACAAGGTGTAAATGGGTGAGCTCTGCTGCCGCGTGATAGGTAGCACCACCGTGGCCAAGGTGGGTGTGCTGCACAAGTCCTACATTTTCTAGTGTTTCTAGGTTGCGATAAACAGTAGATAAATTAATTCCAGGATGTGTCTGGCGTACTTTTTCCGCTACCTCTTCCGGGGTTGCATGGCCAAGTGCGCGCACAGCAGCGAGAACAAGTTCACGCTGTGGTGTCAGACGTAAACCTTTTTCATGGAGCTCATGCTTATCAGCCATGACTGAAGTCTACTTTCTTTTTCCTATTACTTGGAAGTGAAGCGGACTATCAGCAGGTACATCTCGCAGCCAAGGCAGTAATTAAAGGCGGCATTAAGAATGGCAGCAGCAAGGGCTGCGCCCACTGCGATAGTAAAGACCAGATCGGCACCGGCAAATGCTGCGATGCCGGCAATAAGTGCGAATACAAAACCAACGGCTTGGGCAAACTTGGGTGGGCGTACATCTTCAGTTGGTGCCACACCATTCAGACGTGGCTTGATCACGTTCTTAAAGATCAGACCATAAGGGGTGAACTGTGGGCCTTTGACTGCGCCAATCAGAAAGACAAGACCTTGCGCAACTATGACCCACTTGTTCTGGGTAACCAGTGCGATGGCAAGAACAATTGTTGTAATCGTTGCACCAAAACGGGGACCACGTGCATCGATATAGATCTTTGCAACTTCTTTGTTATCTAATACTTCAGACATGAGTGAAGATTAGGCAATCACCTAACAAAAGACCACTTGCGAATAATTCGCGGTTAGGCGATGTTGGCAAGGGCGGCCAAGACTTGATCGCGCTTGGGTGTGCCAGCTGCCCGACCCACTTCAATGCCTTGGCTATTGATGAACAGTGTTGTGGGAGTTGAACGAATATCTAATTCCCGCACTAGTTCTAGGTGGGATTCGGCATCGACTTGAATGTGTTTCACATCGCTCATGCTCTCCACCATTTGTGCGAGAAGTGAGTGTGTGGCCCGGCACGGTGTGCAGAAAGCTGATGAGAACTGCACCATGGTGGCGCGAGCGCCCAGTGCCTCACCCAAGATCTGCGCATTCAAGCGATGGCCAGGAACCGCCTTCTTGGTACGGATTGCTCCCTGGTTGGCCTTCCACCAGAAGCCATAGGCCGTTGAGAGGGCTATGACAATCGCGAGTGGAAGATAGGTTTTCACAAGAGTATTCTCACACAATGGCCAAGGTGTTGCTACTGACAAATTCGCATGCAGCAAGTGCTGACGTGCTGCCAGCACTTGCCCTCTTGCAACACACTTGCAAGGTGGCACCCCTTGAAGCATCAGTTCTGATTGATACACCGGTAATGGATATCGTCTTTATTGATGCCCGTCGTGATTTTCCAGCAGCTAAATCACTCACACGTTTACTTGCCACAACAGGTGTAGGCGCTCCGATCATTGCAATTACTACTGAAGGTGGACTATCTGCATTTGCTGCAGATTGGGGTTTTACCGATGTCATTCTCGACACTGCCGGCCCAGCTGAAGTAGATGCACGTATTCGTATCGCAGTCGGTGCCCACGCTGCCCACACCCAGGCAAGTGATCCCACCTCATCTGAAATTCGCCAAGGCGACGTTGTCATTGACGAACATTCTTACACTGCAAAAATTAAGGGAACCGCGCTCGATCTGACCTTTAAAGAGTTTGAACTCCTTAAATACCTTGCTCAACATCCTGGTCGGGTATTTTCACGCGCCCAACTTCTGCAAGAGATCTGGGGCTATGACTACTTCGGCGGCACGCGCACGGTAGATGTTCACATCCGTCGCCTTCGCTCAAAGCTTGGTCCAGAGTTTGAATCTGTCATTGGCACCGTGCGCAACGTTGGATACCGCTTCACTGTTCAAAGTGGTGGCAAGGAATCAGCTATCTCTGAGCTTGTGTAGCAATGCGCCGTATTCTTAAACTCCATCGCTCACTAGCAGAACCAGTTACCCCGGTTACACATAACTTTCACATCATCACCTTTGATACCCAACTACACCCCAAGCTCTGGCTAGAGCTAAACAATGAAATCTTTAGCACCCACCCAGACCAAGGTAATTGGGCGATGGCAGATTTAGAGAACCGTATGCATGAGCCTTGGTTTGATCCACATGGTTTCCTCTTATGTGTAAGTGAGGAGAGAATTGTTGGCTTCTGCTGGACAAAGATCCATCAAGATCTCGTCAATAAAGAGCCTATTGGTGAACTTTACGTAATCGGTGTTGACCCTGCACATTCAGGAAAAGGAATTGGCAAAGCCCTGTGCACACAAGGCCTGATCTACTTAAAGAATAAGGGCATCACACAAGGAATGCTCTATGTTGATGAAGATAATGAAGCAGGTAAGGGTCTTTATAAGACCTTAGGGTTTAACTAAGCCTTGACCAGCTCCGCACACATCGCCCTAAAAGCCTCCGTATGACCATCAACATCAGACTCGCTGGTATCAGGACACATCAGCGCCATATTGTGAAAAGGCGTAATCAAATAGCCATCGTTAAGTAAGCGCAGGTGGATGTACTGCTCAAGTTCAAAGTCACCCGATTCAGCTGCCTGCTTACCTGTTATTGGGGCTTTGCCTTTAAAGATGTATTCCCCGCGCGCACCGAGTCGATTGCAATGCCAATCAAGGTCAAACTCTTTAATAGCAGCATCTACTCCATCACACCAACGATTTCCCAGAGCAATCATCTTTTCAAAGTTTGCCGGCGTTAGTACGTCGGTAAGCGTTGCTTTCATCGCAGCCAAAGAAAGTGCGTTACCAGCCAGCGTTCCACCAATTCCACCTAAATCAATAATCTCTAACTCCACCATCTTGGTAATGGCATCTGCAATCTCTTGCGTCATGCCAAATGTTCCAGTGGGGATACCGGCGGCAAGTGCCTTACCGATGGTGAGGAAATCTGGTTTTAAGCCCAAATCTTTTGTCATTCCACCAGGGCCGACTGAGATGGTGTGAGTCTCATCAATAATTAAGTAGGTGCCGTATTTCTTAGCCAAAGTCTGCACGCCCTGCAGATAACCAGCTACTGGCAAAACAATTCCAATATTTGTCATCGCCGGTTCCATCAAGATAGCAGCAACATCACCATGGGCAAGGGCTGCCTCCATGGCAGCTAAATCATTGAATTCAACGACTCGAGTTGTCACATCAAGATCAACCGGTGCACCAATATTTCCTTCGCGCTTTACCGTTAAGCCGGCGCCATCGAGGGTGGCAAATGTTTCATCAACTGAGCCGTGATAACAACGATCAATCACAACTATCTTGCTACGCCCAGTAATCATGCGTGAATAGCGAATCACATGGCGGTTGGCATCGGTGGCAGAGACGGTGAATTGCCAGAGCGGCAGACCAAAGCGATCTTTGAGTAGCTGTGAGACAAGAGCGGCATCTTGCGTTGGCAACATCGCAGTAATGCCTCTTGCCACCTGCTCGCGAATTGCAGCAACTGTGGCATCAGGAGAGTGTCCGGTCATCGAGCCGGTATCACCTAAACAAAAATCAACGTAAGTGTGACCATCAAGGTCGGTAAAGCGCGCACCTTTTGCCTCTTTCACAAAAAGAGGATGCGCACCCGGCCACTTAGCCATCCACGACATGGGAACACCCTCATGCATCACCTTCTTTGAATCTGCAAAGGCAGCCGCTGATTTCTTATGGAGGTCAAGAAAGCGCTGTTCTTCTACTGCGCGCAGCTTCTTTAAGTGTGCTCTATCTATCTGAGTACTCATAGTGATGGAAGTCTATTTAGCCTTCCGAGAAAACAAAGAGCGCTTCAATGTAGTTCTCACCACTTATTCCAAGATTGGCAGCATCAGGGGGCGCCGTCTGTGGCTCAATACAAACTCCATCAGGATCTTCGGTATAAACAACCCACCACGGCGCATCAGATTCAATATCAATACGTGCAAGACCTTCCCACACAACTGCTGGAGTTCCACGAATTTCAGTAAAGGCATCATCCCAAGGCTCAGGTGCCATCGCCACCATCTCATTCATGGGCAGACCATCAGAGCCACGCTTAAGCATCTTCTCTGCATTGAATTCAACTTCTGCTTGCCCACCGCGGTCTAGATCGCGCGCAAACCATGGATGCATACCCAACCAGAACGGAAGATCGCAGCCATTGTCATCGTATTCAAGTGACCAACGAATTGCATCATCGAGAACTTCTATTGTCTGCTCCACCGTTGCACCTTGATATGGCTTTGGTAGATGTAACAAAGAACGACCAGGGCCAATTTCTTGCCAGGAAGAAGTAATTCCAAAACCATGAATCGCATGTGGGGGATCGATATTTGTTGGCAGTTGATGTTCCACACCAGATGCCGAAGTAATCAATCCATCTCGAACTCGCCCCGCCCACGGCGCCATCGGATACCAACCAGAGGTAAGTACGTTCCCGCGAAAAGGAATAGTAAATTCCAGCTCGCGCCATTTGATGGAAGTGATTTTTCCGCCACCATCGAGGTCGATCGCAACTTGAAACTCGGCATCATCAATAAATTGCATTACACACCCTTTAACTCATGCTTATACGGTGGCTGCGCACCTTTACGAGAACAGGTGATGCCAGCGGCAACTGCTGCTCGGTGCAGTGTTGCACGAAGCACGTCACCTGTCAGTGCCAGAATTCCTTTTTCAATCATCGCTTCCACAATGATGGCACCCACGGTATCCCCTGCTCCCACAGTATCTGCCACGGTGATCTTCGCACCTTCCACCTGAACAAAGCCTTCTGATGTGAAACCAACAATTCCTTGTGAGCCACGAGTAACTACAACGAGTGCTGCGCCATCGTTGATCCAGCACGCAGCCACATCGGCGTAGTTCTGCCCCGGATAAAGCCAAGCCAGATCGTCATCGCTTACTTTAATGACAGATGAAATTGCGGCCCACTTTTCAACAGCTGCTTCATAGAGATCGCGATCAGCTAAGACTGCTGGGCGAATATTGGGATCAAAGACAATCGGTGCAAATTCTGCAACGCGTAGCGCCCAGTCGTAGAGCACATCAGCACCTGGCGCAATAACTGTGGCCAGCGTGCCGATATGCAACACATTGGGCTTATAGCGCGAAGCATCAGGTAACCAATCGAGTGAGAAATCAAAGGTGGCTGTTCCAGCAATCTTAAATTCATAAGAAGCACTGCCATTTCTATCAAGTGAAACGATTGCTAAACATGTTGGTTTATCACTCGTGAGTGCTAAATCTAACTTCACTTCATCTTCAAGTAACTCTTTGCGCGCAGCTACTCCATCAACATCAGTTGAAATACCAGCAATGAACTGCACATCCTGGCCAAGTCGCGCCAAAGTTTTGGCGGTATTTGCCGGCCCACCACCTACATGTCCAACTCTCACGCCATCGGCGCCCGGAATGAGATCAATAAGTACTTCGCCACAGACCCAAATGGTCATCGCTGCCCACCCGTTCGCTTGGCCACGGGGCTATCTTGCCGTAAAGCTGAGCTAGCCCTTAACAATAAAGAATAAGAATGAAAGATAGACTCACACCTATGCGTGCATTCATTACCGGTGGTGCCGGTTTCATCGGCTCTCACCTAGCCGATGCCCTCATCGCCCGTGGGGATGAAGTGACAATCCTGGACAATATGAGTACCGGCTCACAAGCCAATATTGCTCACCTGAAAGAGAAAATCACGGTTCACACCGGAGACATCCGAGATGTAGCCCTAGTCAATGAACTCGTTGAGCAATCAGACATAGTCTTTCACTTAGCTGCTGCCCTTGGTGTTAAGAACATCATGGATCACACCATCGAATCTATTGACCGTAACTTTGCCGGCTCTGAGGTAGTTCTGAATGCCGCCACCACACACAAAAAACGCATCATCATCGCCTCCACCTCTGAAATCTATGGCAAGAACCCCAACCAACCACTGCATGAAGAATCAGATCGCGTTGTTGGCCCCCCACAAAAGATTCGCTGGACCTATTCAGATGCCAAAGCGCTTGAGGAGGCTGTTGCGCACACACTGCATAAGACCCATGGACTTAAAGTCACCACCATACGTTTCTTTAACACCGTAGGCCCGCGCCAAACTGGCCAATACGGAATGGTTGTTCCACGCTTTATTCAAGCAGCCCTTAAGAACGAAGAGATAGTCATCTATGACGATGGCAGCCAATCACGAGTTTTCTGCCATATCGAAGATGCCATAAGGGCTGTATTGACTCTGGCAGATACTGATTCCACCATTGGTGACTACTTCAATGTGGGTGGCATGGGAGAGACCACCATTAAAGAACTTGCCACAAAGATTATCGCGCGCACGAACTCACAGTCACCAATAAAACACATCCCCTATACCGAGGCATATCCAGCCGGCTTTGAAGATATGCAACGTAGAGTCCCTGATATCAGCAAGATCAAAAAGAGTATCGGCTGGGCACCCACTCACACCCTTGATTCAATTATTGAAGATATAGTTGCTCACTACTCATTAGGAAACCTTAAGTGAATGGAAATCAGATGAATATTCTTGTCGCCGGCGCAGGTGGGTTTATAGGTGGACACCTAGTATCTCGTTTGATTTCAGAAGGTCATCAGGTGCGAGCCGTCGACAAAAAAGCATTGGGAGATTGGTACCAAATTCATCCTAAAGCTGAAAATTTAGTTTTGGATCTGTCACTTAAGGCTGAGGCGTATAAAAGTACTGAAAATGTTGAGTGGGTATTCAATTTAGCTGCAGATATGGGCGGTATGGGATTTATCGAAGCGAATAAGGCACTATGTATGCTCTCTTCACTCATTAACACACATCTACTCATGGGAAGTGTCGAAAATAAAGTCAAAAGGTACTTCTTTTCCTCATCGGCCTGCGTTTACGCCAGTTGGCACCAACAAACTTCGGTAGACATCGCACTCAAGGAAGATGATGCTTATCCAGCAGAACCAGAAGATGGCTATGGTTGGGAAAAATTATTTGGAGAAAGAATGTGCCGACATTTTTCTGAAGACTTTGGACTTGAAGTCAGGATTGCGAGATATCACAATGTGTATGGACCGCACGGGACTTATGACGGGGGGCGAGAAAAAGCGCCTGCTGCTGCTTGTCGGAAAGTTCACGAACTAGCTACTGGAGCAGCAAGTAAAATTCAAATCTGGGGTGACGGTAACCAGGTTCGTTCTTTTACTTACATCACAGACTGTATTGATGGCACTCTTAAGCTTATGAATTCAGAATATTCTATGCCATTAAATATTGGTAGCGCTGAGTCAATAACGATTCAGCAACTTTACGATATCGCGCTAAAAGCAGCAGATGTATCACAAGCTGAATTCGAATACGATTTTACCGCTCCTCAAGGAGTTCGAGGTCGATCTTCTGAAAATACTTTATGTAGGGAAACTTTAGGATGGGCCCCCTCTGTAGCTATAGATGAGGGGATTCGACTAACTTACGCTTGGATTTCTCAAGAGTTGAATTCTCGAAACAATCTCAAAATATAACGTGATATAAAATTTAATTCGCGCTTAAAAAAGTAAAAATTTGAAACCAGCCTAGTGACGACTCCTCCAATGGAGTTAATCAGGCGAAGAACTTCAATTCTACTTTCTCGATTATTTGAGGTTACATTGAAACCCTGTTCAACTTTAATTGCTATTCCTTCAAGAATTTGAGGGGAGCATAGAGCGCTTAGCTGAAAAATCTGTTTGGTATCTGCAGCTATTGGGAATTTGACATCAAGTCCGTTCAGTTTCTTGAATATATCTAGCCTGACAAAAACACTTTGGTGAGAGACGTACCCATTGCTCTTCTGCTTCCTGAAGTCCTTATCCATAGATTGGTAAGCATAATAATTTGCATTCCAAGGCAGAGAAACACCAGTCACGCCCCAAATAGGGTTGAGAACCTTAAGAGTCTCAACATTTTTTCTTACCGTTGGCCCGGAGAACACCTCATCGCCAGCGTTTAGAAAAAGACAATAAATTCCTTGTGCCGATAATGCTCCTAAGTTCATGGCTGCATAAATTCCTTCTTTGTTATCATGCACTACCCGAACATCAAAATTTGCCGTCTTGGAATACAAATCAATCGCTTCTAAAGATTCCAAATCATTAGAAGGAATTACAAATAGATGTTCTAAGTCAGCAACCATGCCTTTACAGCTTTCAATCGTTCTAGACAAACGCGATAGATCAAAAGCTGAAACAGTAACAAGTGTGAGCGTAGGGCTTGCACTCACAACCTATTCGCTCCTGCAATCTTTCCTGTTGTATCAAATACATAAGGCGCACTAGCCATAATCGCTCTCGCATCCACCACATCATGCTTAGTAATCACCACCGTGATATCTGCCCCCGATAGCGGGGCGGAGCTTTCGCCCTGCCAACTGCCCACAACATCATCGTGCCAGGCCACCACAGCCCCACGGCCACGCAAGTGCTCTATGACTAACTCGGCGGCGGTCTCTCGCACATCTGCCACATTGGGCTTATAGGCAACTCCCACAACCAAAACACTCTTACCTTGCAGCGATTCACCGTTATCTGCCTGCACCCGATCCACAATGTATTTCGACATCTCTAGATTTACTTCATTTGCCCGGCGAATAAATGTTGCTGGCACGCCACGTTCTTCAGCTACCGCCGCCAAATACGTGGGATCCACCGGGATACAGTGCCCGCCCACACCCGCACTCGGTGTGAACTTCATAAACCCATAAGGCTTGGTATTAGCCGCATCTAACGTCTCATAGACGCTAATGCCTAAAGCGTTTGTAATCTGGGCAAACTCATTTACCAAAGCAATGTTGACTTGCCTGAAAGTATTTTCAAATAACTTTGCTGCCTCTGCTACTTCAGGAGATGAGACTTCAACTAATTGATCACAGAACTTTGCATAGAACGCACGGGTTGCACTTGATGCTTCTGGCGTTAATCCCGCATACAGCCTCGGAGTGTTCTTCTGGTTGAAATCATTGCGCCCTGGATCTACTCGCTCAGGTGAGATCGCGTACAAATGGTCGAACTTCCCAGCTGAATACTTATCTATGGCTGGCTTGATGTAATCACGCAGCGTGCCAGGAAAAGATGTTGATTCATTGATAATTAGCGCTGTGCGATTGAGGTTTTCACCCACCGTCTTACATGCCGCATCAATGAATGTTAAATCTGGCTTACGATCTTTTGTCAGCGGCGTTGGTACTGCAATTACCACAATGTCAGAGTCGGCAATGTCGGCACCCTTAGTAGTGGCGCGATAGCGCCCCTGCTTAATCCATTGTTTTATGACTGAACTTTCAACGCCTTCAATATGTGAAAGACCTTGATTTAATTGATCCACAATCTTTTGATTGTTATCAAAGCCCACCACCTCATAGAACTCGCCAGCAAAAGCTGAGATGGTCAGGCCTACATAGCCTTGCCCAATAATTGCAACTTTCATCTATGGCGCTAGAACATCTGGATTGCGTGGATCAAGGCGCTTCATATTCTCAAGTGCTTGCGCCTTTTCAGCATCCGTTGAGTTAGATAAAAAGTAGAGAACTCTCCAGGCGTCAAAATAATCAGGGTTATATTCAACTCCTTTAAGCGCAGTATCGCGTGCTTGCTCCATCAAGTTACTAGATGCAAAAAGCTGGACAGCTTGAGCAAGTCTCTGGCTATCACTCGGGCTCAAATAACCAGGTTCCAGGGCTGCAATGACTTTATTTGCATCTTTTGAATCCAGCGCTGATCTCCACTTCATATCAGCACTAAGTGGTGGCACGGCCACCAATAGCCCGACAACTACACCAACGCCTGCCACTAACTGCGGTGAAATAACATTGGCCTTCGCGCTCTTTCGTGCGCCTTTAGTGGCGACCAGCTGTGCAATTGGACTCTCTGGCCTGGTGGCATATTCATATGCAACAAGTGCGCCGGTAAGTAGCCAGCCCCAAATTGCAAGGCCAATCTGGTTAATGCTGATGATTGCCTGGGTGATGTAACACGCCCAGGCCGCAAAGATGGCGACAAAGATTGCATCGTATGTTCGAGTGCGTGCAATGACTCGAAAGGCAGCAACAGCAGCAAGAACTAAGAGCCCGACATAGGTAAGCAGGAGTGGCCATCCACCGTAAGCAAAGAAATCAATGACAACGTTGTGTGAAGCATTTGTAAATGTCTTCGGCCCAGGCAACACGGTAGCCGCATATTCTGAACGAGCTCGGCGATACCAATCACCGTATGTATCCATACCAACGCCCGTTAGTGGGTGATCAAGACCCATTGTGGTCCCAGCGTTCCAATAAGCGCCGCGTAAGGAGACAGAGGTCTTATAGATGAAGGTGAACGGCCCTTTTTGAAGAGCACCGAGAATTGCTAGGGCCCCCACGCCACTTACTGCCAAGACATATAGATATGTAAATACGTTCTGCTTGATATATGAACGAACAACAAAGAAGCCAACGATTGCGATACCGCCGGCAGTTACAACAATTCCTTGAATTGCGCTTGAATCAACAATCTCATAGAAGGCAACCAAAGCGATAAGCGCAGCAATTGCCCTATAACGCCACGAAGATTTCTTATCTGCAATAAACGCAAGAAGTGAAGCGATAAAGATGCCAAGAAATGAGGATATGAAGTTTGGATTACCAAAGAATCCAAGAATGTTGCCGTATGGATTGTTCCATGACAAGAAGTCGCCAAAAGCGATTACCCAAGCGCAGTAAAGAACGTTTATGACCCCGGCAAATTGCAGACCAATGATGAGCTTTCTAAAACTAGATTGCTCACGTAACCCCAACATGCCCACACTAACAAAGACAAGAATCACATATGCGACAAGGCCGGTGTTTCTGCCGTATGAGCCATAAAGATTCTGTGTTAGCGGGGCCGCGCTTGAAATGACCGCATTGAGCGCCGCCAATAGGAACAAGATTGAAATAAGAAGATATACCTTGAAGTTGGCGTAGGTAGCTCGGGCATTAAAGCCAAGGAGAACAAAGATAAATGCAAAACCGAAACCACCCGCGATAAAGAGCTTGGTGGCATTGACTGGATCGGTTACAGCCTGGGTAGTCAAAAACAAAGTGGTAAATGGAGCGCCGATGAGCAATACCAGCGCCGATATCTTCTCTGCGGCCTTATTAAACATGGGCTAATCCTAACGATAGAAAGGCCGAAACCCGGCTCTCCCGAAGGAGAACCGGGTTTCGGTTCTAGAGCTTTTCTAGAAGTTTTCGGGTTTTAGCCGATTACTTCTTGAGGAGCTTGTTAACAAGGGCAGTCAACGCTGTGATCTGCTTCTTGAGGCTTGCAAGTGCTGTGTTAACAGACTTAGCAAGTGTTGCAACTGCAGCTGATGCATCTTCTGCTGCTGCTGTTGCTGCATCTGCTGCATCTGCGGCAGCAAGTGCTGCATCAGTTGCTGCGTTTGCTGCATCAGTTGCTTCGTTAGCTGCATCTGTAGCTGCATCGACGCCTGCTGAGTTACCAACAGTGATCTTTGCAGTAAGACCTAGTGCGTTAGTAGCTTGGTATGCAGCTGGGAATGATGCTCCCGGAATAGCTGTCATTGTGACCTCTGCAGCCTGAAGTGGAGCAAAGAGCGTCCATGTCTTAAGGCTTGTTTTTGGTGAGAGCTGTGCGAATACTGCAGTCAGTGTGTCACTGCCTGTGTAGAACGCATAGTCAGAAGTGATTCCACCTGTAGCAAATACGTTTGCATATGTGGTGTTATCAGCTGAACCAGCAACTGCATTTCCTGCTGAGTCAAGGATTGCCAGGGTCAAAGTAATCTTTTCACCCGGTAGGTAGCTTGCCTTATCAGTTGTGAGCTTCATTGTTGCTGCAGTTGTTGAACCAACACGGATTGCAACAGCGTTTGAAGTAACTGCTGTTGTAGGTGTTGTTGCTGTAGCTGAAGCACGGTTTGTGAATGTGATGTTAGCTGAACCTGCGGCAACCGGAGTCACATCGCAGTAAGTAACAAGATCAGTTCCATCCCAATTACAACCTGTTGTCGAATATGAATTCGAGATTACAGATGTTGCAGATGAGAGTGTGTAGACAGTTGGGTTATAGATCTGGTTGCCATCGGCATCCTTAGCAATAACTGAAACTGCATCAGTCTTAGCTGTTCCTGATGCAGCAACAACTGGATTGACAGCAGCTGCTGTCAATGTAGCAATTGTTGTGCTTGAGAAGAGAACAGTCTTTGATCCAAATGAGTATCCTGATGTTACGCCGGTAAGGGTAATTGTTGCCTTACCTGATGTTCCATCTCCGAATACGTTGATGAATGCAACGCCTGAACCATTAGTTCCAACTGTAATTGAACGACCCATTGAAGCAGCAGCAGCTTGAGTTCCAGCACCACCAATTGTTCCTGGGCCAGTGATTACCGCTGTGATTGATTCATTTGCAGCAGCACCAGATGACTTAACTTGTGTCACCTTGATATTTGCAGCAGCATCAGTTGCAGCTGTCTTTGCTGTGTTAGCAGCAACGACTGCAACGATATCCGTTGCAGCATCTGGGGCAGCAGTACCAGTTGAGATGTGTGCAGTTGAGCTTGATGAGGACTGGGTCGCAGCTGTAACTACGATTGTGATGTCCTTAGCAGCAGCTGTTCCAGCAGTTGGTGCAGCAGCAGGTGTAATACGAACTACGTATGTACCAGCTGTTACAACACCTGTATTAGATGAGGTGCCGATAAATACAGCAAACTTAGCAGTTGTTACTGCAGCTGCGCGGCCCTTGACGTATACCTTATTGTAAGCATCAAAATCTCCGCCAATGGCAGTTGCTGTCTCAGGAGTTAGGTTTGCAACAGTGCCACTCACGATTGCACTTGTTGTTTCAGTAAGTTTCAATACCGGGAACAGTGTGTTTGCAGCTGGACCTGATACGAGTGACGCAGTTACTGAGTGTGAGTCAGTGGTGTACGCACTTGGTAGGAATGAAATTGTTGCTGTAGCTGATGTTGCTGTGACGGTGTCACCAACAGAAGCTGTTCCATCTGTCACAGTTAGAGTGTCAGCTGCAACTGCTGCGTTTGAAGGCGCAACTGAAAGCAGACCAAGACCCAAAGCTGCAACAGTTACAAACGCAATGCGCTTGAAAGTTGTCGTTGTAGACATTTGTTTCCTTTCGATAGTCGAGTTACGGAATTTCCGTACCTCGGCTTGGAATCAGTTTCCTGATTCCGCTCGATTCATCGCACGTGCTGATGAATCAAATTCTCCACCGTGTATCCGGACGCGGTGAAGAAACTTATTTGTTAGCTGATGTAACACGTGATCAGCCCTTTGCCTTTTGTGCAGGCTCAGGAATTAAAATTGCCTGAGCCAAAATTTGGGTCTTGCTCGCGTTGAGCAAGAGACGAGTTGTAATCGTCTTAGGTGCGCCAACCACGTCATAGCCGCGGTTGCCCACGGGTATAGACAACTCTGAAGTTGGGGTTGAGAGTAGGGAAATTGTAACGGTCGTAAGGTACTGGCCATTGGACATACGCTCAAAATCGACGCTCGTGGCGCGGGCTTCCGCTACCGCCCAGACCCCGTTGATTCCGAATGAGACGTATTGAACCTCATACTTCGTGCCGTTGCCATCGACTGTGATGCTCTGATCGATGGAGACGTTTGGTCCACCCTGGTAGGTAATTGCTTGGGTAGCCAAAATTGTGCCTTGCTCAGTTGCCTCGGGGATATTGCGGTTAATGCGGATCTTGCCGAGGGTTCCGTTCTCACCCGTGACAGTGAAAGCTGTTGGGAGGCCTTCTGAATCAAGGCCAGGCCAGGTGGCCTTAGCGCCCTTGATAAAGACACCAGAGACCATAGTTGAAGACTTCTTAGCTGGCATTGAGATAGATGGTGCAGGTGAGGCTGCCTCTGTTGCTTCAGCAGGCGCAGCAACCTTGGCAGTTGGCTCCTGGGTTGTGGCTGTTGGCAGAACGCCTTCACGGCCCGTAAGTGAGTTAAAACCAAGGAATGCGGTGACTACTAAGAGTAGAGAAAGTGCGACCTTAGAAGACTTCGCTGCAAGATCGGCTGCCTTCTTATAGGTGGTTGAAAGCATATCGAGGGCTGTGAGGCCACGCTCGTGATCGATAACAAGTTCAGAAAGAATACGACGAAGTGATGTTCGGGCGCGAGAAACAGTGTGGCGCACGGCAGATTCCTTGATACCAAGTTCTGCTGCGATCTCTGAAGTTGAGCGACCTTCCATCTCCCACATAACCAGCGCTGCGCGCTCGGCTGGGGAGAGTAGGGCTAGAGCTTGGCGAATAATTGCTGCATCTTCTGCCTGGGAAAGAACTGCTGAGTGATCACCGGAAACCTGCCATGCAGCTTCTACCTCAGCTTGGGCATCATCTAAAACCACAAGGTTCGGACGGCGCCCTTCCATGCGGAAGTAGTCGATACAGAGGTTTTCGATGGTGCGATGTAGATATGAGAGAGCGTGTTCTGAAGATTCAAGCTCAGGGGCAGCCAACATGAACTTGATTAGTGAGTCTTGAGTGATTTCTTCAGCTTTAGCTGAGTCTTTCAATACTCGATTGGCATGCGAGAGAAGCTCTGAACGGTGCTCAGTGTAAAAAGCCCCCAGTTCAGCAACTGTCCATACGCTAAGTGCCACTTGAGTGATCCTTCTTTAACCGGTTTTGTCTTGAAGAGCTCAGCCGTCGCCGCCTCTATTCGCTACTACGAATCCCATCCTAGTTTGTCGTGGGAAGGGGACAAAACGGACATATTGCCCAAGTTGCTCAGTATCATTTATGAGTGCAAAATATAAAATCTTCCGTGGTTCAGCTATCTACCGGGCACACTGGAGGAGCAGGACTCGCGGCAAGAAGACTCCATGCTGAACTCCTTCAGGAGGGTTATGACTCAGAGTTTTACTGCATCGGCCGGAACGATTTAACTCTGGAGCTAAAAGAGTATCCGATCAATCGAAACATTGTGTCAAAAGTTGGTTCAAGGATAGCGATTGCGTTAAATGAGCGATTTACGAGAGATATTCATTTTTCTGTTTTCTCAACAAATGCAGTTCCACTTGAATTTTTCAAAAAATTGTCGAAAGGCAAGACCCGCGTATTACATTTTCACAATTGGCAAAACCTGATAAGCACCAAGAATTTTGTTCAGCTGATTCAAGAAGGATTTCCAATTGTTTTAACGATGCACGACGAGCGACTTATCACGGGTGGTTGCCATTACAGGTTGAATTGCATCGAAAATGAAGGCGGTTGTAGAGCCTGCCCAAGAGCCAGCAAGTTAATCACTCGCCAAATTCAAAGAGGTAGAGACTTGTTAGGGAATCTGGATCTAACAAAGTTTCCCAATCTTCACCTAGTCTCACCCTCGCTTTGGCTACAAGGTGCTGCATTAATGAATTTGAGTATTTCCGAAAGGCAGGTCTCAAGAATTCCCAATCCATTAGGGCCAGATTGGAATACAGAAAGATATTTACTAGAGAGAACTGGGGAAATTGCGAAGAATCCGAGAATTGGCATAGCAACTATGAGCGATAGTTACACGAAGTATGGTGATTTGGTCACGAAATTGTTAAGCGATGAACGATTTAAGCGAAACTATAAGGTATTGTTTTTGAGAGATTTTAAACCAGTTGGAAAATCTCTTCCAAACTTTTGGAAGGAGATAGATTTACTCTTAGCTCTCTCGCGCGCCGACAACAGTCCAAATAGCATCGTCGAAGCTCAAAGTTTGGGCATCCCAGTACTCACTTCAAATGTTGGCGGTATTTTGGAAATTCTAGATAGCAACGGGATTGCACTTGAACCTCATGAGCACAATATAGAAAATATCTTGGGGGGAATCCGGCAAATTTTCAATTCGCAGCGAGCAAATTTATTTGACACAGGGACAGCTGCAACTTTTTCAACTCATTCGATTACTAATGTCTACTCATCTGTGCTTGATAATTTGCAATAAACTCTTAATTGGTGAGAAAAAATGCCTTGGGCGAATTTTATAGACTGAGTCTCGGATCTCAGCGTTATAGACTTTACTGACTGACCGAGACTTGGAAAATATTAGGCTAGGTGGCAACTTACTCGCTGGCCAAAATACATCACTGAAATGACTGCTCGCTGGTAACGTATTACTTGCAACCGAGTCAACTCCTCGAATTTCTACGCAAGATCGATTTGGTGTGAGAGTCTGGATATTGTTAAGTAATGTGAAAAAAATAAACTGTGTGTCCCACGCTCGAATTAATTCCTTTCTGCTTAGCGCGGATGCAGATAAGAAGAAAAAATGTTCAATTCTTAAGGACGTTGGCCGGCGAATAACGAAGGTAACTAACTCTGAAAACAGGGATTTGGTTCGATGGTGTTGAAATTGCCTCCAGGCTTCACGGTTTAGAATCCAACCATTCGTTAAACAGAATTTTGAGTAACCCGACGGGATATCGCCCACGTAATCCTGATCTTGGAATGGGGAACGAAGTGTGATTAGTGTCGTCGAATCTTTGATGGCGAGGGATGATTGGTATACAAAATCAATGGCATATTCATTGAGAAATACATCATCTTCTAGAATTAACACTCTTTCTTCGAAGTCAAAAACCCAGTCAATAGCCTCAATCATTGCCTTTCCAGGCCCTAGGGGCGCATCTGAAATCTTGTAACTACGCTGAGGATTTGTGAATGTTGACTTTACAAAATCAACCACATCGCGGCTCAGATTGGAGCCTTCCCCAGCAAAATCTACAAAACAATAAGCTCGCGAAGATGCAGGAATTAACTCCTCAATTTGTCTAGTATTGTGAGGCCGTTTATGAGCAAGCAGAAGGATTGGTATGTCCACAAATTTCACCAGCCTTTTCTCAGAGATATCTATCGTAGTTGTTTCCGCATATGAGAATACTCGGTTGTACAAGACCCTTTCTTCCATCCCTTCAGGTTTATCGGAAATTGAGATTATTCTGGTAGTGCCAGTAGATGATGATATTGAGCTAGGCCTAATGGATGAGCTTAAGGTTCGAGTAGTGCGTGATTCCGGCCATTGGGTCTACCAAGCCATGAATGTGGGAGTTCAATGTGCTAGTAAAACCCATGTATTGTTCTCAAATACCGGAGACGAATTAATCAATCATCAAAGTCTTCAAATCTGCCTAAGAGATACCTACGAAAAAGATGAAACTTCTTATCTTTTCCCAGTAAGCGTAGGATGGGATGAAGATCTCAATTCAAGACAGATTAGTTTACCGGGGTTTCTCTCAGCAAAGAGGAATTCATATGTCAGCCACCAGTGAGTAATTTTCTCCACCACTTTCCTCAGGGGACCCCGAAAATTGGATTTAAACTATCGAGTTGCTGCCGATTTCAGACAGTTGTGTTCTCTTTATGAATCAAAAAAGTTTGATTATCTCTCTTATCTGTTAGTGTCTAGTGAATTTCCAAATTTTTCGGCTCACCATAACAGGTGCGGAAGGATTGAAACTCTTTTGATTTCATTTCTACATTTAAGGAGTTTGATGCGGTATCAAGCCATCACTTATCGATTAGCGAATGAATTCTTGAGTTTTCTTAAAGTTCGCAGAAATTTGAAGTGAGCAACTGACAAAAAATAGTATTGGGTGTAAAGCAACTCGAAGGATTTACCCACCAGTTTTGCAAGCATAGAAATTCTTGTTACTTCCGTATTGACGTAAAATGCATCACCCCATCCCTTATAGGGAACCCATCTTGTTGTCACTCTCTCGAAACCAAATCCAGATAAGAGTTCGTCTATTTCATCTACCAAAGGGCAATCCAGGTATACTTCCTTTTTGTTGACTTCACAATAAACGTACTTCACTTTCGATAATAGTTTCCCACAACTCTTTAGGGCTCTTATCTCAGCTCCTTGAATGTCTAAATTAATAAAGTCTGGAATGGTGCCTTCGTCGAATATCGAATCTATCCGTTTGGTTGAAACCTTTTCCTTATGTGACACGTGAACGTCTGGGTAATCATTCTTATGAGTACCAAATTCCAGCAAACTCGTAGATTGGGAATTATTGGTTACGTTCAAATCCAATATGATTCCATCGATGTCCCAAATTGCCGCGTGAATCACTCTTTGTTTTTTTAGAATCATTCTTTCAGTGAGTGAAATTGCCAGAGCCTCCTGAGCTTCTATCCAAACCACATCGTTCCATCCACGGGATGTATATCTACCCGATTCTTCGCCCAAGTGAGCACCTATGTGCAAAATGGATTTAGGTTTTATACGCCAGAGATATTCCAACTCAAGAGGTGAGATTAACATTGCTCTAGATTATCAGCGGTCTGTCAGGCCCATTTGGTGGGCGATCGAATTAAAGTTTGGAATTTCTCGAGCAATGTCCTCAAATGATCCCCGCGCCCTAATCCCACCATCATCAATATAGAAAACCGTGTCTGCGTCTCGAACTGTAGATAGTCTATGTGCGACAATCACTTGAGTTACGCGCCCTTTCATGATCTGGATAGTTTCCTTAATTCGATTTTCCGTTTCTGCATCTAGCGAACTCGTGGCTTCATCAAAAACTATCAAACGTGGATTGGTAATCAACGCTCTCGCGATTCCAATTCTTTGCCTTTGGCCACCACTTAATGGGATGCCTCGCTCACCTATTCTTGTCTGATATCCAAGCGGGAGTTCACTGATGAGATTATCAAGTTCGGAATCCGTGAGCGCCATTTTCATTTTCTCTATATTCTGTAAACTTTTTGAGTATCCCATCAATACATTCTCTTCCACAGAAGCTGACATTAAGGAGACCTCCTGCGGGACGTATGCGAGGGCTCCCGGAAAATCTCTCGCTGCCTGAATCGGGCGTCTGGAAGATATGGTCACTGATCCACTTGTTGGCTCAATTACTCCTAGAAGCAAATCAACAAAAGTTGACTTGCCTGCACCTGACGGCCCAATGACAGCGACAAGCTCCCCAGGATTAATTGTGCAATTTAGTGAGCTCAAAACTGGTCTTGGGGCGTTAGGGTAAGTGAAATCAACGTTCTTAAACACAACCTCGGGAATGAATTGATTCAGGGTTGGCTTTGACGACATTTCAGTACTTTGAGAAGCTGTTACGTCTTTCAAAGATTTGATCAGGTCCAAAGTCGGATAAGTGCTACCGATACTAGATCTCAAAAGGATCATTGATTGCTGTATGCGGATAATCCCGGGCGTGATTCTCGCGGCGGCGGCTGAAAAAATTGCTAACCCCGACACGGCTCGGGAGACATCTTGAAAAGCAAAACTTGCGGCAGCGACAAGGAAGGTAGCAACAACGACTGTAATTTCAATGACATACTTGTTTACTAACGGGAGAAAGCTAACTTCCGCACTTAGACGAGATAGCGCCGTCGTTTTCTGATTGATTTGTTCGGCAAAGGTATGCCTCTGATTTCGAACAAGTAATTCGCGATACAAGTTTAGGCCTGTAAATAAATCTGAATCACGTTCAATAGTTGACTCTGTAAACTTAGTGCCCATAACTTCAGCACGATGATGTTGATATAAGTACAACAAAAATCCAATCATGGAAAAGACAGCTAGGGTTGAAATTGCTACCGTTGGGTTTACCGCAAGCAATCCGCCGACAAGGACAATCATTAAGGAGATATCCGAAAGTAAAGATACGATTACTCCAATGACTCCGATCATTATGGAATTCACGCCAGCCGTCAATGCGTAGACATTCTGATAATTAGAGCGAGTTTTGACCTCTAGTAATGAGTGAGAGAACAGCTTAGACACCAAATCATTAGAAATCTCAGCTGAAATTTTACTAAGAAGTCTCAGTGTTTTCCTGGAAAGTATAATTGAAAGGCAAGTTCTTAAAATCATTGCAAATAATGCAACACTGGCCAAAAAAATGATTTGGGTTCGGAAAGTAGAATCCGACAAGCCCAAGATTTCAAGTATTTTTCCCACTCGGTTCCCGGGCGGTCTGGACTGTACGCCATTCACCGCAATTGCGGAGAGAATTCCGATGGCGGCAACACCAATAAGATCAAGGATGCTTGCGATACATTGAGAAACTGAAACGATGTATATTTTTCTTTTGTCTCTCTGGCTAACTAACCCGAGAGCCTGCTTTGCAATTTGTAGATTTGAGCTAGACATTTCTATTTCCTTTGTCTACGAGAAAATTGCGGCTTCTTCCCAGGAATTCAATTATAAGGATTCTCATCAGAAAAAGAGTGGTTCTCGTGAATCTAATCGAGTTTCTAACCCTCAGCAGATTCGCAGCAAGTAAGAATGGACCCTTAAACGGTTTACGACGAAAGACACTAATTAATTGAGAACTCAGCATGATCGATACAATCTTCCGATCATCCCTTTCTTGGCTTACGTTAAATAGATAGTCAAAGAAAATTCCGATTGATAATTTAATGTCATCGAATGCATCCAATGTTTGGGTCAGTTGTGTCTCAACTCCAGTTCGGTAGGAGTAGATTGGCAACCTCGAAAAAAGGGCTTTATGTTTCCAAAATTCTAAATTTAATAGAAAGACTTGGTCTTCGGCCATTCTCATCGGAGTGAATCGGTTAGCGCTGATTAAATCCCTTCGGAAGCACATACGCCAGATTCCCGGATCGCGAGCAAGTTGCTCAATGCTGTCTTGATTTGAAGGAACGAAAGTCTTGGTGAGTCCTGAATCCGCAAGTAACATTCTTACATACTGTCCAACCGCAAAATCAGCTCCCGCTAACTGAGCCTTCTCGACCAAGTCTACATAGCCGGAGAATTCCACGAAATCATCCGAATCAATGAACGAAATCCAATCCCCAGAGGCAATCTCAATTCCTGCGTTTCTTGTTTCGCCCGGGTTCCCCTTGGAAACTTCAACACAATGTATGTTGTGAGACTCATACTTCTTCTTTAGTCTAGAAAGCGAACTGGGCTTGCGGAAGGAATCATTTATTAGAATGAATTCACAATTCTTGATACGATTAAATTTTTCGATATTCACGTCTAAAGTGGGTTCGTCTCGAACGAAGTTCCCAATTGGAGTTATAAACGTGATTCGAGGTTTAATACGAAACCCTCCAAAAACTTAGTGCCGGTGTGAGATCATTAGCTAGTATACGGCTCTATGAGCCCAGACATGAGAATTGGTGTTGTTGCCTTCGGTACGACTCTTGATGACAGAGGTTTTAGAGATTTTTCCTCCCAGCTAAGGACTCTCCGCGCATCCGCTGAAGCTCATGGTGTGGATTTTCTGAACTATACATTTTCAGATTTAAGAAAAGAAATCTCGGGAACTCCTTTTCAGGATTTCCCAAAATTTAAAAAAGGTGTCGGGGCTTGGTTTTGGAAGCCAATTGCAGTTGATCATTTCCTAAAATTGAATTCTTATGATTATTTGATTTATTTGGACGCAGATTGCCAGTTGCATTCAAATCCTGAACAAGTAATCAAGTCTCTGCCTAAAGATTTTGAGATAGCTGGATTCAAGATTAACTCAACTATTGGGGAGTGGACGTTACCTCGCGTGCTAAAAAGATTGTCAGCAGGGGAATTCGGTAACTACCCTATGTTTACGGCAGGCATTCTGATTGTGAAGAATTCTGAATTAGCTAGAGAATATCTGGGTGTCTGGAGAGACGCCATGAATGACCCTAGAGTTCTTATGGAACTCCCATTTGAGAGAAATTCAAGAATTCATCGGCATGATCAGTCTGTCTTAAGTATTTTAGTAGCGAAGAAAAGAATCATTATTGAGCCTATGGGTTCGGGTTTTTTCAGTAGTGGAATTGAGAGTACGCAGAGTGATTTGAAGGGTGCGTGGGTCAGTACCGGTTCAATTACGAATGATCAGAGTGTTAAGAATAAGAGACTAACAATTACTAGGATTTGGAAGGCCGGAACAGTCAGACTGGCGCCGGGTAGAGACCTTATTTTTTGGGCATCTTTCTACTCGGCTTTGCTAAAAAAATTCCTCTGTAAATGAGCCTGAGGTAATTCGAAAGGTGCCCTCGCGCGCTTTGAGAAAGATTTGAAAAATTGAGGCGATCGTAAATCGACAATTTTGCATCCAAATAAACTAGATCGAGCCCGGAATTAACAATTTTCTGCAGTAGCTCTCCATCTTCTCCAAATCTTCTGTCAGAAAACCGCAGCAAAATTTTTGTTTTAACTGTCGCATGCCCATGATGTATGCGACTGCGCTTCGAAACGTTTGAGGGTAACCTCAAGTTAGTTTCACCTCTATAAAGATTGTCAGCTGGGTCATGATCACTTTTAATTCCAGAATTAGCTTTTCTCATTTCATCTGAAGTTGATACTCTGCTGAACTTATTTACGGATAACTTGAACCTAAATCGAGGGGTAAGCCGGTAATAATCATGTACGACGCAATCTGCCCCCGTTGCTTCCAAAACTTCATTTAAGATTTTAAGTCTTTTTGGGTGATAGGTGTCATCAGCGTCAATGAATGAGACTACCGGGAAGAGGGCCGATTCCCAGCCTCGGTTTCGATTGAGTCCTGCAGTCTGATACAGGTCAGTGGAAAGAATTCGAATGAGTTTGGATAAGTTGGATTCTGACTTGATGAGTTGAAGGCGGCTTAGATCAGTGTCAATAGTCGAACTGGCACAAATAATAATTTCTCCTACAGATTCCTCCTCCGACTCAAACTCCTTGAGTAGCTTGGGGAGATACACAAAATGCTTTGGAATGATTGGGACAACTACAGAAAATAGCTGGTTACCCACAGGCTCGATGTTATCATTTCGGAGTGCCTAAGGTTTCGGTCGGTAGATTCGAAGTGGCGCTAACAGGCGGCCTTGGAAATCAATTGTTCGGGTATGCCGCGGGCAAGAGCATCGAGAAATTCACGGGGCTCGAATGTCAATTTATTCAACCCAGCATCAAAGACAGGCCTTATGAACTCCATAATTTCAATATTCACGCGGCCTCTCGACAACCAGGTAGCCGCCATCCCTACAGATCTACATTGATTTCTAGGTTGAACAGGATAGTCAATAGAGAACGTTTCTTCTTTGCTGAGCAAAGTTTCAGATTTGACTCTCGATTTTATGAAAATCCCAGAGGGAAAACGCTTTATGGCTACTTCCAATCATTTCTATATCTAGAGAATGTCCAGGATGATTTACGTTCGCTACCCAATCAACACGTTCAATTCAGCAATGAATTCCATTTACTGAGCGCAAAAATCACTCAGCACAGTCATTATGCGATCCACATCCGACGTGGAGATTATATTGGGAAAGAAAATTTCCACGGAATTGTAAGTCCTGAGTATTACAAAGAGGCATCTGACAGAATCATGCAAATCAATTCAGCCGCGAAATTTGTTGTTTTCTCTGATTCTATTGAAATTGCAAGGAAGGTTTTCCCGAATGCTGAAAGCTACATATCGCATAACGATTTACCTAAACCCTCTGAGAATTTATTGCTAATGTCCCGCATGTCTGGATTGATTGGATCTAACAGTTCTTTGAGTTGGTGGGCTGCATTCCTTAATTCCAAACAAGACCAGATCTATCTACCTAAGCCTTGGTTCGCGAAGAGCTCAATAGATACACAAGACCTGCTTTACTCTCATTGGCAACAACTAGATTCTGGGATTCGAAGCCTGCAATAGTTGCTGAATTTTTAATCGTGATTTTTCCTCTGAGTAGTTAGCCACCACAAATTCTCTGGGCATGAGGTGTTTCGATTCATCTATAAAAAGCTTGAGTTGACTCATTGAAAAACTCTCCATTGAAAATTCAATGCCACACTTTGCCGAAAGGAGTGGTGCACTTGAAGAGTTGAACCATTGTTTTGTAACATCGTCAAAGTATTTGGGTGCAGATCGAACTAAAGTAGGAACGCCCATCGCCCAAGCTTCCAGCAAAGACAAGCCTTGGCTTTCCGTACCGCCCAACCAAACAGCTGCGAATGAATTATCGAGTTTCTTTCTGAATTCCTTTTTCGAATATTGACCGTAGCGGACTGTAGATATTTCGACTTGTAATTCTTTGCAATAACCCACAAGCGTCAGGTAGTCAGCTTCGTTTTCATTCGATTTCAAGTAAACGAGTAGGTGAGTACGTTTGCTATCGCTTGGGCGCCAATAATTCAAATCGATATCGCTGTCGAGAACTCGAATTTCCCCTTTGAACCATGGAATTCTTGAGCGAATTATTGGCTCCACCCAAATGCTTGGAATAAGAATTGTCGCATCTGAGACATCTTCAATTTTTTGGCGAACCCATGGGGCATGGAATTCAACATTTGGTCCTATCAATAACCTAGAACCGTTCAATTTCATTGTTCTCCAAAGCTGCTCACCATTAACATTCAAGATCCAGTCTGTCTGGTTCTGCGCTTTTATCTTCATAAGATTCAAGTTGTGTCTCAACCTGGATTTGACTACGGAAGTACCATTTTGTTGAAATGCAAATGGGTTTTTATCAATGAAAAGTCTTACAGCAGCAAGTTTTACTCTGTAGTGGAGAGAATCGCGTTCGGTATGAAGATTTAAGCTCAAATCTTGATAAGTGTGTCTCTCATATTTTGGTTTCATGAATACACATACTCCAAGAGTTGGAAAATCAATTGATCCGCCGGAATCAAAAAATTAAGAATCTGGTGTGAATTGCCAAGATGATTTGACGCTAATTGTCGGAGATTTCAAAATTTCTCACGTTTATGAGATTCTTTAAAATATTGGTTAACCCAATAAATCACATATGAAATATCTTCTTCAGTCATTCCTGGGTGGCATGGTAAAGAAATAAGCCTGCGCCATTCTTGATCCGCGACTGGGTATTCTCTATTTTGCTTGACAATCTGATACAGGTGAAGCGGCTTAAAATGCACGCTTGTATGTATTTTTTTGTCAGCGAGATAGTTGATTAGATCGTTTCTAATTTCAGCATCAACGCGTGCACAATAATACTGAACAGTTTCAGACCATGCGGGTCGGCCAATTTTCATATCAAGCTCATTGTTATATCGCGATTGAATATGACGACGGTATTCAAGATTTTTTGGCAATTTCTTCATTTGTTCTAGTCCTATTGCCGCGGTCAAATCAATCATGTAACACTTGTAGCCTAGAACATCAACCTCATAGTCCCAATTATAGCCACCTGGCTTATTCCCAGGAATAAGAGAGCTCGTAGCCAAAGTTCTTGAATAGGTACTTGAGATTCCGAGCCAAGTCATTGGAACTAGTTTTTCATAGAGTTCTTTACTGTTTGTTGTGATCATCCCTCCATCACCGGTCGGCATTGTTTTAACTGCTTGAAACGACCAAACTGCAGCGTCTCCTTGCAGTCCAGCTCCGGGCACATAACAACTATGGGCACAGTCTTCAAGAATAAATCCATCGAAGAACTCGCGAATCTCAGCAATAGGTGCAGGTACTCCGGCATGGTTAACCGCAATAATTGCTTCGGTATTAATCCTAAGCGATTTTTTCACATCATTCGGGTCGAGATTTAAAGTATGTGGATCCACGTCAACAATATTGCTCGTGCAATCATTCCAAAGTGGGACTGCGGCCGTTGTCATAAAGGAAATAGTGGGATTGATAACGTCTACGTGTCGGATGCCAAGTGCCTTGAAAACTAAATCTTGCCCATGTGTCGCACTCGTAACTGCAACCGCATATTTTGCACCAACCATCTTCGCGAATTCTTCCTCAAACTTGGCAACTTTAGGACCTTTGCCCCACCAACCTGATTCGAGTGTTTCTGCCAAAGATGCGATCTCTTCAACTCCGGAAACAGGGCGAAGAACCGGCAAAATGTCTTTTCTGATTTCCATTACTACTGCCTTTCGATTTAACAGATATGGATGCGATCTTTTTGAAACCATCTAAAAAATGTTTGCTTCTCCCTGCGCAGAAGACCTAATTCATTTAACCACTCAAAACCGATGCCGTTCTTCTTCATGAAGTCAAATAGATTCTGCTCAGATCCTACCCCTAACTCTATCATTTTCTCCCGATTGGACTTAAAAAATTCCACATAATCAAGAAAAGTTCTGGATTTCATTGAAAAGAACATATCGTTGTACATGTATTGTTTTTCTGTCTCGACAATAGTTCCATCAAGATAGAAAAAGTCCGGGTTTGATATCAGTGCTTCTGAAGTCAAATTCTCTGTTCTTTCGAAAATATATCTGTTCGTGACAATTCTTCTGCCGGTAAAATAGCTTACTGTTCTTGAATTCCTCAATAACTCAGGAAAATCAGTGGCAGCATTGACCATCATGTCCAACTCTCCAATTCCCTTATTGATTTCCCCTGAGTTAGCACTTAGAGAAGAAATAGGAAAAGGTCCCCTCTGGAAATCAAGTATCGAGGTCAAACTGGATTCGTTTGCCCCGAGTGTGTTTTCGCAAATGATCACTTGCCAGGACTGTGGGAGTACTCGCTGAAGTTGCTTGAATGCGATTTTGTAATCCAGAACTCTCTTTTGTACCTCGCGAGAAGATAATTCTCTTGGTGCAACAGACATGAAGTAAAGGATTACATGCTTCGAAATTTCGCTCTGGTGAAATTTATCGTGACTTTGCATGTCCGGATATTAACAATAAAGCTGGTTAAATAGTAGCCTTGCGCTATGAAGATTCTGGTATCGGGGGCAGCTGGTTTCATTGGAGCTCATCTAGGAAGTAGATTAGAATCCGAAGGACATGAGTGTGTTTATTTAGATCGAATTTCTCCATACTATTCACCTGAGTATAAAAAATTACGAGCGCAGACTCTACTCGGTGACAAGCTTTATGAATTTGAAATTTCTGATGATCGAACCGAGAAATTATTTGCTGACGAAGATTTTGAGTGTGTTGTCCATTTAGCGGCACAACCTGGAGTTCGGGTTTCTTATCCTCATAATCTTTCTTACTTTAGGGACAATATTGAAGCTTTCTCAAGGATAGCCAGCTTGGCGGTGAAGCACAATGTTCCTAAATTCATTTACGCCTCTTCTTCTAGTGTTTATGAGAAGTCTGAAAGTTTTCCATTTGTTGAATCAGAGATGTTGGGCCAACCCACTGGCCTTTACCCATATACAAAGTGGTTAAATGAAGGGTTAGCAAAAAAACTACATCAGTTATCCAATACAAAGTTCGTGGGCCTGAGATTCTTTTCTGTTTATGGGCCTTGGGGGCGCCCAGACATGGCATACCTACGCCTCATTGCCGCCGCGCGCGGTCAATTCGAGTTCAATTTAAACGGGGATGGCTTAATCAAGAGAGATTTCACTTTTGTGGACGATGTAATCCGTCGATTAATCCTATTGATTGAGTCGGAAGAGAACTTACCGGAAGTTTTGAATATCGGGGGCAGTAATGAAGTATCCCTTTTAGATTTAGTGAACTCTATCCAAAGGGCAACAGGAGTCTCTATTCCCCTTCATTACGTTGATCCAGATGGACAAGATATTCCTGTGACAAAATCGAATGGGCTGCTGCTGGATAAGACTGTTGGCGTATTTCCCTATACATCTCTAGACGAGGGGATCATGACCACAGTGAAATGGTTCGATGAAATCCGGCAGAAGTTTGATTCAAAAAACTGGTTCTGATAAATCCTTAATTTAGAAATTTTACTTTTGATTTTTCAAGTTGTAGCAAGTCTAATTTAGAATAATCGAATCCAGATCTGAGTTGGTGATTCGTCCAATCTCCAAAGTAGGGTCTTTTTTCATCAATGATTCCTGCAATTGCGTCAATCCCCGAACCTATATCCAGATAAATTGCAGGCCAGAAAGAGTTTAGCTTCCAGGCTATACCCGATTTAACATGGCCAATGCCAAAAAGAAACAGTTTTGATTTCGCTTCTTTAAATTGCTCTTTCATGCTTATTTCAAGAGATTCAAGATCGTCACAAGCGAATTTTTGGGGCACCTTGATGTAATCACTAAACTCGCGTAGACCCAAATACTCTTGATACTCGGGATATTGCATCAACTGTCTAATTAAGTCAACTTTTTCGGAGGCTCCAATAATCCCTATTGAGCTTCCAAATTCTTTAAATAGCCATTTGTTGGATACGAGCCCATAATTGAATTCTGCAGGAATCGTATTTCTATCAGAGCCAATTACCTCTTGAAACATCTTTCTATTCTCTGGGTATATCTCACAAAAATATTTGTTACATTTCTTAGAGCCGGTTATGAAGGGTGACATCTCTGATTTACTGAGATTTCTACTCACCGCACGTTTTCCTGGTTGCGCACTTCCGCTTGGAATCCTTTTTAAGAAATTGTAGTCGCCATCGCCGAATTTGAATGAAGTATAGCTCCTTCCAGATTCGAAATCTCTTTCCAGGTTTTCCATATAATTTTGAAGTTCGACTTGAAACATTGGGTATGTGGATTCGTCGAGTAAACATGGGTTTGGGTCATGGTTTTTTGTGCCAGGAATCTGAAACTCCGAATGGATTGTTGGGTTTTGGTGCTCAACAAGTTCCGTTAAACTCTGAAATCTGCGAACTCCAAATTTGTGTGCCACTTTCATGACATTCACTACTTTTTTTTTCAACTTACTAGATTCCGTATGTAATCGCCATAGGGAGATTTGAATGAAAATGATGGTAAGTTTTTTAACTTAGATTCCGTAATCCATCCATTCAATAGCGCAATCTCTTCAAGACATGCAATTTGAGTGCCTTGTCGCTCTTGAATCACTCTGACATACTCTGATGCTGTATATAAATTGCGCGCACTCCCTGTATCAAGCCAAACAGTTCCTCGAGTCAGAATTGTTGAAGTGAGCAGGTTCTCTTCTAAGTAGGTTTTCAATAAATCAGTGATTTCAAGCTCGCCCCGGGCTGATGGCTTTAAATTCTTCACTCGCTCCCGTGCTGTAGCGTCGCATATGTAGAGACCTGGAACCACATATTTAGATTTAGGGGTAAGAGGCTTTTCATAGATTCCAATTATTTGTCCTTGATTATTCATCTCAACGTTTCCGTAATCGGAGGGGTTATCAACCTCGTACAGGAAAATATGAGATCCATACTTGAATTCAACTTGAGAGAGATTTCTTCCTAGACCCGAACCAATAAAGAGATTATCACCTAAAATTAAAAAGCTTGCATCATTTTTCAAGAAATCTTCAGCGATCACGAACGCCTCTGCAATGCCCTTTGGCTCTAACTGAATTTTGTAAGTGATTTGAATTCCGAAATTTGAACCATCTCCCAGTAACTCCTGAAAAGAATTGTGATCTTCAGGATTGACAATTATTAACACTTCACGAATTCCCGCAAGCATTAAGACGGAAAGTGGGTAATAAATCATAGGTTTATCAAATATTGGTAATAGTTGTTTTGAAACAACAGTCGTGATCGGATACATTCTCGTCGCGCGACCTCCTGCGAGAATTATTCCTTTGCGTTCAGCCATAATTCTTCTCTACCTCTTGAACTTGAGTGCGAAAGCCAGAATTTCTTAGCCTTTCTGCGTAATGTTCCACAAGCTTGGGTATTTGTTCGATAACTGATGAGGTGGGCAACCAGTTAAACTCGGAATGCAACAAAGAGGAATTCAGCGCATACCGATAATCATGACCCTTTCTATCTTCGATATGAACTATTTCCGAACCAGATTTTGTGACTTTAATTATTTCAGTTGCTAGTTGCAAGTTACTCAACCTATCTGCCGTCCCTATATTATAAATCCTTTCAGTAGGGTTTGAATTCATTAGTTTGATGAGTGCATCGGAGTGATCTTCGGCTGATATCCATTCCCTTATTTGGTCACCTCGTCCGTAGATAGGTAAGGGTTTCCCGTCTAGGGCTCGAATAATCATCCTGGGAATGAATTTTTCAGGGGACTGGCGTATTCCAAAATTATTCACGCATCTCGTCACGATTACATCTAGATTATGGGTTTTTTGCGCCGCACTCGCTAAAAGATCACTTCCTGCCTTGCTAGCTGAGTAGGCAGATGATGGGTTGAGCGGATGATTTTCCGACGCGGTCCCATCTAAAAGTGAACCATAAACCTCATCGGTGCTAACGTGCAAGACCCGAACGACACCATACTGCATAGCACAATCCAAAATTACTTGCGTGCCAAGTACGTTCGATAGAACAAAAGGTATACCTGATTTTATTGAGCGATCGACATGGCTCTCCGCCGCGAGGTGATAAATCTCAATCGGTTCAAATGGGAATTTCTCAAAGATTCTTTGCATCGCATTTAGGTCAGAGATGTCTGCTTGTTCAAAAATTAGTTTAGGATTTTCGATTTCTAAATTGGAAATTGATCCACCTATAGATAACCTATCGATTACAACAACTTTCAAGTATTTTTCACTTTCAAGCAGTTTTGAGACTAGGTGAGAACCGATAAATCCGGCGCCGCCACTAACGACCGCAAACATTAAGAGGTCTCATTTCTAGGCTTTAGGTTGACTTCGGAATCTTGGCGCAAGCTACTCAGAGATATTCCTTCCAGATCTTTTGCACTCAAGATAAAATCGTCTAACTTCCAGGAAATCCCAATTGTTTTATCTAGTGGGTAGATAGTTTCCTCGAAACCAGGCATATATCGGCTGTCTGTCATGTACAAAACTATTGTGTCTTCGGATAAAGCTTGAAAACCGTGAGCTAACCCTTTGGGGACCCAGAGCATTTTTTCGGTATTTCCAAGGAGGACATTTGAGGTGTATTTCCCAAAACTTGATGACTTTGGGTCTATATCTACAACTACGTCTTGAATTGCGCCCGATAAGCAAACCACCAATTTGCCTTGTGAGTATGGTGGCTTCTGACGGTGCAAACCTCGGATTACACCTTTCCTAGAATGAGAGAGGTTGACCTGAGATAGAGTTGGAACCACTAGGGTTTCAGATAGGGATTGACTCCAAGTCTCCAAGAAGTGACCTCTCTGATCCTGATAGAGAGTTGACTCAATATGAGTTACCGATTCAAGAACATCATCTTGACGCTTACTTATTTTGGCCACCGTAAATTGTAGCAACTCTTACCCATTATCCGATATAGCGATTAGACTTTATTTCTTGATTTCAAGTTAAAGTAACCCAAAGGCAGGGGTGTTATCAACATACGAATCTTGAAATAATCTTAAATTCCTCTCGAGGAACGCAAACTTCCAACTATTGTTAAGTTATTAGTTCAGGGCAATAATTAAGCAGAAAGCTAGGATATTCTTGCATTTACATCACCATCACTCCTAGTTAACCATTTAAGGGAGAATATGACAAGTTTTTTTTCTAATTACTCCAATCTGAGAATCAATCCTAAGAATCGTCAAATTGAATCGATTGCCCCCCCCGGAGATTTAGTGGATCAATCATTTCTAGCAGTTCAAGCAGCTGCAATTCGTTTACGGGATGAAGTAATTTCATTGAATTTGAAGGCTATGGGCGTCTCTACGCTCCTAGATGTTGGGTGCGATTTCGGTTCTTTACTGGAACTTGCAAATCAGAAGGGGATTAAGGCTCGAGGCATTGATGTAAATCTAGACTCAATAAGAAAGGCGAGAGAGGCTGGGCTTAACACTACAAACTTGTCAATGGAAGATCTCTTTCCAACAAAAATTTCAGATTTCGTGACTTTAACTCAGTCTGGGCATACCGCACTGAGCTGCTTGAACATCCTGCATGGTGAATGGAAGGATAAAACAATTAGAGATAAATTCATAAGCAATTCGCTAAACTACTTTGATTATGTCGTTATCACTTCCACGCGAAAACAGTTAAAGAAAATTCAACGTGAGCACGATATAACTTTTTTCAAATTTATAGGCCCAAGAAATGGGCCTATAACAAAATTTCAATACACCCTTAGTCAATATGGGACTACATTTTTCTTCACTGGCCGACTTCACAAAATTGAAAAGAGTTTTTGGCAGATTTTTACTGGTGGTTATAGTTACGCTAACCCGGTCAACACCTATTTAGATTTAGTCATAATTATGTCTTCAAAACGAGCCACATAAACCTTAGACTTGTCTTGAACTTGGCTCGGTCTAATCAAGAATCACAACACCACTCGGCGTTGAAAGATGGACTGCAACAATCCCAGACTGATCATCATTAGTTGATGGGTCTACCCACTCAATCGTGACATCACCGAGGGATGCCAGGATGTCTTCTTTAAACCAAGAGTCAGCTAGTTGATCAGTATCTGCAATAACAATTTTTTCAATCTCAGCAAGAGGTGTGCCATCCTGTGACGGGTGATCTGCAGAGAGCCACTGAATGAAGAATGGGAATTCTCTTGTGTCAGTAATCTCTTTCACTCCAATTTGCACCCACTTGAGATCTGTTCCGTTTGGTCGTGTGCGGTGACCTTCTGTTGCCTCACGGCCGAACTTTGTAGCTATTGGCGTGATGTCTTTTGTACTAAATACCCAGGTAAACCAACCGCCACCTTCATTTGCCTTCTTTGATACTGCCTTACCCCATGGTGTTTGTTCTGTTGCCGGGTGATCAAGTGGACATACAACTTCTATGTATTGACCGTTCTTAAGTGAGGCGGTGAAGTTACGTGTACCAAAGCGTGGGTGGATACCACCATCTACAAATGTGCTACCTAGGCGTGAACCTAGTCTTTGCACAGTGTCAGCTAGTTGGTCGTGGGAAGTCACATAAGAAACATGATCTAAGCGCATGGGGGAATTCTGCACCATGGCAGGGGGTGGTAATTACCAAACGGGCTGGAACCTTAAAGTATTGCCTTACCGCCCGAGATGGGCTTTATTCGAACTAAGCCCAACATGGCCCAGACATAAAGCGCTAATGAAACCATCGAGGTTGCTGTATAGAGTTCCCCACTAATTTGAGTGATAGGCGATATCGCCGCAACTGACCGCCCAAGCCCGCAGGTCGCTAGCAGGTTCAAGGCCAGCCCTCCACTGGCAAGAAGATAAATTCTCCTGGTCTGCTGGGTTACGGCCAGTGCAAACAAGACTGGAATGGCCATGAAGAAATGGTTTTCGTGCACTCCAAAACTTAACAAATTGTAAGCAGTGATGGCGACCGCGCCGATGTAAATAGGTGAAATATTTCGCGCTCCAACACGCTTTGTCCAGAAGAGAAGCCAAGCTAGGATTGCTGCGACTGTGATGGCTCCGAAGGACAAATACAACACTTGTCTTAAATTGTCATCCGCAATCCTTAATGGAAGAGCGGAATAGCTTCGTGAGTCATTGAATCCATACTCGCCAATCCGTGAAAATAGACCAACGACCCAGGGGATGTTTGGATTCTGAGCAGACATCATCGTGTGGACTGATGCAAGCCCCTGAGCGCGAAAATAGGCAGTGAGGGTGCCCGTAAAAATAAAAGGTGAAAGAATCACTAAGAAGCCCAGTGCGAAACCAGAGACCGCGCGATAGATGGCCTTCCAGTTTAATGAAAACAGTACAAGCAAACCGAGGCCGAACATTGGCATTACTGCAAGTTGCTTTGAGAAGACTGCAGAGGAGGCAAGGAGGCCGGTTGCAAAATATCTTTGATTCTCCGCAGCGATTAGCGCTGCAACTATAAAGAAAGACATGATCGAATCTTGATATCCTAGAATTGGTGATATTAGGAAAACTGCAGGAGTAATTAGATAAAAAAATGGTTGTAGTCCACCTCTTGTCCTACCCCAATACCAAAGTAATCCCGCTGTGAGGAATGTAAATACTACTGAGGTCAAATTTGAGGCTACAAGGAAGACTGACGAGAACTCTCCCCCAAAGAAGATCAAGATCTTTGCAACGGCGCCTAGCATATAGAGTGAGAAAGGAGGGTAGGGAACAGTTAGATTGTCTGTTTCTAGGATCCCCTGGTTGGGGACAACGTGGTAAAGAGTAAAGAAATCTCCTCGGATAAAACCTGCAACCCACTCTTCGAAATAATTCATGTTGTGCGTGCCTTTTGAGATGGTTAGCAGCAGATAGAAAATTCCTACAAAAAAAACATACCCCCATTGGTATTTTTGTACGTGTTTGGCAATCTTGGACAAAAGGCCTTCTCTTTGAGAATTCACTAGGTAATCATATTTCTAACAAATTAATCTGGTGGGTTCGGCGCGATTTATATAAAACTTATCCACCTGCCCATCAACACACTTATTACCCTGCCCTTGCCCCGTATGCCCATCTCCTGTCAGTGAGATAAGAACCGAATTAGTCAGGATCTTGTGCAGTCCCTGCGCCCATTCATAAGGCGTGGCCGGGTCACCTGTTGTGCCAATGATGACAATTGGGTTGGCAGTCTTTGTGGGCAGAACTTCTGTGGCTTTTGGTGTGTCAAAGTACTGACAGACCAGCCCACCATAGGCAAGGTAGGGACCAAAGAGCGGTGCTTGCTCTGCAAATACCTTTGCATCTTCTTTCATATGTTTAACACTTCGTGCATCTGTGAAATCTAAACAATCAATGATTGCACCCGAATCAAACTCATTAGCGGTGTAGCCCTCTTTTGTGCGCCCTGTGTATTCATCAGCTAACGCCAAGAACTTGTCGCCTTTGCCGTTCTTTACATCTGTAATCGCTATGCGCAGTTTTGGCCACCCAGTTGCACTGTCATAGAGCGCTGCTGCTACGCCAAGCAGAACTAGCGACTCAGAGAGTCTCTTATTTGGCTTGTCACTCAGTTGACTCAAAATCTTCTTCATCGCATCTATCGCGGCGCTTTTTTCTTTCGGTAGCGGACAGTTACTTCTCGTATTGCAATCTGCAGCGAAAACTGCAAATGCTTTATCGAAAGCAACTGCTTGTGTGAGCCCCTGTTGGAAGTTAGAGATAGAGTGATCAACTGCGCCATCTAGCACCATATGACCCACTTTGCCTGGAAAGAATTGGGCATAGAGAGTGCCAAGGAAGGTGCCATAGGACTTACCCATGTAGTTCAGTTGCTTATCACCAACTGCTTCTCGCAAGATATCCATATCGCGGGCGGCATTTGCTGTGCTAAATGAAGTCAGATGCTTGTTTTTCTCTTCGCACTGCTGAATAAACTTCTTTGATTCAATCAAGATTTGTGCAAACTCTTGCTCGTTATCCGGCTTTGAATCAGAGGCGTAGTTAGCATCTAACTCTTTATCGCTCAAACAAACGATGGGCTCGCTGCGCGAGACCCCACGGGGGTCAAAGCCCACAATGTCATAGGCGTCAAGGATTGCGGGGCTAAAGATGTATTCGGCGGCGTAGGCGTAATCAACCCCCGAGCCTCCCGGGCCACCGGGATTAACAATCAGGCTGCCCAGCTTCTTCTCACCTGTTGTTGGGTATTTCAGGATTGAGATGTCAAATGTTCCGGTCTTTAACTCTGTGTAATCGATGGGCACTAACAGATCTGCGCATTGGTAGTTTTCATAACAACTTTGCCATTGCAGCTGCTGGGCATAGTAGGCAGCAAGATTCGTAGGTATCTCTGGTCTTGATTGAATATAGGAAACTGTTGAAAAAAGTGCGAGTGCGAATACTGTGATAGTTGCTGTGATTTTTCCTGTGCGAGTTGATAGGGCCTTACCTGGATTTGTGGAGAAAGTCTGCATCTACGCTCTTGCCAGTCGGCACATCAGAGCTTCACAGGTAACTAGCGGTGCTGCGTTATAGGCAAGGTTGGTGCGTGCTTCCATGATGGCGGTAATCTTGTTAACAGTTGAGTGTGCTGGTGATTTAGCGGCGTAGCTCTCTATCGCCTCTCGCATATCGGTATTAATCATTGTCTCTGTATTACCTGATTGCACCATCATGACATCGCGATAGAAGGTGGCGATATCAAGAAGTGCGCCATCAATGGAGTCGCGCACCATTCTTGTTGATCTCGACTTCTGTTCCTTCTCCAACTCTTTTACCGCCTTCGCACCACCGGTTGCCATGCCACGACCAGTTGCACCTTTTCCATAAGCCTCTTGCAGCTTTTCAATCTCTTTCTCATCTCGTTCATCACTAGAAGTGTTTGCCTCTGCTGTTGCTAGGTCGACCAGTGTTTGCGCCGCAGCAAATGCTGCAGCCAATGAACCAAGTTGAAGTGGTAAGGCCATAATGCGAGCGCGGTTACCGCGCACGCTTTCATTCGTTGCTAAATACCGGGCGCGGCCAATGTGCCCCTGTGAAACGCGGGCTGCAAAATCTGCCATCGCTGGGGCAATCTTGTCTCTTGCAACCAACACGTTGGTAACTGCTTGTAGTGAGGGCGTGCGCAGCTGCAAGTGGCGACAACGTGAGCGGATGGTGGGCAAGAGATCATGCAAAGTGGGGGCACAGAGCAACCAGACCGTTCTCGTGCCAGGCTCTTCAATCGCCTTAAGCAGCGCGTTAGCAGCTGATTCAGTGAGTCTGTCAGCATCTTCCATCACAACTACCCGCCAGCCGCCCATGGAGGGCGCCCAGGCAACGCGGGTTAAAAGCTCACGCACTTCTTCTACCTTGATCGACAAACCTTCAGTACGAATGATTTCAACATCGGGGTGGCCGTGAGTCTTTGCCGCATTGCAATCACTACAAGTGCCGCAACCGTTGTTAGAGCAGATCAGTGCTTGCGCGAAAGCAACCGCAGCACTGGAGCGACCTGATCCTGGGGGACCTGTAAAGAGCCAAGCGTGTGTCATCTCTTGGCTTTCCTCGCCAGTGCGCGATGCTGCAACAGCTGCTTGCAAAATTGTTGTGATGTGTTCTTGACCTACCAGGTCATCAAAGACAGAGCTCACTTACTTCTTTATCCGATGCGTGACTGCATTCGTTGCAAAACGAATAGGGCGTAGTAAACGATTCTGGTGTGGGCCAGCTGCGTTGCGCTTGAGCGCTGGTAGCTCGGCAACGCGTTCAATGATTTGTTTGTGGATCTCTTCCACTGACTGGGTGCCATCAACTACAAAGTAGCGCTCTGGGTCCATCATGGCGATTTGTAAGAACTCTTGGCGCACGCGTTCGTGAAATTCTTTCGGTTCTGCCTCTAAGCGATCTAGTGAATGCAGGCGAGCAAGACCAACTTCTGCTGGCAGGTCGATCAGGATAGTCAGTGTGGGATAAAGGCTCTCGGTGGCCCATCGAGAGATGCGCGCAACCTCACCTGGAATAAGAACTCTTCCGGCGCCTTGGTAGGCAGCCGATGAATCAAAGTAGCGATCTGAGATAACTACTTCACCGCGTTCTAACGCTGGGCGAATAACAGAGTAAACATGGTGGGCGCGATCTGCGGCATAGAGCAGAGCTTCTGCTCGTGGGCTAATTGCGCCAGTTTCGTGGCCGAGCAAGATGGTGCGTAGATCTTTTCCGAGTGTGGTGCCCCCGGGTTCACGGGTCAGAAGCACGGTCTCAGCTTCTTGTTCTAACCACTTAGCAAGTAACTTAGATTGGGTTGATTTGCCGGTGCCTTCGCCACCTTCAAAGGCGATGAAGATGCTCTGGGTTTGGGCGCCAGTGATGGCGCCAAGTTCTCCTTGCAGCGCTGCGACGATATCGGACCAGAGCGAGACTTGTGGGCGGTCTTTCATCTGGCGGTAGGAGATGTAACCAATCAGCGCTGCGATTAAACCGGCAAGCAACATAGTTATCTGGGCGCCGTTGTAGTCAAGGGTGGTGTTCTGGAATTCATATCTATGCTCACCAATGGTGGCAGCGATAATGGGCGCGGTGGCCAGGACTGCTACCAAGGTAATGCGAATCAGTGATTGCACAAAGGCAAAGGTGCGGCCACGAACGTCATCATGTACTTCCATGCCGAGCATGGTGAAGCCAGTGACCCAAGTGATGCCGCTAAAGGCGCCAAGGAAGATCACGATGATGACTGACAGTGTGAGATTTGAAATCAGTGCCAGCAACACAAGGAAGAAGCCGGCAGTGGAAAGAGATGCGCCAAATAAACGACGGCGAGAGAACTGGGCGAATATCTTTGGGCCAAATGCAATGCCGATGGCAAGACCGGTAAAGACTGCGCCAAAGAGAACACCATATGCGGCATCTCCTCCGCCAAGGTCTCCTACAAATGTGCGAGCTAGGCCAATCACAGCACCTGCTGCGGAGAAGGCGCCAATCATGCCAATGATCAGCCCACGAATAATCTTTGATTGCGAGACAGCCTTCCAACCTTGAAGCAGTGATTGGCCGATGTTCTGCTCGGCATCTTTTTTAGAGGCGGCGCCTTTTGGAATCTCTTTGAGACCACGGATTGTGTAGGCGGCAAAGAGGAAGGAGAGAGCGTTGAAGTAGAGGGCGATATCTACTGAGTTAGTTGGTAGCAGTGGGCTAATCGTTGCCAGGGCACCTGAGAGCAAGGTAAGAAGTGTGAAGAGAATTGCGGCAATGGGTGCGGTGCCATAGGCAGCTAGTAGTGAGACCTGATTAGCATTTTCTAACTTATCGCGTGGGACAAGATTAGGTACTGATGCTTCCTTCGCTGGTGACCAGAAGAGCGTGAGGCATTCAACCAAGATCATCGCGGCATAGAGCCAGAAGTAGGTGTGCACGATTGGGATGGAGATATAGAGGGCGGCGCGAAGAATGTCGATGACAACCATCAAGCGGCGGCGATCAAAGCGATCTGCAAATACTCCAGCAATGGGACCAAGAAATACTGCAGGTAACAAACGCGCAATAAAGACACCAGCGATAGCAAAGTTTGCGGTGGCATAAGAACCGCCAGAAAGTTGTGCGGCCAGGGCAGTTGTTGCAAGTAGGCCGAGCCAATCACCTAAAGATGAGAAGACCATCGCCTTCCAGAGTTTGCGAAATGCCGGGATAGCAAGGACGCTGCGAGTGGCATCCTGCTTAGGAGCAGCAGGTGTGGGCAGGCTAGCTGGCATGAGGGAAGTCTATCGGGCGCATCAGATAATGACTTTAGAGCCTAGAACAGACTGCGAATGCTCTCTTCAAGTGAGTATTTGGATGTAAAGCCCATCGCACTCTTTGCAAGTGCCACATCAGCACATAAGAACGCTGGATCTCCTGCCCGGCGTGGGCTCTTAATTACTTCGGTCTGAGTCTTATTCGTTGCTTGCAGAACTAAATCAATAATCTCGCGCACAGATGCCCCGCGCCCGGTGCCGATGTTCATCGCTGGTGGCAGTGGGGTTGTGGCATCGGCTGCCGCTAAATGTGCGCGGGCAATATCTCTGACATCGACATAGTCGCGCACACAGGTGCCATCGGCGGTGGGGTAGTCGGTGCCGAAGATCTCAGGTGCTTGGCCTTTATTTAATTTGCCTAGAACAATGGGAACTAAGTTCTCGACCGAGTTATCCAGGAGTTCTGGTGCTGCGGTGCCCACCACATTAAAGAAACGCAGTGATGTTCCATGGTTACCGGGTGTATTAATAAAAGCGGTCACCTTTGATTCTGCTTGATACTTTGAATCTCCATAAGGAGAGATGGGTGCCTTCGGGCCATCTTCTTTGCATGGATCCATAGTGTCTGGACTGCCATAGACAGCTGCGGTGGATGAGAAGATAAATTTCTTCACTCCATTGCGCTTTGCTATTTCGATTAATTCATTAGTTGCTTCTAAATTCACTTGGAAATACTCATCTGGTTTTTCCATTGATTCACCGACAGCTTTTAGGGCTGCGGTGTGAATGATGCCATCGATCTTGTATTCGCGGATTAAGCTTTCAATCTCGTTGTAATCACGGATATCGCACTTGATAAAGGGAATCTCCAGGCCATGTTTTGCCCGCAGGAAGGTGATGCGGGATTCCAGGCCTTGATAGAGCGAATCAATGATGACTACAGATTTATCATTACAGATGAACTCATCTGCGATATGGGCGCCAATATAGCCAGCGCCACCTGTGAGCAGCCATCTCTCGGGGGTCATTACGGAAGTGTATCGGCGCAGCTAAAAACTCCTATTAATGAGGGTGAATAGCTGGGGCTGTGGATAATGTAGCACTTTTACTTTTTGTGCTACATTTAGCCATGGCCACATCAGCGAAAAAAAGTGCAACCCGTGCAGTGAAGAAGGCACCTTCAAAAGCTAAAAAACCTTCTCTCCTTGAAGATATGATCACAAAGAAATTGTCTGTCGGTGTCCGAGAACTCCGTCAAGAAGCCTCAAAAGTACTTGGTCTTGTAAAGAGCGGTGAAATTGTCATCGTTACCGAATGGGGAAAACCAGTTGCAGAGATTCGCGCTATTAAACCGACATCACTTCAAGATCTCATTGATGCCGGGCTCATAACTCCAGCAAAGGCTAAATTTGATCCAAAGGTTTTCGAGCCACTACCAAACCCCGATGGAAGAAGTCTCTTAGCAGAGTTTCTCAAAGAGCGTGAAGAAGCACGCTATTGAGTTGGTATGTTGATAGCTCGGTAATTCTCGCCTCGGTTTTCGAAGAACCAAACAGTATTGAGTTATCTAGTGTGTTAAAGGACCATCCTGTTACCTCTCGACTTTCCAGTGTTGAGGTGCTTCGGGCTGTTACTAAGTTCAACGATTTGCTATTACCTCGTGCTCAGCATTTATTAACTCAATTCTCCTTTGTTGATATCAGCAATACAATTCTTAACCGTGCTGAAAGTTATTCCAGTGAGATTACCGTGAAAGCCGCAGATGCAATTCATCTGGCAACAGCTGAAACTATTTCACTTTTAATTGACGGAGTGATCACTCTGGATAAGCAAATGGCGACAAATGCGCAGAAATTAAAGCTGACTCTCTATTAATCCACTTTGGATTAGTTAACTTTTAGCCTTACCGCTCGCCTTCTTAGCCGCCTTCTTCTTTGTTGCAGCTTTCTTCACCGTGTTCTTGGTTAGCGTTGGCGCAGTTGCGCTTGGCTTTGCTTTAGCTGCTTTCTTCCGTGACTTCTTAGGAGATGGGCCATTTTCTGCCTCCCACGCACGGCGTCCGGCCAGTAGCTCTAGGCCACGCTCAAGTGTCATTGCTTCCAGGGTGTCACCACGACGTAGCGTTGCATTGGTCTCGCCATCGGTGACATACATACCAAAGCGCCCATCTTTAATGATGACTTGTTTTTCACTACCCGGATCAACACCGAGTTCTTTTAGTGGCGGCTTTGCCACACCGCGCCGTCGCTCTTTTGGCTTTGAATAAATCTCAAGTGCTTCATCTAGGTTGATTGAAAAGAGTTGATCTTCTGAGGTTAAGGTCCGTGAGTCAGCACCAGCTTTGAGATATGGACCATAGCGACCGTTCTGCACCGTGATTTCATCGCCCGCACTATTTGTTCCCAGCACGCGTGGAAGAGAGAGCAGCTGCAGCGCATCATCGAGTGTGATGGTGTCTAGATTCATTGTGGAAAGAAGCGATGCGGTCTTTGGCTTCGGTGCATCTTTCTTCTTCCGCTTCTTCTTCGGTTCACCTTTATCGTTAAGTTCTACCGGCTCTGCCGGAAAGATTTCAGTGATGTATGGACCAAAGCGACCTGACTTTGCAACCACTTCAAAGTTTGTCTTGGGGTCAACACCTAATTCACGCTCACCTGATGGAGCGGCAAGTAACTCAATTGCTTTCGCAAGTGTGAGCTCATCCGGTGCTAAACCTTCTGGGATATTGGCAAGCTTGCGATCTTGATCAGGTAGGTTCTCTTGCAAGTAAGGACCAAAGCGGCCCACCCGAATTTCAATAGTGTCAGATAAGTTCATCGTGTTTGTCGCTCGGGCGTCAATCACACCGAGATCAAGTGCTAACTCATTAAGGCCTGGCTCACCGTTAACGCCGTAATAGAAATCGCGCAACCAATCAACCCGGCCTGCCTCCCCGGCTGCAATCTTGTCGAGATCTTCTTCCATTGATGCGGTGAAGTCATAATCCACTAGCTTCGTAAAGTGAGTCTCTAATAGGCCTGTTACTGAAAATGCTAAGAAGGTTGGCACAAGTGCGCGCCCGCGCTTTGAGACATAGCCACGATCTTGAATCGTTTGAATAATGGAGGCAAATGTTGATGGCCGTCCTATACCGAGCTCTTCCAACTTCTTCACAAGAGTTGGCTCGGTATAGCGCGCAGGTGGCTTTGTCTCGTGGCCTTCACAGGAATATTCCTCAACTTTAACTGATTGCCCCACTGTCATTGCAGGTAGGCGGCGATCTTCTGACTCTTCATCTTTGTTTTCATCACTGGCAATATCGTCATAGGCAGCTAAGAAGCCAGCAAAGGTAATCACAGAGCCATTGGCGCGGAAGATGGTTGCCTTCTTATCGGCTGTCGTTGCATCAAAATCAACCCGCATCTGCATCTTCTTAGCATCAGCCATTTGCGATGCCACAGTGCGCTTCCAAATCAAGTCATAGAGTGCGAACTCATCGCGTGATAGCTCTGGTGCTAACTCACCTGGTGTCTTAAAGACATCACCTGCCGGTCTAATTGCTTCGTGGGCTTCCTGGGCATTCTTTGTCTTTCCTTGATACACACGGGCACTTTCATAAACATGGTCTTTGCCATAAAGCGAAGCAGCTGAAGCGCGGGCTGCTTTGACTGCCTGCTCAGATAAATTGATGGAATCGGTTCGCATATAGGTGATGTAGCCGTTTTCATAGAGGCGCTGTGCAATACGCATCGTAATTTGTGCGCCCCACCCAAGTCGGCTGCCAGCATCTTGTTGCATCGTTGAAGTTGTAAAAGGTGGCTTAGGTCGTTCGGTACGCGGACTCTCTTCCATCGACTTCACAGTCAGTGGTGTGCCTTTAAGACTTTCGGTCAGCGCAGTTGCTTGTTTTTCATCCAATAACAAAATGTCTTTTAGGGACTTTTCTTTTACCGCACCATCTGCGCCAAAGTCACTGGTGGCAGCTACTTTTTTGCCATCAACTGAAAGTAGCCGCGCGGTAAAGCCAAGATCTGTCTTGGCATTGAGATCCCACCAAGAGGATGAAATAAAGGCCATCCGCTCGCGTTCTTTCTCCACAATCAACTTGGTGGCAACTGATTGCACGCGACCTGCTGAAATTCGTGGCATCACTTTCTTCCACAAGACTGGCGAAAGTCGATACCCAAAAAGCCTATCTAGCACACGCCTTGTTTCCTGGGCGTCAATCAGGTTGTAATCAAGATCGCGGGTATTTTCTACGGCAGCCTTTATCGCCTCTTCGGTAATTTCATTAAAGACCATCCGCTTAATAGGAATCTTTGGTTGCAGAACTTCTACTAAGTGCCAAGCAATCGCTTCACCTTCGCGGTCTTCATCCGTTGCCAGCAGGATCTCATCTGCCTCTTTCATCAACTCTTTAAGTTCGGCAACCTTCGCCTTCTTATCGGGGTTGATGACATATAAAGGGGCGAAATCATTTTCGATATCCACGCCCTCTTTAGACCAGGCTAACTTCTTTACTTCTTTAGGAATATCAGCAGCGCGCTGCGGAAGGTCGCGGATATGACCGACGCTAGCCTCGACGATGTAACCATCGCCGAGGTAGCCGCCAATCTTGCGCGCTTTTGCCGGTGATTCAACGATCACCAGCTTCTTAAAGACTTTAGCCATGCGTGTAGGGGAAGTTACTCGCTCTTAGTATTCGATAGTTGTCGATTGACGACGATTACGAATCAGCGCTCCAATAATGATCGCTGTTGCAACAAGTGCAATCACTAGTGACATCGATGATCGCGCAGGTAGTGCGAAGCTGACAATTGCTGGAGTAATCAACAAACCAACCAGGTTCATCACCTTAATTAGTGGGTTAATTGCAGGCCCCGCGGTGTCCTTAAATGGATCTCCCACAGTGTCTCCGACAACAGTTGCAGCGTGTGCCTCTGTGCCCTTGCCACCGTAGTGACCATCTTCAACCATCTTCTTTGCGTTATCCCACGCACCACCTGAGTTAGATAGGAAGACTGCCATTAGTGTTCCGGTGCCAATTGCACCAGCTAGGTAGGCACCGAGTGCGCCAACGCCCAGGCCGAATCCCACTGCGATTGGCGCCATGACTGCTAGCAGACCTGGTGTTACCAATTCACGTAGTGAGTCGCGAGTACAGATATCAACCACCCGACCATATTCCGGCTTTTCAGTGCCGTTCATGATTCCTGGGTGCATCTTGAATTGATTACGAACTTCAACAACTACGGCACTTGCCGCGCGTGAGACAGCGTTGACTGCTAGACCTGAGAAGAGGAACACAACTGCGGCTCCAATAATCAAACCAACTAAGTTACGAGGCGATGCAATATCAAGGATGCCTTGGTACTCAAGTGCAACATCTGCGCCCTCGCCCACTGCCTTAATGACAGCTTCCTTGATGGCATCAGTAAATGCACCAAAGAGCGCCGTTGCAGCTAATACTGCGGTGGCAATTGCGATTCCTTTAGTAATTGCCTTTGTTGTATTACCAACGGCATCGAGAGAAGTAAGGATCTGTGCACCCTCACCTTTAACATCACCCGACATCTCGGCAATGCCTTGTGCGTTATCTGAGATAGGCCCGAAGGTGTCCATTGCAACGATGACACCCACTGTTGTGAGTAGTCCGGTTCCTGCAAGTGCGATAGCAAAGAGTGAGAGAACAACAGATCCGCCGCCGAGTAAGAAGGCGCCAAAGACTGCGGATGCAATCAAGATTGCAGAATAGACAGCTGATTCAAAACCAACTGAAATACCAGCCAGAATTACTGTTGCCGCACCTGTCTGAGAGGAGGCTGCCACATCATTAACTGGGCGCTTGCCGGTTTCAGTAAAGAAGCCGGTAAGTACTTGAATAGCAGCAGCTAAAACGATTCCGATAATGACTGCGCCAAAAGCCAGCACGCGTGGATTGATATTGCCCGCTTCTTCTAGCACTGTAGGTGAGAAGTTAGTAAGCAAGTTGAACTTACCTGGCAAGTACGTAAATGTTGCAAGGCCGGTAAGACCAGCAGAGATAATCGCTGACATGAAAAATGAGCGGTTAATAGCTGTCATTGCTGACTTATCGGTTGAACGCAAGCGAGTTGCAAAGATTCCGATTACGGCTGTGACGATACCGATTGCTGGCACGATGAGCGGATAGATCAGACCTTCGTTACCGAAAGCTGCCTTACCTAAGATCAACGCTGCAACAAGTGTTACCGCATATGACTCGAACAAGTCTGCTGCCATACCAGCGCAGTCACCTACGTTATCGCCCACGTTATCTGCAATTGTTGCCGCATTTCGTGGGTCATCTTCTGGAATACCTTTTTCAACTTTACCGACGAGGTCTGCTCCCACATCAGCTGCCTTAGTAAAGATTCCGCCACCCACGCGCATAAACATCGCGAGCATCGCAGCGCCAAAACCAAATCCTTCAAGAACAACAGGTGCGTTCTCGCGGAATAAAATAACTACGAGTGCGGCTCCTACTAGGCCCAGACCTACCGTTGTCATGCCAACAACGCCACCTGTGCGGAAAGCAATCTGCACAGCCTTGGTGCCATCTTTCTGACGAGCAGCTTCAGCAACGCGCACATTTGCGCGAACTGCCAACCACATACCGTTATAACCAACCAGGGCTGAGAACCCAGCGCCTACAAGGAAGAAGATAGAGCGACCAACGCGGATAGCAGTTGTGTCGGCGGGCAATGCAAAGAGCAGGAAGAAAACAATTCCTACAAAATAAGAAAGGGTGCGGAACTGGCGGGCAAGATATGCCGCCGCTCCTTCTTGAACAGCTTCGGCAATCTCGCGCATCTTCTCAGTGCCATCGTTGGCAGCAAGTACTTGCTGGCGCAACGCATAGGCGATACCAAGGGCAGCAAGTGCCACCGCCAAAACGATGTAGGTGATATTTAGGTTAGTCCCTGTTACTTGGACATTACTTAGAGCAGCAGAAGCTCTCATGGGTTCTCCTCCGTTGGAGAGTCAGGGCGCCCCATTCGAGGGCAAGGCGCGCAGATTGCCCGAGTGTACATATACATATCTATTACGGGGAAAACTCCCGCCTGGATCGAGGTATTGATTTTTGCAGTTTTTTGCATAGCCTTTAACTCTTATGTCGGGCATCGTCGAAATCGCGAAGAAGGCTGGGGTCTCACCGGCCACTGTCTCGCGCGCTCTGCGGGGAATCCATCATGTCAACGAGAAGACCCGTAAGAAGATTGTTGATGCAGCTCGCGATTTAGATTATCCGGTCCGCCCAGATTTATTGCCGCGTGGGCAAAACGAGAAGACAAATACGATCGGTGTGATCGCGCCCTTTATCTCGCGTTGGTATTTCTCACAATCAATTTCTGGAGTTGAACAGGCGCTACGTGAAGCAGGTCTTGATCTGCTGCTCTATAACTTTGCCCAGGTTGATGCGCGTGAACGTGTGATGATGCAGAAGAAGTTGGTCGATAAGGTCGATGGGTTGATTGTGATTTCTCTTCCGCCTAGCGAGAAAGAATTCGAGCGTTTATTGAATCTCGGTATTCCAGTTTCGTTACTGGGAGTAGCCAGCGAGCTCTGCTCATCGGTTTCGATTGATGACGTGCTGGGCGGCAGAATTGCAACGCAGCACCTGGTTGATATGGGCCATCGCGATATTGCGATTATGACTGGGCAGAAAGAACCAGCCTTCGACTTTAGAGTGGCTAACCAACGCTTGCAGGGATTTATGGAGGTCTTGCAGGCGAACGACCTTGAATTCAACCCAAGAAATGAACTGTATTCAGATTTCACTAGTACAACCTCTGAGATTGCGATGGAGGAATTCTTAACCCGTAAGAAGTTACCCACAGCGATCTTCTGTGAATCAGATGAAATGGCCTTTGGTGTGTATCAGGCGCTACGCAAGAAAGGTATGCGCGTACCTGAAGATATTTCAATTGTGGGTTATGACGGACATGATTTCGGTGTCACGCTCGGGCTGACAACAGTTGCGCAGCCCGTGCGCTTCTTAGGCCAGCTTGCAGCATCGCAAGTGATGGCGTTGATTGAAAAACCAGAGTCTGTCGTAAGGCAGATGGTTGTGCCGATTGAACTAGTGCAGCGCCAATCGGTATTGAAGATTAACTAATTACTTGACCGTGCGCTTTACTTGATGGCACCCTGCGAAATACCTGAAATGAACTGCCTTTGCAGGATCAAATAGAAGATCACGATTGGGATTACAGCGAGTGCAAGTCCGGCCATCGCTTGTCCGTATTCAATTGAATACTGCCCAAAGAAGAGATAGGTAGATAACGGCAGCGTCTGTGTCTCTCTTGTGAGCACAAGACGCGGCAATAAGAAGTCATTCCAGATCCAAAGAGCGTTAATAATGGCGACCGTTGCGGTGATAGGTCGCATCATTGGGAAGATGATTTTCCAGAATGCCTCCATATCTGAAGCGCCATCAATAGATGCTGCCTCATCAATCTCGGTAGGGATTGTGGAGATAAAACCGTGATATAAAAATGTAGACAGTGCGACGCCGAAACCAATATAGAAAAAGACAAGGGAGGCGCGATTATTCCAAGAAACAAATGGAGCAAAGAGCGCCATGAATGGAATCATTAAAGCTTGGAAGGGAACAATCATTGAAGCAACAAGCCCCAAGAAGATGTACTTTGATGACTTTGTCTTGGTGCGCGCTAAGTAGTAGGCAAGCATAGAAGAGAAGACAATCAGTAATGAGACGCTAAAGACTGTGATGATGAGTGAGTTGGTAAGTGAGCGGAAAAATTCCATCTTGGTGAGGGCTTGCTGAAAGTTATCCCAAGTAATAGGCGCTGGGAAAGACAATGGGTTTTCTAAAATGTCATACTTCAACTTTACTGAGTTAACAAAGACCAAGAAAAATGGGAAGAAATAGGCGAAGGCGAGAGTAATGCCGACTGCGAATGTGGCTCGCTTACCCCAACGTGTGCGAGTCTTCATCGTTGGACCTCGTATCTCTTTGAGATCGTTACTTGGACAAGAGCTGCCAGGGCAACTACTAAGAACATAATGACCGCTTTAGCTTGGCCAGTACCGAAATCACCTTCAGCGAAAGCGTCTTCAAAGATGTGTAGTGAGATCAGCTCAGTTGTGCGAAATGGTCCACCGCCGGTAAGTGCCACGTTGACGTCGTAGGCCATAAAGCCACTTCGCAGCGTTAAGAAGAGCGCGATGGTAAAGGCTTGTGCCATCAGTGGAATCTTGATGGAAAAGAGCGCGCGCAGTGGAGATGCGCCATCGATTTCAGAGGCTTCAATGAGATCTTTTTCGATTGAGATGAGCCCTGTAATGTAAACAATCATCATGTAACCAGATGATTGCCAGATGGTCACGATGATTAGCGCCCAGAATGCCTTGTTTGTATCTTGTAGCCAGGATTCTTTAAAGGGCTCCCAATCATATTTCTCAGCAATTGCAACGAGCGCACTATTGAAGATAAATTGCCAAATAACACCGAGGATAACGCCACCGATGAGGTTTGGTACAAAGAAGAAGGTGCGGAGGAAGTTTTTACTTCGGAGCTTTGAGGTAACAATGAGTGCCAGCCCAAACGCAACCACATTGACCAAAACAAGTGATACCACAACGAATAGCGCGGTGAATTTTAGGGTTGACCAGAATCTTGGATCTGCAAATGATTCTGTGTAATTAGTAAATCCAACTAATTTGGTGGTTTTGAAACCATCCCAATCTGTAAAGGAGTAATAGAAACCATTTACAAAGGGCACTACGAGAACGATGATGAAGATTGCAAGTGGAAGGCCAGCAAATTTCAAAAATTTCTTTATTGATCTTGCTCGAGTCACTCGAATCCCCCTTCCTAAGTGAAATCATCCCGGGGCAAGTTTCCTCGCCCCGGGATGATTCTATTTACTTCTTTTTAGACGTTAAAGTGGTTGAAGTGCTATTAAGCAGCTTCTCCACGCCAAGTCTTTGGCTTGCCCTTCCATGCAGCTTCAATCGCCTTAGCAAGGTCAGCTGCGCTGATCTTGTCGGTGAAGTACTGCTGCATAGATACCTTTCCAACTTCCTCTTGGAGGCCAGCTGGGTAGTAAGAGTTCATCCAGTCAAGAGTCTTACCTGCCGAAGCAAATTTTGAAATTTCCTTCGCCATGTAAGTCTTTGGCTCGATCTTGAAGCCCTTGTAAACAGGGATGAAGCTCATGCCGCCTTCTTCAACTGGACCAGCTACACGCTTCTGTCCTTCTGGAGATGTGTAGAGCCAGGTTAGGAAGCTGAGTGCACCCTTTTGCTCCCACTTTGTTGACTGCTGTGCATCGATCATGAAGTAGCCAGGAACACCGACAGGAATTGAATCGTTACCGTAATCCTTGGCGTTGTTGCTGATTGGAAGAGGCATGAGACCGAAATCATCGCCCTTTGAGGCTGTGATCAAGTTTGGCTCTGTCCAGTTACCTTGGAACATGAATCCGAAGTCGCCGCCTGCAAGGTTGGCGATTGAAGCGTCATATTCGGTATCTGTGAGATTTACCTTGCCTGCGTTGTACTTCTTAAGAAGATCCATGGTCGCTACCCAGTTCTTGAAGGTAGCGTTATTTGCAAGGTCTGCTTTTCCAGCTACAAGAGCATCCAAGCCTGCAAGACGAGCTTCTTTTGTCTTTCCTACATTGGTGTGGAAGATATTTGTGAAGTGTGCACCAAGTGACCACCAGATAGCTGAGAAGTGAAGTGGCTTCTTACCAGAAGCTTCGATCTTCTTGAATGCAGCTTCGAGGTCTGCGCGCGTTGCAATCTTTGATGGGTCTACGCCAGCCTTATCGAGAACCTTCTTGTTGTAAAGAAGTCCGAATGCTTCAGCTGTTGATGGAACACCAACTTGACGTCCGTTGACGTTACCTGATGCAAGCAGGCTCTTAGAGACAAGACGTGCAAGCGGTGTTAACTTGAGATCCAAAACCTTGTCGGCCATATCTGGAATCTCTTGAAGTGTGTACATGATTGTTGGTGCGTTCTTAGCTGCGTACATTGGTGTCACGTTCTGAAGGAATGTGAGCTTGCGATCGCCAGGAACTGACTTAACTGTGTAGCAATTTTGTGACTTATTGTAATCAGCAACTGCTGCAAGGAACTGATCCTGAATTTCAGGCTTGATTGTTCCGAGCATTGTTACTGTCGCTTTTCTTGGGCATGTGTTTGCAGATGCTGATGGTGTAGCAACCGCAATCAATGACAAAGAAAGCGTTGAAGCTAGAGCGAGTGCTCCGAGTTTCATTGACTTCTTCATATGAAGTGTTTCCTTTCGACGGTTAGCCGGCGTCCTAGGTTGGCCGACTGTGGGAAAACGATAAAGCCAGATGCGAAGGGTTTGAGAGGTTGGGCAATAACGCTCCTACAACGCTTTTTTGCGGATTTTTGCAGTTTACGCGTGGGTGGTTTGCAGTCCTGCGACCTTGAGGTTATTTGCGCCAGCCAGGGGCTGGACTGAGGTTAGGGCGGTCTCAACGAAGACCAAGTTCGTCAGGACGATTGCCCCACCAACTGCAAAGACTTCAACTGAACCGCGATCGACAATTACGCGAATATCAATCTCGCCTTTTTCGATTGCAATCTCTTGCAGTGTCGGTGCATCTAGATCGCACCATGCACGCGATGTATCTATATATAACTTTTGGTTGCGCACTCCGATTTCAACATATCGTTCATTGTTTTCACAGATGCGAATTGCGCCATCTGATGTTGTAAATGAAACTTCAGGAAAACCGTTGGGGTGGTTAATTGGAGTTTGAATAATGCGATCGCCGTGTAGTGAAAGTTCTCGCGGTAGCGTCATGGCCCCTCGCCAAGGTTGGGTAGGAAAGGTGTGGGCATATTCCCAATTGCTCATCCAACCAAGAAATATTCTGCGATCTTGCGGTGTGTTGTTAAATGTAATGCCAGCATAATTATCGCGGCCATAATCAAGCCATCTTGTTTTCACATCATCTGCGATAAATTTTTTTCCATTCCACTGTCCAAGAAAGTATTGCGTTCCAGATCCAACCTGATAACCACCTGGGTTGAGTGAAACGATAAGAACCCATTTATCCCCTAGTTGAAATAGGTCTGGGCACTCCCAACATCCACCGACTTCTGCAGTTGGGCCGAAATCGCTGAGGTGTTTCCACTCTTTGAGGTTATGTGAAGTGAAGAAAGAAATCTGGTGCAGATCTGGTCGTGCAATTGTCATCAGCCATTGGTTTTCTACCCACTGCACTTTAGGGTCGCGAAAATCTGGGGAGTTAATATCAAGAACTGGATTTCCTTCATATTTAGTAAATGTTCTACCGTTATCAAGGCTGAAGGCTAAGCATTGAGATTGCTTGCTTTTGTCATTTTTGTGCTCGGTGTAAATCGCAACCATTGCCGGGTTTTCTACGCTTCCAAAGCCTGTTGAATTCGTGTAATCAATAACTGTACTTCCGGAAAATATCCCGGTCTCTTCTGTGCAGGTAATAGCCACAGGTAGCTCTTGCCATGAAAATAAATCAGGGCTTACTGCATGGCCCCACGACATATTTCCCCATACATTCTCTTTTGGGTTGTGTTGGAAGAAGAGGTGATATTCGCCTTTGTAGTAAATAAGTCCGTTGGGGTCATTCATCCAATTTTTTTCAGGGGCGAAGTGAAATTGCGGACGATATTTTTCATCACCGAGCGCGCCAGAAGGATGCGTAATCACGGCGGTTACCTTACCCTCGGACTCATGGAATTCTTGACAAACCTTTTGGACGCCAATTCTGTGGTTTCCACTTTGGGGTTGATTGGGGTCCTTGGCATTATTTTTATGGAGACCGGGCTTTTAATTGGTTTAGTCTTTCCCGGCGGTGAGGTTGTCTTTCTAGCCGGTATTGCTGCTTCTGGCGCAGGTGCCGATATTTTGGGAGACGCTAAATTATCCACACCGTTGTTGTTTATCCTCGCACCGATAGCTGCAATAACTGGTGGTGAGGTTGGTTATTGGTTTGGCTGGACCTACGGCAGAAAATTCTTCGATCGTCCAGATAGTCGCTTCTTTAACCAAAAGATGGTGCAAACTGTTGAAAAGTGGTTAAGAAAGTATGGCCCTCGGAAAGCTTTGGTTTTCGGACGTTTTATTCCTTTTGGAAGAACTCTTATCAACCCGGTCTGCGGTGTTGTGCAATTAGAGCGAAAAACATTCTCAACCTGGAACGCTATCGGTGGAATTATTTGGACAGAGGTTGCAATTGGGGTTGGTTATCTCTTGGGTGATGTTTTAGGTAACTCGGCAAATTATTATCTTTATGGTGTCGTTGGCCTAATCGTGTTGATTTCGCTAGTGCCGCTGGCTATTGAAATCTTTAGAGAGTGGCAATCTAAGCGGTATATGAAGTAACTACAGGCCTAAATCTTGTAGTGAATAGGCTGCGTAGTACTTGTACCCTGCATCCAAAATCTTCTGCTTGGCTCCACGTTCCACAATGACCGCAACACCCACAACGATTGCGCCCGCTTCAACGAGTGCTTCAACGGCGGTGAGAACTGAGCCGCCTGTTGTTGAAGTATCTTCCACAGCCAATACTTTCTTTCCTTTCACATCTGGTCCTTCAATGCGTCGTTGTAGGCCATGTGCTTTCTCGGCCTTGCGAACTACAAAAGAATCAATGTTTTTACCGTTACGCGCTGCCACATGCATCATCGCTGTTGCAACCGGGTCGGCGCCCAATGTGAGCCCACCTACTGCTTCATAATCTAAATCTTTCGTTAGCTCTAACATCACTTCACCCACAAGTGGGGCTGCCACATGATCGAGTGTGACGCGGCGAAGGTCTACGTAGTAATCAGCTTCGATACCGGAAGACAAGATCACTTTGCCGTGGACAACAGCTTTGTTGAGGATTTGTTCCCGGAGAATACCCTTAGAATTCATGTTTGAACCTTACCGCTTCAGTACTTCATTGTTAACGTGGTCTCGTGAACTTAGACCGATTAGAGACTTCTCGGTTAGTGCACCGGTTTGGTTTTGGGCCACGTGTTGGTGAATTCACTACTTACTTGAAGCAGGGTGTCCCGGCGACACGTGACTCGCTCTTAACAGTTCCCAGTGCGGATTTTGGATTAGCGTCAATCACGCTTCCAACTTTTACGGATCTGGGTAAACGGCCTGAGCCAAATAATACAGAAATAATCCCCTTTATTGTTGGGATGAAAACCCAGACAGAAAACCTTATTTCTTGGTGGATGGATCGGATGGCCCTTGGTGATAACGGGCTCACGGAGCGAATGACTTGGTTTTGGCACGGCCATTGGGCCACTTCGATTTCGAAGATAAACCATCCGCTGCCTATGTATAAGCAGAATGAAACTTTTCGAAAATACGCGCTAGGTAACTTTGCTGAGATGTCGCGGGCAATGCTCACTGACGGTGCCTTGCAATATTGGTTAGATGGTCAAGAGAGCACCTTCAAGTCGCCTAACGAAAACCTTGGCCGTGAATTCATGGAGCTATTTACTCTTGGCGTAAACCGATATTCCGAAGATGATGTTAAAGCTATAGCGCGCTCATTGACTGGATATCAAGTCGCAAACAGTTCCGGCACCGTTACCTTCAACCTTAAGCGGCATGATACAAAGGCAGTAACTTTGTTGGGGACGACAAAGCATTTTACTGGTGAGGAAGTCTCAGATTTTCTAGTAGCAAGAGATGACTGTGCTCGTTTCATTTCGGAAAGGCTTTGGTATCGCTTCATATCAAGCACAGAAGCGATGCCAAATAATTTTGCCGGGATCCAATCATTTGCTAATCGTGAAATTTCCAGCGTGGTAGCAGCCATAGCAAAAGATTCTGCGATGCGAGATCCTAAAAATGCAATGGTTAAATCCCCGGTGGATTGGTTTATCTCCGCCGCGCGAGCTCTGGAACTGACTCCATCTAAGTTAAAAACGCCTGCCCAGTTGAAGAATTATTTGAATAAATTAGGGCAGATTCCGTTTTACCCACCAAGTGTTGGCGGGTGGCCTTCTGGGGAGGCTTGGTTATCTTCAGCATCTGCCCAATATCGGATTGCTTTTGCTACCTGGTTGGTAAAACAGAGCCAATTACGAGGATTGCTGGAGATTCCAGTTGAACGTCGAGTTCTATCCAGTGCCGATTGGTTAGGTGTTGCGCAATGGAGTCCGAGAACTCAAGCAGCTTTACGTAATTCGCTAAGTGACCCGATGGAATTTGCCGTCTTGGCGTTGTGTAGCCCCGAGTATGTAGTGAATGCCTAGGAGGATGACATGGACACAATAACCCGTAGAAAATTCCTGAGGTTAACCGCCGGCACTGTGGCTGTTGGTGCTAGCGCTTCGCTACTGAGTGTTGATGAAATTGCCCAAGCAGCAATAAGTCGACCGCTCGCCGCAGGCACCCCAATTCTTGTAATGGTCACGCTCTACGGTGGAAATGATGGGTTAAACACAGTAATTCCTTATACAGACCCAATCTATTTTTCGTCTCGTCCTGAAATTTCATATAGCCCAGAAACGATGTTGCCATTGGATGCAGAGTTGGCCCTGAATCCTGCAATGAAAAATCTTAAAATTTTGTGGGACCAGAAAAAAGTCGCAATCATTCGTGGAGTTGGTTACCCAAATCCTGATCGCTCTCACTTTTCATCCATGGCAAAGTGGCAGAGCGCCTCACCTACTAATCAGATCAGCACTGGGTGGCTTGGGCGCTGGATTGATGGTCAGGCAGAAGATTCAATGCTTGCAATCTCGCTAGGTTCTGTGTTGCCCCCGTTATTTGCTGGGGCTAAAAGATCTGGTTCGGTATTGCCTCTCGGCGGACTCCTCATTCCTAAGGGTTCAATTGGTCAAAATTGTTTGAAACTAGCTAGTAAGTCAAGGACTGATTCTCCACTCATGGCTGCGGCTGCTACCTCTATGCGCAATCTTTTCTCAGTCTCGTCAACTGTTCAACCTATTTTGAAAGCACCTGCTCCTTCGATTCCTGATTTGCCTACAGTTAATGGCGGGAATGCCGGGGGTGATAGCGATCTCGCACAACAGTTAGATGTGGTCTCTAAATTGATTTCGGCCGGAGCTCCAACAAGAGTGTGGTCAGTTTCGTTAGGCGGGTTCGACACACACGCTAATGAGGCGAACGCACAAGCAGAACTCTTGGGGGTTGTTTCTGATTCAATTTCGCGCTTCTTTACCCAGCTGAAGTCCACCACTCGAGCTAGTGATGTAACAGTGGTGGTTTACAGTGAATTTGGGCGTCGCGTGGTTGGAAACGGATCCCAAGGAACAGACCATGGAACTTCAGGGCCGATGTTTGTCATTGGCGACCGAGTCGCAGGTGGATTTTATGGAGACCAACCTTCCTTAAAAAATCTCATCAAAGGTGATTTGGCGGTGACGACCGACTTCCGAGATGTTTATGCGGCACTACTTGAAGGCGTATTGAAATCACCGGTAGAACCGGTTTTAGGAAAGTGGGCTGGACGAACTAAATTCTTGAACGCTTAATTCTCTTCTTTGTAAATGATGACATCGCTCTTCTTGCGTGTTGCTAGCCCTTTTGGCGGATTCTCCACCAGCAGTGCATCTACTTCAATGCGCAGCTTTGCAACCTCCATCGCCATACTTGCAACAGCAGTCTCTAACTCAATAATTCGCTTAATACCCGCGTGATTAATTCCTTCACCGACAAGACGACCCACCATGCGAAGGGATGCAATATCGCGAAGTGAGTAACGGCGATTGCGACCTACTGTGCGATCTGGTGAGACCAAACCTAAGCGATCGTATTGGCGCAGAGTTTGTGGGTGTAGCCCGGAAAGTTCTGCTGCAACTGAAATTACATAAAGTCCAGCATCATCATCTGGATGATCTTCTTGTGGCAAATCTTTTGTCATAGCTTTGCCTTAGATATAAATTCGGCGCGCACATCTTCGTGTGCAGTTGCTGCGGCAAATGCTTTGATTGCCTCTTGCGCCTTACCTTCTGCCTTTCGAGGCACTTGCACCTCGATAGTGACAAGTAGATCGCCAGTAATTGCGCCCTTCTTAATTCCGCGCCCTTTTACCCGCAAGACCCGACCTGTGGGAGTACCGGCTGCTAATCGCACAGTGACATCATCTCCGGCAAGTGTGGGAACTTTAATATCGGCACCCAGTGCTGCTTCGGCAAAAGTAACAGGGAGTGTGAGAACTAAGTTTTCACCTTTGCGAGAAAAGATTGGGTGAGGCTTAACTTGTAGTTGAATAAAGAGATCTCCAGGGCCTGCTTCTCCTGGTGCGCCTTTTCCTTTAACCCGAATTTTGGCGCCATCATTTACTCCAGCAGGTACGCGGGCCGAAATGTTCTGTGGCCCGTTGCCATCGGTGTTGAGTTTGAGATCAAGAGTTGTGCCAAATACTGACTCTTTAAATGTAATAGCTGACTCTGTTTGTAGGTCAGAGCCTTTGCGTGGGCCGCGCCTGCCGCCACCGCCAAAGAGATTGGCAAAAATATCTTGTGGGTTGCCACCACCAAAGATGTCGTTGAAATCTCCACCTTGGAAGTTTTGTCCACCGGTGGGTGCTCTAAATCCACCGCGTTCAAACATGGAACGCGCTTCGTCATACTCTGCGCGCTTTTTTGAATCAGAGAGAATGTCATAGGCCTCAGAGACAGCCTTGAACTTCTCTTCAAGTGCGGCATCTCCTTGATTTTTATCAGGGTGTAGGTCGCGTGCTAAGGAGCGGTATTTCTTCTTGATTTCATCGGCGCTAGCTTTTTTATCGACGCCAAGGACCTGGTAGAAATCCTTCTCATAGAGATCCTTGGCAGCCATAACTAATTAGTTTTCTGGGTCAGTCACTGCAACGCGTGCCGGGCGCAAGATGCGTTCTTTGAACTTATAACCTGGTTGCAAAATCTTTGATGCAGTAGGAACGCTGACTTCAGGTGATGTGTCGTGTAACAAAGCTTCGTGAATTTGTGGATCGAAAACTTCACCTTCAGTACCGTATTTTTCCAACCCAATGCGGTTGGTAATTGCAGTTAACTGATCTGCCACAGCCTTAAAGCCCCCAGTGAGTTCGTTGTGCTCACTTGCGCGGTCAACGTCATCTAAAATTGCAAGAAGTTCGGTAAGAACAGAACCAATCGCTAGTTCATGGGCCAGGGTGCGATCGCGCTCTACCCGCTTTCGGTAGTTGGCATACTCTGCTTGAAGTCGTTGTAAATCAACTGTGAGGGCTGCAACCGGGTCTGTTTCGAGAACCGGCGCAGCCTCCTCTACAACTTCTGCTACAACAGCAGTTGTTTCTTCAACAACTTCCTCTGTCGTTTCTGACATTAGTTAGCTTCTTCGGCATCAATAACTTCAGCGTCTTCAACATGATCTTCCGACCCTGCTGCTGCTCCATCAGTTTGAGCTCCGGCATTTGCATACATGAGCGCACCGAGTGCTTGTGAGATTGTCGAAACTTTCTCAGTATTTGACTTAATTGATTCGAAGTTGGCACCGCCAAGAGAAGTCTTAAGTTCAGCAAGTGCCTCATCTAGTTCAGTCTTCTTTGTTGCAGCTTCACCTTCGGTGAACTTATCTGCGTTCTCTGTTAAGAACTTCTCAGTCTGATAGACAAGTGAGTCTCCGGTGTTGCGGATCTCTGCCTCTTCACGACGCTGCTTATCTTCATTAGCGTGTGCTTCAGCATCTGCCATCATCTGCGCGATCTCGTCCTTAGAAAGAGCAGAGCCACCTGTGATGGTCATACCTTGCTCTTTGCCGGTTGCAAGATCTTTTGCAGATACATGAACGATTCCGTTGGCATCGATATCAAATGTCACTTCAACTTGCGGAACTCCGCGAGGTGCTGGTGCGATTCCGGTGAGTTCGAACATGCCTAGCTTCTTGTTATAAGCAGCCATTTCACGCTCGCCTTGGTAGGCCTGAATCTGAACAGCAGGCTGATTGTCATCAGCTGTGGTGAAGATTTCACTGCGCTTGGTAGGAATAGTTGTGTTGCGTTCGATGAGTTTTGTCATCACACCACCCTTGGTTTCAATGCCAAGTGAAAGTGGTGTCACATCAAGGAGAAGCACATCTTTTACTTCACCCTTAAGTACTCCAGCTTGAAGGGATGCGCCCACTGCAACTACTTCATCGGGGTTTACGCCTTTATTTGGCTCTTTTCCACCGGTAAGTTCGCGTACCAAGTCAACCACTGCTGGCATACGAGTTGATCCACCAACAAGTACCACTGATTGAATATTTGCAATAGGAATTCCAGCATCCTTAAGGACAGCTTGGAATGGCTTTTTGCAGCGCTCAAGTAGGTCTGCAGTAAGTGTTTGGAACTGTGCGCGGGTAATTGTTTCATCAAGGAAAAGTGGATTCTTCTCAGAATCAACGGTGATGTATGGCAAGTTGATAGTTGCTGATTGGGAAGATGAAAGTTCAATCTTCGCCTTTTCAGCAGCTTCACGAATACGTTGCATCGCCATCTTATCTTTTGTGAGATCGATGCCATTTGCAGAACCGAATGTCTTCACAAGGTGATCAACAAGTGCTTGATCCCAGTCGTCGCCACCAAGGTTGTTATCGCCATTCGTTGCCTTTACTTCAACAACGCCATCTCCGATTTCAAGGAGTGAAACGTCGAAGGTTCCGCCACCAAGGTCGAATACAAGAATGGTTTGTTCTTGATCTGCCTTATCTAAACCATAGGCAAGAGCGGCAGCTGTTGGCTCGTTGATAATGCGAAGCACATTAAGACCAGCAATTTCGCCAGCTTCTTTTGTTGCTTGGCGTTGCGCGTCGTTGAAGTAGGCGGGCACGGTAATAACAGCATCTGTGACAGTTTCACCGAGGTAGGCCTCTGCATCACGCTTTAACTTTTGTAGAACGCGTGCTGAAATTTCTTGTGAGGTGTACTTCTTGCCATCGATATCGATTGACCAGTTAGTACCCATGTGACGCTTAACGGAACGAATTGTGCGTTCAACGTTTGTCACTGATTGACGCTTAGCTACTTCACCAACAAGAACTTCGCCATTTTTTGCAAAGGCAACGATCGATGGTGTTGTGCGAGCGCCTTCTGCGTTGGCAATAACTGTGGGCTCTCCGCCTTCAAGTACTGATACGCAGCTATTTGTAGTTCCGAGGTCGATTCCGACTGCTCTAGCCATGGTCTTGCTCCTTCTTTAATTTCGTTATTTCCACTCGAGCCAGGGTGGGTCGAGGTTTGTAACCTGAGTCGATTCTACGCAAAGAGTTGAGTCGAGTCGACTCAGGTTTCAAGGGATATAACTGGAAGGAGCGGGGGTTTATTCCCTGGGGTTAGCCATAGGTGTCGCGGGGACCGCGGCCATTGGAGATCGTGCGTAGGCCACGCTTCCAACTGGGGGCGGCAGGCCCAATGAAATCTAGGGACTCCACAAGGGCACCTGGCGCACTAGACCTGATGGTCTCAAGTAGAGAGGGCCCGACAAGATTGAGTTGGGTCGCCCAGGCAGTTGACGAGCACTGCACGAGCAGGCGGCCATCTAGAAGTGAAAGTGGTGTTGTGTGCTGGGCAATATCGGCACCTACTACCTGGGCCCAGGTGGCAAAGAGGGTTCCTTCAGCTAACCCAGAATTCCAATCACGTTCTTCGATGAGTTCACTCAACACATTAGAGATCAGTGTGGGATCTCCGGGGGTGTTTGAGCGCTGTTCAACAATTTTCTTCTTTTTAATAAATCCAGTTTTATAACTTCGAAAGAGATCTACTGCAAAATCTCGTTTGCTCTGGGGGTTTTCACTCACTTGGTAACAACCCCCGGCTTCACATAGAACTTCTCCGATAGTAGTTCGACTGGTAGGTCTGATTCAACAGCTGCTGTGATAAATGTTTGCTCGGCCATCTGTGTCACCGATGTGAGTTGTTGACGGCGGGCGGTGTCTAGTTCAGCGAAGATGTCATCAAGGATGAGTACGGGCTCTGCGCCTTCTGATTTAAGTAGGTTGTAGGCACCGATACGAAGTGAGATTGCCATCGACCACGATTCGCCATGGCTGGCATAACCTTTTGCTGGGAAATCACCGAGTTGTAGATGTAGGTCATCACGGTGTGGACCAATGAGTGAAACACCACGATCTTGTTCTTGTCGTGCTACTTCTATCTGTCGTTGCGTCAACATTTCTATGTTGTGGGCAATATCTGCAGACAAGTTATCTGTTGATGATTTATAAGAAATTGAGGCAGGTTTAACTTCATTGAGGTTTTCATAATTTGCCGCCACATATGGGTTCAGGTCATCCACTAGCTTGATGCGTTCTGCCGATAACTGTGCGCCATAGGAAATGAGTTGTTCTGTCCAAGGGATAAGCGAGCTCTCTGGCGCCCTGGTTTTTAGCAGTGTGTTTCGTTGTTTTACCACGCGTTCATAATCAGAGATCACACCAGCCAAACGTGGGGATTGTGTAATGAGTAATTTATCCAGGAAATCACGGCGGTGGGTGGGATCTCCTCGAACTAAATCTAAATCTTCTGGGGAGAAGTAAATAATTTGTAGTGCGCCTAATATCTCGCGTTGTGATTTAACAGGATTGCCGTTAATTCTTGCGCGGTTTGTTTTTGTTGCGTTGATCTCAAGGTCGACTTGCAGTGTGCGATTCTGGCTCTCGATTTCGGCACGGATGATTGCTTGATCTGCACCGAGTGAAATCAGTGGTTGATTGTTAGCAACGCGGTGGGATGAAAGGTAGGCGAGATAGATCAAACTCTCGGCAATATTCGTTTTACCGCTGCCATTATTGCCAATAAAAGTAATAGGACCTGCCGGAAATTCAAGTTCAAGGTGTGGGTATGAACGAAAATTTGTCAGCGCTAGCTTGGTGACGCGCATTGTTGTTTTTACTCTATGAGGCGTAGCGCATTGGCATTAAGAGATAGCGGTAATTATCAATAGATGCACCATTTGGTTCGGTGCGCCCGGTGAGAATCGCTGGTTTATTTGAACCAGTAAATGAGATCTGAACAAAAGGTGTGCCAACTGCTTGTAGGCCATCAGCTAGAAAGACCGGGTTAAAAGCAATAGAAATAGGTTCACCGTTTAACAACACATTAATTGTCTCTGTTGCTTGCGCTTCTTCACCCGCGCCAGCCTCAAGTGATACTCCGCCATCTTTAAACTCAAGGCGTAGTGGAACTGTTTTATCGGTTACTAGCGCAACGCGGCGCACAGAATCAAGGAAAGGGGCTACTTCCACAACAGCCGTGGTTGTCATCTCGGTCGGTAGTAAGTGGCGGTATGGGGGAAATGTTCCATCTAACATTCTTGATGTCATTGTTTTACCATCGCCGGAAAATCCAGCAAGGCGATCATTCGATGTTGCTGGCGCAAAAGAGAGTGAGACGTTTTTTGTTCCAACAAGTGATTTAGCGGCATCAGCTAAAGTGCGAGCACGCATTAGCGCTGTCGTTGAAACACCAGGTGTGGCCGGGCTCCAATTGAATTCGCGCACCGCTAGGCGGTAGCGATCTGTTGCAGCGAGTGTGATGGTGTCTTCATTTATTTCAACATGGACGCCGGTTAACGTTGGTAGTGAATCATCGCGCCCCGCAGCTATTGCTACTTGTGCTACCGCTGTTGCGAAAGTGTCACTTGCCACACTGCCGGTTGTTTCAGGAAGTTCTGGCAGGTTTGGATATTCAGAGAGTGAAAGTGTGGGGAGGGTGAATTTAGCCGCGCCTGATGTAACAAGCACTCGGGTACCATCTAATGAAATAGTGATTGGTTTATTAGGAAGTGATCTACAAATTTCTGCTAGTAGTTTTCCGGGAACAAGTACTGCGCCTTTATTGGCGATGTCGGCTGCGAAGTGTGCTTTGCTTGATGTTTCTAAATCAGAGCCAGAGAGAAAGACTTCATCGCCGGTTGCATCGATTTTAATTCCGAGGAGTTCAGTTTTAATCGGGCGGGTGGAGAGTGAACGAGAAACCCAGTTCACCCCATCAGTTAAAGAATTTTGATCCACTGTAAGTTTCACGCCGTAGCCCTCGCACTCATCAGATTGGTTGTATGTAGTGAACTAACTCTAATTTAGGGATGGTCCGCTTGGAAACGGGATTTATATATATAAAGGTAGTAGTAATAACCGCAGAGTAAAACTGTGGGTAAGAGGTAAAACCCCAGGTCAGAGCCTAGATTTAACCCCGCCGCGGTGTGGAAAACCCCAGTAAAGCTGTGGGTGAATAGGTGAATAAACACTAGATCCATATCAACACCTCCACACCTTCTCTAGTAGTCCCTGCTTTACACACATATTTACCCAACATATCCACAGTTATCCACACTTTATCCACACCTTGGGGGTAAAGAGGGTGAAAACGGACAATTAGCGCCTAACCCCTACCTATTTCGTCTGCTGCTTAATTCTTGTCGTTAACTCATTTACCTGGTTATAGATCGAGCGGCGCTCAGCCATCAACTCCCGGATCTTTCGGTCGGCATGCATCACTGTTGTGTGATCGCGCCCGCCAAAAGTCTGCCCGATTTTAGGCAGTGATAACTCGGTGAGCTCACGGCATAGATACATCGCAATCTGGCGAGCATTAACTAATGCGCGAGAACGAGAAGTGCCACAGAGATCATCGAGGGTAAGGCTGAAGTAGGCCGCGGTCTGAGCCATGATCGTTGGGGCTGTTATCTCAGTTGCAACATTGGTGGGGATTAAATCCTTTAACACAATTTCAGCAAGGCCCATATCAACTGGCTGGCGGTTTAGCGATGCGAAAGCGGTAACACGGATTAAAGCACCTTCAAGTTCGCGGATATTGGTAGAGATTTTACTTGCGATAAATTCAAGAACATCATCAGGCGCATTTAACTTATCTTGGGCTGCCTTTTTGCGCAGAATCGCAATACGGGTTTCAAGTTCAGGCGGTTGAATATCTGTAATCAAACCCCACTCAAATCGTGAACGCAGGCGATCTTCCAAAGTTGTTAACTGCTTAGGTGGGCGATCTGATGAAATGACAATCTGCTTATTAGCGTTATATAAAGTGTTAAAGGTATGGAAGAACTCTTCCTGAGTACGCTCTTTATTTTCTAAGAACTGAATATCATCAACCAGCAGAATATCTAAATCGCGGTAGCGGCGCTGGAAAGCAGTAGCTTTATCATCACGGATAGAGTTGATAAAGTCGTTGGTGAACTCTTCAGAAGATACGTATCGAACACGCACATTGCCATAGAGCTCCTTGGCATAGGCACCAATAGCGTGTAGCAAGTGAGTCTTTCCAAGGCCAGATTCCCCATAGATAAAGAGCGGGTTATAAGCCTTTGCTGGTGCCTCAGCCACGGCCACCGCTGCGGCATGGGCAAAGCGGTTGGAAGAGCCGATAACAAATGTTTCAAAGATATAGCGCGCATTTAATTGGGATAGCTCATCTGATTTAGGAGCATCAGAGATATCGCGGCCCATACCCGAACGAGAGGGGACCACCTCAACAGCAACAGCAGGAGCAGGCAGATCGGCCAACTCGATCGTTTCATCGACCATCACCGCAATATTTGCTTTTTCGCCAAGTTCGGCGGTGAGCACTTCATTGATCACACTGCGAAGACGGGATTCAAGTACATCTTTTGCAAAGGCGTTCGGGGCGGCAACCAGCAGACTGGTCGCCCCACCCTCTTTCTGTAGAAGGCCTAAAGGTTTGGTCATCGCCAAGAATGCTCGGTGTTGAGGTTCACCCACCGAAACATGCTCGACCACGCGGGCCCATAATTGGGAGAGTTCGAGATCTACAACTGCCATCTACCCACCCCCAGGCTTATCCACAATGTTATCCACAGGCTGTGGTCTAAAGGTGAGGTTTAGCCTCAAATTAGACCGATTTCGACGGAAACCTGTGGAGAACCCGCAAAGTAGACCTCATTGGCGGAAA